>NZ_JALJRX010000001.1:250236-1493792 GCF_024519495.1 Stenotrophomonas sp. Ste96 | reverse complement strand
TCGCCGGTGGCCTGGCGGTGCTCAAGCTGCCGGTGTCGATGTACCCGGAAGTGGCACCGCCGGCCGTCGAGATCAGCGCCAGCTACCCGGGTGCATCGGCCAAGGTTGTCGAGGACTCGGTAACGCAGATCATCGAGCAGAACATGAAGGGCCTGGACGGCCTGATCTACTTCTCCTCCAACAGCTCCTCCAATGGCCAGGCCACGATCACGCTGACCTTCCAGAGCGGCACCGACCCGGACATCGCCCAGGTGCAGGTGCAGAACAAGCTGCAGCTGGCCATGCCGCTGCTGCCGCAGGAAGTGCAGCGCCAGGGCATCAACGTGGCCAAGTCGAGCAGCGGCTTCCTGCAGGTGCTCGGCTTCGTGTCTGAAGACGGCAGCATGGATGCCAACGACATCTCCGATTACGTCGGCTCCAACATCGTCGATCCGCTGAGCCGCGTGCCCGGCGTGGGCAACATCCAGGTGTTCGGTGGCAAGTACGCCATGCGCATCTGGCTGGACCCCAACAAGCTGCACACCTACAAGCTGTCCACCGCCGAAGTGATCGCGGCGATCACCGCGCAGAACGCGCAGGTCGCGATCGGCCAGCTCGGTGGCGCGCCGTCGATCAAGGGCCAGCAGCTCAACGCCACCATCAACGCGCAGGACCGCCTGCAGACCCCGGAGCAGTTCCGCAACATCATCGTGCGCAGCGCGCAGGACGGTGCCGAACTGCGCCTGGCCGACGTGGCCCGCGTGGAGCTGGGGGCCGAGTCGTACGACTTCGTGACCCGCTACAACGGCAAGCCGTCGTCGGGTATCGCGATCACCCTGGCCACCGGCGCCAACGCGCTGGCCACCGCCAACGGCGTGCGTGCCACCCTGGATGAAATGGCCCCGAACTTCCCGGCCGGCCTGAAGGCGGTGGTGCCGTATGACACCACCCCGTTCGTGCAGGTCTCGATCAAGGGCGTCATCAAGACCCTGATCGAAGCCATCGTGCTGGTGTTCCTGGTGATGTACCTGTTCCTGCAGAACTTCCGCGCGACCCTGATCCCGACGATCGCGGTGCCGGTGGTGCTGCTGGGCACGTTCGGCATCCTGGCCGCGCTGGGCTTCTCGGTGAACATGTTGACCATGTTCGCGATGGTGCTGGCGATCGGCCTGCTGGTCGATGACGCGATCGTGGTGGTGGAGAACGTCGAGCGGATCATGTCCGAGGAAGGCCTCTCGCCGCTGGAAGCCACGCGCAAATCGATGAGCCAGATCACCGGCGCGCTGGTCGGCATCGGCCTGGTGCTGTCGGCGGTGTTCGTGCCGATGGCCTTCATGAGCGGTGCCACCGGCGTCATCTACCGCCAGTTCTCGGCCACGATCGTCTCGGCGATGGCGCTGTCGGTGCTGGTCGCCATCGTGCTGACCCCGGCGCTGTGCGCCACCATGCTCAAGCCGCTCAAGAAGGGCGAGCACCACGTGGCCCACAAGGGCTGGTCGGGCCGTTTCTTCAACGCGTTCAACCGCGGCTTCGACAACTCCAGCGCGAAGTATCAGCGTGGCGTGCGCGGCATCCTCGGCCGTCCGTGGCGTTTCATGGGCGTGTTCGCCGCGCTCGCGCTGGTGATGGGCCTGCTGTTCATGCGCCTGCCCAGTTCGTTCCTGCCCAATGAAGACCAGGGCATCCTGATGGCGCTGGTGCAGACCCCGGTCGGCGCCACCCAGGAACGTACCCTGGAATCGATCGACAAGCTTGAAAAGCACTTCATGGAGAACGAGGCCGACGCGATCGAGTCGATCTTCTCCGTGCAGGGCTTCAGCTTCGCCGGCATGGGGCAGAACGCGGGCATGGCCTTCGTCAAGCTCAAGGACTGGAAGGACCGTGATGCCGACCAGGGCGCGATGCCGATCACCGGCCGGGCCATGGCCGCGCTGGGCGGGATCAAGGACGCCTTCATCTTCGCCTTCCCGCCGCCGGCGATGCCGGAGCTGGGCATCGGCTCGGGCTATACCTTCTTCCTGAAGGACACCAGCGGTGCCGGTCACCAGGCCTTGCTGGAGGCACGCAACCAGCTGCTCGGCATGGCCGGGCAGAGCAAGCTGCTGGCCAACGTGCGCCCGAACGGGCAGGAAGACACCCCGCAGCTGCGCATCGATATCGATGTCGGCAAGGCCAGCGCGCTGGGCCTGTCGCTGGAGGCGGTCAACACGACGCTGGCGGCGGCATGGGGCAGCAGCTACATCGATGACTTCATCGACCGTGGCCGGGTCAAGCGCGTGTACGTGCAGTCCGATGCGCCGTTCCGCATGAACCCGGAGGACTTCAACCTGTGGTCGGTGAAGAACACCGCCGGTGAGATGGTGCCGTTCTCGGCCTTCGCCAGCCAGCGTTGGGATTACGGTTCGCCGCGCCTGGAGCGCTACAACGGCGTCTCCGCGATGGAGATCCAGGGCGAGCCCGCCCCGGGCGTGGCCTCGGGCGATGCGATGAACGAAGTGGAGAAGCTCGCCAAGCAGCTGCCGGCCGGTTTCGACATCGAGTGGACTGCGCTGTCCTACCAGGAACGCCAGGCCGGTTCGCAGACGCCACTGCTGTACACGCTGTCACTGCTGATCGTGTTCCTGTGCCTGGCTGCGCTGTATGAAAGCTGGAGCGTGCCGACCTCGGTGCTGCTGGTGGCGCCGTTGGGCATCCTCGGCGCGGTGCTGGCCAACACCTTCCGCGGCATGGAGCGCGACATCTACTTCCAGGTGGCGATGCTGACCACGGTGGGCCTGACCAGCAAGAACGCGATCCTGATCGTGGAGTTCGCCAAGGAGAACCTGGAGAAGGGCGCCGGCCTGATCGAAGCGACGATGCACGCCGTGCGCGACCGTCTGCGCCCGATCATCATGACCTCGCTGGCCTTCGGCCTGGGCGTGCTGCCGCTGGCGATCGCCTCCGGTGCCGGTTCCGGCGCGCAGCAGGCCATCGGTACCGGCGTGCTCGGCGGCATGGTGGTCGGCACCCTGCTGGGTGTGTTCTTCATCCCGCTGTTCTTCGTGGTGGTGCAGCGCGTGTTCAATCGCAAGAAGTACGGCAAGAACGCTGGAGGTTCCGATGCGTAAGCCCATGATGGCCAGCCTGGCGCTGGCCTTGAGCCTGGTGCTGTCCGGCTGCTCGACGCTGGAGCCACGCAGCACCGAAGTCGCCCCGGCGATTCCCTCGCAGTGGCCGGCAACGGCCACCACGGGGGCAGTGACCGCTGCACCGATGGAAGTGGCCGACATCGGCTGGCGCGATTTCTTCGTCGACCCGCGCCTGCAGGCGGTGATCAGCCAGTCGCTGGAGAACAACCGCGACCTGCGCGTGGCCGTGCTCAACGTCGAGCGTGCCCGGGCGCAGTACCGCATCCAGCGCGCCGACCGCGTGCCGGCGATCGGCGTGCAGGGGCAGATGACCCGCAGCGGCGGTGATGCGCCGGTGACCGAGCAGTTCAGTGCCAACCTCGGCGTGGTCGAGTTCGAGCTGGATCTGTTCGGCCGCGTGCGCAACCTCAGCCAGGCTGCGCTGCAGCAGTACTTCGCCGAAGCGGCCAACCGTCGCAGCGCGCAGCTGTCGCTGGTGGCCGAGGTGGCCAATGCGTGGCTGACCCTGGGCGCGGACAGCGAACAGCTGCGGATCGCCCAGGCGACGCTGGCGACGTACGAAGATTCGCTGCGCCTGACCGAGGCACGCCGTCAGCTTGGCGGCGCCTCGGCGCTGGAACTCAGCCAGACCCGCACCCTGGTGGAAACCGCGCGCACGGATGTGGCGCGCTTTGCCGGCCAGGTCGCCCAGGACCGCAATGCACTGGTGCTGCTGGCAGGCGGGCCGGTCGATGCCGCCCTGCTGCCGCAGGCCGAGGTGACCGATGTGGCCAGTGTGCGGCCGCTGCCGGCCGGCATGCCGGGCGATGTGCTGCTGCGCCGCCCGGACGTGATGGCCGCCGAGCACGTGCTGCTCTCGGCCAATGCCAACATTGGTGCCGCGCGCGCGGCGTTCTTCCCGTCGATCAGCCTGACCGGCAACATCGGTTCGGCCTCCTCGGAGCTGTCGGGTCTGTTCGACAGCGGCACGCGCGTGTGGAGTTTCATTCCCAAGCTCAACCTGCCGATCTTCCAGGGCGGCAAGCTGCGCGCGAATCTGGGCATGGCCACCGCTGATCGCGATATCGCACTGGCGCAGTACGAGAAGGCGATCCAGTCGGGGTTCCGCGAGGCGGCCGATGCACTGGCGCTCAACGAGAGCCTGGATGCGCAGTTGTCTTCGCAGCAGGCGCTGGTGGCTGCGGCGGAGCAGGCGCAGCGATTGTCCCAGGCGCGTTACGACGCCGGCCTGGACAGCTTCCTGACCTTGCTGGACGCACGGCGTACCGCTTACACCGCGCGGCAGTCGCTGGTCAGCACGCAGCTGGCGCAGCAGTCCAACCAGGTGGCGTTGTACAAGGTGCTCGGCGGCGGCTGGCACGAGCGCGGGTAAGTCTGCGCGGGTGCGTCCGGCCGGCCGCACCCGTGTCGGTCATGGGGCGTCGGCGCGGCCATCGCCGTGGCAGCGCCGCGCGCGGTCCAGCGCATTGCCGGCCTCGCGTGCCATGCGTTCGTACTCGCGGCGGATCTTCCAGGCGCTCTTCGTCCAGCCCTTCCAGATCGAGCAGTTCGTTGTTGGCGCCCTTGGTGGCGCGGATCAGCTCATCAAGCTTGATCTGGATCGCGGCGGTATCCGCGTTCTGAGTGGCCGCCGCCAGGAAGGTCCACGGCGTTCCCGCCGCATAGGACGCCTTCTTGGCGACCAGGATGAAGAGGCTGCGCAGTTTCATGAGGCACGGCAGACCGGGTCCGAGGTGCCTGTATCACTGGTGGGGCGCCGTGCAGGCGCTGTGCAGCCGGGGCGGGTCAGACCCGGGCATGCAACCGCGGGCGCGAGGACAGGTCCTGGCGGCCGGCATGGTAGACGTGTTCCCAGCACTGGTCGACGAACTGGCGTGCCTGTTCTTCGGACAGGCGCGGCATGATCTGCAGCGCATAGTGGGTCTGGAACATTTCATCGCGCTGCTCATCGCTGGCACGCGGTTGCGTGATCAGCGAATCGCAGGCGAATTTGATCCACGGCACGTAATGGCCGAACGAGCCCGTCCCGAGGTTGCCGTCGGCATGACGCTGGCGCCAGTAGCTGACTTCGGCGTCGACATCGATGACGGCAGGGATGGAGATCTGGGCGGAGGACATGGTCACTTCAGTTTGGGAAGAAGGGAATCTGGATGATGGCGTAGAGCGCGGTGCAAGCGGTGTCATGGCGATGTGGAGCTGGTGTGGCGGCTTTCGCCACGTTGCTCGCGCAGCAGATGAGCGTGGTGGACCACGCCGAGCCGCTCGGCCAGCGTCGCCAGCCGGTTGCAGACGGCGACACGTTGCTGGGGATGGGACCGCGTCAACTCATCCTGTATCGCCTGGTAGGCATCCCAGAAAGGCGCGGCGTTCTGGTGGCGTGCGTAGTGCACCTGCAGTCGTTCCCAGGCATCGGTCAGCTCGGGTTCGATGGAGGAGGTGCGGCGGGTTCGGGCATGCATGACGTCTCCTCGACGATGGTGCCCCCTGTGCAACCACCTTAAGCCGTTCATGCAGCGCGGTTGTTAGTGCGGCGTGTTCGCCGTGTCCGGCGACCGTCGTCGGTGCGTGAGGGCATCACGCGCAGACACCCACGGCACAGGGCCCTGCGGCCCGGCCTGCTCACTGAAGCATTCAGAACGTAGCTGTGCCCGCGCGCCACCGTTCGGCCCCGCGCGGGCATCTTCCACGCATATGCGCGCGGATGCGGCGACGCTTACTCGCCGATGTCTTCGTTCCAGACCTCGGGATGGGCGCTGATGAAGCCGCCGAGCAGGTCGATGCAGGCCTGGCTCTGCATGTCGATCACCTTGACGCCGTTCTCGCGCAGCCACTCGATGCCACCCTGGAAGGTGACCGATTCGCCGACCACCACGGTGCCGATGTTGAACTGGCGCACCAGCCCGCTGCAGTACCAGCACGGGGCCAGGGTGGTCACCATGATGGTGTCCTGGTAGCGCCGCTGGCGGCCGGCCTTGCGGAAGGCGTCGGTCTCGCCGTGCACGGACGGATCGCCTTCCTGCACGCGGCGGTTGTGGCCGCAGCCGAGCAGCCGGCCGTCGTTGTGGTACAGCGCGGCGCCGATCGGGATGCCGCCTTCGGCCAGGCCCTGGCGGGCTTCGGCGATGGCGGTTTCGAGCAGGGCGGCGTAGTCGGGGGTGGTGATCATGCGCAATCCAGGGACGTGAAGGCCTTCATGATAGTGGTCGGCCTGCCGCAACGGCGCCGGCGGTGCGATAATCGTCCCCATGAGCGAATCCCCCTACAAGACTGGCACCACCCATTTCGGCTTCCGCGACGTCGCTGCGAAGGACAAGCAGAAGCTGGTGGGCGAAGTGTTCACCTCGGTCGCGCGCAGCTACGACCTGATGAACGATCTGATGAGCCTGGGCATCCACCGGGCGTGGAAGCGCTACTACGTGGCCACCGCGCAGGTGAAGCCGGGCGACCGCGTGCTCGACCTGGCCGGCGGCACCGGCGACATCGCCGCGCTGATCAAGGAGCGGGTGGGTGATGAGGGTGAAGTGGTGCTGGGCGACATCAACGCCGGCATGCTCTCCGTCGGCCGTGACCGGCTGACCAACCGCGGCCTGGTCGCGGGCCTGAACTACGTGCAGTGCAACGCCGAGGCGCTGCCGTTCCCGGATGCGAGCTTCGATCTGGTCACGATCGCCTTCGGCCTGCGCAACGTCACCGACAAGGAAGCCGGCCTGCGCGAGATGCACCGCGTGCTCAAGGTGGGCGGCCAGGCGCGTGTGCTGGAGTTCTCCGAAGTCACCGCCGACTGGTTCAAGCCGATCTACGATTTCCACTCGTTCAAGATCCTGCCCAGGCTGGGCCAGCTGTTCGCCCGCGATGGCGACAGCTACCAGTACCTGGCCGAGAGCATCCGCAAGCATCCGCCGCAGGAACAGCTCAAGGCCATGATGGCCGAAGCCGGGTTCGAGCGTTGCCACTACAAGAACCTGACCGGCGGCATCGTTTCGATTCACTCCGGCTACAAACTTTGAGACAGCGGTCCGGTTCCCGCTGAGGGGGCTCGGCCACACTGCAGGCAGGCTGTCGAAGAGGGCCTGCCATGCGCCTGTACCGCGGGCTTGCCCGCGTATTTCCCCGCTCATTCACCGCCAAGCTGATGGCGGTGGTGTTCCTCGGCCTGCACGTCCCGCTGCTGGTCCTGCTGCTGTGGATGGCTGCGACGGGCCACTATGCGCGCGGGGTGATGTGGACCGTGGTCGGCGTGGTGCTGCTGGCCACGCTGCTCGGCACCGCGATCGCGATGATGGCGCTGTACCGCCTGATGGCGCCGCTGCGGCAGGCGGCCGATGCGCTGGAGGCCTACTACGACGAGCAGCGCCTGCCGCACCTGCCCGACCTGGGCCATGACGAGATCGGCCGGCTGCTGCGCAGCATCAACCGCAATCTGCATGGGGTCGACGCCGGCCTGCGCGATCTGCGCCGCAGCGTGTTGCTCGATCCGCTGACCCAGGCCCTGAACCGGCGCGGCTGCGAGCAGGCGCTGGCCGATTCGGCAGCGTGGGCGAGCGCACAGGCCCGCCCGTTGACCCTGTTCGTGGTCGACCTGGACAACCTCAAGCCGATCAACGACGCCCACGGCCACCTGGCCGGCGACCAGGTGCTGGTGCGGCTGGTGGAGACCGCGCGGCAGTGGCTGCGCGGCCCGGACTGGATCGGGCGTTGGGGCGGCGATGAGTTCCTGCTGGCGGTACACGCCGACAGCAACGAGGCCGGCGAGCGGGTCACCCGCTGGCTCGCACAGCTGGCGGCACCGGCGCGCGCTGGCGAGCCGCCGGTCAAAGCCAGTGCCGGCGCAGCCCGGTATCGCCCCGGTGATGACCTGCGCGAGGCCTACCGGCGCGCCGATGCGGCCATGTACCGGGCCAAGTACGCCGGGGGCGGGCGGCTGCTGCGCGCCGAGGACTGAATGCGCGAACCGCCACGCATGGCCTGCGCGGGCGCCGGAGACAGGGGGTAAACTGGTCGTTTCACCCTGATCGGTCCCGATTCATGCGATCTCCGTTCCTGTTGATTCCCCTCGCCGTCGCCCTGGCGTCCGGCTGCTCCAAAGAACCGGCGGCTCCGACCGTCGATCCCACTGCCAACGCCCCGGCGAGCACTGCCATGAAAGCCGACAGCCGCAGCCACGATGAAAGCTCCTACGCCGAGCCGGACAAGGTCGTCGTCAAGGACATCGCGCTGGACCTGAAGCTGGACTTCGACAGCAAGCAGATCGGCGGCACCGCGACCTACACGCTGGAGTGGAAGGACAAGGCGGCCAAGCAGCTGGTGCTGGACACCCGCGAGCTGACCGTGGAGAAGGTCGAGGCGATCGCCGCCGACGGCAAGACTGCGCCGCTGCCGTTCGTACTGGCGCCAGCCGACAAGGTGTTCGGCAGCAAGCTGAGCATCGATACGCCGGACCAGCCGGCCAAGGTCGTGATCACGTATCACACCGCGCCGACCGCCTCGGGCCTGCAGTGGCTGGAGCCGTCGATGACCGAGGGCAAGAAGCTGCCCTTCATGTTCAGCCAGTCGCAGGCGATCCACGCCCGTTCCTGGGTGCCGCTGCAGGACACCCCGAGCGTGCGCTTCACCTACAGCGCGCACGTGGCCTCGCGTCCGGACGTGATGGTGCTGATGAGCGCCGACAACGATCCCAAGGCTGCGCGTGACGGTGATTACACCTTCAAGATGCCGCAGCCGATCCCGTCCTACCTGCTGGCCATCGCCGCCGGCGACCTGGTGTTCGAGCCGATCTCCGGCCGCTCCGGCGTGTGGGCCGAACCGACCATGGTCGGCAAGGCCGCCAAGGAGTTCGAAGACACCGAGAAGATGATCGGCGCCGCCGAGAAGCTTTACGGCGAGTACCGCTGGGGCCGCTACGACATGCTGGTGCTGCCGCCGTCGTTCCCGTTCGGTGGCATGGAAAACCCGCGCCTGACCTTCGCCACCCCGACCGTGATCGTCGGCGACAAGTCGCTGGTTTCGCTGGTCGCCCATGAACTGGCGCACAGCTGGTCGGGCAACCTGGTGACCAACGCCAGCTGGAAGGACATCTGGCTCAACGAAGGCTTCACCACCTACGTGCAGGGCCGCATCACCGAGGCGCTGTATGGCCAGGAGATGGCCGAGATGGAGCGCGAGATCGACCAGAACGATCTGCTCGCCGAAGTGAAGGACATGAGCCCGGCCGACCAGGCCCTGGCGCTGCCGCCGCTGAGCGAGCGTGACCCGGACGAGGCGTTGAGCCAGGTCGCCTACGTCAAGGGTGCGTGGTTCCTGCAGTTCCTGGAACAGCGCTTCGGCCGCGAGACCTTCGACCCGTTCCTGCGTGGCTGGTTCGATGACCATGCCTTCCAGAGCGCGAACACCGACCAGTTCATCGAGTACCTGAAGAAGAACCTGCTGTCCAAGAAGCCCGGCGCCGTCACCGATGCCGAGCTGAAGGCGTGGCTGGACGAGCCGGGCATTCCGTCGTTCGCGACCAAGGCCCGCTCGCGCAACTTCTCCATCGTCGATACCGCCCGCATCGCCTGGCAGGGCAGCAACACGCTGCCGAACGCGCAGATCACCGGCGAGTGGGGCACCCAGGAATGGGTGCACTTCATCGACGGCCTGGGCAAGACCCTGCCGGTGGAGAAGCTCGCCGCGCTGGACAAGGCGTACCACTTCACCGGCACCGCCAACGGCGAGATCGCGATGCGCTGGTACCCGCTGACGATCCGCAGTGGCTACAGCGAGGCCAACGAAGCCGCCGGTGCGTTCATCGAGCGCGTCGGTCGCCGCAAGCTGATCATGCCGATCTACGCCGAACTGGTGAAGACGCCGGAAGGCCTGGCCTTCGCCAAGGCGGCCTTCGCCAAGGCCAAGCCGGGCTACCACCCGATCACCACCGGTTCGGTCCAGGACATGCTGGACAAGGCCGAGGCGGGCACGGCCAAGCCGTAATCGCCACACGTATCGGTTGAACAAAAAACGGCGGGGAAACCCGCCGTTTTTTCATGCCTGGGCGGCAGTGCTCACAGCGCGCGCACCGCCAGGAACATGTCCACGCAGTCGTGCATGACCTGCTGCTGCTGCGTCGGTGAGAGCGGTGGCTGGCCGAAGGTGATCTGCGGCCAGAATGCAAAGGCCTTGAGCATCGCCTGCAACTGATGCGCAGCTTCGGCTGGCGGCATCTCCTCGCGCAGCCGGCCATCGGCCTGGGCGGCGCGGATCCAGCCCGTCAGGCCTTCTTCCTTCTCGGCCAGCTTGTCCATCATCGCGCGCGCCCGTTCGGGCGTGTGTACCAGTTCGGCCATCGCCACCCGGGACAGATCGATGAAGCCGGGGTCGTCGAGCAGGCGCATCTTCCGGGCCGCGAAGACCAGCAACTGATCGCGCAGCGGCCGTGCCGGATCGTAGGGCACGACATCCAGCGCCTGGCTGGCCTCGAACAGCTGCCACAGGATCGCGGTGAACAACTCGTCCTTGCTGGCGAAGTGGTTGTAGACGGTGCGCTTGGAAACCTCGGCCGTGGCCGCGATGCGGTCCATGCTGGTGCCGGCGAAACCGAACGCGCGGAACTCGGCCACCGCTGCCTCCAGGATGGCCGCACGCTTGCGGTCGGTCAGGCGGGTGGGGCGGTCGGAGGGGCTCATGCGGCCATTTTACACCGTTCAGTTTACTTTTCGGAAAAGGCAAGTAAACTCGCCGGTGTACTTTTCTGGGCACGCCCCGCATGAAACGTCGCCTGCCTCGCATCCTCCTCCTTCTGACGGTGTTGATCGCCATGTCCATTGGCCTGTTGACCTGCGGTGCCCGCCCGGCGGCCGCCTATGACCAGTCGCCCCAGTTCGGCGACGGGCGCTTCCACAACCCCACCGGCAAGACCGATCTCGGCTTCTTCCGCACGGTCGGGGTGATGTGGCGCTTCCTGTTCAACAAGCCGGCCGACGCCAGCCCGTTGGCGCCCATCCCGGTGCAGGCCCTGACCCGCCAGGCCCTGCTCGATGCGCCCGATGACAGCCTGTGGCGGCTGGGGCATTCGACCCTGCTGATGAAGCTGGACGGGCACTTCTGGCTGACCGACCCGGTATTTTCCGAGCGTGCCTCGCCGATGTCGTTCATGGGCCCCAAGCGCTTCCATGCGCCGCCGCTCACGATCGACGAACTGCCGCCGATCACCGGCGTGATCATCTCGCATGACCATTACGACCATCTCGACCACGACGCGATCCAGGCGCTGGCACCCAAGGTGCAGCACTTCGTCACGGCGCTGGGCGTGGGCGACCGCCTGATCGCCTGGGGCGTACCGGCGGCGAAGGTCGTGCAGCTGGACTGGTGGCAGGACACCCGCGTGGAAGGCCTGAAGATCGTCGCGACGCCGGCCCAGCACTTCTCCGGACGCACCCTGGCCGACGGCAACCGCACGCTGTGGGCCTCGTGGGTGATCGATACGGGGCAGACCCGGATCTTCTTCAGCGGCGACACCGGCTACTTCGATGGCTTTGCCCGGATCGGCGAACGTTACGGCCCGTTCGACCTGACCATGATTGAAACCGGTGCCTACGGCGCGGATTGGCCGGACGTGCACATGCAGCCCGAACAGAGCCTGCAGGCGCATCTGGATGTGCGCGGCAAGGTGCTGATGCCGATCCACAACGGCACCTTCGACCTCGCGCTGCACCCGTGGACCGAACCCTTCGAGCGCATCACCGCGCTGGCGCAGGCGCAGGGCGTGCCGCTGACCGCGCCACACATGGGAGAACGCCTGGATATCCGCGCACCGGCACCGTCCACCCATTGGTGGCGCGAAGGACAGCCGACCGCAAAGTAAGGCAGGCCGCCATCGCGGCGACGCTGGCATGCACCGCTTGGCGATAAAGTAGGCGCAGGCGCCTTGTGCGCCATCGACCAACACGGAGCACGCGATGAAACGACTGATCCTGGTAGCAGCCTGCGCCTTCGCGCTGGCCGCCTGCAGCAACCCCGAAGCCGAACGCCAGGCGCAGCAGGCCGCCGCGGCCGCCGCCAAGGCGCAGCAGGAAGAAAAGGCCGAAGGCGTGGCCAAGCAGTACGACATGGCCGTCGCCGCGCAGGATTGGGAGCGTGCCCGCATCCATGGTGGCTCGCTGCTGGACCAGTACAAGGACACCGATGTCGCCGCGCGGATCGAACCGGGCTACGCCGAGGTCAAGGCCAAGGCCGAGGCCGCGCGCGAAACGCGCCGGCTGCAGGCCCTGTGGCAGTACAACCAGATCCCGGTCGGTACCAAGGGCATCCAGTCCTCTGCGCAGATCTACAGCAAGGAACGCGTGGACGTGGATGGCAGCGGCGCCAAGCCGGTGCAGCTGGTGTTCCGCGATCATCCCGAGTGGAAGCGGCATGCCTACCTGGTGCTGCAGGCCGGCGATTTCCGCTGCCCGAAATGCCAGGTCAAGGTGACCGTCGATGACGGCAAGCCGGTCTCGATGGCCGCCTGGCGCCCGGACACCGATGAGGCGATCGCGATGTTCATCACCGACCAGAAAGCGCTGTGGAACCTGGCGCGCAAGGCCAAGGTGATCAGCATCGAGTTCCCGGTCAAGGCCGGTGGCACGCGCACGGCCGTGTTCGAAACCGGTGGCGTGGATACGAGCAGGATGCCGCAGTGGTGGAAGTGAGCGGGCTTGCGGCGATCCGTCACTGGGTGTTCGACATGGACGGCACGCTGACCATCGCGGTGCATGATTTCCAGCGCATCAAACGCGAGCTCGCGATTCCAGCGGACGACGACATCCTGACCCACCTCGCTGCGTTGCCGGTGCAGGAGGCTGCGGCCAAGCATGCCTGGCTGCTCGCACACGAACGCGCGCTGGCCAGGCAGGCGCAGGCCGCCCCCGGCGCCGTCGCGCTGGTCCGCGCGCTGCACGCTGCGGGCTGCCGGCTGGGCATCCTCACCCGCAACGCGCGCGAACTCGCCGATGTGACCCTGCAGGCGATCGGTATCGGCGACATCTTTGCCCGCGAGGACATCATCGGCCGCGACGAAGCCGAGCCCAAGCCGTCGCCGGTCGGGCTGCAGTACTTCGTTGAGCGCTGGCAGGCCGTTCCATCCCAGGTGGTGATGGTCGGCGACCATCGCTTCGACCTGGAATGCGGCCGCGCCGCCGGCACCCGCACCTTGCTGGTCAACACCCCGGACAACCCCTGGCCGGGCATGGCCTGCTGGCACCTGGCCGACTGCGGGCAGGTGCTGGCGGCGTGGGAAGGAAAGCAGGTTCCGGCCTGATCGCCCCGGACAAGTACCTGCCGCACAACCCGCGCGCGGCGGAGCCGGAAAGCAGCCAGGCATGGCCCGGCTCTACCCAATCCCCCCGATGGCCCTCTGGAGAGGAGCCCCCTTGTTGTTCAAGGGGGCACGCCGAAGGCGGGGGGATAAGGTGGAATGCAATTGGGACCCGCGATTCGCTTTGGCGAATCGTGGGCCGCGTTTGATCGCAATGCGATCAAACGCTAAGCGCGTAGCCGAATTGCTGCTTGAACTGCTCATTGAACTCATCGAACGTGAAGCGCTGGTTCTGGGTGCCCGGGTGCTCGACCTTCAGCGCGCCCATCAGGTTGCCCATGCGGCCGATGGTCAGCCAGTCATAGCCCTTCTCGATGCCGTAGATCAGCCCGGCGCGGAACGCATCGCCACAGCCGGTCGGGTCCACCACGCGGCGCTCGTGCGCCGGCGGGATGTCATAGGTCTTTTCCGGGGTGTGGATGACCGCGCCCTTCGGCCCGCGGGTGGTGATGTAGGCCTTGACCCGGCTCACGATCTCCTTTTCATCCCAGCCGGTGCGCTCCTGCAGCAGGTTGGACTCGTAGTCGTTGACCACGACATAGTCGGCCTGCTCGATGAAGGTGCGCAGCTCCGGGCCGTTGAACAGCGGCATGGCCTGGCCCGGGTCGAAGATGAACGGCACGCCGCCGTCGAAGAACTCCTGCGAATTCTGGATCATGCCCTCGCGCCCGTCCGGGCCGACCAGGCCCAGGGTCACGCCCGGCACATCCTTCACGTGGTTCTCGTAGGAGCGCATCATCGCGCCCGGGTGGAAGGCGGTGATCTGGTTGTTGTCGTGGTCGGTGGTGATGAACGCCTGCGGGGTGAACAGCTCATCGATCACCTTGACCCGGCTCAGGTCGATGCCCAGGCCCTGGAAATACTCGCGGTACGGGCCGAAGTCCGAGCCCACGGTGCCCATCGGGATCGGCTCGCCGCCCAGCAGGTACAGGTTGTAGGCGATGTTGCCGGCGCACCCGCCGAACTCACGACGCATGCGCGGCACCAGGAACGACACATTCAGGATGTGCACCTTGTCCGGCAGGATGTGATTCTTGAACTGGTCCGGAAACACCATGATGGTGTCGAAGGCAAGAGAACCACAGATCAAAGCGGACATCGAGTAAGGCCTATGCGGAAGGGGGTTTGAGGCCCGTCGGGCGGGCAACGAAACGGCGCCCTGCGGCGCCCTGCGGCGCAAAGGTTAACGGGTGAGGCGGCTTTGGGCCAGAACCCGGGCTGTCCGGATTGGCCTGAATGGCCGTGAAGGCTGGCTTTCGGCCAGATTTGTCCTTGCTCGCGCACAGGGGGATTGCTAGGCTTGTCGGCCTCGAATTCTGCCCATTTTTTCGCCATCCCGCGTTGGGCGCGACACCCCTCAGGATCAACTCCCAGATGTTCAAGAAACTGCGTGGCATGTTCTCCAATGACCTGTCCATCGACCTGGGCACGGCCAACACCCTCATCTACGTGCGTGGGCAGGGGATCGTGCTGAACGAGCCGTCGGTCGTGGCCGTGCGCCAGGACCGTGCCATCGGTGGTACCCGTTCCGTGGCTGCCGTAGGCGCCGAAGCCAAGCAGATGCTGGGCCGTACCCCGGGCCATATCACCACCATCCGCCCGATGAAGGACGGCGTCATCGCCGACTTCACCTACACCGAGGCGATGCTCAAGCACTTCATCAAGAAGGTCCACAAGTCGCGCTTCCTGCGCCCGAGCCCGCGCGTGCTGGTCTGCGTGCCGGCCGGCTCGACCCAGGTCGAGCGCCGCGCCATCAAGGAATCGGCCGAGGAGGCCGGTGCGCGTGATGTGTTCCTGATCGAAGAGCCCATGGCTGCCGCGATCGGCGCCGGCATGCCGGTCACCGAGGCGCGTGGCTCGATGGTCATCGACATCGGCGGCGGCACCACCGAAGTGGCGGTCATCTCGCTCAACGGCATCGTCTACTCGGCCTCCGTGCGCATCGGTGGCGACCGCTTCGACGAGTCGATCACCAACTACGTGCGCCGCAACCACGGCATGCTGATCGGTGAAGCCACCGCCGAACGGATCAAGGTCGAGCTGGGCTGCGCCTACCCGCAGGCGGAAGTGATCGAGATGGAAATCTCCGGCCGCAACCTCGCCGAGGGCGTGCCGAAGATGATCAAGATCAACTCCAACGAGGTGCTGGAAGCCCTGCACGAGCCGCTGTCGGGCATCGTCAGCGCGGTCAAGCTGGCGCTGGAGCAGACCCCGCCGGAACTGTGTGCCGACGTCGCCGAGCGCGGCATCGTACTGACCGGTGGTGGCGCCCTGCTGCGCGACATGGACCGCCTGATCTCCGAAGAGACCGGCCTGCACGTGCAGGTGGCCGATGACCCGCTCACCTGCGTGGCCCGCGGTGGCGGTCGTGCGCTGGAGCTGGTGGACATGCACGGCAACGAGTTCTTTGCGCCGGAGTAAGCCGTACCGGCCGTGTATCGTGGACGCGCCTCTGCGGCGTGATGCCGGTGGGTCCCGCTCACCGGGCATCGCCTCGCCGGGGCGTTCTCGCATGCTGTTCCCGCTGCGCTGTGCTGCAACGCGCTTCACCCACACTTTTCCCAGTCGACGCCTGTGCCGCCTTACGCCGGTCCTCCCGTAGCCTCCCGCCAGGGCGATGCCGCCAGTCCGCTGCGCCTGCTCGCTTACCTGGCCCTGGCCATCACCCTGATCGTGCTCGATGACCAGGCCGGCTGGCTGTCGCGCCTGCGCGCGCAGGCCAACGTGCTGGTGCAGCCGGTGTGGGCGCTGGCCGGCCTGCCGGGCCGGCTCGGTACCCAGGTCAAGGACAATGCGGCCAGCCACGGCCAGCTGGTCAGCGAGAACCGCGAGCTGCGCAACCAGCTGCTCATCGCCAACGCGCGCCTGACCCGGCTGCAGACCGCCGCGCTGGACAACGCCCAGCTGCGCGAACTGCTCAACGTGGCCGAGCGCAGTGGCCTGGATGTGCAGCTCGCGCCGATCCTGGATATCGACCTGGACCCGGTGCGCCAGCGCCTGGTGTTGGCGGCCGGCACCCGCGATGGCGTGCATGTCGGCCAGGCGGTGATCGACGCCGGCGGCCTGATGGGCCAGGTGATCGCCACCACCGGCAACAGCGCGACCGTGCTGCTGCTCACCGACCCCGACCATGCCGTGCCGGTGACCGTGGCCCGCAACGGCGTGCGGCTGATCGTCTACGGCCGCGGCGACAAGCTGGAACTGCGTGACATCCCGCTCAGTGCCGGGGTGGAAGTCGGCGATGAGATCGTCACCTCCGGGCTGGGCGGTCGTTTCCCGGCCGGCTTCCCGGTCGGCAGCATCACCGCCCTGCGTCCGGATGACACCCATGCCTTCCTGGTCGGCGAACTGAAGCCGGCCGCCCAGCTGGACCGTGGCCGCGACGTGCTGCTGCTGCGCCCGGGTGAAGCAATCCACCTGCCGCCGAACCTGCGCCGCGATGCCAGCGAAGCCGGTGGACCGGCCGCCGCGCCGCTGCAGGAGGGCACGCCGGCCGGCACCGCCGCGCCGGCCAGTACCACTCCGGCGGGTTCATCCCCGGCCACGACGGCACCTGCGGCGGCGCCCGCCAATGCACCACAGGCCAACCGGCCCGGTCCGGCCGCACCGGTACCGGTGACCGTTCCGCGCCGTGCCGCAGCCGAATCCACGGTAGTGCCGAGCCATGCTCGGCAGGCCGAACCCGTGGAGAACCGGCCATGAGCCGCCTGCGCGACAAACCCTGGGTGCTGCCGGTCAGTCTGGTGGTAGCGCTGCTGCTCGGCCTGCTGCCGTTGCCGGCCCTGCTGCAGCCGCTGCGGCCGTACTGGCTGGCGCTGGTGCTGGCCTACTGGGTGATTGAAACGCCGGACCGGGTCGGGCTGGGCATCGCCTTCGCCAGCGGCGTGATCGCCGATCTGCTGTATGGCGGCGTGCTGGGCGAGCAGGCGCTGCGGCTGGTGATCCTGACCTTCATCCTGCAGCGCTTCCGCGCGCGGATCCGCTTCTTCCCGATGTCCCAGCAAATCCTGGCGATCGGCGGGCTGCTGTTCAACGACCGCATCGTCAGCGCGGTGGTGCACATCGTGGTGGGCGAGCCGACCATGCCGTGGTCGTACTGGTGGGCGCCGCTGCTGGGCATGGCGCTGTGGCCGCTGGTGTTCGTGCTGCTGGACGCGCTGCGCTTCGGGCGACGCGGGCGCTGACATGTACATGCGCCGCCAGGCCAAGAATCCGCATGCCGAGGCAGAACAGTTCCGGCGCCGCGCCGCGCTGGGCTTCCTCGGCGTGCTGGTATGCCTGATCGGGCTGGGCGGCTGGTACTTCAAGCTGCAGGTGATGGACCACGACATCTACGCCACGCGCTCGGAGGCCAACCGGATCAAGCCGCGGCCGGTGGTGCCCGGGCGCGGGATGATCTACGACCGCAACGGCCGGCTGCTGGCCGAGAACGTGCCGGCGTTCCGCCTGGACATCACCCCGGACAAGGTCAAGGACATGGACGCCACCCTGGCCGGCCTGTCCAGGATCCTCGCGCTCAGCCCGGAAGACATCGAGACCTTCAACAAGTCGCGCAAGGCACGCCGCAGTTTCCTGCCGGTCACGCTCAAGCTGCGCGTCACCGATGAGGAGATGGCGCGCTTCGCGGTGGACCGCTGGCGCTTTCCCGGCGTGGAGCTGGAGCCGTACCTGACCCGTCGCTATCCCTATGGCGATCTGTTCGCGCACATCATCGGCTACGTGGGCCGGGTGGATGACAAAGACCTGGAGATGCTGGGCGAGGGCAATGCCGCACTGACCCACATCGGCAAGTCCGGGCTGGAGCGCTATTACGAGCAGCAGCTGCGCGGCAAGGTCGGTTACGAGCAGGTCGAGACCAACGTGCAGGGCCGCGCGATCCGCACCATCGGCCGGGTCGCGGCGCAGTCCGGCAGCGATCTGCGGCTGTCCATCGATGCCGATCTGCAGCGTGCGATGGTCGCCGCCTTCGGCGAGTTCGAGGGCGCAGCGGTGGCGATGGACCCGCGCACCGGCGAGGTACTGGCGATGGTCAGCCTGCCCTCGTACGACCCCAACCTGTTCGTCAACGGCATCTCGCACGCTGATTTCAAGGCGCTCAACGACAACCCGTCGCGGCCGCAGTTCAACCGCCTGGTGCTGGGCGGCGTCGCGCCGGGCTCCACGATCAAGCCGTTGATCGGCCTGGCCGGGCTGGACAGTGGCGTGCGCCGGCCGGAGGACAAGATCCTCTCCACCGGCATGTTCTATCTGCCGGGCACCTCGCGCGGCTGGGGCGATGCCAACCGTGGCGGGCATGGCTGGACCGATCTGCGCAAGTCGATCACCCAGTCGGTCAACACGTACTACTACAAGCTCGCGCTGGATCTGGGCATCGAACGCTTTGACCACTACATGGGCTATTACGGGTTCGGTGCGCCGACCGGCATCGACCTGACCGGCGAGATCGGCGGCATCCTGCCTTCGCCGGCGGCCAAGTACAAATCGAGAAAAGAACGCTGGTATCCCGGCGACACGGTCAACGTCAGCATCGGCCAGGGCGACTGGAAGGTCACTCCGCTGCAGCTGGTGCATGGCGTGGCCGGGATCGCCGATGGCCACCTGCGCCAGCCGCACCTGGTGATGCAGCAGCGGGCCGGCTTCGACGCGGACTGGACCGCAACGCCGCCGGGCGAAAGCAAGCCGATCAGCCCCACGCCGAGCAATCTGCAGGCGGTGCGCGAGGGCATGATGGGCACCATGCAGCCGGGCGGCAGTGGTGCGCGTGCGGCTGCGGGCGCGCCGTATGTGATGGCCGGCAAGACCGGTACCGCGCAGGTGATCAGCCGCCGTGGCACGGCCGCGGTCAACCCGCGCAGCCTGCCACTGCACCTGCGCCACCGCGCACTGTTCGTGGGCTTCGCGCCGGCCGACAACCCGGTCATCGCGGTGGCGATCGCGGTCGAGGGCGGTGGTTACGGCGGCTCGGCGGCGGCACCGATCGCACGCAAGATTTTCGATGCCTGGCTGCTCGGCAAGATGCCCGACGGCCTGGAACCGCTGGACAGCGAGCGCGGCACGACCGCGATCGGCATCACCGCCTTCGATGGTGGTGATGGCGCGGCCCGCGAGGCCGGCGATGCCGCCGTCGCTGCGCTGGAGCTGCTGCCGGTCGTGGTGGGCGTGCCTGCGCCTGCGCCGGAACCCGGCGCGCCCGTGCCCAGTGCCACCGCGCCCCCGACCGCACCGGAGCGGCCCCGATGAAGGTCTTCCTGCGCTGGGCGGTCGATATGGCCGTCCGCTTCAGCAGCTCGCTGGACTGGGTGCTTTGCCTGGCATTGGGCGCGCTGATGCTGATCGGCCTGGCGGTGCTCAAGAGCGCCGGTGGCGACGGCCTGGTGTTCGCGCAGGGCGCGCGTTTCGCGGTCGGCCTGGCCGCGATGTGGGCGATTTCGCGGGTCTCGATCCTGCGCATCCGCTCGGCCACGCCCCTGATCTACGCGGTGTCGATGATTCCGCTGCTGGCCGTGTTCGTGCTGGGCACCGGCAAGTACGGCCGGCAGTGGCTGGATCTGAAGCTGTTCTACCTGCAGCCGGCCGAGCTGCTCAAGGTCAGCCTGCCGATGATGGTGGCCTGGTACCTGCATCGCATGCCGCTGCCGCCACGTTTCTCCACGGTGCTGACCAGTGCGGTGATCATCGGCGTGCCGACCGGGCTGGTGATGCTGCAGCCGGATTTCGGCACCGGCGTGTTGATCGCCGCCAGTGGCGCGTTCGTGCTGCTGCTGGCCGGGCTGCCGTGGTGGTGGGTGGGCGTGGCGGTCGGCGGGGTTGCCGCGGCCGCGCCGGTGGCCTGGTTCTGGCTGCTGCGCCCGTACCAGAAGGACCGCATCATGATGTTCATGGACCCGGAGAGCGATGCGCTCGGTGCGGGCTGGAACATCATCCAGTCCAAGATCGCGATCGGCTCAGGCGGCTTCGATGGCAAGGGCTGGGGCCAGGGCTCGCAGTCGCACCTGAACTTCATTCCCGAACAGACCACCGACTTCGCCTTCTCCGTGCTCAGTGAAGAGTTCGGCTGGATCGGCGTGGCCATCGTGCTCGCCCTGTACCTGGTGGTGATCGGGCGCTGCCTGTGGATCGCCTCGCAGTCGCGCGATACCTATTCACGGCTGCTGGCCGGCGCGACCGGGCTGGCGTTCTTCGTGTATGTGCTGGTCAACGGCGGCATGATTTCCGGTTTGTTGCCGGTGGTGGGCGTGCCGATGCCCTTGATCAGTTACGGCGGCACCTCGGCGGTATCGCTGCTGGCCGGCTTCGGCCTGGTGATGGCCGTGCGTCGCCACAATCCGGTGCACGGCGGCTACGGCTGAGTGCGCGCGATGCGTACGCCGCGCACCGGCGGTACGTGTCGGCTAAGGATTGGGGTGCCCACGCGTGTTACGGTCCTGCGCTCGCGCCGGCCCGCATCGCGGGTCCGCTTTCTGTTCGCCGTGTCGCCTCCTGCTGTGCGTCGCGTCATCCACAGGAGTCGTCCGCATGGTTGAACTACTGCAGCGCGCACGCGCCGTGTTCCATTTCTTCTTCCGCACGCTGGACCTGCCGCTGCTGGGCGCCTTGTGCCTGCTGATGGTGGCCGGCCTGGCCGTGCTGCACAGCGTGGACGGGCCCGTGCATGCGCAGGCGATGCGCTACGGCGCCGGGCTTGCCGCCCTGTGGGGGCTGTCGCGGCTGCCGGTGGTGGAACTGCGCGCGTGGTCGCCGTGGATCTACACCCTGTCCCTGCTGCCGCTGCTGGCGGTGTATGTGGTGGGCACCGGCAAATACGGCCAGCGCTGGTTGAACCTGGGCGTGTTCTACCTGCAGCCCTCCGAGCTGCTCAAGCTGAGCCTGCCGATGATGATGGCCTGGTACCTGCACAAACAGCCGTTGCCGCCGCGGCCGCGTGCGGTACTCACCGCCGCGATGCTGATCGGTGGCCCCGCCGTGCTGATCCTGCTGCAGCCCAACCTCGGCACCGCCACGCTGGTGACCGCCAGCGGGGTGTTCGCGCTGCTGTTGGCGGGCCTGCGCTGGTGGTGGATGGCCGTGGCTCTGGGCGGGCTGTCGGTCGCTGCGCCGCTGGCGTGGTTCGGGCTGCTGCGCCAGTACCAGAAGGATCGTGTGCTGACCTTCCTGTACCCGGAGAACGATCCACTGGGCACCGGCTGGAACATCATCCAGTCCAAGATCGCGATCGGCTCGGGCGGCATGCACGGCAAAGGCTGGGGGCAGGGGACCCAGGCCACGCTGGATTTCCTGCCCGAGTACACCACCGACTTCGCCTTTTCGGTGCTGGCCGAGGAGTTCGGCTGGGTCGGCGTGGCAGTGGTGCTCAGCCTGTTCCTGTTCGTCACCGCGCGCTGCCTGTGGATCGCCAGCCAATCGCGCTGTGGCTACTCGCGCCTGTTGGTGGGCACCACCGGCCTGGTGTTCTTCGTCTATGTGCTGGTCAACGGCGGCATGATCTCCGGCCTGCTGCCGGTGGTGGGCGTGCCGATGCCGCTGATCAGCTATGGCGGCACCTCGGCGGTCTCGCTGCTGGCCAGTTTCGGGCTGGTCATGGCCGCACGACAGCACCAGCCGGTGCACGCCACATGAGCGAGTTTGCGCAGCCGCTGCGCGGGCACCCATGGGGAAACGGTTTCAGGTGCACACGTTGTCAACGCGCGCGGGCAAAAGTGAGAAGTGGCGCACAGATATGAAGTGACTTGATCTCGATCAATGGACTTGTCGTAAACGGCCTGCACAATGGCGGCCCGCCAACAACGACGCGCTGAGCCAAGCATCGCGGAGGGGGAGTCTGGCGGGGAGTAGTTGACCTCACAGGCAGAGGGGCGAAGCGCGCGCTGGGGAGATGCGCGCCGCGCCGCTGCCGATCAGGTCCGGTTTGGCCGGTTGCGTCTGCGGGGATGGGGACGCAACCGGCGAACCTCTTGTGCCGTCCCTACCAACTTCCAAAAGTGAGACGTGCGTTGCGTGGCCGCCCTTGCTGGGCTGCCCCGGCCGCCCGGCGGCGGGCCGTGCCGCACACCGGTACCGCCGCGATCGTGGCGCCCCCCTGCAGCAATACATGAATGGGCGCCGGTCATGCGCCTGTCTACACATGGCCTTAACGGCAGTGGAGAAACTCGGGCAATCCGTTGAGATTCATGGTCTTAGGGGTTTTAATTCATCCATGACCTGCTAACCTGCCGCGATGATTCGACGCTCCCTGGCCTGCATGCTCACGCTCGGTTTGGTCGCTTGTGCGACCCAGCCGCAGACTCCTTCACCGACGCCGCAGGCCTCGGGTGTTCCCGTCACGCCGGCCCCCGGCAGCAAGGGTCCGGCCGAAGCTGCCCCGGAGGCAGCCGGAGCCAACGCCGCCCCGGTGGATCTGACCCCGGTGCCCTTCGAGGTGGCCCGCGCCAACTTCGTGCGCGATACCGCCGCCCGTTACGGCATTCCGGCCGCGCAGATCGAGGCGACACTGGCCCAGGCGCAGATCCGTGATCCGATCATCGCCGCGATGTCGCGCCCGGCCGAGCGGGTCAAACCGTGGAACGAGTACCGGCCGATGTTCATCAGCCAGGCGCGGATCGAGGGCGGAAAGAAATTCCTCGCCCAGCACCGCGACGAGTTGATGCGCGTGCAGCAGCGCACCGGCGTCCCGGCCGAGGTGATCGTGGCGATCATCGGCGTGGAAACCAGTTACGGCGGTAATACCGGCAACTACCGCGTGCTCGATGCGCTGTACACACTGGCCTTCAAGTACCCGCGCAGCGGCGACCCGGCCAAGCTTGAACGTGAAGTGCGCCGCGAGCTGTTCTTCCGCGACGAGCTGTCGCGCCTGTTCGCGCTGACCCGCGATGAAAAGCTGGACATCACCGCGATCAAGGGCAGCTACGCCGGCGCGATGGGCATGGGCCAGTTCATGCCCTCCAGCTATCTGGACTATGCGGTGGACGGCAACGGCGATGGCCGCCGCGATCTGTTCAACAGCTACGACGACGTGTTCTCGTCGATCGCCAATTACTTCGTCAAGAAGGGCGGTTGGGTCCGTGGTGGCCCGGTGGCCGTGCCGGCCACGCTGCAGGCCGGTCGCGAGGAATTCAATCCGACCGAATGGGCGCCGACCTGGACGCTGTCGCAGCTGGCCCAGCGCGGGTACCAGCCCAGCGTGCCGGTCGCCGCGGGCCTGACCGCCACCCCGATCACGCTGGAAGGCAGCACCGGCAAGCAGTACTGGCTGGGCTTCCAGAACTACTACGCCATTACCCGCTACAACCTCTCGAAAATGTATGCGATGGCCGTGTACCAGCTGTCCCAGGCCATTGCTGGACAGGAGTTGCCGCCGGCATGAACACGATCGCACGCTCCAGATGGCTGATCCCGGGTCTGTTGATACTGGCACTGGCCGCCTGCAGCAGTGCGCCGAAGAAACCCGGTGCCAGCAGCGCCGGCAGCAGCAAGCCGTCCGCCGCGGTGGTGCAGGGCAAGGGCGGGCGTCCGGCGCATTGTCCGGAAGGCTCTCCCTACAAGGCGGCTGCTGAAGATCCCAGCACGCGCGGCGATTACCGCGCCGGCGGTCTGTACAAGCCGGGCGTGAATGACAGCACCCCCACCTACATCCCGAACGTGGCCTGCATCCCCGAGCCGGAAGTGGTCGATCTGCCGCGCTCGCCGATCGGCAACAAATCGCCGTACGTCGTGCTGGGCAAGCAGTACCAGGTGATGGACAAGACCCGCGGCTACGCCGAGAAGGGCACTGCTTCCTACTATGGCGCCAAGTTCCACGGCCGCCTGACTTCCAACCGCGAGGTGTACGACATGTACGCCTTCACCGCCGCGCACAAGACACTGCCGCTGCCGAGCTTTGCCCGGGTGACCAACCTGGACAACGGCGAATCGGTGATCGTGCGCGTCAACGATCGCGGCCCGTTCCACGATGGGCGCGTGGTCGATCTCAGTTATGCCGCCGCCGTGCGCCTGGGCATCACCCAGCGCGGCACCGGCAACGTGGAGGTGCGTGCGCTGGCACCGGGGGATGACAACCTGATGGTCGACAAGCCCAGCCGCCGCGAGCGCCGCGAGGTCGCCGCCGCTGCGGCTGCCGCCGCCTCCGCCTCCGCGCCCGCCGCTGCCGTGCGCAGTGCCAGCGAGATGGATGCGCTGGTCGGCAAGCTGCCGGCCGCCACGGCGACCGCTGCCGCCAAACCGGCCGGCGAGAAGTACCGCTACCGCGTGGCCGATTCGGCCAAGCCGGGCAACGCCGACAACTTCGATCACTGGATGCGCGACAACGGTGTGCGCGTTGCCACCGGCAAGCCCGCCACCACCCAGGCTGCCAGCGTCAACAGTGCGCCGGTGGCGGTGGCCGCATTGCCCGCCGCCGCACCCGCGGCACGCCCGGCACCGGCCCCCGGTGCAACGCTTTCCCAGCAGGTGCTCGGCAGCGTGCTGCTGCAGGTCGCCAGCTTCGCCAGCCGTGACAACGCCACCCGCGCGCTCGGCCAGCTGTCCTCGGCGGGCATCGCCGGGGCCAGCATCAGCGACATCGTCAGTGGCGGGCGCACCCTGTGGCGCCTGCGCGTGCCGGCCCCCGACCATGCCAGCGCCTCGGAACTTGCCGGCCGGATTGCCGGTCTGGGCTTCGGGGCGCCGCAGATCGTGAAGGACTGAGCCTTCCACTGCCCGCGGCACGCCAGCGCGTGCCGCCGCTCCTTGGGCCTACAATGCCCGTTATCCCTCATCCACCCCTTGGCGCCCTCCAGGAGCTTGCTGTCCGATGAAATTCCGCTTTGCCGCCGCTGCCATGGCCACGACCCTGTTCGTGGGCATGGTTTCCGCCCAGACCCCTGCGCCGACCCCGGCTCCGGCGCCTGCTCCCGCCGCCGCTCCGGCCACCGTGGCGACCCCGCCGGCCCCCAAGCCCAGCGTCTCCAAGGCCTGGATCCTGATGGACTACGCCACCGGGCAGGTCCTGGCCGGTGAAAACGTGCACGAACAACTGGCCCCGGCCAGCATCACCAAGGTGATGACGTCGTATGTCGTGGCCGCCGAGGTCAAGAACGGCAAGGTCCGCACCGATGACCAGGTGATGATGAGCGAGCGCGCGTGGCGCGAGGGCGGCGCCGGCACCGACGGCAGCTACAGCGGCTTCCCGGTCAACCAGACCGCACGCCTGGAAGACATGGAAAAGGGCATGGCGATCCAGTCCGGCAACGATGCCGCGATCGCCCTGGCCGAACACGTGGCCGGCAGCGAAGAGGCCTTCGCCTCGCTGATGAACAGCTACGCCGCCAAGATCGGCATGAAGGATTCCCACTTCGTCAACGCCCATGGCCTGAGCGCCCCGGGCCACCACACCACCGCGTACGACCTGGCCCTGCTGGGCCGCGCGATGGTGCGTGACTATCCGGAAACCTACGCCTACAACAAGGTGAAGGAATTCACCGTCGGCAACATCACCCAGCCCAACCGCAACCTGCTGCTGTGGCGCGACCAGAGCGTGGACGGCATCAAGACCGGCCATACCTCCGAAGCCGGCTACTGCCTGATGAGCTCGGCCCAGCGAGGTGACCAGCGCCTGGTCGCCGTGGTACTCGGTGGCGGCTCGGAAAAGCAGCGCGCCGATGACAGCCTGGCGCTGCTCAACTGGGGCTTCCGCTTCTTCGAAACCCACCGCATGTACGAGCCGGGCAAGGTCGTGGCCGAGCACAAGGTGTGGAAGGGCAAGACCGACAAGCTGCAGCTGGGCGTGGCCCAGCCGATGCTGGTCAGCGTCCCGCGCGGCCGCTACAACGATCTCAAGCCGAGCATCGATGTGCCCAAGACCCTCGAAGCGCCATTCACCGCCGGCCAGCAGGTCGGCACCCTGAAGGTGATGCTGGACAACCAGGTCGTCGCCCAGGCCCCGCTGGTGGCCGTGGCCGCCGTCGAAGAAGCCGGCTTCTTCAAGCGCCTGTGGGACAGCTTCTGGATGTGGTGGGAATCGGAGTAATCCGGTTCGACCGCACTGAAAAAAGACCGGCGAACGCCGGTCTTTTTTTGGGGTGGGCGATGAGCCGACCAACGGTCGGCAGCTACCCGCTTCAGGATCAGTCGCTCGCTTACAGCGACCGGCTGATCGTGAAGCTGCCGAACACCGGCGCCTCACGCTGCCCATCGAACTCGCGCGTGCTGTGGTAACGGGCCAGCGCGAACTTCCAGCGACCGCGCATCACCGCCAGCCCGTAACCGGCCGTCCCCACCACGTGGCGCTTGTCCACGCTGTGGCTGTTGCGGAAGGTATTGCCGTCCAGCGTGATATCGCGGATCACCCACGCCGCATCCGTGGTGGCGAACAGATGCCACGACCAGCCGCTCGGCTTGCCGCCGCGCGTCGGCGCAGTGTTCTCACCGGCCGGGCGCAGCGGCGTGCTGCCGAAATCGTCCGGCAACTTCCAACCAAATCGCACCTCGCCACCGGCATTGAGGTGCGTTGCCAGATTGCCCACCGCGCCACCGTAGTGGCTGATCGCATCCCAGCCCCAGCCGCCCAGGTTCTCACTGGCGTCGGCCGGCCACCGGCGCATCCGCTCGTGCGTGAGCATGATCACCGGCTCGTTGTGCAGCTGGTTGTCCCAACCCTGGAACTTCTCATCGCCCAGCAGCTCGTGCACCGCGTTCTGGACTTCCTCGCCCTGGGCCCACGGCCCCACCACGCCCAACGCCAGCTGCGTGGTCTGCAACCGGTCGCCGCGACGCGCGTTGTAACCGAAGCTGCCGATCAGCACGCCCGCATACGGCCGGTCGTCCTCGATCAGGTCCTTCCGGGTGAAATCGGTCGGGGTGAAGATGCCCTGGGCCAGGCTGAAGATCATGTTCTGCTGTTCGTACTCGCCCGGATGCAGCCGCTCCAGGTGGCTGTTGACCCAGCGCGCCAGGCGCGGCAGGCACGGGTCATCGGTGTAATCGACCAGGTTCGGCGAGACGAAGGTGATCTGGGCGCCGTTGGTATAGCCCTGGTCCTGGTCCTTGCCACCGAAGAGGTCGTTGTCGACGCGGAAATTGACCTGCGGCGGGTGCTCGCGCATCGCATCGGGCCCGCATTGAGTGGCGGCGTGGGCGGCAGGCGCGGCCAGGGCCAGGACACCGGCGAGTGCGGCCGGCAGCGCAAAGGGCTTCAGAGACATGGGATACCAGACGGGGATTTATTCTTTCTTAAGCCGGTACAGCGTAATCAGAGCGTGATGTCGTGAACAGCACTGCGCACGCACTGCTGCGTATCAGTGGCGATACAGGCGTTTTCACGGGCCGTTCGGCGCCGCTGTGCGCACGATCAAGCAGCGCTTGGGTTCGGGCGCAGGCATCCCCATAATCCCGGTCATGGAGATCAAGTCTGACAACCCCGACCACGGCTTCCAGTTTCCCGGCCAGTTCGAACTCAGCGCCATGGGCGCGGCCGGCAAGGACCTGGAACGCGAACTGCCGCGCCTGCTCGAGCTGGCCGGCGTGGATGTGCTGAGCGAGCGCATCAGCTGGAAACACTCGTCCAACGGCAAGTATGTGTCGGTGCGGCTGGTGTTCAAGGCGGATAACCGCGACCAGTACGACGCCGCCCACAACGCCCTGCGCGACCACCCGGAAGTGAAGTGGACGCTGTAACCAGCTGCGCCACCGCTGCGGCCCCGGGTGACCGGGCGCCGCAACCGGCCATTGTGCGCGACCTCGGCCGCCAGCCCTATGCCCCGGTCTGGCACGCGATGCAGCGCTTCACCGATGCCCGCACCGAGGACACCCCCGACGAGCTGTGGGTGGTCGAGCACGACCCGGTGTTCACCCTGGGCCAGGCCGGCAAGGACGAGCACGTGCTCGCCCCCGGCGATATTCCCGTTCTGCATGTCGACCGTGGCGGCCAGGTGACCTACCACGGCCCCGGCCAGCTGGTGATCTACCCGCTGCTGCAGCTGCGGCGGCTGGGGATCGGCGTGCGCGACTACGTCTGCCGCATCGAGCAGGCCATCATCGACACCCTCGGCGACTGGAATATCGGCGCCGAGCGCCTGGAGGGCGCGCCCGGGGTCTACGTGGGCGGGGCCAAGGTCGCCGCCCTGGGCATCCGCGTCCGCCGTGGCTGCACCTTCCATGGCCTGTCCTTCAATGTGGCCATGGACCTGGAACCGTTCCGCCGGATCAACCCCTGTGGCTATCAAGGGCTGCAGGTGACCTCGGTGGTAGACTTGGGGGGACCGTCCGGCATGGCGGCCGTCACGCCGGTGCTGCTGGGCCATCTGGCCCGCCAGTTCGGCCTGGCCCTCGAGCCGGCCGCTGAATTACCCGATTTGACTGACGCGGCGTGAACGCCGCCGACCAAGGCCATGACTGAAACCTCCGCTCGCATCATTCCCCTGCAGGTCGTGCAGGGCGACACGCCGTCCGCCGCCCCGTTGCAGACGGGCGTCAAACAGATCGGCGGTGACAAGATCGGCCGCTCCCCGGTGCAGTTCGCCGACGTGCCGGTGCTGCGCAAGCCGTCGTGGATCCGCGTGCGGATTCCCTCCGGCAACGCCGTGCAGAACCTCAAGGCCAAGCTGCGCGAAAACCGCCTGGTCACGGTTTGCGAGGAAGCCAGCTGCCCCAACATCCACGAGTGCTTCAGCCACGGCACCGCGACCTTCATGATCCTCGGCGAGGTCTGCACCCGCCGTTGCTCGTTCTGCGACGTCGCCCACGGCCGGCCCAAGCCGCCGGATGCCAACGAGCCGGCCAGCCTGTCCCAGACGGTGGCGGACATGGGGCTGAAGTATGTCGTGGTGACCAGCGTGGACCGCGATGACCTGCGCGACGGCGGTGCCCAGCACTTCGCCGACTGCATCGGTGCCATCCGCGCCAAGTCGCCCAACACCAGGATCGAGGTGCTGACCCCGGACTTCCGTGGCAAGGGCCGCATGGAGCGCGCGCTGGAGATCCTGGCGACCAACCCGCCGGACGTGTTCAACCACAACATCGAAACCGTGCCGGACCTGTACCGCAATGTGCGCCCGGGCGCGGACTACCAGTGGTCGCTGACCCTGCTCAAGAAGTTCAAGGCCCAGCACCCGGAGATCGCCACCAAGTCCGGCATCATGCTCGGCCTCGGCGAGACTCTGGAGCAGGTCCAGGCCACGCTGCGCGACCTGCGCGAGCATGATGTGGACATGATCACGATCGGCCAGTACCTGCAGCCGACCGCGCATCACCACCCGGTGCTGCGTTACTGGACCCCCGAGGAGTACAAGGCGCTGGAGGAGTACGGCAATGCGCTGGGCTTCAGCCACGTCGCCTCCGGTCCGATGGTGCGCTCGTCCTACCATGCCGACCGCCAGGCGGCCGACGCCGGCGTCGCCGGTTGATCCAGCGGGCCCTTCGGGGCCCGTTCTGCCAATCCACTCCGTCTTTCCCCGGCCGCGGCCCTGAACCGCGGATGGCCGCAGGCCTGTGCCTGCCTGCCGATCCCGCCGGTATTCACAAATTTCTCCAACGGCCTCGGTAGGCTGAAGGCCCCGGTGACAAACGCGGCAACTTTCGGCACTGTCGTGGTGTCTGTAATGCACGCAGTCTCTCCCTTGGCAAGGTGCCACGAGCTAGTCCATGAAATTCAAAGCCCCCGCATTCCTGATGGCCCTGGCGCTCACCGCGCCGATGGCACTGGCCGCCTACGCCGATTCGCCCGCGCTGCCTTCGGCGGCAACACCCGACCAGGTGACCACCTCCAAGCTGGTCTACGGGCTGCTGTCGGACAGCCGCTACGCCTACCGGCCGCGCGCGCTGGATGCCGCGACCTCCAAGGACGTCTTCAAGCGCTATCTGGAATCGCTCGATAGCAGCAAGCAGTTCTTCACCCAGGCCGACATCACCCGCTTCGCCCCGTTCGAGGCCAACATCGCCACCGCCATCCGCGGCGGCGAGCTGGAGCCGGCGTTCCAGGTGTTCGCGGTCTACAAGCAGCGCGTGGGCGAGCGCGTCGGGTATGCGCGCAAGCTGCTCAAGCAGGACTTCGATTTCAGCACCGACGAAAAGTTCGAGTACGACCGCAAGGACGTGCCGTGGGCCGCGAGCAGCGCTGAACTGGACGATCTGTGGCGCAAGTCGGTCAAGAATGACTGGCTGCGCCTGAAGCTGGCCGGCAAGCAGCCGGCCGAGATCCGCAAAACGCTGGACAAGCGTTACGCGACGCTGGAAAAGTCGGTCAATGAGTTGAAGGGCGAGGACGTGTTCCAGTTCTTCCTCAACGCCTACACCAGCGCCGTGGACCCGCACACGGATTACTTCACCCCGCGCACCGCCGAGAACTTCAACCAGGCGATGTCGCTGTCGCTGGAAGGCATCGGCGCGCAGCTGCAGCGCCAGGACGACATGGTGGTGATCCGCGAGGTCATCGCCGGCGGTCCGGCCGCGGTCAATGGCACGCTCAAGCCGGGCGACCGCATCGTCGGCGTCGGCCAGGGCAAGTCCGGTCCGCTGGAAGACGTGATCGGCTGGCGCATCGATGACGTGGTGGCCAAGATCCGCGGCAAGAGCGATACCCAGGTCCGCCTGGAGTTCATCCCGGCCGAAGAAGGCGTGGACGGCAAGCACCACACCCTGGTGCTGACCCGCCAGAAGGTGCGCCTGGCCGAACAGGCCGCCAAGGGCGAGACCCTGACCATTCCGGCCAAGGATGGAGAGCCCGAGCGCAAGGTGGGCGTGATCAAGCTGCCCACCTTCTACCAGGACTTCGAAGGGCGCCGCCGCAACGCTGCCGATTACGCCTCGGCCACCCGCGACGTGGCCAAGCTGCTGGCCGGCTTCAAGGCCGACAAGCTCGACGGCGTGGTGCTGGACCTGCGCAACAACGGCGGTGGTTCGCTGGATGAAGCGATCGAACTGACCGGTCTGTTCATCGAACAGGGCCCGGTGGTCCAGGTCCGTGAATCCGGTGGCCGCGTCACCGTCAACAGCGACCGCAGCGAAGTGGTCGCGTGGGATGGCCCGCTGGCCGTGCTGATCAACCGCGGCTCGGCCTCGGCCTCGGAGATCTTCGCCGGCGCCATCCAGGATTACGGCCGTGGCCTGGTGATCGGTGAGACCACCTTCGGCAAGGGCACCGTGCAGAACATCGTCGATCTGGACCGGTGGCCGAGCGGCGAGACCCAGCGCTTCGGCCAGGTCAAGCTGACCATCGCCCAGTTCTTCCGCGTCAGCGGCAGCAGCACCCAGCACAAGGGCGTGGTGCCCGATCTGGCCTTCCCGGCCAGCGTGGACGCCAGCGAGTACGGCGAAAGCACCTACGACAACGCGCTGCCGTGGACCCGCATCGCCGCGGTGCCGCACACCCAGTACGGCAACTTCGGCCCGCTGCTGCCCAAGCTGGAAAGCCGCCATGACACGCGTATCGCCGCCGACAAGGAGTTCCAGTGGTGGAACGAGGATGTCGAGCAGTTCCGTGCGGAGAAGGCCAAGAAGTACATCTCGCTCAACGAGGCCGAGCGCCGCGCCGAGCGCGAGAAGCAGGACAAGCAGCGCACCGATCGCCAGGCGATCCGCAAGCAGCTGGGCCTGGATCTGGACCCGCTGGCCGACGACAGCAATGACGACGGCCTGACCGGCAACGAACGCGACATCGTCAAGGATGCCGCCCGCGAGAAGGCCGCCGAAAAGCGCCCGGATCCGCTCCTGCGCGAGTCGGCGGCGATCCTGGCCGATGCGGTGAACCTGCTTGAGGCCGACCGCCCGCTGTCGGCCCAGGTCCTGCCGCAGTCGACTGCCGTGGGCCGCTGGGCGGACTGAACGCCGGCCGCCACCAGCTGAACAGGTGACAACTCCACAGGCCGCCCTTCGGGGCGGCCTGTGCGTATCCACCTCCTGCCAACGCGCACGGGTCTATCCTTGGAGGCTGGATTTCCGCAGGAGCGGCCATGCGCTTTCGTCGTGTACGTTCGATCCCGCTGCTGGCGGTGTTCGCCGCGTTGACCGCCTGTGGCGGCCGCGCCGCCGACAGCACCCTGATCCGTGAGTCGTTCGACTCCGGCGATACCTATTCGCGCACCGTGCCCGGCCCGCCGGCCCACGCCTGCGAGGCCGCCCGCCGCACCCTGCTCAGCCAGGGCTATGCGATCGCCCGCGCCGGCGATGATGCCGTGGAAGGCAACAAGAACTTCCAGCCCAGGGATGAAGAGCACGAGCAGCTGGTGCTGCGTATTTCGTGCGCGCCGCGCGGTGACCAGGCGCTGGTGTTCGTCAGCGCGGTGCAGGACCGCTACGCGTTGAAGAAAAGCCCGACCTCGGCCAGCGTCGGCGTCGGCGCGCTGGGCTCGGTCTCGCTGCCGTTCGGCAGCAATGACGACTCGCTGGTGAAAGTGGCCAGCAGCACCGTGCAGGACGCCACCTTCTATCGCCGCTTCTTCGAGCGCCTGCAGCAGTACCTGCCGGCAGCAGCCGTGCCCGAGCCCAGCCCGGCTGCCGCGCCGGCGACCGCCCCCGCTGCGGCGGTGGAGCCGACGCCAGCCACGGTGGTGAGCGATACCCCGGCCTCTCTGCGCTGAGCGGGCGGGGGTGCGGCGCGTCATGGCAGCAGGATCGCGGCGCTGGCGCCGCTGTGCGCTCGCGGTGCTGCTGGGGCTGATCCCGGCGGCCAGTGCGTGGAGCGCGGCGTCGTGCGCGCAGAGTGTGCTGGAAGCGCTGGGCTGGCAGTTCAGTGAGGCGGACGTCGCTGCGCCGGTGGTCCATGCCGGACCGGTGTGCGAGCGCCCCGACCTGCGCCAGGCGCGGGCCGCAGGCGACCTGCGCGTACAGCTGCCGCGGCAGTGGTCGGCGCAGCAGCGCCAGGCCTGGCTGCCGACCCTGTTCGATGACCCGGGCACGGTCTGTGCCTATGCATTCAAGCTGGGCGCGGCCACGCGCCGGGCCACCACCGCCCTGCAGGACAACGACGGCTTCCGCTTCTCGGCCTTGCAGCTGGGCTGGATCGGCTTCGGCGCCGGCGGCGCGCAGGCCAAGGGTTGGGAGCGCTTCCGCAGCTTCGGCCGCGGCTATCAGCCGGCCGAAGCCAACAGTGCGGCGCTGCAGACGTTCTACGATGGCCGCGTACGCGCCGAGTGCGGGGTCGGCCGCCAGGTGGCGCAGCTGGCGACCCAGCGCGAACTGTACGGCGATGCCGCCTTCGACCGCGAATTCTCCGCCGATGAACTCTCCATCGGCACGTTCCTGACCCTGCACGAGACCGACAGCATCCTGCTGGGCCGGCATGCCGGGGAGTTCCTGGCCGACGGCAAAGCCAGCAAGACCGCGCAACGCGGTCGGCAGGCGTTCGTGGGTGCGCCCGGTTTCATCGAGCACGTGTTCGAGCGCAAGTACCTGGATGACATCAACAACCAGGCCGAGAACTTCGTGGTGGTCGATGTCAGCGATGCCGCGGCGCGTGCGCTGCGCGAGCACGACGGCTTCGCCCATTACGACCAGGTCAACCGGCGCATCTGGTCACTGGCCCAGCGCATGCCGGGCCCGGGGCCGCGCCGCTTCGAGCGGCTGCTGATCGAGCGCGATCCGATCTGGAGGCGCGAGGTGCCGGCCGAACAGCAACCGCTGCTGAAGGAACTGGATGCGTTGCTGGACGATCCGTTCTACCAGGGGTTCCTGATTTACGTGCATCCTCGCGGTATACGTCCTATCGGATATCACATCGCGCGCCTGCTCGATCGCAATCCGCGCACGCCGTTCGCGATCGAGCTGGGGCTGCACAATCTGCACACCACGTTGTACCGGCGCTGGATCCAGGCGCAGCTGCGGCAATGCGCGGCAGCGCCGGTACCTCCTGTTACACAACCGCATTCGCAAGCTGAGCAAAGGTGAGTCATGGATATTGCAATGATTGGGCTGGGCCGCATGGGCGCCAACATGGCCGAGCGCCTGCATCGCGGCGGGCACCACGTGATCGGTGTCGATCCCGGTGAGGCCGCGCGTACCGCGGCCGCCGAGCGCGGTTTCGAGGTCAGTGCCTCGATCGCCGAGACGCTTGCGGCGCTGCCGGTGCCGCGCGTGGTGTGGCTGATGGTGCCGGCCGGCGTGGTTGACCAGACCCTGGCGTCGCTCTCGCCGCATCTGTCCGAAGGCGACGTGGTGATCGACGGCGGCAACTCGTATTACAAGGATTCCATGCGCCGCAGCGAGCAGCTGCAGGGCGAGGACGTGACCTACATCGACTGCGGCACCAGTGGCGGGGTGTGGGGCCTGCAGGAGGGCTACAGCCTGATGATCGGCGGCGACAAGGCCGCGGTCGAGCGGATCGGGGCGATCTTCCGCACGCTGGCACCGGCCGAGGACCGTGGCTGGGCGCACGTCGGCCCGAGCGGGGCAGGGCACTTCTGCAAGATGGTCCACAACGGCATCGAGTACGGGATGATGCAGGCCTATGCTGAAGGCTTCGCGCTGATGCAGCACAAGACCGACTTCAATCTCGATCTGGCGCAGGTGGCCAAGGCCTGGCAGCACGGCAGCGTGGTGCGCTCGTGGCTGCTCGACCTCAGTGCCGATGCACTGGGCCGCAACCCGCAGCTGGAGGGCATCGCGCCGTATGTCGAAGACTCCGGCGAGGGCCGCTGGACCGTGGCCGAGGCGATCGATCTGGACGTGCCGGCGCCGGTGATCACGCTGTCCCTGCTCGAACGCCTGCGCTCGCGCGAGAAGAACTCCTTCAGCGACCGCCTGCTGGCGGCGATGCGCAATGAGTTCGGTGGTCACGCGATCAAGACCACGTAAGCCGGATCGATGCGGGCCGGCGAAGGTGATCGTCCGGCCCGTGGGCGGCAGCGTGTAGATCCCCCGGCCAGAGTGAGTGAGCCAGGGCGTTGCCTCAGAGCGTCATCCGCCGCCCGCTGCGCGTACTTTCCGCACCGGCCTCCAGCAGGCGCATCAGCTGCAGCGCCTGCGCGGTGCTGACCGGTGCCTCTGCCACGCCCAGCATCGCATCGCGGAACTGCGCATAGAACGCACGGTAATCACCCGGCACGTTGTCCACGGTGCTGCGCTGGGTGTGACCCTCGGCGTCGACCCGCACCAGATGCCCGTGCTGCGGGTCCAGGCCCCAGCCCGGCGCACCCGGTGCGATGCCGCGGCGCAGCTGGTCTTCCTGCACGTCCAGCCCGTCTTTGAGATAGCTGCCGGCATCGCCATGCACGATGAAGCGCGGGCCGGAGGCGGCCACCAGCGAGCCGGCGTGCAGGATCGCGCGGTGCCGCGGGTAATGCAGCACCGCGTGGAAATAGTCGTTGCCCAGGGCGTGCTCACGCTGCGCCATCAGGTCCACGCTGATCGCGCCGGGCCAGCCGAACAACTGCAGCATCTGATCCAGCAGATGGGGGCCCAGATCCATCCACAGGCCGCTGCCGGGCGCATCGCTTTCGCGCCAGCGCTCGCGCACCTGCGGGCGGAAGCGGTCGAAGTGGGAATGGCATTCGGCGACGCGACCGATCCGGCCCTCGTCGATCACCTGCTTGAGGGTGAGGAAGTCGGCGTCATGGCGGCGGTTCTGGAAGACGGTGACCACGCGTTCGGCCGCCTGCGCGGCCTGCACCACCGATTCGGCCTCCGCAACGGACAGCGCGAACGGCTTGTCGACCAGTACATGCTTGCCCGCCGCGAGTGCGGCGCGCGCCAGGGGGGCATGCGCATCGTTCGGCGTGGCGATCACCACCGCGTCCACCGCCGGGTCGTCGAACAGCTGCTGCGGGTCCGCGCAGATGCGCACATCGGTGAAGCTGCGCAGCAACCGGTCGCGCTGCGAGCTGACGATGCTGTGCAACGCCAGGCCCGGCGTGTGCAGGATCAACGGCGCATGGAAGACGCTGCCGGCCAAGCCATAACCGATCAATCCCACCTGCAGTACGGCGGCCATGGTGCGCTCCAACATAACGGGGCAGGACAGCGTAACGGCTGGGCGCGCGCGGCGGAAATCTGAACGGTTTGGCCGCAAGCTGAGTGGTTCACGGCAGCGTTATGCGGCGCCCACGTCCCGTCCACGGCCCGGCACGGACACTGGCTGCACATCCGCAAAGGAATTCGAACATGACCAACACGACCCGTAATCTGCTTGCCGCTTCGCTGGCCCTGGGCATGGTGCTGGGCACCTCTTCCGCCATGGCCAAGGATCCGCCGAAGACCACCGATCATGCCGCGATGACCCATGCCGATACCCACGATTCGGCTGAGCCGGTCACCGACAGCTGGATCACCACCAAGGTCAAGACCGACCTGCTGACCAGCAAAAACGTCCCGGGTACCGAAGTGAAGGTGGAGACCGTCAATGGCGTGGTCACCCTCACCGGCACCGTGGCCAGCCAGGCCGAGCATGACAAGGCCGTCCGTGTGACCCAGCAGATCAAGGGCGTCAAGCGTGTCGACGCCGCTGGCCTGAAGGTCGCCGCGACCGCCGCCAAGCGCTGAGTCCTGCTGCACCGTTGAAGAGAGCGCGCCTTCGGGCGCGCTTTTTTGTGCGCGCTTGCCGAGCCCGCGCGCGGTTCAGTCAGGTGAGGGGCCGCGTATTCACAAAGGGGTGGAGTATATTCAGCGCTTCGCCATCGCCGTGCGGTGCGCATGCCGGCTGTACGCGCATGGGCGCGACCGGGTGTGGCACCGAGCTGAAGAGGGACTATGGCGCTGGTGTTCAGTGATCAAATCTGGGACCGCTGGCGATTGCCGGCACTGGCCCTGGCGGCGGTAGCCATCATCGTGGTGCCGTGGCTTACCCTGCGCAAGCTGGCTGATGACAACATCGATGCGATGAACTGGGTCACCCACACCCAGGATGTCGGCGTGGCCGTCTACCAATTGCAGGCCGACGTGCGCGATGTCGAATCGGCCGCGTTGACCATGTCCAAGGGCATCGATGCGCCTGGCCTGCGCGAACGCCTGGCCCAGGCCAACGACATCCCCGGGCGGCTGGCCCGGCTGGCCGAGCTGACCCGTGACAATCCGGATCAGCTGATCCGCATCGGTCGCATCCAGTCCATGCTCGAACGCCGCATGGAGCTGGCCAAGCAGCTGGCCCGCTCGGCGCCCGATGCCGACCAGCGGCAGCTGGTGGCCGACCTGACCACCCGCTACCCCATCCGCAACCTGGTCGAAGAACTGCAGGCCACCGAAGAGCAGCTGCTCGCCAAGCGCTCGGCGCTGTTCGCGGCCCAGCAGCGCCAGGGCGAGTTCATTTCCTGGTCGGCGCTGGTGGTGCAGCTGCTGCTGCTCGGCCTGGTGCTGTGGCTGCTGCAACGCCAGATCCGCCATCGTCTCAGCGCCGAACGCGCCTCGCTGCGCGCGGCCGGACGTGCCGCGTCGGTGCTGCACACGGTGCGCGAGCCGATCGTGCTGCTGGACCGCAGCCTGCGCGTGCAGATGCACAATCCCGCGTTCGCCGAACTGTACGGGCTGGACGAGGAGACCTCGGCCGAAGGCCTGCCGCTGGACAGCATCGGCGACGGGGCCTGGGCCGATGGAGTGGTCCGCCAGCGCCTGACCGACGTGCTGCTGCGCGGCCGCGAGCTGTGGGATTACGAGCACGAACAGCGCACCGCCGATGACGTGGTGCGGATCATGCTGATCAACGCGCGGCGCATGCCGCTGCCGGACAAGGACGATGAAGTGGTGCTGATGACGGTCAGCGATGTCACCGTGCAGCGCGCCGTACAGCTGCGGGTGGAGGAACTGAACCGCCAGCTGGAAGGCAAGGTCGAGCAGGTCTCGGAGGTGAATCGCGAACTGGAAGCCTTCAGTTACTCGGTCTCGCACGACCTGCGCGCGCCGTTGCGCCACGTGGCCGGCTTCTCCGACAAGCTCACCCGCCACCTGGGCGACGGGGCCGACGAGAAGTCCCTGCATTACCTGGGCGTGATTTCCAATTCCGCCCGGCGCATGGCCGCGCTGATCGACGATCTGCTGGTCTATTCGCGCCTGGGCCGGGCGGCGATGCGGCTGCAGGCGGTGGACATGCAGTCGCTGGTCGCCGATACCCGCGCCATGCTCGATGCCAACCAGCAGAGCGAGGCCGAGAGCACCGGCGTGCCGCACCATGTCGACTGGAAGATCGCGCCGCTGCCGATCATCGTTTCCGATGAAAACATGATGCGCCAGGTCTGGCTGAATCTGCTCGGCAACGCGATCAAGTATTCTTCCAACCGCGAGCCGGCCCGGATCGAGGTCGACTACAAGCTGCAGCCTGACGGCAGCCATCTGTTCACGGTCCGCGACAACGGCGCCGGGTTCGACATGGCCTACGCCGGCAAGCTGTTCGGGGTGTTCCAGCGGCTGCACAAGGCCAGCGACTACCCGGGCACGGGCATCGGCCTGGCCAGTGTCCGCCGGGTGCTGACCCGCCACGGCGGCCGCATCTGGGCCGAATCGGCGGTCGATCAAGGCGCCACGTTCCACTTCGTTCTTCCACCCGCGCTCGACGCAATCAACAAGGGCTCCGCCGTATGACCGCTCTCCGTACCATCCTCCTTGCCGAGGACAGCCCCGCCGACGCCGAGATGGCCATCGACGCCTTGAAGGAGGCCCGCCTGGCCAACCCGATCGTGCACGTCGAAGACGGCGTGGAAGCGATGGACTACCTGCTGCGCCGTGGCGCCTTCGCCAACCGCGACGAAGGCCTGCCGGCGGTGCTGCTGCTGGACATCAAGATGCCGCGCATGGACGGCCTGGAAGTGCTCAAGGAAATCCGCAACACCGAGGAGCTCAAGCGGCTGCCGGTGGTGATCCTGTCCTCCTCGCGCGAAGAAAGCGATCTGGCGCGCAGCTGGGACATGGGCGTGAACGCGTACGTGGTCAAGCCGGTGGACGTGGACCAGTTCTTCGGCGCCGTGCAGACCCTGGGCAAGTTCTGGGGCCTGATCAACCAGGCACCGGAGATCGAGTAAGCCCATGCCGCTGACCGGCCCTGCGTTGGGTGCCCTGCGGATCCTGCTGATCGAGGATTCGCCGGAAGACGCCGAACTGATGTGCGAACAGATGCTCGACGCTGGCCTGGAAGCCAGCTTCGAGCGGGTGGAGAGCGCGCAGGAACTGCGTGAGGCGCTCGAGCGCGCCGCGCCGGACATCGTGCTCTCCGACCTGAGCATGCCCGGCTTCTCCGGCAACGAGGCGCTGCAGATCGTGCGCGCTGCCTTGCCCGAGGTGCCCTTCATCTTCGTGTCCGGCACGATGGGTGAGGAAAACGCCGTGGCGGCCCTGCACCAGGGCGCCAACGACTACATCATCAAGCACCAGCCGGCGCGCCTGCCCTCGGCGGTGGCCCGTGCGGTGCGCGAAGCGCGCAGCGCGATCGACCGCCAGCGCGTGGAAGCCGAGCTGATGCGTGCCCAGCGGCTGGAAAGCCTGTCGCTGCTGGCGGCCGGGCTCAGCCACGACCTGCGCAACATCCTGCAGCCGCTGCTGATCATGCCCGACCTGATGAAGGCGCGGACCGAAGATCCGCAGCTGCACCACCTGGCCGACATCATCGCCGAGTGCGGCCGGCGTGGTCATGAGATGGCCGAGTCGATGCTGTCCTTCGTGCGCGGGTCGCGCAAGCCCAGCGAACACATCTGCCTGGTCCACCTGTTCGAAGGCGTCGAGCTGCTCCTGCGCAGCAACCTGCCGGCCAAGGTCACCCTGCACCTGGAGGTGGCCGACGGCCTGGCGGTGGACGCCAACTACACCGAGTTGCAGCAGGTACTGCTCAACCTGTCCCTGAATGCCATCCAGGCCATGCCCAATGGCGGCCGTCTGACCCTGCGTGCCGCCCCTGCGGCCGATACCCATGGCGACGACTGGCTGCGCATCTCGGTGACCGACGAGGGCATCGGCATGGATGCGGACACGCTCTCGCACCTGTTCAATCCCTTCTTCACCACCAAGGCGACCGGCACCGGCCTGGGCCTGATCTCGTGCAAGCGCATCATCGAGGGCGCGCACGGCAGCATCCACGTCGACAGCCAGCCCGGTGTGGGCACGCGCTTCGATCTGCTGCTGCCCATGCGCGAGATCACCGACACCGCCGACGCCGTGGATGGGCCGATCGCCGCCGGTGCCGGCCAGTCGATCCTGGTCGTGGATGGTGAGGCGACGCGCCTGTCGCTGCTGGGCAACGCGCTCTCCAGCCAGGGTTACCACCTGCAGCTGGCCTCCGATGGCGCGGCCGCGCTGCGCTGGATGCAGCAGGAAAGCATGCCCGCGCTGGTGATCGCCGATGCCGGCTCCAAGCTGCTCTCGGCCAGCCACCTGCTGGGCGAGATGGCCACGCTGGGCTATCGCGGCCCGGCGCTGGTGCTGGAGGAAGCCGATGTGACCGTGCCGCTGGCGGTGTTCCCGCCCGGCATCAACGTGCACGTACTGCGCAAGCCGCTGGAAATGCAGCAGGTATTCCGTTCAGTGGCCGAGGCGCTGGAAACCGCCTGATCAGCCTTCCCACGGAAAGCGTGGGAGGCTGGCCACGGCCTGTTCGAGTTTGTACGACCAGTTGCCGTGGATCTCGGCATACAGCGGACTGTCGCCGGCCAGGCGCATGCGCTGGGTGATGCGCAGGTCATCCTTGCGGATCAGCACCAGATCCACCGGCAAGCCCACCGAGAGATTGGACCGGATCGTGGAGTCCAGCGAGACGATGGCGGTGCGCGCGGCATCTTCCAGGCGGGTCTGAGGGCGCAGGATCCTGTCCAGGATCGGCTTGCCGTACTTGGATTCGCCGATCTGCAGGAACGGGGTTTCCGGCGAGGCCGCGATGGCATTGCCGAGTGGATAGATCATGTACAGCCCGGGGTGCTCGCCGCCGATCTGGCCACCGAGGATCAGCGTCGCCTGGGTCACGATGCCGTCCTGGCCCGCCTCATGCGTGCTGGATTTGACCTGGCTGTCGAGCAGGACCCGGCCCACGTACTCGGCTACTTCGAACAGATGCCGGTAGGCGCGCAGGTTTTCCGGCCGCTGCTCTTCCACGTCACGGCGCAGCCGCGAGATCAGCAGCTGGGTGGTCGCCAGGTTGCCGGCGGCCATGATCACGAAGGCCGCCTCCCCGGGGAACTCGAACTCGTGCAGCTTGCGGTGCACGCGCACGTCGTCCAGCGACGCGTTGGTACGGGTATCGGCGGCGAAGACCAGGCCTTCGTCCACCTCGATGCCGACGCAATAGGTCATGTCGGTGTCCTATGATGTGCACCCCGATTCTATGCGCTGGCCCTGTTGGCCCGGTGTGGAATCGCCCCACGTACGCTGAATACCATGACCACTGCGCTCCTGAGCCTGGGCAGCAACCTGCAGCCGCAACAGCACCTTCACGCCGCGGTGGAGGCCCTGCGCGCGCGCTTCGGCACGATCGCGGTCTCACCGGCCTACCGCACCGCCGCGGTGGGCTTCGATGGTCCGGATTTCCTCAACAATGCGGTGGCGATCGAAACCGACCTGCCATTGCAGACGCTGGATGATTGGCTGCATGCGCTGGAAGACGCCCACGGGCGCGACCGCAGCGGCCCGCGCTTCAGCGACCGCACCCTGGACATCGATGTGGTGTTCTACGGCGACCTGATCGTGGAGGGCCCCGGCCATCTGCGCATTCCGCGCCCCGAACTCAAGCATGCTTTCGTGCTCAAGCCGCTGGCCGACATCGCCCCGGCGTTCCGCGATCCGGTCAGCGGGTTGAGCCTGGAGGCGCTGTGGCGTGCCCACCGGCAGTTCGGCGAGCCGTTCGACACGATGGACCTGCTGCCCGCGTAATCATGCACCGAGTAGTGCCGGCCGCTGGCCGGCACTGCGGCCACATCGGGTTCATGCAGAGCCGGCCAGCGGCCGGCACTACCGGGGCGGTCCAACGGGTGTTCAGGACAACGTGCGCCCGCCATCCACGCGCAGGGTGTGCCCGGTCACGAACGCCGCATCCGTGGCCAGCCAGTACACCGCCTCGGCGATCTCCTCCACGGTGCCGGTGCGGGCCAGCGGGGTACGCGCCAGCAACGCCTGCTGGGCGAAATCATCCTTGCCCTGTTCCGGCCACAGGATCGCCCCGGGCGCGACCGCGTTGACCCGTACCTTGGGCGCCAGTTCCAGCGCCAGCGAGCGGGTCACCATTTCCAGCGCTGCCTTGGCGGCCGCGTACACCGGGTGGTCGCGCATCGGCTGGGTGCCATGCAGATCGGTCAGGTTGACGATGCTGCCCTGCTGGCGGCGCAGGTGCGGCGCGGCGGCCTGGGCCAGCAGCAGCGGGGCACGCGCATTGACCGCGAACAGGTCATCCCACTGGGCGGCGGTGATCTGGCCAAGCAGGGTGGGGTAGAAGTTGGAGGCATTGTTGACCAGCGTGTCCAGCCGGCCGAACTGGGCCACGGTCTGGTCGATCAGATCGGGCAGGGCCTCGGCATCGCGCAGGTCGGCCTGCAGCGCCAGCACGCTGCCCGGGCGCAGCATGTCCATGTCGAAGGCCATCTGCTGCAGCTCGGTGGTGGAGGTGTGGGCGTGCAGCACCACCGACCAGCCACAGGCGTGGAACTGGCGGGCGATGGCCGCGCCGATCCGGCGCGCGCTGCCGGTGATCAGCGCCACGGGCGCGGTATCGGTCATCGGGGGTACTCCCTGCTCAGGCTATGCTGTGCATTGTCACCGCAATCGCCCGCGCCATGCATTCCCCACTGCCCCTCCCCGAAACCGACGCCCTGGCCCACAGCGACGAGCTGGCTGCGGCGCTGCGCGCTGAAATCCTTGCCAACGGCGGCGCGATGCCGTTCTCCCGCTTCATGGAGCTGAGCCTGTACGCGCCCGGTTGGGGCTACTACAGCGCCGGTGCCAGCAAGTTCGGGGCCGCCGGCGATTTCACCACCTCGCCGGAAATCGGCGCGCTGTTCGCCGCCACGCTGGCCAATGCGATCGCCCCGGTGATGCAGCAGCTCGGGCCGCAGGCGCGCTTCATGGAGGTCGGTGGCGGCAGCGGCGCCTTTGCCGAAGTGATGCTCAAGCGCATGCTGGAACTGGACGCGCTGCCCGAGCGCTACGCGATCCTGGAACCCAGCGCGGACCTGCGGCAGCGCCAGCGCGAGCGCCTGGAAAAGGCGTTGATTCCACCGGTGTTCGCCCTGGTGGAATGGCTGAACGGCCCGTTCGATGATGACTGGGACGGCATGGTCTTCGCCAACGAAGTGATCGATGCGCTGCCGACGCCGCGCTTCCTGGCGCGCGACGGCATGGTCTATGAAGAGACCGTCGAACTGGATGCCGACGGCGCCTTCGTGCGTGGCGCGCAGCCGGCCGATGCGATGCTCAGTGCCGCGGTCCGCCACGTCGAGCATTACCGCGAAAAGCCCTTCGCCGACGGCTACCGTTCCGAACTGCTGCCGCAACTGCCGTACTGGATCCAGGCCATTGCCGGCGGCTTGAAGCGCGGCGCGATGCTGTTCGTCGATTACGGCTACCCGCGCAACGAGTATTACCAGGACGACCGCGACGACGGCACCGTGCGCGCGTTCTACCGCCACCACGTGCACAACGACCTGTATCGCTGGCCGGGCCTGCAGGACCTCACCGCCTCGGTGGACTTCACCGCGCTGGCCGAAGCCGGTACGGGCGCCGGTTTCGAGCTGGCCGGTTACTGCACCCAGGCCAGTTTCCTGCTCGGCAACGGGCTGGATGCGCTGTTGGAAAAAGCCGATGCGCGCACCGACGAGATCGGCCGTGTGCGGCTGCGCGACCAGGTGAAAAAGCTGACGTTGCCGACCGGGATGGGCGAGCGCTTCCAGGTCATGGGCTTCCAGCGCGATGTCGATTTCGAACCGGCGTTCGCGCTCGGCGATCTGACCTGGCGCCTGTAACGTGGCGGCCACGAACCTGTTGAAGCCGCTGCGCTGGCCGCGGTTCTGGCTGGCGCTGTGGTGGGGGGCGGTGTTGGGCACGATCGTGGTCTGCCTGATCCCGCCGCCGCCGCTCACGTTGCCGGAGAACAGCGACAAGATCGAACACTTCCTCGCGTACTTCCTGCTGGCCTCGTCGGCAGTGCAGATCTACCAGCGACGCGCGGCCCTGATCTGGGCTGCGGTCGGCCTGGTCGCGCTGGGTATTGGCATCGAATTCGCGCAGGGCGCCTTGACCGTCAACCGCATGGCCGACCCGATGGATGCGCTCGCCAACAGCGTTGGCGTGCTGGCCGGCATGGCGATCGTGTTGACCCCGTTGCGCGACCTGCTGGTACGCCTGCGCGGGTAATGCGGCACCGGTACTGCCGCCCGGGCGACGCATGACGGGTAGTGCCGGCCGCTGGCCGGCAACCTGGCGAATGCCGGATTCATGAGGTGCCGGCCAGCGGCCGGCACGACCTCTTCCGTCCCGCCTGCGGCTGCGGCGTCACCGCGGCAACAAGGTCATCTCATCCAGCACCCACATCGTCGGCCGGGTATCGCCGGTGAAGCGCACGCACAGGTTCTGCGTGCCCTTCAGCGACCGCGGCAGTGCAGCCTCCAGGGTGATGAAGCCATCGGCGCCCGGCGCGGCCGGCAGCGTCACGCTGGCCAGCGGCTTGCCATCGCACTGCCCGCCGAGGATGTCCATCTCCCCGTGTGCGCTGCGCTTGGGTGCGAAGCGGCGGTTCGGCTCATCGTGGGCCAGCTGGAAGTAGTACGGAATCTGTCCGGCACGCACGCGCAGCTTGGCGATGCCGTCTACGTCTGCATCCTTCCACAGCCAGCACGGGTTGAAGATGTCCACGTTGAAGATCGCCCGCTCGCCCTCGGCCGGGCCGTCGTCTTCCAGGCGCAGCAGCAGCTGGCCTTCGCCCGGGCACTGCGCGAGCTGCTCGTCGGTGCGCGACAGCAGCGAGGTAGCGGTGATGTCGAAGCGGCTGGCCGCCTTGGCCAGTGCCTGGCCATTGAAGAACGTGGCCGCCTGCAGCGCCACCGGCAGCGGCTGCTGCAGCGGGGTGGTGTAGCGCGGTGAGCGGGCGGTGACCGCGCTGCCGTCCACGCTGTAGTGGATGTCGTAACCGAGGGGGCTGCGCAGGGCCAGCGTCGCGGTGCCGGCGCGACGGTCATCGCGGCTGTCCAGCTCCACCTGGAACGGGGTCTGTGCGTACGCAATGCCCATGGCCTGGTATCGCTGCAGCTGCGCCGGCAGGCGCGCCAGGAAATCGGCGTAGTCGCGTCGTTCGCGCGGCGACCAGCCGGTCTCGGCCACGGCGGCCAGGCGCGGGAACAGGTTGTGCTGCAGGCGGGCGTAGCTGCGGGTGTGCTCGGTGAACATGTTGGCCTGCAGGCCGAGGATGTGGTGCTGCTTGTCCTTGGCCAGTGCATCGGGCACCGGCTCGAAGCCGTACACGCGCGCCAGCGGAATCGTCGCCGGGCGGCCCGGCGGCTCGTTCGGCGAGTTGGTCTGCAGGTAATCCATGTACATGTCCGTCACCGGCGACATCACCACGTCATGGCCCTCGCTGGCCGCCTTGAGGCCGCCTTCGGTGCCGCGCCAGGACATCACCGTGGCCTCCGGCGGCAAACCGCCCTCAAGGATCTCGTCCCAACCGATCAGCCGCCTGTCGTGCTTTTCCAGGAAGGTCTCCAGGCGTTTGATGATGTGGCTCTGCATTTCCATCTCATCACCGGCGCCCAGCTCGCGCATGCGCGCCTGCACCCGCGCGGAGGCTTCCCACTGGTCCTTGACCGCTTCGTCGCCGCCCACGTGAACGTACTTGGCCGGGAACAGCGCGATGACCTCTTCCAGCACGTTCTCGAGAAACGCGAAGGTACTGTCTTCGGTGTTGAACAGGTTCGGGAACACGCCCCATTCGCTCAACGGCCTGAGCGGCGTGTCGAGGGTGCCAAGCTCGGGATAGGCCGCGATCGCCGCGGTCGCGTGGCCCGGGACGTCGATCTCCGGAATGACCTGGATGTGGCGCTCAGCCGCATACGCGATCACCTCGCGGATCTGCGCCTGCGTGTAGAAGCCGCAGTACGGGCGCTCGGCGCCGGTGACCGGATCGTGGCCGCCATCGCCGGCCGGAATGCGGCAGCTGCCGACCCCGGTCAGCTTCGGGTAGCGCTTGATCTCCATGCGCCAGCCCTGGTCATCGGTGAGATGCCAATGGAAGGTGTTGAGCTTCTGCTCGGCCATCGCATCGAGGACCTGCTTGATCTCATCCAGGCTCTGGAAATGGCGGGCCGAATCGAGCATCAGGCCGCGCCAGCTGAAACGGGGGGCATCGTCGATGCGCAGCGCCGGGAGTTGCCCCTGGCTGCCACCGGTGAGCAGCTGCGAGAGCGTGGCCGCACCGTAGAACAGTCCGGCTTCGGTTGCGGCCTGCACCGTTGCGCCGCGCGCGTCCGAACGCAGCTGGTAGCCCTCGGCGCCGGTCTTGAGCGTGGCGTCGAGTACGAAGCGGATGCCGTCCTTGCCGCGTCCTTCGCTGACCGTCACCGCCGGGCCACCGCTGTTGCGCAGCAGGGTGGCGAACTGGGCGGCAACGCGGCCGGCGGCCTGGCCCTGCGCATGCACCGGGGTGGCCGCGCTCACCGTATAGCCGGCGCCGTCGAGGCGGTCGACCCTGGCCGGTGCCGGAATCAGCATCAGCGAGCCGGGCAGGGCCTGCGGCCCGTTGGGTGCCTGTGCGTCGGTGGCCTGGGCCAGCGGGGCGAGGGAAAGTGCCAGTGCGAAGGACAGCAGCGACAGCGAGGTACGACGGGTGCGGGTGTGCATCGGGTCATTCCTTTGTAGCGAATCGGGTTCCACCTGTGAAACGGGCCCGGAAATCCGGGCCCGTTTCAGGTGTGCAGCGTGTTACCGCGGCGATCAGTACTTGAAGCGGAAGTTCAGATAGTACTGGCGGCCGTTGGAGTAGAACGAGGTCGGAATCAACGCGCTCTGGTAGTACTTGTAGGTCGGGTTGTTGAGGTTCAGGCCATCCAGGCTGATGCTCAGCCAGTCCGTCGCCTTGTAGCTGAGCGACGCCGACAGCGTGCCGAAGTCATCCTGGTAGTACGGGTTGGTACCGGACAGGCTGATCAGGAACGAAGAGCGGCGGGGGTAGCTGACGCGGGCGCCGAAGCGCTCGTTCTCGAAGTAGGCACCCACGTTGTAGGTGTTCTTCGACGTGCCCAGCAGGTTGTTGGTGCCATCGGCCCAGGTGTGGTCGGTCTTGCCGTTGGCGTAGGTGTAGTTGGCATTGACGCCGAAGTAGTCGCCGATCGGCTGCTCGTAAGCCACTTCCACGCCGGTGACCTGCCCGTCGGCATTGATCGGGGTGGAGATGTCGTAGGTTTCAAGCCGGTTGGTCAGTTCGCTGAACAGCTGGCGCTGGACCACGTCGAAGGCGATGTAGTCCTTCAGGCGCATATGGTACGCGCCCACCGACACCAGGCCGCGCGGCATGAAGTACCACTCCAGGTTGGCGTCCAGGTTGCTGGACAGGGTCGGCTTCAGGTCGGGGTTGCCGCCACCGCCGGTCTTGTTCAGATCCGAACCCCACGAGGACGCACCCAGTGCCGAGTAGTCCGGCAGCGTCTGGGTCTGCGATGCGGCCACGCGCAGCACGAGGTCGTCGTCCAGGTCGAACTTGATGTTGGCGCTGGGCAGCACGCGGTCGTGCTTGTTCTCGAAGGCCTGGCGCTGCCACATGCCGAACAGGCTGCGCACGTCGGCGCGGGCCGGGTCGCTGACGGCCAGGTAGGTATCGATGTCCTGCTTGATGTTGACGTAGCGCAGGCCGAGGTTGCCGCTCCACCAGTCACCGGCGAAGTTGGCCTGCACGTAACCGGCGAAGTTCTTTTCCTTCACCTTCCACTCGGCGCCGTAGTTGTGGCGGCCGTCGGGACCGTCATTGCCGGCCAGCCAGGTCGAGTTGTTGATGATGGCGTTCTTCAGCGCATCCGGGGTGTAGTACCAGATGTTGCGCGGGAAGGTGCCGCCCACGCCGCTGGCGAAGTTGCCCGGGTACTGCCCGGTGGCGCTGCCGCGCAGCGCCGACCAGATGTCGCCCGGGGAGGCGCCTTCCGGCGACAGGGCCTCACGTTCGTGGTCGGCGAAACGCAGGCCGAAGTCGATCGAGCTCAGCGCGCCACCGTCGCTGAAGTACTGATTGAAATCCACCGACGCCCAGTCTTCCTTGTCTTCGGCCTTGACCAGCTGGTTGCCCCAGGTGCCGAAGCTGGTAACGCCTGCTTCGCTCAGGTCGCCGCCGATGTTCCAGTCGACCGGGGAGCCGGCGCCGTGGCTGGCGTAGGACGCGCCGCCACCCTGGCCGACGGTGACTTCGGCGATGAACTGGCGCGGGGTTTCGCCGGTGCCCTTGGTGGTGCCGGCCTGGAACTTTGCGTTCAGGTTGTCGTTGATCTGCCAGTCCGCGTCGAAGGTGACGTAGCTGCTCTTGGCGGTGGCCTCGCGGTAGATCATGTCGTACACGCCGTAGTTCGTTCCGGGAACGCCGGTGTACGTCGCGTTGGTGATCACGCCATCGACCACGGTGTAACCCGGATCGGGGGCCTGGCTCCGGCCGAAGCCGCTGCCGAACATCATGAAGTTGCGGTTGTAGTTGTTCGCTTCCAGTTCGGAGGTGAAGCCGCTCAGGCCCAGGGTCAGCGTGTCGATCGGCTTCCACTGCAGGGTGACCATGCCACCCTTGCGCTTGCGGGTCTGCTCGAACAGGGTCGAACCCAGCAGGCCGGGAATGGACAGGCCTTCCAGGTCCGGGCGCGGCGCCTGCAGGAACTGGCCCGGATTGGCCGGGTCGGGGATGCCGGCCACGACCGGATCGGTTGCCTTGAGTGCGAAGAAGCCGCCGGGGATTTCCTGCGCTTCACGGCGCAGTTCGCGCTCCTGGTAGAAGCCCTGCACCAGCACACCGAACGTGTTGGCGTCATTCTTGTAGTTGAACAGCGCCGAGTACTGCGGATCGGTCGAGTCGGCCTGGTCCGAACGCACGGCGCCCACCGATGCCTCGGCCGTGAACTGCTTGGCGAACTGCAGCGGGGTGCGAGTGATGATGTTGACGGTGCCGGTGGTACCGCCGTCCTGCAGCTTGGCCTGCGAGGACTTGTTTACTTCCACCGAGCTGACCAGCTCGGACGGCAGCAGCGAATAGCTCACGCTGCGGCCGACGTTGTTGCCCTGGCTGAGCACGAACCAGTCGGCCGAGCCGACGCTGTGGCCGTTGATGAGGGTCTGGGTCAGGCTCGGGCTGGTGCCGCGCAGGCTGACACGGTCGGCTTCATCGAAGCCGCCTTCGTCGGCGCTGGACGAGCTGATGTTCACACCGGGCAGGCGCTGCAGGGTGTCGGCGACGTTGTGTGCGGGCAGCTTGCCCACGTCTTCGGCGGTGACCACTTCCAGGCGCGCATTGGCATCGCGCTTGGTATCCAGCGACTTTTCCATCGAGCCACGGATGCCGGTGACCTGCACGGTGTCCAGATCGGTGGCGGTGGGGGCGGCTTGCTGCGCGTGGGCGCTGAAGGCCAGGCAGCTGACGATGGCTGCGGAAAGCAGGGTCTTGCGGGTGTTCATGATGTCTCTCCTCATCACTCGATGGTCGCCGGCGACGGCGTCGGTTTGCTTGCGTCTGGTACGACTGTGCCGCGCGCCTGTTGTCCGGGTGCGCCTTGGGTGCTACGTACTGCGTGGTGCGGTGTCCGCAGCGCCGATTCCGGCGCCGTGGCAGGTCAGGTTTCCGAGCGGCCGAGGTACCAGCTGGCGGCGCCGATGACGCCCAGCTGCCCGTGCTCGACCACCTTCACGGGAATACGTTCCAGTGCCTCGCGCATCGGCCCCTTGTTGAGGTACCGCTCGACGAAGGTGCTGTTCAACAGGAAGTCGCGGATCTGCGGCAGGATGCCGCCGGCCAGGTAGACACCGCCGGTGACGCCGTACTGCAGCGCCATGTCGCCGATCGTGCTGCCGAGCAGGCCGCAGAACACATCCAGGCTCTGCCGTGCGAGCGGATCCTGGTCGGCCATCGCAGCAGCGGTGATCGCATCCGGGGTGGTCAGCGCGGGGGTCTGGCCGTTCAATGCGCACAGCGCGCGGTACAGGTTCATCAGGCCGGGGCCGGACAGCGCCTGCTCGACCGAGACGTGCGAGCGATCGCGCAGCATCTGCCGCACGATCGCCATCTCCAGTTCGGTGGTGGTGGCCAGGGTCGGCTGGCCGGCTTCGGTCGCAAGGACCACGGCGCCGTGGGCGGTCGGGATCCACACGGCCGCGCCGAGGCCGGTACCGGGGCCGACCACCAGGGTCGGGCCGCGCGGTGCGGTGGCCGGGCCGGTCAGCTGCAGCACGCCGCTGGCATCGACCTGCGCGGCGGCGTAGGCCACGGCCTCGAAGTCGTTGACGATGTAGACCTGGTCCAGGCCGACATCACGTTCGATCTGACGTGCCGACAGTGGCCAGGGCAGGTTGGCGGTGATCACCGTGCCGTCTTCGCGGGCATAGCCGGCGGTGGCGACCACGCAATGGGACGGACGCGGGCCATCGGCCAGGAAGTCGGACAGGATCGCGCTGAGGCCGGCGTAATCGGCATTGCGGAATTTGCGGTAGTCCAGCAGCTGGACCGGATGGGCCGGATCGGCACTGGCCTGGACCCGGCCAACCCGCACATGCGTGCCACCCACGTCGGCGGCCAGGAACGGTGGCATCGCGGCGGGCGGGGCATGGGCCGGAACAGCGTGGGCGGCTATGGTCACACGGACTCCATCGGTTGGGCGTGGCCAGGGCTGACCCGGCGATTGAGGCGGAGTCTGTAATCGTTCTGACAACGATGTCAACGATAACCTCACACTTTCGATGCTGCGCCGCAACGCGGGTTTGCGCGGGAAAACGTTTTCATCACACTGCCGTCATGTTTTCGCAAACTGCCGTGAATAGGGCCTCGGCTCCGGTAATGGCCAGCGCTGCCGCCAGATTGCGCAGGTGCAGCAAAAGAAAATGCGCGGTCCCGGCGTGAACCAGTTGTTGACAAACCCGGCGGCGGCAACGAATAAATGTGACAACGTTGTTCCCAGTCACTCTTCCGACGCCGCTCCGGTGCCGTCGATGCAGGAGCCTCCCTGATGTCTGCCGTGCCTGCTGCCTCCGCGCGTTCGAGCGTGCTTACCTCGATCCTGATCATCGGCGTGCTGTTCTTCCTGATCGGCTTCTTCACCTGGCTCAACGGGCCCTTGATCACCTTCGTCAAGCTGGCCTTCGAGCTGGACGAGGTCGGCGCCTTCCTGGTGCTGATGGTCTTCTACCTGTCGTACTTCTTCCTGGCGCTGCCGGCCTCGTGGATCCTCAAGCGCACCGGCATGAAGAAGGGCCTGAGCCTGAGCCTGCTGGTGATGGCGGCCGGCGCGGTGGTGTTCGCCCACTTCGCGCAGCAGCGCTGGTATCCAGGCGCACTCAGCGGCCTGTTCGTCATCGGCAGTGGCCTGGCCCTGCTGCAGACGGCGGTCAATCCGTACATCAGCATTCTTGGCCCGATCGAGACCGCGGCCCGGCGCATCGCGCTGATGGGTATCTGCAACAAGATCGCCGGCATGCTCGCGCCGGTGCTGATCGGTACGCTGGTGCTGCACGGCATCGGCGATCTGGATGCCCAGGTGAAGGTCGCCGACGCAGCGGCCAAGACCGTCCTGCTCAACGACTTCGCCGCCAAGATCCAGCTGCCGTACATGGCCATGGCCGGGCTGCTGGTGGTGCTGGCGGTGGGCGTGCTGTTCTCGCCGCTGCCCGAATTGAAGACCTCCGAAGCCAACGCCACGCCGGCCCGCGCGCCGGGGGTGGCCGAGCGCACCAGCATCTTCCATTTCCCGCACCTGTGGCTGGGCGTGCTGTGCCTGTTCGTCTATGTCGGCGTGGAAGTGATGGCTGGCGATGCGATCGGCACTTACGGCCATGGCTTCGACCTGCCGCTGGACCAGACCAAGATGTTCACCTCGATCACCCTGGGCGCGATGCTCATCGGTTATCTGGCCGGCCTGGCGCTGATTCCGCACCTGGTGTCGCAGTCGCGCTACCTGAGCATTTCCGCCGTGCTCGGCGTGGTGTTCTGCATCGGCGCGCTGTTCACCCACGGCTACGTGTCGGTGGGCTTCGTGGCGGCCCTGGGCTTTGCCAACGCGATGATGTGGCCGGCCATCTTCCCGCTGGCGATCCGCGGCCTGGGCCGTTTCACCGAGACCGGCTCGGCCCTGCTGGTGATGGCCATCGCCGGTGGCGCGATCATTCCCCAGCTGTTTGCCGTGCTCAAGCAGCACTTCGACTTCCAGTGGGTATTCGCCGGCCTGATGGTGCCCTGCTACCTGTACATCCTGTTCTATTCGATGCGCGGCCACCGCGTCGGGCTGTCCCGCGACGGGCAGTGATCGGCGATCATGGACGCTCAACCGGTCAGCCAGGAAAAAACGATGCGCAGAGCGACCATCAAGGATGTCGCCGAACGGGCCAAGGTATCGCTGAAGACGGTCTCGCGGGTGATCAACAACGAGCCCTCGGTGATGCAGGCCACCCGCGCCCGGGTGCTGCGCGCGATCGCCGAGCTGGATTACGAGCCCGATCCGGCCGCGCGCAACCTGCGCACCGGCACTACGCTGGTGGTCGGGCTGGTCTACGACAACCCCAACCCGTACCACATCATCGGCGTGCAGAACGGCGTGCTCGCCGCGTGCCGTGAAACCGGGTTCGGGCTGCAGATCCACCCCTGCGACTCCAGCTCGCCGATGCTGGCCGAAGAGCTGGCCGACTGGGTGCAGCGCTCGCGCCTTGCCGGGCTGGTGCTGACCGCGCCGATGTCCGAGCGCAAGGATCTGGTGGCTGCGCTCACCGCGCGCGGGATCAAGCTGGTGCGCATCATCGCCGCCACCGCCGATCCCGAAGATGGTGCCTGCGTGTTCGTTGACGACCGCGAGGCCGCCTATGAAATCACCGAGCACCTGATCCAGCTCGGTCACCAGCGCATCGGTTTCCTCTGGGGCGGCACTTCGCACCGCTCCAGTGGCGAGCGCTATGCCGGCTATGAAGCGGCGCTGCGCGACTACGGCATGACCATCGACAAGCACCTGGTGGTGCAGGGCGATTACACCTTCGATGATGGCTTCCGTGGGGCGCGCCGCCTGCTGGCGCTGCGCGAACCGCCCACCGCCATCTTCGGCTCCAACGATGAAATCGCCGCCGGCGTGCTGGCCGCCGCCAAGTCCACCGGCATGAACGTGCCCTACGACCTGTCCATCGCCGGCTTCGAGGACAGTCCGTTCTCTCGCCAGTCCTGGCCGCCGCTGACCACCGCCAAGCAGGCCACCGAAGACATCGCCCGGCATGCCGCGCGCCTGCTGATCGCGCAGCTGCGCAGCGATGCCTACGACGACGCGCCACTGCAGCTGCAGAACCAGGGCTTCGTGCCGCAGCTGGTGGTGCGCGGCTCCACCGCGCCGATGCGCCCGCAGGGTGCACGGCTTCCCTCTCCTCAAACGACCTGAGTCCCCATGTCCCTGCCTGCTCCCCACGACACCCTGATGTACCGCGAAGCCGCCGAGGCTGCCGATGTGATCGCCGCGCAGTTCGCACGCAACCAGGTGGCCGTGGAGACGCTGGCCGCCAGCCTGCGCGCGGCGCCGCCGCCGTTCGTGGTGACCTGCGCACGTGGCAGCTCCGACCACGCCGCCACCTACGCCAAGTACCTGCTGGAAACGCGCCTCGGGCTGGTGACCGCTTCGGCGTCGCCGTCGGTCGGTTCGGTCTACGAAGCGCCGTTGAAGCTGCGCGGCGCGCTGTACATCGTGATTTCGCAGTCGGGCAAGAGCCCGGACCTGCTGCGCAATGCCGAAGCCGCACGTGCGGCCGGCGCGCGCGTGGTGGCACTGGTCAATGTCGAAGATTCGCCGCTGGCGCAGCTGGCCGAGACGGTGATCCCGCTGGGCGCCGGTGCCGAGCGCAGCGTGGCAGCGACCAAGAGCTACCTGGCCTCGCTGTCGGCCATTCTGCAACTGGTCGCGTACTGGACCCAGGACGTGGGCCTGATCGCTTCGCTGCGTGCGCTGCCCGATGCCCTGCGCGAGGCCTGGAACAACGATTGGTCGTCGCTGACCGAGGGCCTGGTGCCGGCCCACAATCTGTTCGTGCTGGGGCGTGGCCTGGGCCTGGCCGCCGCGCAGGAAGCAGCGCTGAAGTTCAAGGAAACCTGCGGCCTGCACGCCGAGGCCTACAGCTCGGCCGAGGTCAAGCACGGGCCGATGGCGCTGGTCGGCCCGGGCTTCCCGGTGCTGGCCTTTGCCCAGCCGGATGAAACCGGCGCCGGTACCCGCGCGGTGCTGAGCGAGTTCGCCGCGCGCGATGCGCAGGTGTGGCTGGCCGATGTCGGCGGCGATCTGCCGCTGCCGGTCGCCCCGCACCCGGCGTGCGCGCCACTGCTGACCATCCAGAGCTTTTACCGCGCGATCAACGCGCTGGCGCTGCGCCGCGGCCACAACCCCGACCTGCCGCCGCATCTGAACAAGGTGACGGAAACCGTCTGATGAAAACTGTCCTGCGCAACGCCCGCATCCTGGCCGGCGACGACTTCCGCGACGACCTGGCCGTGGTGATCGAAAGTGGCAGGATCACCGCACTGGTATCCGATGCCGCCCCGATGCTCGGCCAGGCCGACGAGCAGGTGGACCTGGGCGGTGGCTGGCTGCTGCCAGGCTTCATCGATGCCCAGGTCAACGGCGGCGGCGGCGTGCTGTTCAACAACAGCCCCGATGTCGCCACGTTGCGCACGCTGGCCCAGGCGCACCGCCGTTTCGGCACCACCGGCCTGCTGCCGACCCTGATCAGCGACGATGTGCAGGTGATGCGTGCGGCGATCGCCGCGACCCGCCAGGCCATCAGCGAAGGCGTACCGGGCGTGCTCGGTATCCATCTGGAAGGCCCGTACATCGCGCCGGCCCGCAAGGGCACGCACGATGCGAACAAGTTCCGCGTGCCCGATGCTGCGGAGATCGCGCTGGCCGCCTCGCTGGACAACGGCGTCACCCTGCTGACGCTGGCACCCGAGCGCGTGCCGCTGGAGAGCATCCGCGCGCTGGTCGAGCGTGGCGTGGTCGTGGCGGCCGGCCACACCGCGGCCAGTTACGAAGAAGCGCGTGCGGGCCTGGAGGCCGGCATCCGTGGGTTCACCCATCTGTACAACGCGATGTCACCGCTGACCGGTCGCGAGCCGGGCGCGGTGGGTGCGGCACTGGAAGATCGCGACAGCTGGGTCGGCATCATCGCCGACGGCGTGCACGTGCACCCGGCCAGCCTGCGCGTGGCGCTGGCGACCAAGCCCCGCGGCAAGGTCATGCTGGTCACCGATGCGATGCCGCCGGTGGGTGCGGAAGACCCGAGCTACGAACTGTATGGCGAGGTCATCACCGCCATCGACGGCGTGGTGCGCAATGCGGCCGGCTCGCTGGCCGGCTCGGCGCTGGACATGGCCACGGCGGTGCGCAACAGCGTGCAGCTGCTGGGCGTGTCGCTGGCGGAAGCCGCGCGCATGGCCTCGACCTATCCCGCGCAGTTCCTGAATCTGGATGACCGCTACGGGCACATCGCCGAGGGTCATCACGCCGATCTGGTCCTGCTCGATGATGCCCTGCAGGTGCGCAGCACCTGGATCGCCGGGCAGCGCGAAGACGCATGAGTGCCGCGCCGCCGGGACGGATGGGCTCGATCGACGCGCTGCGCGGCCTGACCGTCGCAGCGATGCTGCTGGTCAACAACCCCGGTGACTGGAGCCACGTCTACGCGCCGCTGCTGCATGCGCAGTGGCATGGCTTCACCCCGACCGACCTGATCTTCCCGTTGTTCCTGTTCATCGCCGGCGTCTCGATGGCCTTCAGCCTGGCGCCACGCGCGACCAACCCGGCCGCGCGCCCGGCGCTGGTGCGTGGCGTGCTGCAGCGCGCGCTGCGCATCCTGATCGCCGGGGCGTTGCTGCACCTGCTGGCGTGGTGGCTGTTCGAGCTGCCGGCGTATCGCCTGTGGGGTGTGCTGCAGCGGATCGCCCTGTGCGTGGCCGTGGTCGGCGTGCTGGCCATCGGCACCCGCGCACGCACGCAGTGGATCGTGCTGCTGGGCGTGTTGGCGGGCTATGCACTGGTCCTGCTGGGGGCCGGGTCGCTGGCCCCGTGGCAGAACCCGGCCAGTCGCCTGGATACCGTGCTGTTCGCACCGTTCCTGTACCGGTACGACCCGCTGACCGGCCTGGGCCATGATCCCGAGGGGCTGCTCAGCAGCGCAGGGGCGATCGCCACCACCTTGCTGGGGTTGATCGCGGGGGGCTGGCTGCGCGCCGGCAGGCTGCGCGCGCTGGGCGGCCTGGCGCTGGCCTGCCTGCTGCTGGGCCTGCTCTGCACCCCGTTGCTGCCGTTGAACAAGCAGTTGTGGACCCCCAGCTTCGTGCTGTGGAGCGGTGGGCTGTCGGTCGCGGCATTGCTGCTGGCGCATCAACTGGTCGATCGTGCCGGCCTGCCGGCACTGGGCCGGCGCTTCGGTGTCAACGCCATCGCCGCCTACGTCGGGTCCTCGGTGATGGCCCTGCTGCTGATCGCCAGCGGGGCATGGGCGTGGTTGTACCAGGGCGTTTCGGCGCTGCTGCCGGCCGCACCCGCGCTGGCCTCGCTGCTGTGCGCGCTGTTGTTCGTGACGGTGTGGTGGTTCGTGGTGTGGGCATTGGACAGCCGCCGCATCTACCTGAAAATCTAGCGCCGACGCTCACCTTTTACCCGGCCATCACGTTGCAGCAGTAAGAGTACGGTCGCCGGTCTGCGTAGAAGCACTGGGCCGTTGCCTTACTCCCCTCTTGTTGAACAGGAAAGGTGTATGCGCCCCATGCCCGCTTCGCCGTCACGCACTGTGCTGGCCGTCCGTGTTTCTCAGTGGTTGCGCCGAGGCTGTGGAGGGGCACTGGGCACGGTCCTGATGGCCGGTGCCGCGCCAGCCTGGGCGGGGTGCGACAACCCCGCTCCCGGCCAGGACCAGACAGTGACCTGCTCGGCCGCAGCGCCCAATCCGGACCCGGTCGCGATCGTCACCGCTGCCGGTGCGTCCAACGCCACCATCAACGTGCTGGCCAACGCGCAGCTCGCGGTCGCCAGCGGCAACGCGATCACCGTGCAGGCCGGCAGCGGGCACGTCATCAACAACACAGGCAGCATCATCGCCAACGCCGGCCGCGCCCTGCAGCTCAACGGCGCCACTTACCTGGTCAACCGCGGCACGATCAGCGGCAGTACCGGCGGCGTCGTGTCCGGTGCGGGCAACGACCGCATCGACATGCTTGGCGGCAGCATCCAGGGCGGCGTGCTGCAGGGCGCGGGCAACGACGCGCTGGTGATCCGCGACGGCGTGATCGACAGCGTCGACCAGGGCGATGGCGAGGACAGCCTGGAGATCAGCGGCGGCAGCGTCACCGGCACGGTGCAGCAGGGCTCGGGCATCGACACCTTCCTGATGACCGGCGGCAGCATCGGCGCGCTGCTGCAGGGCGACGCGCTGGATCGCTTCCGCATGACCGGCGGGCGCATCGTCGGTGCATTCGACGATGGCGACTACGCCGAGATGACCGGCGGCCGCATCGGCCGGGTCAACATGAAGCTGGACGACAACACCTTCCTGATGTCCGGTGGCACCATCGACGGCAACCTGGTCACCGGTTTCGGCCGCGACACCATCGTGCTGTCGGACGGATACATCGGCGGCAACATCAGCGTCAGCGGTGGCGACGATGCGATCACCATCACCGGCGGCACCGTGCGCGGCGAGATCCGCCTGAGCTTCGGCAACGACAGCCTGACGTGGAACGGCGGCGGCGTGGTGCACGGGGCGATCGACTTCGGCGAAGGCGATGATGTCGCGCAGCTGAGCAACCTCAACAACGCCCACCTGGGCGCGCTGCCGTCTTTCGATGGCGGGCTGGGCAACGATGTGCTCGGCCTGGACAACGTCAAGACCAGTGGCGTGGCGCGCTTCACCAACTGGGAACAGGTGGCCCTGCGCGACGATACCCAGCTGACGTTCGATGGCACGTGGGTGCTGGGCGACAGCGGCAGCGGCACGGGCAGCCTGGACATCGATGCCACCAGCGCGGTGTTCGGGGGCGGCAGCAACGGCGTCCTCGCCCCGTTCGTGGCCGGGCAGCTGGCCACGCTCACCAATGCCGGCCGCATCGACCTCAGCAATGGGGGCGGCGTCGGCGATACCTTCACCGTGGTGGGCAACTATGTCGGCAACGGTGGCGCGTTGTACCTCAACACGGTGCTGGGCGACGACAGTTCGCTGTCGGACAAACTGGTGATCTCCACCGGCAGCGCCACTGGCACCACCGGGGTGGGCATCCTCAACGCCGGCGGCACCGGCGCGTCCACGGTGGCCGATGGCATCCTGGTGGTGCAGGCGATCAACGGTGCGACCACCGCGCCCACCGCGTTCGCGTTGTACAACCCGGTCGCTGTTGGTGCCTACGAGTATTTCCTGTTCAAGGGCGGCGTCAGCGGCGGCACCAGCGAAAACTGGTATCTGCGCTCGACCCTGGTGGCCAGCGTGACCCCGGCGCCCACCCCGCCGCCGGGTGGAGTCACCACGCCGCCGCCCCCGCCGCCGGAGGGCGCCGGGACCCCGCCGGCGGAGCTGCCACCGGCGCCGCCCCCGCCGCCGGACGTCAATCCGCCGGATGATCCCAACCCGGCCGCGCCCGAGCCGGCGCCACCGCCGGAGCCGGCCGATCCGGCCGACGTGGCGCCGCCCACCATCGATACCCCGCCGCCGGTGCCCACCGACGTGGCGGCGGTGCCCGGGCCGCTGGCGGTGCCGCCCACGCCCGGTGCGCGCCCGGCGCAGGGCGACATCATTCCGCTGTACCGCTTCGAGACCGGCCTGTATTCCGTGGTGCCGCCGCTGCTGCGCGAGACCAGCCTGGCCAGCCTGGGCACCTTCCACGAACGCCAGGGCGAGCAGCGGCTGTTGGCCGGGCAGGGCGGCGTGCGCGCGGCATGGGCGCGGATGGTCGGGCAGAGCCACGACCAGCACTGGGAAGGCGACGCGCAACCGGGCTTCGACGGCGACATCCAGGGCATCCAGGCCGGCCTGGACCTGTACGCCAACGTGGCAGAGGAGCACCGCGACCAGTTCGGCGTGTTCGTCGGCCGCACCCGCGCACAGGGCAACGTGAGCGGGTTTGCGATCGGCTGGGAAAACGTGGCGGTAGGCCGCACCCGGCTGGATGACAAGCACGTGGGTGTGTACTGGACCCGCGCCGGCAGTGCCGGCGGCTACCTGGACGCGGTGGTGATGCAGAGCCGCTACGACGGCGACGCCACCTCCTCGCGCGGGCTGGGCATCGACGTGCGCGGCGATGGCACCACCGCTTCGCTGGAAGTAGGCAAGCCGCTGCTGCGGTTCGGGCAGAGTGCGTGGTGGCTGGAGCCGCAGCTGCAGGTGATCTGGCAGCGCACCTCGGTCGACGACGCCGGCGACGCGGTGTCCTCGCTGCGCTTCAACAACGACAACGCCTGGACCGGACGCGTGGGCCTGCGCCTGGCCGCCGACTACGACATCGCCGGTAACGGCTGGCAGCCTTACGTCAAGCTCAACTACTGGCAGACCCTGGACGGGGAAGACCGCATCGATTTCGATACCAACCGCATCCTCAACCAGCAGGATTCACGCGCGCTGGAAGTGGGCGTGGGCGTCGTAGCACGCTTCAACAGCACCGTCAGCGCGTTTGCGGTGGCCGATTACACGCGCGACCTGGAAAGCAGTGCGCAGAAGGAGCGCAAGGTGATCGAGGGCAATATCGGGTTGCGGTTGGACTGGTAGGGCGACAGCCAGCAGGGATCCGCGGCGGCACGCCGGGCGCAACCGGCGCTGCCGACCGCGTTGTAGCGCGAGGCATCGCGGGTTATGCGAACGGCGCACTGTTCCGACTGTCGCGTGCAGCGGTAAGCTGCAGCCTCTTCACTACAGGGATGTAGCGCGATGATCGCAGGACGTTGCGGGTGGTTGATGGTGGCCTTGGCAGCGGCAAGTGGCGCTGCAAACGCACAGGACGTCCCCAGCGCCGAGGCGCAGGCGCGGATCCTGGACCTGCTGCAGCAACAGTCGCTGTATCGCGACCGCGTGGAGTGGCCCAAGGCCCGCGCGGAGCTGGCGGCCGCGCGCGACCCGGCGCAGACGCGACGGGTGCTGGACGATGTGATCCGACGCAGCAGCGGTGGGCACGGGCGGTGGATATCGGCCAACCAGCAGCGCGTGCAGGCGCAGCGCGCACAGGCGACTCAAACCGCGATGGGTGCTGCGACCCCGCAGACAGATGACGCCCGCAGCGGACCGACAGCGCGGCTGGGGTGGATCAAGGTGGGCGCCTACATGGACGATTCCTCCCAGCCCAAGGACGTGCAATACGAAGCCCGCAAGCAGGCTGCCATTGCGCTGCAGACGCGCATCCGGGAGCAGGACGATGGCGACCGTTGTGGCTGGGTGGTCGACCTGCGCAGCAACACTGGCGGCAACATGTGGCCCATGCTGCTGGGGATGGGCCCATTGCTGGGCGATGCGAAGACGGCGGATCCGGTGGGGATGTTCCTCCTGGCCGATAAACGCCAGCCGTGGGCGTATCGCGAGGGTGCGGTCTGGCTGGACAGCAGGTCGGTGGTCGGATCGCGCCACACCCAGTACACGCTGCGCAACCCGGGCGCGCCGGTGGCCGTCCTGATGGGGCCGCGTACTGCCAGTTCCGGTGAGGCATCGGTACTGGCGTTCCGCGGCCGGCCCGCCTCGCGCAGCTTCGGCCAGCCCACTTCCGGTTATTCCACCGCCAATATCCCCCAGCGTCTGCCCGATGGCAGTCTGCTGTTGTTGACCACCAGCGTGATCGCCGACCGCAACGGCGTAGGCGACGGCCACCGCCTGCAGCCCGACGTCACGGTGGGCGCAGGGCAGGACGCGGCCGCGGCGGCGCGCGAATGGCTGCTTGCGCAGCCGGCCTGCAACCAGGCTGCTGCGATCGCCGATACCCGCTGACCGCGGGTGTGCCCGTGCCGGCCCGACACTGTGCGGGCCGGCACGGGCCCACACGTTCAGCGCAGCGCGGCAATCGCCTGCGTGCGTGCCTTGGCCAGCTGCTCCCCCACCGCGGGGCCCTTGAGGTGAGTCAGGTCCAGATCGCGTGCCTGCACCGCCAGCGCAGCGCGATGCAGCCGCTGGAGCGTTTCACCCTGCGGGTAGTCGCTGTCCTCGAAGCCCAGCCGGCCCCGCTTGTCGGCCTCGCAGCACAGCGCGATCTGCGCGATCCGCTCCGGGCGGCGGAAGCCGTCGCAGCGGGCCAGCAGCTCCAGCACGGTGGCATCGCGCAGTTCGTCGATGCGGTGCACGTTGAGATGATCGCGGCAGACCGCTTCGGCCAACTGGCGGTGATCGACCGGCACCTTCAAGCGTTCGGCCAGGGCACGCAGCGGGGCCACCCCGCGCTGCTCATGCATGATGTGGCGCGGCCATTCTTCTGGCGGGGTCAGGCCCTTGCCGAGGTCGTGGGTCAGCGCGGCGAAGCCGATCAGGTCATCGCCCGGCGCCAGCTGCGCGGCCATGTCGCTGACCATTTCCTGGTGCACGCCGGTATCCACTTCGGGGTGGAACTCCGCGCGCTGCGGCACCCCATACAGTGCTTCCAGCTCGGGCAGGATCGAGCCCAGTGCATGGGCATCATGCAGCGTGCGCAGGAAGGCGGACGGCCGCGCGGAGGCGAGGGCGCGTCGCAGCTCCTGCCAGACACGTTCGGGCACCAGTGCCTCAAGCTCACCGCTGGCGGCGATCTGCTGCATCAGGGTCATCGTTTCCTCGGCCACGGTGAAGCCGAGCGGGGCGAAGCGCGCCATGAAGCGGGCCGCACGCAGCACGCGCAGCGGATCTTCGATGAAGGCCGGGCCGACGTGGCGCAGCACGCGTTGCTCGATATCCCGCACGCCGCCATAGGGATCCACCAACGTGCCGGTGGCCTCGTCGCAGGCGATGGCGTTGATGGTGAAGTCGCGGCGCTGCAGGTCTTCTTCCAGCGTCACCGACGGGTCCGCATCGACCACGAAACCGCGGTAGCCGCGTCCGGATTTGCGCTCGGTGCGGGCCAGCGCATATTCCTCACCGCTGTCCGGATGCAGGAACACCGGGAAATCACGGCCCACGGCCTTGTAGCCCTGCGCTTCCATCTGCGCCTGGGTGGCCCCGACGACAACCCAGTCGCGGTCGCCGGGGGAACGCTGCAAGAGGCGGTCGCGCACGGCGCCGCCAACCAGATAGATTTTCATGTGCCCATGATGCCGCAGTGGACCAAGGCCACGCCAACCGGTTGGCATACCGGAGCCGGTCAGTCGCCACCCTTGTCGGCATTTGCCGCGCAGGCGAAGGTCTTGCGCTTGACCTGCAGGCGGCCGTTCATGCGGTCGGTCACCGGCAGCGCATCGCCGTTCAAGCGCCAGTCGTAGATCACGCTGAAGGCCAGAATGCGCGCGACATACTCGCGGGTTTCCTTGTAGCTGATGGTCTCGATCCAGATGTCCGGATCGAACCCCGGGCGCTGCGACTGCCAGCGGGCGGTCGGGGTCGGGCCGGCGTTGTAGGCGGCGATGGTGACGTAGGGCAGGCCCTCGTACTTGTTCATCAGCTGGCGCAGGTAGGCGGTGCCGATGGCGATGTTGGTGTCCGGATCGTAGAGGCTGGCGGCACCACCGTAGTTGGTCAGGCCGATCGACTTGGCCACGGCCGCGCCGGTCGCCGGCAGCACCTGCATCAGGCCCATCGCGTTGGCGGGCGAGCGCGCCTTCGGGTTGAAGATGCTCTCGGCGCGGATCTCCGCGGCCACCCAGGCCGGGTCGATCGCGTTGCGCGCCGATTCGCGGCGGATGCTGTCATCGTGGTGCAGCGGGAAGCGCAGCGAATACAGGCGCTGCTCGTCCGGGGTCTTGCCGAGCGAGAACACCGCACGGTCGAACCAGCCGTTGTCGCGCGCCACTTCCACGGCAAGGCGACGCTGCGTGTTGTCGTAGCGGCTCAGCGCGTCGTTCCACTCGGCCACGGCCCAGCCGGCACGCTCGATCTTGAACAGTTCCATGGCCCGCACGATCGCCGGGTCACGGGCGACTGCCGCCTGCGCCTGGGCACTGTCATTGGGTTCCCACGGGCACAGCGTGTAGTTCTGGCCGAGCTGGTCGGCCGCCAGGAAGCCATGGAAGGTGGCCGCGCGGGCTGCCTCACGGAAGGCGGCCTGCGCCTCGCTGCGCTTGCCGGTCTTGTCCAGCATGCGCGCTTCGAAATAGCGCCAGCGCGAGTCGGCCCGCTGGGTGGGGCCCATCTTGCGGATGGCGGTCAGCGCCGCCGGCCAGTCGCCGCGCGACAGCGCCTCACGCGCGCGCCACTCGTGCAGGCGTTCGTCGTAGGCGGACTCGGGCACTGCATTGAGGCGGCGGGCGGATTCGGGACCGTAGGAAGCCACCGTCCACAGGGCGATCTGATACAGCACCTGCGCGCGCTGGGCGGCGCTCAACTGCAGGGCGTCGGCGTACTGCGGCAGCTGCTGCTCGGTCGCACCCGGGTCGGCCTTGGCCAGCTTGGCCAGGCCGTCAGTGGCGATGCGGCGGCTGCGCTCGTTGCGCGGCCAGTTCAAGGCGCTGGCGTTGGGTTTGTCGACGAAGGCGGCATAGGTGTTGGCCAGCGCGAGGTCGGCGGCCGGCAGCCCGCGCGCGGCGCTGCGCATCACCGCCGGCTGCTGCTCGTCGGCAGCGGCGTCGATGCGTGCCCAGCGCAGTTCGGCGTTCATGCCGCCCTTGGCATCCAGGACCGCGAACACCGGGTCGCAGGCATCAGGCAACGACTTGCCGGTGCTGCGCCAGATCGCCTGTGCCTCGGTGACCCACTGCGCGTCGGCCTTGCCGGTGGCCTGCCGTGCGTTGAGCTGCGCGCAGCGCAGGCCGACGTTGGTCGTGTCGGTCCAGTTGGCCAGCAGCGTCGGCCAGTCCTGGCGCCGCGCCACCGCCGGCAGCCATACGCTGCGGAAGCTGGCAGCAACGGCCTGGCCGTTGTAGCGCTTGAGGAAGTCCTGCGCCTGCGCGTTGCTGACCGTATCGATGTTGCGCCGCAGGTTGGCGAATTCGACCCAGCCATACAGCGGGTGCCTGCTCAGTGCCGCCGCCTGGGCGGGGTCGAACTGGCCACGCTCGGCATTGTCGATGACGGCTTTGAGCTGCGCGCGTTGTGCGTCCAGGTTCTGGGCATCGGCCACCGGGCTGACCCCGGTGCAGGCCAGCAGGACGGTCGCGCTGAAGAAATACAGGGGAAGTCGAGTCATGCCGAAAGCATAACGGGGGCGGGTGAAACACGGTGATGGCAAGCCGACTCGAGGATGAACGAATCCATGCCGATGCTGCGCATGGCGGCCGATCCCGACGCGCATCGTGTCGTCATGGCCAGAATTCCAGCGGCCGCGACCGACGCCGGCGTGGCGCAGATCGCCTACCTCCACCCGCAGTGTGATAACGCCTTGCCGGCGTCCAACGCCTTGGAAACACAGGCGCGTTCCTCGATGTGGAGCGCGGCGTGGGCCTCATGGGAAGGCATCCGCTTCGTAGTCGGCTTTGTCGATTCGGTGTGAAAGCGAGGTGCGCGTCACTCCTTCACATTTACAGGTTGTTTACAAAGGAGACACTGCCGCCATGCAGGGGGACGCGGCAGCCCCGCCCACCATTCCTTTGGAGAGAGAGCGAATGAACAACCTGCATCACCGCCCATTGGCGGTTGCCGTATCGCTGTGCCTGCTGCTGGCTGCACCCGCCCTGGCCAGCGCGCAGGACGCGCCACGCAGCACGACCGATCTGGACCGGGTGGAAGTGACCGGCAGCCGCATCAAGCGGGCCGAAGTGGAAGGGCAGGTGCCGATCCAGACCCTGACCCGCACCGAGATCGAACGTACCGGCCTGACCTCCATCGGCGAGGTGCTGCAGCAGCTGACCGGCTCCGGTTCGGCGCTCAATGCGAAATTCAACTCGTCAGGCAACTTCGGCTTCCCCCCCGATGGCAGCGGTGTGGGTGCGGGCTCGGCCCAGGTCGATCTGCGTCACCTGGGCGCCAAGCGGGTGCTGGTACTGGTCGATGGCATCCGCTGGGTCAACGAATCCTCCGCCTCCGGCGTGGGCGCGGCGACCGATCTGAACACCATCCCGCTGGCCATCGTCGAGCGCATCGAAGTACTCGAAGACGGCGCGTCGTCGCTGTACGGCTCCGACGCCATCGCCGGTGTGGTCAACATCATCACCCGCCGAGAATTCGACGGCGCGCAGGTGACGATGAATTACGGCGAGTACACCAAGGGCGATGGCACCCAGAAGGGCGTGGACCTGGCCTGGGGCACCAGCGGTGACCGCTACACCCTGTTCCTGGGGGCGAGCTGGACCAAGCAGGACCCGGTGTATGCGCGCGATCGCGAGCAGTCGCGCTTCCCGATTCCCGGCACCGGGCTGGCCTTCGGCAGCGGTGGTATTCCGCAGGGGCGCTTCTCTTTCGTCGACCCCAACACCGGTGCGAAGCAGGACATCGTGCCCAATACCGGCGTAAGCAGCCCGCGTTACGACGGCAGCGCCGGCTGCACCCGCAGCGATGACTACCACTGCTTCACCTCGGCCGACCGGTTCAACTTCGCCGAGTACAACATGGTGCTCACCCCGTCCGAGCGGAAGGGCATCTTCGGCCAGTTCCGCTTCGACCTCACCGATGACATCCAGTGGTACATCAAGGCGTTGGGCAACCGTCGCGAGTCCACCAACCAGGCCGCACCGGAGCCGCTGTTCTTCGGGCCCGATGGCGCCACCGGTAATCCGCTGGCGGACAACATCGTCGTCTCCGGGCTGAATCCCTACAACCCGTTCGGCTTCGATCTGGTCGCCTCGGGCAACATGAGCCTGATCGGCCGTCGCCCGGTCGAAGGCGGCGCGCGCGTGTTCGAGCAGGAGGTCAATACCCAGTACTTCGCCACCGGCCTGGTCGGCCAGTTCCAGGCCGCCGACCGCAGCTGGTTCTGGGACCTCAACGGCATGTACAGCAAGAACAAGGCCGAGCAGACCAACTACGGCAGCTACGACATCTACAAGGTCAACATGGCGCTGGGTGATCCCGCGTTGTGTGCGGCCACGCCCGGCTGCGTACCGTTGAACATCTTCGGTGGCGTCGGCTCGATCACCCCGGAGATGCTGCGCTGGATCCAGCCGGTGGTGCGCGACCGCAGCCAGAACGAGTTGAGCCTGTTCACCGCCAACCTGAGCAGCGAACTGTTCACCCTGCCGGCCGGCCCGGTCTCCTTCGCCACCGGCTATGAATACCGCAAGTACGAGGGCCGCTACGATCCGGATCCGCTGACCGTGATCGGCCACTACAACGGCGTGCCGTCGTTGCCCACCTCCGGTTCCTACGATGTCAACGAGGCCTACCTGGAGCTGAGCGTGCCGATCTTCGCCAAGAGCGCGCTCGGCGAGAAGCTCGACCTGAGCCTGGCCGGTCGCTACTCGGACTACTCCACCTTTGGCGGCGAGTTCACCCCCAAGTACGGCCTGCGCTGGCAGGTGACCAATGACTTCGTGCTGCGCACCAGCTACGCCGAAGGCTTCCGCGCACCCTCCATCGGCGAGCTGTACGGCTCGGCCGCGCGCGCCGACCTGCAGCTGTTCGATCCCTGCTCGGTCGGGCTCGGCGATACGCCGCCGCGCGGCAGTGCCGCCAACTGCGCCGCACTCGGCGTGCCGGACGGTTTCCAGCAGGCCAACTCGCAGATCTCGGTCACCACCGGCGGCAACGCAGAGCTGGATCCGGAGCGTTCGCGCAGCTTCAGCGCCGGCTTCGTGTGGAGCCCGTGGTTCGGCAGCAATGCATCCTGGTCGGAGCGATTCGACGTGGAGGTGACGTTCTACCGCCACCACATCGAAGGTGCGATCCAGGCCATCAACGCGCAGACCCAGCTCGACCTGTGCGTGGATACGCTGGACCCGCTGTACTGCGACGGCATCACCCGTGCCGGCACCGGTGCGGTCAGCGGCTTCAACAACCGGCTGACCAACCTGGGGTCGATCAAGACCGATGGCTGGGACGTGGACCTGTTCTGGACCCTGCCGCAGACGGAGATCGGCCAGTTCAAGCTGGGCTGGCAGAACACCTTCGTCGGCCGCTATGAGGCCCTTGGTGCAGCGGGCCAGAAGCAGCCGCAGGGGCCCGGCGTGGAGGTGGCCGACAGCTCGATTCCGGAGTGGACCAGCAATGCCACGCTCAGCTGGAACCTGTCCAACTGGAATGCCTCCTGGACAGTGCGCCACATCTCCAAGCTCACCGAAGAGTGCGGCGACGTGGCCGCCTTCCCGATCTGCGGCAACCAGGCCGAGGGCACCAACGAACTGGCCGCGACCACCTTCCACGACATGCAGGTGGGCTACCGGTTCGACTGGATGAAGGGGCTGCAGCTCAGCGCCGGCCTGAACAACGTGTTCGACAAGGATCCGCCGATCTGCCTGTCGTGCTCGCTCAACGGGTATGACGCCTCGACCTACGACATCCCGCGCGGGCGCTACTGGTACCTGCGCGCGGACCTGCGGTTCTGATCGCAGGCTGATGAGGAGGTGACACACCGGGGCGCTGTGAGGCGCCCCGGTGGCAGCCTGCAGCCGCGCCGGTCAGGCCCCGCTGCGTGCGGGGACGGACAGATGCGTTGTGCACACCGGCCATCGCGCGTGCCTGGCATGCCGGTGCTGTCTGCGTCAGGCATCATGGGGAGCCGGCCAGCGGCCGGCACGACCTCTCCTGAACTGCATTGCCATGAACCTGCATACCTGGTGGATCTTCGCCGTCACCGTGTTCGTCCTGTGCGGCACGCCCGGCCCGAACATGCTGCACGTGATGACCCGCAGCGTGCGCGTCGGCTTCCGGCGCAGCATCGCGGCGATGGCCGGCTGCCTCACCGCGCTGGTGCTGGCCCTGGCGATCTCCGCCGCCGGGCTGGGTGCGGTGCTCAAGGCGTCGCCGATGGTGTTCGATGTGCTGCGCTACGCCGGTGTGGCGTATCTGGTGTACCTGGGGATCAAGGCATGGCGCGGTGGCGATGCGCCGATCGACGTCGGCAGTACTACAGCGCTGGTCACGAGCTCGCGTACCGTATTGTTCCGCGACGGCTTCATCATCGGGATCAGCAACCCCAAGCTGCTGCTGTTCGCCTCGGCGTTCCTGCCGCAGTTCGTCGATCTGACCCAGCCGCAGCTGCCGCAGTTCGTGATCCTGGTGGCGACCTTCGCGGTGATGGAGATGTTCTGGTACACGGTGTATGCCGCCGGTGGCCGCGGGCTGGCCGGCTATCTGGCCAAGCCGGGGCTGCGCAAGGTGTTCGACCGCGTGGTCGGCACGATCTTCATCGGATTTGGACTGGCGCTATTGCGCGCCAGGCCGTGATGGTCTGGCGCTGCGTGCGCGGCGTTGAGGTAGTGCCGGCCGCTGGCCGGCAACCAGGCAGGACCGTCACCGTTCATGAGGCTGCCGGCCGCTGGCCGGCAACCAGGCAGGACCGTCATCGTTCATGAGGCTGCCGGCCAGCGGCCGGCACTACCGGGGCCCGGCGATGCGCCGCCGCGCGTCCAATGCGCGGCGTGCAGAACGCAGAGAGCCGGGCAATGCCCGGCTCTCCCTTGTTGAAGCGATACGATCAAAGACCGGTCAGAACGACCAGTTGAAGGTGATCGAGCCATTGCGGCCGTCACCGTACGCGCCGTAGCCGTTGATCTGCGAGAAGTACGTCTTGTCCAGCAGGTTGTTGAGGTTGGCCTGCACGCTGAACTCCGGCGAGATGCGGTAGCGCACGAACGCGCTGACCAGCGCATAGCCACCCTGCTCGATACGGCCATAGGCCGGCACCGGATAGTAGATGCCGTTCTGCCAGTTGGCACCGCCACCGACCGTCAGCGCGCTCAGCGACTGCGGAGTGTAGCTGGTGAACAGCTTGATGGTGGTCTGCGGCAGGTTGGTGTTGATGTCCGCATCGTTGATGTCCTTGGCCACGTAGCGCGAGGCACCGAAGGTCGCGTTCCAGCCTGGCGCCAGTTCGCCGTTGAGCTCGAACTCGAACCCACGGCTCACCGTGCCGCGTGCGGCGATGTAGGCGAACTCACCCGGGCGGCTGGGGATCAGCTCGCTGGTGACCTGTGCCACGTTGTCCTGCTCGATGCGGAACGCAGCGACGGAGGCGTTCAGGCGGTTGTCGAACCATGCGCCCTTGACGCCGATTTCGTAGCTCTTGCCGTCCACCGGATCGAGGTAGCTGCCGCTGCGGTCGCGCGCCGTCTGCGGCTGGAAGATCTCGGTGTAGCTGGCGTAGGTGGAGTAGGTGTCGTTGAGGTCGAACACCAGGCCGGCATACGGCGTGGTGACCTTGTGCGAACGGTCGGCGCCTTCGCCTTCACTCTTCCAGTCGGTGTAGCGCGCGCCGAGGATCAGCTTCAGCGGATCGGCCAGCGACAGGCGGGTGGCGACGTAGCCAGCCTTCTGGGTGATGGTGCCTTCGCTCTGCAGCGGCAGGGTGCCGACCCAGTTCGGTTCGGGGAAATCGGCCACACCGGCCAGATAGTTGTCCAGCGGCGCCCAGCCCATCTGGTAGTCGCCGTAGTTGGCGAACTCGCGCTTGTTGTAGCTCAGGCCGGCCATGAACTGGTGCTGCCGACCGAACAGCTGGAACGGACCTTCCACGAAGCCGTCCACCGCATTGACCTTGCGCTCGGTGTTGTAGAACCCTGCCGAGGGCGTAACGCCGGCGCCGGTGGTCTTGTCCAGCAGCGATGCGCCGCTGGTCCAGTCGTTGAAGGCCGGGTAGAACAGCTTGTCGTCGGCCTTGGTCGTGTCGTGCGTTGCGCCGAGCTTGACCTTCCAGTCGTTGGCGAACGCATGCTCCAGCGTGGCGAACAGGCGCTTGCTGGTGGTATCCCAGTAGGTCCAGCGCGGGTTGGCGCTGAACGATTCGTCGAACGGGGTCGGGCTGCCATCGGAGAACAGCATCGGGAAACCACCCCAGGTCGCGCCGTTGGCGCGCTTCTGCTGGTAGTCGTAGCCCACGCTCAGCTGCGTGTCCGGGGTCAGGTCGGCGTCGATCACCGCATAGCCCAGCGTCTTGTGCTGGTCGTAGCGGTCCATCTGTGATTCGGTATCCAGGTAGCTGCCGATCACGCGCGCGCGCACCGAGCCGCTGGCGTTCAGCGGGGTGGTCACATCCACCGTGCTGCGGGTGCGGCCCCAGCTGCCCACGTTCACCGACACGCTGCCGGTCAGTTCGGCACTGTCGGCATGCTTGCGGATCAGGTTCACCGAGGCGGACGGGTTGCCGGCGCCGCTGAGCAGGCCGGTGGCGCCACGCACCACTTCCACGCGGTCATACAGGGCCAGGTCCAGGCCGGAATCGCCGTAGCTCCAGTTCTGCACCATCTGGGTCGGCAGGCCGTCGAACTGATAGCTGTCGATGTAGAAGCCGCGCGCGTAGAACTCGGTGCGTTCGGTATCGGACTGGGTGCTGCTGATGCCGGTGGTGTTGCCCAGCACGTCGATGATGTCATCCAGGTTCTGATCCTCGATGCGCTGGTGGCTGATGATGCTCACCGACTGCGGGATCTCGCGCGGGGCCAGATCGAAGCGGGTACCGGCCGAGGTCTTGCGGACCGAATAGCCTTCGGCGCGCTCGCCCTTGACCACGATCTTGTCCAGGGTGGTGGCGTCGGGGGCGGCGTCCTGCGCGAATGCGGGGGCGGCGGCGAGGGTGCACAACGCCAGCATCAATGCCTGCGGCAGCGGGCGACGGAGCATCGACGGGCGGGACAGCACGTGGGCGGAGCGGGTCATCGGCGTTTCCAGAAGGGCGGCAACGGGCATGGCCGGCGTCCTGGGTGGCCTGCGGCGGAGCGGGGGTGGGGGCAGGAAGCGGCTGGCGGGGGCGGTGACCCGGCGCGGGCTCGATAACTGTTCACGAGTGCGCATCCCTTGCGCGACCCGGATCACACTATGGTAATGGCAATGATTCGCATCATCAACCGCATTCTGCGAGGCGTCCGGGCCGTACCCCATGCCGCGCAAGGCAACTGCGTATTCAGCTTTGGGACCTGACGGCGCGTGGCCGCACGGCGGCGCGCGGCCAGCTCGCGATGCCCGCGCGCAGGCTTAACACCTCCGCGCCTACCGTGAGCAGGCGCTATCCATCCCTTGCAGGAGACGCTCATGGCCAGCAAAAACACGGTCTGCCTCTGGTTCAATGGCACCGCACTGGACGCGGCAACGTTCTATGCCGCCACCTTCCCCGACAGTGCGGTACGCGCCGTCCATCATGCCCCTGGTGACTTCCCCTCCGGCAAGCAGGGCGATGTGCTGACGGTGGACTTCACCGTGGCCGGCATTGACTGCATCGGGCTCAATGGTGGCCCCGCGTTCAATCACAGCGAAGCGTTTTCCTTCCAGATCGCCACCGAAGACCAGGCCGAAACGGACCGGCTGTGGAATGCGATCGTCGGCAATGGGGGCGAGGAAAGCGCCTGCGGCTGGTGTCGCGACAAGTGGGGCCTGTCCTGGCAGATCACCCCCCGGGTGCTGACCGAGGCGGTGACCAGCACCGATCCCGCGGTCGCCCGGCGCGCGTTCGAGGCGATGATGACCATGCGCAGGATCGACGTGGCCGCGATCGAGGCGGCGGTGAAGGGCTGAGGCGCCGGGCGCGACTGCGGACAGCAAGAACGATCAAATGACGTGCTGCAGGCTGGGTTACGCTGCGCACCCGTTCTTCGGCATGGATCTGGCGGTATGGGTGCGGCACGCAGGGCGCTCTGGTACATCGAAAGCCACTTCGCCGGGAATCCGTCGCTGGCCGATATCGCCGGCGTGGTGGGGCTCTCGCCGTTCCATCTCTCGCGGCTGTTCCAGCTCAGCACCGGTACCTCGGTGGTGCGTTATCTGCGCGGCCGCCGGCTGACCGAGGCCGCGCGCCAGCTGGCGGGCGGCGCCGGTGACATTCTCGGTGTCGCACTGTCCGCCGGCTACGCATCGCACGCCGCATTCACCCGCGCGTTCACGGAGCAGTTCGGGCGATCGCCCGAGCAGGTGCGCGAGCGGGGGCTGGCGGGGGTGGTGCTGGTCGAGGCGCTGAAACTCATCGACACCTCGACGCCCTGCACGATCGAACCCCGGCGCGAGCACCGCGGCGGCCTGCGCGTGGCCGGGATCGGTGCGCGCCACACGTCTGCGAGCGTCGCCTCGATTCCCTCGCAATGGCAGCGCCTGGAGGAGGCGCATGGCCTCGGCGCGGAGATCGCCTATGGCGTGTGCGGCAACAGTGATGCCGAGGGAGGCTTTGATTACATCGCCGGCGTGGAGATCAGTGCCTCCGCACCCGTGCCCCCAGGCTGGCAGGCGATCACGATCCCGCCGCGCGAGTACCTGGTGGCGTGGCATGCCGGGCACATCTCGGCGATCCGCTCCACCTGGCTCTGGTTGTTGAACGACTATCTGCCGGCCTCCGGCCTGACCCTGGCCGATGCGCCGGACCTGGAGCGCTACGATGCGCGCTTCGATGACCGCAGCGGCCACGGTGGGGTGGAGATCTGGCTGCCGCTGACCGACATGCTGCACCTCAAGGAGACTGACCCATGCGAATGACCGCCCGTTGTTGTGCTGCGCTGCTCGCGCTGTGCCTGCCGATGTTTGCCGTTGGGGCGGTGCCGCCCGTTGGCGAGCGGCACGGCGTTGCGCACGCACCCAGTGCCGCCGTGCGCGATGCCGGGCACCGCGACAGCGTGCGGTACACCGTGTGGTATCCGGCCCAGGCCGGCGCACGGGAAGCTGCGCTGACGATCGGGCCACCCGGTGCGCCGCTGTTCGAGGTCGGCACCGCCGCCGCCGATGCGGCCATCGCGGAGGGACGCTGGCCGGTGCTGCTGCTCTCGCATGGCAATGGCGGCAGTGCGCGGATGATGGGCTGGTTCGGCATCGCCATGGCGCGGGCCGGGTACGTGGTCATCGCGGTGGATCACCCGGGCAACAACGGCGTGGACCCGATGACCGAGGCCGGCAGCATCCTGATGTGGAACCGCGCGGACGATCTGGCGGCGGCGCTGGCCGCGGTGCAGGCCGATCCCGTGCTGGCCGAGGCGATGGATGCCACGCGGCTGGGTGTGGCGGGCTACTCGGCAGGCGGGTTCACGGCCCTGGTCGCGGCCGGGGCCGGCCCGCAACTGCAGCGCCTGCTGGCGTTCTGCCGCGCGCATCCCGCGGATGGGGTCTGCGTCCCGCAGGCGGAGAACCCGACACTGACCCTGGCGCAGCGCATGACCGCCGCGCAGACGCCGGCACTTGCACCGTGGGTCGCACAGGCCGGTGACGACCGCGCCATTGCCGGGGTGCGCGCCGTCTTCCTGATCGCGCCGGCCATGATCCAGGCCTTCGCGCCGGAGGCGCTGGAGAAGGTGGCGCAGCCGGTATCGATCATCGTTGGTGCGGCCGACACGGTGGCCTCGCCGGCCACCAACAGCGACATCGCGGCGGCGGCCCTGCCCAAGGCGACGTTGACCACCCTGCCGGCCGTCGGCCACTACGACTTCCTGTCCAGCTGTACCGCGCTGGGCCGCAAGCGCATCGGTGCACTGTGCCAGGTGGCGGCAGACCAGCAGGCCACGCACGGCGCTGCGATCACGGAAGCGAAAGCGCTGTTCGACGCGGCGTTGTCGGCCACGCGCTGATGCGGATTACTCCGCGAGGGGCACGTCCAGCCCACGCTTGAGCGTGCTCAGCGCCACCGCGGTGCGGAAACGCTCGATGTTGTCGTCGTTGCCGAACAGCCGCTCGCTGATCGCCTCGTATTCCTCCATCGAGGCGGCGGTGAGGATCAACAGGAAATCGGCGTCGCCGGTAATCGCGTAGCACTGCTGCACGGCCGGGTCTTCCTGCACGCGCCGGCGGAACGGCGCGACCCGGTGCGGCTGCTCGCTGGCGACGCGGACCTCGACCATGATCGTCAGTGGCCGTCCCAGCCGTGCCTGGTCCAGCACGGCGACGTTGGCGCGGATCACGCCCGTGTCTTCCAGACGCTTGATCCGCCGTTGCACGGCCGGGGCGGACAGGCTGACCGCCTCGGCAATCTCGCGCTGCGGGGTGGCGTTGTCGCGCTGCAGGATCGCCAGGATCGCGCGGTCGAAGCTGTCGGGGAGGTAAAGCGTGGCGGACATGGCGAGTGAAACATGCAGGAAGGTCCCCGCAATTGAGCATCTCCTTCGGTCGTTGCGCAATATCCTGTGCGGATGTCGACTTCCCGCCTCTCCAGCTTCTTTCCCGCCCTGGCCGTGCTCGGCTCGGTCACCTCGCTGGCCGTGGGCACCTCGTATGCCAAACAGCTGTTTCCGCTGATCGGCGCGCAGGGCACCAGCGCGTTGCGCGTGGGCTTTTCAGCGCTGGTGCTGCTGATGGTGTTCCGGCCGTGGCGCTGGACCACCTCGCGAGCGGATGCGGGGGCGATCTTCCGCTATGGCATCACGCTGGGGGTAATGAACCTGCTGTTCTACATGGCGCTGCGCACGATCCCGTTCGGTATCGCCGTGGCGATCGAATTCTGCGGGCCGCTGGCGGTGGCGATGTGGTCGTCGCGGCGGCCGGTCGATTTTGTGTGGGTCGGCTGCGCGCTGGTCGGTCTGTTGCTGCTGCTGCCGCTGGGCCATGGCGAGCCGCTGGACCCGGTGGGGGTGATGTTCGCGCTGGGCGCGGCGGTGTGCTGGGCGCTGTACATCATCTTCGGCAAGCGCGCCGGGCATCTGCCGGCCGGGCATACGGTCTCGCTGGGGCTGTGCGCGGCCGCGCTGGTGGTGGTGCCGGTCGGCGTGGCGCACGCGGGCATGGCGCTGCTGGAGCCGAGGATCCTGCTGTTCGGCCTGGGGGTGGCGATCGTCTCCAGCGCGATCCCGATGTCGCTGGAGATGATGGCGCTCAAGCGGCTGCCGAAAGAGACCTTCGGCATCCTGATCAGCATGGAACCGGCGGTCGCCGCGCTGCTGGCGATGGGGCTGCTGGCCGAACATCTGACCCCGCTGCAATGGGCGGCGATCGGCTGCACGGTGGTGGCGTCGGTGGGCAGTACGTTGACCGCGAAACGGGTCGTGCCTGTGGTGCCGGGCGCGCCAGCGTAAACATGATGCCGTGACCGGTAGTGCCGGCCGCTGGCCGGCTCCGCGGTTACCGTTGGATCGTGAGGAGCCGGCCAGCGGCCGGCACTACCAGGATGCGAGGAGCCGGCATTGCCGGGAATCGCGCGCCGACCAACGGTCGGCGCTACCCATGGATCGCCGCGCCCTCAGCGCCGTGCCGGTGCATCCCCGGCGACATAATACGCCGCGGTGCTGCGCGGCAGCGGGGCACGCCCGCGGATCCGGTCGGCGATCTTCTCGGCGATCATGATCGTGGTGGCGTTGAGGTTGCCGGTGATGATGCGCGGCATGATCGAAGCATCCACCACGCGCAGGCTTTCCATGCCATGTACGCGGCCCTGGCCATCGACCACGCTCATCGCATCGGTGCCCATCGCGCACGAACAGGAGGGGTGGTAGGCGGTTTCGGCATGCGCGCGCACGAACGCGTCAAGTTCCGCATCGGTCTGGCACGCGGCGCTCGGGCTGATCTCGCGGCCACGGTATTCGTCCAGCGCGGGCTGGGCGATGATCTCGCGGGTGATGCGGATCGCGTCGCGGAACTCCTGCCAGTCCTGGTCGGTGGACTGGTAGTTGAACAGGATGGAAGGGTGCTCGCGCGGGTCCAGCGACTTCGCATGCACGCGGCCGCGGCTGGGCGTGCGCATCGAACCGACGTGCGCCTGGAAGCCGTGCTCCTTGACCGCGTTGGTGCCGTTGTAATTGATCGCCACCGGCAGGAAGTGGTACTGGATGTTCGGCCAGTCGAACTCCTCCCGGGTACGGATGAAGCCGCCGGCTTCGAACTGGTTGCTGGCACCGATCCCGGTGCCGGCGAACAACCACTCCGCGCCGATCGCCGGCTGGTTCCACCACTGCAAAGCCGGGTACAGCGAGACCGGCTTCTTGCAGGCGTACTGCATGTACACCTCGAGGTGATCCTGCAGGTTCTCGCCGACGCCGGGCAGGTCGTGCACCAGCGGTACGCCGAGGGCGGCCAGCAACGCCGGCGCGCCCACGCCGGAGCGCTGCAGGATCTGCGGCGAGGCGATCGCACCGGCGCACAGCAGCACCTCGCGGCGGGCGGTGGCGTCGATCGGCTCGGCGCTGTTGCCGGCCAGGTAGCGCACACCGACCGCGCGCTTGCCGGCGAACAGGATGCGGTCGGTGGTGGCGTGCACCACGATCTCCAGCCCCTCGCGGTCCTTGGCCATGTCCAGGTAACCGCGCGCAGTACTGGAGCGGCGCCCGCGCGGGGTCACCGTGCGGTCCATCGGGCCGAAGCCTTCCTGCTGGTAGCCGTTGAGGTCGTCGGTGCGCGGGTAGCCCGCCTGCACCCCGGCCTCGACCATCGCGTGGAACAGCACGTTGTTGCCGTTCTTCGGCGTGGCCACGCTGACCGGGCCGTCGCCGCCGTGATAATCGTTGGCGCCGATGTCGCGCGTTTCCGCCTTGCGGAAGTAGGGCAGCACGTCGTGGTAGCTCCAGTCTTCCAGGCCGTCGAAGCTGGCCCACTGGTCGAAGTCCATCGCGTTGCCGCGGATGTAGCACATGCCGTTGATCAGCGAGGAACCGCCCAGGCCCTTGCCGCGGCCGCACTCCATGCGCCGGTTGTCCATGTAGGGTTCCGGCTCGGTTTCATACGCCCAGTTGTAGCGCCGGCCCTGCAGCGGATAAGCCAGTGCGGCCGGCATCTGGGTGCGGAAATCCATCCGGTAATCCGGCCCACCGGCTTCCAGCAGCAGCACGCTGACGCCGGCGTCTTCGGTCAGGCGCGCGGCCAGCGTGTTGCCGGCCGACCCGGCGCCGATGATGATGTAGTCGTACTCGCGCTTCATCGCGGTGTCTCCTGGTAAGGCCGGTTCAGAACACCGACGCGTAGCGGTCCAGTTCGATCTGGATGGATTTGGTGCGGGTGTAGGCACGCAGCGTGGCCAGCCCGTTTTCGCGGCCGACACCGGACTGCTTGTAGCCGCCCACCGGCATCTGTGCAGGCGATTCGCCCCAGCTGTTGACCCAGCAGATGCCGGCCTCGAGCTGATGGATCACCCGATGCGCACGGGCCAGATCCGGCGTCACCACACCGGCGGCCAAACCGTAATCGGTGTCGTTGGCGCGGCGCACGGCCTCGTCTTCGTCGTCGTACGCCAACAGGCTCATCACCGGTCCGAAAATCTCTTCGCGCACGATGCGCATGTCATCGCGGCAATCGCTGAAGATCGTCGGTGCCACATAGCAGCCCTTGCCCAGCGCGCCGTCGGTCAGCCGTTCGCCGCCGCAGACCAGCCGTGCACCCTCGGCCTTGCCGCTGGCGATGTGCTCAAGCACGCGCTGCATGTGCGCGGCGCTGACCAGCGGGCCGAAGTTGGTGTCCTTGGCCAGTGGGTCGCCGATGCGGATGCGCTTGACCCGTTCCAACAGCTTGGCTTCGAACGCGGCCAGGGTGCTGCGCGGCACGAACACGCGGGTGCCGTTGGTGCACACCTGGCCGGAGCTGTAGAAGTTGGCCATCATCGCCACGTCGGCGGCCAGGTCCAGATCGGCGTCGGCGCAGATGATCAGTGGCGACTTGCCCCCCAGCTCCATGGTGACGTCCTTGAGCGTGGAGCTGGAGGCGCTGGCCATCACCTTGCGGCCGGTGGCGGTGCCGCCGGTGAAGGAGATCTTCTCGATCAGGGGATGCTCGGTCAGCGCCGAGCCGACGCCGGCGCCATCGCCCGGCAACACGTTGAACACGCCATCGGGCAGGCCGGCCTCGGTGAAGATTTCCGCCAGCTTCAGCGCGGTCAGCGGGGTGACTTCGCTGGGCTTGAAGATCATCGCATTGCCCGCGGCCAACGCGGGGGCGGCCTTCCACAGCGCGATCTGGATCGGGTAGTTCCAGGCGCCGATCGCACCGACCACGCCCAGCGGCTCCTGGCGGGTGTAGAAGAAGCTGCTCTCGCGCAGCGGCACCTGGCTGCCTTCCAGCCCGTGCATGACGCCGGCGTAGTACTCCAGCACGTCCGCGCCGGTGACCACGTCCACGCTGAGCGTCTCGCTCAGGGCCTTGCCGGTGTTGCGCGATTCCAGCTCGGCCAGCGCATCGTTGCGCTCGCGCAGCAGCGCCACCGCACGCAGCAGGACGCGTGAGCGCTCCACCGTGGTCAGCGCGGCCCACACTTTCTGGCCGGCCTGGGCGCTCTCCACGGCAGCGTCGAGATCGTCGCTGTTGGCGCTGTGGACGTTGGCGAGCAGCTCGCCATTGGCCGGGTTGATGACCTCGAAGGTCTTTCCGCCCTGGGAGGGAACGTAGCGGCCGCCGATGTACAGCAGCTGGTCGGGGAGGGTAGGCATGTCGATGACTCCTTTGCAGCGGGAGATCAGTGCGTCAACGCGTGAGATGCAGGAACTGCAGGTGACGCTCGTACTGATCGATGATGTCGTTGATGATCTGCTGGCGGCTGTAGCCGAACAGCTCGTAGTCCTGTCCACCTTCATAGAGGTGCACTTCGGCGCGGTAGTAACGCTGGTTGCGGAAGCGCTGCGCGGCGAACGAAGGCGTGAGGTAGCCGCGCATGATCACCTGGTAGGTGAACACCTGCTGTTCGCCATGGTCCACCAGCAGTTCCATGTGGCCCGGCTCGAACTTCGTCTGCACGTCCAGGCCCTGTTCGAGCAGCTGCGCGGCAACCGCTTCGATCGCCGGCTTCACATCGGTATCCATGAACCGGTACACCTCGTCGCGTACCGGGAAATGCACCGCCTGGGTGATGCGCTGGCGCCAGCCGCGCTGATGCCGCGATTGCCCGATCAACGGGATCGGGGAGTACTGCGAGGCCTTCTTGCGCTGCGACTCCTCGCCCAGCGCACGGGTCAGCCCCCACAGCATCAGCAGCAGCACCACCGAGAACGGCAGCGAAGCCAGCACCACGGCGGATTTGAGCGCGTCCATGCTGCCGGCCAGCAGCAGCCCGGCGGTGACCAGACCGGTCATCACGCCCCAGAACACGCGCAGCCAGCGCGGGCCGTCGTCTTCGGGATTGCCGCCCTGCGAGGACAGCGTGGACAGCACCACCGTGCCGGAATCGGCCGAGGTGACGAAGAAGATGAAGCTGACGATCACCGTGACGGCGATGACGGCGCGGCTCCACGGGTAGCTTTCCAGCAGCGCGTACAGCACGGTCGGTGGGTTCTCCACCGCCATCTGCGCCAGGTGCACCTGGTCATGGTGCAGGATCTGGTCCAGCGCGCTGTTGCCGAAGATCGACAGCCAGGCCAGGGTGAACCCCAGCGGGATCAGCAGCACGCCCAGCACGAACTCACGGATGGTGCGCCCGCGCGAGATGCGCGCGATGAACAGGCCCACGAACGGCGCCCAGCCGATCCACCAGGCCCAGTAGAACACCGTCCAGTTGCCCAGCCAGTCCGGGCGCCCGCCGTAGGCGTAGACATCGAAACTCTTGCCGACCACGTTGCCCAGGTAGTCGCCCATGTTCTGGATGAAGGCGTTGAGCAGGTACTGGGTGGGTCCGGCGAACAGCATGAACAGCAGCAGCGAGATCGCCAGCAGCATGTTGATGTTGGACATCCAGCGCACGCCTTTCTCCACCCCGGAGACGGCCACGGTGATGGCCGCGCCCATCATCAGCACGATCAGCCCGACCTGCACCCAGGCCGCATGCGGCACCGGGAACAGGGTGTTCAAGCCCGCGTTGAGATGCAGCACGCCAAAGCCCATGTCCGCGCCGAGGCCGAATACGGTGGCCACGATCCCCAGCGCATCCACGGTGTAGCCGATCGGCCCGTTGATGCGCTTGCCGATCAGCGGATACAGCGCCGAGCGCAGTGCCAGCGGCAGGTTGTGGCGGTAGGCGAAGTAGGCCAGCGCCATCGCCGCCAGCGCGAACACGCCCCAGCCATGCAGGCCCCAGTGCAGGAACAGCAGCTGCATCGCCTGGCGCGCGCTGGCCTCGCCACTGCCGGTGCCGCCCTGCGGCGGCAACAGGTAATGGGTCAGCGGCTCGGAGACGCAGAAGAAGAACAGGGTGATGCTGATGCCGGCGGCGAACAGCATGCCGGCCCAGGACAGATAGCTGAACTCCGGTTCGTCATGGTCCGCGCCCAGCTTGACGCTGCCATAGCCGGACAACGCCACGCCGACCACGAACACCAGGTACACGGTCATCGCCAGCAGGTAATACCAGCCGACATTGCGCGAGGCCCAGGTCTGGGCATCGAGCAGCATCACGCCGGCATCGATGGGAAACACGGTGACCAGAATGGCGAATGCCGCCACGATCGTGGCGGCAAGCAGGAACACGGGTCGAAGCGTGCGCACCTCGGACAGAGGCGGCTCCACGGTACTCATGGGGTGGGGGATACTCCCGGTGCCGGAGCGGCAGACGGCGGGATTTATCGCACAGGCGCTGTGGACAGCCTGTTTACACGCTCACGATGCCCGCCGCGCAAGGGCGGCGGGTGACCAGGGGGTCAGCGCAGCGCGCTGCTCGGTACATCGATCGACATCGCCAGCGCGAGGTGATCGGAGAACGCGGCCGGCACGGCTTCGGCACTGCGTTGCTGCAGGCCGTCGCTGAGCAGGATGTGGTCGATCGCCCGGTCCGGGCGCCAGCTGGGGAAGGTCGGCACCACGCAGCCCGGCGGCTGCAGCGTCGTCTTCTGGTACAGCACCTGCATTTCCGGTCGCTCGGCCAGGCAGTTGAAATCGCCCATCAGCACGGCGTTGGGGTGGTCGGACAGCAGATCGGCAATGAAGGCCAATTGCGACATTCGCGAATTGGTCCCCAGGGACAGATGCGCCACCGCCACCGCCAGGCCCTGGCTGCCTTCACCGAACTTGGCCAGCAACACGCCGCGCCCACCGATCCGGCCGGGCAGGGCGTGGTCCTGCACCTCGACCGGCTCCAGCTTGCTGAGCAGGCCGTTGGCGCTGGAGGCCACCCCGCCCATGCGGCGGTTGGGCTGGTGGCTCCAGTAATTGAAGCCGGCACGCTCGGCCAGATAGTGGGTCTGGTTGGTGAAGCCCGAGCGCAGACTGCCGGGGTCGGCCTCCTGCAGGCCGACGATGTCGTGTTCGCGGGCCATCTGCGCGATGGCATCCAGGCTGGTTCGCTTGCGCCCGGCCGGCAGTGCGTGCGACCAGCTGCGGGTCACGTAATCACTGTAACGGCGGGTGCTCGAACCGGCCTGGATGTTGGCCGTCAGCAGGCGCAGGGTCCGCGTGTGGGGGGAGGTCACGACGGTTGGCTATCGCAGGATCAGTTGGCCTTGGCCGCGCGTTCGCGCGCGATCAGGTGATCGGCGATGCGCAGCATGTCCGGGAAGCCCTTGCCCTTGACCAGGTACTTGCCATTGACGATCACCGACGGGGTGCCGCTGATCTTGCTGCGCTGGGCGAACTGCTTGGCCGAGTTGGTCTTGGCGTTGATGGCGAAGCTGCCCATCATCGCGGCGAACTGCTTCGGGTCGGCGCCGTGCTTGCCGTAGAAGTTGGCGATGTCTTCGACCGAATCACGGCCGCGCTCGCCCTTCAGGCTCTGCTCGGCGTGGATCGCCGCGTACATGGCTTCGTGGGTCTTTTCCTGCAGGCCCATGGCCTGCGCGGCATAGAACGCACGGCCGTAGTCATCCCAGGTACCACCGAACATGGCCGGCACGTAGACGAAGCTGACGTCGCTCGGCAGGCCGGCCTTCCACGGTCCGATCAGCGGCTGGAACGCGGCGCAGGCCGGGCACACGTAACCGAAGATCTCGGCGACTTCGATCTTGCCGGTGGCCGGCTGGAACGGCTGGCCGTTTTCGATCACCACGTAGTCGGTGCCGGCGACCGGTTCCGGGCCGGTCGGGCGCGAGGAGGCGGGGGCGGGCGCCGGGGTGGTGGCTTCGGCAGCGGCGGTCTCGGCGGCGGCGGTTTCACCGCTGGCGGCCGGGGCCTGCTCGGTCGGCGTGGCCGTTTCGGTAGCCGGGGTGCTGCTCGGGGCGGCCGGTTCGGCCGGGGCGGTGGTGTTGGCGGTACCGTCCTGGGCCTTGCAGGCGGCCAGGATCGGCAGCAGGGCCATGAGCGTAATGGCGAAACGGGTCTTCATCGAAGCATCTCCAGCGGATGAGCATGTTGGGGCCGACGCTGGGAGCGTCGGCCAGGGAAGCATGATGACACGCGGAAACGAGCGTCCCGCGTGCACGGTGCGTGATGGTTCAGCGAGCGCTGTCAGAGCGCCTTGCCGCTGCGCGCGCGGGCGATCAGGGCATCTGCATTGCGCAGCATGGACTCGAACGAGTCGCCTTTGACCAGGTACACGCCGTTGACGATCAGCGTCGGCGTACCCGGCACCTTGGTGCGCAGGGCGAAGGCGCGGGCGGCCTTGACCTTGGCATCCACCGCATCGCTCCTGAGCGCGGCGATGTACTGCGGCGGCGCCACGCCGAAGCCTTGGTAGAACGCGGCCAGTTCGTCCGGCGAGACGTTCTGCATCGGCAGCGAGCCCTTCTCATGCAGGGCATCGAACATCGCGCGGTGGCTGCGCTTGGCCACGCCCAGCTGATCGGCAGCGTAGTAGGCGCGGGCAAACGAATCCCACACACCGCCGAAGGCGGCCGGCACCGGGGTGAAACGGACGTCCTTGGGCAGCTTGGCGGCCCAGGCTTCCAACTGCGGCTCGAAATGCGCGCAGTGCGGGCAGGTGTAGCCGAACATCTCCACGACTTCGATCTTGCCGGCCAGCGGCGCGAACGGTCCGGCGTCGGCGATGCGGTCGTAATCCTTGCCCTCCACCAGCGGGGCCGGGGGGGCAGCGAGGGTGCTCAACGGGCTCAGGGCCAGCAGCAACAGCATCAGGCGGGGCATCAACGTCATCTACATCCATCTCCATACAGAAAAAACGACGCCGGCCCAGTCGCCGGCGTGGCAGTGAACATACCCCGCCAGCCAAGGCGGCCGCATCTGTCATCCGACCAAGGGGATGCGCTGCGGTGTGGGCGGTGGTCAGGGTGCCTGCGCGCCCCCCGCGACCGGCGTTGCCGCGGCCACGTCATCGGCGCGGTTGTGCAGGCCCTGCAGGTAACTGGCCAAGGCCTGGATTTCCTGCTCGGTCAACGACTTGGCGATCGTGGCCATGATCTGGAAGTGGGCCTTGTCGGTCTCCTGGGTGGTCCCGGCCTGGTACTCCTGCAGGCGACGCGCGACATAGGCCGCGTGCTGGCCACTGATATGCGGGTAGGCCGGGCCCGGGTTGCCGGCGCCGGTGGGGCCATGGCAGGCCATGCAGGCCGGGATGCCACGCTCGGCATCGCCGCCGCGATACAGCTGCTGGCCGATCTCATAGAACTTCCTGCCGGCATACGGGCCTTCGGTGACCGCGCCATCGTCGGCGATGCCGGCCGTGGCCTTCTGCGTGGCGAAATAGGCGCCGATGTCGCGCATGTCCTGCGGGGTGAGGTCCTGCACGAACGGCACCATTGCCGCCGAGGCGCCGGAGGTGCGCTGGCCATTGGCGATCAGGGCCATCTGCTGGGCGCTGTAGCGCTCGCTCTGGCCGGCGATGCTCGGGTACATCTCCACCGTGGAGTTGCCATCGGCCGAGTGGCAGGCTGCGCAGGCCGCGGCCTTGGCCTGCCCGGCCTTGGGATCGCCCCAGGTGGTTTTGCTGAAATCGACCTCCAGCGAGGCGGTCCTGATCGGCCCGTTGTCCGGCAACGGGGTGATCGAGGTCTGGGCAACGGCAACGGCGGCGAGCAGCGAGACAGCAAGTGCGGAAACGGCAAGAACGCGAGCATGGCGCATGCGGAAGCTCCGTGTGGACCGGCCTGGCGGTTGCGGGACCGCAACCACGGGGATCGCCCGATTATCAACGCCGTTTCACGCCACGGTCAACGCAGGGTGCAGCAAAACCGGGGGCAGACAGCGCGGAGGAGCCCCGGACATGCGATCCTATGCCCATGTCATTGCTCCTCGAACGCGCCCAATACCTGCTTTCGGCCCACAACACTCGGCAATTGCCGGAAGACGTGGGCGCGGAAGTCGCCTTTGCCGGTCGCTCCAACGCCGGCAAATCCAGTGCCCTCAACGCCCTCACCCGCCAGAACAGCCTGGCCCGGGTCTCCAAGACCCCCGGCCGCACCCAGCAGCTGGTGTTCTTCGAGGTCACCCCGGAGGCCAAGCTGGTCGATCTGCCCGGTTACGGCTACGCCAAGGTCCCGCTGGACCTGCAGGCGCACTGGCAGGCCTTCATCGACCAGTACTTCCGTACCCGCGAGGCCCTGCGTGGCCTGGTGGTGGTGATGGACATCCGTCACCCGCTGAAGGACTACGATCGCCAGATGCTGGCGTATGCGGTGCAGCGCGGCCTGCCCGCGCACGCGCTGCTGACCAAGGCCGACAAGCTTGGCCGTGGCCAGCAGGGCATCGCCCTGCAGAAGGTGCGCAAGGAACTGCATTCCTCGTTCGGCGACACCGTCAGCGTGCAGACCTTCTCCGGCCCCGCCCGTCAGGGCGTGGATGAAGCCCGCGGGATCATCGGCGGCTGGCTGGGCCTGAACAAGCCGGCGCCCGAAGCGGCCTGATCCGGGCGTTGCCGCGGTCCAACGGGCCGCGCGGCGCCGGGTAGTGCCGGCCGCTGGCCGGCTGCTCTTTCCATCAGATGTATCGGGAGCCGGCCAGCGGCCGGCACTACCCGAGTGCGCCTGACGCCTCGTGCACGGCGCGGTCGTGTCCCCTCATTTCGCCGGTAACGGCGCGAATTCGCCCGGCACCCAGGCGAACGCCTCTCCTTCACGCCGGACATGGCCCAGCCCTGGGAACGGCAGGTGCGCGCCGGCCACCCACCAGCCCTGATCCGCAGCCTGCGCCATCATCCGGCGCCGACTGGCGATCGCAGCCGTGCGGTCGCTGTCGGCTTCATAGGAGGCCTGCGGCTGGGCGAACTGCACGGCATGGAAATGCACGATGTCGCCCCACACCAGCAGCTGCTGGCCGGCGCCACCATCGATCCGGTAAGACACATGCCCGACCGTGTGGCCGTGGCTGTCCAATGCGGTGATCCCGGTCGGCAACGTGTCGCCAGGGGCAAAGCGCTTCAATTTCCCGCTCGCTTCATACGGTGCCACCGCCTTGCGTGCCAATGCGAAGGCAAACCGGACGCCCTGCGGCGCGGTGGCTTCACTGGCCGGATCCAGCCAGAACGCCGCATCGGCGGCGGACAGCCACACCGTGGCATTCGGGTAGGCCAGCGTGTCCTGCCCATCCAGCAGGCCACACAGGTGGTCGGGGTGGGCGTGGGTCAGCACGACATCATCCACCTCGGCCGGGTCATAGCCGGCCTTGCGCAGGTTGCCCAGCACCTGGCCCAGCCCGGGGCCGAAGCACTGCGCGGTGCCGGTATCGACCAACGTCAGATGATCGCCCTGCTGCACCAGGTAGGCGTTGACCGCGGTCTGCAGGCCTTTGCCATCCTCGGGCACGTAGCGGTGATCGAGCAGGCGGGTGACCGCGCCGGGAGCGATCCCGACGAGTTCCTGTCGGCCCAGTGCGACCGTGCCGTCGAACAGGGCAGTGACCTGCAACGTGCCGATCTGCTGGTGGTAGACGCCGGGCACCTGCCCGCGCGGGGTGTGCGTGGTGGTGGCCAGTGCCGGGCTGGCGGCAACGGCCAGCAGCAGCGCCGTGGCGAGCGTGCGAATGCGGGGAAACGACATGTCAGGATCCGAACGGAGCGGCAGTACCGCGGTGTCTCCATGCTGCGCGTGCCGCCTGCTGCGTTCCGCTCAGAATGCCGCGCGATCCGCTCGCCTCAGCTGTTGCCGATCGCCGCCGGTTCCAACCCGTAACGTTCGGCGAAGCGCTTGTTGAAGCTGCCCAGCGAGCGGTAGCCCACGCGCGCGGCCACCGTTTTCAGCGGCAACCGGGTGGTGTAGAGCAGGCTCATGGCATGCGCCAGCCGCGCATCGGTGATCAGCTCGCGCACGCTGGACTGCTCGCTGGCCAAGCGCCGCCGCAGGGTCGCACCGCTGAGCCCGAGCTGCGCTTCGAAATCGCGTGACTGCCAGTCGCGCTCGGGCTGGGCCGCGATCAGATCGCGGATGCGATCAGCCACGCTGGGCTCGGGTGGAATCAGCAGGCTGCCATGTCCGCGCCGGCAGAACGCCACGGCCAGCCCGGCCAGCGCCAACCGCGCTTCGGTGTAGTGGCCCTGCTCCAGCGCCTGCCGCCATTGCAGCAGCGTCGCGCCATGCTCGGCCAGCGGCAGCCGTGCCAGCGCGTCGCCGGCGTCGGGCAGGGGCTCGTTCCACAGCGCCCGGGCGGCCGTGAGCGCTTCGGCGCACAGCGGCACGATCGCGCTGAGGTACAGGCCGCTGTGCGGATCGGGAATGTTGACCACATCGATGCGGCAGCGACGGGTGATCAGGAACAGATCGCCCGGGGCGAATTCCAGGGATTGCTGCGCGGTGCGAACCTGCTTGCGTCCCTGCAGGAGGATGGCGAACTGTGGCTGCGGGATGTCCACCGAGGAGGCGCCATGCTCGCGGCGTGCGGTGATGCAGGCGTAGCCATCGGCGCGCTGGCAGTCGGCCAGGCTGGCCAGTCTCGCCAGCAGCGAAGCGGTGGTGTCGATCGGGATGGACATGGCTCAGCCTGCCACGTTGAACAGGTGTCCGACCAGCGCCGCCGCAGCCATCGCAATGGCGCCCCAGAACGTCACGCGCAACGCACCGCGCAGGCGCGGGGCACCGCCGGCGTGCGCGGCCAGCGTGCCGGTCAGGCACAGCCCCAGCAGCGTCACCATGGTGGTTGCCTGGCCGACGTAGGCATGCGGGGCGAGCAGGGCGGTCAGCACCGGCAACGCCGCGCCGCTGACGAAGGCGCCGGCCGAGGCCATCGCTGCCTGCATCGGGCGCGCGCGCAGCTCTTCGGTGATGCCCAGCTCATCGCGGGCGTGGGCGCCCAGCGCGTCGTGCGCCGTCAGCTGGGTGGCTACCTCGTGCGCCAGCGCGGGGCTCAGCCCACGCTGCCGGTAGATGGCCGCCAGCTCTTCCAGCTCGCTGTGCGGGTCTTCGTGCAGCTCGCGCTTTTCCACCGCCAGGTCGGCCAGCTCGGTATCGGCCTGCGACTGCACCGAAACATACTCGCCAGCCGCCATCGACATCGCACCGGCCACGGTCCCGGCGATGCCGGTGGCCAGGATGGTCGACGCCGTGGTACCACTGGCCGCGATGCCGACCACCAGCCCGGCCACCGAGACGATGCCGTCATTGGCGCCAAGCACGGCGGCACGCAGCCAGCCGACGCGGTCGGAGCGATGGACTTCCGGATGTCGGGATCGACTCATTGGATCAGTTTAGGGGGTCGCGACGGCCCGCGGCGGAATGACTCGCAGCCGCGGCGGGGGCGACGCAGCGTCAAGCCCATGCCAGTAGGATGCTGAAAACCGTCACGGTGACACGACGGCAGGGGACGCCACGATATAGTGCGCCCTTGCGATGCGGGGGCGCGAACCCCACATCCCCGCCCTGACCAGAATTCTGCGAGCCTCCCCTTGTCGAGCCCCAGCCACGTCGCCGAGACGCCGATCACCGACCGTAATGAACTGGTCGCCACGTTGGCCTCCGGCGAAAAGCCCCAGGCGCAGTGGCGCATCGGCACCGAGCACGAGAAGTTCGGCTTCCGCCTGGACGATCTGCGCCCGCCCACCTTCGACGGCGACCGCGGCATCGAAGCGCTGCTCAACGGCCTGACCCGCTTCGGCTGGGACCCGGTGCAGGAAGACGGACGCACCATCGCACTGCTGCGCGACAACGCCTCGGTGACGCTGGAACCGGCGGGCCAGCTGGAGCTCTCCGGCGCGGCGCTGGAAACCATCCACCAGACCTGCGTGGAAACCGGCACCCACCTCAACGAGGTGGCGCAGGTGGCCGGCGAACTGCAGCTGGGCTTCCTCGGCATGGGCTTCCAGCCGAAGTGGACGCGCGATGAGATGCCGTGGATGCCCAAGGGGCGCTACAAGATCATGCGCGAGTACATGCCCAAGGTGGGCACGCTCGGCCTGGACATGATGACCCGCACCTGCACGGTGCAGGTCAACCTGGACTACGCCACCGAAGCGGACATGGTGAAGAAGTTCCGGGTGTCGCTGGCGCTGCAGCCGATCGCCACCGCGCTGTTCGCCGATTCGCCGTTCACCGAAGGCGCGCCGAACGGCTACCAGAGCTACCGCTCGCACATCTGGACCGACACCGACAACGATCGCACCGGCATGCTCGACTTCGTCTTCGAAGACGGCTTCGGTTACGAGCGTTACGTGGATTATCTGCTTGATGTGCCGATGTACTTCTCCTACCGCGATGGCAGGTACCACGATGCCAGCGGCCAGAGCTTCCGCGATTTCATGGTCGGCAAGCTGCCGGTGCTGCCGGGCCAGCTGCCCACGCTGCGCGACTGGTCCGACCACATGACCACCGCCTTCCCCGAGGTGCGGTTGAAGAAGTACCTGGAAATGCGCGGCGCCGATGCCGGCCCGTGGAGCCGCCTGTGCGCGCTGCCCGCGTTCTGGGTGGGCCTGCTGTACGACGACGCCGCGCTGGATGCCGCCTGGGATCTGGTGCGTGATTTCAGCCTGGTCGAACGCAACGTCCTGCGTGATGGCGTGCCGCGCCATGGGCTGAAGCTGCCGTTCCGCAACGGCACCGTGCTGGACCTGTCGCGCGAGGCCCTGAAGATCGCCGTGGCCGGCCTCAAGCGCCGCGCTGCGCGCAACGCCGATGGCCAGGACGAAAGCAAGTTCCTGGAAGTGCTGCAGGAGATCGTCGATTCCGGGTTGACTCCGGCCGACCGCAAGCTGGCGCTCTTCCACGGCGAGTGGGGCGGCAACATCGATCCGGTGTTCAAGGAATTTGCGTACTGAGTTCGCATCGATCAACAAAAAACCCCGGCATTGCCGGGGTTTTTTCATGCCTGTGCGTAAAGATCAGGCGGCCTTTTCCAGCGTGCCCATGTCGATCACGAAGCGGTAGCGAACGTCGTTCTTCGCCATGCGCTCCCAGGCCTCGTTGACGGTCTTGATGTCGATCACTTCCACATCGCTGACGATGTTGTGCTCGGCACAGAAGTCCATCATCTCCTGCGTTTCGGCCATGCCGCCGATCGCCGAGCCGGTGATGTGCTTGCGGCCGAACATCATCGCAGCGCCCATCAGCGGCGGATCCAGCTCGGTCAACACGCCGACCAGGCACATCGTCGCATCGCGCTTGAGCAGGCCCATGTACGGGTTGGTGTCGTGGCTGACCGGGATGGTGTTGAGCAGGAAATCGAAGCTGCCGGCGTGGGCCTTCATCTGCGCCGGATCACGCGAGACCAGTACTTCATCGGCGCCCAGGCGCTTGGCATCGGCACCCTTTTCCGGGGTGGTGGTGATCATCACCACGGTGGCGCCCATCGCCTTGGCGAACTTCACGCCCATGTGGCCCAGGCCGCCCAGGCCGATGACGCCGACCTTCTGGCCGGGGCCGACCTTCCAGTGGCGCAGCGGGGAGTAGGTGGTGATGCCTGCGCACAGCAGCGGTGCGGCGGCCTTGAGGTCGAGCGTCTCGGACACCTTCACCACGAAGCGCTGCTCGACCACGATGTGGTCCGAGTAACCGCCGAAGGTCGGCTGGCCGCTCTCGCGCTCGGTGCTGTTGTAGGTGAAGGTGGCGCCCTTCTCGCAGTACTGCTCCAGATCTTCGTCGCAGGCGGCGCAGTGGCGGCAGGAATCGACCATGCAGCCGACGCCGGCGAAGTCACCCACCTTGAAGCGGGTGACGTTGGCGCCGACCTCGGTCACGCGGCCGATGATCTCGTGGCCGGGCACCATCGGGAACTTGGAACCACCCCAATCGTCGCGGGCCTGGTGCAGGTCGGAGTGGCAGATGCCGCTGAAGAGAATCTCGATGCGGACGTCATCGGGACCGGCCGGGCGACGTTCGAAGGAGAACGGCACCAGCGGCGCGGTCTGGTCGTGCACCGCATAACCATGGGCGAGGGACATGGGGAATCCTTGGCAGGTTTGTAGAAAGGCGCTTTACAATACGCCCCGATCCCGTGCACAAAAAGTCAGGATATCGGCATGATTCATCAAGTGAAACGGGATAATCATGGCCACTGACAACCTGACCCACCTCGCCGCCTTCGCCGCCGTGGCCCGCCACCGCAGCTTCCGCAAGGCCGGGGCGGAGCTGGCGCTGTCCACCTCGGCGGTCAGCTACGCGATCCGCGCGCTGGAAGAACGCCTGGGCGTGGGTCTGTTCCATCGCACGACCCGCAGCGTCGCCCTCACCGAAGCCGGCCAGCGCCTGCTCGAGCGCCTGCAGCCCGCGCTGGGGCAGGTGCATGACGCATTGGAAGAGATGAACCACTTCCGCGCGGCACCGGCCGGCCTGCTGCGCATCAACGCCACCCGCGCCGCCGTCCAGACCCAGCTCGGCCCACGCCTGGCGAAGTTCCTGCTTGCGCACCCGGATGTGCGTTTGGAGTTGGCCCAGGACGATGGCCTGGTGGATATCGTCGCCGGCGGTTACGACGCTGGCGTGCGCCTGCACGAATCGGTGCCGGAAGACATGGTGGCCGTGCCACTGGGGCCGGCGCTGCGCGGCCTGATCGTGGGTGCGCCCTCCTATCTGGCGGGGCGGGAGATACCGCAGCACCCCCGTGATCTGCATCGGCACGAGTGTGTGCGGTTCCGCTTCGCCAGTGGCCATCTCTATAAGTGGCAGTTCGAACGCGATGGCCAGGCACTGGAGATCGACGTGCCCGGGCGCCTCACGTTGGGTGATCAGAACACGATCCTGCAGGCGGTGGTGGACGGGTTGGGGCTGGCCTACGTGCTGGAAGATTCCGCACGCCCGTATCTCGACGACGGCCGGCTGGTTGCCGTGCTGGAGGACTGGAGCGAGCCGTTCGCCGGCTTTGCGGTGTATTACCCACGGCAGCGGCAGATGTCGTCTGCGCTGCGGGCGTTCATTGATCTGCTGCGGGGGTAGCGGGGCGCGGGCGGCATCTGCCCTGGATGCTCGTTCTTCAAACGCAGATCCTGCATTCTGCGCATGCACCTCGCATCTGCTGGGACGTATCTGGCGTCGAGTAGTGCAGACCCACGGCCTGTCCTCATCAACGGTGAAATGGATGCGTAACCGACGATTTGTGAACATTCTGGCGATGGTCGGCGGTGCCGTCCTTGCGCTGTACGCGGTGCTGATCCTGACGATCGCAACGACGGGAAATGTTACGCAGGGTCGCGCAGCACTGGCGTGTGGCGGGGCAGGGCTGCTGCTTGTCGCGGCGCCGTTGCTGGCCCTGCCATTCTTCCCGCGTTTAGCAAGGGCGCTCGCGCTGCTGGCGTTGGTCAGTTTCGCAGTGCTCGCGGGCTGGCTCGCGTTCTGGCCCCAGCCGAGCATCTCGCCTGATCCGCTCGTTAGGACGGCGGTAGTGGTGTTTGCGGTGTTGGTTGCTGGTCGCATCTATCTGGCACGCCGCCGCCGACCCTCGGGTCATCAGCCCTGATAAGCCCTGATCAGCCCTGCTGCGGAACCCACCGCGAAGGGAATTCCGTGGATGCTGTATACTCACCCCCAGTATAGTTAACCGGCCTTGCCTCCATGCCCCATTCACCGCAGGAAAAAAAGCGCGTTCTCGCCCGGGTCCGTCGGATCCGCGGCCAGTGCGATGCACTCGACCGCGCGCTGGAAGCCGGGGCCGAGTGCGGGCCGGTGCTGCAGCAGATCGCCGCGATCCGTGGTGCCGTCAACGGGCTGATGTCCGAAGTGATGGAGGCGCATCTGCGCGAAGAGTTCGGGCAACCGGCCCAATCCGATGCGCAGCGCGATGAGCGCGTGCGCGAGATGAGCATGCTGATCCGTTCCTATCTGAAATGAGTGCGCGGGTGCCCGCGTACTGCCCATCTTTGTTCCCTGCCTTGGAGTGCTTCCCATGAAATCCCGTGCCGCCGTTGCCTTCGCCGCTGGCGAACCGTTGAAGATCGTCGAGATCGATGTCGCGCCGCCGCAGAAGGGCGAAGTGCTGGTCAAGATCACCCACACCGGTGTCTGCCACACCGATGCGTTCACGCTGTCGGGCGATGATCCGGAAGGTCTGTTCCCGGCGGTGCTCGGCCATGAAGGCGCGGGCATCGTGGTCGAAGTGGGCGAGGGCGTCACCAGCGTCAAGCCGGGCGACCACGTGATCCCGCTGTACACCGCCGAGTGTGGTGAGTGCTTGTTCTGCCAGAGCGGAAAGACCAACCTGTGCGTGGCCGTGCGCGCCACCCAGGGCAAGGGCGTGATGCCCGATGGCACTACCCGCTTCAGCTACAACGGCGAGCCGATCTACCACTACATGGGCTGCTCCACTTTCAGTGAGTACACCGTGGTGGCCGAAGTCTCGCTGGCCAAGATCAATCCGGAAGCCAACCCGGAACACGTCTGCCTGCTCGGCTGCGGCGTGACCACCGGCATCGGCGCGGTGCACAACACCGCCAAGGTGCAGGAAGGCGATTCGGTGGCGGTGTTCGGGCTGGGCGGCATCGGCCTGGCGGTGATCCAGGGCGCGCGCCAGGCCAAGGCCGGCCGCATCTTCGCGATCGATACCAACCCCTCCAAGTTCGAACTGGCCAAGCAGTTCGGCGCGACCGATTGCATCAACCCGAAGGACCATGACAAGCCGATCCAGCAGGTCATCGTGGAGATGACCACGTGGGGCGTGGACCATACCTTTGAATGCATCGGCAACGTCAACGTGATGCGCGCGGCGCTGGAATGCGCGCACCGTGGCTGGGGCCAGTCGGTGGTGATCGGTGTGGCCGGCTCGGGCCAGGAAATCTCGACCCGTCCGTTCCAGCTGGTCACCGGCCGCTCGTGGAAGGGCACCGCCTTCGGTGGCGTCAAGGGCCGCAGCCAGCTGCCGGGCATGGTCGAAGACGCCATGAAGGGCGATATCGAACTGGCGCCGTTCGTGACCCACACGATGGGCCTGGACGAGATCAACGATGCGTTCGACCTGATGCACGAAGGCAAGTCGATCCGCTCGGTCGTGCATTTCTGAGCTACCACGGGCGGCGCGCGATCCGCGCCGCCCCTACGGAGAATCCCCATGGAACGCATCGAACACCGCGCCGCGTCCGGCGGTTGGCAGGACGTGTACCGCCATGCCTCGCAGGTGCTGGGCTGCGAGATGAATGTCGCCGTCTACCTGCCGCCGCAGGCGGCCACGCAGAAGCTGCCGGTGCTGTACTGGCTGAGCGGGCTGACCTGCAACGAACAGAACTTCATCACCAAGGCCGGCGCGCAGCGCTATGCCGCCGAGCACGGCGTGATCCTGGTCGCGCCGGACACCAGCCCGCGCGGCGATGACGTCGCCGATGCCGAAGGCTACGACCTGGGCAAGGGCGCTGGTTTCTATCTGAACGCCACCGAGCAGCCGTGGGCGGCGCACTACCGCATGTACGACTACGTGGTGGAGGAACTGCCGGCCCTGATCGACGCGCATTTCCCGACCACTGGCGCGCGCAGCATCAGCGGCCACTCGATGGGGGGCCACGGTGCGCTGGTGATCGCATTGAAGAACCCGGGTCGCTACAAGAGCGTGTCGGCGTTTTCGCCGATCGTCGCGCCGACGCGCGTGCCGTGGGGCCAGAAAGCGTTCACGGCCTACCTGGGCGAGGACCGCGCCAGCTGGGCGGCCTGGGATGCCAGCGAGCTGGTGGCCACGGCCACCGAGCGCCTGCCATTGCTGGTCGACCAGGGCGGTGGCGATGAGTTCCTCGACAACCAGCTGCAGCCGCAATGGCTGCAGGCCGCCTGCACCGCCACCGGTCATCCGCTGACGCTGCGCCTGCAGCCCGGTTACGACCACAGCTATTACTTCATCAGCAGCTTCATCGGCGAGCACATCGCGCACCACGCAAAGGCGCTGTACGCCTGAGGCACACCGGTGGACCCGCCGCTGGGCGGCGGCAACGCGCGCCGAACCGGGCCGGGCAAGGGGCCCGGCACGGCCCGGGAGCGCGCGCCTGGGCCTGGCACCTCACTCGGCGTGCTCCGCTCAGGTCTCGCCACCGCGCACTTCCACCAGCACCGGGCAGGGCGCATGGTCCACCGTCCATTGCCCGACCGAGCGATCCAGCAGGCGCTCCAGCCGCGACAGGTGGCGGTGGCCGATGACGATCAGGTCGCAGCCGTGCTGGCGGGCATGGTCGCAGATCACCTGCGCCGGTTCGCCGGCCGGGTGATGCCCGAGGCCATCGATGCCGCGCTCGCGCAGGCGGCCCAACGCGGTGGCAAGCAGCTGTTCGGCCTGGTGGACCTGGGCGTCGGCGGCCGGATACTCGGCGTGCTCGGCACGGGGCGCGTCGTCGCCCAGCGCGAAGGCCGGGTCCAGCACGCACAGCAGGTGCAGGCGCGAGGCAGGGCCGGCCAATGAGGCCGCCAGCTCCAGTACCTGCGCATGCTGGGGGCCGCCATCCAGGGCAACGAGGATCTTGGTGAACATCGGCATTCTCGGAAGAGGGGCCGCCAGGGTCGCCTACTGCCCGCACTGGACCCATGCCGTGTGCCGCAGGCGAGTAGTGCGTGCAACGCACGAATAGGGGTTTTGGATTGCAGTAAAGTCACCGCCACACGTTGAAGGTGATACTGCCGTGACCATGCCCGATCTGAACCTGCTCATCGCCCTGGATGCCCTGATCGAGGAGGGCAGCGTCGTGGGGGCGGCGCGGCGGATGAACCTCAGTGCCCCGGCGATGAGCCGCACCCTGGGCCGCATCCGCGAGGCGCTCGGCGATCCAGTGCTGGTCCGTGCCGGCCGCGGGCTGGCCCCGACCCCGCGCGCGCTGCAGCTGCGCGAGCAGGTGCGCGGGGTGATCGAGCAGGCACACCTGGTGTTCAACGCCGGCCGCGAGGTCGACATGATGACGCTGGAGCGCACCTTCAGCATCCGCGCCAATGATGTGTTCGTCGGCACCTACGGTGGGCGGATGCGCGAACTGTTCAAGGCGCAGGCACCGTGTTCGGTGCTGCGCTTCGTTCCCGAGGGCGATGGCGATGACGACGCAATGGAGCAGGGCCGGATCGATCTGCACATCAGCGCCGCCGGCAAACCCAGTGCCGATACCAAGGTGCAGAACCTGTTCAGCACCTCGTTCTTCGGTGCCGCGCACGAGGCCCACCCGATCTTCGCCGGGGAGATCACCGCCGAGCGCTTCGTGGCCTTCGACCACATTGCGGTATCGCGTCGTGGCCGTTGGTATGGCCCGATCGATGAGGATCTGGAGGCGCTGGGCCTTAGCCGGCGGGTCGCGCAGATCATGCCGACCTTCCACTCGGCGATCTTCGCCGCAGCCGATTCGGACCTGATCCTGCCGCAGATGCCCAGCGTGATGCTGGCCCGGCTGGAACGCCTCGGGGTGCCGCTGCGCCTGTTCGAGCTGCCGATTCCGGTGCGTAGCGCGATTGTCGTGCAGGCATGGCATCCCCGCCTGGACAGCGACCTGGCGCATCGCTGGCTGCGCCGCAGCATCAAGGCGATGTGCGACGCGGAGCCCACGCAGGCCTGACCGGCAACGGCCAGGTCCACCCGCAAGGCGACCGGCGAGGCGTGCGCGTGACGCACGCCAGCGATGGCCGACGCAGCATTTTTCGCAACATCGGCCCTGCCTAGACTGCCGCTCCCCGTCGTGGAGTGGCCCCATGTCCCTGTTGTTCCCACTGCCCCATCCGCCCGCCGGCGGTGCACGATGACTGCCGTGCCCGCGCCGCTGCCGATGGCGCCTGCTGCACCGGCTGCACCGCCGGCGCAGACGGCGTTCGGCCTGCGCCTGGTGGTCGGCCTGTGCGGTGTGTTGTTGGCCGTGCTGATCTCGGGCATCAACGAAAACGTCACCAAGGTAGCGCTGGCCGACATCCGGGGTGCGATGGGCTTCAGCGTCGATGACGGCAGCTGGATCATCGCGCTGTACACGGCGATGTCGGTCAGTGCGATGGCGTTCGCACCGTGGTGTGCGGTGACCTTCTCGCTGCGCCGCTTTGCGATGGTGATGATCGGCGCCTTCATGGTGCTGGGCGTGGTGTGCCCGTTCGCGCCGGACCTGCCCTCGTTCCTGATCCTGCGTGCGCTGCAGGGCCTGGCCGGTGGGGCGCTGCCGCCGCTGCTGATGAGCGTGGCGCTGCGTTTCCTGCCGCCGGGCATCAAGTTGTACGGCCTGGCCGGTTACGCGCTGACCGCGACCTTCGGGCCGAGCCTGGGCACGCCGATGGCGGCCCTGTGGGTGGAGTACGTGGGCTGGCAGTGGGCGTTCTGGCAGATCGTGCCGTGGTGCCTGGCCGCGCTGGGCATGGTGGCCTGGGGGCTGCCACAGGATCCACTGCGTCTTGAACGGTTCGCGCAGTTCAACGGTGTCGGCCTGGCACTCGGGTTTCCGGCGCTTGTGATGCTGGTGATCGGGCTGGTGCAGGGCCCGCGCCTGGAGTGGTTCGCCTCGCCGTTGATCTGCCTGCTGCTCGGTGGCGGCAGCGCACTGCTGGCGTTGTTCCTCTACAACGAATGGTCGCACCCGCTGCCGTTCTTCAAGCTGCAGTTGCTGGCCAACCGCAATCTGAGCTACGCCCTGATCACGCTGGGTGGCGTGCTGTTCGTGCTGCTGGCGGTGATCATGATTCCCTCCAGCTTCCTTGCCAAAGTACAGGGGTACCGACCGCTGCAGACCGCGCCGATGCTGCTGTGGGTCGCGCTGCCGCAGCTGATTGCATTGCCGCTGGTGGCCACCCTGCTCAACCAGCGCCGGGTGGACAGCCGCTGGGTGCAGGCGATCGGCCTGGGCCTGCTGGCACTGGCCTGCGGCCTCGGTGCGCAGCTGACCACCGAGTGGCACCGCGACAACTTCGCATGGCTGCAGGTGATCCAGATCATCGCCCAGCCGATGGCGGTGCTGCCGTTGCTGCTGCTGGCCACCGGCAGCCTGGCGCCGACCGATGGCCCGTTCGCCTCGGCGTGGTTCAACACGGTCAAAGGGTTTGCCGCGGTGCTTGCCGGTGGCGTACTCGAGGCGGTCACCACCGTGCGCAGCCACCTGCATTCGACCGTGCTGGTCGACCGGATCGGCAACGCGCCCTGGCTCGACGCCAGCACCGCGCCAGGGCTGGGTGCTCGCCTGCATGCGCAGGTGGTGGCGCTGACCTCGGCCGATCTCTATCTCATCGTGGCGTGGGTGGCGGTGGCGCTGATCGCGCTGATTCCGTGGTTGCCCACACGCATCCATCCGCCACGTGCCGTGGCTTGAATCCAAGGAACTCCCCTGTGTCCCTGCATCGCAACTCCGTTCCCTTCGTCATCGCCGCCGGCCTGCTGCTGTTCGCTGGCGGTGCCTGGTGGCTGCTGCGCGACGGCCGCCATCAAACCACCAACAATGCCTATGTCACCGCGGACTTCACCGTGGTCGCGCCGAAGATCGCTGGCTTCGTCAGCGAGGTGCGCGTGCAGGACAACCAGAGAGTCAAGGCGGGCGATGTGCTCGCACGCATCGATGACCGCGACTACCAGGTCGCGCTGGCCACGGCCCGGGCGGATCTTGCCAATGCGCGGGCGCAACTGGCCAGCGCGCAGGCCGCACTGGCGCAGCAGGGCTCGGTGATCGACCAGGCCCAGGCCGGTGTGGATGTCAGTCGCGCCGAACTCCGTCTCGCCCAGGCCGATCAACGTCGTTACCAGGCCTTGGCCAGTGATGGCGCAGGCACCGTGCAGAACGCGCAGCAGGCGCAGTCGCGCCAGGCCGTGGCCGGTGCGCACCTGCAGCAGGGCACCGCTGCCGTACTCAATGCGCGCCAACGCATCGCGCTGCTGAGCGCCAGCGTGCAGTCCGCGCAGGCCGCCGTGCAGCGGGCTGAAGCCGCGCAGGCCCGAGCCGAACTGGATCTGTCGCACACCGAGCTGCGTGCGCCGATCGATGGCATGGTCGGCCGCCGCGCCGTACGCGTGGGCGCTTACCTCACCCCGGGCACGCCGGTGCTCGCGGTGGTGCCGCTGCAGCAGGCGTTCGTGGTCGCCAACTTCCAGGAAACGCAGATGACCCGCATGTATGCCGGGCAACGTGTGGATGTGCAGGTGGATGTGTTCCCCGGCCAGCCGCTGCACGGCCGGATCGACAGCATCGCCCCGGCCACCGGCGTGACCTTCGCCGCGATCGCGCCGGAGAACGCCACCGGCAACTTCACCAAGGTGGTGCAGCGGATTCCGGTCAAGATCGTGCTCGACGAAGGCCAGCCGCTGGCGAACAAGCTGCGCGCGGGCATGTCGGTGGAAGCGCGCGTGGACCTGGACAGCGGCGGGCGTGGGCTGCCGGGGGAGGGCGCATGATGATCCGGCAGACGTTGCGTGTGATGGCGGGCAGCGCGCTGTGTACCGCACTGGCCGCCTGCACCCTCGGCCCGGATTTCGTGCGGCCCGAGGCGAGCCTGCCGATGCAATGGGAGGGCAGCGTGATCACCTCGGCGGCCTTTGCCGATGACGCGGCGTGGTGGAACGGCTTCGAGGATCCGCTGCTGGCGGCGCTGGCAGGCCAGGCCATGCAGGCCAATCTGGATGTGCAGCTGGCCGCCAACCGGGTCGCCCAGAGCCGCGCGCTGCGCGGTATCAGTGCCGCCGACCGTGCGCCGGCCGTCAGTGCGACGGTCGGTGCCACCCGTGCCCGCAACAGCGAGGTCGGCCTGAACGATCCGTCCGGCAATGCCGGGCGCGAGGACTACGGGCTGTTCCAGGCCGGTATCGGCCTTGGGTGGGAACTGGATCTATGGGGGCGTGTGCGCCGCCAGGTCGAGATCGCCGATGCCCGCGTGCAGATCGCCAACGAAGACTGGCACGCGGTGCAGACCGCGGTGATGGCCGAAACCGCCCATACGTACCTGCAACTGCGTGCCACGCGACAGTTGCTGACCATCACCGAGGACAATCTGCACATCGCACGCGACGTGCAGCGGCTGACCCTGGCCCGCCAGCAGCAGGGCGTGGCGACCACGCTGCAGGTCGCCAGCGCGGCCGCGCAGGTGGCCGCGCTGGAGGCGCGGCTGGCACCGCTGCAGCACCGGCAATCGCAGCTGCGCAATGCGTTGGCCATGCTGTTGGCACGTTCGCCACGGACCTTGGATGAACAGTTGGACGCGGCGCGGCATGACTGGCCGGCGCTGCCGGCGCTGGCAACCGGCCTGCCCAGCGATCTGGTCGAACGCCGCCCGGACATCCGCCGCGCCGAAGCGGCCCTGCACGCGGCGACGGCTGGCATCGGCGTGGCCAAGACCAGCTTCCTGCCACGCATCACCCTCACTGGCGATGCCGGTTTCCAGGCCAGGCAGCTCGACGACCTGGACGGGTGGAATGCACATCGCTTCAGCATCGGCCCGGCGATCAGTCTGCCGATCTTCCAGGGCGGCCGGCTCAAGGCGAACCTGGCCCTGAGCCGGTTGCAGGAACGCCAGGCCGGGCTGCAGTTCCAGAAGACCGTGCTGCAGGCCTGGCACGAGGTGGATGATGCGATCGGCGGCTACGGCGCAGCGCAGCAGCGTGGGCAGGCGCTGCAGGTGGCCGTGCAGGAAAGTGAGCGTGCGTTGGCGGCGGCGCGCCGCCAGTACCAGGCGGGGGTGATCGATATGCTCGACGTGCTGACCACCCAGCGCATCGCGCTGGACAACCAGGCAGCGCTGGCTGACAGCCAGGCGGCGGCTGCGATCGCACGGGTGGATCTGTATCGCGCGCTGGGTGGCGGCTGGCGCGATGTGGGGGAAGGCGTGACCCGCGCTGGCAGCGCGTCGGCTGCCAGCGGGGCAGGCAACGCCGATCAACGCACGTTGCGCAGTTCCCAGTGACTGCCGGCCAGCATGCGCAGGCGCTGCTTGAACACCTCGCTGTCGATGCTGGTGGTGGCGCACAGGTTGATGCGCAGATCATCCTGCGCGCCGGTCACGGTCGCGGCCGGATCGGTCGCGCCCCACTGCGGATCGACCGCATCGGGATCGTCCTGCTTGGCGCGCCAACGGTCGAACAGCACCGTGGTGCGCAGGGCGTTCTCGAGTTCTTCGGCCAGCCCGGCCGCACCCTGGGCGCGGAAGGACAGGTCCGGATCGTTGCCGCGCGCCTTGGCCGGATCCGGCAGGCTGATGTCGTAACTAACTGGCATGGTGACCTCCATTGAATGCGGCAAGGCTGGCAGAGACGCGGTGGAATCCGCGTGCAGAACCGGCGGCCGTGCCCGGATCGTGGCATGGCCGCTGCAGGGCTGGCCAGTGTGCTCAGCCGCTGAAGACATGCGGGCCGTCGGCGAAGCCGATCGTTACCGCGCCCTTGCCCACGTTGACCATCCCGGTCAGGCTCATGACCGCCTCGAACACATCCACGCCCTGCGCCTGGCAGGTCTCACGCAGCGCGGCATAACCGGGCAGGGCCCGCAGGTCGGCCAGCTCGCCGCCGTAGCTGATGCACACCGTGGGCGTCATCAGGCCGGCCTTGACCCGTTGCCCGACGAAATCGAACAGCTTCTGCACGGCGTTGTCGAAGCCCTTGATCTTGGCCACCGGCCCGGTCTCGCCGCGGTAGCCATGCAGCACCGGCTTGATGTCCAGCGCACTGCCCAGCGCGGCGCTGATCAGCCCCACGCTGCGATCGCCCTTGTGACGTGCGCGGGCGCGCATGTAGTACAGATCGCGGGTGATCATGTAGCCGTGCACGTTGTGCGCCAGCAGTTCCAGCCGTTCGCGGATCTGCTGCACGCTCGCGCCGCTGTCGCGCAGCCGCACCGCTTCCACCGCGGTCACGCCCTGGGCGGCGAACAGGTTCTGGGTATCGAGCACGCGCAGCGCGAACGGTGAGTTGAACCCTGCCGCCTGCCGTACCGGCTTGTAGTCGTTGAGGATCGCGAAGCTCGCCTGCATCGCGTTGTCGTGGATCGGGCTGCGGGTCTTGGTGATCGTCATGCAGAAGACATGGTCGTAGTCGATCACCAGCTTGCCCAGGAACAGGTCCCGGATCTGGTTGACGGTGAACGGAATGGTCTCCGCCTCGGCGCCGTGCTCGGCCACGTGGGCATGCAGGAAACTCAGCGTGGCCTGTTCGTCGCGATGGTCGGCCAGCATGGCTTCGCCGATGCGGACGGTGATCGGCAGCAGCACGATGTTGTGTTGTTCAATGAAATCCTGCGGCAGATCGCACGCAGAGTCGACCACGATTCCGATGCGCATCCTGTGCCCCTCCGGCAGGTTGTAGGTTCGGAAACGTGAACGCTATCGCAAAACGGCTCGACTTGCCTGACCGGGGAGAGGGGCCGGGCGTCAGCGGCTGCGTTCCACCGCTACCGGCAGGTCCTTGATCCGGGCCCACTCCCCCTGCTCAAGCAGGCCCGGGTCGGCCAGCACCGCCTGCATCAGCGGGTGGGCGTCGTTGCCCCAGAACAGTTCGCTGCCGATCGCCAGCGTCGGCACGCCGAACACCCCCGCGGCCAGCGCGGCATCCGTGTTGCGCCGCAGTTCCTCTTTGACCGACGGTGCGCCGATCGCCGCGGCGACATCGGCGATGTCCAGCATCGCGCCGGGCAGGGCGAGCGCGGCGGCACTGTCGCCGGCGTGGCCATCGCGCCAGATCCAGTTGAACAGGATCTCGACCGCCTCGTGGCTGGCACCGGCGGCCAGGCACAGACGCAGCGCCGCCAGCGGATTGAACGGATGGCCCGGCGGAAAGCGCAGTGTCACCCCGGCGCTGCGCGCCTGCCACAACGCCTGCCGGTAGGTGAACACCCGCTTGGCCGGAATCTCGGCCGGGCCCAGGTTGCCCAGGTGATGCAGTACCGCGCCCAAGGCGATCGGCACCGGGGCGATGCTCTTGAACTGCGGCAACGCCTTGAGCTGTTGCCAGTGCAGATAGGCGAACGGTGAGACGAAATCGAAGTACCAGCGCAGGGCCATGATCGGGTGCTCACGTTGCAGGACGACAGGGGTGCGCAAACAGGGCCGCCGCAGGCAGCGGCCCTGTGCAGGGGCTCAGCGCGAGTATGCGCGTGGTTCGCTCGACGCCGGGGCCTGGTAGCGGTCGCGCAGTTCTGTCTGGCGTGAACGCATCGGCATCGCGCGGCCCCCCAGCCAGACCTGCTCGGCATAGTGGCCGACATCCAGCGGATCGCCCTCCCACAGCACCAGGTCGGCCAGCTTGCCGGGCTCGATGGTGCCGAGGCGGTCGCCGACGCCCAGCGCCTGTGCCGGGACCCGGGTCAGGCCGGCCAGGCCATCCCCCCAGGGCAGCCCGTTGGCGACCGCATTGCCGGCCAGCTGGCGCATCTTGCGCGCGTTGTGCGAGGCATCGTCGCGCTGGGCGAAGCTGACCGGCACGCCGGCCGCCTGCAGGCGTGCGGCGTTCTGCAGGGTCGCGCCGAGTTGGTCGAAGCTGGTCGGCAGGTTGCCCAGCCCATCCACGAACACCGGCACGCCGGCCTGGGCCAGCTGCGGGGCCAGGCGCCACGCCTCGGCCCCGCCGGCGATGGCGATCCTGACCTTCTCGCGGCCGGCCCAGCGCAGCAGCTGGCGGATGTCGGCGGCGCGGTCGACCTGCACCACGATCCGCCCCTGGCCGGCCAGGTAACGCGCCAGCGTGGCGCGCCCGGCCGGTGTCAGCAGGGCATGCGGCGAATCGGCCGGAACGCGGCCCCGTGCTTCGCTGACCATCTGCTCCAGCAGCATCCACTGCGCGGCGCGCGAGGTGCCGGTCAGCTCCGCACCGGACGCGCCGAGACGAATGAACAACGCCTGCGGGCCGACCGGATCGGCACTGCCGTCCAGCCGCACCACCCCGCCCTGGCCGGCGATGAAGCCGCCGCCGGTATTCGCCCCGAGCAGGGTGAAGCCGATGCCGTCCAGCCGCGCGACCGGGATCAGCACCGAGTCCGGATTGAAGGCCAGGGTCACGTCGAATTCGGGGCGCAGCGGCTGGTCGTCCAGTTTCAGTGTGCTGTCCACCGTGGCTGACTCGCCGGAGACTTCTTCGATGCCGACATCGGTGATGCCGCCGAACAGCGCCGGAGTGAGCGGCCTGCCTGCCGCTTCGACCACGGCCACGCCGGCCGGCGCCGACAGGCCCGGACCGACGGCGCGGATCACGCCGCCCTGGACCAGCACGTCGCTGTGCTCCAGGCTGCCGCGTGCGGCGGCGGTATGCACGGTGGCATTGCGGATCAGCAGATCCTGCGCGAACAATGCGGGGGCGGCGCAGGCACCGGCAAGCAACAGCAGTGCGCGCGGCAGCAGGCGCATCGGGACGCGGCGGCTCATGGGCGCGCCTCCTGGCCAAGCATGAAGTCCGACAGCGGCTGCCGCCTCACGTCCTGGCGGTCATAGACCTGGTGGCCATCCACGTAGACTTTCTCGGCCAGCGCATAGGAGCTGAAAGGACTGCCGTTCCACACCACCACATCGCCCATTTTGCCGGCCTCCAGGCTGCCGGTCTGCGTCTCCACGCCGAGCGAGCGCGCTGCGTTGGAGGTCAGCCACATCATGGCCCGCTCCGGGGCGATCTCGATGCCGGCACGACGTGCGTTGGCGATCACCTTGGCCGCCTCCTGGTTCAAGCGCTGGATGCCCTCGGGCGAATCCGAATGCACGATCGCGCAGCTGTTGGCCGGGCGGTCGACCAGCGCGATGTTCTCCTGGATGCCATCGAAGGCTTCCATCTTGAAGCCCCACCAGTCGGCCCACAGCGCACCGCACACGCCTTCCTCGGCGAGCCGGTCGGCCAGCTTGTAGGCCTCCACCGCGTGATGGAAGGCGGCGATCTTGAAGCCGAACTCCTTGGAGAGATCCAGCATCGTGGCCATCTCATCGGCGCGGTAGCAGTGGATGTGCACGCGGATATCGCCCTGGATCGCGCCGGCCAGCGTATCCAGCTTGAGGTCGCGCTTGCCGCCGCTGTCGCCGGCACTGTCGCCCTTGTCGTCACCGCTGAACCAGCGCTTCTTCTTCGGCTGTTTCGGGGTGTTCTTGGCGATGTACTCGCTGGCATCGATGAAGGCCGCACGGTAACCGGCGACATTGCCCATGCGCGTGCCCGGGGCGGTGCCCTTGCCACCGTAGACGCGCTTGGGGTTTTCGCCGCAGGCCATCTTCAGGCCCCACGGCGCACCGGGGAACTTCATGGACTGGTAGGTCGTCGCGGGTACGTTCTTCAAGGTCACGCCGCGGCCGCCGACCAGGTTGGCCGAGCCGGGCAGTACCTGCATCGAGGTCACGCCACCGGCCAGCGCCGCGGCGAAGCCCGGATCCTGCGGCCACACCGAGTGCTCGGCCCAGACATTGGCGGTGACCGGGGCAGTCATCTCGTTGCCGTCGCTGTGCGCGCTGACGCCCGGGCTGGGATACACGCCCAGGTGCGAGTGCACATCGATGATGCCCGGCGTGACCCACTTGCCCTGGCCATCGACACGCACCGCATCGGCCGGTGCCGTCAGGCCGGTACCCACCGCCGCGATGCGGCCGTCGCGCAGCAGCACATCGGCGTTGTCCAGGCGCACGCCGGTGCCGGTGAGCACGGTGGCATTGCTGATCAACACCGGCGCCGAGGCGATCGGCGCATAGGTGCTGGGGTAGGGATCCTGGAGGAAACGCGACGCGGCGGGCGCCGGCGCGGACACGATCGACATCAACGCCAGGCCAACGCCGACGCTCAACAACTTCTGCATGGTTCTCCCCGAAGCCGCATGGACACAATGACCCGACGCTAGCCGGGAGCGGGGCGCCTTGCCAAGTGACCTTTTGCATATTTTTATCAAATGGGATCTAGCATCGTTATCAGAAACAATTGTGAACTTTCCATGAATTTTTCGGTTACGCTCAGGTCGGCATCGGCGTGATCGATGCCGGTTCCAGAAGCATTGCTGATCCTCCCGTTCCAGATTCCGACACTCGAACCAGATCAAGGAAGTTCTCAGTACATGACCCTGCACTCCCTGTCCCGCGCGGCGTCCCGCCGTCCTTCGCCGTCCCTGCTGGCCTCGGCCATCACCGGCACCCTGCTTGCCGCCATCGCCGTTCCGGCGCTGGCCAGCCCCACCACCGATGTCCTGCAGCGTTACCAGCAGCAGCGCGCAGAGCAGTCCGTCGCGTTCGCGCGTGACCTGCACAGCGCTTCGCTGGCGGCGACCTTTGTTGCGCCGATCGGCGCCAACGACCAGACCGTTTCCTTCACGAGCCCGCGCACCAGCGCCGAGGCCGCCGGCCCCATTCTGGGCAAGCCGGGTGATGTGGAAAGCTGGCATAGCGATGAGTTCAATGCCGACTGGGGTCTGGCCGCGATGGGGGCCGATTACGCGTATGCGCGCGGCCTTACCGGTCAGGGCGTGCGCTTGGGCGTGTTCGATTCGGGCTCTGCCCTTGCCCACGACGAATTCGCCGGACGCAACACCTCCAGCATCTCCATCGGCAACGGCGGCTGCGCCGACCCGAGCATCGTGGCGGGCGAAGGCGCCTGCGGCAGTACCCGCGGCGACCAGCCCGGGTACAACTACTACGGTCTGGGTCCCGGTGTGCCTCCCGCGCTTGCTGATCGACTGATCGCGGCGGGCCAGCCGTACGGTTTCAGCTACGCCGACCATGGCACGCACGTGTTGGGTACCGTTGGCGCCAACCGCGATGGCACCGGGATGCATGGCGTGGCCTTTGGCGCCAACCTGACCGCTGCCCGCGTCTTTGGCGACACGTATTACGAGTGGCGCCTGGATCCTGACAACTTCTACCGGCCGCGTGCGCTGTATCGCACTGACCCGGACGATGCAGCAACGCTGGACATGTATGCACAGGCCGAGGCACAGGGCGTGCGCGTGCTCAATCACAGTTGGGGTATCTCGACCCGCCATGCCACGGTGGCCAGTCTGGACGCGCAGTACGCAGCGATCGGCGCGGACTATGGTGTTTACGGCAGCATTTACGGTGATACCGAGGGTGCACCGGGTTCCAAGCTGATCCAGGTGTGGTCGGCAGGCAACTCGGCCGGGGGGATGGCCGGCATCACGGCGGCATTGCCGCGCTGGAACCCGGAGATCGAGCCGTACTGGCTGGCCGTCGCGAATGTCCGCCTCCCCACCGCAGGGGAAACGGACTACGTCATTGATGCCAGTTCCAGCATCTGCGGTGCTTCGGCCAACTGGTGCCTGTCCGCACCGGGCACCAACATCGCCAGCACGATCGTGGCCGGCGAGATCAACGGTCGCATGGAGCTGACCGAGGATTACCTGCGTTTTCTCATCGAAAGCGAAAGTCCTGAATACACCTACGGCTACAAGACCGGCACATCGATGGCGGCACCGCACATCACCGGTGCGCTCGGTCTGCTGATGGAGCGCTTCCCGTACCTGGACAACGCACAGGTACGCGATGTGTTGTTGACCACGGCACGCGACCTGGGCGCGCCCGGCGTCGACGCGATCTACGGCTGGGGCATGGTCGATCTGAAGACCGCCATCGAAGGCTACGGCCTGCTGCGCGTGGACACCGACGTGGTCATGAACCAGAAGGCCGGTGGCCTGAAGGTGTGGGAAGGCGATGCGTGGGACGACTGGACCAATGACATCGGCGGCCCGGGCAAGCTGACCAAGTCCGGCATCGGCTGGCTGCGCCTGAGCGGTGACAACAGCTTCAACGGCGCCATCGTGCGCGACGGCGTGCTGGAACTGGACGGTGCCAATGCACTGACCGCTTCGGTCGATGTGCAGGGCGGCCAGTTCCTGCTCAACGGCAGCCTGGTGTCCACCACGCTCAACAGCCTGGGGGGCAGCAGCGTGATCTCCACCACGGGCGTGCTCGAGGGCTCGGCGCTCAACGTGACCGGCGGCTCGGTCACGTTCAACGGTCTGCAGCAGGCCGGCGCCACCAGCGTCGGCAGCGGCGGCAGCTTCGTGCTCAATGGCCGGCTGGTCGACAGCTCGCTGACCTCGGCGGGTGCCACCCGCGTCAATGCCGGGGCCCTGCTGGACGGCTCGGATCTGTTCGTCACCGCCGGCACCGTGTCCTTCAACGGTGTGCAGCAGGATGGCGCGACGGTGGTCGGTGCCAAGGGCACCTTGAAGGGCGTCGGCACGCTGGGCAGCACCCGCGTGGAAGGCATCATCGCCCCGGGCAACTCGATCGGCACGCTGACCGTCAACGGCGATTACGTGCAGACCGCCACCGGCATCTACCAGGCCGAGCTGGCGCCGGGCAGCCGCAGCGATCTGCTGCGTGTCACCGGTACGGCTACGCTGGGCGGCACGCTGAAGGCGCTGCCGGAGGCCGGCGTGTACTACCTCGGCGAGCAGTTCAACTTCCTGCAGGCCGCCGGTGGCATCAACGGTCAGTTCGCCACGACCGACTTCTCGGCCTTCTCGCCGTTCCTGAAGTTCAGCCTGGGCTACAGCGCCAATGGGCTGCGCATCGACGTCGCCCGCGGCAACGCGCTGGCCAGCGCTGCGGTCACGCCGAACCAGATCGCCGTGGCCACCAGCGCCGATGGCCTGGCCATCAACCAGGGCCTGCCCAGGCCGCTGACCCAGCTGTTCCCGGCCCAGGTCGGTGCAGCATTGGATGCGCTGAGTGGTGAACTCCACGCCGCCACGCCGATGGCGCTGGTGGAAAGCAGCCGCTACCTGCGTGATGCGGCCCTGAGCCGTGCGGTCGGCGTGCGTTCGCCGGGTGCCGCGGATGAGGCTGCCGGTGGTGCGTGGGTGCAGGCGATCGGGGGCAGCGGCAAGCTCGACGGCGATGCCAACGCTGCGCGCACCGATTCCAACAGCAACGGGCTGCTGGTCGGTGCCGATCATGTGTTCGGTGGTGGCTGGCAGGTCGGTGGGCTGGTCGGTACCGGCCGTACCGACATCAAGCAGGCCGCGGGTCGCGGCGCCCGGTCGGAGATCGACAACACCCACTTCGGTGCCTACGTGGGCAACCAGTGGGGGGCATTTGGCCTGCGCGCCGGTCTGGGCTATTCCCGTCATGACGTGGACAGCAAGCGTCAGCTGACGTTTGCCGGCTACCAGGACGCGCTGTCGGCCAAGTACGACGCCACCACCCGCCAGGGCTTCATCGAGGGCGCGTACCGCTTCGGTGGTCGCGAGGCCGGACTGGAGCCGTACCTGCAGTTCGCCCGGGTCGAGGTGGATGTGGACGGCATCACCGAGCAGGGGGGGGCTGCGGCACTGCACGGCCAGGTCGCCGACACCCGCACCAACGTGGCGACCGCCGGCGTTCGGTTCGACAAGGGCCTGAAGACCTCGTGGCAGCAGGAAAGCTGGCTGCATGTCCGCGGTGGCGTCGGCTACCGCCGTGCCTCCGGCGACCGCAGCCAGGTCGCCGATCTGGCCTGGACCGGCGGCAGCAGCTTCGCGGTCAGCGGTGCGGCGATTGCCGACAACGCCGTGGTCGCCGAGCTGGGCCTGTCGGCCTGGTTGAGCCCGCGCAACCAGCTGGAGCTGGGCTACAACGGCACCTTCGGTGACGACGCCCGCGACCGCAGCGTCACCGCGCGCTGGTCCGTGCAGTTCTGACCTAGCGGTACCGGTAAACGGGAAAAGGCGGCCATGGGCCGCCTTTTTCTTGCCCACGGCCGCCAGGTCGCGATCGCCACTTGCGCCGCTGTCATCCAAGGTGGAAGGTTCAAGCAGGCGGGCAACCCGCGCCCGCAGAGAACCGGACAGTCACAAGGAGGTGCCGATGAAGGTAACCGAAGGCTTTGATCGCAGGCATGCCAGGCACTACTACCTGGTGCTGGTCCTGCTGGCCTTCGCGTCTGGCCTGATGCTGGTGGCCGGCTTCGTGGAGCATTCGCCCAGCGGGCTACCCAACGAGGTGCGCATCGTCCTCGCCGCCCTCTCCCTGTTGTCGTGCACTGCCAGCTACCTGGCCATCAAGCGGATCCAGTACCCCTTTCTGCTGGTTGGCATGTCCTCCATCGCCTTTGCGGCGTCGCTGTGGGGCTTTGGTGCGCCCATGGCGCTGGTCCTGCTGCTGGCCATACCCGCCGCCCTTCTTTCGCTGGCCTCGCTCATCCTCCACGGCAAGGCCGATGGGATCGACCACCCGGATTGAGTGCCCACCCTCGACGCCACGCGGCGGGTCTCGCAGAATTGTCGCCTGTCGTTCGTTGGATCCATCATGAAAACCAAGCAGGACATCGTTGAAAACTGGCTGCCGCGCTACACCGGCGTGCCGTTGGAACACTTCGGCCAGCACATCCTGCTGACCAACTTCGGTGGCTACCTGCATACTTTTTCCCAGCTCACCGGGGCGCCCATCCAGGGCGCGGACCGGCCGATGGCCAGCGTCACCAGTGACGACATCACCCTGATCAACTTCGGCATGGGCAGCCCCAACGCGGCCATCATCATGGACCTGCTGTCGGCGGTGATGCCCAAGGCCGTATTGTTCCTGGGCAAGTGCGGCGGGCTCAAGCGCAAGAACCAGCTGGGTGACCTGATCCTGCCGATCGCCGCGATCCGTGGCGAGGGCACCTCCAGCGATTACCTGCCACCGGAAGTCCCGGCCCTGCCGGCCTTTGCCCTCCAACGGGCGGTCTCGACCATGGTCCGCGACCTCGGCCACGACTACTGGACCGGGACCGTCTACACGACCAACCGCCGGGTCTGGGAGCACGATGAAGCCTTCAAGGAAAAGCTGCGGGTGATGCGCTGCATGGCCATCGACATGGAGACGGCAACCCTGTTCGCCGCCGGCTTTGCCAACCACATCCCGATCGGGGCCTTGCTGTTGGTGTCCGACCAGCCGATGATTCCCGACGGCGTGAAGACCGAGGTCTCCGATGCCAAGGTCAGCTCACAGTTCGTCGAGAACCATATCCAGATCGGTATCGAGGCACTTAAGCTGATACGGCGCAACGGCAAGTCGGTCCGCCACCTGCGTTTTGACGAGTAACGGCAATGGAACGGATGGGCGTCTTGGGGCGGGCCATCCACAGGGGTAGTGAATGGACGTGGCGGCACAAGTAGTGGAGTTCTGGCGCGACGCAGGACCGCAGAAGTGGTTCGCGCGCGATGACGCGTTCGATGCGCGGTTTCGCCAGCAGTTCCAGGACGCGCATTTCGCCGCCGCCCGGCGTGCCCGCGAGCATTGGCTCAGCAGTGCCGATGGCGCACTGGCGCTGATGATCCTGCTCGACCAGTTCCCGCGCAACTGCTTCCGCGATACGGCCCATTCCTACGCCACCGATGGCCTGGCGCGTCATTACGCCATGCGCGCGGTGGAAGAAGGCCTGGACCTGCAGCTGGTGCCCAAGCTGCGGGCCTTCATCTATCTGCCGTTCGAGCACTCCGAGGATCCGCAGGACCAGGAACGCTCGGTGGCGATGTTCGATGCGCTCGGCGACAAGGAATACCTGCAGTACGCCGAACTGCACCGCGACATCATCCGCCGGTTCGGCCGCTTTCCGCACCGCAATGCGGTGCTGGGCCGGATGCCGACGCCGGAGGAACTGGATTACCTGGCCGAAGGCGGGTTTGCGGGATAACCGATGGACGCCCGGGCGCCACGCACAAAAAACGCCGGCATTGCCGGCGTTTTTCTGTGCAGTGACGTGCTGAAGATCAGTACTTCGGCACGCCGTTGTCCACATCGTTCGACCAGGCATCGATGCCGCCGGTGATGTTGGACACCTTGGTGAAGCCCAGGGCACGGAACTGCTCGGCGGCCTGTGCGCTGCGGCCACCGTGATGGCACAGGAAGGCCAGCGCGGTGTCCTTGGGCAGGGCTTCCAGGCGGGCGCGGTTGTCGCCGTCGAACGTTTCGAACGGGGCGTTGATCGCCGCGATCGCACGCTCGTCGGCCGGGCGCACGTCGACCACGGTGATGCTGCCGGCACGCAGCTGGTCGTCGGCGTCGCGCACGCTCAGTTCCTGCACCGCCTTGGGGGCGTTCGGGTTGTCGATCGCCAGGCCCTTGCCGCGGATGTCGTCCACCCAGTCGATGGTGATGCCTTCGGCGCGACGGGCGCTGGCCAGGTCGAACTGCACGCGCAGGCCGTTGGACTCGGCGGCGATCGCGTTGTCGTCGTGCGGGGCCAGCTGGAAGTTCGGCTGGAAGCGCGCGTCGATGCCCAGCTGCAGCGCAGCACCCGGGGAATCGGCCAGCGCGCCACGCAGCATTTCCACCGCGGCCGGGGTCACGGTGATGCGCGGCGGGGTGCGGTCCGGGGCGGCAAGCCCAAGCACGCTGCTCAGCTCACCGCTGCCGGCCATCTGCAGGATGATGTCGCTGCCACCGATCAGCTCGCCATCGATGTACAGCTGCGGGATGGTCGGCCACTCGCCGTAGGCCTTGATGCCTTCGCGGATCTCCGCGTCGGCCAGCACGTTGACGTGGTCGAACTCCACGCCGAGGTCCTGCAGGGCGCCGACGGCCTTGGCCGAGAAACCGCACTGCGGCATGCTCGGCTGACCCTTCATGAACAGCACGACGCGGTTGGCGTTGAGAATGGATTCGATGCGCGAGCGCAGGGCGGGATCAAGGGACATGACGGTCGGGGTCCGGATATGCGAACCGCCTATTCTACGCGGCATGGCATCATGGGGCATGACCGTACCGGAAACGTTGTATCGCATTCCCCGGCGCCCCTGGCGCTGGCTGCCGTGGCTGGTGCTGTCGCAGGTGCTGGTGGTGCTGGCCTGGGTCGCCTGGGGCTGGCGCTGCGGGCTGCCGCTGATGGTGGCGTCCCATGCCCTGTTCATGGTGCCGGTGTTCCTGCCCAACAGCCGCTTCTATGCACCGGTGCTCAGCCGCCTGCCTGGCCAGGCGCGCAAGGTCTGGCTGACCATCGATGATGGGCCGTCGGAAGAAACCCCGGCGGTGCTCGACCTGCTGGACCGTTACGAGGCCAAGGCGACCTTCTTCCTGGTCGGTGAACGCGCGCAGGCGCGGCCGGAGCTGGTGCAGGCGATGCTGGCCCGCGGGCACAGCCTGGGCAACCACAGCCACCGCCACCCCCAGACCCGCTTCTGGCGGCTGGGGCGGCAGGCCATGGCGGAGGAAATCGCGCTGTGCCAGCAGGCCCTCACCGCGATCGCCGGCACGCCGCCGCGCTGGTACCGCTCGGTGGTGGGGATGACCAATCCGTTCGTGGCCCCTGCATTGAAGCAGTGGCAGCTGACCCGGGTCGGCTGGAGCGCCCGTGGTTTCGACGGTGTCGATTGCACGCCCGGCCAGGTGGTCGAGCGGATCACCCGTGATCTGGCGCCCGGCAGCATCGTGCTGCTGCATGAGGGCGCCGCGCATGGCCACAACCTGGCCATCATCGAAGCGGTGCTGCAGGCGGTGCAGGCGCGTGGCCTGCATGCCGGCCTGCCGGACTGACGCCAGACCGGGGACCGGCGCAGGCCGGGCTCAGCTCAGCGAGCCGATGACCATCAGCAGCACCACGCCGAGCATGCTGCCGATCGAGAACACCAGGCCGAGCACGGCGAACACGCGGCGGCGGTCCGCCTGCAATGCACCGGCCACGCCCAGGCCGAAGGCCACCAGCTGCATCAGGGCGGTGAGCATCAGGCCAAGACCGACCAGGATCGCCGACATCGAGGTTTCTTCCATGCCGCCCGGCGTCGTGGTCTCGATGATGCCGGCGATGACGACCAGGCCCAGCATCAACACGGCGCCGCACACGGCGGTAATGAACGCGGCAATACCCATGCCGGAATGAGGGGTGTGCATCAGGGCTCCTTGTCGATGCGGTGGAACGGACGGTGTCAGTGGGCCAGGGCGGGCGTGGTCGGGGTCGTGGCGCCTGCGGGCGGGTGCGACGCATGCCACTGGTCGCTGATCCAGCCCCCGAGCGAGAGCTGGGCGATCAGCAGGCCCAGAGTCACCAGCAGCGCGATGATGCCGAACAGGCGGCGCCGGCGGGGTTGCAGCACGCTGCCCAGGCCGAGCAGCAGGGCCAGGATCGCCAGGCCGACGCTGCTGCCCAGCAGTGCGGCCAGCGACCATGGCAGCTCGCGCATCGCCGCGTGTTCGGGCGCATGGGCGTAATGCATGCTCAGCAGCAGCATCACCAGGCCCACGCCACTGACGATCAGCGCGGCGATGCCAAGCGCGGAATGTCGGGTCTGTCGAGGCATGGGCGGCTCCGTGCCGGAAGGGGGGCGCGAGTATGCGCGCGTGCGGCCGGTGGCGCGAGCCACGTCGGTCAAGCGACGCGCGCCCGATCGCCGACGATCAGCCAGTTGTTGAACGGGGTGTTGCCATACAGCGGTGTCATCCGCAGCTGCAGCCCGGCCCGCTCCAGGGGGGCGCGCAGGCTCCCGGCATCGGGGTAATGGCGTGGCCGCGTGCCCATCCAGCCAACCAGGTGCGCGAGCATGTCGGTGATGCGCGTGGTGCGATCGCGGCCACTGTTGTCGGCCAGCACAGTGCGGACCACCAGCCGCGCACCGGGCGCCACGCGTGCGGCGGCCTCGTGCAGCAACCGGGTCTGGGCCGGGGCAGGCAGGTACTGCAACACGTCCAGCAGCGCGACGTTGCCGTGGTGTGCGGGCAGGGCGGCGCTGGCATCCACGCAGGTGAACCGGGCGTGCGGCAGCGCGGCGCGTGCGCTGGCCCGCTCGGCGCGGGCAACTTTGTCGGCGTCGATATCCAGGCCGTGGTACGCCAGCGCACTGCCGTGCTGGTGCAGCACGTGGGCCAGCAGGCCCAAACCGCAGCCGATATCCAGCAAGGGCGCGGCAGGTGCATCCTCCAGCGCGGCGAGCACCCCGGGATACAGCGGATCGCTGCCAAGTTTGCCGCGGCTGTAGTAATAATCGCGGCGGTTGCCGAAGCGCTGTGCCGGCAGGAACGCCGTGGCGATCCGGCGGGCCTGCTCCCTGGCCAGCGGCAGCGTGGCCTCGCTCAGCGGCTCGGCTCCGCCCACAGCACGCGCGTGACTTCAAACGCGCGCTGGTGCCACAGCGTGTACATCGCCGCGGAGGGGTGCAGGCCATCGTCGGCCAGCATCACCGTCTCGCCCCCCCATTGGCGGCTCAGGTCGGTGATGTCGACAAACGCTACATCGTGCTCGGCGCAGATCGCTGCCGCCGCCGCGTTGTAGGCATCCAGTTCCTGCCCGATCCGCACGCGGTCGCGGCCGGATGCCACGGCATACGGGGTCACGCCCCAGTCGGGGATCGAGAGCACCAGCACCCGCGCGGCACGGTCACCGGCGAAGGCGAGCGCGCGCTGCAGCAGCGCGGTGAAGCGCGGGCGGTACTCGTCCACGCTGCGCCCACGGTATTGATCATTGACCCCGATCAGCAGGCTCACCAGCTCGAACGGCCCCTGCGATGCGCCTGCATCGATGCCGGCTTCAAGTTCGTCGGTGGTCCAGCCGGTGGTGGCGATGATCGTCGGATCATCCACCGCAACGCCGATGTCGCGAAGCGCTGCCGCCAGCTGCGTCGGCCAGCGCCCGGCCGGCGCGACGCCTTCGCCGATCGTGTAGGAGTCACCCAGCGCCAGATACGGCAGGCCCATCAGGCTACCGCGCTGCGCGGCTTGAGCGGCACCACCTTGGTGTTGGCCTCGGCACGGCGTGCCAGGGCGCGGTCGATGCGTGCGAACACATCGCGCATCACCTCCGGCTCGGGCAGCAGGGTCACGCGGAAGTGGTGGCGGTAGGGCACGTTGAAGCTCGAACCCGGCACCACCAGCACGCCTTCCTCGTTCATCAGTTCCAGCGCGAAATCATGGTCGTCGAAGCTGCGTGCCGCCGCACCGACCACCGCCGGGAACGCATACAGCGCGCCGGCCGGCGCCACCAGCGACAGATGCTCACTGGCATCGCAGGCCTCGATCACCGCGCGGCGGGTTTCATACAGGCGGCCACCGGGCGCGCACAGCGGCGAGATGGTGTCCGGCCCGTTCACCGCCGCGTCGATGGCGTACTGGCCGGGCACGTTGGCGCACAGGCGCAGCGCGCTGAGCAGGTCCATCGCCGCGCGGAACTCGCCCAGCCGCTCGGCCGCGCCGGACAGCATCGCCCAGCCCACCCGCCATCCGCAGGCGCGATGCACCTTGCTCAGGCCGCTGAAGGTGATGCACGGGTGCTCGCCGGCCAGCGGCGCGACGGCATGGAACTGCGCATCGTCGTAGAGGATCTGATCGTAGATTTCATCGACCATCAGCAGCAGGTTGTGCTTGGCCGCGATGGCGACGATGCGCTCAAGCAGCTCGCGCGAGTAGCTGGCGCCGCTGGGGTTGTTCGGGTTGATCAGCACGATCGCGCGGGTGCGCGAGGAGACCAGGGCCTCGATCTCGACCGGGTCGGGCTGGAAGCCGTTCTCCGGCGCGCAGCGGTAATAGACCGGGCGGCCATCGTTGAGGATGGTCGCCGCCGACCACAGCGGGTAATCGGGCGAGGGCACCAGCACTTCGTCGCCCGGGTTGAGCAGGGCGCGCAATGACAGGTCGATCAACTCGCTGACGCCGTTGCCGATGAATACCCGGTCCGGGTGCGCATCGGGTGCGCCGCGCCGGGCGTACGCGGCGGCGATGGCTTCGCGCGCCTCCGGCAGGCCCTGCTGGTGGGTATAGGGATCGGTGCGGCCCATGTCGTCGGCGATCGCGCGCTGCAGGTGCTCCGGCGCACGGAACCCGAAATTGCCCGGGTTGCCGATGTTGAGCTTGATCAGCTTGCGGCCCTGGGCCTCCAGCTCCCGCGCTCGTCGCGCCAGTTCGCCCCGGATCTCGTAGCGGACTTCGGACAGGCGCTCGCGGGTGGCGAGCGGCTTCAGCGGGGGCGTGGACATGAACGGGCCGTCATTCAGGCATGGAAACCGCATGGTAGCGGAATTGTTGCGTTGCAGGGCAAGCGTTTCCGGCCGCATTCCCTGCGCTGGCAAGGCGGTTTCAAGTGAAAGGATTTCCACCGCTCCACCGCGGCGCCGGCCCATCGCGGCGACGCCCGGCCGCCACACCCTTTAGAATGGGCACGATGAGCGAACCCACTGATTACCGTGCCCTGCAGACCATCGGCTGGCCCTGGCCGGGCGGCCCTGAACTGCCGGCCTGGCAGGCCCTGTTCGAGCAGTTCCCGCAGGCGCGTCCGGGCCGGGTGATCGAGCAGCATCGCACCGGCTACATCGTGTCCGATGCGCCGGACGCGGCGATCAAGACCGAGTCGCCGCCGGAGTGGCAGCGCCCGCGCTTCCCCAGCCACGAGCGCGCGGCGGTGGGCGACTGGGTGCTGCTGGAGGGGATCAAGATCGTGGCCCTGCTGCCGCGGCGCACCGCGATCAAGCGTGGCGCGGCCGGCGAGCATTACCACCAGCAGGTGATCGCGGCCAACATCGATACGGTGTTCATCGTCTGCGGCCTGGATGCGGACTTCAATCCGCGCCGGATCGAACGCTACCTGCTGCTGGTCGGCGGGGGCGGCGCGCAGCCGGTAGTGGTGCTGACCAAGGCCGACCAGACAGAGTACAGCCAGGACGCCCTGGACGTGCTGGAAGAACTGGCCGCGCAGAACATCCCGCTGCTGGCCATCAACGGCAAGGACCCGGCCAGTGCCTCGGCCCTGCTGCCGTGGCTGGCCGCCGGCCAGACCGTGGTGCTGGTGGGATCTTCCGGGGCCGGCAAGTCGACCCTGACCAATACGCTGCTGGGCGAGGAGCGGATGAAGACCGCCGATGTGCGCGTCAACGACTCGCGCGGGCGCCACACCACCACCCACCGCGCGCTGATCCCGCTGCCGGCCGGCGCCTGCCTGATCGATACCCCCGGCATGCGCGAACTCAAGCCAACCGGTGAGGAGGCCCTGAGCGAAGGTGGCTTCTCCGACGTGGAAGCCCTGTCGGCGCAATGCCGTTTCCGCGACTGCGCCCACCAGCGTGAGCCGGGCTGCGCGATCCGCGCGGCCATCGAGGACGGCACGCTGGATGAAGAGCGCCTGCTCAACTACTTCAAGCTGAAAGAAGAAGTGGCCGCCGCCGCTGCCAAGCTGGCCGTGCGCCAGGCGCAGCAGGCGATCGAACGCAAGCACGTAGGCAAGGGCGCCCAGTGGCGCCCGGGCGGTAAGGGCGGCCGGCGATAGCTTTTGCTACTGTCCGTCCATGGACACGCCAATGACCGTGGATCGTGACGTTGCCCACCACACCGCGCTCGATGCCCAACTGGTCGAGGCGGTGGGCGGGATCAAACTGCTGGGATTGACCAGCTGGCCGGCCGCACTGCAGGCCCCGTTCCTGGCCAGCGTCGCCCGCGGCCAGCCGGTGCTGCCGCAGGTCGATTACCCCCGGCTCGATTTCAGCGATACCCGCCACCGGCTGGCCGCGATCAGCGCCCAATGCGATCCCGACCATCCCATCGGCCTGTACGTGCAGCGCTCGGCGCACAGCTGGGACCAGGCCGCCGGCCTGCTCGAATCGCTGGGGACCGCCGAGGTCGACCGTTATTCGGTGGAGTTGTTCGGCGCGCCGGAGCAGCCATTGCCAGGCAATGGACCCAGTACCCGCGATGCTGCCCGCCACTTCATCCAGATCGCGCAGGAGCTGGACCACGAACTGCTCGCACCCGAAGAGCAGGTGCCGGTCTCGGCCACTGCGCTGCAGCTGCAGTTGCAGAGCGATCTGGATGCGTTCTTCGAGTCGCGCATCATCACCGTGCAGCTGGATCCGGAGCTGATCTCCAAGGCCGCCGCCGGCCCCAACCGGATCCGCCTGCGCACCAGTGCCCGCTTCAGCGCCTACGACCGCGCGCAGCTGTTCCACCATGAAGCACTGGTGCACTCGCTGACCGCACTCAACGGACGCGAGCAGCCGCACCTGCCCAGCCTGGCGCTGTCCTCGCCGCGGGTCACCGCCACCCAGGAGGGGCTGGCCACGTTCGCCGAACAGATCACCGGCAGCATCGACATCGAGCGCCTCAAGCGCATCAGCCTGCGTACCGAAGCCATCGCGATGGCACGCGAGGGCGCCGATTTCATCGAGGTGTTCCGCTATTTCTGCGCGGCGGGGCAGAACAACGAAGAGAGCTTTGCCTCGGCCCAGCGCGTGTTCCGCGGCGTGCCGCCGAGCGGCGGCGCAGCCTTCACCAAGGACACCGTGTACCTGCGTGGGCTGGTCTCGGTGCACACCTTCTTCCGCCACATGCTGGCCGAAGACCGCCTGCAGGTCTGCCGCTGGTTGTTTGCCGGCAAAATGTCGCTCACCGATGCGATCGCGTTCGCGCCGCTGTTCGAAGAGGGCATCCTGCGCCCGCCGCGCTGGCTCCCGCACTGGGTCAGCCGCGCGAATGGGTTGGCCGGCATGCTGGCGTTCTCGCTGTTCGCCAACCGCATCCGCATGGATCAGCTCGCCCCCGAGTAGGGCCGGCCGCTGGCCGGCAAGCTGGCGCGCCTTCCACATGCACTCAGTGCGTTAATGAGCACTGCATCGCAATTCATCTGCGATGACCCGCACCGTAAACATCCTTTCATGTTCCGCTCGCATGCTGGTCATGCACCTGCATTGCGCAGGTCATCTTCCCCCATGTAACGGACGACCATGCTTACCCGACCCCTGACGATCGCGGTGGCGCTCGCGCTGTGCGCCGCCAACGCCCACGCTGCCGATGTAGATGCCACCGCCGCTGCCAACGTCGCGCTCAGCGCGCAGACCCTGGACACCGTTTCGGTGATCGGCCAGGGCGAGACCCGCCAGGTGCAGCGCATTACCGCCGTGGACAAGGAAGTGCTGCCGCCGGGTACCAGCGGCCAGAAGATCCTCGACCGCCTGCCGGGCGTCTCCGTGCAGTCCAACGATGCCTTCGGCGCCAATGAAGAATCGCAGACGATCAGCCTGCGTGGCTTCGACAAGAGCCGCCTGGGCTACACGCTGGACGGCATCCCGCTGGGTGACAACAGCTACGGCAACTACAACGGCCTGAGCATCGCGCGTGCGCTGATCGCCGAGAACCTGGCCGGCGCCGAGCTGTCGCAGGGCATCGGCTCGCTGGGCGTGGCCTCCACCAGCAACCTCGGTGGCACCATCCAGTACTTCTCGCAGGACCCGTCCACCGAGTTCGGCGGCAAGGCCAGTGTCACCGTGGGCGATGACAACCAGCGCCGTGGCTACCTGCGCGTGGACACCGGCGATATCAATGGCTTCTCTGCCTACGTCTCCGGCGTGCACCAGGACGCGGATATGTGGGCCGAGCCGAACCAGAACCAGACCACCCGCCAGTTCAATGCCAAGGCGATCTGGAACGTGGGTGACAACCGCTTCGGCGCGTTCGCCGCGACCTCGCGCGTGAGCCAGGCCAACTACGCCTACCTCTCCAAGAGCATGTTGGCACGCGGCCTGGGCTGGGACTGGAACATCTACGCGCCGGACTGGGATCGCGCCGTCGCCGCCGCCTATTGCGCACCAGGCACCTACAACGCCCAGAAGTGTGCGTTCACCGGTGGCGTCAACAGCATCGATGATGCGTACTACCAGAGCCGCGCCCTGCGTGATGACAACCTGTATTCGCTCGATGCCGACCTCGCCCTGGGCGACAGCGCCCGCCTGAAGCTGCTCGGCTATCACCACGAGAACCGCGGCCAGGGCCACTGGTGGGCACCGGGCCAGCCGTCCAACCCGGGCACGCCGGAGATGCTGCCGATCTCCATCCGCAGCACCAACTACACCATCAACCGCCAGGGCATCACCGCCGCGCTGAGCTGGCAGTGGGGCATCCATTCGCTGGAAGCAGGGCTGTGGTACGAGCGCAACGACCACAACGTGGAGCGCAACTTCTACTACATCACCGGCCCGTTCCTGGATGACGGCTACCTCAACCACCCGGACCGCCGCCTGTTCGACCAGGACTTCGACATCCGCACGCGCCAGTTCTACGTGCAGGACCGCATGCGCTTCCTGGACGACCGCTTGACCGTGGATGTGGGCATCAAGAGCCCGAACACCCGCATGACCGCCAACGCGAAGCCGGGCACCGAAGCCAGCTACGCCTCCGGCACCCTGACCGCCAAGGAATCGGTGCTGCCGCAGGCCGGTATCGGCTTCAAGCTGAGCCCGAACCAGGAAGTATTCGCCTCGTACTCGGAGAACATCGCCGCCTTCGTCGGTGGCGGCAGCGGTGGCCCGCTGCAGGTCTCGCCGGAATCCTTCGCCGCCAGCGCCGGGCTGGAGCCGGAAAAGTCCAAGACGCTGGAAGCGGGCTTCCGCACCTTCGGCGAGAAGTACCAGGCCTCGATCGCGGCCTACCACGTGACGTTCGACAACCGCCTGCTCTCGCTCAACCCCTGCACCAGCATCGAAGTGGGCACGCGACCGGAGTGCATCACGCGCTTCATCAACGTCGGTTCGGTGAAAAGCCGCGGTGCGGAACTGACCTTCATCCTCAAGCCGATGGACGGCCTGCAGTGGTACAACGCGCTCTCGTGGAACAAGACCACCTACGAGGACAACTACACCTCGGGCGGTGCGATCGTGCCGGTGGCCGGGAAGATCACGGTCGATACGCCCGAGCGCATGGCCTCCAGTGAAATCAGCTGGAACCGCGATGGCTTCTTCGCCAGCCTGCGCGCGAAGTACACGGGCAAGCGGTATTACACCTACACCAACGACCAGTCGGTGCCGGGTGTGACCACCTTCGATGCGGGCATGGGGTACTCGTTCGGGCCGGGCATGGGCCTGCGCGACATCAAGGTCTCGCTCAACGCAACCAACCTGACCAACAAGCGCTACGCCGGCCAGCTCAGTTCGTTCGCCCCGACCGACCCGACCGGCACCCGCTACGCGATCCACGCCAGCGCGCCGCGCCAGCTGTTCATGACGGTCGCCGCGGAGTTCTGATCCGGTGGGGTAGCCACCGACCGTCGGTCGGTGGTGCCGGTAGTGCCGGCCGCTGGCCGGCAACCCCATGAACCCGCCATCGCGAGGTGCCGGCCAGCGGCCGGCACTGCCGAAACGACGCCCACACAACGCAAACCAGCCAAAAAAAAGCCGCGACGCCTATCAGCATCGCGGCTCACCTCGTGGGGGAGGTCACGCATCAAGCAGGACGCGCAAAATCCTCAGAACATGTGCAGACCACCATTCACCGCATAATCCGCACCCGTCACATACGCCGCGTCATCCGACGCCAACCACGCGCACAGACTGGCCACCTCCTCCGGCTTGCCCAGACGACGGATCGGCACCGACCCCGCCAGGCGATCCAGTACATCCGGCGGGAAACTGCTGATCGACTGGCTCGCGATGTACCCGGGCGAAATCGTATTCACCGTCACCCCGCGCGTTGCCACCTCATTGGCCAGCGCCCGGCTGAAACCATGCATCGCCGCCTTTGCCGTCGCGAAGTTCACCTGGCCGATCTGGCCCTTGTGCGCACTGACCGAGCCGATGTTCACGATCCGGCCCCAGCCGCGCGTGCTCATGCCATCGATCACCTGCTTGGTGATGTTGAACAGCGCGTGCAGGTTGGACCCCATCACTGCATTCCAGTCGTCCGGGCTCATCTGGCGGAACAAGACGTCGCGGCTGCCCCCGGCATTGTTGACCAGCACGTCGATCTCGCCCACCTCGGCCTTCACTTTCGCAAACGCCGCCACCGTGGAGGCCCAGTCCGCTGCGTTGCCCTCCGAGGCGATGAAATCGAACCCGAGCTCGCGCTGTTCGCGCAGCCAGGCAGCCTTGCGCGGCGAATTGGGTGCGCAGCCGGCCACCACGGTGTGGCCGTTGCGGGCCAGCTTCTGGCAGATGGCAGTGCCGACACTGCCCATGGCGCTGGTGACGTAGGCGATGCGAAGAGTCATGGCGGAACGCTCCTTGGTAAACGGGTCAGGACGCAAGCGGATACAGACCGAACAGCAGCCCACCGAACATCAGCAGCAGCGAAATGCCGATGGCCCATTTCAGGGTGAACTTCTGGTGGTCGGCGAACTCCACCTTGGCCAGGCCGACCAGCAGGTAGGTCGAGGGCACCAGCGGGCTGAGCAGATGCACCGGTTGGCCGGCCAGCGAGGCACGCGCCATTTCCACCGGGGTGATGCCGTAGTTGCCGGCCGCCTCGGACAGGATCGGCAGCACGCCGAAATAGAAGGCGTCGTTGGACATGAAGAAGGTGAAGGGCATCGAGGCCAACGCGGTGATCACCGCCAGGTACGGACCCCAGCTGTCGGGAATGACCGCCAGGAAGCTGTGCGACATCGCCTCGACCATGCCGGTGTTGTTGAGGATGCCGGTGAAGATGCCGGCCGCGAAGATCAGCGACACCACCGACAGCACGTTGCCGGCGTGGTTGACCACGCGGCGGCGCTGCTCGGCCAGGTTCGGGTAGTTGATGACCAGGGCGATCGCGAAGCCGACCATGAACAGCACCGGCATCGGCAGCAGGCCCATGATCAGCGCGGTCATCAGGGCGATGGTCAGGCCCAGATTGACCCACAGCAGCTTCGGGCGCTTGATGTCTTCGGCGTCTTCCACGGTCGGCAGGGTGTTGCCATCATCGGAGACGCTGTTGTCCATCCAGCTGCCGCCCTGCGGCAGGGTGACCACGCCCAGGCGGCGGCGCTCCTTCATGCCCAGGTACCAGGCCAGGACCAGCACGCCGGCGCAGGCAATCACCATCGAGGGGATCAGCGGCACGAACACGTCGGCCGGGTCCACGTGCAGCGCGGTGGCGGCACGCGCGGTCGGGCCACCCCACGGGGTGAGGTTCATCACGCCGCCGGCGAGGATGGTCACGCAGGTCATGTTCAACGCGTTCATGCCCAGCCGCTGATACAGCGGAAGCATCGCCGACACGGTGATCATGTAGGTGGTCGAGCCATCGCCGTCGAGCGAGATCAGCATCGCCAGGATGGCGGTGCCGAGCACGATCTTCATCGGGTCGCCCTTGACGAAGCGCAGGATGATCCGCACCAGCGGATCGAACAGCCCGGCATCGATCATCACCCCGAAGTACAGGATGGCGAACATCAACATCACGCCGGTCGGCGCGATCTTCTTGATGCCTTCCAGCATCATGTCGTCGATACCGGCTGCGAAGCCGCCGATCAGCGCGAACAGGATCGGAATGGTGATGAGGGCAACCAGCGGCGAGAGCCGCTTGCTCATGATCAAGTACATGAATGTAATGACCATGCCAAAGCCGAGGATGCTCAGCATCATCTGCATTCTCCAGAAGCAACAGAGGGGAAGGAGGGGATCAGAAGTCGTACTGCAGGCGGCCGGTCACGGCACGGGTGCGGTCCACGGTGGCGTCGGCCAGACGGTCGCGGTTGCGGCTTTGGATCAGGTTGAGCATGAAGCGCAGGTTCGGGCGCATGTACCAGTTGCCGCCCAGCGTCCAGGCTTCGGTCTGGCCGTCGCGCAGGTCGGGCTGGCCGATCAGGTGCTGGTCGCCGCGCATCTGGTCGTAGCGCAGGGCCAGTTCGAACGCGCCGGCTCGGTGCTGGAAATCCTTGACCCGCCCAAAGCGCCCGGTCTTGCGGTCGTACACGCGCGATTCGCCGGTGACGAACCAGCTGACCAGGCCGTAGCCGGCCAGCACCTTGCCGCGCTGGCTGCCATCGTCGAAGGTGGCGCCGCTGAACTCGCCCTGCCAGGACAGCGGCCCGCTCACCTGTGCGTATTCCAGCGACCACTTGTTGACGTCGGTATCGCGCCCGGCCGAGAAATCGACCAGGGTCAGGCGGCTGTTATCGGAGAGGTGGCCGGCCGGGCGCGGGCGGATGCGCAGGGCAGGCACGCCGTCCGTGCCGGGGTTGTCGTAGCGCTCATGGGCCAGCGAGAGGCCCAGGTGCAGCACGTCGCCGGCGGTGGCGCCCGGCGCCCAGGTAGCGCGGCCACCGGCGGCACGGCCTTTGACCTGCCATGCGTCGATGCTCTCCAGGCTGTAGGCGCTGGCCGCCCACGTCATGTCGCCGCGTGCGGCCTGCCAGGACGCGCCGAGGCGATACAGCGGGGCCAGCGTGGTGCCGGCGTTGCCGCGCTCCAGGAAGGAGCCGTAGTTGGAGCTGGTGCGGTCATCCAGCGAGAAGAACTGCTTGAACTGGCCCACGGTCAGCTTGCCCGCTTCGCCGAAGCTGCGGCTGACGAACACGTCCTTGGCCTCGACCCGGTCGCCGGAGAAATCCGCTTCCATCTTGTAGTCGACCACGAAGAACTTGCCGGATACGTCAAGCCACGCGCGGCGGATCTCGGTGTCGTCCTTGTTCGGGGTGCCGCGGCGGTCGTTGTGGAAATCGGCGAAATCCAGGTGCAGGCGGCCGCCGAGGCTGGCGGTCACCGGGCGCTCGTCATCACGGTCGTCGGCGGCCCAGGCCGGCGCGGCCAACAACAGCGTGCAGGCAGCCGGCAGACAGCAGCGCAATGCGTTCAGTTCCATGGACCCTCCCAGGTGCCGGATGTTCGGTGGTGATGCGAGGGCGCAGCCTAGTGCCGGGATGCTGTCATCTACCTGTCAGTCATTGCTGCACCGCAGCGAAGCGCACGGAGGCGGCCGCACGCGCTAGCATTCCCGCACCTTTCCCGATCCCGACCGATGCGCATCCTGCTGGTGGAAGACAACCCGGACCTGGCCGACGCGATCGTCCGCCGCATGCGCCGCAGTGGGCATGCCGTGGACTGGCAGAGCGACGGGCTGGCCGCGGCGAGCGTGCTGCGCTACCAGAGCTTCGATCTGGTCGTGCTCGATATCGGCCTGCCCAAGCTGGACGGTCTGCGCGTGCTGGCCGGCATGCGCGAGCGCGGCGACAGCACGCCGGTGCTGATGCTCACCGCGCGTGACGGGATCGAAGATCGCGTGCAGGCGCTGGATGTCGGCGCGGATGATTACCTCGGCAAACCGTTCGATTTCCGCGAGTTCGAGGCGCGCTGCCGCGTGCTGCTGCGCCGCACCCGCGGGCAGGCCAGCGAGGTGGTGCAGATTGGTGGCTTCCAGTTCGACAACGCCGCGCACCGGGTCAGCCTGGAGGGCCAGCCGATCGAGCTGCCCAACCGCGAGTACCGCCTGCTTGAGATCCTGATGGGTCGGCTGGGGCAAGTGGTGGGCAAGGACGAGATCGGCAACGGCCTGTTCGGCTTCGATGACGAGGCCGGCCCGAACGCGATCGAACTCTACGTCGGTCGCCTGCGGCGCAAGCTGGCCGATGCACCGCTGCGCATCGTCACCGTACGCGGCAGCGGCTATCTGCTCGAAGCACACGACGCCACGCCCGATGGCAGCCGTCCCGATGGCGGGTGATGCCCGCGCGCCGAGCTCGATCCGGCGCACGCTGTGGCTCTATCTCGGCGGCTTGATGGCGCTGTTCGCCGTGGCGCTGTTCTTCGGTGCACGCGACTATGGCCAGCGCGCGGCCAATCGTTCCTACGATCACCTGCTGGTGTCCTCGGCACTGTCGATCATCGATTCGGTGGCGCTGGTGGAGGCGCAGTGGCAGGTCGATCTGCCCTACGCCGCGCTCGACCTGCTGGCGATGGCGCCGGAAGACCGCGTGTTCTATCGCGTCTCCGATGCACGCAACCAGACCGTGACCGGCTACGACGACCTGCCGGCACCGCCGCGCACGCCGACCGATCGTCCGCAGTTGTTCGATGCGCCCTACAGCGGCGAGACCGTGCGCTTCGTCGTGGTGTCGCGGCGGGTCTCCTCCCCGTCCGCGCAGGCGGAAGTCCGTGTGCAGGTCGGGCAGACCCGGCGCGCACGCGAGGCGCTGGCCCAGGACATGGTGACCCGCGCCCTGGTCGCGATCGTGGTGCTCTCGCTGTTGTCGCTGGCCCTGGTCGCGCTCGGCGTGCACCGGGCGCTGCGGCCGCTGGTGCGGGTCGAACGCGAGCTGTCCCGGCGCGAGCCCTCCGATCTGCGGCCACTGGATGCGGCCACGCCGCAGGAGATGGACCAGATGGTCGGTGCGCTGAACCGCTTCATGGGGCGGCTGTCGACCAGCAATGAAACCCTGCGCGCGTTCATGGCCGAGGCCGCGCACCAGATGCGTACGCCGCTGGCTGCGCTGCGCGCGCAGGCGCAGCTGGCACTGGATGATGATGATCCGGAGGACATGCGCCGCAGCCTGCAGGCGATCGAGCGCAACGCCACCCACATGAGCCGCCTGCTCAACCAGCTGCTCAGCGATGCCAGCGTGATCCATCGCGCGAACCTGCAGCGGTTCGCGCCGGTGGACCTGGCCGAGACCGTGCACCAGGCCCTGCATGAGGCGCTCCCGCAGGCATTGCCCGCACCCCGCGTGCAGTTGGCGGTGACCCGCGAGCCGGCCTGGGTCAACGGCGATGCACTGCTGCTGCGCGAAGCGATCAAGAACCTGATCGACAACGCGCTCAAGTACGGTGGGGACGGCGCGTTGCAGCTCGCGTTGACCACCGATGACACCCACTGCGTACTGACCATCGCCGATCACGGCCCGGGCATCGCGCCGGCCGATGCGGAGCGGGTCTTCGAGCGTTTCGCGCGTGGCGAAGGTGCGGCCGCCGGTGGCGCCGGGCTCGGGCTGGCGATCGTCAAGCGCGTGGTTGACAGCCATGGCGGCCATATCGATCTGTCCAACCGGGTGGGCGGCGGCCTGATCGCCACGATCCGGCTGCCGAGGAGGCACGCATGAAGGTTCTGTCTGGTCTGTGGTTGATGCTGGTGGCTTTCACTGCAGCGGCCGACCCCGGCGACGTGCAGCGCTTTCCCGCGCAGAGCACGCCCACCGCGCAGCTGCGCATCCATGGCTCGACCGACATCGAGGTGTTCGCCACGGTGATCGCCGACTACCAGCGGCTGCATCCGGGGACGGAGGTGATCTACGAAGACATCATCACCCAGGATATCTACAGCCGTTACCTGCACGTGCCGGGGCCTGGTGCGGCACCGGATCTGCTCATCAGCAGCGGCATGGACCTGCAGACCAAGCTCGTCAACGATGGACACGCGCTGCCGCACCGCTCGGCGCAGACCGATGCCTTGCCCTCCTGGGCGCAGTGGCGGCACGAGGCGTTCGGGATCAGCTACGAGCCGGTGGTCATGGTCTACAACACCCGCCGCCTGGCGGCGAACCGGGTGCCGCGCACGCGCCGGCAACTGCTCGATCTGCTGCACGCTGCCGATGCACCGTTGAAAGGGCGGGTGGGCACCTACGATATCGAGCGCAGCAACGTGGGTTACCTCATGGCCACCCAGGACAGCCAGCGCGGCAGCATTGCCGGCGCGCTGCTGGGTGCACTGGGCGACAACGCGGTGCAGTTGGAGGAACGGACCGGCGTGCTGCTGGACCGGGTCAGCCGGGGCGAACTGGCGCTTGTCTACAACGTGCTGGGGTCGTATGCACGCGCACGGATCGAGGCCGGCGCGCCGTTGGCCATCGTCGAGCCGGAGGACTACACCCTGGTGGTGCTGCGTACGGCGGTCATACCGCGCAGCAGCCGGCACCCCGAGGAAGCGGGCCGATTCCTGGATTACCTGCTGTCTCCGCGCGGGCAGCAGGTCCTCTCACGGGAGGCACGCCTGACCTCGATCCTGCCCGCGGCTACTACTGGCGGCGGGCCATCCAGCAACCTTCGCCCGATCCAGCTCGGCCCCGGCCTGCTGGTGTATCTGGACGCACTCAAGCGTCGCCAGTTCCTGGAAGCCTGGCGCGCCAGCGTGCTGCCCGCAGGCAGTGACAGCACGCCGCGCGAAGATCAGAACACGCCCAGCAACCAGGCGGCCCCCAGCAGAAGCAGAGAGAAGCCCCACATCCACCCCAGCGAGTAGCGGATGTGGCGTCCGATGTCCGCTCCGGCCAGCCCCAGCGCCAGCCATAGCGCCGGTGAGAACGGGCTGATGAAGGTCCCCACGATGTTTCCGATGGTCAGCGCATACACGCTGTGCGCGGGGTCCACGCCGAGCGGCGTAGTGATCTCCAGTACCACCGGCAGCAGTCCGAAATAGTAGGCATCGGTACTGAGCAGCAGTTCCATCGGCAAGCCGACCACGCCGAGCAGCACATGCAGCCATGGCAGCATGGAATCGGGAAGCACATGGGCCAGGTCCGCCGCGATGGAGCGCAGCATCCCGCTGCCGTCCATCACCCCCAGGAACGAGCCCGCGGCCAGGATGATCGCACCCATCTTCAGCGCCGCCGGCGCATGCGCGGCGATCGCCTCCATCTGCTGCGCGGGGCGGCGGTAGTTGATCAGCAGGGCCAGCGCCAGGCCGATCATGAAGATGTAGGCCGAGGGCAACAGACTACCGACCAGCGCACCCAGGACCGCGACGAACAGCAGCGCGTTCAGCCCCGCATGGCGGACGGGCACCGGCGCCGCTGCGCGGGGCAGCGGCGCAGCGGTCCCGGCAGGCGCCAGGTCGCCACCGCTGGCGGCAAGGCGGGCAGCACGCCCGCGTTCGCGCAGCCCCAGCACGGCCGCCATCGCCAGCAGCAACACCGCACCGACCACCTGCACCGGCAGCAGCGGCTGCCACAGCACGCCGACGTCGATGCCGGTCACGGCGGCAGCGCGCCCGAGCGGACCCGCCCACGGAAGCATGTTGAAGATGCCTGCACCGGTCGCCAGCAGGAGCAGCATCAGGTACGGACTCATGTGCAGGCGCCGGTACAGCGGCAGCAGCGCCGGCACGGTGAGCAGGAAGGTGGTGGCACCGGCACCGTCCAGATGCGCCACCATCCCCAGCAGTGCGGTCATCATGGCGACCGCGACGACATTGCCCGCAGTCATCCGCACCAGCCCGTCAACCAGGGGGCGGAACAGCCCCGCATCCTGCAGCACCCCGAAGAAGGTGATCGCGAACATGAACATCGCAGCGATTGGGGCGACCCGCCTCAGGCCGTCATTGAAGTAGCCAGCAAGCGCATCCGTGCCGGTTCCGACAATCAGCGCAGCCACCAGCGGGACCAACACGAGGGCGATGATGGCCGTCGTTCGCCCGGTGATCAGCAGAGCCACCAGTGCAGCAATGGTCAATAGCCCGATGAGTGTCAGCATGCAGCCTCCAGTACAAGGAAATGTCGATCCGACCCTGTCACCGGTGAGCTGTCATCCAGCTGTCAGCGGCCGAATGCGACAGTGCGCCGGGTGGCATGCCACACTTCGTGCATGAGTGACATCACCGTCCTGGTCGCCGATGACCACCCGCTGCTCCGCGCTGCGGTCGTGCATTCCCTGCGTCAGGCGCTGCCCCAGGTCCACGTGATCGAAGTGGCCAGTGCCGCCACGCTGGAAAGCGCGCTCGATCAGCACGCCGAAATCGAACTGGTCCTGCTCGACCTGACCATGCCCGGTGCGCGCGGATTCTCCTCGCTGCTGCACGTACGCGGTGCGCATCCGGACATACCGGTGGTGATCGTGTCCTCCAACGACCACCCGCGCGTGATCCGGCGGGCGCAGCAGTTCGGCGCGGCGGGGTTCATTCCCAAATCAGCGCCGGCCGAAACGCTCGGCCAGGCGGTGGCGGCGGTGCTCGATGGCGGCGTGTGGTTCCCGGCGATGGCGGCAGAGCGGTCCGAATCCGATGCGCTGCTGGCCACGCGGCTGGCGCAACTGACCCCGCAGCAGTTCCGGGTGCTGTTGTGCCTGGCCGACGGCCTGCTCAACAAGCAGATCGCCTATGAACTGGGCTTGGCCGAAAATACGGTCAAGGTGCACGTGACCGCGATCCTGAAGAAGCTCGAGTGCCACAGCCGCACGCAGGCGGCGGTGCTGGTGAAGGCGCTGGAGCCGGAAGGGGACGCAGGCGCCGGCATCTAGCGCGTGGCATCACCGCGATGGCGCAGCAGCACCTGCGTCATCAGCGCGCGCAAGGCCGGCGGACGCACCGGTTTGGACAGAAATCCCCACCCGTTTTCGGCCGCTTGTGCGCGCAGTGCATCGTCGCGTTCGGCCGTGACCAGGATCACCGGGGGCCGCGCCTGCCATTGCACGCACAGCGCCTCGTAAAGATCGGGGCCATGGAACTCGCCCATGCGCACATCGAGCAGCAGCAGCTGCGGCACCGTGGCGGGCGCGGCCAGGTCCAGCGCGGCCTGCGGGCCATCGGCCAGTTCCACCGAACAGCCCCAGCGTTCCAACAGCGCGCGGGTGGCGGCGCAGACCCGCGGATCATCATCGATGCTCCATACCCGGCAATGGCGTAGCGGGCTGTCATCGCCGGTGTCCACCACCGGGGCAGCCGCGGGCGCCGATGCGGGCACCACGTCTGCCGCCTCGCCCATGGGCAGGCTTACCGAAAACACACTGCCACGCCCCAGCGTCGAGCGCAGGCGGATCGGGTGGCCGAGCAGGCGGCCGATGCGCTCCACGATCGCCAGGCCCAGCCCGGCCCCGCGTTCCTGGTCCACGCCATCGTCCAGCCGCCGGAACTCTTCGAAGATCTCGCCCTGCAGGCTCTCGGGAATGCCCGGCCCCTGGTCATGCACTTCGATGCGCAGCTGGGCACCGTCGCGGCGGCAGCCGATCAGTACCCGGCCACGCGGGGTGTAGCGCAGCGCATTGGACAGGAAGTTCTGCAGGATTCGGCGCAGCAACGCCTCGTCGCTGACCACCACCGCCCTCGTATCCACCCAGCGCAGCTGCAGGCCGCGGCTTTCGGCAGCCAGGCCGAACTCGCGCGCCAGCGTTTCCAGCAGCGGCGACAGCGCGAAGGCGCGCACATGGGTCTGCAGCGCCCCCGATTCCAGCCGCGAGATATCGAGCAGGCTGTTGAGGATGGCGTCCTGCGCCGCGAGCGCGGCATCCACGTGCTCGCTGAGCTCGCGCGCGTCGCCCTGCAGCTTGCCGCGCAGCACCGAGACGAACATCCGCGCGGCGTTCAACGGCTGCAGCAGATCGTGTACGGCCGAGGCCACGAAGCGCGACTTGTAGCGGTTGGCCCGTTCGGCTTCGCGGCGCGCTTCATCCAGATCCCGGGTGCGCTCGGCGACGCGGTGCTCCAGCGCATCGGCGAGCGAGCGCAGTTCGCGCGCGGTGTTCTTGTAGGCGGTGATGTCGGCGTAGCTGGTGACGAAGCCACCGTCGGGCAGCGGGTTGCCGCGGATCTCCAGCACCGTGCCGTCGTCTTTCTCGCTCTCGCGCATGTGCGGGCGCCCGCTGCGCAGATGGTTCAACCGGCGTTCGATGGCTTCATCGATCGGCCCGGGGCCAAGCAGACCACGGCGCGCGTTGTAGCGGAAGATCTCCTCGATCGGGCGTCCGACCCGGATCAGCCCGGTCGGAAAGCGGAACAGCTCCAGGTAGCGTGCGTTCCACGCCACCAGCTTCTGCTCGTTGTCGATCACCACCACGCCCTGTGGCAGGTGGGCCAGGCTGCGGCTGAGACCGCTGTCGGCCTGCTGCGCGGCCTGCAGCACGCCGTCCTGGGCGGTGCGCAGCTCCTGTGCATGCTGCTTGAGCACGCTTTCCAGCTCGCGCCGGCTGCGCTGGCGGTGCGCGGCCAGGCGTCGGCGCTGCTGCACGAACAGGCCCAGGAAACACAGCGCCAACCAGATCCCGCCAGCGGCCAGCGCGGCGCTGCGGCCGACGGCCGTGCTGGCGCTGGCGTCATGCAGCAGGTGCAGTTTCCACTGCGGTTCGTTCAGCGCCAGGGTCTGCCACAGCACCGGCCGTGGCAGGGCGGGCTGCTCCACACGCACCATGCGCCCGCCATCGGCGAGCACCTCCGCGGTGCGGGCCTGCAGCGGCTGCAGCGAGCGGTCGGCGTACTGGCGGGTTGCCAGCATCTCGCTGCGCTCCTGCGGGCCGAGCGGGCGCAGCAGGCGGTAACGCCAGGCATCGCCGTTGGCCAGGAACACCACGTCATGCGCGTCGGTGGCCAGCACGATGTCCGGGCTCTGCAGCCATTCCTGTTCGAGTGCGCGCAGCTCGATCTTGATCGCCACCACGCCCAGCACGGTGCCGCGATCGTCGTAGATCGCCTGCGAGAGGAAGTAGCCCGGCACGGCCGTGGTCATGCCGATGCCGTAGAAATGCCCGCTGCCGCGCGCCATCGCCTGCTGGTAGTAGGGGCGGTAGCTGTAGTCCTCGCCGACATTGCTGGTCGGCTGGTCCCAGTTGCTGGCGGCCACGGCGATGCCGTGCCGGTCGATCAGGGTCAGGGTCGAGGCACGGGTGACGCTGTTGGCCTGGGCCAGCTTGAGGTTCAGCCGCTGCCGCTCGGCGGCGGTGAGCGGATGGGACACCGCCTGGTGCAGGTCCGGGTCCAGCGCCAGCACCTGCGGCAGCGTGCCGAAGCGATCGATGCGCTGCTGCAGGGTCTGCGCATACAGGCCGAGCTGACGCCGCACCTGCAGGCTTTCGTCATCCAGCGCCCGCTGTTGCGCATAGCGCCCGGCCAGCAGCGCACACAGCGCCGTGCCGCCGAGCATCAGGACGATGAGCAGCCACCAGGGGCGATAGCGGGAGACGCGGTACATGGCGCCAGTCTAGGCAGGGCAGGGCGGACGCGCGTCAACGCGTCCGCCGGGCGGGCTCAGAAATGCATCTGCGCGCGCAGTTCGAAGATCTCCGGCTGGCTGCGCACGCCGCGACGGCTGGCGTCGACCTTGACGTAGTTCGCCTGGAACTTGAAGTGCGAGGTCAGGTACCAGTTGGCGCCAAGGGTCCAATCGTGCTGGCGGCCGCCGAACACGTCGGCATCGTCCAGATCGATGCGGCTGTAGCGGGTGACCAGCTCGACCGCGCCGTAGCCGTGGGCCGGCTTGACGTTGGCCACCGCGCCGGCGCTGTACGGGCGCGATTCGCCGGTCAGGATCCAGCTCGCCATCGCGTACTGGCCGCTGCCGGTGTAATCCGGCTTGCCGTCACGGCTGACCGTGGTCTGCAGCGCTTCGCCCTGCAGCGAGAACGGGCCGCGGATCCAGATGCCTTCCAGCCCGGTGCGCACGATCTTGTCGGCGGTGGTCAGGGCACCGGAGTCGACCAGGCGGATGTCGGTCAGGCCGGCTTCCGGACGCGCACGCAGGCGCGCGCTGGCGGCGTGCGAGACGTCACGGCCATCGCGGTAACCGCGCGGGTTTTCCTGCGAATACGCCAGGCCCAGGTGGACTACGTCGCCTGCGGCCTTGACCGGGGTCCACACGCCGCGCACGGCCTGGGTGGTGCCGGGGTTGTCGCCCTGCAGGTCCTTGCCGCCGTAGGCGCCAGCCTGCAGCAGGTACTGCGGGCGCTCCAGCACCCATTCGGCACCGGTGCGGCGGCCTTCGTAGAACGCCTGCACGGGCAGGGCGGTTTCCAGGAAGCTGCCGGCGCGCGAGGAGGTGCCGGCGTCCAGGCCGACCGGGGTCTTCATGTAGCCGAAGCGGAAGCGGCCGATGTCGCTGCCGAAGAAGGCCTTGCTCTCGAAGCGGACGAACACGTCCAGCCAGGTGTCGGCCTGGAAGTCGTAATAGACCATGGCGTCGTACACGCCCTTCTTCTTCAGGGTCGCGCCGAATTCCTTGCGGCGCACGGCGTCGGCGTCTTCGATGCCGCTGCCGTCGGAGAAGTCGTTGAGGTCATAGGCGATGTTGGCAGTCGCTGCCAGCTCGGTACCGTCACTGAAAGTGGTCTTGGTCGGCCAGTTGTCCCAGTCGGCCGCGGTGGCGGCGAGCGGGGCGGTGGTCAGGGCCAGGGCGATGAACAGGGGCGTAGGGCGCATGGGCGGTAGCTGCTTGAATAAGGGTGGGGCAGAACAACAACGGCCGCGGACGGCAAATCTGTGGGTCTGTCCCCCTTGATCCGCTGCCGGGCCACCCGCCGCCGTGGGGGCGCGGTGCCGGGGCAGTGTAGGCAGTCCGGCCAGCTGAACCGGGGGGCTAGTACCAATAGGTTATCTGCGTTGGCGAGATGCGGGCGTAAAAAGGCCACGCCAGATGCCGCCCAACGCGGCCGGCATCCTTCGTGACACTGCCGGAGCTTTCCCATGCACGTTCCCACCACCGCCCCGCTGGCGGCCAAGCCGCTGCCGTTCTACCGCCAACTGTATTTCCAGGTGGTGGTGGCGATCGTCCTCGGTGCCATCCTCGGCCATTACGAGCCGGCCTTCGCCGAATCGCTCAAGCCGCTGGGCGACGCCTTCATCAAGCTGGTGAAGATGATCATCGCCCCGGTGATCTTCCTGACCATCGTCACCGGCATCGCCGGCATGACCCACCTGCGCACCGTGGGCCGGGTGTTCGCCAAATCGATGGCCTACTTCCTGTTCTTCTCCACGCTGGCCCTGGTGGTCGGCATGGTGGTGGCGCACGTGGTGCAGCCGGGCGCGGGGATGAACATCAACCCGGCCGACCTGGACCAGACTGCGGTCAACGGCTATGTACAGAAATCCCATGAGCTGACCCTGGTCGGCTTCGCGATGGACATCATCCCGGCCACCCTGGTCAGTGCCTTCGTCGAGGGCAACATCCTGCAGGTGCTGTTCGTGGCGGTGCTGTTCGGCATCGCGCTGGCCCTGACCGGCGAGAAGGGCCGCCCGGTGCTGACCTTCCTGGAGGCGCTGACCGCGCCGGTGTTCCGCCTGGTCCACATCCTGATGAAGGCCGCCCCGATCGGCGCGTTCGGCGCGATCGCCTTCACCATCGGCAAGTACGGGGTCGGCTCGCTGGTCAACCTGGCCTGGCTGGTCGGCTCGTTCTACCTGACCGCCTTCCTGTTCGTGGCGGTGATCCTGGGCGTGGTCTGCCGCCTGTGCGGGTTCTCGGTGTTCAAGCTGGCCCGTTACCTCAAGGCCGAGCTGCTGCTGGTGCTGGGCACCTCATCCTCGGAATCGGCGCTGCCCTCGCTGATGGAGAAGATGGAAAAGGCTGGCTGCAGCAAGTCCGTGGTGGGCCTGGTGGTCCCGACCGGTTACTCGTTCAACCTGGACGGCACCAACATCTACATGACCCTGGCAGCGCTGTTCATCGCCCAGGCCACCAACACCGAGCTGACCCTGGGCCACCAGATCGCCCTGCTGCTGGTGGCGATGCTCAGCTCCAAGGGCGCCGCCGGCGTGACCGGTGCCGGCTTCATCACCCTGGCCGCCACCCTGGCCGTGGTGCCGGAAGTGCCGGTGGCCGGCATGGCGCTGATCCTGGGCGTGGACCGCTTCATGAGCGAATGCCGCTCGCTGACCAACTTCATCGGCAATGCCGTGGCCACGGTGGTGGTCTCGCGCTGGGAAAACGCGCTGGATCGTGACCGCCTGGCGATGGTGCTCGATGGCCGTGAAGCCGAGCTGCCGCCGCTGGTGGTCGATGACCTGCCGGCGACGCTCCCGGCCCCGGCGCATTGAGCCCGATGAGCTGATTGTGTGGTGCATGGTCGTGCCGTTCCTGCCGGGGCGGCACGGCCATGTTTTGTTTTGAAGGCCCGGTGCGCGCTGCTGGATTATGTGCGGTTGCAGCATGACCGCGACAGCGTAGCGACAGGTCCGTCCACGCCAACGGGGGTATGATCCCCTGTTCCTCTCGCCCATTCATCTGCAGAAAGCGATGTCCAACGAAGATTTCAAACAGGCAGCCCTCGACTATCACCGGCTCTCGCCGCCCGGCAAGATCAAGGTCACCGCGACCAAGCCGATGTTGACCCAGCGCGATCTGTCGTTGGCGTACTCCCCGGGCGTGGCACACGCCTGCGAGGCGATCATGGCCGACCCGCAGCAGGCCAGCGAGCTCACCGCGCGCGGCAACCTGGTCGCCGTGATCTCCAATGGCACCGCCGTGCTGGGCCTGGGCAACATCGGCCCGCTGGCCGGCAAGCCGGTCATGGAAGGCAAGGGCGTGCTGTTCCAGAAGTTCGCCGGCATCGATGTGTTCGACATCGAGATCGATGAAAACGACCCGGACAAGCTGGTCGACATCATCGCCTCGCTGGAACCGACCTTCGGTGGCATCAACCTGGAAGACATCAAGGCACCGGAGTGCTTCATCGTCGAGCGCAAGCTGCGCGAGCGCATGAACATCCCGGTGTTCCACGACGATCAGCACGGCACTGCGATCATCGTCGGTGCGGCCGTGCTCAACGCCATGCTGGTGACCGGCAAGAAGATCGAAGAGGTGAAGCTGGCCACCACCGGCATGGGTGCGGCGGGCATCTCCTGCGTCAACATGCTGGTCTCGCTGGGCCTGAAGAAAGAGAACATCCTCGCTTTCGACCGCGACGGCGTGATCCACACCGGCCGCAGCGATCTGGACCCGGAGAAGGCGCGTTACGCGCGTGATACCGACAAGCGCACGCTGGCCGAGATCGTCGATGGGGCGGACATCTTCCTGGGCCTGTCGGCGCCGGGCATCCTGACCGCGGACATGGTCAAGACCATGGCCAAGGATCCGGTGATCTTCGCCCTGGCCAACCCGACCCCGGAAATCATGCCGGAAGTGGCCCGTTCGGTGCGTCCGGACGCGCTGATCGGTACCGGTCGTTCGGACTACCCGAACCAGATCAACAACGTGCTGTGCTTCCCGTACCTGTTCCGTGGTGCGCTGGACGTCGGCGCGACCGCGATCAACGAGGAAATGAAGATCGCCTGCGTGCACGCGATCGCCGCGATGGCACGCCGCGAGGCCAGCGACCTGGGCTCGGCCTATGGCGATGAGACCCCGAGCTTCGGCCGTGACTACCTGATTCCGCGTCCGTTCGACCGCCGCCTGCTGGTGGAGCTGTCGGCCGCCGTGGCCCAGGCCGCGATGGATTCGGGCGTGGCCACCCGTCCGGTCGCCGACATGGGCGCCTACCGCGAGAAGCTGGCCCAGTTCGTTTACCGCACCAGCCTGATGATGAAGCCGGTCTACGACCGCGCCCGCTCGGACAAGCAGCGTGTGGTGTACGCCGAAGGCGAAGAAGAAGTGGTGCTGCGCGCGGTGCAGAACGTGGTCGATGAAGGCCTGGCGCAGCCGATCCTGATCGGCCGCCCGGACGTGATCGAATCGCGTATCGAGCGCCTGGGCCTGCGCATGAAGGCCGGTGTCGACTTCGACATCACCAACATCAACGACGACCCGCGCTTCAACGATTACTGGCAGTACTACCACAACCTCACCGGCCGCCGCGGTGTGACCGTGGCCGCGGCCAAGAACCTGATGCGCTCGCGCCCGACCCTGATCGCGGCCGTGATGGTGGCGCGCGGCGAAGCCGACGCGATGCTGACCGGCGTGGTCGGCCGCTTCCACAAGAAGCTGGGCTACGTGCGCAGCGTGCTGCCGCTGGAAGCCAAGGTGACCTCCACCTCGGCGATGACCGGCGTGATCAACCAGCAGGGCGTGTTCTTCTTCGTGGATACCCACGTGCAGGAAGACCCGACCGCCGAGCAGATCACCGAAGCCACGCTGCAGGCGGCGTACCGAATGAAGCTGTTCGGCATCGAGCCGAAGGTGGCGCTGCTGTCGCACTCCAACTTCGGCAGCCACGATTCCAGGGACGCGCTGAAGATGCGTGCGGTCCGCGAGATGCTGCTCAAGCGCAACCCGCGCTTGAACGTGGATGGCGAGATGCAGGGCGACACCGCATGGGATGAAGCCCTGCGCCAGAAGCTGCTGCCCAACAGCACGCTGAAGGGCCGCGCCAACCTGTTCGTGCTGCCCAACCTGGAAGCGGCCAACATCGCCTACAACCTGGTGCGCGTGTTCACCGACGGCGTGGCGATCGGCCCGATCCTGATGGGCGTGGCCAAGCCGGTGCACATCCTGACCACCAGCGCGACCTCGCGCCGCGTGCTCAACATGACCGCGATCGCGGCCGTGGATGCGCAGATCCGCAAGCAGCTGGAGGCCGAAAAGAACGGCGCGTAACCTGCCGGTCTTTTTGATCTCAGTTGCCAGAACGCGCCCTTCGGGGCGCGTTCTCGTTTCAGGCAGCGAAACCGGTGGCTCTGCCACACGCGCGCCGCACAGACGTCACCGCCCTGCAACCTCCCAGGCGCCCAATAGCACCACGCGGCCCGGCCGTGGTGGCGCTCCGGTGGGGGCGTCGCCACCCTGGGCCCGACCATATCCTCCACGGCCAGCCACGGGAACGGTGTCATGCGCGATCCACGCACGAAGCGGTATTTCCAGCAGTTGTTCGCGCTCTACGCCGGGTTGGTGGGCGCGCGCTGACCCACGAAAGCGTACCGACCAACGGTCGGTGCCTACCAACAACCGTGGGCACCGATGGCACCGGTAGTGCCGGCCGCTGGCCGGCGCCCCGCAGACGCCGATCGGGCACTTGGAGCAATCAGCGTGCCCGCACGTACTGTTCCCACAACGCCGGCAACGCCACGCCGCTGAGCGTTTCCCACAACGCCGGCGTGTAGCGCCCCTCGCGCAGGGCGCCATCAAGCGCCTTCACCAGCCCGGGATGTTGCGCCTCGCTCCAGGCGAGAAACGCACCGGTCACCCGGTAGCCGGTATCGAAGTTCTGCTCCGGCTTGACCTGCGTGGGCAACGCCCAGCCGGCCCCGGCATTGTCCTTGCCGTAGCGGTCGCGGGCGTAATCGGCGATGCCTTCCACCAGCCAGCCCGGCACGCGCGCGTTGGCGTACTCCGGGTAGCCCTGCACGATGTGCATGGCCTCATGGGTAACCAGGTCGATGTCGCCCGGGTGCTTGGACAGCCAGGCCGGGTTGATCGTGATCGTCGCCGCCTGCGCCTTCTCACCGACAAAGGCGATGCCGTCGTAACCGGGGTCGATCACGATGCCGACCTGGGTCGGCGCGGCAGGATGGAAATCGGCGCGCTCGCGCAGGTAGGCGCCGAAAAACGTCTCGATGATGCGCTCGCGCACCGGCGCGGCCAGCGCATCGCTGGGGTCGCGGTAGTGCAGGGTCACATCCTCGCGGGTCTGTGTGGTCTCGAACGCGTGGGCATCGGCCAGCCCGGCGCCGACCAGCAGGGCGGCCAACAGGCAACGGGAGATCGGCATGCGGGGCCTCATCGGGTGGTGGCCGGGGCGAGCAGTTCGACTTCGGCCAGCTGCAGGCGGCCGGGTGCCGCAATGCGCAGGCGGTACTCGGCATAGCGGCCCGGCTGGGCGATGCGGAACGGACGGGTCTGCATGGCCCAGGCGAAGGCTTCGCCCCGGCGCTGGTCGACCTGCACCCAGCGGCCCCCGGTGGTGCGTGCCTCCAGCGTCCATTCGCCGCCGCGGATCGGGCCATTGCCGCTGGTCAGGGTGTACATCGAGGGTGTACCCGCGGCGACGTTGCTGAAGGTGATCGTGCTGGAGCCGCCCAGCGGCAGCGCCGTGGCCGCGTCGTCATCGATCAGCGACGTGGCCGCCCGCCCGTCGCCGAGCTGGGCGGTGGCGCCGCTGCCAAGCAGGTCGTGCAGCAGGGCCGGCTGCTGGCCGCGCGCGGTGAGCGAGCGCGGTGCATCATCCGGGCCGGTGCCCCAGCGCGAAGGTTCCGGGCCCATGACGAAGTCCAGCGTGGCGCCCTTGGCGAGCAGCTCGTGCGGCAGCCAGGTCCTGGTCCACGGCGTGCCGTTCACCTTCAACGACTGCACGTAGATGTTGGTGGCCGAGTTCTCCGGCGCGTTGACGGTCAGCACCGCGCCGCCCTGCAGCTCGACACGGGCGTGGCGGAACAGCGGCGAACCGATCACGTACTCCGGCGCGCCCATGCGCAGCGGATAGATGCCCAGCGACGCGAACAGGTACCACGCCGAGGTCTCGCCGTTGTCCTCATCGCCCGGGTAGCCCTGGCCGATCTCACTGCCCAGGTACAGGCGCGACAGGATCTCGCGCACATGCTGCTGGGTCTTCCACGGCTGCCCGGCATACAGGTACATCCACGGGATGTGGTGCGCCGGCTGGTTGCTGTGCGCGTACATGCCCATGCGCACATCGCGCGCCTCGGTCATTTCATGGATGGTGCCGCCGTAGGAACCCGAGAACGCGGCATCGGCGGTTTCCGGGGTGGCGAAGAACGTGTCCAGCTTGGCCGCCAGCTGCTCGCGGCCACCGTACAGCGCGGCCAGCCCTTCGCCGTCGTGCGCGGCGGTGAAGGCGAAGGTCCAGCCGTTGGATTCGGTGTAGTCATGGCCCCACACGCGCGGGTCGTAGTCCTTGGCATCCAGCCGCCAGCTGCCATCCGGTTTGCGCCCCTGGAAGAAGCCCGCGGCCGGATCGAACAGCGTGGCGTAGGTGCCAGCGCGGTGACGGAAATAATCGGCTTCAGTGGCATAGCGTTCGCGGGCGGCCGGGGTATCGGCCTGTCTGGCCAGCGCCTCTGCCATGTTGGCCACGCCGAAATCGTTGAGCGCGCCTTCCATCGTCCACGACATGCCTTCATGCACATCGGCGGTGGCGTAGCCGCGGAAGGTGGAACGGTCCATGCCCTTGCGCCCGACATGGCGGTCCGGCGGAACCACGGTCGCATTCTTCAGCGCGGCGGCATAGGCCTCCTGCGCGTCGAAACCGCCGATCCCCTTCAGCCATGCATCGGCGAAGGCCACGTCCGAACTGGTGCCCACCATCAGGTCGGCATAGCCGGGCGAGGACCAGCGGGCGACCCAGCCGCCGGCGCGGTACTGCTCCAGGAAGCCCTGCACCAGCGCACCGGCATCGTCCTTGGTGAACAGCGCATACGCCGGCCAGGTGGTGCGGAAGGTGTCCCAGAAGCCGTTGTTGACGTAGACCTTGCCGTCGCGCACCGGCGCGAAGCTGCGCGTGGCGCTACCGTCGGTGTTCTCATCCGAGGCGCTGGCCTGGCTGGCATAGCGCCAGTCAGGTGCCGCCGCAGTACCGGCGTTCTCGTGCCCGGAGTTGGGATAGAGGTAAAGGCGGTACAGGTTGGAATACAGCGTGGTCTTCTGGTCGTCGGTGGCGTCGCCCACGTCGAAGCGGCCCAGGCGCTGGTCCCAGGCATCCTGCGCGCGTGCGGCCACGCGGTCGACATCGTCAGCGGCCGACAGCTCCAGCGCGAGGTTGTGGCGCGCCTGCTCGACCGAGATCAGCGAGGTGGCGATGCGCATCGAGACGCGGCGGTCGGCACCGGCATCGAACTTGATGTAGCCGGTCGGGCGGCCGGTCTCCACGGTGCCGCTGCTGCGCCACGGCCGGTCGAAGCTGGCCACCACGTACATGCGGGTGGCGCCGGTGGACAGGCCGCTGCGGGTGTCGGTGTAGCCGGAGAGCGTCTGGGTCGCCGCATCCAGGGTCAGCCCGCCGCGGGCATCGACATTGTCGAACAGCAGGTTGGCATCGCCCCCTTCCGGGAATACGAAGCGGAACACCGCGGCGTGGTCGGTTGGCGCGATCGATGCCGCGATGCCGTTGTCGAAGCGCACGTCATAGCGGTACGGACGGGCCTGTTCGTTCTCGCGCGAGAAGGTGAGCGCGCGCTTGCTGCGATCGGCGTCGGGCACCCCGCGCGTGGCCGACGGCATCACCTGGAAGGTCTGGCGGTCGCCCATCCACGGGCTGGGCTGGTGGCTCAGTGCCAGCGCCTGCAGGCGCGGCCGGTTGGCCGCGTCGTTCTGTTCGTTCCAGCGGTACAGCCAGGTCAGCGAGCCGGCATCGGTCACCGGCGTCCAGAAGTTGAAGCCGTGCGGCACGGCGGTGGCCGGGAAATTGTTGCCGCGCGAGAAGGTGCCGTTGGCCTGCGTGCCGCGGGTGGTCAGCACCCAGTCCGAGGGACGCTGCGGCGTGCCGCGCGGCTGCGCCTGCAGGCGGACGTCGTCGATCCAACCGGCGACCGGGGCGCCGTCGGCGCTGGCCACCTCCAGCTCCAGTGCGACCACGCGCCGCCCGCGCAGGGCCGGGGTGTCGCCCAGGCGCACGGCTTTGCGCGCCCACTGCTGCGGGTACAGCGTCTTCGAATCGCCCTGCGCGCGCGCGCCCAGCGCCACGCCATGGTGATCGCGCGCGGCACTGGCCGAAACGCGCGTGCCGTCGTCCAGGACCAGGTCAAGCGAGACGTAGGTCGAGGCCACGGTGTCCTTGCCGACGATCTCGGGCAGCACGAGCCAGGACAGGGTGGTGTCGGCGTCGATGGTCAGATCGGTTTCGAAGAGCTGGCGGCGCGCCTGGCCGCCGGTGCTGGCGTAATGCAGCGCATGCAGGCCGCTGTAACCGACGCCGGGCTTGGCTGCGTAGGGCGCGGCGGGGCCATTGCCGATCCGGACCTGCAGGGCGCCGTCGCCGGCCGCCGCGGCCGGGGCCGGCTGGCCGGGCTCGAACGAGGTCTGCAGGTCCTGCGCAGCGGCCGGCAGAGCGATCGAGGCGCAGGCCAAGGCCAGAGCGAGGGGAAGGGCGCGGCGGGCGGGGCGCAGGTCGGACAGGGTCATGCAAGGGTCTCCCGAGAAGGGCAGGCGGCAGGCAGGACCCGCATCGATGGCCACGGCGGACGGCGTCGCCCCAGCCATCGGCAGACGGCAGGTAAAGAGGCGATGCATGTCCGGTGGGGGCGGGCAGGCGATCGGGTCGATGATCGGTACCGGTCGATCCTGCATCACCGCAACTGGCCCTGACAAGTGCAATTAGTTCGATCTAAATCCGGCAAATCCGTTTCATATCGAATTGTTGACAATCAATTTGGATCGATTTAAAAGGACCGATGATGCGTCGCCGGGCCACCCGCGGCGGCGCCAGGCACCCGCAGGGCCCCTGCGGCCTGACGCGGCCACCAGATGCTAGAATCCACGGTCTCGCAACCCCCTTTGTGTGTCCACGCCATGAGCCATACCGCCACTGCGCCCGCCAACGCCGAGAAGCGTTACACCGTGCACCGCAGCGACCTGCCGCTGAGCTGCCCGACGCCGGAAATGGCGCTGTGGAACTCGCACCCGCGCGTGTACCTGCCGATCGAAGACGAGCCCAACTGCGAGGCCGCGTGCCCGTACTGCGGCGCCGTGTTCGTGCTCGCCGACTGATCCGCGGACCACACTGTGCGCCGACTGACCGTGGTGCAGCTGCTGCCGGCGCTGCACTCCGGCGGGGTCGAACGCTCCACCCTTGAGATCGCCTCCGCCCTGGTTGCCGCCGGCCACCGGGCCATCGTCGTGTCCGCCGGTGGGCGCCTGGTCGAGCCGCTGCTGGCCAGTGGCGCCGAACACCTGACCCTGGATATCGGCCGCAAATCGCTGCTGACGCTGCGTCACGTGCTGACCCTGCGCAATCTCTTCAATGAGGTGGGCGCGGACATCGTGCACGCGCGCTCGCGGCTGCCGGCGTGGCTGGGCCTGTACGCGGTGCGCAATCTGCCGGCGGCGACCCGCCCACATTGGGTCACCACCGTGCACGGCCTCAATTCCCCGGGCCGCTACAGCGCGGTGATGACCAGCGGCGAGCGCGTGATCTGCGTGTCCAACAGCGTGCGCGAGTTCGTGCAGACGCATTACCCCAGTGTCCCGGCCGAGCGGCTGCAGGTGATCCCCCGCGGTGTCGATGTCGCGCAGTTCCCGCGCGTGGGCCGCCAGGACAGGCGCGCGCGCCTGGCCGTGGCCGGGCAGCATCCGGCGCTGGCCGGCGATGCGCCGCTGCTGTTGCTGCCGGGCCGCGGCACCCGCCTGAAAGGGCATCGCCACGCCCTGACCCTGCTGGCCGGGCTGCATGCTGCCGGCGTGCCGGCCAGACTGTGGATGCCGGGCACGCGCGAGCCGGGCCGCGAATCCTATGTCGCCGAACTGGACGCCCAGGCACGCAGCCTGGGTGTGTTCGATGCGGTGCTGATGACCGCGCCGACCTCGCGCATCGCGCAGGCCTATGCGGCCAGCGATCTGGTGCTTCAGCTCTCGGACAAGGCCGAAGCGTTCGGCCGCACCGTGGTCGAAGCGCTGTCGGTGGGGCGCCCCGTGCTGGGCTGGAACCACGGCGGCGTGGGCGAGTTGTTGACTCAGCTGCAACCCTCCGGCGCGGTACCCTTGGGCGACGCCGATGCGCTGTTGGCGCGCGCGCAGCAGCTGTTGCTGCAGCCGCCGGCCTTGCCGTCGCGGATCCCGTTTACCTTGCAGGCGATGCAGCGTGACACGCTCCAGCTCTATGCCTCCCTCGTCGGCTGAGACGACCCTCGTGCCCGGGTCGCCGGCCTCCCGCGCTGGCCGCTGGGCGCCGTGGTGGGTCATCGCGTTCGTTGCGCTGTGGCCGTTGCCGGGCATCGCCGAAGGCGTGCTGGTACTCGGCGCGCTGTATGCGGCAGTGCGCATGGTGCAGCTGCGGCTGCAGGGCAATCAGCGGCTGCTCAGCAGCCCGGCGTGGGCGCTGACCAGCATCCTGTTCCTGGGCTATTGGCTGCCACAGGCAGTGTCCGCCTTCGATGCGATCGACCCCGGCACCGCGTGGCGCAAAACCGCCGCCGGCCTACGCTACCTGCCCTTCATGTGGCTGGTGGCGATAGCCGTGGCCACCCCGCAGCGGCGCGCGCTGACCCTGGGCGGCCTGGCCGCGATCACCGGCCTGTGGACCGCCGATGCATTGGCCCAGGCCCTCATCGGCAGCAGTCCGTTGTTCTGGTCGATGGACCAGCTCAAGTGGGCCGTCAGTGGCCACGGCCTGTGCTCGCCTGAAGAGATGGCACTGGTGGACCGGCTCAGCGGGGTGCTCGGCCCCTGCAATCTCAAGTTCGGCCAGGTGCTGGCCAGCCTCTCGCCGTTCCTGCTGTTCGCGGCCTCCCGCCGCGCCGGCATTCTCGGCTGGTCGCTGGGAGCGGCTGCGGTGGGGGTGGTGCTGGTGCTGGCCGGTTCGCGCGCGGCCTGGCTGACCTATGCGCTGGTGCTGGTGTTCTCCGGCTGGCGCCTGATCGGCGTGCGCGGGCTGCTGGCCTGCGTCGCCTTCGGTGCGGTGGCAGCGGTCGTCCTGGCCGTGACCGTGCCCCAGGTCGGTGACCGCGTTGCGCGTACCGCCATGGCCTGGGAGGGTGAGAGCGATGGCGTCAATCAAGCCCTGTCCGGCCGCGCGCAGATCTGGGCGGCGGCTGCCTGCATGATCGAAGCGCACCCCATCAACGGCGTCGGCGCACGTGGCTTCCGCGACGCCTACCCGGCCTGCAACCCGGACCCTGCCGCCCAGGAAGTCTGGGGCGCGGGTCCGGCACTGCACGCGCACCAGATCGTGCTCGAGATACTGTCTGAAACCGGCATCCTCGGCCTGCTGCTGTGGCTGGCGGCGGTCGCACAGGCGTGGCGCGCGTGGCGCTTCGCGCCGGCCCAGGCCCGTGAGCGCGCACGCCCGGCGATGCTGGCGCTGGCGGTGACCGTGTTCCCGCTCAACACGCATCTGGCGTTCTATTCCACCTTCTGGGGAGGCCTCACGCTGTTGTTGGCCGCGCTGTATGCCGGCAGTCTGTTGGCACGCGAGGACGGGTAGGGCCACGCCATGCGTGGCTGCTTGTGGCCCGGGTATGGGGACATGCCGGGGTGGCGCTACGACCGGTAATAATCGCTGCGGCCGCCGGGCTGGCGCTTGAAGCGGCGGTGGATCCACAGGTACTGGTCAGGGGCCTCGCGCACCATCGCTTCGATGGCCTGGTTGACGCGCGCGGTATCGGCCTCGACATCCTCGCTGGGGAAATTCTCCAGCGGCGCGCCGATCTTCAGGAAGTACTTGCCGCCTTCGCGACGGTGGAAATACGGGATCACCGCGCAGCCGGTCATCCGGGCCAGCTGGTGCGTGGCGGTGATGGTCGAAGCGGTGTGGCCGAAGAACGGCACGAACACCGTGTCCTTGCCGCGCATGTCCTGGTCCGGCGCGTACCAGAGGAAGCCGCCCTTCTTCAGATGCCGCACCGTCGCGCGGATGTCCTCGTTGGCGTACATCGCCTTGGCGTAGCGCAGGCGGCCGAACTTCACCGCCCACTCGTACACCGGGTTGCGATGCTTGCGGTACATGCCGGAGAGCTCGACGTGGTCGCACAGCAGGCGGCCACACATCTCCAGCGTCATGAAGTGGCCGGACACCAGCAGCACCCCACGGCCCTCGGCCTGCATGCGGTGCAGGTGCTCCAGCCCCTCGATCTGCACCTGCGGGCGGATGCTGTCGATGCTGCCCCACCAGGCCCGGGCGAATTCGAAGATGCCCACGCCCAGCGCGTCGAAGCTGTCGCGCAGCAGGCGCTGGCGCCAGGCATCGTCCTTCTCGGGGAAGCACAGCTTCAGGTTGACCTCGGCGGCGCGCCGGCGGCTGCTGGCCAGCCGGTAGGCGACCGTGCCGACACCGCGGCCAAGCGCACGCTGCAGCATCCACGGCAGGCGGGCGATCGCGAAGGCGACCAGCATGAAAGCGAAGGTCGGCCAGTGGCGCGGATTGCGCAGGGACGGCCGGGTGGCGGTGGAAGCGTTATCGGACATGCCTCGATTCTAATGGATGCGCCCGGATGCGTCCCGGCAGGGCCATCACGGCGCCGCGGCGTGTCTTCCCCGCGCCGCTCCCGTATCCTTTGCCCATGCGTAAAAGCCCTGTCGAATGGATCCTGCGCGGCCTGTACTCGGCCGTGCTCTACCTGCTGTTGCCGATCACCGTGTACCACCTGGTGTGGCGGGGCTTCCGGGTGCGCGAGTACTTCCAGCGCTGGGATGAGCGCTATGCCTCCTATCCGCACTCCAGCGGCCAGCCGCGGGTCTGGCTGCACGCGGTCTCGGTGGGTGAGGTGAACGCCGCAGCGCCACTGGTGAACGCCTTGCGTGCGCTGCGTCCGGACATCCGCTGGGTGATCACCACCATCACCCCGACCGGCTCCGAACGGGTCCGCGCGTTGTGGGGCGATGCGGTCGACCACGTGTACCTGCCCTACGACGTGCCGGGCAGCGTCGGTCGCTTCCTCGGCCACTTCAAGCCGAGCCTGGCGCTGATCCTGGAAACCGAGCTGTGGCCGAACCTGCTGTTCGGGTGCCGCGACCGCAGCATCCCGGTCTACATCCTCAATGCGCGGTTGTCGGCGCGCTCGCTGCGCGGTTACCGCCTGCTGCGGCCGCTGATCGGCCGCGCGCTGCGTACCGTGACCTGTGTGGCGGCGCAATCGGCCGACGATGCCGAGCGCTTCATCCAGCTCGGCGCCCGCCCGGACCAGGTGCAGCCGCTGGGCAATCTGAAATTCGATATCGCCACGCCGAACGTGCAGGACTTCATCGCGCGCTTCCATGAGCTGGTGCCCGCCCAGCATCCGGTCTGGATCGCCGCCAGTACGCACGAGGGCGAAGAGCAGGCCACCATCGATCTGCACCGCCGCCTGCGCGAGGCGGTGCCGGGCCTGTTGCTGTTGTGGGCGCCGCGGCATCCCGAGCGCTTCCCAAGGGTGGAAGCGCTGGCCCGCGAGCAGGGCTGGAAGGTGGCCACGCGCCGCCAGCAGCAGTGGCCGCAGGCCGATACCGATGTGTTCGTGATCGATACGCTTGGCGAGTTGATGTCGTTCTACGGGTGCGCCCAGGTGGCCTTCGTCGGTGGCAGCCTGCAGGCCATCGGGGGGCACAACCTGCTGGAGCCGGCGGCAATGGGCACCGCAGCGGTCACTGGCCCGCACCTGCACAACTTCGCCGAGATTTCCCGGCGCATGCGCGAGGCCGGTGCGGTGGTCATTGCCGAGGATGCCAACGGGGTCGGCGATGCACTGCTGACCCTGCTGCGTGATCCGCAGGCCCGCGAGGACATGGCCCGGGCGGGCTGCGCGCTGGTGAGCAACGGGCGCGGCGCACTGAAGCGCACCGTGGCCCTGATCGCCCCGCAGTTGCCGCCGCCGGTGGCCTGATTACAGGCCTGGTTGCAGGCCTGATCGCGCGATGCGACGACCAGGCCCGCGCGTGCGTCAGGCAGCGGCGACCAGCAGGTCGCCCAAAAAGGCGTAGGCAAAGCCGAAGTAGATGAACACGCCGACCAGGTCCATCACCGAGGTGATCATCGGGGCCGACAGCGTGGCTGGATCCGCCCCGATGCGGCGTGCGGCGAACGGCAGCAATGCGCCGATGATGCCGCCCAGTGCGGTGCACACCAGCATGCTCGAGCCCACCACCAGCAGCACGTCCATGCCAACGCCCTTGCTGAAATAGGCCAGGACCGCTTCCAGCACGGCGATGCTGATGCCCAGCGCGGCGGCCACCGGCAGTTCGCGTTTGATCACGAACGCCACATCGCGCCAGCTCAGCTTCAATTCGCCCAGTGCCATGCTGCGGATCACCAGCGTGGCCGACTGGCTGCCGGTGTTGCCGCCCATGTCCACGATCGGGGCGATGAAGGCGGCCAGCACGATCACCTGCGACAGCAGCTCTTCCTGCGCGGCCACGAAGGTGCTGGTGACGATGCCGAAGCAGGTCAGGATCGCCAGCCAGAACACCCGCACGCGGAACATCTGCTTCAGTGGCGTGCTGCGAACGTCCAGGTCGTTGCCGTGCGCGCTCACCGTACCGCCGAAGCGCGCCAGCTGCGAGGCGTCCTGTTCCTTGTCGATGTCCATCGCATCGTCGACGGTGACGATGCCGATCATGCGGTCTCCGCCGTTGGTGACTGGCAGCGCGAGCAGATCGTAGCGACGGATCAGCTCGGCGGCCTGCAGTCGCGGCCAATGTGCCTTCGCGGCGATCGGCTGCTCATGCATGATCGAGGCGACCGTGCGGTTCTCGTTGGCCAGGACCAGATCGCGCAGCGCCACGGTGCCGCGCAGGCGCAGGGTGTGGTCGAGCACGAACAGGATGTTCACCGTCTCGCTGTGCAGCGCGGTGGCGCGGATGTGTGAAAGCGCCTGCGCGACCGTCATTTCCGGCGAGACCCAGACATAGTCGGACGTCGTCGCCGAACCGACCGTGCCCTCGGGATAGGACGCCATCTTGAGGATGTCGTCGCGTTCCACCTTGGTCAGCGCCGGCAGCAGTGTCTGCTTGGCGTCATCGCCAAGGCGGTTGAACAGATCGGCACGATCATCCGATGGCATGTGTTCGAACAGCTGCACTACCGCCTCGCGCGGCATCGCGGCCAGCAGTTGATCCTGGCGGAGCTCGGCGAAGTGCGCGAACAGATCCGCGCGCGCCGGTGGCGCGAGCGTCATCAGCAACGGCAGCGACCTGTCCACGCTCAGCGCGTCGAGCGCATCGACCAGATCGGACGGATGGGTGGTCGCGGCGATGCTGGCAAAGCCAGCGGCGTCGAGGGAGAGCGAGAGGGTGCGGATCGAGAACAGGAGGTCTTCGCGGTTCATGGTGGTTCTCCAGCAGAAAGCGGCGCGTGGGGTGGCAACGCGCAGTGATGAGGTGCAGGCGTGGCACGCATCGGCGTGCGCCCGGGCGAGGCAGGCAGGGGTGTGCGTGCGCGCCGCGTACGCAGCGCAGGCGGCCGGCGGGATCAGTCGGTGCGCTCAGTCGGCACGCGGGGCATTACGGCGCGGCGGCGAGATTGAGGCCGAGCGTGATCCACTGCCCGTCGCGCCGGTGGTGGGCACGTCCCGCGAGCAGATCCACGCTGGCGCCACGCCAGAGTTCGTGGCGCACGCCGAACTGGCTGCTGCGCTGGCGCGCCGCATCGCGGGCGGTTTCGGCCAGCAGTGACCACTGCGGTGCAGCCACGACTTCCACGCCGATGCCATCGGTGCGGCCACGTGCATCGCCCGTGCGTGCCCAGCCCAGGTTGAGGTGCAGCAGGGTGCGATCCGACGCGCCGAGCACCACCGTCAGCGGTGCATTGAGGCTCCAGTCGTCGGCGCGCGGGCGGTGCCAGTCGCTGCCGAGGCCGGCACTGATCGCCACGCCCCAGCGGCGCTGATCCAGATCACGCAGTACCCGCTTGGCGCCCACGGCCCACTGCGTCGTCGAGGTGGCGTGTTGATGGCTGGCGCCGAGCGACCATTCGGTATCGGCGAACGTGCAGGCCGGTACGGCCGTCCAGTCATTGCCGGCATCGGTATGGCGGCCCCAGCTTTCCAACTGGCAGCGACCGGCATCGGTGATGGAGGCGTCGTCCACCATCAGGCTGGCGGCGGCGCGGGTGTCGAGCGGAAGCATCGCCACGGCCACGAGGGGCAGGGCGAACACACGGGAAACGTGCATGGGCAATCTCCAGGCAAACGGAAACGCCAGCGGCACCCTTCTTGGGGTCGGTGGAACGGCGATACGGATGTTGCGAGGCGGGCGAGCGTGTCAGCTGCGCCGGTGGGCCCCGTCCTGTGCGGACGGAACCGACCTTGGGGTCAGTGGGTCCGTCGGCTCAGGAGCAGCAACGAGATCGACTATGACTGTCCAAGGAGGGGGCCTCTGGAGGGAAAGGGAAGGTGGTGCGGGGCGGACCTTAGTCGGCCGCTGCCGGAGGGTCAAGCCCTTTTTCACGGCACGTGCCGGACTGTGGACCGCTTCACGGTGGAGAGTGTGCGCGGGTAGGCATCGCACGAAGCGGTCGCGATGGCGGCCGCCACATGGGCAGCATCTGTGGCATGTCGCGATCACCACCTTGCACGCAAAAAAAAACCACCCGCAGGCGGGTGGTTTTTTATCTCGCCGTGCGCCGTCGATCAGTTGACGGTGGTGCTCGGCGTGGCCGCCTTCTGGGTCAGCAGGCGGTTGATGTCCTGCAGTTCGGCGATGTCCAGCGTGCCGACGGCCTGGCCCAGCTGCAGGCGGTTCTGCAGGAAGGTGTAGCGGGCGTTGGCGTAGTCCAGCTGCGCGGAGAACAGGATGCGCTGGTTCTGGATCACGTCCAGCACGGTACGCGTGCCGACTTCCAGGCCGACCTGCGAAGCGTCATAGGCACTCTGTGCCGACACGACCGCCAGGCGACGCGCTTCCACTTCGCTGATGCCCGCCACCAGGGTCTGGTAGGCGTTGCGGGTGTTGCGGTCCAGGGCGCGCTTCTGCTGCTCGTAACCGTCCTGGGCGATGTCACGCTGGGCCAGCGCCTGGCGCACGCCGGACTGGGTGGCGCCGCCGGAGAAGATCGGCACGTTCAGGGTCAGGCCGACGCTGTTGGTGCGGCGGTCCGGGCTGAAGCTGCCGCTGTCGCCGACCACATCACCCCAGCTGGCCGACTTGCCGGCCGTGGCACCGATCGACAGGGTCGGGTAGTGCGCGCCGCGGGCGGCCGAGACGCCGGCTTCGGCGGCGTTGACCTTCAGTTCCTGCGCCTTCAGCGCCGGATTCTGCGCAACGGCCTCGTTCACCAGCGTATCGATGGTGGCGTACTTGGCCGGCAGCTCCGGACGGAAATCGGCCGGCAGGGCGCGCAGGTCGGTGACCGGCTGGCCGGTCAGTTCGGTCAGCGCCTGGTAGGCGTCGGCCAGGGTGTTCTGCGCGATGATCGTGTTGGCGCGCGCCTGGTCGTACTGGGCGCGGGCTTCGTGCACGTCGGTGATCGGGGCCAGGCCCACTTCCAGGCGCTTGTCGGCGAAGTCGAACTGCTTCTTGGCAGCGGCTTCGTTGGTCTGCGCGGCCGACAGCGATTCAATGCCCACCAGCACGTTGAAGTACGCCGCCGAGGTGCGCACGATCAGGTCGTCGTTGGCCGAATCCAGGGTGAAATCCGCTGCGCGGCTCAGTTCGCGCTGCGAACGCAGGTTGGCGAACTGGGTGAAGTTGAAGACCGTCTGGCTGCCGTTGATCGTGTAGTTCCGGCTCTTGGTGGTGAACGAGCTGGAGGTCAGATCATGGTTCGGGTTGGTGCGGCTGCGGTTGAGCGAGGCCTCGCCGTTGAGCTGCGGCAGCAATGCGGCACGCGCCTGCACGGCGCCTTCCTTGTCATACAGGCGGGTCGACTCGGCAGCCGAGAGCTGCGGATCGCCATTGCGCGCCATTTCGTAGACCTGCAGCAGGTCGGCGGCAGAGGCGGTCATCGGCAGCAGGGCGGCGGCCAGCGCAAGGGCGAGGGATCGGCGGATCATTGCGGCTTCCTTGGACTCAGAGTTGGAACTGGGGTGCCGGGGCGGCACCGCGCAGGTAGTCGATATCGGTTTCGAACAGCGATTCAGTGGTGCCGTCCGCCTTGACCAGCACCGCTTCCATGACCGGGGACCGGCCACGGATCACGAACAGTCGACCGCCCGGACGCAGCCACTGGGCGAAACGTGACGGGATGACATCCACCGCGCCGGTGACGCAGATCGCATCGAAGCGGCGCTCGGTATCCCAGCTCAGCGCGTCGGCGGTTTCGATGCGGACGTTGTTGCCCAGGCCGGCGGCGTCCAGACGCGCGCGCGCGATGGTGGCCAGCTCGGCATCGATCTCCAGGCTCAGCACTTCGCGGGCCAGCTCGCCCATGCACGCGCTCAGGTAGCCGCTGCCGGTGCCGATTTCCAGCACTTCATCGCCCGGCTGCAGATCCAGCGCCTGCAGGGTGCGGCCTTCGATGACCGGCTTCATCATCTTCTGCCCGTTGCCCAGCGGCAGCTCGATGTCGGCATAGGCCAGGGCCCGGTGCGATTCAGCGACGAACGCCTCCCGCGGCAAGCGTGCCAGTACATCGAGCACGCGGATTTCCAGCACATCCCAGGGGCGGATCTGCTGTTCGACCATCAGTTCGCGGGCGTGGGAGTAATCGATCGTCATGAGGTTCTATATCCAGCGCAGTGGGCCGGCCATTTTACCGGTGCCGGGAGCCGGCGGCGCGCTGAGAGCATCGCTGCCGTCGCGCCGGGGTCGCAGTGCCGGAAGTCACCGCGACCTCCGGTCCATTCAGTTTAGTGCCGCCGGGCATACGCCCGCAGGAAAAAGTCGACGCTGGCGCTCACATGAGCGTTGGCATCGCACTCGGCCGGGGCCGGCCGCAGCCCGCACATCATATGCGTATGCAGCTCGCCCTTGATCAAGGTAAGGAACTGGATGGCGGCGGTCGGGAAATCGGTGATCTCCAGCTCGCCGCGGGCCGTACGGGAACGCAGGAAGTCGGCCAGCGCATCGGTGGTCCGCTGCGGGCCGGCCAGCCAGAACATCTCGCGGATCCGGTCATCGGTATCCGGCGACATCATCACCCGCTGCACGGCGACGGCCGCATCGGAGGTGATCAGGGTGAAGAAGGCGTGGCCGATGCCCATCAGCTGGTCGCGCAGCGGGCCTTCGACGTCGGTGACGAACAGTTCGTCAGGCAGCATCTCGACGCATTTGGACTGCACTGCTTCGGTGAAAAGCGTCTCTTTGTCGCCGAAATGGCTGTAAACGGTCAGCTTCGATACGCCCGCCTGGGCGGCGATGCTGTCCATGCTCACCCCGTTGTAGCCTTGGTCGACGAACAGCGACTTGGCCGCTTCCAGGATGGCCGCGCGCTTGCCCAGATCCTTCGGGCGCCCCGGCCCGGCGGCCTTGGCGACCGGCTTGGAGGGCGATTTGGAGGAGGTCGGATCAGTCATCCAATCAATACTAGACCAATCGGTTCGATATTTATACTATACCGGCTGGTTCAATATTGAAGCGATTGGAACAGAGCGTTTCCAGTGGCTTTCCCCGGGTTACTTTCAGGTCCAGGACCTCATGAAAAACATGCGATGGATGGGTGGTGGGTTGCTGGCGCTGGCGTTGGCAGCATGTGGCAAGCAGGATGCCGAACCGGCCGCGCCGATGCCGGTGCTGGTTGTCCACCCGGGCACCGTGGCCGGCCAGGAAGTGGCCGCCTACCCCGGTGAGATCCGGGCCCGCGAGGAAAGCCCGCTCTCCTTCCGCGTCGGCGGCAATCTGATCAAGCGCCATGTCGATGCCGGCCAGCGCGTGCGCAAGGGCCAGTTGCTGGCCGAGCTGGACGCCGCCGACTACGCCTCCCAGGCCAGCGCCTCACAGGCGCAGCTGGCCGCTGCCGAAGCCGACCTGATCCGTGCCCGTGACGACCAGAAGCGCTACGCCACCCTGGCCGAGCAGCAACTGGTCAGCCAGTCCGCGCTGGACAGCCAGACTGCTGCCTTCAAGGCCGCGCAGGGCCAGGCCAATGCTGCCCGCGCCAATCTGGCCGTGGCGCGCAACCAGGCCGAGTACGCGCAGCTGCGCGCGCCGGCCGATGGCGTGATCGCCAGTCGCCAGGCCGAAGCCGGGCAGGTGGTCAGCGCTGGGCAGACCGTGTTCACCCTGGCCGCCGACGGTGGCCGCGAAGTCGTGATCGCCCTGCCGGAGAGCAACATCCGCGATTACCAGGTCGGCCAGCCGGTGCAGGTGGAACTGTGGATCCGCCCCGGCCAGATGCTGCCGGGCACGATCCGTGAGATCGCCCCGGCCGCCGATGCACAGGGGCGCACCTATGCCACCCGCGTCAGCCTGGCACCGGAAGCGTTGACCGAAGTGGAACTGGGCCAGAGCGCGCGCGTGTTCGCCGCCGCAGGACGCCAAGGCACGCTGCAGTTGCCGCTGGCCGCCGTACAGCGCGGCGCCGACGGCCGCAGCAGCGTGTGGGTGGTCGATCCGGCCAAGCACACCTTGAAGGCCACGCCGGTGACGGTCGGGGCGTACGCCGTTGAATCGGTTCCGGTGCTGAGCGGGGTGAACGCGAACGACTGGGTGGTCGCCGCCGGCGGCCATCTGCTGCGCGAGGGCCAGCCGGTGACGGCGGTGGACCGCCAGAACCGCCCGGTGCTGGCACCGGCGGCCAAGCCTGCCGCGGCCGACGCGCCTGCTGCCGGCAAGGGGAACTGATCCCGTGCGCCGCTTCAATCTTTCCGAATGGGCGCTGGGCAACCGGCCCCTGGTGCTGTTTGCGATGCTGGCCTTCGCGATCATCGGCGCGTGGTCGTACAAGCACCTGGGCCAGTCCGAAGATCCCCCGTTCACCTTCAAGGTGATGGTGGTGCGCACGAACTGGCCCGGCGCGACCGCCGAACAGGTCTCCCGCCAGGTCACCGAGCCGATCGAGAAAGCCCTGCTGAACACCGGGCAGTACGAGTTCATCCGCTCCTACTCGCGCCCGGGCGAGTCGCAGGTGATCTTCGTGGCGCGCGACAGCCTGCGCTCCAAGGCGATTCCCGACCTGTGGTACCAGGTGCGCAAGCGCGTGGGCGACATCAAGCCGACCCTGCCGCGCGAGATCGTCGGGCCGTTCTTCAACGACGAATTCGGCGACACCTTCGGCAACATCTACGCGTTGACCGGGCAGGGCTTCGACTACGCCGTGATGCGCGACTACGCCGACCGCATCCAGCTGGAACTGCAGCGCGTGCCCGATGTGGGCAAGATCGAGCTGGAAGGCCTGCAGGACGAAAAGGTCTGGATCGAGCTGTCCAACACCAAGCTGGCCACGCTGGGCGTATCGCTGCAGCAGGTGCAGCAGGCCTTGGCCGACCAGAACGCGATTGCCGCCACCAGCTTCTTTGAAACCCCGACCGATCGCGTGCAGCTGCGCGTTACCGGCCAGTTCCAGAGCGTGGAGGACATCCGCAGCTTCCCGATCCAGGCTGGCGACCGCACCGTGCACCTGGGCGACATCGCCGAGATCAAACGCGGTTTTGCCGATCCGGCCTCGCCGAAGATGCGCTTCATGGGGGAAGACGCGATCGGCATCGCCGTGGCGATGAAAGACGGCGGCGACATCCTCAAGCTGGGCAGCACGCTGGACGCCGAGTTCGAACGGCTGCAGAAGACACTGCCCGCCGGCATGCAGCTGCGCAAGGTCTCCGACCAGCCGCATGCGGTGGAAGAGTCGGTCGGCGAGTTCGTGCAGGTGCTGACTGAAGCGGTGGTGATCGTGCTGCTGGTGAGCTTCTTCTCGCTCGGCCTGCGCACCGGCCTGGTGGTGGGTGTGACCATTCCGCTGGTGCTGGCGATGACGTTCTTCGTCATGCATTACTTCGGCATCGGCCTGCACAAGATTTCCCTGGGCGCGCTGGTGCTGGCGCTGGGCCTGCTGGTGGACGATGCGATCATCGCCGTGGAGATGATGGCCACCAAGATGGAGCAGGGGTACGACCGCCTGCGCGCGGCCAGCTTCGCCTGGGAGTCGACCGCGTTCCCGATGCTGACCGGCACGCTGATCACCGCGGCCGGCTTCCTGCCGATCGCTACGGCCGCCTCCAGCACGGGCGAGTACACCCGCTCGTTGTTCCAGGTGGTGACCATCGCACTGGTGGTGTCGTGGATCGCCGCGGTGCTGTTCATTCCGTACCTGGGCGACAAGATGTTGCCGGACCTGTTCAACCCGCAGCCGCCCAGGCCGGAGAGCCTGGCCGGGCGCTGGCACGCGCGTCGCCTGCAGTGGGCCGACCGCCATCCCGCGTTCGCGCGCTGGATCGCACCGAAGGTGCATGCGCACGACCACGATCCGTACCAGCGTCCGTTCTACGTGCGCTTCCGCAGGTTCCTCGATGTCTGCCTGCGCCACCGCTGGTGGGTGATCGCCGCCACCGCCGCGCTGTTCGTGTTCTCGCTGCTGATCTTCCGCTTCGTGCCCCAGCAGTTCTTCCCGGATTCGACCCGCCCGGAACTGATGGTGGACATCGAACTGGCCGAGGGGGCCTCGCTGCAGGCGACCCAGGCCCAGGCGGCCAAGCTGGAAAAACTGCTCAAGGACCGCGAGGGCATCAGCAACTATGTCGCTTACGTGGGCACCGGCTCGCCGCGCTTCTACCTGCCGTTGGACCAGCAGCTGCCCGCCACCAACTTCTCGCAGTTCGTGGTGCTGACCGAGAACACCAAGGCACGTGAGGCGACCCGCGACTGGCTGCTCAAGGACGTGATTCCGCAGTTCCCGGACGTGCAGATGCGCGTGACCCGCCTGGAAAACGGCCCGCCGGTCGGCTACCCGGTGCAGATGCGCATCTCCGGCGAGCATATCGAGCAGGTGCAGGCCATCGCCCGGCAGGTGGAAGCCAAGGTGCGTGCGAACCCGCACGTGATGAACGTCAACCTGGACTGGAGCGAGCCGAGCAAAGTGGTACGGCTGGTGATCGACCAGGACCGGGCACGCGCACTGGGTGTGAGCAGCGCGCAGGTGAGCCAGCTGCTGGGCACCTCGTTGTCGGGCATGAGTGTGAGCACCTACCGGGAAGGCAACCGCCTGATCGAAATGCTGCTGCGTGGGCCGGACAACGAACGCGTGCGGCTGGACATGCTGGGCAGCCTGGCGATCCCGACCAGCAGCGGCACCTCGGTGACGCTGTCGCAGGTGGCGCGCCTGGAGTACGTGTTCGAGGACGGCATCATCTGGCACCGCAACCGCCTGCCGACGGTGACGGTGCGCGCCGACATCGCCGATGCGAAGCAGCCGCTGGACGTGGTGCAGCAGATCCTGCCGACACTGGAGGAAATCCGTGCCGGGCTGCCGTCCGGTTACCTGCTTGAAACCGGCGGCACCGTGGAGGATTCCACGCGTGGCCAGGATTCGATCAAGGCCGGCATGCCGCTGTTCCTGATCGTGGTGGCCACGTTGCTGATGCTGCAGCTGCGCAGCTTCTCGCGTGCGGCGATGGTGCTGGTCACCGCGCCGCTGGGCATCATCGGCGCGACCCTGTTCCTGTTGCTGTTCCGTGCACCGTTCGGCTTCGTGGCCCTGCTGGGCACGATCGCGCTGGCCGGCATGATCATGCGCAATTCGGTGATCCTGATCGACCAGATCCAGCAGGACATCGACGCCGGCCACGACCGCTGGCACGCAATCATCGATGCCACCGTGCGTCGCTTCCGCCCGATCGTGCTGACCGCGCTGGCCGCGGTGCTGGCGATGATCCCGCTGTCGCGCAGTGCGTTCTACGGTTCGATGGCGATCTCGATCATGGGTGGCCTGATCGTCGGCACCGTGCTGACCCTGGTATTCCTGCCCGCACTGTATGCGGCGTGGTTCCGGGTGAAGCCGGATGAGGCGGGCGCTGGCTGACCTGCGGCCATGCCAATGGGTGGGGCCGACCGCTGGTCGGCGCCACCGGTGCCGCGACGGGGCATCTGGGCGGTTGCCTGGCCGGGGGCAGTTGTTTCCCCGCAGTGGTGCATCACGCGCAATTTTCGTAGAAGTTGCATTGCCTCCTGTGCGCGCAGTGGTCAGCGTAGGCAGTTGTCTGCCCAACTGCCACAGGTTCTCCATGAAGTTTCTGCACCCCATGCTGCTGATGGGTTCGACGTTGCTGGGCTCGCTTGTAGCGTCAGCGGCTGCCAGCGAAGCGGCGTTGGCGCCCGTCGCACTTCCGGCCGATGCGCGCGCGATGGCCGCCGTAACCGCCCTGGTGTCCTGCCAACCTACGACGTATACCGAGGCGGCGCTCGCCGCCGAGCTGCTGCAGCGCGCTGGCACGCGTGCGGAGGATCTTCCCGGTGCAGCCCAACGCTTTCGCCTCCCCGCCGCGGTCACGGTGCTTGGCACGCCTACGGACCTGATCGCGGTTGGCGGCGATGGCATCCACGCCATCCTGGCCGACACCCCGATCGGCAACCTCACTGGTACCGCTGCCCTGACGCCGCACCACTATCCGCAGCGCCAGGGTAGGTGGCTCACCCCCGTGGCGGTGCGCAATGACGGCGACGGATGGATCCGGCAGCGTGTGATCGAGGTGGATGTGGATCCGCAGCGCCCGGGCGATCTGCGGGTGGCGTGCGCAGAGGTCATCGACAGCCGCCGGCAGCAGCAGGAGCGAGCGGGCGACGTGGCACCCATGACGTATCCCGCCGGCACGGACGTGATGCCGCTGGTGGGAAACATACTGGAGTGCAAGGCCGACCGGCGGGCTTCGGTGACGCTGGCGACCTCTTTGTTGATGAATGGACCGCCCAGCCCACCGTTCGCGACGTGGGGAGATGAATCCGATGCGGAGCGCTTCCAATGGATACTGCCGCGCCCGTTGCCGCTGCGCGATGTGACCGTGCGCAGCCTGCGGCTCGTGGATTCGATTGCATTTGGCGCCGTAGAGGATGTGCCCGCCGCTGAGTTGGCGCGGCGTTGGGGTCTATCGTCAGCGGAGAACGATTTTGGCGAGCCGGTCTATCTGAAGGATATGCCGGTACGGGTCGCGCCGGATGGTTGGGAAGAGCAACGCCGTCTGTGGGTACTGGACGAAGAAGACGGCGCAACCCTGGTGGGGTGTGGCTACGAAGAGCGCGTCAGCGAGTTCGGCTGGTGGCCGGGCGACAGGATGGATGGCACCCTCGTCGCCCCGCGCCGGTAGAGCCGGCAGGATCAGTAAACGCCCTGCGCCAGCATCGCATCGGCCACTTTGACGAAGCCGGCGATATTGGCGCCATCCACGTAGTTCACGCTGCCATCGGCCCGCTTGCCATGGCGCACGCAGTTGGCGTGGATATCCTTCATGATGCCGTGCAGGCGCTCATCGACATCGGCGTGGTGCCACGACAGGCGCTGCGCGTTCTGGCTCATTTCCAGCCCCGAGGTGGCCACGCCGCCGGCGTTGCTGGCCTTGCCCGGCGCATACAGGGTGCCTGCCTTGAGGAAGACCTCCATGGCCTCCAGTGTCGACGGCATGTTGGCGCCTTCAGCCACGCACAGCACATCGTTGTCCACCAAGGCGCGGGCGTCGTTCTCGTCCAGTTCGTTCTGGGTGGCGCAGGGCAGGGCGATCTCAGCCGGGATGTGCCAGGGGCGCTTGCCGTCCAGGTACTCGAAGCGTGTGTCGTCGGCCAGTTCCGACAGGCAGCCGCGACGTTCGTTGCGCAGTTCCATCACCTCCTGCAGGCCCGCTTCGTCGAAGCCCTCCCGGGCGTACAGCGTGCCGCCGGAATCGGAAAGCGTGAGGACTTTCGCGCCGAGTTCGATGGCTTTGATCGCCGCATGCTGGGCCACGTTGCCAGCGCCGGAAATCAGCACTTTCGCGCCATCGGTATCGCGCCGCGCATGGTGCAGCATCTGCTCGACGAAGTAGACCGTGCCGAAGCCCGTCGCTTCCGGGCGCATCAGGCTGCCACCATAGGAGAGGCCTTTGCCGGTGAACACGCAGGCGGCATTGTTGGTGAGCTTCTTCATCATGCCGGCCATGTACCCGACCTCGCGGGCGCCCACGCCGATATCGCCAGCCGGTACATCGGTGTCTGCCCCCAGGTGGCGATGCAGTTCCAGCATCAGCGCCTGGCAGAAGCGCATCACCTCGCTGTCGCTGCGGCCCTTGGGATTGAAATCCGAACCGCCCTTGCCACCGCCCATCGGCAGGGTGGTCAGCGCGTTCTTCAGTGTCTGCTCGAACGCCAGGAACTTCAGGATCGACTGGTTCACCGAGGGATGAAAGCGCATGCCGCCCTTGAACGGGCCGATCGCCGAGCTGTGCTGCACGCGCCAGCCACGGTTGACATGGGTCTTGCCGGCATCATCGGCCCAGGCAACGCGGAACTGGATCACCCGCTCCGGCTCCACCAGCCGCTCCAGCAGGCCCTGTTCCAGGTAGCGGGGGTGGCGCTGCAGGAACGGCCACAGGCTCTGGATCACTTCTTTGACGGCCTGCAGGAATTCCGGCTGGTGCGGATCACGCTGGGCCACGTGGTTGAGAAAGTCGTCAGAGGAACGATGGTTCAAGGGCTTTCCTTGTTGGGGGCCGGCCGCTGACTGCGACGTGGCCGACGGGACAGGGAGGCCGTGCGGGATGTAGAAACACGAACGCGGCCCTCAGGCCGCGCTCGTTGCGATCATTGCAGCTTGGCAAGGACCGCGTCGGTTGCGGCGGCAGTACTCACCGCGAAACCCTTGGCGGCGAGGTCGGCGGTGAACACGCCGTCATCGAGCACGGCGTACACCGCTGCCTCGACCGTAGCAGCCTCTTCGTCCAGCCCCAGTGAATGCCGCAGCAGCATCGCAGCGCTGAAGATCGTGGCGTAGGGATTGGCGATGCCTTTGCCGGCGATGTCCGGCGCCGAGCCGTGGATCGGCTCGTAGATGCCGACCGCGCCGGGCTCGCCCAGCGAGGCCGAGGGCAGCAGGCCGAGCGAGCCGGCCAGCATCGAGGCTTCGTCGGTGAGGATGTCGCCGAACATGTTCTCGGTCACGATCACGTCGTACTCGCGTGGCTTGGCCAGCAGATGCATGGCCATCGAATCGACCAGCTGGTGCTCCAAGGCGATCTCCGGGAATTCCTCGCGGCCGATCCGTGCCGCGACGTCGCGCCACAGGCGCGAGGTCTCCAGGACGTTGGCCTTGTCCACCGAGGTGACCTTGCCGCGGCGGGTCTGCGCGAGCCGGAACGCGGTGCGCATGACGCGCTCGATCTCGCCCACGCTGTAACTGCACAGGTCGCTGGCGGTGTCGGCGGTGCGGGTCTTCTCACCGAAGTAGATGCCGCCGGTCAGTTCGCGCACGACGACGAAGTCCACGCCCTCCAGCAGTTCGGCCTTGATCGGCGAAGCGCCGAGCGCGGCGGCATGCGTGCGCACCGGGCGCAGGTTGGCATACAGCCCCAGTGCCTTGCGGATCGCCAGCAGGCCCTGTTCCGGGCGCACCTTGGCGTTGGGATCGGACCACTTCGGCCCGCCCACCGCACCGAGCAGGATGGCGTCCGCCTTCCGGCAGGCCTCCAGCGTGCTGGCCGGCAGTGGTTCGCCGTGGCGATCGATGGCGATACCACCGATGTCGTGCTCCTGGAACCCGAAGGTGTGCCCGAAACGGGTGGCGACGGCCTCCAGCACCGCCACGGCGGCGGTGGCGACTTCCGGACCGATGCCGTCACCCGGCAATACGACAATCTCAGCGTGCATGTTCACTCTCGTAACGTTCGATATCAGGGGTACGGCCCAACAGATACCCCAATTGGTCCACGCCTTCCAGCAGGCAGGTCTGCGAGAAGCCGTCCAGCGGGAAGGTATACACACGCCCATCGGGCGTGCGCAGTTCGCGTGCGGCCACGTCGATGGTCAGTGCGTCATCCGGCCGCTGCATCAGCGTCTGCACGTCGGCTTCGTCCAGCACGATCGGCAGCAGGCCGTTCTTCAGCGAATTGCCGCGGAAGATATCGGCGATCTCGCTGCTGACGATGGCACGCAGGCCCAGGTCGGTCAGCGCCCACGGCGCATGCTCGCGCGAAGAGCCGCAGCCGAAGTTGCGGCCGGCCAGCAGGATGCTGCGGCCGGCGTTGTGCGGCTGGTTGAAGGCGAACGCCGGGTTCGGCACGCCTTCGCTCTGCCAGCGCCAATCATTGAACGCATGCTTGCCCAGGCCGACACGCTCGGTGGTGGACAGGAAGCGCGCGGGGATGATCTGGTCGGTATCGATGTTGGTCTCGCGCAGCACCACGCTGGTCGAGGTCAGGGTACGGAAGCCGCTCATCAGGCCACCTCCAGCGTGGCATACAGTTCACGTGGGTCGGCAACGCGGCCGTTCACCGCCGCCCAGGCGGCCGTCATCGGCGAGGCCAGCAGGGTGCGCGAGCCGGGGCCCTGGCGGCCTTCGAAGTTGCGGTTGCTGGTGCTGACCGCCAGCTGCCCCGGGGCAACCAGGTCGCCGTTCATGGCGATGCACATCGAACAGCCGGGCTCGCGCCATTCGGCACCGGCAGCGCGCACCACCACATCGATGCCTTCGGCTTCGGCCTGGCGCTTGACGATTTCCGAGCCCGGCACCACCAGCATGCGCACGCTCGGGGCGACGCGGCGGCCCTGGAGTACCTGCGCCACTTCGCGCATGTCGCTCAGCCGGCCGTTGGTGCAGGAGCCGACGAAGACCACATCCACCGGGGTGCCGGCCAGCGTCTGCCCGGCGTGGAAGTGCATGTAATCCAGCCCCTTCTGGTCGGCCGCATCGTTGGCCGCCGGAATCGGCTGGTCCACGGCGATGGCGGTGCCGGGGTGGGTGCCCCAGGTCAGGGTCGGCCGGATGTCGGCGGCGTCGATGTGGACCTCCACGTCGAAGCGCGCACCGGGATCGCTGCGCAGCTGCGACCACGCGCTGACCGCGGCATCGAAGTCGGTGCCCTTGGGGCCACGCGGGGTGGCGGCCACCCAGTCGAAGGTGACCTGGTCGGGGGCGACCATGCCGGCACGTGCCCCGGCTTCGATGGACATGTTGCACAAGGTCATGCGCTGCTCCATGTCCATCGCTTCGATCGCGCTGCCACGGAACTCCAGCACATGGCCGGTGCCACCGTTGACGCCGATCACACCGATGATATGCAGCACCACGTCCTTGGCGCCGACGCCCTGCGCCAGCGTGCCATCCACGGTGATCGCCATCGTTTTGGCCTTGCGCTGCAGCAGGCACTGGGTGGCCAGCACGTGGCCGACCTCGCTGGTGCCGATGCCGAAGGCCAGCGCGCCGAACGCGCCGTGGGTGGAGGTGTGGCTGTCACCGCAGACGATGGTCATCCCCGGCTGGGTAAAGCCCTGCTCGGGGGCGATCACGTGCACGATGCCGCGGCTGGCCGATTGCAGGTCGAACAGCTCGATGCCGTGCGTGGCGCAGTTGTCGGCCAGCATCGCCACCTGGGCTTCGGAGGCGGCGCTGGCATACGGCAGCTTGCCGTCGGCAGCGGCCGGCAGGGTGGGGGTGGAGTGGTCCATCGTCGCCTTGGTCCGGTCCGGCCGGCGCGGGGAGAGGCCGCGCTCGCGCAGTTCGGTGAAGGCCTGCGGCGAGGTCACTTCGTGGATCAGGTGCAGGTCGATGTACAGCACGGCGGGGGCGCTGTCGGTTTCGGGCACGACGACGTGGGCGTCCCACAGTTTGTCGTACAGGGTGCGGGGAGCTGGGGTCATGGACTGGCCTTGCTGCGGTTCGGGGTACGTCATGGGGTGCTCAGGCCGCGGCGGTGGCCGTGGGCTGCTCGGTCGTCGCGCTGCGCTGGCGCAGCAGACGGTTGGCCACCTCCAGCCACGCCAATGCGGAGGCTTCGATGATGTCGCGGCTGGTGCCGGTGCCTTCGTACTCCACGCCTTCGTGGCGCACGCTCAGGTTGGCTTCGCCGCGCGCATCGGCGCCGATGCCCACACTGTGCACGTGGTAGCTGTCCAGCATCAACTGCACGCCGGTGGCGGCCGACAGCGCGCCGAACAACGCATCCACCGGGCCATCGCCCTGGGCGGTCTCGGCAACCCGGTTGCCTTCAGGATCGGACAGCTCCACCAGCGCATTGGCGCGGCTGCCGACGTCGCTGATCGTCATCGACGCCAGGCGGTAGCCGTTCTGGGTGGCACTGCCCTGCATCAGGGTCTGCAGGTCGGCATCGGTGACCACGCGCTGCTGCTCGCACAGCGCCTTGAACTGCTCGAAGACCAGCTTCAGCTCTTCTTCTTCCAGCCAGAAGCCCAACGCACGCAGGCGCTGGTCGACCGCGGCGCGGCCACTGTGGCGGCCCAGCACCATCTGCGAGGACTCCCAGCCCACGTCTTCCGGTCGCATGATTTCGTAGGTGCCGCGGTGGCGCAGCATGCCGTGCTGGTGGATGCCCGACTCGTGCGCGAAGGCGTTGGCGCCGACGATCGCCTTGTTGCGCTGGACCGGCATGCCGACCAGGCGCTGCAGCAGCTGCGAGGTGGCCACGATGCGCTGGGTGTTGATGCGCGTGTCTTCGTCGTAGAAGGCGTTGCGTACCTTCAGCACCATCGCGATCTCTTCCAGCGAGCAGTTGCCCGCGCGCTCCCCGATGCCGTTGATCGTGCACTCGACCTGGCGTGCGCCACCTTCGATGGCGGCCAGCGAGTTGGCCACGGCCAGGCCCAGATCGTTGTGGCAGTGCGCGCTGAAGATGATCCGGTCGCTGTCGGGCACGCCGGCGATCACCCGCTGGAACATGCCGCGGATCTCTTCGGGCGTGGTGAACCCCACGGTGTCGGGCAGGTTGATGGTGGTGGCGCCGGCGGCCACGGCCACGCGGGCAACCTCGATCAGGAAATCTTCCTCGGTGCGCGTGGCATCTTCAGCGGAGAACTCCACATCGCCCACGTAGCTGCGGGCCAGGCTGACGTGCTTGTGCACCGACTCCAGCACCTGCTCGCGGCTCATGCGCAGCTTGTGCTCGCGATGCAGCGGGCTGGTCGACAGGAACACATGCAGGCGCGGGTTCGCGGCGGCTTCCAGCGCCTTGGCCGAGGTTTCGATATCGGCGGCCAGGCAGCGCGACAGCACGGCCAGGGTCGGGCGACGGACCTCACGGGCGATCATCGCCATCGCTTCGCGGTCGGACTGGGAACTGGCCGGGAAGCCGGTTTCCATGACATCCACGCCCAGCTCGTCCAGCGCGCGGGCCATCACCAGCTTCTGCTGCGGGCTCATGCTGCAGCCGGGCGATTGTTCGCCGTCGCGCAGGGTGGTGTCGAAAATTCTGATTCGGGGGGAGTTGGGCATGGTCACCAGGAGGTCTCCTCGACGGCAATGTCGGATGGGATGGCAGAGGTAGGAATCGAAACGGAAATCGGGGGTGTCGCGAGCACGGTTGGTAGGGGCGGGCGTGTTCGCTCGCTGGCGCGGCGGCGCGGTTTGCGCGGGGGGCGGGGACGGATGTCGGCCAGCAGCTGGGCCAGGACCAGCGCATCGATGTTGCCGCCGGAGACCACCGCGCACTTGCGCTTGCCGGCCACGCGGCGGCCGGCCGCCAGCGCCAGCGCGCCGGCGCCTTCGGCGATGACGTGTTCTTCCAGCGCCAGCCGCACCAGGGTTTCGCGCAACTCGGCTTCGCGGACGATGACGACATCATCCAGCAACGCGCTGCACAGCCTGCGGGTCAGGAAACCGGGGATCTTCACCTTGACGCCGTCGGCCAGGGTGGCGACCGGGGCGATCTCACGCACGTCGCCGCGGATCGCACGGGCCATCGAATCGACGCCCTCGACCTGCGCGCCGACGATGCGTACGCCCTGCGATTTCAGCGCCAGCGCGACGCCCGAGGCCAGGCCACCGCCGCCGATCGGCACGATCACCACGTCGGGCGCATGCGGGGCCAGTTCGATGCCCAGGGTGCCCTGGCCGGCGATCACATCGGGATCGTCGAAGGCGGACAGGAACCGGTAGCCGTGCTGGTCGGCCAGGGCGCGGGCGAAGGCATAGGCCTCGTCGTAGCTCTCGCCGTGCTGGCGGACCGTGGCGCCCCAGTGGGCGACACCGGCAATCTTGGTGGCGGGCGCACCGTGGGGCATCACGGTGATCGCGGGGATGTTCAGACGGTAGGCGGCCCAGGCCACGCCCTGGGCGTGGTTGCCGGCCGAGGCGCAGATGACCGGGCGGTCATCGCCGCGTTCACGCCCGGCCAGCAGTGCGTTCAGGGCGCCGCGCACCTTGTACGACCCGGTGCGCTGCAGGTTCTCCAGCTTCAGCCACACGCCGAAACGTTCGGCGTAATGCAGCGGCGTGGGCGGCAGGAAGCGGCGCAGCCGCGCCTGCGCGGCCAGCACGTCGGCGACGCTTACGTCGCCTACATCCGGTTCCTGCGGGGCGCGGCTAGCCGGCATCGTGCACCCGGCCACGGTGATCGTCGCCATGCGGTACGCGCTGCGACGGCGCACGGTGCGGCGCACGACCGAGAAGGCACCTCCGTACCGGCACCGATGCAGCGGTGCGGGCGTTCATGCGGATACTCCGGGTTCCAGTGCGCTGATGCGCACCGAAACACAGTCGTAGATCTTCTCGATCTGGCGGCGCAGCGTTTCCGGTGGACGGGTGCTGTCCACCACCAGCTGCAGGTGCCAGCGGCCATCGTCGGCGGCATTGGGCGCGCCGGCGATCGCGCGCGGTGCGAAGCCGCGGCGTTCGGCCATGCCGATCACGCGCAGCAGCGCGCCTTCGGCCGGGGTCAGCACCAGGTCAAGCCGGTATTGCATTGGGGAACTCCTGGGACTGATGGGCGGGGTTGCTTTCCAGCATCGTGCTGTTGGCGTTGTTGGGCGGCACCAGCGGCCACACGTTGGCACGGGCATCGATGGCCACATGCAGCAGCGCCGGGCCGGGCTGGGCCAGCATCGCGGCCAGGCCACCCTCGACATCGTCACGCGCTTCGATGCGCGTGGCCGGAATACCGAACACCTGCGCCAGCGCAGCGAAGTCCGGGTTGTCGGACAGATCGATCTCGCTGTAGCGCTCGGCGAAGAACAGCTCCTGCCACTGGCGGACCATGCCCAGCGAGCTGTTGTCCAGCAGCACGATCTTCACCGGTAGGCGGCAGCGGGCGATGGTGACCAGCTCCTGCACGTTCATCATGAAACTGCCATCGCCGGAGACCAGCACCACGGTGCGGTCGGGGCAGGCGAACTGCGCGCCCATCGCTGCCGGCAGGCCGAAGCCCATGGTGCCCAGCGCGCCGCTGGTCAGGTGGTTGCGTGGGTGGTTGAAGCGGCAGTGCTGGGCGACCCACATCTGATGCTGGCCGACATCGCAGGCGATGATCGCGTCGCTCGGGGCCAGTTCGCTCAGGCGCTTCAGCAGCGCCGGTGCATAGATGTGCTTGCCCGGTGCGTCGTAGCGCGGCGCGAAGCGTTCACGATGGCCCTGGCAGCGCTTCGCCCAGGCCTCCTGCGTGGCCGGGGCGGTGGCCGCGGCGGTCAGCGCGCGCAGCGCCGTACCCACGTTGCCCGGCACCGCGATGTCGGCGGTGCGCAGCTTGGAGATCTCGTACGCGTCGGCATCGATATGCACGACGCGCGCAAACGGAGCGAACTCGTTCAACTTGCCGGTGGCGCGGTCATCGAAACGGGCGCCGACCACCACCAGCAGATCGCTTTCCTGCACCGCCATGTTGGCCGCGCGGGTACCGTGCATGCCCAGCATGCCCAGGTAGTGAGGATGCTGCGGCGGCAGCGCACCCAGCCCGCGCAGGGTCAGCACGGTCGGGATCGCCGTTGCCTCGACGAAGGCACGGAAGTCCTCCACCGCATCGCCCAGCGCCACGCCACCACCGGCATAGATCACCGGCTTCTCGGCCTCGGCGATGGCGGCGATGGCGTGCGCGATGGCCTCGTCCTGCGGCGCAGGCGGTGCCACCACGGTGGAGGGGACGTGGTCGGGCAGATGCGACGCATCGGCGACCTGCACGTCCTTGGGCAGATCGATCAGCACCGGACCCGGGCGACCCTCGCGGGCGATCCGGAACGCATCGGCGACCACCTGCGGCAGGTCATCGACCGAGCGCACCAGCCAGCTGTGCTTGACGATCGGCAGGGTCAGCCCGAACACGTCCAGTTCCTGGAACGCGTCGGTGCCCAGCAGCGGGGTGGCGACCTGGCCGGTGATGCAGACCATCGGCACCGAATCCAGCATCGCATCGGCGATGCCGGTGACCAGGTTGGAGGCGCCCGGGCCGGAGGTGGCGACGCAGACGCCGACCCGGCCACTGGCGCGGGCGAAGCCGTTGGCAGCCAGGGCGGCGCCCTGTTCGTGGCGGACCAGGATGTGCTTCAGCCCGGAATCCACCAGGGCGTCGTAGAACGGCATGATGGTGCCGCCCGGATAGCCGAACAGCGTATGCACGCCCTCGGCTTCCAGGGCCTGCGTCAACCAGCGTGCGCCGTTGCGGGGCGCGGTGCTGTGTGCGGAGGTGTTCATGCGGTGACCTTTACGAAAGCGGGTGGGGGAGCCGCGCGTTTACGCGGCTTGACTTTGCAACCAGACCATCTTGGCGCGCAGTTCCTTGCCTACCTTCTCGATCGGGTGCTCCAGGTCGGCCTGCTTGAACTTGTTGTAGTTCGGCAGGCCCGCTTCGTACTCGGCCACCCAGTTCTTGGTGAAGGTGCCGTTCTGGATGTCGGTCAGCACGTCCTTCATGCGCGCCTTGGTACCGGCATCGATGACGCGCGGGCCGCTGACGTAGTCGCCGTACTGCGCGGTCTCGGAGATGAATTCCAGCATGCGGGTGATGCCACCTTCGTAGAACAGATCCACGATCAGCTTCAATTCGTGCAGTACTTCGTAATAGGCGATTTCCGGCTGATAGCCGGCTTCGACCAGGGTTTCGAACCCGGCCTGGACCAGTGCCGAAGCACCGCCGCACAGCACGGCCTGTTCGCCGAACAGATCGGTCTCGGTCTCTTCCTTGAAGGTGGTCTGGATCAGGTTGGCGCGCGCGCCGCCCAGACCACCGGCGTAAGCCAGCGCGAACTCGGCGGCCTTGCCGCTCTTGTCCTGGTAGACCGCCCAGATGCACGGCACGCCGCGGCCGATTTCATACTCGCGACGCACCAGTGCGCCCGGGCCCTTCGGCGCGACCAGCACCACGTCCAGATCCTCGCGCGGTTTGATCATGTCGAAATGCACGTTCAGGCCGTGCGCGAACAGCAGCACCGCGCCCTGTTTCATGTTCGGTGCGAGCACGTCTTCGTAGAGCTTTTTCTGCACCATGTCCGGGGTCAGCACCGCGACCAGATCGGCATCCTTCACCGCTTCGGACGGGGCTTTGACGGTGAAGCCGTCGGCCTGTGCCTTGACCTCGGTCGGACCGCCCGGGCGCAGCCCGACGACGACATCGAAACCGGATTCACGCAGATTCAGCGCGTGCGCGCGGCCCTGGCTGCCGTAGCCGACAACAGCGATCTTGATCTGGGGCAGGTCGTTGGTGCTCATGGGGGAGGTCCTTTGGAGGCAAGAAAAAAGAGGGCCGACGGTCAGCGACGCGTCGGCCCATCAGGGGAAGGGGTGGCACCGGCCTGGCCGCGACCACACGCGAACGCACCCGCCGTGGGGGCGGTGGGCGTCGGCTGGCTCGGGGCGGGCTGGCGGGTCATGGTGGAAGGCAACTCGGAGGGGAGGATGGAAAACAAAGGGTTCTGAAACGAAAAAACCCGCACCTGGTCGGGTGCGGGTTTTGATGGATACCTGGCAGTCTTGCTTACACGCCGGTCCGTCCCGCACCTGTTGGTTGGGTAATAAGTACGAGGACGAGAAGCGAATGGATCGCGGCCGCGCCGGGGTCGGCGTGCTGGATGGATTCGCGGGTGGCTGTGCGCTGCAACATGAGATCGAGAAAACCACACGGGTTTTGGCGGTGTCAACCCTGGCAGGACAATTTCCATCGGTTTCGTCTGCATCCACCGCAATGCCCCGCCAGACAAGGATGGTTGCGGCTGAAAGCGTTCCGGTGAACCGGAATTCAGTATTTTGGCGCTGTCGATTGCGCGGATCCGGGGCCGATTTCCACCCCGGTACATGACCATTGTGGGATGTCATCACAGGGCATCTGCCGCCACCATCGATGTCGCTACCACCCTTCAGGAATTCCCCCGTGTCCCCACGCCTCGCCCGCGGCCTGCTCGCCGCCGCCCTGCTGTCCACGCTGCCCGCCGCGGCGATCGCCGCAGACCGGATCACCGGCCATACCTTTGCCACCCGCTCGGAGGTGATCGCCCCGCACGCGATGGCCGCCACCTCCCAGCCCCTGGCCACGCAGATCGCCCTGGACGTGATGAAGTCCGGTGGCTCGGCCGTGGATGCCGCGATCGCCGCCAATGCTGCCCTCGGCCTGATGGAGCCGACCGGCAATGGCGTGGGTGGCGACCTGTTCGCGATCGTCTGGGACCCCAAAACCGAGAAGCTGTATGGCTACAACGGCTCGGGCCGCTCGCCGAAGTCGCTGACCCTGGCCGAGTTCCAGCGCCGCGGCCTGAAGGAAATCCCCGCCACCGGGCCGCTGCCGGTCTCGGTGCCCGGCGCGGTGGACGGCTGGTTCGCCCTGCATGACCGTTTCGGCCGCAAGCCGATGGCCGACAACCTGGCCCCGGCGATCCGCTACGCCCGCGAAGGCCACCCGGTCGCCGAGGTCATCGCCTACTACTGGGACCGCTCGGTGCCGCGACTGTCCAAGTATCCTGGCTTCACCGAGCAGTTCACGATCAACGGCCATGCCCCGCGCAAGGGCGAGATGTGGAAGAACCCGAACCTGGCCCACACCTTTGAGCAGATCGCCCAAGGCGGGCGCGATGCCTTCTACAAGGGCGACATCGCCCGCACCATCGGCACCTACTTCAAGGCCAACGGCGGCTACCTGAGCTATGACGACATGGCCAGCCACCATGGCGAGTGGGTGGAGCCGGTCAGCAGCAACTACCGTGGCTATGACGTGTGGGAACTGCCCCCGAACAGCCAGGGCATCGCGGCGCTGCAGATCCTCAATGTGCTCGAAGGCTACGACTTCTCCAGGATTCCCTTTGGCTCACCCGAACACGTGCACCTGTTCGTGGAGGCCAAGAAGCTGGCCTTCGCCGACCGCGCGCGCTTCTACACCGACCCGGCGTTCCATCCGGCCCCGGTCGACCGGCTGATTTCCAAGGGTTACGCCGCCGAGCGCCGCAAGCTGATCTCGATGGACAAGGCGCTGAGCGAAGTGCAGCCGGGCACGCCCAAGCAGCTGCAGGAAGGCGACACGATCTACATGACCGTGGCCGATGCCGACGGCATGATGGTCTCGCTGATCCAGTCCAACTACCGCGGCATGGGCAGCGGCATGGCGCCTCCGGGCCTGGGCTTCATCCTGCAGGACCGTGGCGAGATGTTCGTGCTGCGCAAGGATCACCCGAACGGGTATGCACCGGGCAAGCGTCCGTTCCAGACGATCATTCCAGGGTTCGTCACCAAGGATGGCAAGCCGTGGATGAGCTTCGGGGTGATGGGCGGTGCGATGCAGCCGCAGGGCCATGCGCAGATCGTGATGAACATGGTCGACTTCGGGATGAATCTGCAGGAGGCCGGCGATGCGCCGCGCATCCAGCACGAGGGCTCGACCGAGCCGACCGGCCAGGCGACGGCGATGAGCGATGGCGGCGAAGTGAATCTGGAAACGGGCTTCCCGTATGAGACGGTGCGGGCGCTGATGCGCAAGGGCCACCGTGTTGTTTTTGCGGATGGCCCGTATGGCGGGTATCAGGCGATCCTGCGTGATCCGGAGACCGGGGTGTATTACGGGGCGTCGGAAAGCCGCAAGGATGGGCAGGCGGCGGGTTACTGATTTTCTCGCACTCCGTAGTGCCGACCGTTGGTCGGCACTAGCGCAGAGCAGAGCGTAGAGCAGGACGCTTCGGGGCTTCGGGGGGGGCGTGCGCATGGCAAATGCGCACATGGCCGAAGCGGTAGAGCCACGCCATGCGTGGCTCCTCTCACTGCAACCCACCCGCCCCGCCCACCGATAGCCCGGAAGGCGGGATGCTTCAAGCGTTCAGCTCAAGGCGCCCGAGCTGCCTCATCGCGCGTTTCTTCCTGCGCCGCGATTTCCCGCTCGATCCACTCATCCATCAACCGCCGCGCACGCTGCGCACGGCGCCGCTGCAGCGCATGCTCCATGTCCAGCACCCGGTACAACGACCACATCACCGCCAACATCAACAACGCAAACGGCAGCGCCGCGATCGTGATCATCCCCTGCAGCGCATTGAGGCCGCCGGCCAACAGCAGCACGCCCGCGATCAACGCAATCGCCACGCCCCACACCATCCGGCGTGCCAGCGGCGGATCACCGGATTCCTCGGTCGACATCGTCGCCAGCACCAGCACCGCCGAATCAGCCGAGGTCACGAAGAAGATCATCAACAGCACCAGCGCGATCGCCGACAACACCATCGGCATCGGCAGGCTGTCGAACATCGTGAACAGCACCGTCTCGTAGCCATTGCCCAGCGCCTGCGCCAGGTCCACGTGGCCGAAGATCTGCGACCACAGCGCGGTGCCGCCGAATACCGAGAACCACAGGAAGCCCAGCACGCTCGGTGCGATCACCACGCCCAGCACGAACTCGCGGATGCTGCGCCCACGCGAGACGCGGGCGATGAACGAGCCCACGAACGGCGCCCACGCGATCCACCAGGCCCAGTAGAAGATCGTCCAGTCCGCCACCCAGGTGCTGCCCGAGAACGGCGACATGCGCAGGCTCATGGTGACCAGCGAGTTGAGGTAGGAGCCGATCGTGGTAGTGAACGTATCGAAGATGAAACCGGTGGGCCCCAGCACCATCACCAGCGCCAGCAGTACCGCCGCCAGACCCAGGTTGAAGTTGGAGAGCCACTTGATGCCACGGTTGACGCCGCTGGTGGTGGAGGCCATGTACAGCACGAACGCCACCGCGATGATGGTCAGCTGCACCGGCACCGAGGCCTGGATGCCGAACACGCGCTCGAGACCGGCGGCGATCTGGATCGTGCCGAAGCCCAGCGTCGTTGCCACACCGATCGCCGTGGCGACCACCGCAGCGACGTTGACGACAGTGCCCATCCAGCCCCGGTGGTGCGCACCGATGATCGGCTGCAGCAGATCACTGATCAGCCCGCGGCCGTTGCGGTTGAACTGGAACCACGCCATCGCCAGGCCGATCAGGGCGTAGATCGCCCAGGGATGCAGGCCCCAATGGAAGAACGCATAGCGCATCGATGCGCGCGCCGCCTCCATGCTTTGCGGGGCCAACCCTTCCGGTGGCTTCACGAAATGCGAGATCGGCTCGGCCGCGCCCCAGAACACCAGGCCGATACCCATGCCGGCCGCGAACAGCATCGACATCCAGCTCGCGTTGGAGAAGTCGGGTTCGGCGTCTTCGCCGCCGATGCGCAGCGAACCGAAGCGGCCGAAGGCCAGGTACATCAGGAACGACAGGGTGATGAACACCACCAGCAGGTACAGCCAGCCGGTACTGCGGATGATGGTGGACAGGCCGCTCTGGACGACCTCGTTGAAGGGGCCCGGCGCGAGGCCGGCGATCAGCACCAGCAGTGCGACCAGTGCGATGGAAATGCGGAACACCATGCAGGCGTGTCTCCGATCAGTAGGGGCGAGCCGAGGCTTGCAATCTCCAGCGGCACGGCGGCAACGACTGGGGCGGATCAAGCCGGTCGAGGCCGGTCAGTACGGACGTCAATGGCGTCGAACAATGCGCAATGCGCGCGTGATCGGGACGCTACCCCTGATCGCACCGCATACCGCGCTGCAGCATCGTAGTGCATCAGATGTCGGCGCCTTGTTCACACCCAGGGCCAAGCAGCTTGGTTGGTCCGCCCCAGCGCGCTGACGGTCTTCGCTTTGTGCTCTAATTCGCCCCGAAGCGGGGGTACCGCGGCCCAGTGGCCAAGGTTGAGACAGTCCCTTCGAACCTGATCCGGTTGATACCGGCGTAGGGAAGCTTCGCAATTGCTGATGCACTGCGCCGTAGGGCTGCCCCGCCCGAAGACCGCCCGTGTTGCGTCTGCCGTGCGCCGCCGCTTCGTCCGTTCCGCCCATTCCCGGGCGGAACCCGATCCAGGACGACGTCATGAACGCAGCGCTTTCCTCCCTGCAGCAGCAGGCCCAGCAATTGTCCGAATCGGTCACGCGCCCGATTCCCGGCTCACGCAAGATCCATGTGCCGGGTTCACGCAGCGACCTGCAGGTGCCGATGCGCGAGATCGTGCTGACCCGCACGCCGACCCTGTTTGGTGGGGAAGAGAACGCGCCGGTCACCGTGTATGACACGTCTGGCCCGTATACCGATCCGAATGCGCGGATCGACCTCTCCGTGGGGCTGCCGCCCTTGCGTGCCGGCTGGGTGGCCGAGCGGGGCGATACTGATGTGCTCGATGGCCTGAGCTCGGCATTTGGCCGCTCCCGCGAAACCGATGCGCGCCTGGATGCGGTGCGCTTCCCGTCGCGGCTGCAGCCACGGCGCGCGCGGTCCGGTGCCAACGTCACCCAGATGCACTACGCACGCCGCGGCATCATCACCCCGGAAATGGAATTCGTCGCCATCCGAGAGAACCAGCGCATCGAGGCCATTGTCGATGCCGCGCTGCTCAGGCAGCATCCCGGCGAAGCCTTCGGCGCATCCATCCCGGCGCGCATCACGCCGGAATTCGTCCGCGATGAAATCGCCCGCGGCCGTGCGGTGCTGCCCAACAACATCAACCATCCGGAAAGCGAGCCGATGATCATCGGCCGCAACTTCCTCACCAAGATCAACGCCAACATCGGCAACAGCGCGGTTTCCTCGGGCATCGCCGAGGAAGTGGAAAAGCTGGTCTGGGCGATCCGCTGGGGCGGTGACACCGTGATGGACCTGTCCACCGGCAAGCACATCCACGAGACCCGCGAATGGATCCTGCGCAACTCGCCGGTGGCCATTGGCACCGTGCCGATCTACCAGGCACTGGAAAAGGTCGATGGCCGCGCGGAGGAACTGACCTGGGACATCTTCCGCGACACGCTGATCGAGCAGGCCGAGCAGGGCGTGGACTACTTCACCATCCATGCCGGTGTGCTGCTGCGCTATGTGCCGTTGACCGCCGGGCGCGTGACCGGGATCGTCTCGCGGGGCGGCTCGATCATGGCCAAGTGGTGCCTGGCACACCACAAGGAAAACTTCCTGTACACCCACTTCGAAGACATCTGCGAGATCATGAAGGCCTACGACGTGACCTTCTCGCTTGGCGACGGCCTGCGCCCGGGGTGCATCGCCGACGCCAACGACGCGGCGCAGTTCGGTGAGCTGGAAACGCTGGGTGAGTTGACCAAGATCGCCTGGAAGCACGATGTGCAGACCATGATCGAAGGCCCCGGCCACGTGCCGATGCAGCTGATCAAGGAAAACATGGACAAGCAGCTGCGTGAGTGCGGTGAGGCGCCGTTCTACACACTCGGCCCGCTGACCACCGATATCGCCCCGGGCTACGACCACATCACCAGTGCGATCGGCGCGGCCATGATCGGCTGGTACGGCACGGCGATGCTCTGTTACGTCACGCCTAAAGAGCACCTGGGGCTGCCCAACCGCCAGGACGTGCGCGACGGCATCATGGCCTACCGCATTGCCGCGCACGCCTCGGACCTGGCCAAGGGCCATCCCGGCGCGCAGGTGCGTGACAACGCGCTGAGCAAGGCACGCTTCGAATTCCGCTGGGAAGACCAGTTCCATCTCGGGCTGGATCCGGAGAAAGCCAAGGAGTTCCACGACGAAACGCTGCCCAAGGACGCGCACAAGCTGGCCCACTTCTGCTCGATGTGCGGCCCGCACTTCTGCTCGATGAAAATCACCCAGGACGTGCGTGACTATGCAGCGGGGCAGGGCCTGGATGAGCGCACGGCGCTGGAGGCCGGCATGGCCGAAAAGTCCGCACAGTTTCGCGATCTGGGCGCAGAGGTGTATCGCCAGGAGTAACGTATAGGCCGGGGCGGGCACGCCGTCCCGGCCATCATCCGGCGCGCGCACGATTCCGGCTAAGCTCGGCGCGACCAGGCAGGGGTGGGGGACCACAATGGCGATAGCACGCAGCACCAAATGGCTGGCCATCGCGCGCCGGCATCCCTCGGCCTGGTTGTTGGCCGTGCAGCTGCTGGGCGTGCTGCTTTACCCCGCGATGGACGAGGCCGGCGCCAGCCGCGCGCTGTTCGGCGCGTTCGGCATCGCCGTGCTCGGCCTGGCGCTGTGGGTGGTGCGGCGCAGTCCGCTTGGAATGTGGGTGGCGCTGGTGCTGGCGATTCCCTCGGTGGTCTTCTCCATTGCAGGCGCCCTGCTGGAGCGCCCGGCACTGGTGACCACCGCACAGCTGCTCGAATGCCTGCTGTATTTCTATACGGCCGGCAGCCTGATCGCCTACATGCTGCAGGACCACAAGGTGACCCGTGACGAACTGTTCGCTGCGGGCGCCACGTTCACGCTTTTGGCCTGGGCCTTCGCCTTCGCGTTCGCGGTCTGCCAGCAGTGGTACCCGGGCAGTTTCGTGGCGACCAGCGAGAGCGAATTGAGGACCTGGATGGAGCTGCTTTATCTCAGCTTCAGCTTGTTGTCCGGGGTGGGGTTGAGCGACGTCGTGCCGATCCATTCCCAAGCGCGTGCATTGGTAATGCTGGAGCAGTTTTCAGGCGTGATGTACGTCGCCCTGGTGGTCTCGCGGCTCGTCGGGCTGACCATGTTGGCGCGTGCACGAAACTGAATCCAGGATAAAAAATTCGCGCCAGAAGGCGCGAATGGTGAGGCGATTTATGTGAATTCATCGGCGAGAGAGAGCCTGTCGTCACCCGCGCGCATAGGCGTGGTTAACCGGCATAGGCTAGTATTCGCGCGCCTTGGTGTTTTTGCGGTTTGCGCCGATGGCGTGTGCGGAATCTGGCGGTTCGTCTGGCTGTATTGATTGTGACGATCGCGTGAATTCCAGTGGTTTTTTTGCATTTCCACGTGTTCTGGATGATCAGCAACGACAGTGAGCGCCCCTCCGCCGATGTGATTCGAATCGGCGACTTCATCGTCACTTTCTCCTCGCGGGAAGTGATGAGCGAAGGCATGCGTCGCCCACGTCGGCTCACACCCAAGGCGCTGGGCGTGCTCAGGATGCTGCTGCGATCGCCGGGGGCGGTCGTGACCCGGGATGAACTGTTCGCGGAGGTCTGGCCCGATACCCTGCCGACCAACGACGTGCTGACCCAGGCGGTGACCCAGCTGCGCAAAGCGTTCGCCAGCGATGATGACGCGGCCTCGCCCTATATCGAAACCATCGCCAAGACCGGTTACCGGCTTCTGGTGGCCGTCAGCGTGGTCGAGGATGCCGCGCCCGCGCTGCTGATCGAGCCTGACCTCCAGCAGCCGACCGCAAGCGTGCTCACCGTGGCGGAAGTGCCTGCGGCATTGCCGCCGGTGCTGACCGAGCTGGACCCGATCAAACGCCGTCGGCGTCGCCTGCGTCGCTATGCGGTGGTGGCGGTCGGCATGGCGATGCTGGTGGCGCTGCTGGTGATGGCGGGAATGCTGATGCAGCGCGATCCGCCCGCCTCGGCGGTGGACGCGGCGGTGGAAGATGGCACGCGGGTGATCGGCAGCCCGCAGCGGCCTTACCGGCTGATCACCGCAACGGCAGGGTTCGAGACGTATCCCACATTGTCCCCGGATGGATCGCAGATCGCCTATGAGGCCGATGTGCCCAGCCGCCCGGGCAGCGTCATCAAAGTGCAGACCTCCGGCAATACGCCTGCACGCCTGTTGGTCGACCCTCCCAAGGGAATGTCCGACCGGTTCCCGAGCTGGTCGCCCGACGGTCGTGAGATTGCGTTCGCCCGGTTCGGCCCTGCCGAGAGTTGCGAAGTGCTGATCGCCAGCGCGACCGGCGGCGCAGTGCGCCATGTCACCCGGTGCGACGGTACCGAACTGCTCAGCTTCGATTGGACGCCCGATGGGCGGGGTCTGGTGTTCGGCTCGCTGTCCGGCCGGTATGCGCAGCGCGGTATCCGCACCCTGGATATCGCCAGCGGACGATGGCAGTCGCTTGATTACGATCTCGGCCGTGACAACTTCGAATACGCGCCACGCTATTCGCCGGACGGTCGCTGGATCGTGTTCGTCCGCAATCCCCAGATCGGCGATCTGTGGCGGATGCCTGCCGAAGGAGGCACCCCGGAGCAGCTGACCGACGATTCGGCGGAGATCCGTGGCTGGGCCTGGCGCAGCGACAGCCGCCACCTCGTGTTCGGCCGCCGCGTCGACAGCGAATCGCGCCTGTATGAACTGGACACCGACACCCGCGTGCTGCGTGATGTCGGCCTGGACGATGCGCAGTCGCCGACCGTTTCGCGCACCGGCGACATGCTCGCCTTCGTGCACCGCCGCCCGCAGTTCGGCCTGTTCCGGGTTCCGGTGACGGCCGGGGGGCTGGGCGCACCGGAGCGCTTGTTCCCCTCCAGTGGACGCGATGCGCAGCCGATGGTGTCGCCGGATGGCCAGCAGATCGTGTTTTCGTCGGACCGTTCGGGCAGCTACGCGCTGTGGTGGGCCGACATGCAGCGGCCGGATTCGCTGCGTCCGATCGAAGGGCTGCGGCCTGAGGCACGCCAGTCCTCCGACTGGTCGCACGACGGTAAACGCGTACTGGTGCTGGGCCGCGATGAACATGCCAACCCCGGCATCTATGAGGTGTCTCCGCGCGATGAGCAGACCGTGCGCCTGCCCGTGCCGGTACGGCAGCCGCTGCAGGCGCTGTACGGCAGGGATGGGCAGCAGTTGCTGGTGGTGGAGCGCGACCGTGACGAACGCATGCGCTTGTCCCTGTTCGATCGCAGCGTGACGCCATGGCGCCTGCTCGGCAGCATCGAGGGCGTCTCGCAGGCACGCTATGACATCGCCGGCGAACGTGTGCTGTTCACCCGCCTCTCGGCCGGGGGGCTGTGGCAGGCCGATGCCGCCCTGACGCCGGGCAGCATCCGCCAGATCAGTGAAGACCGGCCCACGCGCTGGCGCTATCGCACCTGGACCGTATCGGCGCAGGGCAGCATCGACTACCTGTCCAACCGTGCCGATTGCGCGACCGTGTTCACGCGCATCGCACAGCCGGTCGCCGACCAGGAGCACTGCCTGGACGCACAGCGGCTGAGTGCCAGCAATGGATTCAGCGCGGGCCCGGGCGGCGAAGCGCTGTACCTGGCGCTGGCCGTGGCCGACGGCACGGACATTGGCGTGATGTCGCTTCCCGAACGCGTCCCGTCGCTGTTCCCCGGCTTCGTCAAGTCCATGATTTTCAAGACGAAAGACCCTTCGTAAGTTCTTCGTAAGGTTCTCGCCTCGAATTCGGATCAATCTCGCCAGGACTTCCTGAGGCAGTGGCCTGATTTGGCAACACTGCAGGCCAGCAAAGGCAAACTCACGGTGTCGTCATGCGTCAGCTCTCCCTGGCCGATCGCGGTCAAGCGCTCTCTCTGGACAAGGTCGTCGATGACGGTCCCCTGCCAACCTGCCTGGGCGTGGCCCGCCTGGGCAGCCTGCAGAGCCCTGGCACGACCTTCACGGTGTGGATCCAGCTGCGCGGCAGCGCATGGGTGGAATCCAAAGAGGGGCGCTTCCGGCTGCGCCAGCGTGAGTGGATCGCCTTCGAAAAGGAATCCCGCCCGATGGTCCAGGCCGGTCGCGATGGCCTGTGCATCGGCCTGAGCCTGGCCCCGGACGCACTGCGCGCGCTGGGTGAGCTTACCGACTGCAGCCTCTACGCCGGCCGCGGCAGCATGAGCCGCAGCGATGCCCGTGTCGCCCTGCGCCTGTGGCGTGATGTGCTGGCCAGCGGCCACCCGACCCAGGCGCTGCGCCCGGTGCTGTTGCACCTGGCGGCCCTGCAGCAGGGCATGGCGACCGGCGTGCAGCGTTGCCCGGGCCGCTCCCGCAGCCGCAAGCGCCAGGTGTTTGGACGCATGCAGCGCGCGCGCCTGTACCTGGAGGGCAACAGCCACCGGGTGGTGCGCATCGGGGAGCTGGCCGAGCTGACCAACTTCTCCAGCTGGTACCTGTCCAAGACGTTCCAGAGCCTGTATGCCGAGAGTCCGCAATCGCTGTCCGCGCGCCTGCGCCTGGAGCGGGCCGCCGATCTGCTGCGCGATACGGACATGATGGTGGGCGAAGTGGCGGCCGCCAGCGGATTTGACAACTGCTGCAGCTTCGCACGGGCGTTTCGGGCCCGCTTCGGGTTGTCTGCGTCACGCTATCGTGAGGCCGGTGCGAATCTCTCGCCAGATTCGGCAAAGTCTTCGGTTGTCTCCCGCAAATAATTCACTGCAACGCAATCGTAACTTTCCGAGGCGTTTTTAACACGCTACTAACGTACCTCGGAGAGATAAATGAATTTTCGTACTCCCGCAGTGCGGCTGGGCCTTCTGCCCGCCGGCATTGCGCTTGCCCTGACGCCGGCCTTTGCTTCGGCTCAGGAAGCAAGCGGCACGACCGACCTGGACCGCATCCAGGTCACCGGTTCGCGTATCCGTCAGGCCAGCACTGAAACCGCGCAGCCGGTGATCGCGCTGCAGCGCGCCGACATCGAGAAGCAGGGCTTCACCAGCGTCGCCGACATCGTGCAGAACCTGTCGGCCACCGGCTCGCCGGCGATCAGCCGCGCCGATGCGCTGTCCTCGGGCGAAGAAGTCGGCGGCCAGTACGTCGACCTGCGCAACCTCGGTCCGGAGCGCACCCTGGTGCTGCTCGACGGCAAGCGCATGGGCGTCAGCTCCGGCGGCTACACCGACCTGGCCTCGATCCCGACCTCGGTCGTGGAGCGCATCGAAGTGCTGACCGACGGCGCCTCGGCGATCTACGGTTCCGACGCGATCGCCGGCGTGGTGAACATCATCACCCGCAAGAATTTCGACGGCCTGGAAGCCAGCGTCTACAAGGGCCAGTACGGCCAGGGCGACGGCGACAAGACCACCTACAACTTCGTCTACGGCCAGACCGGCGATCGCGGTTCGATCACCCTTGGCGCCGAGTACAGCGAAGAAGAGCCGGTTCTGGCCAAGAACCGTCGCTACAGCGCCTCTGCCAACGGCTATCGTCATCCGGTTCCGACCGACGACGACACCAACGGCTGGAGCGCGATCACCGAAAAGGGCGTGCTGGTTACCGATGATGGCAACTACGTCCTGAACCCGGGCGGCGCCTCGAACAACTTCGGCGACTACCACGAGCTGGGCAACGCCGATCTGTCCAACCCGTCGCAGCAGATGTACCTGTCGACCGGCATCAAGCGTCGTTCGGTCTTCTCCAACGGTCAGTTCGACTTCACCGACAACATCCGCGGTACCGCCAGCGTCCTGTACACCGAACGCGAAGCGCTGCAGCAGATCGCCGGCTACCCGTACCGTTCGGCCGCCTACGACACCCAGATGTCCGGCGACAGCGTCTTCAACCCGCTCGATACCGACGTTGATTTCATGCGTCGTACGTGGGAAGTGCCGCGCCAGACCAAGTCCGAGCTCAACACCTTCCGCTTCAGCGGTGGTCTGGAAGGCTCGTTCGAGTTCGCCGACAAGTACTTCGACTGGGATGTGGGCTACGTCTACAACCGCAACAAGGGCGTCAAGACCGGCACCGGCAACCTGTTCATTCCGAACGTGAAGAATGCCGTGGGCCCGTCGTACCTGGATGCCAACGGTATCGCCCAGTGCGGTACCGCCGCTGCTCCGATCGCCGGCTGCACCCCGTGGAACCCGCTGCTGCCGTACGGCTCCACCGCGGACGGTTCGCTGTCCAACCCGGACCTGCAGAAGTACCTGTTCCTGCCGACCCACGATACCTCGCTGACCACCAGCAAGGTCTACAGCGCCAACCTGAGCGGCGCCATCGTGACCCTGCCGGCCGGTGACCTGTCCTTCGCGACCGGCTACGAGCACCGCGAAGAAGACGCCGAGTACAACCCGGATGCACTGCTGCAGTCGGGCCTGAGCACCGACCTGGCCGGTGCGCCGACCGCCGGTGGCTACAAGCTGGACGAGTTCTACCTGGAACTGAACGTGCCGATCCTCGCCGATCTGCCGTTCGCCAAGGAACTGTCGGTCGATATGGCCGGCCGTTACTCGGACTACAACACCTTCGGCGACACGGTGAACTCCAAGTTCGGCCTGAAGTGGAAGCCGATCGACGACCTGCTGGTCCGTGGCACCTATGCCACCGGCTTCCGTGCGCCGACCGTTGCCAACCTGTACGGTGGCACCTCGCAGAGCTTCGACAAGTACACCGACCCGTGCGACACCTTCTTCGGTGCTGCCGTGCGCAACCCCGACGTCGCTGCCCGTTGCGGCGGCGCCGTGCCGGCCAACTTCCGTCAGGAAGCGTCCGGTGGCATCGATGCCACCGGCCCGGGCGCACAGTCGAACTACCCGTACCTGTCCGGTTCCAATGACGGCCTGCTGCCGGAAACTTCCAAGACCTGGACCGTCGGCCTGGTGTACAGCCCGAACTTCGTGCAGGGCCTGGACGTCAGCCTGGACTGGTGGAAGATCCGCATCGACAACGTCATCGCGGCCGAGTCGGTCACCTCGATCCTCAACCAGTGCTACGTGCTGAACAACGCCAACGCCTGTGACCGTGTCACCCGTGACACCGATTCGGGCCAGGTCGTCGACGTGACCCGTACGCTGATCAACGGCGGCTACCAGGAAACCGCAGGTTACGACCTGGGTATCCGTTACCGTCTGCCGGAACTGTCCTTCGGCAACATCGTCATCGACTGGAAGACCACCTATGTGGACTACCTCGAGTACAAGCGCGACAACGAAGCTGAAACCGCCGTCGAGCAGCACACCGGCTGGGGCACGGGCGACTGGGGCGGCAACTTCCGCGTCCGTTCCAACCTGAACATCGATTGGAGCCTGGGCAACTTCGGCGTCAACTGGGGCATGCGTTACTACTCCGGTCTGAAGGAAGAGTGCGCCTACGATCGCGAAGGCGGTCCGGAGTGCAACAACCCGAGCTACTCCTCGGCCTACACGCTGGCGATCCCGGTGCGCAACACCGGCTCGAACACGTTCCATGACCTGCAGGTGCGTTACAACACCCCGTGGGATGCCACCATCTCGGCTGGCGCGAACAACGTGTTCAACCACGAAGGCCCGGTGATGTACAGCCAGCCGAACTCGAGCTTCTCCTACTACGGCGGCTTCGACATCGGTCGGTTCTACTACCTGAAGTACACCCAGCGCTTCTGATCCATCGAAGCAATGGCGTAAAAAAAGGAGGGCGGGCCGCAAGGTCCGCCCTCCTTGCGTTGTGGGGTAGGGAAAGTCTGAGTTTCAGCGAAAGGTGATCCGCCTCACAATTCGAGCGGAAATGCGGTTGATACTGTCAATCGGTCCAATCGTGGACGATTGAGAGATCGATATGAAAATGACGCTCGCTCAGAAGATTTCCGCTGTACTGCTTGCCTCCCTGGCGACCGCGGCCAGTGCGTCGCCCGGCCTGATCATCTGCGCGGGAGGGCGCTACTGCGAAGACGTCCGCATCGAATGCCTCGCCGACGGTGGCTCGGCCGCCATGTGCGAGCGCCTGTGGCGCCTGTGCGTGCTGGACGCCTGTCCGCAGCGCTGAAACGACGATGGCGCGCCACGGGGCGCGCCATCCTTTGAGCATGCTCCGCCGTACACTCAGGCGTCGCTGGCCACCAGCCCCATCAGTGCGTTGGCGTGATCGCGCCACTGCGGGAGCTTGTTGAGCACGCCGGCCCGCTGCAGATACTCCTCGTCGACCGGGTCGCCGTTGATCAGCGCCAGGGCCACGTGGACCGCACCGGTCACCCAGAAGCTGCGGGTGGTGGAGCGATGCGGCTGCAGGTGAAACGCCACGGCTTCGATGATCGGCATCGGCAGGCCCCACAGCCCCAGCAGGTAGGCGCCCGCCTCGGCATGGCCGGGGCGATTGTCGGCCACGTCTTCCGGGGTGCGCTCGTTGCGCACGCCCGGCAGCAGCAGGCCGATGTCGGCCAGCAGGGCCGCGGTGGCGCCCAGTTCGGCGCTGGAATCGGGCAGCAGTTTGGCGGCCAGGCGCGAGGCCAGCAGTGCGCGCTGCTGCAGCGAGTTGCGCTCGGCACCGGACAGCGGTTGGGCCGAGAACACTTCGCTGGCCAGCACCAGGTCGCGCAGGGTCGACAGTCCCAGTCGGGTCACGGCGGTGCGCAGGTCGGAAATGATCCGGCCGCTGTTGAAGAACGCCGAGTTGGACAACTGCAGCACCTTGGCCGCGATGGCCGGGTCGGCCGCGACCAGCTTGGCCACGTCGGCGGTATTGGTGTCGTCGTCGTGTTCCAGCGCCTGGGTGAGGGACAGATACAGGTGCGGTGGCGAGGGCAGCTTCTCGATCCGGCCGATGGCACTGCGCAGGCGCGCGCTGTCGAGCAGTTCGCGCAGCTCTTCCAGGCTGGTCAGCGCTTCGAGCAGCACTTCCGGGGCCAGCGGCATCGGCAGGAAGCGGTGGGCGACACCGATCAGGCGCGCCGGCGGCGGGCGGTTGCCGTGCTCGGCATCCACCAGTGCGATGCGGATGGTCTCAGGGCGCAGCGTGCGGATCTGGCCGAGCAGCGTGGTGGCGTTGAGATCGGGCAACTGCGGGCACACGATCACCGCATCCACCGGCGAGCCGGCAACGATGCCCATGGCGCTCTGGCCATCGGCGGCGGTCAGCGGTTGCCACTCTTCCCCAAGATCGGCAATGAATTCCAACAGCTCAGCCGACAGGCTGGCTTCGTCCCCAACAAGCAGAATGCGCACGACACGGTCCCCTGGCTGACCACGGTGAAACGCACCGTGGACGGTGTGAAGAGACGCAATGTACCCAATCCGGCACGAATAGTGATGTGCCGCATTGGAAAAACGTGATGCACATCGCTCCGGCAGGCGGTGCCGGAGCGATGCCGGTCAGTCTCAGGCGATGTTGCCGAGGTAGCGCTGGTGCGCTTCGACCAGGATCTTCTTGGCTTCGGCGGCGCCGCCCCAGCCATCGAGCTTGACCCACTTGCCCTTTTCCAGGTCCTTGTAATGCTCGAAGAAGTGGCCGATGCGCTCCAGCCAGTGGCTGGACACCTGCTCGATGTCTTCCACGTGGGCATAGCCACTGAAGACCTTGGAGATCGGCACGGCCAGGATCTTTTCGTCGCTGCCGGCCTCATCGCTCATCTTGAGCACGCCGACCGGACGGCAACGCACCACCGAGCCCGGGACCAGCGGCAGCGGCAGCACCACCAGCACGTCGGCCGGATCGCCGTCGCCGCACAGGGTGCTCGGCACGTAGCCGTAGTTGCAGGGGTAGCGCATCGGGGTGGAGAGGATGCGGTCGACGAAGATCGCGCCGGTTTCCTTGTCCACTTCGTACTTCACCGGCTCGGAATCCTTCGGGATCTCGATGATGACGTTGATTTCTTCCGGCGGGTTCTTGCCCGGCGAAACGAGTTCCAGACCCATGGGTGTGCTCCAGCTGAGAGGGGGTAGGGCGCAAAGTCCGCCATTTTATGCCTTTGCCGGCCAACGTGCAGCGGCCTGGCCGCCGGGGCGCCGAATCGGTCCGCCAGGCAGGGAAGAATCGCCACACAGCTGCCCCTTTCATCCCGACACGGCGCTCGGTTGAGGCCTGATGGCCGGGGCCGGCGCCGCTGGCGATCATGGCGTGGAACCCACTCCGAGCCTGGCGATGCCCAAGATGACCCCGATGGCCGGCCTTTCGATGGCGGCGGCACTCTGCCTGGTGGCCCCGGCCGCCGCGGCCCATGCCTCGTCCAGACCGTACGTGGACCTGGTCGACTTTCCTTACAAGGAGGCGAACTGGGACCGTTTCTACGCCCTCCAGGGCCATTTGATGCGGGAGTTTCATGACCTGTGCGGCGCCACGTATTGCCAGGGAACGCATGCCAACCATGTCCTGCTGCAGTTCCGCTGTTCGGTGCACGCGGCCACGGGCACCGTGACGGAATGCGCGCTGGTCATTGCGGCCGGCAACCTGGAGGTGGACGCCGTCACCGGCAAGGTCATGCCCGACAACCGCACCTGGGCGTGCGCCGTGCCACTGGCCCCGCACACGCCGGTGGAGGCCCTGCATGCCGCCCTGGGGCGTCGTGACGCGTTGATCCTGCCGCTGCCGGGTACCGGCCGGTCGGTCCATGACGCGCTTCTCGGCTGCCTCGGCGAAGGCGGTTCGCTTGCCGCGTCCCACAGGAGACACCCATGAACCGCTTCCTCGCGAGCGTCGCGCTTGTACTTGCAGCCGCCAGCTTCCCGGCAGGGGGCGCCACTGCGGAGACCTTCATCGATGCGCGCAGCTATCCGACCCCGGCCACCGGCCGGGAGCGCTTCCTCGCGCTGGAAACGCGACTGGTCCGCGGCTTCGATGAGGTCTGCGGCGATACCTTCTGCGAAGGGGAGTATCACAACCTGCAGTCACTGCGTTTCCGCTGTTCGGTCAACGCCGCCGATGGCGGCGTGGAGGAGTGCGTATGGACGTTCACCGGCAGCACCGCGCAGGTGGATGGATCGAGCGGGCGGATCATCGTCGATGCGCGCAGCTGGGCCTGCCCCGTCCCGCTGGCCGCCAGGACGCCCCTGCCGATACTGCTCCAGGCCCTGGAACAGGACGATCCACTGCACGTGCGGCTGCCCGGCACCACGACCAATCTCTACGAAGGGCTGACCGGATGCCTGTGACCGGCATGAGGCATGGCCAAACGTGACTCATTCTCATTTGCGGAGTAACATGCCGCGCCTTACGGATTGCCGTCTCCCTGCGGTCCCGCTTTGTGCACTGGCCCATGTCCTCCAACGCCACCACTCTCACCGAGCTGTTGATACGCGAACGCCCGGCGCTGCTGCGCCTGGTGCAGCGCATTCTGGGCAGTGATGGCGGCGCGGAGGATGTGATCCAGTCAATCTGGTTCAAGGCCCGGGGTGTCGACGGCGGCCAGCCGATCAGCAACCCCCGGGCGTACCTGTATCGGCTGGCGGCGAATCTGGCCACCGACCACGGCCGTGAGCGCACGCGACGCACGCGCCTGTTGGCCGAGCATTACCTGTGGGGGCCGGACGAGGTGCTCTCCACCGAAGAGCAGGCGATGGCGCAGGACGAACTGCAGCGCGTGCTGGCGGCGGCCGAACATCTTCCCGAGCCGACCCGCACGATCTTCCGCCTCAACCGCCTGCAGGGCATGACCCAGGTCGAGGTCGCCAAGCGCCAGGGCGTGTCGGTGACGACCGTCGAAAACCACGTGCGCAGCGCCTTGCAGCGCCTGGCCTGGGCGCGCAGCGGGCGCTGAGCGGCACGCATCCGGGCTTGGGGAAGCCCGTTTCCCATCCGTCTTGATCATAATGCCGACCCTTCCGGCCTCTTCTTCGTCCGCGCGCGCCTGCGCACCCATCTGCCAGCCATGAGCCCGCACGAACAGCCTCCGATGTCCCGACCCTTGCCACCGTCCGACCCTGCTGCCGTCCAGGCCCGCGCCTGGATTGCCTGGCTGGCCTCCGGTGCGGTCGAGCCCGGGCAGATGCAGGCCTTCGAGCAGTGGCTGGCCGAGCCGGACAACCGGCGCACCTTCGAATACGAACGCCAGCTGTGGCGCAGTCTCGGGCCGCAACCGGCCCCGGCGGTGGTGGCCAGCCGGCCGCCGCGCCGCCTGCGCTGGCCCGCCGTTGGCGCGGCCACGGCCGCCTTGCTGGCGTTGGCCTGGGTGGCGCCGGAGGCCTGGTTGCGGCTGCAGGCCGATCACCGCAGCGGCACGGCCATCCACTCCGTGGTGCTTCCCGATGGCAGCCGCGCCGTGCTTGACGCCGACAGCGCCATCGCCATCCGCTACGACGGGCAGGTGCGGCGCATCGCGCTGCTGCGCGGCCAAGCGTGGTTCCAGGTGACACCCGACGCGGCGCGCCCATTCCAGGTGGATGCGCAGGGCGGGGTGATCGAGGACATTTCAACGGCGTTCGCGGTCGCACGCGAAGGCGACCACGTGGACACCGTCGTGGCGCAGGGCCGGGTCCGGGTCGCAGCGGCCGATCGGGGTGGCTGGACCTATCTGGACGCGGGCCAGCGTGCGCGCTTCGCACCGGGTGGGCGGGTCACACGGCAGGAAGACGTCGCGCTGGACAGGATCGCGGACTGGCGTGAGGGCGAACTGCTGCTCGACGCAACCGGGGTGGAAGAGGCGGTGCGGCGCATCGCGCGCTATCGGTCCGGGCCCACCTTCGTGCGCGGGGATCTGGCCAGTCTGCCCGCGATCAATGCGGCCTTCCGCATCGACCGGCCGGAGCAGGCCCTGGACGCCCTGGCGGTCAGCGCCGGGTTGAGCGTGACCCGCCTGCCGATGGGCGTGGCGATCGTGGCGCCGGCCACCCACCCGTAGCGCGGCGGCCTGCTGCGGAGGCGGCGTGGCGTGCGTCCAGTCGGGGGCGGCGCATTGGTCTTGGGGCAGCGACCTGTTCGTTCGTCTTACCCGGCATAACGTACCCGCCGCCGCCACGTACGTCCGCTGCATCCGCACCTGCGTGCGGATGACCCGCCTCTGCGGCACTGATCTTTCGACAGGTTTTTTCATGCGTACTTCCACCCGCGCGGGGCATCGCCTGCGCCCGTCACGTCTCTGCATCGCCCTGCTCAGCGCCGGCCTGGCCACCGCGCCGGCACTGCCGGCCCTGGCCCAGTCCAGCCCGGCCTCCGCTGCGGCCACGCTGCGTTTCGACATTCCCGCCCAGCCGCTGGCCGACGCGCTGCGCACCTACATGCGGCAATCCGGTGTCCAGGTCGCCTATCCGGCAACACTGGCCGAAGGCCTGACCTCCACGGCGGTGGCCGGGCAGATGGATGCACCGTCGGCCTTGCTGCGCCTGCTGCAGGGCAGTGGGTTGAACATGCGCCAGGTCGGGCCGGAAGCGGTAACGCTGGAGCGCGCACGGGTGGCCGGCAACGACGACGGCCTGATCGTCACCGATGCGCTCAGCGTGGCAGGTGATCGCATCGAGGGCGGCAGCGACGCCGAGCGCGCGCTGGACGTGTACCGTACCGCCGGTTCCAGCGCCTACATCGACCGCACCACCATCGAGCGCTTTCGCGGCACCTCCACCTCGGACATCGTCAAGGGCGTGGCCGGTGTGACCGCCGGCGATCCGCGCACCGCCAACGCGCTGGACGTGAACATCCGCGGCATCCAGGGCCAGAGCCGCATTCCGGTGATCATCGACGGCGGGCAGTCGACCATGGATACCTACCGGGGTTACGCAGGCCAGTCGCAACGCACCTATCTGGATCCGGACCTGATCTCCAACATCACCATCACCAAGGGGCCGAGCCTGGGCGTCAATGCCTCCGGCGGCATCGGCGGCGTGGTGGAGATGGAAACGCTGAAGATCGAGGACGTGCTGCGCGATGGCCGTGACGCCGGGCTGCGCGTGCGCACCGGCATGGCCAATGCCAGCGCCAACAACGTGCCCGCCTACGACGCCGCACCGCGCACCGACCGCAGCGCGCTGGGCAGCCAGTTCTTCAACATCGCCACCGCCAAGCATTGGGATCGCTTCGACCTGGTCGCCGCCTACGCATGGCGGGAGAACGGCAACTACTTCTCGGGCAAGCACGGCTACGACGACTTCCCACAGACCCGGCGCACGCTGGCACCGTTGAATCCGCCGGATACCGAGGTGTTCAACACCTCCTCGCGCTCGGAGTCCTTCCTGCTCAAAGGCACCTGGCGCATCGACGATGACCAGACGCTGGAAGCGGGCTACCGCCGTTATGAAGGCACCGCCGGCGAGATCATGGCCTCGCAGATCATCCGCGTGGACCGCGACCGCGTGCCGCAGTGGGACCCGGGCCATGTCGACATGGATGCCTACAACCTGCGCTACCGCTTCAACCCGGACAACGAGCGGATCGATCTGAAGGCCAACCTCTGGTACACCGATGCCGACAGCCTGATGTACAACGGCCTGACCGGCATCACCCCGTGGTACTTCGATCGCCGCACCGAGTGGTACGACGGCCCCTCGTTCAACACCGACCCGGGCTACAAGGATGCCTACCGCAATGAGCTGACCCAGACCCGGCTCGGTTTCGATGTGGGCAACACCACGCATCTGGACGGTCGCGCCGGGTTGTTCACGCTGGACTACGGCCTGTCCTTCAGCGACGAGGATGTCGGCCCGGGCCCGCACTCGCCGGTCATGCACGACGACCTGGTCAACAACCGCTTCCTGCGCAACGCCGAGCGCAAGGAATACAGCGCGGTGGCCTCGGTCAAATGGCAGCCGGACGAGCATTGGGAAGTGGTGGTCGGTGGCCGCTACAACCGCGTCAACGTGCACGACCGCAATCGCCTGGCCACGCCGGAAACGTACGGGGTGATCGGTCAGTACCGCTACACCCAGCTGCTGGACGGCAACCCCGCTCTGCCGGCATGGCGCGCCAAGCGCATCGCCATGCTCAACTGGTATCCGGATGCCAACGGCCAGTTCACCGAAGCCTCGCTGCTGGCATCACCGTATGAGAAGGGCACGGTGGCTGACATCACCGGCTGGAACTTCTACGACGCCGATGATGCCGAAGATCTGAGCGTGCCGGTCAGCTGGACCTGGTCGCAGCCGATCCGTCGGCGCGACAGCGCCTTCATGCCCAGTGCCAGCGTCGCCTACCGTTTCGACGAAGACACGATGGTGTACGTGAAGTACGCCGAGGGCGTGAAGCTGCCGAGCCTGTTCGAGACCACGCTGGGCCTGTTCACCGCGGCCAAGCCGACCGGTGAGCTCAAGCCGGAACGGGCAGGGACCTGGGAAGTGGGTGCAAGCACGGTGCGCCACAGCCTGTTCACCGAGGGCGACCACGCCGGCTTCAAGCTGGCCTACTTCAACACGCGCATCGCTGATCTGATCACCCGCGACTACCGCACCCTGTCGGCCGGGCTGATCCGCAACGTGGACCGCTTCAAGGTCTCCGGCGTGGAGTTCCAGTCCAGCTATGACAGCGGCATGGTGTTCGCCGATCTGTCCGCGCACTACTACATTCAGGCCAAGACCTGCGCGCCGGACATCGCCGCCGAGCGTCGTGCCTACGGCATCCAGCGGAAGATCGAGGAACTGAAGAACACGCCGGACTGCGTGGATGGTGGCTTCGAAGGGTCCTACAGCAACACCCAGAACCCGCCGCGCTACAACGTCAACCTGACCCTGGGCTCGCGCCTGTTCGACCAGCGCCTGAGCTTCGGCACCCGGGTGATCCACAACGCCGGCCCGATCAGCACGCTGGACAAGGAATGGAACGTGGGCCTGTCGGCGATCCAGCAGCTGTACCGCCCGGCGACCATCGTGGATCTGTTCGCCAGCTGGCAGGCCAGCGAGCAGTTCGCGGTCGACCTCAACGTAGACAACCTGACCGACCGCTACTATCTCGATCCGCTGGCGCTGGGCGTGATGCCCGCACCGGGCCGGACGGTGCGGATGGCGCTGACCTACCGCTACTGATATCTGGACTCGACAGGGGCCGGCATGGCCGGCCCCTGTCGTGCATCCAGCCTGCCCATCCGGGGCCGGCCGGCATCAGATGCCCGTAATCGCTCAGCCGGCGTTGGCCTGCGCGGTCGCATCGGCGTGCAGGGCTTCGCTGAGCTCATCGACCACGATCGCCCACTCGGCATCCGAGCGCAGCTGCTCGGTCAGGAACTGGCGCTGCCCGTCGTTCCAGTACGGCGCTTCGATCAGGCGGATATCGTTGGAGAGCTGGTGGTCGCGGATGAAGGCGGCGATCGCCTCCTCGCTGGCCTCCAGCCCGAGCTGCAGGAACAGATTGGTCATGCGCGGTTCGGTGGTGATCATCGTGTCATTCCAGTGGCAGGGCGTGGCCCGTATTATCGGGGCAAGGCCGTGACGGTGGCATGTGACGGACGCAACGCTTCCCACGCGACAATGGGCTTGGGGTTGCAGCCGTGACAGACGTCTTCAACAGAGAACCGCGCCCCACTTCCCCATCCAAGCAGTGCCATGATCGTCATCGATACTCCCCAAGCCACCCGCAGCCAACGCCTCAAGGCCGCCACCCGTGACAGCCACGGCGCGCTGGACAAGCGCATCATGGCCGGCGACATCTTCGCCAGCCGCGACCTGTTCGCGAAATTCGTGCGCGTGCAGTTCCGCTTTCACCGCGACATCGACGCGCTGTATGGCAACCCCGCGCTGGACGCGCTGCTGCCCGACCTGGACGAGCGCCGCCGGCTGCCGCTGATCGCCCGCGACCTGGCCGATCTGGAACAGACCCTGCCACTGTCGGCATCCACCGGCCTGGATGGCGACCTGCCGCTGCCGGCCGCGCTCGGCTGGCTGTATGTGGCCGAAGGCTCCAACCTGGGGGGCACCGTGTTGTACAAGATGGCCGCCAGGCTCGGCCTGGACAGTGACTTCGGCGCGCGCCACCTGGCCGCACATCCCGATGGCGCGGCCCGCCATTGGCGCGCGTTCACCGCCGCGCTCGACGGCGTCGCGCTCACCCAGGCGCAGGAACAACAGGTGATCGATGCCGCCGATGCCGCTTTCCGCAGCGTGCACGGTCACGTCGAGGAAGAATTCGCATGAGCACCGTTCGGCACAGCTCCGCCGTGCCGGACCGCCACGGCCACCCGTGATGCGCTGGCTCTGGTTCGGCCTGGGCTGGATCATGGTGGCGCTGGGCGTCATCGGCGCCCTGCTGCCGGTGATGCCGACCACCATCTTCCTGATCCTGGCCGTCGGCTGCTTCGCGCGCAGCTCGCCGAAGTTCGAGCGTCGGCTGCTCGAGCATCCTCGTTACGGCCCACCGCTGCGCCTGTGGCGCGAGCAGGGCGCGATCAGCCGCAAGGGCAAGGCCTTTGCCGGCGCAGGCATGGCGTTCGGCTTCGTCATGTTCTGCTGGGGCGCGCATCCGTCCTGGCCGCTGCTGCTCGGCGTCGGCCTGTTCTTCGCCGCCAGCGCGGCCTATGTGCTGTCACGGCCCGCGCCGCGGCCATCGGCCACGCCGGATCGCCCGTCGGAGCGCTGAACGTGCTGTCCGCCCCGCACTGATTTCCACCGCTTCGCCCCCGATATTCCTCCCCCCTTTGCCTGCCTCCGGCCCTGTCACGCGCCGCGATGCCCTGACCGACGACTCCGCCCATGACCCTGCCCATCGCTCTTCCTGCCACCGTGGCGGCGCTGCCGCATGACCTGACTCCCTGGGGCATGTACCAGGCCGCCGATGGCGTGGTGCAGGCCGTGATGATCGGGCTGGCGCTCGCCTCGATCGCCACCTGGACCGTGCTGGTCGCCAAGACCTGGGAGCTGGCGCGGCAGCGCACGACGTTGCGCGCGGCCCGTGCGCTGCTGCTGCAGGCCGCGCACCTGCCGGCGCCGCAGACGCAGCCGTTGCTGGACGAGGGCGTCGCGCATGCGTTGATCGATGCCGCCCGCACCGAGCTGCGCCTCTCGCATGACGCGCATGATCCCGTCGGGATCAAGGAGCGCGTCGCGTCGCGCCTGGAACGCATCGAACTGGCGCATGCGCGCCAGCTGCGCACCGGCGTGGGCCTGCTCGCCAGCATCGGCGCGATCGCGCCGTTCGTCGGCCTGTTCGGCACGGTCTGGGGAATCATGAACAGTTTCATCGGCATCGCCCATGCCAACACCACCAATCTTGCCGTCGTCGCACCGGGCATCGCCGAGGCGCTGCTTGCCACCGCACTGGGCCTGGTCGCGGCGATTCCCGCCGTGGTGATCTACAACCACTTCACCCGCGTGCTGGCCGGTATCCGCGGCCTGCTGGGGGATCTGTCCGCGGGCGTGCAGCAACTGGTCTCGCGCGATCTGGACCGGCTTGGCAAGGCGCCGGCCGTGCACGACGCGCGCTGAGGACCGGCCATGCCCATCAAGACCGCCCGCCACGACGACGACGCGCTGGAAGAAAGCCACGAGATCAATGTCACGCCCTTCATCGACGTCATGCTGGTGCTGCTGATCATCTTCATGGTCGCCGCGCCGCTGGCCACCGTGGACACGCCGGTGGACCTGCCGGCCAGCACTGCGCAGCCGCAGCCACGCGATGGCGAACCGGTGTTCCTCTCGGTGCAGGCCGATCTGTCACTGAGCATCAACGACGTGCCTGTGGGCCGTGATGGCCTGAAAGCTGCGCTGGAGCGGCTGACCGCCGGTGACCACGAGCAGCGCATCTACCTGCGCGCCGACCAGGCGGTGCCCTATGGCGATCTGATGCAGACCATGAATGCCCTGCGCACGGCGGGGTATCGCAGGATCGCGCTGGTCGGGCTGGAGCAGCGCCGCGAATGAGCCGCGACCCCGCCGCGACGCTGCGCTGGGTGGGCAGCCTGGCCCTCGTGTTGGCCGTGCATGGCGCGCTGATCGGCGGCGCGCTGTGGTGGCAGCACCGTGCGCCGGTGCTGGCCAGCGACACGCCCGTGGAAGCGGTGATGGTGGAGCTGGCGCCGGTGCCTGAGGCGCCATCCGCGCCACCGAAGGAGATGCCGCCCGGGCCGCTGCAGCACGAACAGCATCGGCCCGAGCCCACGCCGGTGCCGAAGATCGACCTGCCGCCGGCCGACACCCCGGACGCGCAGGACGTGCTGCGTCGGCAGACGCCGCGCGAAGAGGAGCCGACCGACCCGCACAACGTCGATCAGACGCTGGCACCGCCGGATGTCTCCGCACGCCCGTCCGAACGCTACGCTGCCACGCAGACCGTGGCCGGCCACCAGGGCAACGCGGCGGTCACCTGGCAGGGGCTGCTGCTCGGCCATCTGGAACAGTACCGCCGCTATCCGCGCCAGGCCGAGCGCCTGCGCCAGCAGGGCGTGGCCTATGTGCGCTTCTCGGTCGACCGCCAGGGCAACGCCTCCAACATCCGCCTGGGCCAGAGCAGCGGCCATCCGCTGCTGGATGAGGAAACCCTGGCCACGGTGCGCCGCGGCAGCCCGCTGCCGCCGCCGCCCGCCGAGGTGGCCGGTGATCCGGTGGAGGTGATGGTACCGGTGACGTTCTTCATCCGGCGGCGTTGAGGCGTGCATCACGCTCGCAGTGACTTTCGACCCGCGTGCATGCCGTGATCGCGTTGCAACACTCCAGCAACACCGGTACGTCCGGTCAACAGCTGAGGAGCACCTCGTATGGCATGCAGGCCCACCGTCGTATCCCTCTGCATGGTTGCCGCCCTCCTGAGCGGCGTCGCTCACGCGCGGAGCACTGACGGCGGTCCGATTGCCGACTACCTGCTGATTGGCAGTTACCACATGAACAATCCTGGCCGTGATCTGCAGAACATGACGGCCGATGATGTGTTGGGCGAAAAGCGCCAACAGGAAATAGCCGACGTCGCCCAGCTGTTGGAACGCTATCGACCCACCAAGATCATGGTCGAGGTCGACTCGGCTCGACAAGCTACGCTCCAGGAGAACTTCGTCGCTTCCTGTGCAGGCAAGCGCGCGCTGTCGCGCAGCGAATCCGAACAGCTCGGCTTTCGTATCGCCTGCGCGCTGGACCTTGGCAAGGTGTACGCCGTGGACTGGAACGGCCAGGGGCCCATCACCGACAAGGCGCGCATCGATTACACCGCCGCCGTCGAGACGTACGGCCAGCAGGCGCAGTACGCGGCCTTCACGGCAATGGTGAAGGCGCAGGTCGACGAGGATCAACGGCTGCTCGACAACGGGACCGTGGCGGAGGCGCTGCGCCACTTCAATGGCGCGCAGTGGCTGCATTGGAACGCCGCCACCTACTACCGTCTGGGCCTGCTGGGCACGCCGGAAGACCCGGTCGGCGCCAACTGGGTGCAGTCGTGGTACGGACGCAACCTGATGATCTTCAATGCGATCGCGCGTGCCACCCGCGCCGGTGATCGCGTGTTGGTGATCTATGGAGCGGGGCATGGCAACCTGCTTCGCCAGTTGGCGGAGGATTCGGGCCTTTACCGTATCCACGATCCTGCCAGATGGCTGGTGGACACGAGCCCGGTTGCATAGCACTGACTGCACGGCACGCACGCACCCCTTGGGCGCGCCGGCCAACGAGGCCAGCGCGCCCGTTCTGCCTCAGAGCAGTGGCACCAGCAGCAGTGCCACGATGTTGATGATCTTGATGAGCGGGTTGATCGCCGGGCCGGCCGTGTCCTTGTACGGATCACCGACGGTATCGCCGGTCACCGCGGCCTTGTGCGCCTCACTGCCCTTGCCGCCGAAATGGCCATCTTCGATGTACTTCTTGGCGTTGTCCCAGGCGCCGCCGCCGGTGGTCATCGAGATCGCCACGAACAGACCGGTGACGATGGTGCCGATCAGCAGGCCACCGAGCGCACGCGGCCCGAGCAGCAGGCCGACCACCACCGGCACGGCGACCGGCAACAGCGAGGGGATGATCATTTCGCGGATCGCCGAGCGGGTCAGCATGTCCACCGCGCGGTCGTACTGCGGTTTGCCGGTGCCTTCCATGATCCCGGGAATTTCGCGGAACTGGCGGCGCACTTCCTCCACCACCGCACCCGCCGCGCGACCCACCGCTTCCATCGCCATCGCACCGAACAGGTAGGGGATCAGGCCACCGATCAGCAGGCCGATGATCACTTCATGGTTGGACAGATCGAAGGCGAAGGTCTCGCCGGGATTGGCGGCCTGCAGGTTGTGCGTGTAATCAGCGAACAGCACCAGCGCGGCCAGGGCCGCTGAGCCGATGGCGTAGCCCTTGGTCACCGCCTTTGTGGTGTTGCCGACCGCATCCAGCGGGTCGGTGATGTCGCGGATCTCCGGCGGCAGTTCGGCCATCTCGGCGATACCGCCGGCGTTGTCGGTGATCGGGCCGTAGGCATCGAGTGCGACGATCATCCCGGCCATCGAGAGCATCGCCGTGGCGGCGATGGCGATGCCGTACAGGCCGCCGAAATAGTGTGCCAGCCAGATCGCCACGCACACCGCGATCACCGGCAGGGCGGTGGACTTCATCGAGACACCGAGCCCAGCGATGATGTTGGTGCCATGCCCGGTGGTGGAGGCCTGCGCCACGTGCTGCACCGGTTTGTACTGGGTGCCGGTGTAGTACTCGGTGATCCACACGATCAACCCGGTCAGCACCAGCCCGATCAACGCGCAGAAATACAGGTTCAGCGCGCCATGCGCGTTGTCCGGCATCAACTGCGTGGTGATCGGGTAGAACGCGATCGCCGCCAGCACCCCGGATACGATCACGCCCTTGTACAGCGCGCCCATGATCGAGCCGCCCGGTTTTACTTTGACGAACAGCGCGCCCACGATCGAGGCGATGATCGAGACACCGCCCAGCACCAGGGGATACAGCACCGCATTGGCACCGGCCTCGGCGATCATCAGGTTGCCGAGCAGCATCGTGGCGATCACGGTGACGGCGTAGGTTTCGAACAGGTCCGCTGCCATGCCGGCGCAGTCGCCGACGTTGTCACCCACGTTGTCGGCGATCACCGCCGGGTTGCGCGGGTCGTCCTCGGGAATGCCGGCTTCGACCTTGCCGACCAGGTCCGCGCCGACGTCGGCGCCCTTGGTGAAGATGCCGCCGCCCAGCCGCGCGAAGATCGAGATCAGCGACGAACCGAACGCCAGCCCGACCAGCGCGTGCAGCGTCTGCGCGACATCCAGCCCGAGCTTCAACAGCAGCGCGTAGTACCCGGCCACGCCCAGCAGGCCCAGCCCGACCACCAGCATGCCGGTGATCGCACCGCCGCGGAAGGCCACGTCCATGGCCGCGCTCAGGCCGTTGCGGGCCGCCTCGGCGGTGCGCACGTTGGCGCGGACGGAGACGTTCATGCCGATGTAGCCGGCCGCGCCGGAGAGCACGGCGCCGATCGCGAAGCCGATCGCGGTGTACCAGCTGAGGAAGATGCCGACCAGCACGAACAGCACGGCACCGGCGATGGCGATGGTCAGGTATTGGCGGTTGAGGTAGGCGCGCGCGCCTTCCTGGATGGCGGCGGCGATTTCCTGCATGCGCGCATTGCCAGCCGGCTGCCGGAGGATCCAGCGTGCCGACACGATGCCGTAGAGAATCGCGAGGATGGCGCAGAACAGCGCCAGAGAAAGCCCATAACGTTCCAGCATGTCCCCTCCCGGGTGATGGAATGACATCCAGTGAACGGATGAACTTCTCCACGCGGGGGCACAACGGGCTGCAACCATGAACCAACCCGTTCAGACCGTGCCCGGTCGTCAAGCGTGTGGCGGTGTTCAGCAATCCCTGGTGGCCCGAGTATGCGGGCAAATCCTCGATGCAAGCCAGCAAGGATTAAAAAACTGAGTCTGTGCAGCCGAACGGTCAGTGGGATGTGTAGTGCCGGCCGCTGGCCGGCAACCACGCAGATCCGGACGACGGGCCGCCTTTGCCACGCCGTTCAGCCACCCACTGGCAGCCTCGGCCCATCCCCAGCCGTTGGAGTCCTGCCATGTCCCCCCGTCATCTGTTGTGGCTGGCCCTGTTGCCCGCCGTGTCCTCTTTCGCCGCCGAGACCCCCGAACTGCAGCGCGCTGCGGGCACCCCGCAGGCGGTGGGCGCGGCCCACACCCTGCGCCAGATTCCCGAAGCCTGTGCACGGCTGGAAGGCGTGTTCACGGGCGAGGCCGCGCAGCCGTACAAGTTCGCCGTGGTCCGCACCAGCGAGCAGTGCCAGCCGCGCGCCCGCTTTGTGGACTACGACAAGGCGCAGCCCAGCGAGGCCAAGGGCTGGAAACTCAATGATGTGATCCGTGTGCCGAATGCGGGCTGCCCGGCCCAGCAGGCGGTGGTGCGCGTGTGGCGCATGCCGGTCACCACCACGCCCGAACGCGATGGCCAGGGCCAGTCGCGCATCTACCTGGAAGACGCCAAGAAGCAGGCCGCCGCCGGCAAGATCGCGCAGGTGCCGATGTTCGCCGCGCAGATGAAGGTCGAGGGCAAGGCCTGCAACTGAGCTGACCACGCACCGCTAGTGCCGACCGCTGGCCGGCTTCCTGGACGCTGCCGGGGACACCGCGGTGCCGGCCAGCGGCCGGCACCGACGGATTGCTCATGCTTCGAAGGCAGGCAGCTTCTTCTTCACTGCCACGTTCTTCAGCGTCACGTACTTCGGCAGCCCATCAGGCCCGTAGGGCAACGGGGCTTCCCCCTTGATCAGCGGGGCGAGATAGGCGCGGGCCTTGTCGGTGATGCCGAAGCCATCGCGGCGGATGAAGCCGGCCGGCATCTTCTTCTCGTGGTTGGCCACCTTGTGCAGCGGGGCGGCCTCGATTTTCCAGCGATAGGGTTTATCGCTGGTGCGCACGATCACCGGCATCACCGCGTTCTGGCCCTTCAACGCGAACTGCACCGCCGCCTTGCCCACCGCCTGTGCCTGCTCCCAGTCCGTTTTGGAGGCCAGATGGCGCGCCGAGCGCTGCAGGTAGTCGGGCAGGGTCCAGTGGACCTTGTAGCCCAGTCCATCCTTGACCCGGGCCGCCAGCTGCGAGGCCACGCCGCCGAGCTGGGTATGCCCGAACGAATCGGTGCCACCGCCCGCATCGGCGACGAAACGGCCATCGGCCGTCTGGATGCCCTCGGAGGCCACCACCACGCAGTAACCCACGCGCTCGACCACCTGTTTCACTTTGGCCAGGAACGCGTCCTCGTCGTAGGCGCGCTCGGGCAGCAGGATGATGTGCGGGGCGTCATCGGCGCCCTGGCCGGCCAGGCCCGCGGCCGCCGCAAGCCAGCCGGCATGGCGGCCCATCGCTTCGTACACGAACACCTTGGTCGAGGTCTCGGCCATCGCGGCCACGTCCAGCGCCGCTTCGCGCACCGAGACGGCCGTGTACTTGGCCGCCGAGCCGAAGCCCGGGCAGGTATCGGTCACGGCCAGATCGTTGTCGATGGTCTTGGGCACGCCGATGCAGGTCAGGTCGTAGTCGAAGGCCTTGGCCAGCTGGGAAACCTTCCAGGCGGTATCGGCCGAATCGTTGCCGCCGTTGTAGAGGAACCAGCGCACATCGTGCGCGCGCAGCACCTGGAGCAGCCGCTCGTACCTGCCGCGGTCGGCCTCCAGCGATTTGAGCTTGTAGCGGCACGAGCCGAACGCGCCGCCGGGGGTATGGGCGAGGGCGGCGATCGCGGCAGCGGTTTCCTTCGAGGTGTCGATCAGGTCCTCGCGGAGCGCGCCGAGAATGCCGTTGCGTGCGGCCAAGACCTTGATTCCTTTGGCCCTTGCCGTGCTGATGACCGCCGAGGCCGTGGCATTGATGACGGCGGTGACGCCGCCTGACTGGGCGTAGAGCAGGGTACCGTTGGGCATGGTGCGACCTTGGTCTGGGGGAAGGACATTGCAGAGACATTACCGGTATGGGGTAAAGTGCGCGTATTGCGGTGCAGCGTGATTGTGGACAATCCCGGGGCGCGCGCCCTTCCATTTTCTTACCACGTTGGAGTCAGGTTGATGCGATTGGTTCTGTTGGGACCGCCCGGTTCGGGCAAGGGGACGCAGGCGACGCGCCTGAAGGAACATCTTTCGATTGCGCACATTTCCACCGGCGACCTGCTGCGTGCCGAAGTGGCGGCGGGGACCGAGCTGGGCAAGCAGGCCAAGGCCGTGATGGATGCCGGCAACCTGGTGTCCGATGACATCCTGCTGGGCATGCTCGAGACGCGCCTGGGCCAGGACGATGTGGCCAAGGGCTTCATCCTGGATGGTTACCCGCGCAACGTGGCCCAGGCCAATGCGCTGGACAGCCTGCTGGCCAAGATCGGCCAGCCGCTGGATGCGGTCGTGCAGCTGGACGTGCCGACCGAACTGCTGGTCGAGCGCATCGCCGGCCGCGCCGCCGAGCAGGGCCGTGCCGATGACAACCCCGAATCGGTGCGTCAGCGCCTGCAGGTCTACAACGACCAGACCGCGCCCGTGGTGGATTTCTATGCCGGCCGTGGCACGCTCGCACGCGTTGATGGCGTGGGTGAACTGAACGACGTGGAAGCGCGCATCCGCGCCGCGATCCAGGCCTGATCCGGTCGGTGCCGCTACGGCGGCACCGCACGGGCAGTGCGCTGCCCAGTGCCTGAAACACACACGCCCGGCCCCCGAAGGGACCAGGCGTGTGGTTTGAAGGTGCCAGCGAGCGGGCTTGCTCAGAGCCCCGCAGCATGAGCCCCCCTGGGGATGGCCTCTTGGGGAGTAGGACCAATGGGGTGCTGCGGCTGGCCCATGGAATTGTGTCCGTCTTCACAGTACGGCGCTATCGGGATTTCCCTGACACCGTGATGGACTTCTCTGATACTCGACTAGGAGTTATCTGACGGCGATGTCCATCGACGGTGATGATCGGCGACAATCGCAGGCATGAGCACGATCCACATTCTTGGTATTGCAGGCACTTTCATGGGCGGCGTGGCCGCGCTGGCACGCGAGAAGGGCCATACGGTCCGCGGCAGCGACCAGGCGATCTACCCGCCGATGTCCACCCAGCTCGAACGCCTGGGCATCGCCCTGGATCCGGGCTACCGCGCCGACAGCGTGGCACCGGACTGCGACGAGGTGGTGATCGGCAATGCGCTCTCGCGCGGCAACCCTGCCGTGGAAGCCGTGCTGGATGCAGGCCAGCGCTATATCTCCGGGGCCCAGTGGCTGTCCGAGCAGGTGCTGCCGGGCCGCGACACCCTGGCTGTGGCCGGCACGCACGGCAAGACCACCACCACCACCATCCTGACCTGGCTGCTGCACAGCGCCGGGCGTGAGCCGGGCTTTCTGATCGGCGGCGTGGCGGAGGATTTCGGCGTCTCCGCGCGCATCGGCAGCGGCCGCGAGTTCGTGGTCGAGGCCGACGAGTACGACACCGCGTTCTTCGACAAGCGCAGCAAGTTCGTGCACTACCGGCCGCTGGTGGCGATCCTCAACAACCTCGAATACGACCACGCCGACATCTTCCCGGACGTGGCCGCGATCCAGCGCCAGTTCCATCACCTGATCCGCACCGTGCCCGCGCGCGGGCGCCTGATCGTCAACGGCGAAGATGCCTATCTCGCCGAGGTGCTGGCGATGGGGTGCTGGACGCCGGTGGAGCGCTTCGGTTTCGATCCTGCGCTGGAATGGCACGCCGAGCTGGTGGAGGCCGACGGCAGCGTGTTCGTGGTGCACCATCGCGGCGCGCGCATCGGTGAAGTGCGCTGGTCGCTGCTCGGTCGCCATAACGTGCTCAACGGGCTCGCGGCGCTGGCCGCCGCGCATGCGGTAGGTGTCGAACTGGCCACGGTGATGCCGGCGCTGGCCGCGTTCCGCAGCGTCAAGCGCCGGCTGGAAGTGATCGGCCAGGCGCGCGATGTCACCGTCTACGATGACTTCGCGCATCACCCCACCGCGATCCGCACCACCCTCGAGGGCCTGCGTGCGAGGGTTGGTGAAGCCCGCATCGTGGTGGCGATGGAACCGCGCAGCAATTCCATGCGGCTGGGCGCGCATGCGCAGGCGCTGGCCCCGTCGCTGGACGGTGCCGATGCCGTGGTGTTCCTGCACCGCCCGGAGTTGGCCTGGGATGCGGCCGGCGTGATCGCCGCCGTGCGAGGCGACGCGTATGCCGTGCCGGATACCGATGCGCTGCTGTCGCGCCTGGACGCGATCGCCATGCCCGGCGACCACGTGGTGTTCATGTCCAATGGTGGCTTCGACGGCGCGCCGCGGCGCTTCCTGGCACAGCTGCAGCCGTCCTGAGCGGGCCTGGCCATGACCGACACCGCGTCACTGCCCCTGTTCCCGCTGCACACCGTGCTGCTGCCCGGCGCCGCGCTGGGCCTGCGCGTGTTCGAGCGGCGCTACCTGGACATGCTGCGCGAATGCAGCCGCGCCGGTACCGCGTTCGGTGTCTGCATGATCCTGGACGGTGAGGAAACCGGCGCCCCTGCGGTGCCGGCCGCCTACGGCGTGGAGGCGCGGATCGAGGATTTCGACGTGGGCGCCGATGGCGTGCTGGTGCTGCGCCTGCGTGGCCAGCGTCGCTTCCATGTCGATCGCACGCGCGTGCGCGACAATGGGCTGATCATTGCCGAGGTGACCTGGTGTGCGGCCGACAGCGACGATGAGCTGCAGCCCGAACATGCCCTGATGGCGACCGTGCTTGAGCACATCATCGAACAGGCCGGTGCCGCGTTTGCTCCGGTCAGCCCGGCGCAGATGGAGCAGGCCAGCTGGGTCGGCTGGCGCCTGGCTGAGCTGCTGCCCCTGCAGGATGCGCAGCGCCTGCAGCTGCTGCAGCACGATGACCCGCACCAGCGCCTGCAGGCGTTGCTGGACTGGATGCCGTAACGCGGGGCGAGGCCCCGCTGCACGAACGGCCGGGATGATCCCGGCGCTGCCTCATTCGGCCGCGGGAATGCGCAAGCGCAGCACCGGCATCTGCGTATCCGGATGGGTGTCGACCTGCTGTGGCAGGCCATCCAGTGCCTGGCGCACCGCATTGAGCGAGGGGTCGATGCCACGCATCGGGCGCCACATCCCGATCAGATTGAAGTGCTGCTGGTAGTGCAGGGTCTGCGCACTGCCGAGCCACAACGGCTCATCCACCGGCGCTGACAGACGCGCCGGCGCCGGCCACAGGCGCAATGCGAACATCTCGTTGGGGGCATTGCCGGCCCGCAGCATCAGCAGCGATTCGACCTGCGTGTCCAGGGTGGCTGGCAGGACCGGCACCTTGTCCTTGTCCGATGACTTGTCGAGCATCAACAGCGCCTGCTCCCAGCCGGCCTGCGGCTGTACGCGCCAGCCCTGGCTCTCCAGGCGGCGCTGCAGCGGTGCCAGCGGGCCGGCCACCTGCACATCCAGCGGCCAGCGCTGGTCGTCATCGAATTCATTGCGGCGCGAGGGCAGGTGCTGCCACTCGGTCGTCCACCAGGCCTGGGCATCCAGCGGCGCCGGGCTCGTCTGCGCCGGTTCGAAGCGCGCCAGTTTCACCGGGATGTTGCGCGGGGCGTACCAGAGCGCGGCCACGGCGAAGGTACCGTAGAACAGCCACGCCACCGGCTTGACCCAGAACGAGCGGTTGAAGCGGCGGCGGTACGCAATGCCGAGCACCAGCAGCCAGAACAGGCCGAACAGCATGCCGCCGATCACATCGCTCAGCCAATGGGCGCCGAGGTAGATGCGGGCGAAGCCGATCAGGCTGACGATGATGCCCGACAGCAGGTAGGGCCACACGCGGGTGCGGCCGGGCAGTTCGCGCGCGATCAGCACGGCGAAGAAGCCGAAGGTGATCGTGGCCATCGTTACCGAGACCGACGGGAAGCCGAAGCCGCTGCTCGCATCCGGCGGCCGGACCACATCCACGGTTGCGCCGAGCAGCTTGCACAGGGCCAGGCCGAAGGCCAGCGCGGCCAGCCAGTGACCGGCCGCCATCCAGCGCCGGCGCCAGACCAGGTAGCCCATGCCGGCGGCCGTGGCCGGCAACAGGACCTGCCAGGCGCCCAGCGAGGCCAGCGCGGCCATCGGGTAATCGGCCAGCGGATTGCGCAGCGCCAGCATGGCGTGGTGCACGGCCAGATCGACCCGCAGCGGTTCGCCATGCGCGACCACCGCCATCAACAGGGCGAACCAGCCCCAGCCAAGCAGCAGCAGCATCACCGCCAGCATCGCCAGCGGCACCGATTCACGCCGCTGGGGATCGAACACCGCCACCGAGTAACGGCCCAGCGTTGGATGGCGCTGCGACCAGTTCAACAGCATGGCCAGCCAGCTGTCCATGCGCGAGGCCGACCAGCGGTAGCCGTACAGCACGATCGCCCAGACCAGGCCCATGATCACGCCGAGCAGGCCCAGCACCATCACCAGCCGGCCGGCGACGGCGGCGACCGCGTCATACGCCTCGCCGAGCACCCAGCCGGGGGCCAGGAACAGCACCGCCCAGGACAGGCTGGCGATGCCACTGGCCTGGAAGTAGCGCGAGAGCGGCATCTTCATCATGCCGGCGATGGCCGGCACGAACGGGCGGATCGCGCCGACATAGCGCGCCACCAGGATGCTCTTGAACGCGTTGCGGCGGAACATCGTCTCGCCGCGGTCGAGCAGCTGCGGATACTTGCTGAAGGGCCAGAAGCCGCGCAGGCGATCCCCCCAGCGCCGGCCTACCCAGTAGCTGATGCCGTCGCCGGCAAACGCGCCCAGCGCTGCGCAGGCCACCGCGTACGGCCCGGAGATCTGGCCCAGGCCGATGAACACACCCACGGCGAACAGCAGCGGCAACGCGGGCACGATTGCGCCCAGCACGATGACCGCATCGCAGAAGGCAATGAGGAAAATGACCGCACCGGCAAGCACGGGGTGAGCTGAGATCCACGCAAGCGTGGCATCGATCCATGACGAGTCCATCGGAGGATTATAGGGGGGGCAAAGTGACTGACTGCCGGCCAGCGGCGGGCAATGTGCGGCATCTGCAGTGAATGAACGCGATCAGCCGCCTAGAATGGCGCCATGACACGCCCTGCCGATCCCGCCCCGACCGCCCTCAAAGCCGACAGCTTCGGCCGCATCCTGCTGATGGAGCAGGACGGCCAGCGCTTCGTGCGCCGTGATCTGGAGGCCACCCCGTGGTGGCTGCGCCTGCCGGCATGGTGGCTGGCCCGGCGCGAGGCGCGCGCGCTGGCGCATCTGGATGGGATGCCCGCCACGCCGCGGTTGCTGGGCTGGAACGGGCGCTGGCTGGACCGCAGTTTCATGGCCGGCGATGCGATGTACCAGCGTCCGCCGCATGGCGACGTGGCCTACTTCCGTGCGGCGCGCCGTCTGCTGCAGCAGGTCCATCGCCACGGCATCGCGCACAACGACCTGGCCAAGGAAGCCAACTGGCTGGTGCGCGAAGACGGCTCGCCGGCCCTGATCGATTTCCAGCTGGCGGTGATCGGCAATCCGCGCTCACGCTGGATGCGCCTGCTGGCCCGCGAGGACCTGCGCCACCTGCTCAAGCACAAGCGCATGTACTGCCGGCCGTCGCTGACGCCGGTGGAGAAGCGGCTGCTCAAGCGCACCTCGTGGGTGCGTGACCTCTGGTTCCGCACCGGCAAGCCGGTCTACCGCTTCGTCACCCGCAGGATCCTGCACTGGGAAGACAACGAAGGGCAGGGCCCCAAGCCGTAGCAGGGGCCGATGCCTGGCGCTCAGCGCAGGTCGAGGATCTGCTTGCCGGTGAAGCGGCGTTGCGCGTCGAACTCGTAGGCGACCCGCAGCATGCCCTCGTCCGCGCAGGCATGGCAGGTGCGCAGCGGCGTGCTGTAGATCAGGCGCAGCCCGCCGTTGGGCAGCGCTTCACTGCCGCTGGCCTCGGCGGGGGCGAACGGTGAGGCGTCCGGGTGCGCATCAAGGAAGGGTTTGACCGTTGCATCGGCGCGCGACATCTCCGGCAGGACATCCGCATCCACATCCACGGTATGCCCGGCACTGTCGACCAGCAGCGTGCCTTCATTGGTATTGGCACGGAACGGGTACTCGATGGTGGCAATGCCCACGCCGTCCTGCTCGCGCCATGCGCTGACGTAGCCGGGATTCCCCTGCGCGCCCAGCTGATGGGCCGCGGCGATCGCCTGCGGGCTGGCCTTGGCCGCCTGCATCGCCTTGGACAGGCAATCATCGGCAACCGGCGCCTGGCCACGGCAGGCGTCCACCTCGCCGTCCCAGATCGCCGCTTCGCTGAAGGGGGAGGTGCCGCCGGCCGTACCGGGAACGGTGGCGGCCGCCTGCACAGGGGCGGTGGACGGGTCGCCGGCGGGCTGGCAGGCAGCCATGGCCAGTACCAGCGCCAGCGCGGTCAGGGGAAGGCGGATCGCCGTCATGTCGCTCATTCCATGCAGAACGTGAACGCCCAGTATCGACGCGGCGCATGAATCCGGTGTGTGCGCCGGGGCGGCATAATGCCGGTTCACTGCAATCGCATCGAAGGAATCCGCGCATGGCCAGTCTGCAAGGCAAGACCCTGTTCATCACCGGCGCCTCGCGCGGCATCGGCCTGGCCATCGCACTGCGTGCTGCACGGGACGGGGCCAACATCGCCATCGCGGCCAAGTCCTCGGTGCCCAACCCCAAGCTGCCCGGCACCATTCACAGCGCAGCGGAGGCGGTCACCGCCGCCGGCGGCCAGGGACTGGCGCTGAAGTGCGACATCCGCGAGGAAGACCAGGTGCGTGCGGCCGTCGCCGCCACCGTGGATACCTTCGGTGGCATCGACATCCTGGTCAACAACGCGAGCGCGATCTGGCTACGCGGCACGCTGGACACGCCGATGAAACGTTTCGACCTGATGCAGCAGGTCAACGCACGCGGCAGCTTCCTGTGCGCGCAGGCCTGCCTGCCGCACCTGCTGCAGGCACCCAATCCACACATTCTCACCCTCGCGCCGCCGCCAAGCCTGGACCCGAAGTGGTGGGCGCCGCATACCGGCTACACGCTGGCGAAGATGGGCATGAGCTTCGTCACGCTTGGCCTGGCCGCGGAGTTCGGCCCACAGGGCGTGGCGGTCAATGCGTTGTGGCCGCGTACCGTGATCGCCACTGACGCGATCAACATGATTCCCGGCGTGGACATCGGCGGCTGCCGCACGCCTGCCATCCTTGCCGATGCCGCACACGCAGTGCTGACGCGCGAGGCGGCCGGCTTCAGTGGGCAGTTCCTGCTTGATGACGAGGTGCTGGCGCAGGCCGGCATTACCGATCTGAGTGGCTATGCCGTCGATCCGTCGCGTCCGTTGATGCCCGATCTGTTCCTGGATTGACGCGTGCGCGGTGCGCGTCGCGTGCGCGATGACAAACGCTGCACAGGCCGGGCTGCTATGGTGCGGGCCCCAAATCGTATGGACACATGCATGTCATTCCGCACACGGACCGCACCGCTCGCCGCCGCCATCGCCTTGATCAGCCTGCTCGGCGCCTGCAGCAAGGGCCCGGGCAGCGTTGCCGATACCCAGGGCGTGGAAAAGGTGAACGCCTACATCGCCTGCTTCAACGCCGTTGAACAGCCGATCCACGAAGGCTTCCAGCAGTACATCGGCTGGATGCAGGATCCGGAGGCTGGCCCGACCGGCAATGAGAAGCAGGTGCGTGGGCCGGGCACGGTGCTCTCGCATCGCGTGGAAGCGTGCAATGCGCCGATGGTCGCCGCGCTGGCGATAACGCCGGCCGAGCCCGAGCTGGATCCGGCGGCGAGCGCTTACCAGAAGACGTTCGTCGACCTGTACGCGCTGATCGAGCAGGCCGACCGTTACTACAGCCGCGAGGACTACCTGCGCGATGACCATGCCGGGATGCGCAGCCAGCATGCCCCGCTGATGAAGGCCTACATGGCCTTCTTCGACGCAGGCACCGCGCTGGATGCCGCGCTGGAAAAGCGCGAAGACGAACGGCGTGCGGAACAGCTCAAGGAGATTGAAGCTTCCGAAGGCCGCTCGATGGCGTACTACCAGATCAAGATTCTCGGTGATGGCAAGCAGCTCACGCAGCTGCTCAACAGCGAGACGCCCGATCTGGCGGTGGCACGCACCCAGCTCGCGGCGTTCCAGGCGCTGCTGCAGCAGGCGCAGGATGACAAGATCGGCAAGGGCGATGCGATGTGGGGCCACGTGGAGCGCGCCGCCGATGCACTGGCCCGCGATGCCGGCCGCCGCATCGAGCGCGTCGAGTCAAAGAAGCCGTATACCCGCAGCGAGCAGATGCTGATGGAGAGCGGTGGGCGGATCAGCAACCCGCAGGGCTCGGCCGAAGCCTTGCTGGTCAGTTACAACGACCTGGTCGACATGAGCAACCGCCTGGCGCGGACCAGCGGCGCGCGTTGAGTGATCGCGCGGCGGGCTGCGAGGCGGCCCGCCGCACGCATCAGACGTTGAAGACCGGTGGCAGTTTTTCGCCGCAATGGCGGCAATGCACGGCGTCCGGTTCGTGGCCTTCCAGCCCGCAATGCGGGCAGCCGCGCGCATCACGGCGCGCGGCATGCTCGGCATCGCGCATGGTGTTGGCCAGTTCGGCGGTGTAGATGCCGGTCGGCACGGCGATGATGCTGTAGCCGATCAGGATCAGCACCGAGGTGACGAAGCGGCCGAGCACGGTCTGCGGCACGATGTCGCCGAAGCCCACCGTGGCCATGGTCACCACCGCCCAGTACATGCTGCTGGGGATGCTGGTGAAGCCGTGGTTGGGGCCTTCGATCACGTACATCATCGTGCCGGCGATGATGGTGATGGTGATCACCGTGAACAGGAACAGCAGCACCTTGCGGCGGCTGCGCCACAGCGATTCCATCAGCACGCCGCTTTCTTCGATGTAGCGGGTCAGCTTGAGGATCCGGAACACCCGCAGGATGCGCAGCGCGCGCACCACCAGCAGGCTCTGCGCGCCGGGGATGAACAGCGACAGGTAGGTGGGCAGGATCGAGGCCAGATCGATGATGCCCCAGATGCTGAATGCGTAGCGCAGTGGGCGTTTGACCACCACCAGCCGCAGCAGGTACTCGGCGGTGAATACGATCGTGAAGCCCCATTCCAGCACGTACAGCCAGTCGGCGTAGGCCGCATGGAAGCGCTGCACGCTGTCGAACATGACCACCACCACGCTGGCGATGATCGCGTAGACCAGCAGCAGGTCGAAATTGCGCGAGGGCCGGGTGTCGTGGCGGTAGATGATGTCGAACCACTGGCGGCGCCAGCCGGTCTCGGTGGCGGGGTTGAGCTGGGGGGCGGTGAACGGTCGCATGGGCCGCATTGTGCCCCACCGGCCCAAAGCGCGAGAATGGGATCTTTCCTGAGCCCCTGACTGCCATGACCGCCGCTGCCACCGATCCGCTGTTGTCCCTGTCGCATTACTACCTGCCGGTCTACAAACCGCGCCAGGTGGTGCTCGAGCGCGGCCAGGGCGCGCGCGTCTGGGACAACCAGGGCCGCGAGTTCATCGATCTGGCCGCCGGCATCGCCGTGTGCGGCCTGGGCCACAACGATCCGGACCTGAAGGCGGCGCTGATCGAGCAGGCCGGCAAGCTCTGGCACACCAGCAACGTGTTCTACAGCGAGCCGCCGCTGCGCCTGGCCGAGGAGCTGGTCACCGCCTCGCGCTTCGCCGAGCGCGTGTTCCTGTGCAACTCCGGCGCCGAAGCCAATGAGGTGGCGATCAAGCTGGTCCGCAAGTGGGCCTCTTCGCTGGGCCGCCCGGCGCACCAGCGCGTGATCGTGACCTTCCGCGGCAGCTTCCACGGCCGCACGCTGGCCGCGGTCACCGCCACCGCCCAGCCGAAGTACCAGGAAGGCTACGAGCCGCTGCCCGGTGGCTTCCGCTATGTCGACTTCAACGACGAGGTCCAGCTGGAAACCGCGATGGCCGCCGGCGATGTGGCCGCGGTGATGCTCGAGCCGATCCAGGGCGAGGGTGGCGTGATGCCGGCCAAGCCGGGCTTCCTGCAGCGCGTGCGCGAGCTGTGCGACCAGCACAACGCGCTGGTGGTGCTCGATGAGATCCAGGCGGGCATGGGCCGTACCGGCACGTTGTTCGCGCATTGGCAGGACAACATCAAGCCGGACATCGTCACCCTGGCCAAGGCGCTGGGCGGCGGCTTCCCGATCGGCGCGATGCTGGCCGGCCCGAAGGTGGCCGAGGTGATGCAGTTCGGTGCCCACGGCACCACCTTCGGCGGCAACCCGCTGGCCGCGGCCGTCGCGCGCGTGGCGCTGCGCAAGCTGTCCTCGCCGGAGATCGCACACAACGTCAGCCGTCAGTCGCAGGCGCTGCGCGATGGGCTGGGCAGGATCAACGACGAGTTCAAGGTGTTCAGCCAGGTCCGCGGCCGCGGCCTGATGCTGGGCGCGGTGCTGGACAAGGATTTTGCCGGCCAGGCCGGTCCCATCCTCGACCACGCCGCCGAACACGGCCTGCTGACCCTGCAGGCCGGCCCGGCCGTGCTGCGTTTCGTGCCGTCGCTGAACATCACCGATGAAGAAATCGCCGAAGGCCTCAAGCGCCTGCGCGCGGCGGTGCAATCCTTCATCGCCTCGCGATAACCAACAGCGGTAGAGCCGACCGTTGGTCGGCCCTACGTCAGGCCGTACCGCTTCAACACCTTGCCGATGCTGCGACTGTCGGTGGCGGTTTCCGCCCGCAATCCTGCCTGACGCGCACCGCGCACGTTGGTGAACAGGTCATCGACGAACAACGTGCGCCCGGCGCGTGCGCCCAACAGCGCCATCGCCTGCACGAATACGGCCGGGTCCGGCTTGCGAGCGCCCAGCGCGCCGCTGCACAGGATGCGCCCGCGCAGCGCAGCGGCCAGGGTGGGCAGGATGCGCGGGATGGTGTCCACCATCAGCGCGCCGTTGTTGGTCAGGATCGCGATCGGCATGCGGCGTGCAACCTGTTCGATGCGTTCGATGACCCCGGCCTGTGGCATGGACGCGGCGATGCGGGCGTCCTGCCACTGCGTGATGCTCACCGTGCCGCCCAATGCCGCGCCCAACTGTTGCAGGTACAGCGTGCTGTCCAGGCCGGCGTCATGCTGCTGCTCCAGGCCGCTGTCGAACAGGGCGGCGTGCACCTGTGCGACGCTGCAGCCGGTGCTGGCGGCCAGGTGACGCACGCGCAAATGCCGCGCATGGCGCACCAGCACGCCATCGAAATCCAGCAGCAGCTCCTCCACGGCATCGGTCATCGCGCACTCTTGTCCGGGTCCAACGCTGACCGTACCGCAGTCGGGGCGCTTGCTGCGACATCGCGTCGCAGGCCGGGCGTGGGCACGGACTCTAGAATCGCGTGGACTGTTCGATGGAGATCGCCGTGAAACTGCTTGCCCCCGTGTTGCTTGCCGGCCTGATGCTGGCCCCGGCCGCCCATGCGCGCGTCTGCGCGATCGCCATCGACAGCACCGACCAGATGAGCTTCAGCCAGAAGGAGATCAAGGTTGCGGCGGACTGCACCCAGGTGAAGCTGACCCTGCGCCACACCGGCAAGCTTGCCGCGACCGCGATGGGCCACAACTGGGTGCTGACCCGCACCGCGGATTACCAGCCGGTGGCGATGGCCGGCATGCGCACGACCCTGGCCGACAGCTACCTGCCCAAGGGCGATGCGCGTGTGCTGGCGCATACCCCGGTGATCGGGGGCGGGCAGACCACCAGCGTCACCTTCTCGACCGCGAAGCTGGCCAAGGGCGGCGACTACACGTTCTTCTGCTCGTTCCCGGGGCACTTCGCGATGATGAAAGGCCGTTTTCTGTTCGGCTGAGCGCCGATGCCGGCCGGTGGACGGCGTGACGACCAACGGTCGTCACCTACCGCCTCCCATCAGCCTTTGACGAGCTTGAAGGCTTCGCGCGCGGCCTCGATGGTCGCATCGATGATGCTGTCGTCGTGGGCGCTGGACAGGAAGCCGGCCTCGTAGGCCGAGGGGGCCAGGAACACACCGCGCTCCAGCATCGCGTGGAAGAAGGTGTTGAACGCGGTGATGTCGCACGCCGTCGCCTGGGCGTAGGTTTCCACCTTCTGGTCGGTGAAGAACAGGCCGAACATGGCGCCGACCTGGGTGGTCGTCACCGCCACGCCGGCCTCGGCCGCCGCGGCTTCCAGCCCGGCGCAGAGGCGCGCAGCGGTGGCACTCAGGCGATCATGGAAGCCCGGTTCCTGCACCAGTTCCAGCATCGCCAGGCCCGCGGCCATCGCCACCGGATTGCCGCTGAGCGTGCCCGCCTGGTAGATCGGGCCAGCCGGGGAAATCTGCGACATCAGCTCGCGGCGGCCGCCATAGGCACCCACCGGCATGCCGCCGCCGATGATCTTGCCGAAGGTGGTCAGGTCCGGAGTGACGCCGTAATGCGCCTGCGCGCCGCCGAGGGCCACGCGGAAGCCGGTCATCACTTCATCGAAGATCAGCACCGTGCCGTACTGCGTGCACAGCGCGCGCAGGTGCTGCAGGTAGCCCTCGCGCGGCGGGATGCAGTTGGCGTTGCCGACCACCGGCTCGATGATCAGGCCGGCGATGTGCTCGCCCTGTTCGGCGAACAGCGCGGTGGCGGCCTCGAAATCGTTGTAGGGCAGGGTCAGGGTGAGTTCGCTCAGGCCAGCCGGGACACCCGGCGAGGTCGGCACGCCCAGGGTCAGCATGCCGCTGCCGGCCTTGACCAGGAACGAATCGCCGTGGCCGTGATAGCAGCCTTCGAACTTGACGATGCGGGTGCGGCCGGTGGCGCCGCGCGCCAGCCGGATCGCCGACAGCGTGGCCTCGGTACCGGAGTTGACCATGCGCACCATCTCGCAGGACGGCACCAGCCGGGTCAGCGTTTCGGCCATGGTCACTTCCGCTTCGCACGGCGCACCGAAGGACAGGCCGTTGCCGATCGCCTGCTTGACCGCCTGGCGCACCGCGGTGTGGTTGTGGCCGACGATCATCGGGCCCCAGGAGCCGACGTAATCGATGTAGCGGTTGCCGTCCACGTCGTACAGGTACGCGCCGTCGGCACGCTGCACGAAGAACGGCTCGCCGCCGACCGACTTGAACGCGCGCACGGGCGAGTTGACGCCGCCCGGCAGCAGTTTCTGGGCGCGGGTGAACAGGGCGTGGGACTGGTCGTGGTTCATGGGGTGTCCTGGGTCTTACGGAAACTGGGCGAGGAAGGCGCGCTGGGTGGCAACCGGGTCGGGGACGGCGAAAATGCCGCTGACCACGGCCACCAGGTCGGCGCCGGCCGCGATGATGGGACCCACATTGTCCGGGCTGAGCCCGCCGATCGCCACCCGCGGCACGCCCAGTGCGGCGCTTTGCCGCAGCAGGTCCGGCGTGGCACGGCTGGCGGTGACCTTGGTGGTGGTGGGGAAGAACGCGCCGAAGGCCACATAACTGGCCCCTTCGGCCACGGCACGCGCGGCATTGGCCAGCTGGTCGTAGCAGGACGCGCCGATGATGGCGTCGGGGCCCAGCAGGGCGCGCGCCGCGCCGATGTCGCCGTCGGTGCCGCCCAGGTGCACGCCAGCGGCGCCCACGGCATGGGCCAGCGCCGGGTCGTCATTGATGATCAATGGCACGCCGTGCGGCGCGCACAGCGCCTGCAGCGCGGTCGCCTGCTCCAGGCGCAGGGCGGCATCGGCGGTCTTGTTGCGGTACTGCAGCCAGGTGGCGCCGGCCGCCAACAGCGGCGCGGTGCGCGCCAGCAATCGTGCGGTATCGGGTTCGTCGGGGGTGATGAGGTAGACGCCGCGGGGCGGCGTGGGGGCTGAAGCGTGATTCATCAATGGCTACCGGTAGCGCAACGGGAGTGGGACAATGAGCGCTGTCAGCTCTTGTCCTGCCGTGATTATCCGATGACCGACGCTACCGCCACCACCTTCCGCACCTGGATGTGCGTTGTCTGCGGCTTCCTGTACCGGGAAGAAGACGGGTTGCCGGAAGAGGGCATCGCCCCGGGCACGCGCTGGGAAGACATTCCCGATACCTGGACGTGCCCGGATTGCGGCGTGACCAAGGACGATTTCGAGATGGTCGAAGTCGACTGAGGCCGGGCCGGCGCCGTGTCATGGCGCCTTTAATGCAGGCGCGGCACCGCGCCACCCAGGCTGACCAGCTTCTCGCGCACGTACTGGGCGTCGCTGGCCTTGGCATTGCGCTTGAGGTACAGCCCCAGGTCGTTGCGCGCGCCCGCCTCGTAGTCCAGCTGCAGGTAGGCCATGCCGCGGTCGCGCAGGGCATCGTCCTGTTCCGGAGCGAGCTTCAGCAGGCGGTCGGCACTGCGCGCGGCACGGTCCCATTCACCGCGTTCCACATAGACGCCATGCAGGTTGCGCAGCATCCGCATCAGGATCGCGCGCGCCGGGGCCGGGTCCAGAATCTGTGCCAGCACATCGTCGTCGGGCACTTCACCGCCCAGGTGCGAGCGGGCGCGTTCGCGCAGTTCTTCCACGCCAAGCGGGCGGCCGCCGTTGAACGGGTCCATCACCAGCACGCCGTCGTTGAGCGGCAGGCGCACCAGGAAATGGCCGGGGAAGGACACCCCGTCCAGCGGGATGCCGAGCCGGCGCGAGACTTCCATCTGCACCAGCGCCAGTGAAATCGGGTTGCCCAGGCGGCGCTCGAAGACCTGGTTCAGATAGCTGTTGCGCGGGTCGTAGTATTCGCCATGGTCGCCGCTGTAGCCCAGCTCGTCGAACAGATGGCGGTTGACCGCGGCGATCTTCAGCGGCCACATGTCGATCGTGGCGATCTCGGTGCGCAGGTGGTCGGCGTGGCTCTGCAGGACCGCGTCGTAGACGGCAGGGTCCAGGTCCGGGTATTCGTCCCGGGCGATCAGCAGCGCGGTCGGCAACAAAGGCAGCGCCTCGTCATCCAGCTCGGCCAGCGATTCCCACGTCGGCAATGTGATCTGCCCCTGCATGGGACAAGACTGGCGACAAACGCGCCGCGATTCAAGGGCGCGGCGCGTTTATCGGGTCCCTTTTATTTACCGTCGGCGATGCCGGGGCCGAACTTCAGTTCGGTACCGTCCTTGAGCTTCATCTTTTCGGCCTGCCCGGCATTGAGTTCCAGCACGTAACGGGCCGGCTCGCTGCTGGGGTAGGGCGGGCAACGGTCACCGGCCGAGCACGGTGGCACGTCACGCTGCTGGCTGACCAGGCGGCGCTGTGCATCGAAGTACAGGATGTCCAGGGCGATCTTGGTGTTCTTCATCCAGTACGCCTGCAGCTCTTCGCGTTCATGGATGAACAGCATGCCGTGGTCCTCCGGCATCTGGTCGCGGAACATCAGCCCGCGGGCGCGGGTGTCGTCATTGGTGGCCAGTTCAACGTGGTAGCGGTTGCCGTCCAGCTCCACCCAGTGACGGGCGTTGGTGCTGGCACAGCCGGCCAGGGTGAGCAGCAGAAGCAGGGGCAGCAGGCGCGACAGGGACATGGGATTGCCTCGTTGGGGGCAGCCGGCGCGGGCGCCGGCCACGGGGGTCAGATCACGACCGGCGGCTCGCCGCCGATGATCACCACATCGGCCGGGCGGCGCGCGAACAGGCCGACGCTGACCACGCCGGGCAGCTGGTTGAGCTCGCGCTCCAGCTTGACCGGATCGGTGATCTCCAGGTGGTGGATGTCCAGGATCACGTTGCCGTTGTCGGTGACCACGCCCTCACGCCAGGCCGGCTGGCCGCCGGTCATGTCCAGGATGCGGCGGGCGACCAGGCTGCGTGCCATCGGGATCACCTCCACCGGCAGCGGGAACCTGCCCAGCACCTTGACCTGCTTGCTCGGGTCGATGATGCACACGAAGCGCTCGCTGGCCTCGGCGATGATCTTCTCGCGCGTCAGCGCGGCGCCGCCGCCCTTGATCAGGTTCTTGTTTCCGTCGCATTCGTCGGCACCGTCCACGTACAGCGAGAGGTTGCCGGTGTGGTTGAGCTCGAGCACCTCGATGCCGTGCTGCTTCAGGCGCGCGGTGCTCTGGTCCGAGCTGGAGACGGCGCCCTTGATGCGGTGCTGGATCCTGGCCAGGGCGTCGATGAAGTAGGCAACGGTGGAGCCGGTACCGACGCCGACGATCATGCCGTCTTCGACGTATTCGATGGCTTTTTCAGCGGCCAGGCGTTTGGCTTCGGACATGGCGGGCAACTCTTGGAGGAAAGGGAATCAGTGCTTTTCCAGCGACAGCAGCAGCTTCCACTGCGCGGCGGTCACCGGGAGGATGGAGAGGCGGTTGCCGCGCGCGGTCAGCGGGAACCCTTCGCCCAGCGCATCGGCGTGCAGCTTGATCTCGTCCAGCGAAATGGTGTCGCGCAGCTTGCGCTCGAACGCCACGTCCACCAGCATCCAGCGCGGTTCTTCGCGGGTCGCCTTGGGGTCGTAGTAATCGGATCCGGGGTCGAACTGGGTGTCGTCCGGGTAGGCCTCGCTGGCTACCGTGGCCAGCCCGACAATGCCCGGCACCTTGGTGTTGGAGTGGTAGAACATCACCCCGTCGCCGACCTTCATGCCATCGCGCATGAAATTGCGCGCCTGGTAGTTGCGGACGCCGTTCCAGGGCTCGCGGCCCACGCGCTGCAGATCATCGATGGAAAAGGCGTCCGGTTCGGACTTCATCAGCCAGTAGCGCTTGCGTGCGGTCATGCGGAGTCTTTGATTACGGTCGGTGCCGACCGTTGGTCGGTACGCAGACAAGGGTGGAGACGTCGGTGCAGATCGCATCCACCGCGACGTCCCACGGTTGTACCGGCAGGTCATCGACCTGCTGGACCGAGAAGCCGACCCCGACCAGCCACGGCGGCGCCGGGCGCTGGTGGCGGAATGCGAAGCTGCGATCATACCAGCCGCCTCCCATCCCCAGCCGGCGGCCCTGCGCGTCGAAACCGACCAGCGGCGCGACGACCAGCGCCATCTGTTCCGGCGCGAGGGTGTCGTCCAGCGAAAGGTCGGGTTCGGGAATGCCGAAGCGGTTGGCGGTCAGCGCCTGCCCCGGGCGCCATGGCGCGAAGCGCAGCGTCTGCTCGTGCAGCACCGGCAGGCAGTAGGTCAGGCCGGCGGGCAACTGCATCTGCCAGCGGTGCAGTGCGATCTCGCCATCCATCGCCCAGTACCCGGCAACATGCCCCTGGGCAGGCGCGAACGGCAGGGCGAGCAGGGCATCGGCCAACTGCTCGGCGGCGGCCAGGCGCACGGCGGCGGGGAGATCGCGGCGGCGTTGGCGCAGCTGCTGGCGCAGTGCGGAGCGCGGGTCGGTCATGCCTGGGTCCGGAGCGTGCGGGGGAAGCGGATAAAACAAGAGCGACGTCCCAGGGGAACGCCGCTCTTGCTGGAATATTGCATTCTCCGCCGTGACGATGCATGCGAAACGACCTTGAACCCGGGGTTCAAGTGGGTACGCTGGGGTTCCATCGGGCTTCCCGCTACAAGGCGGACTTGCACTCCCGGCGCCGTCGCGCACCCGTGGTCGTAATTAAGGGACAAGGCGAATGTTTGCACACGCCGTCGTTCACAGCAGAGAACGCGACGAGGATTATAGCCTTCCTGGGCAATTCGACCAGTCCGTTCGTCGGTCGAATTGCACATCAATTCAGATCGATGAAGACCACGCGATGCAGGTGTGCAATCGAATGGCGTGGAACCACGCCCGTGGATCACCCGGCGCTGTCGAACGCCCGATCCAGGCGGCGGTTGAGATCGCTCAGCGTCTGCTGCAGCGCGATCGCCTGGCGGGCGTGCTCATCGCGCAGCTGCTGCAGCTCGTGGGCCAGGTTCAGCGCGGCCAGCACCGCGACGCGGTCCACCGCGGCCATCCTGTTGCTGCCCCGGATCTCGCGCATCTTGGCGTCCAGCAGCCGGGCGGCGGCGGTCAGGCTCTCCCGTTCCTCCGCGCCCACGCCCACCGTGTATTCACGGTCCAGGATGCGGACACTGACCGGTTCGGTCTGGCTCATGTGTGCTGCTCCAGGGATTTGAGGCGGGTGATCATCGCTTCGACCCGGGAGCGGGCCTGCTCGTTCTTGGCCAGCAGCTGGGAGCGCTCGGCCACCAGTTGTTCCTGCTGATGGCGCAGGCTGCGGTTCTCGTCGGCCAGGCGCTGGTTGCGCTCAAGCAACGCCTCCACGCGGGCAGCGAAGGCCTGCAACTGGGCGATGGCGTCGGCGGGTTCCATGACCGGCACGATAGGCAAGGGCGGACGGGGCGGTCAAGCGAATAATGACGGGGCCTGGGGGCGGTCGCCCCCAGGGTGCCGGGGCCGGCCGCGGGGACGGCCATCGCAACCCGGCGGACACGGGTGGATTGGTACACTGTGGCGCTCACAAACCGTAGCCCCAAGATGACCGAACTCCCGAGTGTCGACGACGTAAACCAGGCCAGCCAGGCCCTGGGCCTGGGCGCCAGCGCCGCTGAACTGCACGGTGGCCTGTGCGGCTGGCTGTCTGCCGGCGGTGCGCCGGTGCGTGAATGGCCCGCCCGCGTGCTGGCCGATGACAACCTGCCGACCCCGGCCGAGGGCGATGCCTTGGCACGCCTGCTCGATGCCAGCGTGGCGCAGCTGGAAGACCGCGATTTCGCGTTCGAACTGCTGCTCAGCGATGCCAGCGATACCGCCACCCAGGCCGATGCCCTGTTCACCTGGGCGCGTGCGTTCCTGGGCGGGTTCGGGCTGGGCTCCGGGCAGAACCGCCCGGCGTTGTCCGAAGAGGGTGACGAGGCGCTGACCGATCTGGCCAAACTGGCGCAGGCCTCCAGCGAAGACTTCGAAAGCGGCAACGACGATGACGAAGACGCGCTGGCCGAGATCGAGGAGTTCATCCGCGTGGCGGTGTTGCTCCTGCACGGCGACTGCGTCATGGCGGCGCGCCATCGGCAGCGCCTGAACTGAGATGGATATCCGGCAGCTGACCGGCATCTCCGCCGCCGAATACACGCGTCGCCGCCAGCAGTTGATGGAGATGGCCGGCGACGACGCGATCCTGGTGCTGCCGGCCGCCGCCGAGCGGGTGCGCAGCCTGGATACGCATTACCCGTTCCGGCAGGACTCCGATTTCTGGTACCTGAGCGGCTTCCCGGAACCGGAGGCCGTGCTGGTGCTGATCCCGGGCCGTCGCCATGGCGAGGTGATCCTGTTCTGCCGCGAGCGCGACGCCGACCGTGAAGCCTGGGATGGCGCGCGCGCCGGCCAGGAAGGGGCGGTCTCACACTACGGCATGGACGATGCGTACCCGATCGACGATCTGGACGACATCCTGCCCGGCCTGCTGGAAGGGCGCTCGCGGGTGTACTACCACTTCGGCCGCGATGCCGAGTTCGATCTCAAGCTGATCGGCTGGGTCAACCGCGTGCGTTCGCAGGTGCGGCATGGCGCGCAGCCGCCGCATGAATTCCTGGAACTGGGCCACCTGCTGCACGAACAGCGGCTGTTCAAATCCACGGCGGAAATCGCCGTGATGCAGCGCGCTGCCGATATCAGCGTGCAGGCGCATCGCGCCGCGATGCACGCGGCGCGGCCGGGCATCCACGAGTACGAGCTGCAGGCCGACCTGGAGCGGGTGTTCCGCGCCAATGATGCGTGTGCGGCGTACAGCAGCATCGTCGGTGCCGGTGCCAACGGCTGCATCCTGCATTACCGCGACAACAACGCGCGCGCGCAGGACGGCGAGCTGGTCCTGATCGATGCCGGTGCCGAGTACCGCGGGTACGCCAGCGACATCACCCGTACCTTCCCGGTCAACGGCCGTTTCAGTGCCGAGCAGCGCGCGCTGCATGACCTGGTCGGCGCCGCGCAGGCCGCGGCACTGGCGCAGGCGCGCCCGGGCAATGCCTATGAGGCCGGTCATCTGGCTGCGGTGGAAACCCTGACCGAGGGGCTGCTGCGGCTGGGCCTGCTCAAGGGCACGCTGGAAGAAAACATCGCCGAAGCGCATTACCAGCGTTTCTATCGGCACAAGACCGGGCACTGGCTCGGCCTGGACGTGCACGACGTCGGCGATTACCGGTTGGCGGGCGATTCGCGGATGTTGGAGCCGGGCATGGTGTTCACCATCGAGCCGGGGCTGTATGTCTCACCGGACGACCGCAGCGTGGAAGCGCGCTGGCGCGGTATCGGCATTCGTACCGAAGATGATGTGCTGATCACCGAGGACGGCCATCAGGTGCTCACCGCTGCGTTGGCGCGCAGTGCCGATGAGATTGAAGACGAAATGGCCAAGCGCTGATCCGCTTCAGGGGCCGGCACTACCGCGATGTCGCGCAGGTGCCGACCGTGGGTCGGCACCTGCATGTCGGATCAGCTGGCGGCCGCGAACACCGGGCGGGTCAGGTTGTCGGCATCGCCTTCGGTGCACAGCACTTCATCCTCGATGCGCACGCCGCCGTACGGGCGGAAGAAGTCCACGCGGTCCCAGTTGATGCTGGCCCCGTGGCCGGCCTGCTTCACTTCGTCCAGCAGCATGTCGATGAAATACACGCCCGGTTCGATGGTGACCACCATGCCCGGCTCCAGCGCGCGGGTCATGCGCAGGTACGGGTGACCCTGCGGGCGCTCGATTCGGCCACCGCGGTCGCTGGCCGCGAAACCCGCCACGTCGTGCACCTGCAGGCCGATCAGATGGCCCAGGCCGTGCGGGAAGAAGGCCGCGCTCACGCCGGTGGCCAACGCTGCTTCCGGCGAGACGTTGAGCACCCCGAAGTCCTTGAGGATGCCCATCAGCGACAGGTGCGCATCGATGTGCAGCTGCTTGTAATCCACCCCGGCGCGTACGCCCGCGCCCATCGTCTGCTGGGCCGCGTCCACCGCGTCGATGAGGGCCTGGAATTCGTCGTGGCCGCTGGCCGCATAGGTGCGGGTGATGTCACTGGCGTACCCGTAGGCACTGGCGCCGGCGTCGATCAGGAAGCTGCGCAGCGGGGTCGGCGCGCTGCGGCCCAGGTCGGTGTAGTGCAGCACTGCGGCATGCTCGTTGAGGCCGATGATGTTGCCGTACGGCAGCTCATTGGCATCCTGGCCGACCGCCCGGCAGTAGGCCATGTGGATCTCGAATTCGCTGGCGCCGGCGCGGAAGGCCGCCTCGGCGGCACGATGACCGCGCACGCCCAACCGCTGCGCTTCGCGCATCAAGGCGATTTCATAGGGGGTCTTGTAGCCGCGCTGCCAGTCCAGGTAATCGATGACCGGCGCCGGGTTGTTCGGCACGAACGCGCCCAGCGCGCTCTGCGGCTCGCCGAGAATCGCGCAGCGGGCCGCGTCCTTGGGCAGCAGTGCCAGCGCATCGTCGGGTTTGCGGATGATCTCGATATCGACATGCTCGACCCACCAGCCGTTCGGCGCATCCGGCACTACGTGCCAGTAGTCGAACGGCTGGTAGAAGATCACTTTCGGGCGCTGGCCCGGGGTGTACACCAGCCAGCTGTTGGGCAGCTTGGTCAGCGGCAGCCACGCCTTGAAGTTCGGATTCACCGCGTACGGGTAGTCGCGATCATCGAAGGCCTGGTAATGCTGGGTGCCGCTGGGAATCACCAGATGATCGAAGCCGCCACGCGCGAGCGCTTCGTCGGCGCGCTGGCGCATGACGCTGGCGTGGTGGGAATACAGGGCGCCGAGGTCTGGCTGGTTCATGGCATGAAGCTCGCTGGCAGTGCGGAATGCAGCCTTGGATTCTGCCGCAATCCGCCCGCGGGCGCTGTGCCGGAACCGGCGCTCAGACTGCCGAAGTTTCCTCGGCGATCCAGTGGCGCAGCTGTTCGCGTGCGTCGCGTGCCAGGGTCAGGAAGCGGAAACCCACCCAGGCCTGGCCCGGCGCATGGGTCTGCTCGCTCCACAGCAGGTGCACGCCCACGTCGATCCGCAGTGGCTCTCCCTGCGGGCCGGGAATGGCGAAGTGCAGCTGGTACAGCGCGTCCTCGTGCATCGGCACCGAGGCCAGCATCAACATCCCGGTTTCGGAGACATTGCCGAGCCGGCCGATCACGGTCTCGGCCATCAGGTCGGTGACGGGCACCAGCTCGGTCACCTGGCGGCGCGGTGCGCGGCGGGTATCGGGCGTGGTCATCCAGCGTTCTCCACGGGGCTGCCGGCCAGCGAGCGCAACGTGCGCAGGGTGGCCTGCCAGGCGCGGTCGATCAGCCGGCCCTTGTCTTCGGTGACGATCCGCACCTGGCCGTGTGCCATCAGCCGGGCCAGTGCGTCCAGCGAATGCTCGCCAACCTTCTGCCCGCGCTGATTGACGAACAGGGCGTTGTCGGTGATCAGGCTGTACCACGAGAGCCGCTGGCGGCGGACGTCGCCCTGCTGGTTGGTGGTGAACTCGAACCAGGTACCGAACGGCAGTGTGCGCAACTGGCGGTAACAATCGTCTTCTGCGGTGCTGCGCGCGAGCGGGGCGACCTTGCGCGGGTCGCCGGCGTCGGCCTGTTCGCCCAGCCGGGTGCGCGCGCGCAGGCGCGCGGTGAGTTCGGTGCGCGAGCTGCTGTCGTCCTCGCCGCCCGGCGTGGACAGGCGACGCGCGATCGCGGCTGCTTCATCCTGGTGATAGCCGACCTGCAGCAGGGCGGCCTCGACCTCGTTGCCCAGCGCGTCATCGCGCGCGCCTGCGCCCGGGGCCAGGCAGGTGACCTCGGCGATCCGGGTGGTTTCCTGCTGGCGCTGTTGCCACTGCGGCGAGGTTTCGCCGTTGCGCAGCAGGGTCAAGGTCAGCACATCCGACCACGCCTGCTTGAGCAGCGCCTGCACGAAGCGCGGGGGCGCGGCCTGCGTGCACAGCTGCTCGATGCTGGCGCTGGCCTGCTGTTTGGCCGCCTCCAGTCGCTCCTTGCCGCGGGCGGCTTCGACATGACGACGCTCGGCCAGTTCGGCCTTGTGGGCCAGCGCGCGAAAGTGTTGCTGGATCTCTTCGTTGGCGGTGTCGAACACCGCCACATCGCCGTCATAGTCGTTCACCACCTGATCGACCGCGTGGCCGAGCTTCTGCACCAGCAGCGGGTCCACATCCTCCTCGCCCAGCCAGTTGGCACCGGCCTCGGCCACGGCGTTGAGCAGTTCCCGCGCCGGGTGCTGGTCGCGCACGAAGAAGGCCGGATCGGTCAGGGCCGCGCGGGCGACCGGTACCTGCAGGCGGGTCAGCAGGTCGGCGGCCACGGCCTCGGGCCGCACCTCGCGCTGGATCTGCCCGTACAGCATGTCGAGCAGGTCGAAGGTGTCGCTGTCCTTGACGGTCAGGGCCGCGTGCGCGCCATGGTCGGCGCGGACCTGGGCGAGCAGGGCGTTGTGCAGGTCGGCCATGCTGCGGCGGCCGCCGCCGGGGGGAATGGCCTGGCTCTGCAGGCGCGCCAGCGTGGCATGCACCGCTTCGGCGGGAACCGCCAATGCCGGGGGGGCGTCCGGGGCGAGAAACGCGTTGTCGGCGGCGGGCGTGGGCGCGCCGGTCGTCGCGGCGACAGCCTGAGCGGCCATGGCATCGCCGCCCGGCACGGTGCCTGCGGCGTGCGCCTGGCGGGCGGCACCGAGCATCTGGTGCAGGGCTGACATAGCCGGTGCGCCGAGATCGGTCGCCGCAGGCGGGGCACTGGTGGCTGGCGCCGATGCAGACGCGGCGGCTGCTGGACCTGGCGCTGCTGCGTCGCCGTTGGACATGCCATGGGCCGGCCCCGCGGCCGGCGGCGCCATTGCCGCCTGGGTCATCGCCGCCCAGCCCGCGCTGGGGGCGCTGCCGTTCCAGGCGGTCAAGGGCCGCGCGGCAGCGGCGCCGCCGCGCGCGCCAGGCAGGCCGCGCTCGGGCCCGGTGATGATCCGGCGGGTGGTGGCCGAGCGCGCCAGGTACGGGGTGTAGACCAGCCCGGGCAGCACGCCTTCGTGCGCGAGCAGGATGTTGGCGCGCTCCAGCAGTTCGCCCAGCCGCTCCAGCAGTTGGCGGTCGAACACGCGGTACAGCGCCAGCTGTGTTTCCAGCCCGAGCGCGAACTGCTCGCCCAGCTCGCGCACGATCCGGCACAAGGCCTGCGGGCCGAACGGCAGGTCATCGACATCGAAGGCCGGGCCGGCGGCAAGCACGCCGAAGCGCTGGCCCAACAGCTGCAGGGCGGTGGCCGAGCGCTGGGCCTCGCGGCGGATGATGTCCACCAGCACGATGTCGCGGTCCACGTCGGTGTCGTTGACCAGGGTCAGCGCGGTCGCCGACACGGACACCTCGGTTGGCACGATGCGCTGGGTATGGCGCGGCCCGCGCAGGGTGGCCAGGCGGTCACCGAGGGCGTCCAGGAAGCGCGGGCCGAACTGCGCGTTGACCTCGTGCAGCTGGCGGGCCTGGGCGAAGATGTCGGCCTGGATCTGGCTGTTGCGCGCGCGCTCGGCGTCGCGGAACAGCTCGCGCTCCAGTTCCACGATGGTCAGTCTGAGCGGTGTGGTGAGGGTCTGTACCGCCAGCGCGTGCAACGCGGCCAGCAGGCGGCGCACGCGCGGTGGTGCGGCCACGTCCGTAAAGCGCGTCATGTCGGGCTGGGACGACGAAAGTGCGGGCGCAGACATCCAATGTGCTTCCAGCTCCCCTGAGAACACGGAATCTAACGGTTTCGCCGGATGCCTGCCATAACGGCCCGTCGGGAGGTCTGGCGCCGGCCAACGGCCGGCACTACCGGGGCGTGTGGGGAGCCGGCCAGCAGCCGGCATTACAGGGGGATGTGGGGAGCCGGCCAGCGGCCGGCACTGCAGGGGGGTGTCGTGCCTTCAGGGCAGGAACAGCTCGACGACATCGTTGGTGAAGCGCCGGCCCAGTTCGGTCGGGGTGGCGCGATCGCCGCTGACGGTCATCCAGCCGTTGGCCACGGCCACGCCCAGCGGCGCGGCGATCTGCGCGCGGTCCAGGCCGGTGCGCGATTCGAAATCCTTCAGCCCGAAACCCTCGTGCAGGCGCAGCAGGTTGAGCATGTACTCGAACGGCAGGCGTTCGGCGCTGATCACATCGTCGCCACCGATCGAGGCCAGGGTGCCGGCAGTGTCCATGAAGGCCTGCGGATGCTTGTGCTTCCATCGGCGCAGCACGTGCTGTTCGGCACCGCTGCTGATCTTGCCGTGCGCACCGGCGCCGATGCCCAGGTAATCGCCGAAGCGCCAGTAGTTGAGGTTGTGCTGGCTCTGCCGGCCCGGCTTGGCGTAGGCGCTGACTTCGTACTGCGCGTAGCCGGCCTCGGCCAGCAGGCGCTGGCAGTGCTCCTGGATGTCCCACGCTGAATCTTCGTCGGGAATCCCCTGCGGCGGCCGCGCGAAGAACACGGTGTTCGGCTCCAGCGTGAGCTGGTAATGCGACAGGTGCGTGGGCTTCAGCGCGAAGGCGCGCTCCAGATCATGCTCGGCCTGGGCCAGCGTCTGCTGCGGCAGCGCGTACATCAGGTCGATGTTGAAGTTGTCGTAGCCGGCGTCCTGCGCCAGTTTCACTGCGCGCTCGGCCTCGCCACTGTCGTGGATGCGGCCCAGGCGCTTGAGCGCCTCGTCGTTGAACGTCTGGATCCCGAAGCTGATCCGGTTCACCCCGGCGGCGCGGTAACGATCGAAACGGCCATGCTCGGCGGTGCCCGGGTTGGTCTCCAGGGTCACTTCCAGGTTCGGCGCGAAGCGCAGCCGGGCCGAGGCGGCCTGCAGGAAGCGGTCGATCGCTTCGGGCGGGAACAGGCTCGGCGTCCCGCCACCGAAGAACACGCTGCTCACCACCCGTCCCCAGACCAGCGGCAGATCCTGGTCCAGGTCGCGGATCAGTGCGTCGATGTAGGCATCGAACGGAAGTTCGCCCTTGGCCGCGTGCGAGTTGAAATCGCAGTACGGGCATTTGCGCACGCACCACGGCAGATGCACGTACAGCGCCAGCGGCGGCGTCACCAGCCGCGGGGCGTGATCGTGATCGCCGGCGCAGGCTTCGCCGGGCAGGTGGGAGCAGTGGTCGTGTGACATCAGAGCAGGGCGGGCAGTTTCTGCTTGAGCAGCTGCAGGGCCTTGGCGCGGTGGCTCATCGCGTTCTTCAGGTCCGGCGCCATTTCGGCCGCGGTCTGGGCCAGCACCGGGTCCAGGAACAGCGGGTTGTAGCCGAAGCCGTGGCTGCCACGCAGTCCGTCGAGGATCACGCCTTCCCAGCTGCCTTCGCAGATCAGCGGCTGCGGATCATCGGCATGGCGCAGCAGCACGATCACGGCGTAGAAGCGGGCCGTGCGGCGTTCGGCCGGCACCTCGCGCATCGCCTCGAGCAGTTTGGCGTTGTTGGCCGCATCGTTGGTCGGGCTGCCGGCATAGCGCGCGCTGTACAGGCCGGGCGCGCCGTCGAGCGCGTCCACGATCAGGCCGGAGTCGTCGGCCAGCGCCGGCAGGCCGGTGCTCTGGCAGGCGTGGCGTGCCTTGATCAGCGCGTTCTCGACGAACGTCAGGCCGGTTTCCGGCACGTCGCTGACGCCCAGTTCACCCTGCGCCACGATCTCCAGCGGCAGGCCGCCGAGCATGGCCTGCAGTTCCTTCAGTTTGCCGGCGTTGCCGCTGGCCAGTACCAGTTTCATTGCTTGGGCTCCAGCAGGTCCCACGTGTTGCCGTACAGATCGCGGAACACCGCGACCGTCGCGTAGACCTCTTCGCGTGGGGTTTCGAGGAAGACCACGCCACGCGCGGTCATTGCCGCGTGATCGCGCCAGAAATCATCGGTGTTCAGGAAGAAACCGACCCGGCCGCCGGTCTGGTTGCCGATCCGCGCGCGCTGTTCGTCGTTGCTGGCGCGTGCCAGCAGCAGGGCTGCCGCGTTGCCGTCGGTCGGACCGACCACCACCCAGCGCTTGTCGCCCTGGTCGATGTCCTGGAGCAGGCTGAAGCCCAGCGCGCCGGTGTACCAGGCGATCGCCTCGTCGTAGTCGGCCACCACCAGGGTGGTCAGGGCGATGCGACGGTTCATGCCTGGGCCAGGGCCGCCTGCTGGGCGGCGAACAGATCCTTGATGCCCTTTTCAGCAAGCACCAGCAGCGCATCCAGCTCATCGCGGCGGAAGGCATGGCCTTCGGCGGTGCCCTGCAGTTCGATGAAGCCGCCGCCGTCGTTCATCACGACGTTCATGTCGGTATCGCAATCGCTGTCTTCGGCGTAGTCCAGGTCCAGCACCGGGGTGCCGCGGTACACGCCGACCGACACCGCCGCCACCGCGCCGAAGATCGGGTTGCGCTTGATGTCGCCGCGCTTGATCAGGAAGTTCACCGCATCCACCAGGGCCACGTAGGCACCGGTGATGGCCGCGGTACGGGTGCCGCCATCGGCCTGCAGCACGTCGCAATCGAGCGTGATGGTGCGCTCGCCGAGCGCGCCGCGGTCGATGCAGGCACGCAGGGTACGGCCGATCAGGCGCTGGATCTCCAGCGTGCGGCCACCCTGCTTGCCGCGGGCGGCTTCGCGGTCGTTACGGGTGTGGGTCGAACGCGGCAGCATGCCGTACTCGGCGGTCACCCAGCCTTCGCCCTTGCCACGCAGGAAGCCCGGCACGCGGTTTTCCACGCTGGCCGTGCACAGCACGCGGGTCTGCCCGAAGCTGACCAGGACCGAGCCCTCGGCGTGACGGGTGAAGGCGCGCTCGATGCGCACTTCGCGCAGCTGGTCGGCCTGGCGGCCGCTGGGACGGGAATCAGTCATGCTCAAGTTCCGGTAAGACGGGGGATGCGGGGCCACGCCCGGGCCGGAGACCGGCGGGCGAGGAGGCTCTAAGGAGACCGCTAGGGTACCATTTGCACTTTGAGAGCACCGGAAACCCGCATGATTCGAAGCATGACCGCCTACGCCAACGGCGAGCGCGCCACCCGCTGGGGGACGCTGGCCTGTGAGCTGCGCTCGGTCAACCACCGGTTCCTGGAGGTCGGCGTGCGCCTGCCTGAAGAACTGCGTGCGTTGGAGCCGCAACTGCGCGAGCGCGTCGCTTCGCGCTGCAGCCGCGGCAAGATCGATCTGGTCATGCGCCTGCGTGCGCCGGACGTCACCGGTGCCCTGGTGGTCAACGATGCGCTGCTGGGCCAGCTCGGTGAGCTGGCCACCCGGTTGTCCTCCGGCTTCCCCAGCCTGCAGGTGAGCTTCACCGAACTGCTGCAGATGCCGGGCGTGATGCAGGGCGAGGCAGTGGATGCGGCCGCCCTGCATGCCGAGGCCCTGGCCCTGCTGGATACCGCCCTGGATGGCTTCGTGGCCGCGCGCGAGCGTGAAGGCGACAAGCTGGCCACCGCGATCCAGGAGCGCGTGGACAGCATCGAGCGCATCGCCGCGGAGGTCACCACGCTGATTCCGCTGATCCGTGAAGGCCAGCGCACCAAGCTGTCGGCCCGCCTGGCCGATCTGCCGCACCCGGTCGATCCCGGCCGTGCCGAGCAGGAGCTGGTGATGTGGCTGCAGAAGCTGGACGTGGATGAGGAACTGGACCGCCTGGGCAGCCACATCGCCGAGATCCGCCGGGTCTTCAAGCAGCGCGAGCCGGTCGGCCGCCGCCTGGATTTCCTGCTGCAGGAATTCAACCGCGAGGCCAACACGCTGGGCTCCAAATCGGTGGACAGCCGTACCTCCAATGCCGCCGTCGAGCTGAAGGTGCTGATCGACCAGATCCGCGAACAGGTGCAGAACATCGAATGAGCAGCCAAACCCCTCCGGCCGCCGAGCCCGCGCGCGGCACCCTGTACATCGTGGCCGCGCCCTCCGGGGCCGGCAAGAGCAGCATCGTCAACGCCACCCTGGCCCGTGACCCGCAGATCGCGCTGTCGATCTCGTTCACCTCGCGCGCTACCCGCCCGGGTGAGATCAACGGCGAGCACTACCACTTCGTCAGCGCCGCCGAGTTCGAAAAGATGATCGCCGCCGGTGACTTCTTCGAGCATGCTTGGGTGCATGGCGACTGGAAGGGCACCGCGCGGCAGTCGGTCGAGCCGCAGCTGGCGGCTGGCCAGGACGTGCTGCTGGAGATCGACTGGCAGGGCGCCCAGCAGGTCCGCCAGCTGGTGCCGGGCACGGTCACCGTGTTCATCCTGCCGCCCTCCAGGCAGGCGCTGCAGGACCGGATGCGCAAGCGCGGGCAGGACAGCGAGGCGGTGATCGCCCAGCGCCTGGCCGCCGCGCGTGAAGAGATGCTGCACTTCAACGACTTCGACTACGTGATCGTCAACGAGGTCTTTGAGACCGCGGTGGACGAGCTGTGCGCGATCTTCACGGCCAGCCGCCTGCGCCGGGAGGCCCAGAAGGTCCGCCACGCGGGCCTCATCCAGGCCCTGCTGACCCAGGACCCGGCCACAACCGACTGATTCTCGACGGGGTGCTAGCCGGTTGGCTTGATTTTGTCCAGTCCCGGCCGGTACAATCCGTCCCCTTTCCCTCATTCGATTGAGCAGCCCTCACCGGCTGCCGGGAGCCCGCATGGCCCGCATCACCGTAGAAGATTGTCTGGAAGTCGTGAACAACCGTTTCGAACTGGTCATGATGGCGTCCAAGCGCGCCCGTCAGCTGGCCAATGGCGTCCAGGCCACCCTGGACAACAGCGAAACCGAAGACAAGCCGACCGTGCTGGCGCTGCGCGAAATTGCCGCCCGCAAGATCGACAACGCCCTGATCGACGAAGTCGAGAAGGCCGAGCGCGAGCGTGCCGAGCGTGAAGCACTGGAATGGGCCGCTGCCGAAGTCGTCGCCGACGAAGACATGTCCAAGAACGACGACTGATCGCCCCGCGCGTTCGTTGTTGTTGCTGCGAACAGCCCGCCGTTTGGCGGGCTGTTTCGTTTGGGCCGCCGGTGGATCCGGTGCAGGCGTGTTGTTGCAGGTGAAACTCCCTGTTCAGGGGTTTGCCGATATCACGCCGCTGGCATAGTCTTTGAGCATGAACCCAGGCCCCACTGCCAAGGTCGCCACGCCCGCCGGCGCGGCCGTACCCGATTATGTCCTCCAGCTTGAGCGCGCAGCGCACTATCTGCCGCCCGACCAACTGCCGCTGCTGCGCCGCGCCTGGGAAGTAGGCGCCGCCGCGCATGCCGGCCAGACCCGCAAGTCGGGCGAGCCCTACATCACCCATCCGGTCGCCGTGGCCCAGGTCCTGGCCGAGCTCGGCCTGGACGTGGAGGCGCTGATCGCGGCGATCCTGCACGACACCATCGAAGACACCCCGCTGACCCGCGAAGAGCTGGCCGCCGAGTTCGGCGAGGCCGTGGCCGAGCTGGTCGACGGTGTCACCAAGCTGGACAAGCTGAAGTTCCGCGACCGCCAGGAAGCGGCCGCCGAGAGCTTCCGCAAAATGCTGCTGGCGATGTCGCGCGACCTGCGCGTGATCATGATCAAGCTCGCCGACCGCCTGCACAACATGCGTACCCTCGGCGCGCAGAGCCGCGAGGCGCGTGGCCGGATCGCGCGCGAGACGCTGGAAATCTACGCGCCCATCGCGCAGCGGCTGGGCATGAGCCTGGTCAAGAGCGAGCTGCAGAACCTGGGCTTCAAGGCGCTGTATCCGTGGCGCCACGCCATCCTGGAAAAGCACATCCGCAGCCAGCCGGTGGTCCGCCGCGAGGCGATGGCGCAGGTGGAGGTGCAGTTGAGCCAGCGCCTGGCCAAGGAAGGGCTGGAGCACCGCCTGGTCAGCCGCATCAAGACGCCGTGGAGCATCTACAACAAGATGCGCGACGAGAACAAATCCTTCGATCAGGTGATGGATGTGTTCGGGTTCCGGTTGGTGGTGCGCAACGTGCCCAACTGTTATCACGCGCTGGGCTCGGTGCATGCCACCTTCAAGCCGCTGGACGGTCGCTTCCGCGATTTCATCGCCATCCCCAAGGCCAACGGCTACCAGTCATTGCACACGGTGTTGTTCGGGCCATATGGTTCGCCGATCGAGGTGCAGATCCGCACCGAAGAGATGGACCTGATCGCCGAGCGCGGTGTGGCGGCGCACTGGACGTACAAGTTCGGTGGCGATTCGCCCAACAGCGCGCAGAGCCGTGCGCATGCCTGGATCGTGGAACTGATCGATTCCCAGCGCGCCGCCGGTTCGTCGCTGGAGTTCCTGGACAACGTCAAGGTGGACCTGTTCCCGGACGAGGTCTACCTGTTTACCCCGAAGGGCAAGATCCTGGCCCTGCCGCGCAACTCCACCGCGCTCGATTTCGCCTACGCGGTGCACACCGATGTGGGCAACATGGCCGTGGCCTCGCGCGTGGACAAGAAGCTGGTCCCGCTGCGCACCAAGCTGGTCAGTGGCCAGACGGTGGAAGTGATCACCGCGCGCTCGGCCACGCCCAAGCCGCAGTGGCTGGAATTCGTGGTCAGTTCCAAGGCGCGCACCGCCATCCGCCACCAGCTCAAACAGCTGGAGCACGAAGACGCGGTCCAGCTGGGCCACCGCATGCTCGACCGCGCGCTGGAGGCGATGGACAGCTCGCTGGAGCGCCTGCCGAAGGGGCGCCTGGATGCATTCCTGGCCGAACACCGCTACCCCCGCCTGGAGGCCCTGCTGGCCGAAGTGGCGCTGGGCAACTGGATGCCCAACCAGGCCGCGCAGGCGCTGATGGCGTATGCCGAGCTGCGCGGTGGGGCGCATTCGAAGCATTCGCAGGAGAAGATCCTGATCAATGGCAGCGAGCGCGGCGTGGTCAGCTTCGCCAACTGCTGCCAGCCGATCCCGGGTGACGACATCATGGGCTACCACACCGCCGGCAAGGGCATCGTGGTGCACCGTCTGGATTGCCCGAACCTGGCCGAGCTGCGCAAGTCGCCGGAGCGCTGGGTGCCGATCGGGTGGGATACGACGGTGTCGGGTGATTACGACACGTCCTTGATCGTGGAAGTGGAGAACGGGACCGGCGTGCTGGCCCAGTTGGCGGCGGCGATCGCGCAGAGCCATTCGAACATCGAACGGGTCGATTACCTGGATCGCGATTTCAATGCGGCGGTGCTGTGTTTCAACGTGCAGGTACGTGACCGGAACCATCTGGCGGAAGTGATGCGCAGGTTGCGGCGGTTGTCGGTCGTGCAATCGGTCCGCAGGCAATAAGCCGCGTTCCGTAGAGCCGACCGTTGGTCGGCTGCCTGCACGCCATGCGGCGATGATCGATATGGTCGGCCTGCCGACCGATCGTCTTCGTCATTCTCCGGCCAGCCGACCAATCGTCTTCGTCATTCTCCGGCCAGCCGACCAACGGTCGGCTCTACCAGGGATTGCGGCTTCGGGCCTCGGCTTCGGCGGTACAATGGTGGGCCCACTTTTGTTCCCTGGAGCTCCCATGTCCCGCCAGATCATCACCAGCGCCAACGCCCCGGCCGCGATCGGTCCGTATTCGCAGGCCGTGCGCGCCGGCAATACCGTGTACTTCTCCGGCCAGATCCCGCTGGACCCGGCCACCGGTGACATCGTTGGTGCCGGCGACATCGAGGCGCAGGCCCGCCGTGCGTTCGACAATCTGAAGGCCGTGGCCGAAGAAGCCGGCGGTTCGCTGGACCAGATCGTCCGCCTGGGCCTGTACCTGACCGATCTGGGCGAGTTCGCCAAGGTCAATGCGGTGATGCAGGACTACTTCAAGGCGCCGTTCCCGGCGCGTTCGACCATCGAAGTGTCGGGCCTGCCGAAGGCGGCCAACTTCGAAGTCGATGCGGTGATGGTGCTCGACCAGGCCTGACGTGGCGCGGTCACGGGCTCCCGCACCGGCGCTGGCCGCGGCCGGGGAGGCATCGTTGTCGATGCTCTCCGGCATCGGGCCGGCGGTGGCGACCAAGCTGGCTGCCCGTGGCCTGTCCTCGCTGCAGGATCTGTGGCTGCACCTGCCGCTGCGCTATGAAGATCGGACCCGGCTGACCACCATCGCCCGGTTGCAGCCGGGCGTGGCGGCGCAGGTGGAAGGGCGGGTGAGTGCGGTCGAGCGCGGTTTCCGTGGTCGGCCGGTGCTCAAGGTCGCCATCGAAGATGATTCCTACGGCACGCTGGTGCTGCGGTTCTTCCACTTCCGCGCCCAGCAGGTCTCGCAGTTCGCCGTGGGCACGCGCATCCGCTGCTACGGCACCGCCAAGCCCGGTCATCTCGGGCTGGAGATCGTCCACCCCAGCTACCGGGTGATGGGCAGCAATGACGATGACGAGCTCGGTGACAGCCTCGATCCGGTCTATCCGGCGGTCGAAGGGGTCGGGCCGGCGACGATGCGCCGGTTCATCGGGTTGGCGCTGGACCGGTTGCCGGAAGAATCCACGCTGGAACTGCTGCCGGCGGGCTGGTTGTCCGGGCTGGGCCTGCCCTCGCTGCGCAGTGCGTTGCTGACGGTGCACCGGCCACCGCCGGATGCGGATCTGGCGGCGCTGGCCGCGGGGCGGCATCCGGCGCAACGCCGGCTGGCGATTGAAGAACTGCTGGCACATCACCTCAGCCTGCGGCGTCAGCGCATGGCGCTGCAGGCCCATCACGCGCCGTCGCTGCGCGGGCAGGGCGCGTTGGTGGCCCAGCTGCGCGACAGCCTGCCGTTCCAGTTGACCGGTGCGCAGCAGCGCGTGTTCGAGCAGATCCGCAAGGACCTGGCCAAGGCGCATCCGATGCTGCGGCTGGTGCAGGGCGATGTCGGCTCGGGCAAGACCGTGGTCGCCGCCCTGGCGGCGATGCTGGCGGTGGAGCGGGGCAAGCAGGTCGCGCTGGCCGCGCCGACCGAACTGCTGGCCGAGCAGCACATGAACAATCTTCGCGCCTGGCTGGCACCGCTGGGCGTGCGCACCGCATGGCTGGCCGGCAAGGTCACCGGCAAGGCGCGCGCCAAGGTGCTGGCCGAGGTCGCCTCGGGCGAGGCGCAGGTGGTGGTCGGCACGCACGCGCTGATGCAGGAAAGCGTGGTGTTCAAGGACCTAGCGCTGGCGATCGTCGATGAGCAGCACCGCTTCGGTGTGCATCAACGCCTGGCCCTGCGCGACAAGGGCGCCGACGGACGCAGCGTGCCGCACCAGCTGGTGATGACGGCGACGCCGATTCCCCGCACCCTGGCGATGTCCGAGTACGCCGATCTGGACGTGTCGGCCATCGACGAACTGCCCCCCGGGCGCACGCCGGTGCAGACCGTGGCGCTCAACAACGACCGTCGCCCGGAGCTGATCGAACGCATCGCGGTGGCGTGCCGCGAAGGCCAGCAGGTGTACTGGGTCTGCACGCTGATCGAAGAAAGCGAAGAACTCGATGCCACGCCGGCCCAGGCCACGTTCGAATCGCTGCAGGCGTTGTTGCCCGGTGTGCGCGTCGGGCTCGTGCACGGGCGGCTGAAGGCGAGCGAGAAGCTGGCCACGATGGTTGCCTTCAAGGCCGGCGAAATCGATCTGCTGGTCGCCACCACCGTCATCGAAGTGGGCGTGGACGTGCCCAATGCGTCGTTGATGATCATCGAGAACGCCGAGCGCCTCGGGCTGGCCCAGCTGCACCAGCTGCGCGGCCGGGTAGGGCGCGGCTCGGCGGTGTCGCGCTGCGTGCTGCTGTACCAGGCGCCGCTGTCGAACATGGCGCGCGAGCGGCTGGAGACGATGCGGCAGACCAACGATGGTTTCCTGATCGCGGAGAAGGACCTGGAACTGCGTGGCCCCGGCGAACTGCTGGGGACGCGGCAGACCGGCCTGGCCGGGTTCCGCATGGCCGATCTGGCCCGCGATGCGGACCTGCTGCCGGGCGTGCATGATCTGGCCGAGCGGCTGCTGGCGGAGGCGCCTGACGTGGCCGACCAGGTGGTGCGGCGCTGGATCGGCACGGCCGTGCGCTACGCGTCGGCGTAAAGCAGCGCCGAAACGGCCCATCCGGTCGTGGGCGGGCCGATCGACGCGGCACCATTGAACCCTGTACCGACCAACGGTCGGTACCTGCCTGCGCCCGAGCCCCCCCCGCCTTGTATTTGTCATGGCAGGGTGCGAAAGTCCCTTGCCGATTATCAAGACGGCAACGATGAGCAAGAAGATTCCGCTGTTGATCGACACCGACCCGGGTGTCGATGATGCCCTGGCCCTGTTGATGGCCTTCGCCGATGAGCGCCACGATATCGTTGGCCTGACCATCGCCGCCGGCAACGTTGGCCTGGACCACACGGTCCGCAATGCCCTGAAACTGTGCGAAGTGGCTGGCCGCGACGATGTGCCGGTCTACGCCGGTACCGCCGATCCGCTGCTGCACCCCTCCGTTGATGCCGCCCACGTGCATGGCGCCGACGGCTTTGGCGATGTGAACCTGCCGGCCGCCAAGCGCCAGGCCGAGGCCGAGCATGCCGCGCTGGCGATCCTGCGCCTGTCGCACGAATACGCCGGTGAACTGTTCCTGGTCGCGCTCGGCCCGCTGACCAACCTGGCCCTGGCCCTGAAACTCGACCCGACCCTGCCGCAGCGCGTGAAGCGCTTCCTGGTGATGGGCGGGGCGGTGACCTGCCACGGCAACATCACCCCGGCGGCCGAGTTCAACATCGCCTTCGATCCCGAAGCGGCGCACGTGGTGTTCACCGGCTTCCCGCACATCGAAGTGGCCGATTGGGAAGCCACGGTCGCCCACGGCCTGCTGCATGCGGATGTCGAGAAGTGGCTGGCGGCCGATACCGACAAGGCCCGCTTCTACGAGTTGATCTCGCGCCAGACCCGCCTGTGGTCCGAAGACAGCCGTGGCGAGCGCTGGTTCGCTGCCGATGCCCTGGCCATGGCCTGGGCGCTGCAGCCCGAGGGTGCCCTGCGGGTCGAATCGCGTCCCCTGAACGTGGAACTGGCCGGCGTGCACAGCCGGGGTGCTACCATTGTCGACTGGAACCGCCAGACCGGGCAGCCTGACAACACCCAGCTGCTGATGGCCTACGACCAGGGTCGCTTCGAGGCCCAGGTGAGGGCGGCACTCGGCGTCTGACGACGCCGCTGCGGCGGACCTTTCGCACGGTTGATGGACCCGGCTTGCCCTTTGCGGCGGCCGGGACTATAATGCCGCTCTTGACCACCAGCCCTTATTACGGTGCGCGCCCATGAAGGCCGATATTCATCCTGCTTACCGCGACGTGGTTTTCCACGACGTTACCTCTGATTTCAAGATCCTGACCCGTTCGACCATGTCCACCAAGGACACGATCAAGTGGGAAGACGGCAACGAGTACCCGCTCGTCAAGGTTGAAATCTCCTCGGCTTCGCATCCGTTCTACACGGGCAAGCACAAGGTGATCGACACCAGCGGCCGTATCGACAAGTTCCAGAAGCGTTTCGGCAAGCCGGCGCCGACCGCGGCCTGAGCTGTCAACGCAGCTGCATGAAAACAACGGTCGCCTTGGCGGCCGTTGTTTTTTGTTGTTTCCGGATTGCTGAACGCCAGGTGAGGCCCGTGTGCCCCGCCGACGGAACGCTGTGTCCGTGATCGGGCGCCATGCCTTGGGACGACTGCAACAGCGCCTTTGCCGCGACCCGGAACCTGCGTCTACGACTTCCGTCCTAGGGCGTCGAAAATGTTGCTGTGCGATAATGGCGGGATCCACGATAACGATCGTGGACTTCCTTCACGTGCCTGACCCATGCGCTTGGGCGGGCGCCTTCCCTCGAGGAGCGCACACAGTGTCCGATCTTGATCAGGTCACGCTCAACGCCGGCGACAAGTCGGTTGTTCTGCCAGTCATCAAACCCACGCTCGGCAACGATTGCGTCGATATCTCGAAGCTGACCAAGGAAACCGGTCTCTTCACGTACGACTCCGGCTTCACCGCCACCGCCAGCTGCAAGTCCGCCATCACCTACATCGACGGTGACAAGGGCGTGCTGCTGTATCGCGGCTATCCCATCGAGCAGCTCTCGGAAAAGTCGAGCTACGTCGAAGTGGCCTACCTGCTGATCAACGGCGAGCGTCCGAGCGCCGAGCAGCTGAAGGCCTTCACCGACGAGCTGGCCGCCGAGGCCGATGTGGATCCGTCGATCAACACGCTGATCGGCAGCTTCGCCAAGGATGCCCATCCGATGGCCATCCTGACCGCCGCCATCGCGCAGCTGTCGGGCATCTACCACGCCTCGCTGGATCTGTCCGACGCCGAACAGCGTCGCCACGCCGCCGTGCGCCTGATCGCCAAGGTGCCGACCCTGTCGGCCCTGATCTACCGCCACGGCAAGGGCCTGCCGGCCAACAAGCCGGACACCTCGCTGGATTACGTCAGCCGCTTCCTGAAGCAGACCTTCGAGTCGGCCGATGGCACCTACGAGCTGAACCAGGACGTGGTCAAGGCACTGGATCTGCTGTTCATCCTGCACGCCGATCACGAGCAGAACGCCTCGACCTCGACCGTGCGCCTGGTCGGTTCGACCGGTGCCAACCCGTATGCGTCGGTCGCCGCTGGCGTCACCGCGCTGTGGGGTCCGGCCCACGGCGGTGCCAACGAAGCCGTGCTGAAGATGCTCGAAGAAATCGGCACCGCCGACAACGTCGAGTCGGCCGTGCTCAAGGCCAAGGACAAGACCTCCGGCTTCCGCCTGATGGGCTTTGGCCACCGCGTGTACAAGAACTTCGACCCGCGTGCCAAGGTCATCGGCGTGATGACCGGCAAGGTGCTGGAACAGCTGGGCGTGCAGGATCCGCTGCTGGACGTGGCCGTCAAGCTGGAGCAGGCCGCGCTGCAGGATGACTACTTCGTCGCCCGCAAGCTGTACCCGAACGTCGATTTCTACAGCGGCATCATCTACAAGGCGCTGCAGATCCCGACCGAAATGTTCACCGTCATGTTCGCCCTGGGCCGTACCTCCGGCTGGGTCGCCCATTGGCTGGAACAGCAGGTTGATCCGGAAATGAAGATCGGCCGTCCGCGCCAGGTCTACACCGGCAGCGACGTGCGTGACTACCAGGGCTGATCGCCCCCGCAGGTCATGATGAAAACGCCCCGCATCGCGGGGCGTTTTCTTTTCCCGGCGGTGCCGGACGGTGACCACTGGATCAGTGGCATGAACCGCTTCTGACTCTTCGCGTCGCAAACACCTCTTTTCGTACATGTTGCATGGGCGTCACGGCCGTCGAGGTACACCCTTGGTCATACCCCCACAGCATGGAGTCCAGATGAACCGTCTGATTGCCCTTTTTGCCCTCGCCGTACCGGTGAGTGTGTTCAGTCCCGGTGCGCATGCCCAGTACACCGGCCCGGGCGCCACCAGCGCCGTCACCACGGTGGCGGAAGCCCGCAGCCAGCGTGACGACCAGCCCGTCGTGCTGCGCGGCGCGCTGATCGCCAAGATCGGGCACGAGCGCTATCGCTTCAAGGACGCCACCGGCGAGATCGATGTCGAGATCGATGACAAGGATCTGCCCGCCCACCAGGCGGTGAGCGCGACGACGGTGGTGGAGCTGCACGGCGAAGTGGATACGCATCGCTTCAAGCCCACCGATATCGATGTGGAGCACGTAAGCATCGTCGGCCCGCGCTGAGCCGCTGAACCGCCGGACTGCCTGGCGCCCCGCACCCCGGGGCGTTCTGCCTGCAGTCCCGCGTGTCAGCGGGTGTGAGCGTAGCGGCTGGGCGATGTCCCCAGCACGCGCCGGAACGCCGATGAAAACGCACTGGGGCTGGCGTAGCCCAGGTCCAGTGCGACCCGGGTGACCGGCTGGCCGTGACCCAGCCGTTCAATCGCGGCGAGCAGGCAGACCTGTTGGCGCCATTCGGCAAAGCTCACCCCGGTTTCCACGCGGAACTGGCGCGTGAAGGTACGCCGGCTCATGCCGGCGTCGGCGGCGATCTGGTCCAGGCCCGTCGTGATCGCAGGCCGGTCCAATACCTGCTGGCAGGCGCGGACAAGGCGCGGCTCGCAGGGCAGCGGTGCATGCAGGGACAGGCGCGGCATGGCGGCCATTTCTGCGACGAGCAGCTGCATCAGCCGGCCGGCGCGACCGCGCTGGTCGTACATCGCCGGCAGGTCGATTGCATCGTCCAGCAGATGCCGCAGGAGCGGCGAGACGCCGTAGACGCCGCAGCGCGCAGGCAACTGGACCGCGGCGACTTCCTCGGCGGCCACGAACACATTGAGCATCGTGACCGGGCCGCGCATGGTCATCGCATGCGTGATGCCCGCGGGTACCCAGCATGCGCGCTGCGGCGGTACCAGCCAGTGCCCCTCGGACGTGCTCAGGCTGATGGTGCCGCGCGAGGCGAAAGCGAACTGGCCGCGCCGGTGCGCGTGTGCCGGGAAGACCGATCCGGCGGCATGGTCGTTCGCGGTAACGACCACGGCGCGCGGGAGGTCTTCGTAGGGATCGAGCAGGGCGTTGCGCATGGCCCGGATTCTATCGTCATTGACCTGGCATCGAAGGCGGGCCATGCGCGGCCGGCTTAGCATCACCCCCCCGCTTCCTTCCTGATGCTGCAGCCATGGCCAATACCTTTCACCGCGTCGGCACCGGCGCGCACCCTGTCCTGGTGCTGCATGGCTGGTTCGGCGACGCGCATGCGTTCGCGCCGATCGAGCCGTGGCTGTCCGGCGATGTGTTCAGCTACGTCTTCATGGATTGCCGCGGCTACGGTGGCATGCACGATGCGCGCGGCGAATTCACGATCGAGGAGATCGCCACGGACGCGCTCACCCTGGCCGATGCGCTGGGCATCGACACCTTCAGCGTGATCGGCCATTCCATGGGTGGCATGGCCATCGAGCGCATCGCGGTGCTCGCACCGGACCGTGTGCGTGCGCTGGTCGCGGTTGCACCGGTACCCTGTGGGGGCATCGCCCATGAGCCGCCGACGCGACGACTGCTGGAGGCGGCAGCGGGCAGTGCGCAGATCCGTCGCGGCATCATCGATCGCAGCACCGGCGGGCGGCTGCCCGGCACATGGCTGGACTGGAAGGCGCAGTACTCGATGCAGCGCGCCTCGGCGGAGGCGTTCGCAGCCTATTTCCCGGCGTGGGCCGACACCGATTTCAGTGCCGGGATCGTGGGCGGACATCCAGTGAAGGTGCTGGTCGGCGAGCACGATCCGGTGTTCAACGCTGCGCTGATGGAGCGGACGTACCTGCGCCGCTATGCGCACGCGTCCCTCGAAGTGCTGGGCAACGCCGGGCATTACCCGATGAATGAAACCCCGCTGGCCCTGGTCACGGCCATCGAGCGGTTTCTCGCCCCGTTCGGCGATGCCTGACCTGGCCCACCGGAGCAGGGGGACCTCAGCGGCTGCCGAGGTACCCCTCGATCTCACTGTCGGCCAGCAGCTCGCGCAGTTGCGCCGCCGAGGCACGCCGCATCGGCTTTTCATCGATGGCCGAGAGCGGCGGCTGGCGCAGGCCATCGTAGGGCAGCACGGCGATGTCGAACGTCAGCGCTTCGGCACTGAAGATCCAGACCGGTGCATCCAGGCTGCGCTCGCGGTCCAGCCGCAGCCGGCGCGTACGCGATTCGGCCGGGATGCCGTGTTCGTCGAAGAAGCGCTGCACCGCATCGGCATCGTCGCTGTGCACCTGCAGCTGCACGGGACTGTTGGCATCGGCGGTCCCGTCGAGCACCGGGCCGCACAGGCGCGGCGAGAACGCCTTGAGGAACTCCATCGCGCGCAGGGCGGCCTCGCGGCGCTGGCGCAGCTGCGCACCATGGTCGGCACCGGCAAACAGGCGCTGGTACTCACGCAGGGCGTCTTCGATCTCGGTGTTGCGGGGCAGGGAGGCATCGTCATGGATGCCGAGCCGTGTCGCGGCCTTGAGCTTGGCCTGGTGGTAATCGCGGATGCCGCCCTCGGCCATCAGGCGGGCGGCCTCATGCGCCAACTGGTGGCGGCGCTCACGGGTCTGCGTGGCTGCATGCTGACGGGCTCGATGCATGACCGGTACTCCTTGGCGACCTGCACGGCAATGTACACCGGCGATGTGACAGGCGGGTAGAGCCACGCCATGCGTGGCTGTGCCTGCGATCAGGGATTGCGTGCAGCCACCCATGGGGTGGCTCTACCGGGGCGATGGGGCGGACGATACGCAGGAGGGGGCGCCGGGCGTACCCGGCGCACGCAGTCAGAAGATATCGAATGCGGCGTCGTCGGCCTGCGGGGTGTGGCTGTTGAAGTCGTACTCCTCCAGCTTCTCCATGTCTTCGACCTTGACCCACTCGGTGGCGCCGTTGAGCGTGGCCTGGACCATGCCCGACGGCGGCTCGTTCTGCGCGATCGGCGTGTCCTTGAGCGCCACGCGCATGTACTCGATCCAGATCGGCAGGGCGGCGCGGCCGCCGTATTCGCGGTAGCCGAGCGAGCGGAAGTCGTCGCGGCCGACCCACACGGTGGTCGCGTACGGGCCACCGAAACCGGAGAACCAGGCATCGCGGTGATCGTTGGTCGAGCCGGTCTTGCCGCCCACGTCCTCGCGGCCGAGCACCTTGGCCGCGGTGCCGGTGCCGCGCTGGACCACGTCGCGCATCATCGAGTTCAGCTGGTAGGCGGTACGCGCATCGATCGCGCGCGGCGCGACCTTGGCATCCGGGTTGACCGGCACCGGGGCCGGTGCCTCGGCAGCGGCGGTCGCCTGCTGGGGCTTGGCCGGTGCGGTGTTTGCCGCCGGCGCGGAGCCGAAGTTGAACCCGTCCACCACCTGGCTGACCGGCACGCCGCTGTTGCCGGCGCAATCGCGGCAGGCAACAGCCGGGTTTTCCTTGAACACTTCCACGCCATCACGGTCGGTGACCCGATCGATCAGCCAGGTATCGACCCGCGAGCCGCCGTTGGCGAACACCGCGTAACCGCGGGCCACCGAGAGCGGGGTCAGCGACGCGGTGCCCAGCGACATCGACAGGTTCGGCGGCAGCTCGGCCTCGGCGAAGCCGAATTCGCTGATGTACTTGCGCGCGTAGTCCACGCCCATGCCGTCGAGCAGGCGCACCGAGACCAGGTTGCGCGACTGCACCAGCGCTTCACGCAGGCGCATCGGGCCACGGAAGCCGCCGCCATCGTTCTGCGGCGACCAGGTCTTGCCGCGGCGGTCGCGGAACACGACCGGGGCGTCGAGCACGATCGAGGCCGGGTTGAAGCCCTTGTCGAAGGCCGCCGCGTAGATGAAGGGCTTGAAGCTCGAGCCCGGCTGGCGGCGCGCCTGGGTGGCGCGGTTGAACTTGTTGCCCGAGAAGCTGAAGCCACCGACCAGCGCTTTCAGTGCGCCGTTTTCGGCATCCAGCGAGACCAGCGCAGCCTGGCCGCGCGGGATCTGGTCGAGCAGCCACTCGCCTTCTTTCTCGCCGGCGCGCACGCGTACGATGTCGCCGCGGGTGACCAGTTTGGCCGGGGTCTTGCTGGTCCAGCGCGCGGCGTTGGCCGGCAGCACCACTTCGCTGCGGTTGCCCAGCACCACGGTGGCGCTGCCATCGGCCGCGGTGGCGGCGACGATCGCCGGCAGCAGGCCGGTCTGCGCCGGAATGCCGGACAGCTTGGTGGCCAGCGCGGCGGCATCGGCGTCGGCCGGGACCTCCACGTGCTGCTCCACGCCGTGCCAACCGTGGCGGTGGTCGTAGGCCAGCAGGCCGTCGCGCACCGAGAGGTTGGCCGCGGTCTGCAGTTCGGCGTTGATCGTGGTGGTCACGTGGTAACCCTTGTTGACCACGTCGCCGCCGAAGCGGGCGATCATTTCCTGGCGGACCAGCTCGGCCACGTACGGGGCCTCCACCTGCAGCGGCGGCTCATGCGCGGTGGCGTGCATCGGCACGGCCTTGGCCGCGTCCGCCTCGGCCTGGGAGATGAAGCCCAGGCTGGCCATGCGCTGCAGCACATAGAAGTCGCGGCGCTCGCGGGCGCGCTCGGGGTTGCTCAGCGGGTTGCCGCTGGAGGGGAACTTGGGGATGCCGGCCAGCGAGGCCATTTCGTCCAGGTCCAGCTCACCCAGCTTCTTGCCGTAGTAGAACTCGGCCGCGGCGGCCACGCCGTAGGCGCGGTTGCCGAAGAAGCTCTTGTTGAGATACAGCTCGAAGATCTCGTCCTTGCTCAGCTCGCTCTCGATCTTCCGCGCCAGCAGGATCTCGGCCAGCTTGCGGGTGTAGCTGTACTCCGAGCTCAGGAAGAACTGGCGGGCCACCTGCTGGGTGATGGTCGAACCACCGGGCACGCGCTTGTCGTTGGTGGTGGCCAGCAGCCACACCGCGCGGCCGATGCCCTTGTAGTCCACGCCGCCGTGCTCGTAGAAGCGCGCGTCCTCGGTGGCCAGGAAGGCCTGCTTGAGGCGCTCGGGGACGTCCTTCATGGTGATGGGGGTGCGCCGGGTCTCGCCGAACACCGCCATCAGCTTGCCATCGCTGGCATAGACGTACATGGGCTCCTGCATCTCGACGTCGCGCAGGGTCTGCACGTCCGGGAGCTTGGAGGAGACGGCGTAGTAAAGGCCGCCGGCAACCGCGGCGCCGATCAATGCCAGGACCAGGAACGCGACCAGCATCCAGCGCAGCCAACGGCGAAGACGTGTCATCAGTGACAGATTCCGATTGCGAATTTCGTGGTCGCAGAGTATAGATTACGCAAGGGAACGGCTGGGGGTGTTCCCGGGGAGAGCAGTCGATCACCGTCTGGGGACGCGTGAAACGAGCAGTGATGCCCGTTTTACAGCTTGACGGTTGCGATTTGCAAAAAAAACGTTATTAATGCGCGGTCGCAGGTTCTGCGTCCAAGTGCCCATCGGCAGGGGAGAAACCGTGGGGCTTATCCCAAAAAGCCAGTCGCCTCTTATCGGCGTCGATATCAGCTCGACTGCAGTAAAGCTGTTGCAGTTATCCCGCAGCGGCAATCGTTTCCGCGTGGAACATTACGCTGTGGAACCACTCCCGCCGAATGCGGTCGTGGAAAAGAACATCGTGGAGGTCGAAGCGGTCGGGGAGGCCATTCGACGTGCCGTGAACCGCTCCGGAACCAAGGCACGCCATGCGGCGGCAGCCGTGGCCGGCTCGGCCGTGATCACCAAGCTGATCCCGATGCCCGCCGACCTGGACGAGAACGACATGGAAGCCCAGGTCGAGCTCGAGGCGGTCAACTACATCCCGTACCCGATCGAGGAAGTGAACCTCGACTTCGAAGTGCTGGGTGCGATTCCGAACAACCCGGAAATGGTCCAGGTGCTGCTGGCCGCCTCGCGTTCAGAGAACGTCGAGCTGCGCCAGTCGGCACTGGAGCTGGGCGGGCTGGTGGCGCGGGTCATGGACGTGGAGGCCTTCGCGGTCGAGAACGCCTTTGCCCTGGTCGCCAGCGAGCTGCCGGTGGCCAGTGATGGCGTGGTCGCGCTGGTGGACATCGGCGCCACCATGACCACCCTGAATGTCCTGCGTGGCGGCCGCAGCCTGTACAGCCGCGAACAGGTGTTCGGCGGCAAGCAGCTGACCGACGAAGTGATGCGCCGTTACGGGCTGACCTATGAAGAGGCCGGCCTGGCCAAGCGCCAGGGCGGGCTGCCGGAAAGCTACGAGATGGAAGTGCTCGAGCCGTTCAAGGAAGCCACGGTCCAGCAGATCAGTCGCCTGCTGCAGTTCTTCTATGCAGGCAGCGAGTTCAACCGGGTCGACCACATCGTGCTCGCCGGCGGCTGCGCGGCCCTGACCGGCCTGCCGGACATGGTGGAAGAGCAGCTGGGCGTGGCCACCGTGGTGGCCAACCCGCTGGCACAGATGACCCTGGGCCCGAAGGTGCAGGCACACGCCCTGGCCCAGGACGCCCCGGCGCTGATGATCGCCACCGGTCTGGCGCTGAGGAGCTTTGACTGATGGCGCGCATCAATCTATTGCCCTGGCGCGCCGAGCGGCGCAAGCAACGCCAGCGCGACTTCTACGCCATGCTCGGTGCCGCCGCCATCGGCGGTCTGCTGCTGTCGCTGTTGATCTGGTTCTATTACGACCGCCAGGTCAGCGGGCAGGTGGATCGCAACACCTTCCTGCAGGCCGAGATCGACAAGGTCAAGGAGCAGAACAAGGAAATCGAACGCCTGGACCGCCAGAAGGACCGCCTGCTGGCCCGCAAGGGCGTGATCGAGGAACTGCAGGCCAAGCGCTCGCAGATGGTGCATCTGTTCGATGCGCTGGTGCGGACCATTCCGGACGGGGTGGTGCTGACCACGCTCAAGCAGGAAGGCGACGTGCTGACCCTGGAAGGGCGCACGCAGTCCAATGCGCGCGTCAGTGCCTACATGCGCAACCTGGAAAGCTCGGGCTGGATGACCAACCCGGAGCTGTCGATCATCGAGGCCAAGGCGCCGGACAAGGAGAAGACCTCCACCGCCCCCGGGCAGCTGCTGGACATCAAGTCCCTGCCGTACATGTTCGTGGTCAAGGTGAACCTGCCCGCACAGAGGGATGCCGCCCTGTCCGCGGATGGTCCGGTGGTCGATACCACAGAACCATCCGCCGCCGCGCCGGTTGCCCCGGTCGCCCCGCTGTCCGCCGCCCCGGCCGCGCCATCGCAGGATCCGGCCGCCGCACCGGCAGGGTCCGCCGCTCCGGACGCAGCCGCACCGGCCAAGCCGGCCGGTAGCCGCATTGTTCCGACCACGCCGCCCGCACCTCCGCCGGCGCCTGCCAATGCGCCGGAGGGGAGCCAGCAATGAGCCAGAAGATCAACCTCAAAGAGCTGGACTTCAACAACATCGGCAACTGGCCGCAGCAGGCCAAGGTCGTGTTCTGCGTCGTCCTTGCGCTGTTCATCGTGGTCATGGGCTGGTTCCTGCTGATCAGCGGCAAGCGCGACGAGCTCTCGGCCCTGGTCAACAAGGAAGCCGAGCTGCGCACCGAGTTCGAGAAAGAACAGGGCCGTGCCGTCAATCTGGAGCCGCTCAAGCAGCAGCTGACCCAGATGGAGCAGGTGCTGCAGCAGATGCTGCGCCAGTTGCCCAGCAAGACCGAAATGCCGGACCTGATCATCGACATCTCGCAGACGGCGCTCTCCAGCGGGCTGGCCAACGAGCTGTTCCAGCCCGGTGCCGAGCAGCCCAAGGAGTTCTACGCCGAGAAGCCGATCGCCCTGCGCATGGTGGGCAGTTACCACCAGTTCGGTGCCTTCGTCAGTGGCGTGGCCTCGCTGCCGCGCGTGGTCATCCTGACCATGCACGACATCAACCTGAAGCCCAAGGATCCCAAGACCGGCATCACCGCCCGCAGCGGTGCGCTGGAGTTGTCCGGAACGGTCAAGACCTACCGTTACCTGGATGACGTGGAGATGGAAGCCCAGGAGAAAGCCGCTGCCGAGCAGGAAAAGGCCGCCAAGGGAGGCCGGAAATGAGCCGCTTGAACCCGACCGCACGGGTATGCGGCCTGTTGGGCGTGGTGCTGCTGGCCGGCTGCGCCCGCGGCGTGACCAGCACGCCCGGCGATGCACCGAACCTGGAAAAGTGGGTGGCCGACGTGCGTGCACGCCCGGCACCGCCGCTTGAACCGTTGCCGGTGATGCAGCAGTTCGAGACGTTTGAGTATTCCGCGCAGGGGATGCGCGACCCGTTCACCGACGCCTGGACCAATCCGCAAGGGGGATCGGGGCTGCGTCCGGATCCGAACCGCCGCAAGGAGCCGCTGGAAGATTTCCCGCTGGACAGCCTGGACATGGTGGGTTCGATCGGCCGTGGGGGCGGACTCGTCGTGCTGGTGATGGCACCGGACAAGGTCACCTATCGGGTGCGTCCGGGCGTCTATCTGGGGCAGAGCGACGGGCGGGTGACCGGGGTCTTCGAGGACCGGATTGAGCTGATTGAACTGGTGCCGGATGGCGCGGGTGGCTGGCTGGAACGGCCGGCAACGCTCGCGCTTGAAGATCAATGAATGATTATGGGGATAGCACGATGACCTTTTCCAACGCCCTGCGGCTGCGTCCGGTCCGGCGGCAGAAGCTGATCCACCTGTGCGCGCTGGGAGTCGCGCTCATGGTGGCCAACGGCACGCTGATGGCGGCCACGCCCAGCGGCGCCGTGCCCAAACCGGCGGCCACCACCGCGCCGGCGACTGCGCCGGCCTCGCTGTCGGTGTCCAAGATCGACTTCAAGCGCGGCGACGATGGCGCCGGCCGGCTGATCCTGCAGTTTGACGGTCAGGGCGCCAGCCCGGATCTGCGCAGCCAGGGCAACAGCGTCGTCATCGACGTGGGTAATGTGCGCCTGCCGGAAAGCCTGCAGAAGCCGATCAACGTGACCGACTTCGCCACCCCGGTGCAGCGTATCGACGCCAAGCCGTATGGCGGCGGCACCCAGCTGGTGCTCAACACCAACACCGCGTTCGAATCGCTGGCCTACCAGAGCGGCAACGAGTACGTGGTGGAGATCAGCCCGCGCCAGGCGGCCCCGGCAACCGGTGCGGTCAATGCCGCCACGGTCAGCCAGGCGGCGGCGTCCGTCGCCCAGCGCGGCTACAGCGGCAAGCCGGTGACCTTCAACTTCCAGGACGTGCCGGTACGTACCGTGCTGCAGCTGGTGGCCGAGGAATCCAACCTCAACGTGGTCGCCTCCGACAGCGTGCAGGGCAACGTGACCCTGCGCCTGATCAACGTACCGTGGGACCAGGCGCTGGACATCGTGCTGCGCGCCAAGGGCCTGGACAAGCGCCGCGATGGCGGCGTGATCTGGGTTGCACCGCAGCCGGAGCTGGCCAAGTTCGAGCAGGACAAGGAAGACGCGCGCATCGCGATCGAGAATCGCGAGGACCTGGTCACCGATTACATCCAGATCAACTACCACAACGCTGCGGTGATCTTCAAAGCGCTGACCGAGGCCAAGGGTATCGGCGGCGGCAACAGCGGCAGCGGCGGCAGTGGCAGCGGCAGCAATTCGCAGGAAGAAAGTGGCTTCCTGTCCTCGCGTGGCCGGATCGTGGCCGACGAGCGCACCAATACGCTGATGATCAGCGACATCCCGAAGAAGATCGCGCGGATGCGCGAGCTGATCAACGTGATCGACCGTCCGGTGGACCAGGTGCTGATCGAAAGCCGGATCGTGATCGCCACCGATACCTTCGCACGCGAGCTCGGCGCGAAGTTCGGCATCAGCGGCAGCCGCGACAACGTGTACTTCAGCGGCGACCTCGGACAGAACGGCAAGAACATCAACGACCGTGCGGCCAAGGATTTCGAGTACCAGAAGGCCATCAACGAGTGGGTGGCCGGAGGCCGCACCGGCGCGATCCCGGTCCGTGCACCGTCCACCATCAACAGCGGGTTGAACTGGAACCTGCCGGTGGACGCGCTCAAGAGCCCCGGCTCGCTGGCGCTGTCGATCCTCAATGCCGGTTATCTGCTGGACGTCGAACTGTCGGCCATGCAGGAAGAATCCCGCGGCGAAGTGATCTCCAACCCGCGCGTGGTGACCACCAACCAGCGCGAAGCGGTGATCAAGCAGGGTAAGGAAATCGGCTACGTCACCATCAGCGGTGGCGGTGCCGGCGGTGTGGCCCAGGCCAACGTGCAGTTCAAGGAAGTGGTGCTGGAGTTGAAGGTCACCCCGACCATCACCAACGACAACCGCGTGTTCCTGAACATGGCGGTCAAGAAGGATGAAGTGGACAGCTACATCGTCCTGGATGGCTACGGCACCGTGCCGACCATCAACCGCCGGGAGGTGAACACCGCCGTGCTGGTCGATGATGGCCAGACCGTGGTGATCGGTGGCGTGTATGAGTTCACCGACCGCAACAGCGTCAACAAGGTACCGTTCCTGGGCGACGTGCCGTTCCTGGGCAATCTGTTCAAGAAGCGCAGCCGCAACAAGGACAAGGCCGAACTGCTGGTGTTCGTGACCCCCAAGGTGCTGCGCGTGTCCCGGACCACCCCGGCCGTGAATTGATACGCACCCGCATGCAATGACGAAAGGGCCGCCGCGTGCGGCCCTTTCTGCGTTCAGCCAATCTTGATGTCGTAACCAGCGCTGTCCTGCCATCATGGCGATGGAACCTCTGCCCACCGTGGAGGTCACATGGATGCCATGAATCTGCCGCCCCCCATGCCCGATACCCCCACGCCCGCTCCGGTGGAGCACGACCGCCTGCACGATGCCTTCCGCGCGCTGCGCGATGGTCTGTCGTCCGAAATCGTCGGCCAGAGCGCGCTCGTCGAGCGCCTGCTGACCGCACTGCTGGCGGATGGCCACCTGCTGGTTGAAGGCGCCCCGGGCCTGGCCAAGACCACCGCGATCCGTGCCCTGGCCGCCCGGCTGGATGCGGATTTCTCGCGCGTGCAGTTCACCCCGGACCTGCTGCCGGCCGACCTCACCGGTACCGAAATCTGGCGCCCGCAGGAAGGGCGGTTCGAGTTCGTGCCCGGCCCGATCTTCCATCCCATCCTGCTTGCCGACGAAATCAACCGCGCCCCGGCCAAGGTGCAGTCCGCGCTGCTCGAAGCCATGGGCGAGCGCCAGGTCACCGTGGGCCGGCATACCTATCCGCTGCCCTCGCTGTTCCTGGTGATGGCCACGCAGAACCCGATCGAGCAGGAAGGCACCTTCCCGCTGCCCGAAGCCCAGCTGGACCGCTTCCTGATGCATGTGCGGATCGGCTATCCCGATTCGGATGCGGAGACCGAAATCCTGCGCCTGGCCCGCGAGCGCGCCCGCGAGGCGCTGTCCACGCCGGCCGCCGCGCCGGCCCGCATGCCGCTGAGCGATGTGTTCGCCGCGCGCAAGGCGGTGCTGTCGCTGCACGTGGCACCGGCGCTGGAGCGTTACCTGATCGAGATCGTGCTGGCCTCGCGCGATGCCGCCCGCTACGACCCGGCGCTGGCCCGGCGCATCGCCTGGGGCGCCAGCCCGCGTGGCTCGATCGCGCTGGAACGCTGTGCGCGTGCGCGCGCCTGGCTGGCCGGGCGTGACTTCGTCACCCCGGACGATGTGCGCAACGTGGCGCCGGATGTACTGCGCCACCGCGTGCTGCCCAGCTATGAAGCCACCGCCGAAGGCTGGGATGGCGAGCGCCTGGTCGCCGAGCTGCTGGCCCGCGTGCCGGCGCCCTGAGCGCGATGGAGACCCCCGTGCATACGGCCACGCCGCTGGAGGGCGATGGCCTGCGACCGAGCCTGGCCGAGCTGGTGGCGCTGCGCCGCAGTGCGCATCGCGCACCGCCGGCACGCCGTGGCCGCCTCGGTCATGCCGGCAGTGCGCCGTCACCGGCGCGTGGCCGGGGCATGGAGTACGCCGAGTCCCGCGACTACGTGCCGGGAGATGATGCGCGGCATATCGACTGGCGGGTCACCGCGCGCACCGGGCGGGCCCACACCAAGCTGTTCCAGGCCGAGCGCGAACGTTTGACACTGCTGGTCGCCGACACCGATCCGGTGCTGTATTTCGGCACCCGGGTCCGCTTCAAATCCGTGCAGGCCGCACGCGTCGGCGCGGTCGCGGCTTGGCTGGCGCAGCGCCAGGGCGATCGCCTCGCCGCCGTGCGGGGCAGTACCCAGGAACCGCCGATCGCACCGGCCGGTGGCACCCGCGGGGTGCTGCGCGTGCTGGATGCCCTGACCCGCTGGTATGCCGAACCGCCTGCCGAAGATGCCGGGCTGGATCGTGCGCTGGAGCAGGCGGCCCGGTTGCTGCGTCCTGGCGCACGCGTGGTCGTGCTGGCCGATCCGGCGCGCGCCTCCACCATCACCGTTGCCCGCTGGGCTGCGCTGGCCATGCACCACGAAGTGGTGGTGATGCTGCTGGTCGATCCGCTGGAACGGGCACCTCCCGCCGATGCGCTGCCCTTCCTCTCGCAGGGACGTCGCGTCCTGCTTGATCTGGGCAATGCGGCGGTGCGCGAGCATTGGCGCGAACGATTCGTCGCGCCACTGGATGCATTGCAGACCACCTTGTCCGCACGCCGGATCCAGGTGCACGTGGTCTCTACCGATGACGCCAGCGACAGCTGGTTGAGCCCGCTGCCGACCGCGGTGGTGGCATGAGCGCGGCCGCGTCGCTGCCGCTGCGTGATGTGCAGCTGCCGCCGTCACCGCCATGGTGGCCGCCCGCACCGGGCTGGTGGCTGGTGTTCGCCGCGCTCGTGCTGGTGGTGGTCGCGATCTGGGTCTGGCAGTGGCGTGCGCGGCGCGCGCGCCAGCGGTGGCTGGAGCTGTTCGATGCCGAGGTCGACCACGCCGGCTCGCCGGTACTGCAGGTTGCTGCGATCGCTTCCCTGCTGCGCCGTGCGGCGCGCCGGTACCAGCCAGGCGCGGAGCGTCTGCAGGGGCCGGCGTGGCTGGCGTTCCTGGATGAGAACAACAGCCGCGCCTTCTCCGACGGCGACGGCGCGCTGCTGCTGGACGGTGGCTATCGGCCAAGCGTGGATGCCGAGGCGGTGCAGCGGCTGCGCGTGCTCGCGCGCCGCCGTTATCTGTCGCTGCTTACGGAGCGGCGCCGATGATCGCGATCACGCTGCCGACGTGGTTGAGCTGGGTCGACAGCCTGGCCTGGCCCTGGATGCTGCTGGCGCTGCCGTTGCCGATCCTCATGCGCTGGTGGCCGTCGCGCCCCGGCGCGGGCGCCGCGCTGCGGGTGCCCTATGCCGCCGACCAGCTGCAGTCGCTCGGTGCTGCCCCGGGCGGTGCGGGGCCACGGCTGGGGCGTGCATTGCTGTGGCTGGCCTGGGCCTGCCTGTGCGTGGCCGCCGCGCGGCCGCAGCAGCTCGGCGATGCAGTGGCGCCGCCACAGCAGGGCCGGCAGATGATGCTGGCAGTGGATGTGTCCGGCAGCATGAGCGAGGCGGACATGATGCTCGGCAACCAGGTGGTCGAGCGGCTGACCGCGGCCAAGGCGGTGCTCGCCGACTTCCTGGACCGCCGCGTCGGCGATCGTGTCGGCCTGCTGATCTTCGGCGAGCGCGCCTACACGCTCACGCCGTTGACCGCCGACCTCACCAGCGTGCGTGACCAGCTGCGCGACAGCGTGGTCGGCCTGGCCGGGCGCGAGACGGCGATCGGCGATGCGATCGCGCTGGCGGTCAAACGCCTGCGCGAACAACCCCAGGGCCAGCGCGTGCTGATCCTGCTCACCGACGGCGTCAGCAATGCCGGCGTCCTCGAACCGCTGCGCGCGGCCGAACTCGCCCAGGCCGAAGGCGTGCGCGTCTACACCGTGGCCTTCGGCGGCGATGGCGGCATCAGTCTGTTCGGCGTGCAGATCGCGCCGGGCGACGACCCGGTGGACGAGGCGACCTTGAACAGGATTGCCGCGCTCACCGGTGGCCGCTCGTTCCGCGCGCGCAATACCGATGAGCTGGCCGGCATCTATGCCGAGCTGGAGCGGCTGGAACCGGTCAAATCGACGGGCCCGGCGGTGCGGCCGCGGATCGAGCGCTACGCGCCGCCGCTGGCATTGGCGTTGCTGCTGGCCGGCCTGGCCTGGCTGCTGCCGAGGCGCTGGATATGAGCGCGAGCTGGAACGCCCTGCATTTCATGCGCCCCGAGGCCCTGTGGGCGCTGCTCGCGCTGCCGCTGCTGGTGGCGATCTGGTGGTTGCGCCGGCGCCGGGCCAACGTGTGGCGGCAGACCGTGGATGCGCATCTGCTGCGCCACCTGCTGGTCGGCCGCGACCGTCGCGCCTGGGGTGGGTTGGTGCTGTTGCTGTCCGGTACGGTGATCGCGATCGTGGCCCTGGCCGGTCCCTCGTGGCGGCAGGTCGCCCAACCGTTGTGGCAGACGCCGTCGCCGCTGGTGGTTGCGCTGGATCTCTCTTCTCGGGTGACCGCGACCGATCTGCCACCGTCGCGCCTGCTCCAGGCACGCGCCAAACTGGCCACACTGCTGCGCGAACGCCAGGGCGGTGAAGTCGCCCTGCTGGTGTACGCCGATGACGCCTACACGGTGGCGCCGCTGACCGACGACATGGCCAATGTCGCCCTGTACCTGGATGCCTTGGCACCGGACGTGATGCCACGCGATGGCCAGCGCGCGGACCGTGCGCTGGAAACGGCGGTGAAGCTGCTGCAGCAATCCGGCGCACGCGGTGGCGACATTCTGCTGCTGACCGATCGCGCCGATGCCGATGCAGAACAGGCGGCGGCCTCGGCACGCGCGCAGGGTTTCGTGGTCTCCGTGCTCGGCCTGGGTACGCCGCAGGGCGCGGCCTACCGCAATGGCGAAGGCCAGATCGTGCCCGCGCGGCTGGAAGAGGGCACCCTGCGCGGCGTCGCCAGCCGCGGCGGCGGTCGCTATGCCCGCATCGCCTCCGACGACAAGGATCTGGCCGCGCTGGACGTGTTGATCCCGCGGGTCAGTGCCGATGACAGCCGCGAAGGACAGGGCCGCACCTGGCGCGATGAAGGTTTCTGGCTGCTGCCGCCGCTGATGGTGTTGGCCCTGTTTGCGTTCCGGCGGCGAGGCGCACTGGCGGTGCTGGTGATGATGGCGGCAGTGCCGATGGCGCTGCCCACGACGGCGCACGCCGCCGAAGGAACGTGGTGGCAACGCGCCGACCAGGTCGATCAGCAACGCTTGTCCAGCGGCGTGGATGCGTACCGCAAGGGCGACTTCAAGGCCGCGCAGCAGCAGTTCGAGGGCATCGACACCGACGCCGGCTGGTACAACCTCGGCAACGCATTGGCGCGCCAGGGGCAGTACGACGCGGCGATCGAAGCCTATGACCGCGCCTTGAAGAAGCATCCCGGCATGGCCGATGCGGTGGCCAACCGCGCCGCGGTCGACGCCGCCCGGAAGCGCAAGCCGCCGCAGAACAACGACCAGAACAACGATCAGAAGGACGGAAAGAACCCGCCCGAAAAGCCCGACGCAGGCACGAATCAGGGGCAGCAGGGACAGGGCAAGGAGGGTGACGGTTCGCCGCCGCAGAACCAGGGCCAACCGGGGCAGTCACCGCCGCCCTCGTCCGGTGATCCGAAGGATGGCCGCTCCCAGGGCGAGAAGTCACCGCAGGCCGCCGACAGCCAGGCGCAGGCCGAGGCCGACGCCGCCCAGCGCGAGCGCATGCAGCAGGCGATGCAGCGCCAAGGGAACAACGACGGCAACGACAAGGCCGAGGGCCAGGTCAGTGGCACCCCGCAGCAGCGTGAGCAGCAGCAGGCGGTCGAGGCCTGGATGCGGCGGGTACCGGATGATCCGGGCAGCCTGCTGCGGGCCAAGTTCCAGCTGGAAAACGAACGCAGGAAACGGGAAGGGCGATGACACACTCCACGATACAGCGCTGGTTGCGCGCCGGGCTCGTCCTGCTGCTGTGCGCGAGCCTGGCCGCGCAGGCACAGACCCGGGCATGGCTTGATCGTGACCAGATCACCGACAGCGACACCGTCACGCTCAACATTGAATCCGATGCGGGCGGTGGTGCGCCGGACTATGCACCGCTGCGGACCGACTTCGATCTCAGCAGCCAGACCAGCAGCCGCCAGGTGCAGTGGAGCAATGGCGCGATGACCTCGCGCGCGTTGTACGCGGTGGCGCTCAGCCCGAAGCGGAGCGGCACGCTGCAGGTTCCTGCCCTGCAGGTTGGCAGCAGCCGTACGCAGCCGCTGACGCTGCAGGTCGGTGCGAGCAGCGCATCGGCCCCCGCCGCGGCCACGGGCAATGCCGCCGTGTTCCTGGAAACCGAGGTCGATGATCCGACGCCGTACGTGCAGCAGAGTGTCGGCGTGGTGGTGCGCCTGTTCTACGCCGCGCAACTGCTCAGCGGTGAACTGGTGCTCGATACGCCGGCCGGTGCATCGCTGCAGCGGGTGGGCGAAGACCGCACCCTGGTGCGCGAGGTCAATGGCCGCCGCTACAACGTGGTGGAACGTCGTTTCCTGCTGATCCCCGAGCGCAGCGGAGCGCTGGTGCTGCCGGCGGCCCAGTTCAACGGGCGCAGCGCGGGCGGCTTTTTCAACGACATGTTCGGTGGCGATGGCCGCCTGCGCGCCGCGTCGGCCGAGCGCACGCTGCAGGTCCAGGCGCAGCCCGCGTCTGCCCCGCAGCCGTGGCTGCCGCTGCATGGGCTGCGCCTGCGCTACACCGCCGCGCCCACCACCGGCCGTGCCGGAGAAGCGGCCACCATCGTGGTCGAGGCCGTGGCCGAGGGCGCGACCAAGGCGCAGTTCCCGGAGCTGCCGGTGCCCGATGTCGGGCCAGGTGCGCAGGTCTTCGCCGAGCCGCCGCAGTTCGATGAAACCTTCAACGGCAGCACGCCGCAGCTCACGCTGACCCGGCGCTTCGCGATCGTGCCGCGCCAGGCCGGTGCGCTGACGGTGCCGGGGCTGCGCATGGCGTGGTGGGACGTGGCGGCCGGTCAGCCGCGCAACGCGAGCCTGCCGGACCTGCAGCTGGATATCGCCGCCGGCGTGGGCGGCAGTGCGACAGCGCCCCTGCCGGTGGACACCACCTCGGCCCTGCCGGGTGAGCCGGCCACGGCGTCCACCGATCTGCAGTTGGCGCCTGCGCAGACCGCGCCACGTCCCTGGGGCTGGATCGCCCTGTCGGCCGGCCTGGCCGTGCTGTGGCTGTTGACCCTGGCCTGGGGCTGGCGCCGACGGCGGCGGCCGGCGGTCGTGCGGGGCACCGAGGGGGTCGTATCCATCACCGCGTCGGGGAGTCCGTACACCCGCGCCGACCTGCGCCGGGCGATGGAAGCCGGCGGATTGGACGAGATCATCGCGGTGCTGGCGGGAATGGGCGGTGTGCAGACGTTCGAGCAGGTGCTCGAGCGCCTCGACGACGCACAGCAGCGGGCGGCGCTGGTCCAGATGCAGCAGGTCCGCTGGGGCGGGCAGGGCGGCGATGTCGGCCAGGCCCGACAGGATCTGCGCCGCGCCTTCCATGACGGACCGCACTGGCGGCCCCCTGCGGCCACGCAGAACAATGGCCTGGCGCCGCTGTACCCATCTGCGCATTCATAAAAAGGCGTGTCGGTCAGGGCGGCCGCCTTTGCTAAGCTGATTTCATTTTTTCGAGGAACGCCGCTCCATGACTGAGGCCGCAACGACCCGGCAGAAACTGCCTTTGCACTGGAAAATGGGCATTGGCTTCATCATCGGCCTGGTCCTCGGGCTGACCGTCCATGCGCTCGGTGGCAGTATCGACGGCCTGCAGGCCGCAGCCAAATGGGTGATGGACTACATCACCACGCCGGCCTCGGGCCTGTTCCTCAATCTGATCTTCATGCTGATCGTGCCGCTGATCTTCTCGGCGCTGATCATGGGCGTGTCGGAGATGGGCGACATCCGCGCCCTCGGCCGCATCGGCTGGAAGACGCTGGCCTACACCATCCTGCTCTCCGGCATCGCCGTGGGCATCGGCCTGGTGCTGGTCAACGTGCTCAAGCCCGGCGCAGGCGTGGACCCGGTCGTGGCCGCGCAGATGCTCACCGAGAATGCCGAGCGCAGCAAGGAAATCGTCGCTGGCATCCATGGCACGCCCAAGGGCATGGACATGCTGCTGTCGATCGTGCCGAGCAACGTGGTCGAGGCGGCCTCCAGCAATGGCGCCATCCTCTCGCTGATGTTCTTCGCGCTGATGTTCGGCATCGGCATGGTGCTGACCGACGAGGCAAAGGTCGCCCCGCTGCGTCGCGCCATCGAAGGCATCTTCGAAATCTCGATGACCCTGATCAACCTGGTCATCCGCCTGGCCCCGTACGCGGTGGCCTGCTTCATGTTCAACCTGGCCGCGCTGTTCGGCTTCGAGTTGATCATCCGCCTGGGCGCCTACGTCGGCGTGGTGGTGCTGGCGCTGGGCCTGCACATGGTGGTGACCTACGGCGTCGCGGTGTGGCTGTCCGGCCGCTCGCCGCTTGCGTTCTTCCGCGACACCCAGGAGGCCACCGTGATGGCCTTCTCGACCGCGTCCAGCAACGCCACCCTGCCGACCGCGCTGCGCGTGGCCGACCAGATGGGCCTGCCGCAGAAGGTCTCGCGCTTCGTGCTGACCGTGGGCGCCACCGCCAACCAGAACGGCACCGCGCTGTTCGAGGGCGTGACGGTGATCTTCCTGGCGCAGTTCTTCGGCGTGGACCTGAGCATCGGCCAGCAGTTCATGGTGATGGCGGTCTGCATCCTGGGCGGCATCGGCACCGCCGGCGTGCCCTCCGGCTCGCTGCCGGTGGTGGCCATGATCTGCGCGATGGTGGGCGTGAACCCGCTGGGCATCGGCCTGATCCTGGGCGTGAACCACTTCCTGGACATGTGCCGTACCGCGCTGAACGTCACCGGCGATCTGGCCCTGACCACCCTGGTGGCCAAGGGCGAGGTGGACGATGGTCCGGTCGTGGCCACGGTGGCCCCGGCCCCTGCGCCGGCCCCGCGCGACTGAGCCTGCACAGGCCCGAGCTGCCCTGACGCCCCGCCCTGTGCGGGGCGTCGTCGTTAAGGGCCTGGCCTGTCTTCGGCCTGACCCCGCCGATCACCTGTGGGACAATGGGCTGCCCGCAGCTCCGCGGGAGCCTCCCGACTCCGACAGAACCATGACGCAGCCTACCCGCCGCCAGTTGGCCAACGCCATCCGCTTCCTTGCCGCTGATGCGGTCGAAACCGCCAAGTCCGGTCATCCCGGCATGCCGATGGGCATGGCCGACATCGCCGAAGTGCTCTGGAACGACTATCTCCGTCACAACCCGAAGAATCCCAAGTGGTTCAACCGCGACCGCTTCGTGCTGTCCAACGGCCATGGCTCGATGCTGCAGTACGCGCTGCTGCACCTGAGCGGCTACGACCTGCCGATCGAGCAGCTCAAGCAGTTCCGCCAGCTGGGCAGCAAGACCGCCGGCCACCCCGAGCACCATGAAACCCCCGGCGTGGAGACGACCACCGGTCCGCTGGGTCAGGGTCTGGCCAACGCCGTGGGCTTCGCCCTGGCCGAGAAGCTGCTGGCGCAGCGCTACAACCGCCCCGAACACGAGATCGTCGACCACCGCACCTGGGTGTTCCTGGGCGACGGCTGCCTGATGGAAGGCATCTCGCATGAAGCCGCCTCGCTGGCCGGCACCTGGGGCCTGTCCAAGCTGGTCTGCTTCTGGGACGACAACCACATCTCCATCGACGGCAACACCGATGGCTGGTTCACCGACAACACCCCCGAGCGTTTCGAAGCCTATGGCTGGAACGTGGTGCGCGGCGTCGATGGCCACGACCCGGAGAGCATCAAGTCCGCCATCGACAGCGCGCTGTCGCAGTTCGACAAGCCGACCCTGATCTGCTGCCGCACCACCATCGGCTTCGGTTCGCCGGGCAAGGCCGGCAAGGAATCCAGCCACGGCGCCCCGCTGGGCAAGGACGAGCTGGAAGCGACCCGCAAGCAGCTGGGCTGGCCGTACGGCCCGTTCGAGATCCCGGAAGAGATCTACGCCGGCTGGCGTGCCGGCGGTACCGGCACCCTGCGCCAGGCCGAGTGGGAGCAGCAGTTCGACAAGTACGCCGCGCAGTACCCGGCCGAAGCCGATGAGCTGATCCGTCGTTCACACGGCGAGCTGCCGGCCGATTTCATTGCCAAGGCCGATGCCTACATCGCCCAGGTCCAGGCCGACGGCCAGACCATCGCCTCGCGCAAGGCCTCGCAGCTGGCGATCGAAGCGTTCGCGCCGCTGCTGCCGGAGCTGGTGGGTGGTTCGGCCGATCTGGCGCACTCCAACCTGACCCTGTGGAAGGCCAGCAAGTCGGTCGCCACCGATGACCCGAACGCCAACTACGTCTATTACGGCGTGCGCGAGTTCGGCATGACCGCGATCGCCAACGGCCTGGCCCTGCATGGCGGGTTCATTCCCTTCGACGCCACCTTCCTGGTGTTCAGCGATTACGCCCGCAACGGCGTGCGCATGAGCGCGCTGATCCCGGCCCACGCCATCCACGTGTACACGCACGATTCGATCGGCCTCGGCGAAGACGGCCCGACCCACCAGCCGGTGGAGCACCTGGCCTCGCTGCGCTACATCCCCAACAACGATGTGTGGCGCCCGTGCGATGCGGTCGAATCGGCGGTCAGCTGGAAGTCGGCGATCACCCGCAAGGATGGTCCGAGCTGCCTGGTCTTCAGCCGCCAGAACCTGCCGCACCAGCCGCGCAGCACCGAACAGGTCGCGCAGATCGCGCGCGGTGGCTACGTGCTGGCCGACGCCGAAGGCGGCGTGCCGGACGTGATCCTGATCGGCACCGGTTCGGAAGTGGGCCTGGCCGTGACCGCCAAGGCGGAACTGGATGCCGCCGGCATCAAGACCCGCGTGGTGTCGATGCCGTCCACCGACGTGTTCGAGCGCCAGGACGCCGCCTACCGCGAGTCCGTGCTGCCCAACGCCGTGCGCAACCGCGTGGCCGTGGAAGCCGGCGTCACCGGTTTCTGGCGCCAGTACGTAGGCCTGGACGGTGCGGTGGTCGGTATCGACACCTTCGGTGCCTCGGCCCCGGCCGAAGCGCTGTACAAGCACTTCGGGATCACCGCCGAGCACGTCGTGGCCGCGGCCAAGGCGCAGCTGGCGAACTGATCGTGGCGCCGGGCGATGCCCGGTAGCTGCAACGCGAAAGGCCGGGGAGATTCCCCGGCCTTTTCGTTTGTTGAAGGGCAAACACCACGCCATCCTTGATCGAGGGTAGATCCCCGCCATGCGTGGATGCTGTCGGCGCAACCCTCGACCATGGCTGACGCGTGATCACCACGCATCCACGCAGGGCGTGGATCTCCATCACCCGGCTGCGGTGCGCGCCAAGCCCAAGCGCACCAACCGCGCTTCGATGCGTTCGCCGAACGACTTCGGCGCTTCCAGCCCCATCCGCTGCAGATAGGCCTGGTCGCCATCGCCGGCCGGTTGCGTCAGCGCAGACAGCACCGTGCGCAGCTTGGTCATCGGTGTCTGCGTGTTCTGCTTGAGCCAGCCCAGCGCCTTGACCAGATGCTGCTCGACTTCGGTGAAATCACTGCCCAGCGGATAGTCCGGCAGCAGGCCGGACTGGCGGAATGGCGCCAGTGCCGCGCTGACTTCGGCCGCGGTGTTGCGCCGCCCATCGTCGGGCGCAGTGAACCCGGCGGCCAGCTTTTTCGAGGCTTTCGCCTTGTCCAGCAAGGCGGCCTGGAACTGCGCATCGGTGATCGCGGCCATCGCGATCACGCAGTCCTCGTCGGTCATGTTGCGCAGGTCGGCAATGCCGTACTCGTTGATGTAGAGGTCGCGCAGATGCCGCGGAATCGTGGTGTGCCCGTAGTTCCAGCGCACGTTGGACTGCAGCGTGCCCTTGTCCTCGCGGGTGGCACGGAAGATCAGCGCGCTGCGTGCACCGGGCAGAGCATGGGCCATCGCCACGAAGTTGTACTGGCCGCCCACGCCGGAGACCACACGGCCGTCTTCCAGCGCATCGGAAACGGCCGCGCCGAGCGCGGTGGCCATCATGCAGGAGTTGAAGAAGCGCGCATCGCGGCGTTGCATCCGCTCCAGCGTTTCATCGCCGCCGTAGAGCTGGTTGATCTCACTGATGCGGCGCATGCCGATCGCGCTGCGCTCCTCCTCGGGCAGGTCGCGCAGCCACTGGTAGAACTCCGGCGAGCCCAGGTAGAACGCGCCGTGCAGATACTCGCCCTCGGCCTCGAGCGTGGCGTAGTCGGTGGTCCAGGCGGTGCCGTTCTCGATCCGCTGCAGCAGCGCCAGATCGTCGTGCACCTTGCGCCGGATCACCCCGGTCTGGACCAGCCGGCGGAAGCCCTCGTTGAGCATCTCACTGCAACCGTACAGGCCGATCTCGAACGGCTCCAGGCCACCGCACTCAAGGACGGTGGGGTTGCTGGCCAGGCCGGGATCGAGCGCCTGCAGGATCTGCCGGTAGCGGGCGTTGTCGGTATGCCGCAGCACCAGCGCATGGCTGAGCGCATCGGCCAGCGTACCGATGCCGATCTGCAGCGTGCCGCCATCGCGCACCAGCGTGCTGGCGTACAGGCCGATCGCATAGTCGGCATCGCTCACCGGTTGGCGCGGCAGGCCGAACAGGTCCGGGTAGGGCCCCGGTGGCGTGATCACCAGATCGAAGAACGACACATCCACCGTGGCCGAACCGGCCAGGTAGGGCAGCTGCGGATCGATCTCGGCGATCATCAACGGGCGTGGCAGCCCGCGCGCGACCATCGCATCCAGCGTGTCCTGGGTGATGTCGTTGTTGCACGACAGCGACAGGCGCCGGTCGTTCGCGCGCATCGCCACTTTCTGCACGATCGCATGCGGCGCGCGCTGCGCCACCGCATCGGCGGCATGGGTGTAGTTGAGGCTGGTGTAGCTGCGCTGCGCCTGCGAGGAATTGAGCAGCGCACCGGACTGCATGTAGAACTCTTCCACCTGCACATGCGCCGGCAGCTGGTCGCGCACCATGGCATCGGCGTAGGCCAGGCGCGGGAACTCCGCACCGAAATGACGCTCGGCGAAGGGCGTCATGAAGCGCGCTTCCAGCCCGGCGCCGCCACGCGGTGGATTCAGCGACAGCGCGGTATACAGCTGCAGCGGCCGCGAGGCATCGTGTTCAACACGGGCATACAGCGCGTTGAGCAGCCGGTGCGGCTTGCCCAGTGCGAGCGGGGCGCCAATGCGCAGGGGGCCATCGACCCGCTGCAGCAGCCACTCGACGGCGGCGTCCAGGTCGGTCAGGTGTTCGGTCATGCGGCGCTATCCTGCGAAATCATGCGGGTCATTACAGCATTTCCGGTTTGAACAGACGGCGACGCGAGACTTCATCGCCGGAAAGCATGAACTGGCCATCGCCGCGGTAATGCACCGTGCGCGGCACTTTCGGGGAGCGCGCGACGTGCGCTTTGACGACCTCCCAGATGAACAGGCCATGCCGTTTGATCTGGCTGCGGTCTGCCAGCCGGCACTCGAAGCTGGCGTGGCACTGGGCGATCAGGGGGGCGGCGACCTCCGTGGCGGCCACCGCCTCCAGGCCGAAGTGGTCGAACTTGTCGATCTCCGCGCCGCTGCTGTTGCCGATGCCCACCACCGTATCGAGCATCTCGGCGGTGGGCACATTGATGACGCATTCGCCACTGCGGCGGATCAGCTCGAAGCTGTGGTTGCCGCTGGAGATCATCGTGGCCAGCCGTGAGGGCGTGAACTCCAGCACCATGTGCCAGCCCAGGGTCATGATGTTGCGCTGGCCTTTCCAGGCCGAGCTGATCAGCACGATCGGGCCCGGCTCCAGGAAGCGGCGCACATCGTCGACCGGGTAGTCGAATTTTCGGTAGCGTCTCATCGAGGGCTCCGTGGGGCGTGCGCCGATGCTGGCAGCGGCTGCATGAACCGGCTGTCGAAGGGTTGACACCCAGGTTGATTACGGGCGTAATCGGTTTGTCGATTACGGGTGTAAATGATGAGCCAGATCAGTGAAGCCGAAGCGGTGGTGATGGAGGTGTTGTGGCGCAGCCATCCGCTGGGCGCTGACGAGGTGGTGACCGCGCTGGCCAGCCGCGACTGGGCCGAGCCCACCATCAAGACCCTGCTCAACCGGCTGCTGACCAAGGGCGCGATCAGCGCCAGCCGTGATGGGCGCCGCTATCTGTACTCGCCGGTGCTGCAGCGCCAGGCCTGGGTGGCCGAGCAGAGCGAGGGCTTCCTGGACCGGGTCTTCGACGGTCGCGTCGCGCCGCTGGTGGCGCACTTCAGCCAGCGCGGGGAGCTGAGCGCGCAGGACATCGCCGAGCTGAAGCAGCTGATCCGGGAGCTGGGCCATGACTGAGCTGCTTGATGGACTGCTGCAGGCCAGCGTGTGGCTGTCGCTGGCGACGCTGGTGCTGGCCGCGGCCAGGCCGCTGCTGCTGCGCCTCGGAGGCGCAGCGCTGGCTTACCGCAGCTGGTGGTTGCTGCCGTTGATGCTGGTCGCGCCCTACCTGCCACTGCCACGGCTGCCGATGACTGAAACGGACCCGGTCATGGTCATGGCTTCGGCCCTGCGCGCGCCGGCCGTGCCCACCGACGCCTCGCAGTGGCCGCTACTGCTGTTGACGGTGTGGTTGCTGGGCGCGGTGGCGATGGTCGGCATCAGCTGGCGCGCGCAGCGCCGCTTCGAGCATGCCCTGGGCGCGCTGCAACCGCGCGCGGATGGCAGCTGGCAGGCCAGTGGCGATCCGGGCCTGCCGGCGCTGGTCGGCTTGTGGCGGCCGCGCATCGTGGTGAGCCCGGACTTCGAGCAGCGCTTCAGCCCCGCCGAGCAGGAGCTGATCCTGCGCCACGAACACAGCCATCGTCGTCATGGCGATCCCTGGGCAAACGCCGCGCTGGCCGCGCTGCGGTGCGTGTTCTGGTTCCACCCGTTGCTGCCGTGGGCGGCGCGCCGCTTCCTGCGTGACCAGGAACTGGCCTGCGACGCCCGCACGGTCGATCCGCATCCGGCACTGCGCCGGCTCTACGCCAACGCGCTGCTCAAGGCGCAGTTGGTCCACCCGGTTGCCCCGATGGCCTGCCACTGGCGCAGCCAACCGATGTTGAAGGAGCGGATTGCCATGTTGAAGGAACACAAGCGGAAGACATTGCCGTGGTTGACCGGGCAGGTGCTGGTGGTCGGGTTGTGCGTGGGTCTGGGCACGGTGGCCTGGGCGGGCCAGGGCACCGCGGTCGCCGCTGATCGCGATGCGATCGCGCACAAGATGCCGCCGCCGTCCTACCCGAAAGCGGCGGCCGAGCAGCGCATCGTCGGCAAGGTCGTGGTCAGGGTGGACGTGGATACCGAAGGCAGGGCGACCAATGTGCGCGTGCTTCAGGCGAGCCCGGCGGGTGTATTCGATGACGCGACGGTCGCTGCCGCGAAACAGTGGACCTTCGAACCGGCGATCCGGAATGGCAAGGCGGTGGCCTCGGCGCTGAAGATTCCGGTCACCTACGCCATGGATGATGAGGTGCCAACGCCATGAGGCAGTCATCCGTCCTGGCAGTGGCGGCGCTGTTGATGGCTGGCTGTGCCACCCATGAGACGCTTACGTCAGTGGACACGCGGGCGGAGAACGTGGGTCACCAGCGCTTGGATCCGACCACCGGCACGGGGGCTGCACAGGTCGCGAGCTATCAGCTGAAGGCTGCAGAGGGTTACCGGATGCCGCAACTGAATGCAGGTCCGGACCCCGTGCTGGGCGCTCGCGATCCGCGCAGTGAGCTTGCGCCCACGACGGTGTGCCTGCAGTTGGTCATCGATGCGCAGGGTCGCGTGGAGCGAAGTCTGCCGGTGCAGGACCGCGACGAATGCGCCGCTGGCAATGCCCCTGAGAATGCGCCGTTGCTGCAGTCCGCGCAGGATGCGGTGGCGGCCTGGCAGTACGTGCCCGCAGCGGTGTGTCACTTCGCGGAGGGGAAGGTTCCAGCGGATCAGGGCGATTGCAAGGGTGCCGCGCGCATCGAACCTGTCGCGGTGAGCCTGCTGTATGCCTTCACCTTCGAAATCGTGAAAGGCAAGGCGACCGTGCGCAGCGGGACGCCGGCGAAATAGCGAAGCAGTGCGCCCACGACGCGGTGAGATGCCTATCCGCCGCGAACGGCACCGCCCTGGATGTTCGCTTTCACCGAGGGTTCCATCAATTTAGGCTCGGCCAGCGTGGCATCCCGGGCCTGGCGGGTGGCCACGAACTCGGCTTCGCTGATGCCGTCATGCAGGTGGATGTTGTGCGCGCGCTGCGCGCCGATGGTGGTCTCGTTGGCGACCTCGCGGCCACCGGGGCCGTAGTCGTGGCAGATGAACACACGGGTCGCGTCCGGCAAGGCCAGCAGCCGCTGGATCGAGCGGTACAGCTGCGCCGCGTCACCGCCCGGGAAATCGCAGCGGGCGGTGCCGCCGTCAGGCATGAACAGCGAATCACCGGTGAACAGCGCATCGCCGATCCGATACGCCACGCTGTCACTGGTATGGCCCGGCACCGCGATCACCTCGGCGTCGATATCACCGAGCGTGAAGCGTTCGCCATCGGCGAACAGATGATCGAACTGCGAGCCGTCGGTCGGCACCTCCAGCGCGTAACGGGGTGCGAAGGTGCGCTGCACCTGCACGATGCCCGCACCCATGGCCAGGGTCGCGTCCGGCCACTGGCGCTTGAGCCAGCGCCCGGCGCTGACGTGGTCGGCGTGGGCATGGGTGTCCAGCAGCCAGCGTACCTGCAGGCCGTGCGCGCTTACGTGGGCCAGCAGCGGCTGAAGCGGCCCGGCACCGAATGCATCGGTGTCCGGGTCGTAATCCAGCACGGGATCGATCACCGCCGCCTGCAACGTCGCCGGGTCATGCACCACGTAGCTGAAAGTGTGGCTGTCCGGATGGAAGAAACTGGCGACGTGCAGTGACATGGTGATGGCCTCAGCGATTGCCCAGGGTGTCGTTGAGCAGCACCGCCAGGCGTTCACCGGCCAGGCGCAGCTCGCGCTCGGCGACCGGGCGATAGGTCGCCGCATAGCTCGGGGCCAGCGTACGCTTGTTCGGGTAAACGCCAGGTGCAATCGCGATCCGGCAACTGGCCTCGGCCCACTGCACGGCATCGGCATCGATGTTGGAGCGCGTTGCGAACACCGGCTTGGGCAGGGCCAGCAGGCGCTTGAGGTACTGGTCGTCGTCCAGCGTCTGCTCATTCAGCATGCCGCTGTCCCACAGTGAATGCAGGTTGGTACCGCGGTTGTTGAACTGCACCTGGAAATCGTTGCCGCCCTTGTCATGGCCGTAGCCGGCATGCATCGGCTGGTGGATGTCACCGGCGAAGTGCACCACGAACTTCAGTGCCTGCGCGCGTTCGGCATCGGACCTGCTGCGGTCGACGAGGATCGCGGTCTGTGCTTTCAGCGCCTCGACCACACAGTTGCCGTTCCTGCAGTGCTTCTGCACTTCGTAGTGGCAATCGTCTTCGCCGATGTTGACGTAGTGCCAGCCGGCCGAGCGCTTGCCCAGGCCGGGGTCCTTGGCGCGCAGCTGATCGGCCCACGGGGCGATGCCATGCAGTGTCGGATCCGGCTCGGCGGCGAGCAGACGGTCCACCTCGGCCTGGGCCTGCGGGGTCAGCCGGGTCTCGGCGATCCGCGCCACCAGGCGGTGGCCTTGCGCGCCCCAGGCCAGGGCATCGGTGGAAACAAGGGTGAGGGCCAGCGCGAGCGCGGTGGCCGGGAGCAGGGAAGGCATTTTCATCCGCGGCATTCTAGCGGGCTGGCCACGCGCGGGCTTGCCGCGATCTGGCCGGCTGCAGTGCCGCTCGGGTTCGGCTAGGCTCGGCGGGTGCCCGGCATCGGGCGGACGCAGGAGCGACCCCATGGCCCACATCGTTGGCCTGATCGGCGGCATGAGCTGGGAAAGCTCGGCCCACTATTACCGCCTGATCAACGAGCAGGTGCGCGACACGCTGGGCGGGCTGCATTCCGGGCGGATCCTGCTGTGGTCGTTCGATTTCGCCGAGATCGAGGCGCTGCAGCATGCCGGCGACTGGGACAGTGCCACGCAGCGGATGATCGATGCGGCCCAACGCCTGCAGGGCGCCGGAGCCACTGCCATCGTGATCTGCACCAACACCATGCACCGCATGGCGGATGCGGTGCAGGCGGCGATCGCGATTCCGCTGCTGCACATCGCCGACCCGACGGCCGAAGCGATCAAGGGCGCCGGGTTGCGGCGCATTGGCCTGCTCGGCACCGCGTTCACGATGGAACACGATTTCTACAAGGGTCGGCTCACGCACGCGCATGGCCTGGAGGTACTGGTCCCGGAGCCCGACGACCGCGCGGCAGTGCACCGGATCATCTATGAGGAGCTGGTGCAGGGGCAGGTGCTGCCGGCATCGCGCCAGAGGTATCGCGCGGTCATGCAGCGGCTGGTGGATCGCGGCGCGCAGGGCATCATCCTGGGCTGCACGGAGATCATGCTGCTGGTCGGCGCGCAGGATGCAACCGTGCCGGTGTTCGATACGACCACGCTGCATGCGCAGGCCGCGGCCCGGCATCTGCTTTCCGCAGCGTAACGGCGAGCGTCACGCCCCGCAGTGACCCCCAGACCGCCGCGCCTGTCCAAAAAAAACCCCGGCCGAAGCCGGGGAAACTGTCTTGCTGCGAGGGTGTTGCCTGGTTGGGTTCTGATCCGCCGATCAGAACTTGAACACGTACGACACGCCGTAGGCGAGCGGGTCGATGTTGACGGTGCCGATCTTTTCGCCATCGAGCTTGACCTTGCTGTCGATGTCCATCCAGCGCACATCGACGCGCAGCGAGCCCTTGTCATTGATCGCGAAGTCCAGGCCGGCATGGGCGGCCAGGCCCCAGGAATCCTCCATCTTCAGCTTGCTGCCGGCCAGCGCGCCGCCGGTCTTCTCGCTGAAGAACGTGGTGTAGTTGATGCCGGCACCCAGGAACGGGGAGACCTTGCCCGCGCTGTTGAAGTGATACTGCAGCGACACCACCGGCGGCAGGTGCTTGGTGCTGCCCACGTTGCCCAGGCCGGCGATGTTGATGTCGTGCTTGAACGGCAGCGCGGCCAGGATCTCGATGCCGAGGTTGTCGGCGATGAAGTACTCACCGGTGATGGTCGGCTTGATGTCGTTGTCGACATCGACCTTCAGGGTGCCGCCGGCCAGCGAACCGTTGTTGGACTTCGGGGCGACCTGGTGCACGCCGGCACCGATCGTCCAGTCGCCCTTGGACTGGGCCATGGCCGGGGCGGCGGCCAGCGCCAGGGCGGCGGCCAGGCTGGTGAGCAGGAGGGGGGAGGTCTTGCGCATGAGACGGTCTCGTGGCGGGTTGGAATGGGGCCAGTTTTGCCGCCCGCGCGGTTGCGCGCCTTGATCCGGATCAATCCGGGTATTTGCCGTTGTAACCGGTTCCCATTCGGCTTGCGCGGGCCTGCCCGGGTCCGGCCCTGCTAGAATGAACACCCCTTTCCATCGGCGCCGCACCGTCGCGGCTGCAGGAGCTTGTGAACATGGCAATCAAGGTTGGCATCAACGGTTTCGGTCGCATCGGGCGCAACGTGCTGCGTTCGGCCGTGCTGAACTTCGGCAATGACATCGAAATCGTCGCCATCAACGATCTGCTGGAGCCGGATTACCTGGCGTACATGCTGAAGTACGACTCCGTGCATGGCCGCTTCAAGGCTGACGTGGCAGTCTCCGGCAACGACCTGCTGGTCAACGGCAAGAAGATCCGCCTGACCCAGGAGCGCGATCCGGCCAACCTGAAGTGGGACGAGGTCGGCGTGGACGTCGTCATCGAATCCACCGGCCTGTTCCTGACCAAGGAAACCGCGCAGAAGCACATCGACGCGGGCGCAAAGAAGGTCATCCTGTCGGCACCGTCGAAGGACGACACCCCGATGTTCGTGTTCGGTGTGAACGACAAGACCTACGCCGGCCAGGCGATCGTCTCCAACGCCTCGTGCACCACCAACTGCCTGGCTCCGCTGGCCAAGGTCATCAACGACAAGTGGGGCATCAAGCGTGGCCTGATGACCACCGTGCACGCCGCGACCGCCACCCAGAAGACCGTCGATGGCCCGTCCAACAAGGACTGGCGCGGTGGCCGTGGCATCCTGGAAAACATCATTCCGTCCTCCACCGGTGCGGCCAAGGCCGTCGGCGTGGTGATCCCGGAATTGAACAAGAAGCTGACCGGCATGAGCTTCCGCGTGCCGACCTCGGACGTGTCGGTGGTCGATCTGACCGTCGAGCTGGAGAAGGAAGCCACCTACGCCGAGATCTGCGCTGAAGTGAAGGCACAGAGCGAAGGCGCGCTGAAGGGCATCCTGGGCTACACCGAAGACAAGGTCGTGGCGACCGACTTCCGCGGTGAGACCCACACCTCGGTGTTCGATGCCGATGCCGGTATCGCGCTGGACGGCACCTTCGTCAAGCTGGTGTCCTGGTACGACAACGAGTGGGGCTACTCCAACAAGTGCCTGGAAATGGTCAAGGTCGTCGCGGCGTAAGCCCGCGCGTCCCCTGCGTCAATCCACAGACCCCGGCCCCGTGCCGGGGTCTGTCGTTTCAGGCAGGCGCTGCGGGGCGTTGATCCCGCGCCTGCCGCCGATCCATTAGCATGGCCCGCGTGCCGCCGGCACTGTGCCTACCGGGTACAGCCGTGGCGACCTCTTGAGGATGGCCTGGAATGGAAGCTCTGATTGTCCTGCTGGTGCTGGTACTGCTGGCGATCCCGCTGCTGCTGATCGTGGCGCTGGTGATGATCGCCGGGCTGCGCCGACGCGTCGCCGCGCTGGAGCAGCGCGCCGCCGGGTCCGCCTGGGAGGCTTCACCGGCGCCGGCGCCGGCGGAGCGGGAAACGTCGCTGCACTGGACCGACCTGGCATCGGTCGACACCGTCGGCGCCGCGAGGGCCACCTCTGCGCCTGTCTCCACGACGGCCGCCGAGGCGCTGGAGCCGAGGAGCGAACCGGTGATCGACGTGGCGCAACCACCGCCATTGCCGCCCCCGCCCGCGCAGCCGGTCGCCCCGCCCGAACCGCAGGGCCCCGGCATCGGCGAGCGGCTCGTCGGCACCCTCAAACAGTGGTTCACCGAAGGCAATGTGCCGGTCAAGATCGGCATGCTGGTGCTGCTGGCCGGCGTGGCCGCACTGCTCAAGTACGCCAGCGACCAGGGCTGGTTGAATGCACCGATCGAGCTGCGGCTGGCCGCCATCGCCGTGGCGGCGCTGGCCGGGCTGGTGTTCGGCTGGGTGCAGCGCGATACCCGGCGCATGTTCGCGCTGGCATTGCAGGGCGGGGCGATCGGCATCCTGTTGCTGACCATTTTCGCCGCGTTCAAACGCTATGACCTGATGCCTGCCGCGCCCGCTTTCGTGCTCAGCGTGCTGCTGATCGCCGGCATGGGCGTGCTGGCGGTGGTGCAGAACTCGCGCACGCTGGCCGTGCTCGGCATCCTGGCCGGCTTCATGGCGCCGATCTGGCTGTCCACCGGCAGCGGCAACCATGTCGCGCTGTTCTCGTATTACGCCGTGCTCAATGCAGCGATCCTGGCGATTGCCTGGTGGCGCCCGTGGCGCGCCCTGAACCTGCTCGGTTTCGCCTTCACCTTCGGCATCGGGACGGCCTGGGGCGTGCTCCAGTACAGCGCCGACAAGTTCGCCAGCACCGAGCCGTTCCTGCTGCTGTTCTTCGCCTTCTATCTGCTGATCCCGATCCTCTATGCGCGCCGGCAGAGTGCGGAAAAGCGCGACCTGATCGATGGCAGCCTGGTGTTCGGCACGCCGCTGATCGCCTTCTCGCTGCAGGCCGGCCTGCTGCATGACGACCGCCTGCTGCTGGCGTTGTGTTCGCTGGCACTGGCTGCGTTGTATGCAGGCCTGGCGTGGGCGTTGATCAAGCGTGAGCGCTACGCTGCGCTCGGCCAGTCGCACGCGGTACTCGCGGTCGGCTTCGCCACGTTGGCGGTGCCGCTGGCGCTGTCTGCACGGGCCACCGCCAGTGTGTTCGCACTGGAAGGTGCCGCGCTGGCCTGGCTGGGCCTGCGCCAGCAACGCTGGCTGCCGCAGGTCACCGGGGCAGTGCTGACCCTGGGGGCCGCGTTCGGCTTCGTCGTGGGCGCGGACTACTGGCACCTGGATGCCACCGCCATCGCCAACCCGACCTTCATGAGTGGCTTGCTGCTGGCGCTGGCCGGTTTTGCCGCTGCCTTCAGTTACCGCCGCGCGCAGCGCGATGCGCCGGCCATCGTGTACTACCTGTGGGGCCTGCTGTGGTGGCTGGGCAGCCTCAGTCACGAGATCCTGCGCTTCGTCACCCACCGCGCCGAGCCCGATGCGCTGCTGATCGCCGCAGCCGTGACCGGTTGGCTGGCCGCCGAGATGCATCGCCGCTGGCCGGCGCGTGCGCTGGTGCTGACCACGCTGGCGATGGTGCTGGCCGCCTTCCCGTTGGCGCTGTGGCAGGCCGATGTACATGACCAACCGTTCGCCGGCTATGGCGCGCTGGCCTGGGCGGTATTCGCGCTGCTGGGCGTGCGCAGCCTGTGGTGCCTGCGCGGGGGCGACGACCGCACCTCGCTGGCGGCGCAGTTTCTATGGTGGCTGCTGTGGCCCTCGGTGGTGTCGCTGGCCACCCTGTGGCTGGCCGATCGCTTTGCGCTGGCGCAGGGCTGGGGCCTGGCCCTGATGCTGTTGCCGTGGCTGCTGGTCACCGCGGTCGCGTTGTTGCGCTGGCGCTGGCTGACGGTGCCGCTGGGCGAGCGCTTCGACCCGATGCGCACCCCGCTGCAGATCACCTTGTTCGCCGTGCTGGGCGTGAGCTGGGCCGGCCTGTTGCTGGTTCCGGCCAGCGCCGCGCCGTTGCCGTGGCTGCCGCTGCTCAACCCGGTGGAGCTGGCGCAGCTGGCGGTGCTGGTGCTGGCCGCGCGCTGGCTGTGGTCCGCGCACGCGCCCGATAGCCTGCGCGCCCTCCGCATTCCGCTGCTGGCCATTGCCGGCTTCGTCGCGCTGACCAGCATCACCCTGCACGCCGTGCATCACTGGGGCGGGGTGCCGTGGAACGAACGCCTGTGGTCCTCCACCCTTGCCCAGACCAGCCTGACCGTGGTGTGGAGCGTGCTCGGCGTGATCAGCTGGGTATGGGGCTCGCGCCGCGGGCAGCGCGCGCTGTGGCTGGTCGGTGCGGTGCTGATGGGCGTGGTGCTGGCCAAGCTGGTGCTGATCGACCGGCAGCATCTGGGCAACCTGCTCGGCATTTCTTCCTTCATCGCCTACGGCCTGCTATGCACGGTCGTGGGCTATCTGGCACCGGCGCCGCCCCGCGCGCCGGACCCTGCCGTGGAGCCGCACCCTTGAAGACCTTCCGCCCGCTGATCCTCCTTGCCGTATTCGCACTGCCGGCGCTGGCGCAGACGGCCGATGACCGCCAGGCGTACCGCCAGCAATGGCCGCTGCAGCTCGCGCAACCCCAGGCTGGTGCATATCGGTTGACCCTGGATGACGGGGTGTACCGCACCGCGGTGTCGCCACGCCTGGCCGATGTGCAGGTGTTCAATGCACAAGGTCAGGCACTGCCCTCGGCGTTGCTCGCGGCCGACCAGCCGCTGGCCCAGGCACCGCAATGGCAGACGCTGTCCTGGTTCCCGTTGCCCCCCATGGCGGGCACCTCAGGCGATGACCTGCAGTTGCTCACCGAGCGCAACACCGATGGCAGCGTGCGCCGGGTGGAAGCGCGCCTGGGACCGGGTGGGGCGGCCGGGCAACCGGCGGGCTGGCTGATCGATGCCAGTGCGCTCAAGACCGGGGTGCAGGCACTGCGCCTGGATTGGCAGGCCCAGGCGCCCCTGCAGGCGCGCGTGCGGGTGGAAATGAGCAACGACCTGCGCGACTGGCTGCGCATCGCCGACGATGTGCCGCTGGTCGACCTGCAGCACGAAGGCCGCCGCCTGCAGCAGCGCCGCATCGAGATCGCGCGCCAGGCCAAGTATTTCCGGATCCTGCCGATCGGCGCGGATGCGTTGCCGGCGCTGTCCACCGTGCAGGCCGAGCTGGTGCCGACCGCGCAGGCGATCGCCTGGCGCTGGCAATCGTTGAGCGGTACCGCCGGCAAGCCGGGCGAGTTTGAATATCAACTCGATGGGCGCTTCCCGATCGCGCAGGCCGACATCGCCACCGCCGACAACAGCGTGGTGCAGTGGACGCTGTTGAGCCGCGATGACGCCGACCAGCCATGGCAGGTGCGCGCAGGCCCGTGGGTGGCCTATCAGCTGCAGGACGCCGCCGACCGCCGCCAATCCCAGACCCAGCCGCTGACGCGCAGCACGCGCGATCGTTACTGGAAACTGATCGCGGGCCAGCCGCAGTCGATGCCGGCGCCAACGCTCAAGCTCGGTTACCAGCCCGAAACGCTGGTGTTCCTCAGCCAGGGCGAGCCGCCGTATGCGGTGGCCGCCGGCAGCGTGCGCGCCGAGCGCCAGGACGCGCCGGTCGCCACCGTGATCGCCCAACTGCGCCAACAGCATGGCGCACAGTGGCAGCCGGCACAGGCCACCGTGCACGGCGCACCGGAAGTGCTCGCCGGCGATGCTGCGCTGGCCCCGCAGCGCGACTGGAAGCAGTGGCTGCTGTGGGCCCTGCTGGTGATCGGCGTGCTGATCGTCGGCGGGTTCGCGCTCAGCCTGCTGCGCCAGCCACACCGGAACGGGTAGGGACCGATCATTGGTCGGTACGGCCTGCGCGCGCGCGACGACCAACACTCGCTACTGCGCCTTTCTCACTGGATTTGCGATGCACCGCGCCAGCCGGGACAATGACGGTCTGCGCCGCGCGGCGCCTTTCCTTCTTCAGAGCCAAAGAGTTGCTTATGTCCATTGTTCGCATGACCGACCTCGATCTCTCCGGCAAGCGCGTGCTGATCCGCCAGGATCTGAACGTGCCGATCGACAACGGCCAGATCACCTCCGAGCAGCGCATCACCGCCTCGCTGCCGACGCTGAAGCTGGCCCTGGAGAAGGGCGCTGCCGTGATGGTGACCTCGCACCTGGGGCGTCCCAAGGAAGGCGTGTGGAGCGAGGCCGAATCCCTGGCGCCGGTGGCGCTGCGCCTGTCGCAGCTGCTGGGTGTCGAGGTACCGCTGGTGCGCGATTGGGTGGACGGCGTGCAGGTCGCGCCGGGCTCGATCGTGCTGCTGGAAAACTGCCGCATGAATGTGGGCGAGGGCAAGGACGATGAAGCGCTGGCGAAGAAGTACGCCGCGCTCTGCGATGTGTTCGTGATGGATGCCTTCGGCACCGCGCACCGTGCACAGGCCTCCACCCATGGCGTGATCCGCTTCGCTCCGGTCGCTGCCGGCGGCCCGCTGCTGATGGCCGAACTGGACGCGCTGGCCAAGGCGCTGCTTGCCCCGGCCCAGCCGCTGCTGGCGATCGTGGCCGGCAGCAAGGTCAGCACCAAGCTGGAGCTGCTCTCCAGCCTGGTCGGCAAGGTCGACCAGCTGATCGTCGGCGGAGGCATCGCCAACACCTTCATCGCGGCCGCCGGTCATTCGGTCGGCAAATCGCTGTATGAGCCGGACCTGCTGGACACCGCGAAGAAGATCGTGGCCGATGCCAAGGCGCGTGGCGCCGACATCCCGCTGCCGACCGACGTGGTCGTGGCCAAGCAGTTCCTGCCCGACGCCGAAGCCACGGTGAAGGCCGTCGCCGACGTGGCCGAGGATGACCTGATCCTGGATATCGGCCCGGATACCGCCCAGCACTATGCGGGCCTGATCGCCAAGGCCGGCACCGTGGTCTGGAACGGCCCGGTCGGCGTGTTCGAGTTCGAGGCCTTCAGCCATGGCACCGAAGCGCTGGCCCGTGCCATCGCCGCCTCGCCGGCGTTCTCGATCGCGGGCGGTGGCGACACCCTGGCCGCAGTGGACAAGTACGACATCGCGGGCGAGGTGAGCTACATCTCCACTGGTGGCGGCGCCTTCCTGGAGTTCCTGGAAGGCAAGACCCTGCCGGCCGTCGCCGCGCTGGAGGCCCGCGGCTCGTGAGCCGCGATGTGCTGTTCTTCGACCTCGACGGCACGCTGATCGATTCGGCCGTCGGGATCACCCAGTGCGTGGCGCATGCGCTCACGCAGATGGGCCAGCCGGTCCCGCCGCAGGCCGAGCTGCGGCGCTGGATCGGGCCGTCGCTGCGGACCAGCTTCGCGCCGTTGTTCACTGACCCGGCCCAGGTCGAGCAGGCGGTGACGTACTACCGCGAGCGCTTCGACGTGGTCGGCTGGCGCGAGCATGAGGTCTACCCGCGGATCGGCCAGGTCGTGCAGGCGTTGAAGGATCGCGGCCACCGGCTGGCGATCGTCACCGCCAAGAACGAGCCGCACGCGCGGCGCATCGTCGAGCACCTGCCGTTCGGCGACTGCTTCGAGGACGTGATCGGGGCCACCCCGGACGGCAGCCGCAGCGAGAAGCCGCAGCTGGTCGCCGAGGCCCTGCACCGGCTGTCGTTGACCCCGGCCCAGTGCTGGATGATCGGCGACCGGCGCATGGATATCGAAGGCGCGCGTCATCACGGCTTGCGCAATATCGGCGTGTTGTGGGGCTTTGGCGGTGCCGAAGAACTCACGGCGGCCGGTGCGGCGCACCTGGCGCAGGCCCCCGATGAGCTGCTCACGCTGATCGATTGAAGCATCCGGCGGCGTCCCGTACGCCGCCGCATGTCCTGCGCAAAGCCCCGCCGGGGCTGGCGCTGGCCGGCGGGCAGCCAATGCGCTGTCCGCCCGGTCGTCTCGCGCTGTCTGCAGGACAACAGCGAAACCCAACTGCGCCAATGCTGTAAACGTATTCATGGGACATGAAGGGTGTGCTAATTTCGCTCCTTTAACGGGAGCCCATTAACCATGATTGAGCGTCAGCGTCGCACCAAGATCCTCGCCACCCTCGGACCGGCCACCGACCCGCCGGGCGTGCTGGAGGATCTCTTCCGCGCCGGCGTGAACGTGGTTCGCCTCAACTTCAGCCACGGTGACCCGTCCGGCCAGGCCAAGCGCGCCGCCGATGTGCGTGCCGCGGCCGCCCGCGTGGGCGTGGAAGTGGGCATCCTGGCCGACCTGCCGGGCCCGAAGATCCGCATCGAGCGTTTCGCCGAAGGCAAGATCAAGCTCAAGGCCGGTGACCGCTTCGACCTGGTCGCCTCGCCGAATGCGCCGGCCGGCGACACCACCCAGGTCGGCGTGAGCTACCTGGGCCTGCCGCAGGACGTGACCGCCGGTGACATCCTGCTGCTCGACGATGGCCTGATGCAGCTGCAGGTCACCGAAGTGCAGGGCGAGCGCATCATCAACACCGTGCTCAACGATGGCGTGCTGTCCGACCGCAAGGGCCTGAACAAGCAGGGCGGTGGCCTGTCGCTGGGCGCGCTGACCGAGCGTGACAAGGAACTGATCGGCATCGTGGCCAAGATCGGCGTGGACTTCATCGCCGTCTCGTTCTGCCGCAACGCGCAGGACATGAACGATGCGCGCGAGATCGCCGAGTCGCACGGCTGCTACGCCGCGCTGGTCTCCAAGATCGAGCGCACCGAAGCGATCGACAACCTGGAAGAGATCGTCGACGCCAGTGACGTGGTGATGGTGGCGCGTGGTGATCTGGGCGTGGAAATCGGCGATGCCGAACTCCCGGGCCTGCAGAAGAAGATCATCAAGGCCTCGCTGGCGCAGAACAAGGTGGTGATCACCGCCACCCAGATGCTGCAGTCGATGGTGGAAAGCCCGATCCCGACCCGCGCCGAAGTGCTGGACGTGGCCAACTCGGTCATCGACGGTACCGATGCGGTGATGCTGTCGGCCGAAACCGCCGCCGGCATGTACCCGGTCAAGGCGGTCGAAGCGATGGCCCGCATCTGCCTGGGTGCCGAACGCCAGTTCCAGACCGAGACGGACTTCGGCGCCTCGCCGCGCAACCTGGAACGTGCCGACCAGGCAATCGCCATGGCCACCATGTTCCTGTCCCAGCACGTGGGCGTGCGCGCGATCGTGGCGATGACCGAATCCGGTGGCACCGCGCGTTACCTGTCGCGCTTCCGTGCCTCGGCCCCGGTGTTCGCGGTGACCCGCCATGACGGCGCGCGCCGCCAGATGGCGCTGATGCGCGATGTGTTCCCGATCAACTTCGACAGCCGCGGCCTGACCCCGCGCGAAGCCGCACGCGGCAGCATCCGCCTGCTGTTCGAAGCGAACCAGCTGCAGGGCGGCGACCGCGTGGTCTTCACCAGTGGCGAGCACATGGAAACCCATGGCGCCACCAACACGCTGCGCCTGCTGGAAGTGGGCGAAGACGGCCGTGCCAGCGGCCTGGGCGAGCTCTAACCGCCCCCCGCGCAACACCCGGACCCGCGTGGCTTTACGGCCGCGCGGGTTCGTCGTTTCAGATGGAATCGTTTCCAGATTCCGTGGACGGTCAGTTCACGGGAGGCGGGGTCTATAATTGGCGTTTTCCCGCACCCGCCACAGGAAGTACATGAGCATCGAACAGCTGGCTGAAACCGCACAGGCCATGGTCGCCCCGGGCAAGGGCATCATCGCGATCGACGAATCCACCGGCACCATCGGCAAGCGCTTCGCCAGCGTCGGCCTGGAGAACACCGAGGAGAACCGTCGCGCCTACCGCGAACTGCTGCTCACCACGCCCAAGCTGAACGAGCACATCTCCGGCGCGATCCTGTACGACGAGACCATCCGTCAGTCCACCAAGGACGGCGTCCCGTTCGCCAAGTACATGGCCGCCCAGGGCATCATCCCGGGCATCAAGGTCGACAAGGGCGCCCATGCCCTGGCCGGTTGCCCGGGCGAGCTGGTCACCGAAGGCCTGGACGGCCTGCGCGAGCGCCTGCAGGAGTACTACAAGCTGGGTGCGCGCTTCGCCAAGTGGCGTGCGGTCATCAACATCGGTGAAAGCATCCCCTCGGGTACCTGCATCGAGTCCAACGCCCACGCGCTGGCCCGTTACGCCGCGCTGTGCCAGGAATGTGGCCTGGTGCCGATGGTCGAGCCGGAAGTGATCATGGACGGCGACCACGACATCGAGACCTGCTACGAAGTCACCGAAGCCACCCTGCGTTCGCTGTTCGACGCGCTGTACCAGCAGAACGTGCTGCTGGAAGGCACCATCCTGAAGGCCTCGATGGTCATCTCCGGCAAGGGCTGCGAAGAGCAGGCCGACGTCGAGGAAGTGGCCGAGTCGACCGTGATGTGCCTCAAGAGCACCGTGCCGGCGATCCTGCCGGGCGTGGTGTTCCTGTCTGGTGGCCAGAGCGATGAGCAGTCCACCGCGCATCTGAACGCCATGAACCAGATGGGCAACCTGCCGTGGCCGCTGAGCTTCTCCTACGGCCGCGCCATGCAGCAGGCCGCGCTGAAGCTGTGGGCCAAGGACACCAAGGCCAACGTCGCCAAGGCGCAGCAGACGATCTACGATCGCGCCAAGGAAAACGGCCAGGCCGCCCTGGGCAAGTGGAACGGCTGATGCACGCCTGACCACCGTCAACGAAAACGCCGGCCTTGTGCCGGCGTTTTTGTTTGGGCGGGGCAGTGGTGCGCACATGCACGCGTGCTCTGGCACGATGCGATCCATCTTCGCGTGGATGGATCCCATGGTCGTACGTCTCTGTGTCTCGCTGTGCGTAGTGCCATGGCTGCTGGGGAGCGCACCAGCGTACGCAGTGGCGCCGCGCGGCTTTGATGTACTGCATTACGACGTCGCGCTGGTGCCCGACATCGCCAACAAGCGCGTCACCGGGCAGCAGACGCTGCGGTTCAGAGCCGAGCAGGAACTGCGCGCAGTGACCCTGGACAGCGGTTCGCTCACGGTGACAGCCGTGATGCAGGGGGATCGCGCGCTGGCCTTCGAGCAGCACGCGGCGAAGGTGCAGATCACGCTGGCCGAACCGCTCGCGCGGGGAGCCACCGCCAGCGTGACGATCCGCTATCACGGCGAACCGCCGTATGGCCTGGAATTCGCGCCCGAGCGCGATGAGGTCTACACGATTTTCTCGACCAGCCAGTGGATGCCCTCGGTGGATGCCCCCGACGAGCGCGCCACGCTGGACCTGTCCGTGACCCTGCCGGCGGGCCTGTTGGCCGCCGGCACCGGCCGCACGCTGCCGCTGCGCTCCCTTCCCGATGGGCGCATCGAACATCGCTGGCAGCTCAAGACGCCGATGCCGGGGTATGTCTATGGCTTCACGGCCGGCCGCTATCAGGAAGCGACGCAGCGCCATGGCGCGACCGGCTTGCGGTTCCTGTCCATGCAGCGGTCGCCCGAGCAGCTGCAGCGCGTGTTCACCGCTACGGGCGAGATGCTCGACTTCTTCGCCGACCGCGCCGGCCTGCCGTATCGCGGTGACTACCAGCAGGCGCTGGTGGCCCGCACGATCGGACAGGAGATGGCCGGGTTGTCGCTGATGTCCGAGCGCTATGGCCAGCAACTGCTGGAGGATCCCACCCAGACCGCCTTGATGGCGCACGAAGCCGCGCATCAGTGGTGGGGCAACCGGGTGACCTGCGCCGGCTGGGAGCATTTCTGGCTCAACGAGGGCATGGCCAACTTCATGACCGCCGCCTACCTCCAGCACGCGCAGGGAGAGGCGGCCTACCAGGCGCAGGTGACGATCTGGCGCACGCGGCTGGAGGCGCTGCGTGCCAAGGGGGCGGATCACGCGCTGGTGTATGCCGACTGGAGCGCGCCGAGCGGCGATGACCGCGCGGTCGTGTACCAGAAGAGCGCCTACGTCCTGCACCTGCTGCGCGTGGAAATGGGCGAGGCCGCGTTCTGGCGCGGCATCCGTGACTACACGCAGGCCAACGATGGACGCTCGGTGGCGACCGTCGATTTCCAGCGGGCGATGGAAGCAGCGGCCGGCCGCTCATTGCAGCCGTTCTTCGCCCAGTGGGTCTATGGCGTGGGCGAAGGTGTCAGTGCGCCGCCGCCGGCGGCAGCCCCAACGCCAGCGGCGCGAAGATCGCCGAGGTCGAGGGTTCCACCGGCTGCCCCAGTGCGGCCAGCGCCGACTGGTACGCCTTGAACGTCGCCGCGTTGTAGGCCACCAGGATGATCCGGCGCGGCTGGCGGTGCGAGCGCTGCCAGGTCAGGGTCTCGGTGGCGGCGATGTGCGCAGCCTGGTGCAGCGGATAGCCGAACACCCCGCAGCTGATGGCCGGGAACGCGATCGATTCCACGTCCAGCTTCTCGGCCAGCTGCAGCGACTTCCAATAACAGTTGGCCAGCAGTGCCGGCTCATCGCGCAGGCCGTCCTGCCAGACCGGGCCGACGGTGTGGAACACATACTTTGCCGGCAGGTTGAAGGCGGGTGTCTGGCGGACCTCGCCGGTCGGGCAGCGCATGCCCGGGCGGATCTCCGGCAGGGCACGGCAGGCGTCGAGCAGCTGCGGGCCGGCCGCGCGATGGATCGCGCCGTCCACGCCGCCGCCGCCCAGCAGGGATTCGTTGGCCGCATTGACGATCGCATCCACCGCCAGGGTCGTGATGTCGCCCTGCCACACTTCGATCTTCATGCGTACCGCTCCTTACTCACTGTTACCGGGTCCATACAACGGAATGACGTGCCTGACCTGCACGGTACCGGGCAGGACATCTAGGCTGCGTCATCATCGTCTCAGGCAGTGCGACCCGCCCGAGCGCTGGCTGACCTTCACACGATGCCGCCGGATCGCTTCACCGCAGATGAAGCGCCGCATGCAAAACGCCCGCCGGTCAGGGCGGGCGTTGCGTTCTTCCGGACCAACGGCGGGATCAGGGCAGACCGGCCAGCCAGTCGTCGTCGGAGCCTTCATTGATATCGGCAAACAGCGGGGTGGAGAAGTAGCGCTCGCCGGTGTCGGGCAGCATCGCCAGGATCACCGACCCCGGCGCGGCCTTGGCCGCGATGTCCAGCGCGCTGGCAACGGTGGCGCCGGCCGAGATGCCGACGAAAATGCCTTCCTCGGCCGCCAGCCGGCGCGAGGTCTCGATCGCCCGTGCATCGTCGATGGTCAGCAGTTCGTCGTAGACGCCGCGGTTGAGCACCTCCGGCACGAAGTCCGGGGTCCAGCCCTGGATCTTGTGCGGCTTCCACTCATCGCCCTTGAGCAGGGCGGCGCCTTCGGGCTCGGTGGCGACGATGCGGGTTTCCGGGCGGGCGACCTTGAGCACCTCGCCGACCCCGGTCAGGGTGCCACCGGTGCCCCAGCCGGTCACGAAGTAATCCAGCCGCTTGCCGGCGAAATCGCGCAGGATTTCCGGGGCGGTCGTGTTGCGGTGATAGGCCGGGTTGGCCGGGTTGGCGAACTGGCTGGCCAGGAACCAGCCATGTTCCTCGGCCAGTTCCTTCGCCCGGCGCACCATGCCCGAGCCGCGCTCGGCGGCCGGGGTCAGGATCACCTTGGCGCCATAGGCGCGCATCAGCTTGCGGCGCTCGATGGAGAAGGTCTCCACCATGGTGGCCACGAACTTGTAGCCGCGCGCGGCGGCCACCATGGCCAGGGCCACGCCGGTGTTGCCCGAGGTCGCCTCCACGATGGTGTCGCCCGGCTTGAGCAGGCCCTTGGCCTCGGCGTCGAGAATGATCGCCAGCGCCAGCCGGTCCTTGACCGAGCCGCCGGGGTTGAACGACTCGACCTTGGCATACAGGGTGACGTGCTCGGGGGCGAGACGGTGCAGGCGCACCACCGGGGTGTTGCCGATGGTGTCCAGGATGGAGTCGTACAGGGCCATGGGGATGCTCCGGAAAAGTCGTTGCCGCCCGGAGGCCGAGCGGCAGGGGGAGGCTCGGGCCGGTGGCGGCGCAGGGCGCCCGCTCGCGGCCGGGCCGGGGTCGGTCAGACCGTACCGCCGGCATATGACCGCGCGAAATGACCTGATTACCTTCTTAAACAACGTTTGGTTATAAGCTGGTGACGGCATTTGCCCTACAGTCGGATGGCCCCCTCTCCATGCGTTGTATCGCCCGCCCATGACGCTGACCCAACTTCGTTATCTGGTCGCCATCGCCGACGCCGAGCTGAACATCACGCTGGCGGCGTCCCGTGTGCACGCCACCCAGCCCGGCCTGTCCAAGCAGCTCAAGCAGCTGGAGGATGAACTGGGCTTTCTGCTGTTCGTACGCAAGGGCCGCAGCCTGGAAGCGGTGACCCCGGCCGGGGTGGAAGTGATCGGCCGCGCCCGCGCCGTCCTCGGCGAAGCGAACAATATCCGGACCTATGCGGCCAACCAGCGCCGCGAGAGCCAGGGCCAGCTGGTGCTCACCACCACCCATACCCAGGCGCGCTTCGTGCTGCCGCCGGCGGTGGCGCGGATCAAGCAGGCCTACCCGCAGGTCAGCGTGCACCTGCAGCAGGCCGCCGAAAGCGATGCGCTGGACCTGCTCAGCCAGGGCGATGTGGACATCGCCATCATCAGCACCGCCGGTGGTGAGCCCACTGCCGGCCTGGCCATTCCGCTGTACCGCTGGCGCCGGCTGGTGCTGGTGCCACGTGGGCACGCGCTGGACCGCCCAGGTGCCGCGCCGGATCTGCAGGCGCTCGCCAGCCATCCGCTGATCAGCTACGAATCCTCCACCCGCGGGAGCTCCTCGCTGCAGCGCGCCTTCGCCAGCGCCGGGCTGACCCCGGATATCGCGCTGACCGCGCTCGATGCGGACCTGATCAAGACCTATGTGCGTACCGGGCTGGGCGTGGGCCTGCTCGCGGAAATGGCGGTCAACGCCAGCGACGAAGACCTGCGCGCCTGGCCGGCCCCGGCCCCGATCGACGAGTGCATCGCCTGGGCGGTGCTGCCGCGCGACCGCGTACTGCGCGACTACGCGCTGGAACTGGTGCACGTGCTGGCCCCGCAGATCGACACCCGCGACCTGCGCCGGGTGATCGACGGCAACCAGGAGGCCAACTGGCCGCTGCCGCCCACCTGGGAATCGCTGACGCAGACCATCACCGTCTGACGACGGTGATGGTCTGCCCGCGCATTCCCCCTCTACCCGCGCCGTTGGCGCGCCCCCTTCAACAGAAAGGGGCTTTTCTCCAGAGGGTTGAGGGGGCCGGTGGGGTGCTTCGAGAAGGCCACTGCGACGGTTGGTCGCAGGGTTTCGAGCTGCCCGGCCCATGGTCGGGCGCTACCATGACGGGGGTGAACGTCCGCCGCCGCCCGTATGCCGTCTTTCTGCAGCTTGCCTTCGTGGCGACGCTGCTGATGGCGCTGGCGCCGCTGCTCAGCCGCTGGCAGCAGGCGCATGCCGGGGCGCCGGTGATGCTGATGCCGACCGGCATGACCCACGCGCTGCCTGCGCCGCCGGATGCGCACGCGGGGCACCGCATGCAGCACGACATCGCGCAGCGCGACGTGCACCACCACGACATGCAGCAGCACGACATGGCGCGCCATGACATGGCGATGCAGCCCATGCCGACGCACGCCCTGCCAAGCGCCCACGACACCCCCGCATCGTCGCCACCGATGAGCGAGCATGCCGGGCATGGCGACGCCTGCGAGTACTGCATGATGGCCTCGCGGCTGATGCCGTGGCTGGCGGTGCTGATCCTGCTGTTGCCGGCGATGCCGGTGATCGCACCGCGCGTGCTGCGCGCAGTCCCCACGCCTCGCAGCCTGCGCTGGCCGGCCCACGCCGCGCGCGGCCCGCCCGCACTCTCCTGAAACCACCGCCCTTCCTGCCCGTGTCGCCGTGATGGCGGCGCGTGCCTGCGTGTTTTTCTGGAGTTCCACCATGACGGTTTCTTCCCGCAGCGCGGGCGCACTGACGCGCCTGTCTGTTTCTCTCTCGCTGGCCCTGGTCGCGCTACCGCTGCATGCGGCCAATGACGATGCCCGCACCCTCGATACGCTGGTGGTCACCGCCACCGCGCCGTCCTCACCGCTGCACTGGGTCACCGATCCGCGCCTGCCGCGGCAGCCGGTGCCGGCCAGCGATGGCGCCGATTTCCTGAAGACGGTTCCCGGCTTCGCCGCGGTCCGCAACGGCGGCACCAACGGCGATCCGGTGCTGCGCGGCATGTTCGGCTCGCGCCTGAACATCGTCAGCAACGAGGGCAACCTGATCGGCGCGTGTCCCTCGCGGATGGACAACCCCTTGTCCTACATCGCCCCGGAAACCTTCGACCGGCTGACCATCATCAAGGGGCCGCAGAGCGTGCGCTGGGGCGCCGGTGCCTCGGCCGGCACGGTGCGCTTCGAGCGCGATACGCCGCGTTTCGATCAACCGGGCATGGACATCAACGCCAGTGCGCTGGTCGGCTCGCGCAACCGCAACGACCAGGTGCTCGATCTCACCGCCGGCGCATCGCCGGGCTATGTGCGCGTCAACGGCAACCGCTCCGAATCGGATGACTACAAGGACGGCAACGGCGACGTGGTGCCCTCCAGGTGGCGCAAGTGGAACAGCGACGTCGCGGTCGGCTGGACACCCGATGCCGATACCGTGCTGGAGCTGTCGGCCGGCACCGGCGATGCGATCGCGCGCTACGCCGGCCGCGGCATGGACGGTGCCGCGTTCAAGCGCACCAGCTACGCCGCCCGCTTCGAGAAGGACAACCTGCCCGGTGCGTGGGACAAGCTGCAGGCCAACCTGTACTACAACGACGCCGACCACGTGATGGACAACTACACGCTGCGCACGCCGAACCCGGCCAGCAGCATGCCGATGCCGATGGGCTCCAACGTTGATCGCCGCACCACCGGTGGCCGTATCGCCTCGGAATGGCGCTGGCAGGACATCGCCATCGTGGCCGGCGTGGATGCGCAGGACAGCCGTCATCGCAGCCGCAGCGCGATGGGTCGCAACGTGTACCGCCAGCAGCCGTGGCGTACCGATGCACGCTTGGAGAACCTCGGGGCGTTCACCGAGATCACCCTGGGCGAGGGCACCGCGCAACGCTGGGTTGGTGGCCTGCGCATCGACCGCGCCGAAGTGAAGGACGAGCGCGCCACCGCCGGCATGATGGCGATGCCGAATCCGACCGCCGGGCAGACCCGTCGCGAGAACCTGGGCAGCGGCTTCGTCCGGTTCGAGCGCGACATCGCGCCCGCGTTGACCTGGTACGCCGGCGTTGGCCACAGCGAGCGCATGCCCGACTACTGGGAACTGTTCTCGCCGGATCTCGGCCCGGTGGGCGCGATCAACGCCTTCACCGGTGTGCAGCCGGAGAAGACCACCCAGCTCGATCTGGGCCTGCAGTACCGCACCGATCGCCTCAACGCTTGGGTCTCGGCGTATGCCGGGCGCCTCCAGGACTACATCCTGTTCACCTACCGCGACGGCGGCATGATGGGCAGCAGCAGCCAGGCCACCAACGTCGACGCGCGCATCGCCGGTGCCGAGGCGGGTGCGGAATGGCAGCTGGCCAGGCAGTGGAAGCTCGGCGGCACACTGGCCTACGCCTGGGGCGAGAACCGCAGCGACGGCGGCGCGCTGCCGCAGATGCCGCCGCTGGAAGCCCGGTTCAGCACGGCCTGGGAAGGCGAGCGCTGGAGCGTGGGGGCGCTGGCGCGTGCAGTGTCCCGCCAGGGGCGGGTCGCGGCCGGGCAGGGCAACGTGGTCGCCCGCGACCTGGGCCCCAGCGCCGGCTTCGCTACCCTGGCCTTGAACGCCAGCTACCGGGTCAACGAAGCGCTGCTGGTCAGTGCCGGCGTGGACAACCTGTTCGACCGCACCTACAGCGAGCACCTGAACCTGGCCGGCAGCGCCGATTTCGGCTTCCCGGCCGACCCGGTGCGGATCAACGAGCCCGGCCGCACCGCCTGGCTGAAAGTGAACTATCGTTACTGAGCCTCACGGCCGGGCGGGGGCCAAGCCTCCCGCCCGGCCTCTGGCGCTGCCGGGCGCGACCACCCGGCGCCGCCCGCGCATTTCGACATGCGTCGATACATGGCGATACATCCGGTGCAGGCCCCAGCACGGAAAGGCTTTCGCCCGTCACCGGCGGATGTGAAGAGGCCGGTAAACGCTTGGCACATATGCCCCGGCTCGACCCCTCTATACACTCGGCGGTCGAGAAACAACCGGGAATGGATTACATGTTGGGACGCATCGCAGCGCGCTTCGCCGCTGGCATCACCCTGGTCGCGTTGGCTGGGTGTGGCAGCAAAGACGAGGCCGCTCGCCGGCAGGCAGACGCCGTACCGGTCACCACCCAGGTGGTGCAGACCTCGGCATGGAGCGACACCCTGCAGGCACTGGGCACGGCCAAGGCGCGTGAATCGGTCACGGTCACCGCCAAGGTGAGCGAAATCATCGAGACGGTGCACTTCGAAAGCGGGCAGCAGGTCAGTGCCGGCACGCCGCTGGTGACCCTGCGCGGGCAGGCCCAGGAAGCGGCGCTGCTGCAGGCCCAGGCCACCTTCCTGGAAGCGGACCAGCTGTACAAGCGCCAGCGCGAACTCGCCGCCCAGCAGCTGGTGGCCAGCTCCACGCTCGATACCCAGCGCGCCATCCGCGATGCCGCCGATGCACGCGTGCGTGAGATGCAGTCGGATATCGGTGATCGCCGCGTGCGCGCGCCGTTCGCCGGCGTGCTCGGCATCCGCCAGGTCAGCGCCGGTTCGCTGGTCACGCCCAGCACCGCGATCACCACGCTGGACGACATCGAGCGCATGCACGTGGACTTCCAGGTGCCCGAAGCCGAGCTGGCCTCGCTGAGCACCGGCGACAAGGTCAACGCGACCAGCGTGGCCTACCCGGGCCGCAACTTTGAAGGCCAGGTCGCCACCATCGATACCCGCGTGGATCCGGGCACGCGTGCGGTGACCGTGCGCGCCGATTTCATCAACGCCGACCACGCCCTGCGCCCGGGCATGCTGCTGGATGTGCGCATGTTCCGCCCCGAGCGCCAGGCGCTGGTGATTCCTGAAATCGCCGTGGTGCAGGTCGGGCGCGATTCGTATGTGTTCCGGGTCAAACCGGACCAGGTGGTGGAGCGCGTGGACATCACCGCCGGCGCGCGCCGCAGCGGCGTGGTCGAAATCCGCGATGGTCTCGCCGCCGGTGACCGCATCGTCGTGGACGGCACCGGCAAGCTGCGCCCGGGCCTGAAGATCCAGGCCGAAGAGGCTGCACCGGCCACGCCGGCCGCCGCTGCCACCGCGGAACCGGACGCCGCCGGATGAAACTTTCCGATATTTCCATCCAGCGGCCGGTCTTCGCCGTGGTGATGAGCCTGTTGCTGGTGGTGCTGGGCTTCATGTCGTTCACCCGCCTGACCCTGCGCGAACTGCCGGCGATCGATCCGCCGATCGTCTCGGTCTCGGTTGATTACACGGGTGCCTCGGCGGCGGTCATCGAAAGCCGCATCACCCAGGTGCTGGAAGATGCCCTGGCCGGCATCGAAGGCATCGATACCATCAACGCGCGCAGCTCCAACGGGCGCTCGCAGGTCAGCATCGAATTCACCTCCAACCGCGATATCGAAGCGGCCGCCAACGACGTGCGCGATGCGGTCAGCCGCGTGGCCGACCGCATGCCCGAAGAGGCCCGGCCGCCGGAAATCGCCAAGGTCGAGAGCGACGCCGATCCCATCATCTGGCTCAACATGAGCTCGACCTCGATGGATACGCTGGAGCTGAGCGATTACGCCGACCGCTACATCGTCGATCGCTTCTCCAGCCTGGATGGCGTGGCCCAGGTGCGCATCGGTGGCCGCCAGCGCTATGCGATGCGGATCTGGCTGGACCGCGACCAGCTCGCCGCGCGTGGTTTGACCGTGGGCGATGTGGAAACCGCGCTGCGCAACGAGAACGTCGAGCTGCCCGCCGGCCGCATCGAATCCACCGATCGCGATTTCACCCTGCGCGTGGAGCGCAACTACGTCAAACCCGAAGACTTCGCCGGTATCCCGCTCGGCAAGGGCGCCGACGGCTACGTGGTGCGCATGGGCGATGTGGCCAAGATCGAACTGGCCTCCTCCGAGCGCCGCGCCTACTACCGAAGCAACGGCGAGCCCAACATCGGCCTGGGCATCGTCAAGACCTCCACCGCCAACGCGCTGGATGTCGCCCGCGAAGCGCGCGCCGAAGCCGACCGGATCAGCAGCACGCTGCCGGAAGGTACGCGCATCTTCGTCGCCTTCGACAACACCACCTTCATCGAGGCGGCTGTCGATCGCGTCTACGCCACGCTGGTCGAAGCGATGCTGCTGGTGCTGGCAGTGATCTGGCTGTTCCTGGGCAGTTTCCGTGCCGCCTTGATTCCCGCGGTCACGGTTCCGGTCTGTCTGATCGCCGCCTTCATCGCCCTGTATGCCTTCGGTTTCTCGATCAACCTGCTGACCCTGCTCGCGCTGGTGCTGTGTATCGGCCTGGTGGTGGATGACGCCATCGTGGTCGTGGAAAACGTCCAGCGCCGCATCGATCTGGGCGAGCCGCCGCTGGTCGCCTCCAAACGCGGTACCACCCAGGTGGCGTTCGCGGTGATCGCCACCACCGCCGTGCTGGTCGCGGTGTTCCTGCCGGTCGGCTTCCTGGAAGGCAACACCGGCCGCCTGTTCCGTGAGCTGGCCGTCGCGCTGGCCGCGGCGGTGGCGTTGTCCGCGTTCGTCTCGCTGACGCTCACCCCGATGATGGCCTCCAAGCTGCTCAAGCCGCACACCGGCCAGGCGCCGAAGGGCCTGCACGGGGTCATCAACCGCAACCTGGATCGCCTGTCGGGCGCGTACGGCCGCTTCCTGGAAGCGCACGTGACCCGCACCTGGGTCTACATCGTGGTGATGATCCTCTCATTGCTGGCCAGCGCGCTGCTGCTCAAGGTGCTGCCCTCCGAACTGGCCCCGGCCGAAGACCGCGGCTCGTTCCAGATCATGATCGACGGCCCGGAAGGCGCCGGCTTCGACTACACCGTCGGCCAGGTCCAGCAGGTCGAGAAGATCGTCTCCGGTTTCGTCGGCGAGGACGAGCCGATCGTGCGTGCCAACCCGCGCGTTCCCGGTGGCTGGGGCTCCAGCGAAGAAATGCATACCGGCCGGATCAGCGTGTTCCTGCAGCCGTGGCGCCAGCGCGATGTCTCCACCCCGGACGTGGCCGCCGAACTGCAGACCCACCTCAATGATCTGCGTGGCGTGCGCGTGCGCACCCAGGTCGGTGGCGGCCTGGTCCGCAGCCAGGGGCAACCGTTCCAGATCGTGCTCGGTGGCCCGGAATACGCGGAAATCGCGCAGTGGCGTGACCGCATGCTGCTGCGCATGGCCGACAACCCCGGCCTGGTCGGCACGGATTCGGACTACAAGGAAACGCGCCCGCAGATGCGCGTGAACATCGACCGCCAGCGTGCGGCCGATCTGGGCGTGTCGGTCACCGCGATCGGCAGCGCGCTGGAAACCATGATGGGCTCGCGCCGCGTCACCACCTTCGTCGACAACGGCGAGGAGTACGACGTGCTGGTCCAGGCCGGTCGCGAAGGCCGCGCCTCGCCGTCGGATCTGGCTGCGATCCGCGTGCGCGCCAGTGGCGGCGAACTGGTGCCGCTGTCCAACCTGGTCACGCTCAGCGAAGTGGCCGAGGCCGGCAGCCTCAACCGCTTCAACCGGCTGCGCTCGATCACCATCAATGCCGGCCTGGCCCCGGGCTATCCGCTGGGTGAAGCCATCGCCTGGGCCCAGCAGGTGGCCAGCGAAGAGCTGCCGCAGCACGCGCAGATCAGCTGGAAGGGCGAATCACGCGAGTACCAGAACGCCGGCAGCGCCGTGCTGCTGACCTTCGCCATGGCCCTGCTGGTGGTGTTCCTGGTGCTGGCCGCGCAGTTCGAGAGCTTCATCCATCCGCTGGTGATCATGCTGACCGTGCCGCTGGGCGTGCTCGGCGCGCTGCTGGGGCTGTATGTCAGCGGCGGCACGATCAATCTGTTCAGCCAGATCGGCATCGTGATGCTGGTCGGCCTGGCGGCCAAGAACGGCATCCTGATCGTGGAGTTCGCCAACCAGCTGCGCGATGAAGGCCGCAACGTCCACCAGGCCATCGTCGAATCGGCCATGGTCCGCCTGCGCCCGATCCTGATGACCTCCATCGCCACCGTGGTCGGTGCGATCCCGCTGGTGGTGGCCGGTGGCCCCGGTTCGGCCAGCCGCGGCACGATCGGCGTGGTGGTGATCTTCGGCGTGACCGTGTCCACCTTCCTGTCGTTGTTCGTGGTGCCCGCCTTCTACTCGCTGCTGGCCCCGTACACGCGTTCGCCCGAAGCGGTGGCGCGCGAACTGGCCCGCCAGGAAGCGGAAACCCCCTCCGTGGGCGGCCATGCCTGACCGGAATGGGCGGCATTGCCGCCCATTCATCGAAATTGCCACTACGCAGCCCGGCGCGGATCGTGGAGAATCGACCGGGTCCCAGCCGACGGGGACGTTCCTTTTGTTTCCGCCGACTGGAGAGAGCGCGTGGAAGAAGTAGTCCATTTCATCAATGGGATCATCTGGAGCAAGGCTCTGATTTTCCTGTGCCTTGCCGCAGGCCTGTATTTCAGTGCCCGCACCCGGTTCATGCAGATCCGCGGGTTCGTGGAGATGTGCCGCCTGACCGTACAGGGTGAAAAATCCGAGGCGGGTGTGTCCTCGTTCCAGGCACTGGCCATGTCCATGGCCGGCCGCATGGGTATCGGCAACATCGCCGGCGTGGCCACCGCGATCGCCTTCGGCGGCCCCGGCGCGATCTTCTGGATGTGGGTGATGGGCTTCCTCGGCGCCTCGACGTCGTATGTGGAGTGCACCCTGGCGCAGATCTACAAGACCAAGGATGCCGAAGGCCGCTACCGTGGTGGTCCGGCGTACTACATCGAAAAGGCCATGGGCCTGAAGTGGTACGCGCTGGCCTTCGCCGTGGCCACCATCATCGCCGCCGGCTTCCTGATGCCGGGCGTGCAGGCCAATGCCATCGCCGACAGCATCATCAACGCCTGCCGTGGTGGCGCCCTGTGCGGGCCGCTGGATGGCCAGGTCATGGGCCTGGAATCGGTGCAGGCGCTCAAGCTGGGCATCGGCATCGTGGTCGCGCTACTGCTGGGCGTGGTCATCTTCGGCGGGGTCAAGCGCATCGCCAGCTTTGCCGAAGTGGTGGTGCCGTTCATGGCCGCCGGCTTCATCCTGATGGCCATCGTCATCATGATCCTCAACTACGAGCGCGTGCCGGAGATGTTCAACATCATCTTCAGCAGCGCCTTCGGCGCGCACGCCGCGTTCGGCGCCATGATGGGCCTGGCGGTGGAGTGGGGCGTCAAGCGCGGCATCTATGCCAACGAGGCCGGCCAGGGTACCGGCCCCCACGCGGCAGCCGCCTCGGAGGTCTCGCACCCGGCCAAGCAGGGTTATGTGCAGGCCTTCGCGATCTATTTCGACACCATGATGGTGTGCACCGCCACCGCCTTCCTGATCCTGGCCGCAGGCACCTACAACGTGTACTCGCCGGTGGCCGGCGGCGCGCCCGTGTTCGCCGGCCTGGCCGGCGTGGCTGAAGGTGCCGGCTACGCGCAGGCCGCGGTGGAAACCGTGCTGCCGGGCTGGGGCGCAGGCTTCGTGGCGATCGCGATCTTCTTCTTCGCCTTCACCACGATCATGGCCTATTACTACATGGCCGAAACCAACCTGAGCTACATCAACCACAACGCCAAGCGCCCGCTGACCGTGCTGCTGCTGCGCCTGGGCATCATCGGCATGGTGATCTTCGGTGCCTTCCACAATGCCGGCCTGGCCTGGGCGCTGGGCGACATCGGCGTGGGCCTGATGGCGTGGTTGAACATCATCGCGATCCTGATCGTGCAGAAGCCGGCGATGCTGGCGCTGCGCGACTATGAGCGTCAGAAGAAGCTCGGCCTGGATCCGATTTTCGACCCCGATGCCCTGGGCATCAAGAACGCCGATTTCTGGCGTACCCGCAAGCTGGAGCTGTCCCGTAGTGAATGATCCCTGGAAGAATGCGCGCCGTCCGTCCTCGCGGCCGCCGCGCGCCACGCCGCTGCCGCCCCGCGAAGGTGGCACCCCGCCGCCGCCCGGCCGTGGCAGCGACGAGCTGCGCCTGTATGGCTGGAACGCCGTGCAGGCGTTGTTCGAGCATCGCCCGCAGGCGCTGCGCAAGCTGTACCTGACCGAGGCGCTGATTCCGCGCATGCAGCCGGTGCTGAAGTGGTGCGTGGCCAACCGCGTCGGCTACCGCGTGGTGGAAGACGGCGATCTGAACAAGCTCGCCGCCACCACGCATCACGAAGGCCTGGTGGCCGACGTGCTGCGCGCGCCGATGCTGGCGCTGGATGAATGGCTGGCCACGCTGCCGGCCGGGAAGCCGGTGCTGGCCCTGTGGCTGGATGGCGTGGGCAACCCGCACAACTTCGGCGCGATCCTGCGCTCGGCGGCGCACTTCGGTGTGGCCGGGCTGCTGTTGCCGCCGGACTCGACGCTGGCGCTGTCCGGTGCGGCCGCGCGCGTGGCCGAAGGCGGTGCCGAGGCCGTGCCGCTGGTGCGCCTGCCGGCGCTGCCCGAGGCGATGGCCCAGTTGCGTGCCGCCGGTTTGAGCCTGGCGGCCACGCTGGTGGAGGGCGGCGATGATCTGTTCGCCACGGCGCTGCCATCGCGGCTGGTGTATGTGATGGGCGCCGAAGGCGAAGGCATGGACCGCGCGCTGGCCCAGGACTGTGACCATCAGGTCTCGATCCCGGGTACCGGTGTCGTGGAAAGCCTCAACGTCGCTTCGGCGACGGCAGTCCTGTTGGCGCAGTGGTACGGACGCAGTCGCGTTTGACCACAGCGTGCAATTTCGGGGGGAGCGCGGCGTCATTCGCGCCACCCACGGTGTGATCGGTTTCACCGAAATCGTCGTGACTACAACGCTTTCGGATTAATCGCATAGTGCATGCAGTGAAAACTGCGCACAGTGCGGGGTGGACGCTGTGCTGCGTGGATGAGGAGAGACACCCCCGCAGCGCGGCGATCCGCTTGTCCGGACCGCGAAGGTCTAGCGGCGCTCACCGCGTGGGGTGTGACGTTATCCCGGTAGCCCGGTCGCATTGCGACCGGGCTTTTTTTTGTACCTGCCGCATGTGTGTCGGGATTACTCGCTCGGCGGCGTGGTCGGCTTGGCTTCGCTGCCGAAGCTGCCATCGGCCTCGGCCGCCAGGTAAGCGAACACCGTATAAGCGGCCACGTTCTGCGCCAGGGCGGCGGGGTCGATCTTGTCCAGGGTGTCGTCGGCGGTGTGGTGCAGGTGGAAGTAGTCACTGCCGTCCTGCGCCAACCACGCCCACGCGCCGCCCTTGGCGGCCAGCGGGCCCACGTCCGGGCCCGGGCCACCCTTGTCGGCGGCGTACTCGATGCCGAGCGGCTTGAGCACCTCGGCGATCTGGCGGGTCGCCTCGCGCGAACTGGCCGGATTCGGCGAGCCGGTATTGAAGGCGTAGATGCGGCCGGCGCCGAAATCGCTCTCGGCCGCGAGCTGGTGCAGCACCACGTCCTTGGCGTGCGCCTCGGCATATGCCTTGCCGCCATACAGGCCCTGCTCTTCATTGGCGAAGGCGACCACGCGGATGGTGCGCTTGGGCGCCTGCTTGAGCTGGCCGATCAGGTGGCCGGCGGCCATGGTGATGCCAACGCCGGCCCCATCATCCACCGCGCCGGTGCCCAGGTCCCAGGAGTCCAGGTGACCGCCGATCACCACCACTTCCTTGGGCAGGCTGCGCCCGGTGATCTCGCCGATCACGTTGTACGAGGTTGCCTTGCCGTCCCAGCCGCAATCCAGGCTGAGCTTGAGCGTGGTGCTGCCGAGCGCAACCAGGCGCGCCAGCTGGTTGGCATCGGGCACCGACAGCGCCGCGGCGGGTACCGGGGTCAGGCCGTCATCGAAGCGGGTGATGCCGGTATGCGGCACGCGGTGCGAATCGGTGCCGGCCGAGCGCATCACGAAGCCGATCGCGCCCTTGCGGATGGCCTCGGAGGGGCCTTTGCTGCGCACCGCGCCGCCGTTGCCGTAGTCGCGGCCATCGCGGTAGGCGGTCATCTGGTAATCGACGAAGGCGATCTTGCCCTTCAGCGACCCCTCGGGCGCGGCCTGCAGCGCGGCCAGATCGGCGAAGCGCACCACTTCCGCCTCCACCGTGCCAGCGGGGCTGCCGCCGAGCGCGGTGATGGTCAGCGGCTGGGCATGCTTGCCGATCACTTCGGCGTGCTCACTGCGGCGCTCCCACTTGGGGAAGGTGACCGGCTCGGTCCAGACCTTGTCAAAGCCCAGGGACTTGAACTTGGCCACCGCCCACGCGACGGCGCGCGCGTCGGCTTCACTGCCGGCGATGCGCGGGCCGATCTCGGTGGTCAGCGACTCGACGACCTTCCAGCCGGTGTCATCCTTCAGGGCCTGCTCGCGCAGCTCGGCGGCGGTGGCCAGCGATGTGGGGGGCAGCGTGGTGATACCGGTCGCCGCGAACGCGGGCGCGGCCAGCAGGGCGAGGGAAGATGCGATGGCAAGGACGCGGCGACGCATGGGACGAACTCCGGGAAACGGGGCGGAAGCGTCCGAGCTTACCAGTCTGTCCGGCGCGTACATGGGCGGGAGGTCATGCTCCGGCGAATGCTGTTTTCCAAACGCGAAAACCCCGCCGAAGCGGGGTTTTCAGGTAGTGCCGGCCGCTGGCCGGCTCCGCGCGATGCAGGGTGTCGGGTGAGCCGGCCAGCGGCCGGCACTACTGGGGGTGGGGTCTTACTGCTTGAGGTTGTCGCGGATCTCGCGCAGCAGCAGCACTTCTTCGCTCGGTGCCGCCGGGGCGGCCGGCTCGGCCTGCTTCTTGCGGGCCAGGCGGTTGATGAACTTCACGACCATGAAGATCGCAAAGGCCACGATCACGAACTGCACCACGGTATTGAGGAAGTCGCCGTAGCCGATCACCACCGCCGGGATCTCCTTGCCATCGGGCGCAATGCGCGCCGGGGCCAGGGTCCACGCCAGTTCGGAGAAGTCCACGCGGCCGATCACCCAGCCCAGCGGCGGCATGATGATCTTGTCCACCAGCGCGGTGACGATCTTGCCGAACGCCGCACCGATGACCACACCGACCGCCAGGTCGATGACGTTGCCACGCATGGCGAATTCTTTGAACTCAGTCAGTACACCCATCGGGCTCTCCTGTCGTAGTGGGGAATCAAATGACGCCGCAGCGTAACGCAGCGATTGTCATCCGGCGATGATGCCGTGGCGCTCGGCCACGTTTTCCAGACGTGCGCTGAAACGGTCGCCCGGCTTCAATGCGGCCACGCCCGACGGCGTCCCCATGAAGACCAGATCGCCCGCGCGCAGCGCCCACAGCTTGGAGAGCTCGTGCAGGATTTCCGGCACGTTCCAGATCATCTGGTCCAGCAGCGACTGCTGGCGCACTTCGCCATTGATCTCCAGCGAGAGGTTGAGCGCGGCCAGATCGCCGACTTCGCCGGCCGGCACCAGCTCGCTCACCGGGGCGGACTGATCGAAGCCCTTGGCCGGGTCCCACGGGTGGCCCTTGGCCTTGGCCTGCGCCTGCAGATCGCGGCGGGTCAGGTCCAGGCCGACGCCGTAACCGAACACCAGCGCTTCGGCCTGGTCGACCGGCAGTTCACCGGCAGGCGCGTCCCTGCCGATCGCCACCACCAGCTCCACTTCGTGGTGCAGGTCCTGGGTGGCGAGCGGGTAGGGGATCACATCGTCATGCCCGACCACGATCGCATCGGCCGGCTTGCTGAAGAACATCGGGCGGCCGCGATCATCGGCGGCGGGCACGGCCGCGCCCATTTCGCGCGCGTGATCGGCGAAGTTGCGGCCCACACAGTAGATCCGGCGCACCGGGAAAGTACCGCCACCGGCGACCGGAATGCGGGGCTGCTCGGGCGTGGGGATTACATCGGTCATGCGCGCGTCCTGTGGAGAGGTTTCGCCGCAGTCTAGAGCGTTTTTCCGCTCCCACAAACAGAAACGGCCGCGCAGGGCGCGGCCGTCATCAGGAGGGAGGCGCGTCGATCAACGCGACATCGGCAAGGCCTGCTTGCGGACCACGCGGTATTCACCGTCCACGACCTGCGACGGAGCGGTGCGCGCATTCTTGCGCTGGGCGAGCAGCTTCCATGCCAGGCCGGCGATGATCATCGCCGCGCCCACGAATACACCAACGAACACCAGCGCGGCCAGGATCGCCAGGCCCAACAGACCGACCGCGACGCGCACCAGCGGGTGGCGCGGCTTGCGCGGCGCGAACAGGGTGCGGAACTGGTTGAACTGGAAGATACGGCTGTACATGGCACTCTTTTTGGCTGAGGTCAGCAGTGGATGAGTATCCGTGCTGGCCTTTGTGACTGAGTGAAAAAAGCGTTAAACGTACCCCGCACACATTGCAAATCAATGACTTGTATTCATCCGGGAGCCAGTGACATGAGCGCGTGAGACACTACGGTTTCCGTTGCCTGCTGCTGGATGCCATGTCCCTGCCCGAGACCACCGCCACCGCCCTGATCACCCTGCAGGCCATTGCCGACGGGGGCTTCGCCGAGGTCGACGCCAGCATCGAGGGCGACAGCGAGTCGGTGGTGCTGTACCGCCAGGGCGACCAGGTGCGTGCGTGGCTGAACATCTGCCCGCACGCCGGTCGCCGGCTGGACTGGGCCCCGGGCCAGTTCCTGAAGAGCAAGGAAGGCCACCTCGTCTGCGCGGCGCACGGGGCCTCGTTCTCCCTGGACAACGGCGACTGCGTAGCTGGACCGTGCCGCGGTGATCGCCTGCGCGCGGTGCCCGTGCAGGTGCGCGATGGGCAGGTCTGGTTGGGATGACGACGAACGGCCGGCCACTCATTATCTGACGGCCGGCACTCCCTAGAACATCAGGTTGATCATCAGCACCACGACCACCGTATAGATCAACGACAGCGGGGCGCCGACGCGCCACAGCTCGCGCGGGGTGTAATTGGCCGGGCCGGTGATCATCGAAATCACCGGGTTGGAGGCCGTCATCAGATTGTTGGAGGCTGACAACGCCACGATCAGCGCGAACGCGGTCGGGCTGCCACCGGCCGCCAGCGCCAGGTTCACCGCGATGGGCACCATCACGATCGTCGCGCCTACATGGCTGATCACCAGCGAGAACATCGTGGTCAACAACGCCAGCGCGATTTCCAGCACCCAGACCGGGATGCCCGTGGGCAGGCGGTCGATGGTGTGGCCGGCGATCCACGCCGCCGCGCCACTGCTGTCCATCGCCCAGCCGAGCGGAATCAGCCCGGCCATCATGAACACCGTCTTCCAGTTGATCGAGGCATAGGCCTCGTCCATGCGCAGCACGCCGGTCAGCAGCATGCCGGCCACGCCGGTCATCAGGGTCAGCGCCACCGGCAGCTTGGAGGTCAGCGCGATCAGGATGGTGATGGCGAAAATGCTCATCGCGATCTTGAACTTGTGCGGGCGCTGCTCGCCCTTGGGGTAGTCGGTGACCACCACGAAGTCGCGGCTCTTGGCCGCCTGCGCCAGGTCGGTCCAGATGCTGTGGAAGACCAGCATGTCACCGGCGCGCAGCGCCACGTTGCGCACGTCCTCGCGGATCACCTGCTTGTCGCGGTTGATCGCCAGCAGGCTGATGCCGCGCTGCTTGCGCAGGCGAAGGTCCGAGGCGCTCTTGCCGATCACATCGGAGGTCGGCGGCACCACCGCTTCGGAAATGCCGGCGCGGCTCGGGTTGAACAGATCGCCCAGGTGCTTGAGCCGCGAGGACATCCGCAGGAACTGGTTCTGCGCGAAATCGCTGACCTGCTGGCGCGCGCCCATCACGCCGAGCACGCTGCCGACCCAGATCCGCATCTCGGCCGGCGGCGCCAGACGGGTGTCATTGCCGGTCTTGAGTGCCAGCAGCAGCGGCGCGTCGTGCACGTTCTCCGCTTCGCCCAGGGTCATGCCGACCAGCGGGCTTTCGGCAGTGACCACCAGCTCGAACACATCGCCTTCGATGCCGTAGGTCTTGGCGAAGTAGCTTTCGGTGCGCGAGGGGGTGACGCCATCGTTGGCCAGCGTCTCTTCCTCCACCAGCTTGCGGTCGCCGAAGTAGCGGAAGTACAGCAGCGAGGCGATCAGCAGCGCCACGCCGATCGGCAGCGGGGCGAACATGCGCAGCGGTTCGATGGTGGCCAGGCCGGAGGGCAGGTTGTTGTTGGCCGAGGCCAGCAGATCGTTGAGCAGGATCAGCGGCGAGTTGCCGACCATGGTCAGTGCGCCGCCCATCACGATGGCCGCGGCGATCGGCAGCAGCAGGCGCTGCAGGGTCAGCCCGGTGCGCGCGGCCAGGCGCGAGGCGACCGGCAGGTACAGCGCCATCACCGAGGGGTTCTGCATGAACGAGGAGTTCAAGCCGGCGATCGCGGTGGTCATCATCAGCAGGCGCGTCTCCACGCCATGCCCGCGCCGCAGCAGCCACGCCGCCAACCGGTTCAACGCCCCGGTGCGGTCCAGGCCTGCGCCGAGGATGGTGGTGGCGATGATGCTCATCACCGCGTTACCGGAGAAGCCCCCGAAGATTTCTTCCGGGGCGATCAGGCCGGTGACGCCGAGCACCACCAGCACCACCAGCGCCACCACGTCGGCGCGGATGCGCTCGAACAGGAACATCGCCATCGTGAAGCCGACCAGCCCGAGGACGAGCTTCATGTCGGTAGTCAGCGTCAGCGCGGTATCCATGGGGTGGCGCGGTTCCTAGTCGGATCAGGTGCGGTCGTACAACAGGTCCCACACACCATGGCCGAGCTTCTGGCCACGGGTCTCGAAATGGGTCTGCGGGCGCCATTCCGGCCGCTCTACCTGCCCACGCGGGCCGGCACGGTTGGTCAGCCCGGCGGTGGCGTCGAGCACCTCCCACATCTGCTCGGCATAGTCTTCCCAATCCGTGGCGCAGTGCAGGCGGCCACCGACGCGCAGCTTGCGTACCAGCAGCGCGGCAAAGCCGGGCTGGATCAGGCGGCGTTTGTTGTGGCGCTTCTTGTGCCACGGGTCCGGGAAATAGATGCGCACTTCATCCAGCGCGCCATCGGCGATTTCCTTCTCCAGTACTTCCACGGCATCGTGGTGGTACAGGCGCACGTGGTCGGCGTTGTCGTCGGCCAGCGCGTTGAGCAGGCGGCCGACGCCGGGCGCGTGGACCTCCAGGCCGATGTAATCGCGGCTCGGGTCCTGCTGGGCGGCGAAACGCAGCGCCGCGCCGTTGCCGAAACCGATCTCCAGCACCTTGTGCGCATCGCGCCCGAAGGTGGCATCCAGATCGCGCGGCTCACCGGTGAAGTCCAGCCCGAAACGCGGCCAGCGGTCGTCGAACGCACGCTGCTGGGCGGGGGTGAAGCGGCCCTGGCGCAGCACGAAACTGCGGACCTCGCGGCGGCCTTCGGTGATGGTGAAGGGCTTGGGCGGTGCCTTGGCACCGGCGCTGTCAAAAGGATTGGTCATCAGCCGATCAACCCGTCGATCGGCGAGGACGCACTGGCGTAGCGCTTGCGCGGAATGCGGCCGGCCAGGAAAGCCTCGCGGCCAGCTTCCACGGCCTTGCGCATCGCGCTGGCCATCAGCACCGGGTTGCGTGCACCGGCGATGGCGGTGTTCATCAGCACGCCATCGCAGCCCAGCTCCATCGCGATCGCCGCATCGGAGGCCGTGCCCACGCCGGCATCGACGATGATCGGCACCTTGGCGTCTTCGATGATCTGCAGCAGGTTGTACTTGTTCTGGATGCCCAGGCCCGAGCCGATCGGCGCGGCCAGCGGCATCACCGCGGCGCAGCCGATCTCTTCCAGGCGCTTGGCCAGGATCGGATCATCGGAGGTATAGACCATCACCTCGAAGCCATCCTTGACCAGCTGCTCGGCCGCCTTGAGCGTCTGCACCACATCCGGGTACAGGCTCTTCTGGTCGCCCAGCACTTCCAGCTTGGTCAGGTTGTGGCCGTCCAGCAGCTCGCGGGCCAGCCGGCAGGTGCGCACGGCGTCCTCGGCGGTGTAGCAGCCGGCGGTGTTGGGCAGGATGGTGTAACGGTCCGGCGGCAGCACGTCGAGCAGGTTCGGCTCGCCCGGGTTCTGCCCGATGTTGGTGCGGCGGATCGCCACGGTGACGATCCGGGCGCCCGCGGCCTCGGTGGCCAGGCGGGTTTCTTCCAGATCCTTGAACTTGCCGGTGCCGGTGAGCAGGCGGGAAGCATAGGTCTTGCCGGCGATCACCAGCGAATCAGTGGGGACAGGTGCGTTCATGCCCCGAATTATCGCCTATCGCGCGTCACGATGCTGCCTCAGCCACCGCCCAGCGCATGCACGATCTCCACCACGTCGCCATCGCACAGCCCATGGCTGGCGTGCTGGCTGCGGGTCACGATCTCGCCGTTGACCTCGACCGCCACGCGGCGCTCGAGCAGCTGCTCGCTGAGCAGCAGGTCATGGACGGTCGCGGTGTGCGGAAGCTGGCGGTTTTCGCCGTTGAGCTGGATGTTCATGACGCTATTGTCCTTCAATCACCCGTCAGTGCGTACCCTGTGCGCCGCGCGGCAACAGTGCCGCGAGCGCCAGGCCAACGATGGCCGGGCGGCGGGGCTGGGGCGTTCATGCCGCAGCGCAGCGTGATGCGGGCCGGGTGCAGTGGAAACATGGCACCGTGCGCCGGCGTACGTCCCGCCGTCTTCCCCACCTGCAAGGAGTTTCCATGTTGCTCAGCAAACGCCCGATCCGTTCCCTCATGGCCGTGGCCATCGCCCTGGCGGCAGCGCCGGCCATGGCGCAGTCGCCGTATACCAAGACCGTCTTCATCGGCGACAGCCTGACCGACTCCGGCTACTTCCGCCCGCTGCTGCCGGCGGCGGTGCAGGCGGTGACCGGCAAGTCCACCACCAACCCCGGCTGGACCTGGGCCGAGCATGTCGCCAACTACTACGGCACCAACGCCGGTGCCCACGGCAACGGCCAGAACGGTGACAACTACGCCATCGGAGGCGCCCGTGTCGGCGTGGACACCAGCCAGGTGCTCATCCCGGGTACCCCGGCCGTGCCGGTGTACTCGCTCAAGACCCAGACCGCGCAGTACCTGGCGGCCAACGGCGGCAAGGCCGACCCGAAGGCGCTGTACACCGTGTGGGGCGGCGCCAACGACCTGTTCGCAATCCAGGCCGGCGCACCGCTGGTCCCGACCCTGACCGGTGCCGTCACCGACCAGGTCGGCATCGTCGGCACGCTGAAGGCGGCCGGCGCCGAGTACATCGTGGTGCCGACCATCCCCGACGTCGGCCTGACTCCGGGCGCCCGCGCCGGTGGCCCGGCAGGCATGGCGGCCGGCACCGCGCTGGCCAAGGCGTACAACGACGCCCTGTTCGGTGGCCTGAAGGCCGCCGGCCTGCAGGTGATCCCGGTCGATACCTTCCACATCCTGCAGGAAATCGTCGCCAACCCGGGCCAGTACGGCTTCGTCAACGCGACCAGCCCGGCCTGCACCACGGCCGCCTCGCTGACCTGCAACCCGACCAGCTACGTCACCCCCAACGCGGCCAACAGCTATGTGTTCGCCGACGGCGTGCACCCGACCACCGCCACCCACGAGATGCTGGGCCAGTACACCCTGTCGATCCTGGAGGCCCCGCGCAACCAGCAGGTCCTGACCCACTCGGCGCAGACCATCGGTCGCTCGCGCGCCGACCAGGTCAGCTGGCACGTCGATGGCCGTCCGGCCGACGGCCTGAGCTGGTGGGGCAACCTGCGCGGCGACATGCAGCGCTACGCCCACGCCGATCTGTACGACGGCATGGCCCCGGCCGGCCTGTTCGGCGTGGATTGGGCGCGTGACGGCATGGTGGTCGGCGGCTTCGCCGGCTATGGCCGCATGGACGCCGATTTCGGCAACAACAAGGGTGACTTCACCCAGTCCGACACCACCCTGGGCCTGTTCGCCGGCTGGTACGGCGAGCGCGCCTGGGTCAACGGCCAGCTCAGCTACAGCTGGCTGGATTACGACGTGACCCGCAAGCTGCAGCTCGGCCCGGCCACGCGCATCCACAAGGGCTCGCCGGAAGGCAGCAACCTGACCGCCGCGTTGAACGCCGGCTACGAGTTCGGCACCGAGGGCGGCTTCCGCCACGGTCCGGTCGCCGCCGTGATCTGGCAGAAGGTCAAGCTGGACGGCTACACCGAGTCCAACCCGAGCGCCTCGGCGCTGGGCTATGGCGACCAGGACACGGATTCCACCGTCGGCCGCGTCGGCTGGCAGGCCCGCTTCGACGGCGGCAACGTCAAGCCGTATGTGCAGGTCACCTACGACCATGAGTTTGAGGACACCAAGCAGGCCAGCGCCTGGCTGCAGTCCATGCCGGACGTGGGCATGTACAAGGTGCCGGGCCTGGAGTTCGACAAGAACTACGCCACCGCCGTGCTGGGTGCGCGCCTGAACCTGTGGGGCCTGAGCAGCAACATCGGCATGAGCACCACCACGATGCAGAAGCGTGCACGTGACGTGTCGCTGTTCGCCAGCTTCGGCGGCAGCTTCTGATCCAACGTGCGCAGTGCCCGTTCGCGGGCGCCGCGCACGGCGCCGGAAAGCGTGAAACAACGGGCGGCCCAGTGCCGCCCGTTGCGTTTGAGGGCCCCGCCCGAATAAACTTACGCTGCGCCTTGCGGGTGTAGCTCAATGGTAGAGCTGTAGCTTCCCAAGCTACTGACGAGGGTTCGATTCCCTTCACCCGCTCCATATCCTCCTGTGATTTGGGGGATTTCGGCTACTCCTCACCCGCTCCATATCCCCGTGATATCGCGTCTGCCTTGGCGCGAGTTGCTGTCATCAGCCTGCCGTTTGATTTCCTCGACGCAGAGTCAGCTCAGCGCGGCATCGGCACCTGCGGGCTCGAGCAACTCTCCTTTGTCCAGGTGCATCACGCGTGTCGCATATCCGGCTGCTTTGGGATCGTGCGTCACCATGACGATCGTTTTTCCATGTTCACGGTTCAGCCGTTGCAGCAGGTCCATTACCCCGGTGGCGGACTCACGGTCCAGATCGCCCGTGGGCTCGTCGCAGATCAGGAAGGCAGGATCAGCCACGATGGCGCGTGCGATTGCGACACGCTGCTGCTGTCCACCTGAAAGCTCGGTGGGGCGATGGCTGACGCGTTCGGCCAGCCCGACCAGCTGCAGGGCGATTTCCGCCCGCCGGTTGCGCTCGGCTTTGGCTGAGGGCGACAACAGCAGAGGCAGTGCCACGTTCTGCAACGCGGTCAGGGTCGGCATCAGGTTGTAGAACTGGAAAATGAATCCCACGCTCTGGCTTCGCCATGCCGCCAGCTGCCTGCGCGTCAACTGATCAATGCGTTGTTGATTGACCTTGATGGTGCCAGACGTAGGTGTATCCAGTCCGCCGATAAGATTGAGCAGGGTTGTCTTGCCGGACCCCGATGGGCCCATCAGAGCCAGAAACTCCCCGCTGCCCACCTGCAGGTCCACCGAACGGAGCACGTCGACGTGCTGTTGTCCGCGTTGGTAGGTTTTAGAGACGTCGCTAAGCGAAATCGAACACGTCATTGCTGCTCCTGGGGGGGGATGGGGGTGCTTGTCAAACCTTTGATGTGCGGGCCTCCATGTGCCATACGTTCTGCGGAATTGCTGTCCCCTTGCCTGCGTGCGTTCGGGACGTCTGACGAGTTTGATGCTGCAACCAGAAAACTCACACGGGCGCCCATGTCGGGCAGGATGCGTGGGTCTTTAAGTTGCAGGCCAATACGGGCTTTGACCGTAGCCTTACCGCGATCCGCCGTAGGAATGATCGCGATCACCTTGCCTGGCAGGGACAGCTCCGGATAGGCATTGAGACGCACGTCGGCCGCCATGCCGATGCGCACGCGGCCGATGTAGGCCTCGCCGACATCGACTTCCACTTCCAGGGAGTTCATGTCTACGATGGTCGCGACACCGGTGCGCGTATAGCCGCTGGCAGCGCTCGGAGAGATGATCTCGCCGACCTGCGCAGCCTTGGAGGTAATGACGCCCGCAAAGGGCGCGCGGATTACGGCGTGGTCCATATTCACCTGTGCGACATCGGCCAAGGCGCGTGCCGCCTGCGCGTTGCGCCGTTGCGAGAGCATTTGGGCCTGCAGCTCATTGGCCTTTGCGGACGCCTGCTCGGCATCCTGACGAGACACCAGCCCGCTCTGTGAAAGTTCCAGCGCACGTTGGCTATCGCGCAATGCCTGGGCAAACAGGATCTCATGCTGGCGCGCGAGTTGCCCTGCCGCGGCGACTTGCCGCTGCGCCGATTCCAGGCCGGCCATGGCTGATCGCGCATCGAGTCGGGCAAGTATCTGCCCCTGCTCGACGTGGTCGCCCTCTTCAAACAGGACGTCGGTGACAACTCCGGTGAGCTGCGAGGAAACGGTCGCCGTCCGTCTGGCCACGACATACCCGCTTGCGTCTAGCGTGGATCCACTTGTGATCGTGGGCGTCGCAGGAACAGCCGCTCCAGCGATGGCGACGACGTCGGCGTCCGCAACCGTACTGGTGCGTCCCCAGAACCAGAGGCAAAGGCTGGCGCCTACAGCCACGGCAAAGCCGACGAAGACAGGTCGACGATCCAAGCGGGGCCGTGTTGCGGCAGGGTGGGTTGCCCGTTCGATGTGGAGCTCCTGCAGCAGATCGCCAGAGGTGGTTTTGGAGGCGTGGTCATGTCGGTAATTCCTTGACGGGCGGCAACAATGGCGGACGGCGGCGGACTCATTCCCTGAGGGCATCCACCAGTCGGCCTGACATGACCTTGCGCAGCGGCATCGCCGCGCTGGCCAAACCGACCAGCAAGGCGTAGCCAAGCACCGCGGTCATCACCTCGGCATCGACGACAAAGCGGGCGTATAAGGCCTGGTTGACACTGGACGTGCCAAAGCTCGCGCCATCAAGGAAGACATGGACAATTCCGAATGTAGTCGACGAGGCCAGCGCTCCAATGGCCAGCAGGTCGAGCAGCAGCGCAGTGCCCACCGCGGTGTCGCTGAAGCCGAGCGCCCGGAGCGTAGCCATTTCCTTGCGGCGTCGTTCCAGGACCATGCCCAGCGTGGTGGAAGTGGCCAGGATGGCACCTGCGCCCAGCAACAGGGACACGCCCAGCGCTGCGCTGCGGGCCAGCTGTGTCAGAAATCCGACCTGCTGTTCGTAGTACTCGATCTGCCCCAGGATTCGGACGCCTTGCAGGCGCGGATCATCTGTTGCGGCGGCCCGCAATGCGGGCAGCACCTCCGGCGAGTCCAGCTTCAACCATACGGAGGACACCCGGCCGGCGCGATTGTAGGCGGCTTGCAGGGCGGACAGGTCGGTCCAGATCTCCGACTCCCAGAGATTTCCCGCGGCGCTGAACTCGCCGATCCGCTGCCAGGATGAACCTTGGATATCGACGTGGGAGCGCCCGAGTTCCGGGAACTGGGCCGCCAGCGTGGCGCTGGCCGCCATCTCGCGGGCCCCTTCGCGGGGTTTAACGGGGACATTGATTCGGGCGGGCTCAATGATCGCCCATGTGTCGGCGGAGATGCCGCGCATCAGTACCGAGGTCGTTTGCCCGTCTATCCGCGATAGTTTGGCGTTGGCAAGAAACTGAGGCGCGACGAGAGGGCGGCCGCTCGCGTCACGCTCTACATGCGGCAGGTGGGAAACCAATGCGACCTGTTCCGGCGACAGGCTGCTGCCGGCCTCGTCGAGCGCCCCGTTAGAGAGCGCCAGCGCGATATCCGGCTGCCCCGTCCGTCCGGCAATGCGGTCAATGCCGGCCGGAATGGCCAGCATCACTGCCAGCGCAGCCGTCGCGATCGCGAAGCCAGCCCCCATGAGCAGGGTGTCCCGGGGGCGACGGCGATGCATGGAGAGTAGAAAAGTCCACAAGGGCCCAATCTGCATGAGGGTATTCATGGTCTAGCTCGCTCGCAGTTGAAGGAAACGCCCGACCTCAGGTTAGGAGGTGATCAATGGGTCTCAGGCGCCTGACTTGAAGTGCAGGCCAGACGAGGGCGATGGCTGCGAGTAAAAGTAGTGCAGGCAGTAGTGATGCAAAGGCCCAATCCGGTACGCGCAACGGTCCGAGCAGCCAGGAAATCCGAGGGTTGAGCAGCGCTATCGCGCCCTGGCCGCCCAGTACGCCCAGCACCGCGCCGGCCGTGATCACTGCAACCATTTCGAGGACCAGTGCCCCAAACTGGAGCCCGCGACCGAATCCCATGCTCTGGAGAACTGCCATGGCCGGGCGTCGCTGGGTGACCAGATGTGCCAGCACGGTTACCCAGACAAGCAACGCGCAGGTGGCCATGGCCCCCATGATCAGCCCGAGCAACGCCTGCACCTGTCCAAATCTGCCCAATGCGGACTCCGTGCCGCTGGCGGGAGTGGCGTGCAATGGGGGATCACTGCTGGCAAACGCAAGATCGATTGATTGCGCTAGTTCACCCAACGTTGCGGCGTTCCCACCAACCACGCGTGCCCGCAGGACCTGATCGCTTCGCTCGTCCGGCATCAGGCGATTAAGGTAGTCGTAGTGACCATAGGCGATGCGATCATCCAGGACGCCGTGTCCGCCAGGTAGGATGGCGACGATGGTGACGGGAACGTCCACGCCGGACAGGTGATCTCTTGGGCTCAGCGACATTCCTGGCGCCAGATTGCATCGCGCTGCGGCGTCGGCACCCACAAGCAATCCATTGCGCGTGGATCTCCATCGATCCAGTACCTCCTGGCTGGCTCCCCTCCCACGCAGCAAACTGTCCACCCCGGATCCGCCATACGCATTGATGCTCAGACTGCTGCGCCCATCACCGCAGGGTAGGCTGGCTAGGCCAAAGTAGGACACTGTGGAAACGCCGGGCACCTCCTCGATACGAAGGGCATGACGCAACGGAAACGAGCCGTTCTGAGTCTGTGCATTGGCGACGGCCAACTCGGCATTGACCGCCGTTCCAACACGCGATGCGAGAAATGGAGAGGAAAATGCGGAGAGAACCACCCACGCGAGCGTGCACACAGCAAGCGTTGCCGCAAGGTAAAGCAGGCGCTGGGGTTGTTCAGCGGCGCGCATTCCGGCAATGCATGACATCGTGTGGAAATCTGACAACATGGGGTGCTTTCCTAATGGTGAACGCACTCTCATCCTTCATTGGCCGGTATTTTGTTCGTTGGTGAATACATGCCGATAATGTGCTTTGGCGGTTATCGATATTCTTTGCTGCATGGGTCGAAAAATTAAGCGTCGAGATGGCTTGGTGATTGTCGGATGCTCGGAACACCGACTGCTAGTTCATGCCATTGAATGCCGAAGCCTTGACTAGACGCCGTCTCTGAAAGGCTGGGGCATCTGTTCGCAGATGCCCCAGGCGTTACGTTTTACCGCTCAACAACGATGCAGCCCGATTTATCGCAGATGATGATGACGAGATCGGCCGCGTGTGCCCCGAACGACGCGGTTGAACCAAAGACAGCTGTACCAGCAACGGCAAGGCTCAGCAGAGATGCTCGGATTTTGCTGCTCATTTTTGTTCCCCTTTTTGTATTGCAGATGTGAGTCTGACTTGCCCGCCTGATCGACCGGCGATCACAAGGTATTCACAGAAAAATGTAGGAACAAGGACGAATGTCAAATTTTTAGGAACAGGTTAAAAACAGGATTTTTCCTACGCCAAGGCGCAGAGTTCATGATGTTCTCAGGGCGTGCCAATGGCGCTATAAAGCCGGTTTTGATCTGTTTCGACCCTCGGCTTTTCCCAAAAAAAACATCTCCGCTATCATTCCACTAGGTTTGTCGTGTCGTTTGCAAATCGAATGGGCGAGGTAAAGTCGAAAACAAGGCGCCACACTGCTGGGCGTGGCGGTGAGACCTGATGCCCTGGATCGCCTGACCGTTTGGCCCAAACCATTCGCCGATTGGCTGCCTCCAGCGGCCACCTGATCACCGTCATCGCGGCCTACACGCCACGCGCTATGCTTCGCGCTTTCCAGCCCCTGCGCCGCGATGAAACTCGCCATCCTGTCCCGCAACAGCAAGCTGTACTCCACGCGTCGCCTGGTGGAGGCCGCCCGTGCGCGGGGCCATACCGTGCGCATCCTCGATCCGTTGCGCTGTTACATGCGCATCGCCGCGGATGGCTTCACCATGCATTACAAGGGCCGGCCGATCACCGGGGTGGACGCGGTGATCCCGCGCATCGGTGCTTCGGTCACCCGCTACGGGACGGCCGTGCTGCGCCAGTTCGAGATGATGGGCGCCCGCACGCCCAACCCCTCCGATGCGATCCTGCGTGCCCGCGACAAGCTGCGCGCGCACCAGATCCTGGCCTCCAAGGGCATCGACATGCCGGTCACGGTGTTCGGCGACAACCCGGACGACACCGTCGATCTGCTCTCGATGCTCGGCCCGCCGCCGCACGTGGTGAAGCTCAACGAGGGCACCCAGGGCCGTGGCGTGATCCTGACCGAGAAGGCCAGCGCCTCACGCGGCATCGTGGAGGCGCTGCGCGGGCTCTACGCCAACTTCCTGATGCAGGAGTTCATCGGCGAGGCGCAGGGCGCCGACCTGCGCTGCCTGGTGGTGGGTGACCAGGTGGTCGGGGCGATGCAACGGCAGGCGCCGGAGGGAGACTTCCGCTCCAACCTGCATGCCGGCGGCAGTGCCCGCGCCGCCAAGGCCAGCCGGGCCGAGCAGCTGGTGGCGGTGCGCTCGGCCAAGGCGCTCGGGCTGGGCGTGGCCGGCGTGGATCTGATCCGCTCCAGCCGCGGCCCGCTGGTGCTGGAGGTCAACTCCACCCCCGGCCTGGAGGGGATCGAGGCGATCTGCCAGGCCGACTTGGCCGGGCGCATCATCGACCACGTTGCTTCGTTGAAAAAGCCTTCAAATACAAAGGGTTGATTGGGTATTTCAATGCCGCTCGAGGTCTTAACATCGGTTTAATCGACCCCGGCGTAGGCTCTGTCGAACCGCAGCTCTGCCCTCCTCAGCAGGATCGGTAATCGGGAAACACCTTCAGGCCCGGCCAGCTTCGTCTGTCCGGGCCTTTTTCTGCCCGCGCAGGGCCTGCGGCCCCTGCCATGAGTAACTTGTCGGGCCCAGTGCATCCTCGTAGAGTTGGTGTTCATTCATGTGGATAAGGAAGTCGCAGATGTCACAGATGCATCGAATCATCGCTGTCGCGCTGCTCGGCTGTCTTTCGCTGGGTGCCCATGCCAAGCCGCCGGCGAACCCCGATGAGGCCGCGATGGCGCTTGCCGACGATGCGCCGGTTGCCGAGCAGCTGGCCAAGGTCGAGCGCGCGCTGCACAGTGAGGATTACAGTGAGCTGAGCGTGGCCGACAAGAGCCGCGTCCAGGCCGCTCTGGACCGTATCCGCACCAGGATGGCGGGCCGTGAGCGATTCGATCAGCTCACCCCGCCGCAGAAAGTAGAGGTCTTCAACGACCAGGAAGTGGTCAATACCTTGATGACCAACGCCAAGGAAGACAGTCGCATGGTCTGCCGCAGCGAACGTCCGATCGGCAGCAACCGCCCCCAGCGCACCTGCATGACGGTGGCCCAGCGCCGCCAGGCGACGGAAGACGCCCGGCAGATGAAGCGTGAGCTTCGGATTTCCGAACCCAAAGATGACAGGTGATCACCGCTGTGTTTTGACGCTGCGCCAGCATTCGACGGTGTCTAATGTTAAGAATCGACGCTGTATGGTCAGCGTGAGGTCGCGCAGTCCCGTTCCCATCGCTGCCCTGCGGCTCCGTTCTTTCCGTTGAACCCCCACGAATCAGAGGTCCCAGTGCGAATTCTCGTCATCGAAGACAACAGCGACATTGCCGCCAACCTCGGCGATTACCTCGAAGACCGCGGTCACACCGTCGACTTCGCCGCCGATGGCGTCACCGGCCTGCACCTGGCGGTCGTCCATGAGTTCGACGCGATCGTGCTGGACCTCAACCTGCCCGGCATGGATGGGATCGAGGTCTGTCGCAAGCTCCGCAACGAGGCGCGCAAGCAGACCCCGGTGCTGATGCTGACGGCCCGCGATTCGCTGGACAACAAGCTGGCCGGCTTCGACTCCGGCGCCGACGACTACCTGATCAAGCCGTTCGCGCTGCAGGAAGTCGAGGTGCGTCTTAACGCCCTGTCGCGTCGCGGCAAGGGCGTGCAGACCCGCGTGCTGGAAACCGGCGATCTGGAATACAACCTGGACACGCTGGAAGTGCGCCGCCAGGGCAAGCTGCTGCAGCTCAACCCGACCGCGCTGAAGATCCTGCAGGCGCTGATGGAGGCCTCCCCGGCCGTCGTCACCCGCCAGGAACTGGAAACCCGGGTCTGGGGCGAAGAGCTGCCGGATTCGGATTCCCTGCGCGTGCACATCCACGGCCTGCGCGCCGTGGTCGACAAGCCCTTCGAAGTCCCGATGATCCAGACCCGCCATGGCATCGGATACCGCATCGCCGCGCCGGAAGCCTGATCCGGTGACGGGGAAGGGGGAGCGTCGCCGCGCGCCATACCGGCGGCGGCTTCGCAGCCGCATCATCGTCTCGTTCGTGCTGTTGGGCTTCTGCCTGACCACGCTGTTTGCGTTTGCCACCAACTGGGCGCGGGCCCGGGTGGAGAATCAGCTCGTCGAAGACGTGATGAACCGCAACATCGATGAGTTCGCGCGCCGGTTCTACGAGAGCCCGGGGCGCAATCCCGCCGTCCCCGTGCAGCAGATCCGTGCTTTCGCCTACCCCAGCGACAAGTTCGACCGCGTGCGCGAAGAGCGTCCGGAGTGGGCGGCGTTTGCCACAGGCAACTACAAGCTCAGCGGCGTGGACGAGCACAACGAACCGTTCTCCTACAAGCTGGCCGTCCGCAAAGCGCCGGATGCATGGTTCTTCCTCGCCTATGACATGACCGAGAGCATCCGCGGCGAGGAGCAGCTCAAGCGCGCGCTGTTCTTCTCCGTGCTGGTGTTCAGCGCCCTGTCCCTGGTGCTGGGCTGGTGGTCCGCCTCCAAGGTGATGAAGCCGGTCTCCGATCTGGCCGCCCGCCTGCGTGCGTATCGCGGTGGCACCAGTGAGCCCGAACCGCTGGCACCGCGCTTCCCGGACGATGAAGTGGGCCAGCTGGCCCAAGCGCTGGATGACTACTCCGCGCGGCTGACCGAAGTAGTGCAGCGCGACCGCGAGTTCAACGCCGACGTCAGCCATGAGCTGCGCACGCCGCTGGCCGTGATCCGCGGTGCTACGGAGCTGCTGCTGACCCGCCCGGATCTCGATCCCAAGGTGTTGCAGCGCCTGCAGCGCATCCAGCGTGCCGAGCAGCAATGTACCGATCTGATTGGCGCGCTGCTGCTGCTCTCGCGCAACGAGCGCGGGCAGGGCAGCAGCAATGTCGCGCGGGTCTCCGAGCAGTTGCTGGATTCGCACCGTGCCCAGCTCGGCGGCAAGCCGCTCGAACTGATCCTGGAAGGCAACCACGATCTGGTGATCGATGCACCGGAATCGGCGCTCTCGGTCGCGTTGGGCAACCTGATCGGCAATGCCGTGAAGTATTCGAAGGAAGGCGCGGTGCGCGTGCGGGTGGGCAACAACGCGGTCGAGGTGATCGACAGCGGCCCCGGCCTGAGCGAGGAAGATGCCGCCAAGCTGTTCCAGCGCGGTTACCGCGGCACGCATGCGGGTCATTCGCAGGGTGGGGGTATCGGCCTGTCCATCGTCAGCCGCCTGTGCGATCTCTACGGCTGGCAGGTCAACGTGCGGCCGGGCGCCGGGCGCGGCGTCATCGCCACGCTGACCTTCTCCCCCGCCTGAAACGGTAGAGCCGACCGTTGGTCGGCTCCTGCCACCGACGTTGGTCGGCTCCTCTCACCGAGTTGGTAGGCTCCTCTCACCGAGTTGGTAGGCTCCCCCAGTTCTACCGCGCCGCCAACTCCCGATAGGCCCGATCCAGCCGCTCCACATGTGCCTGCAGGTGGTCCGGGTGCCCATCATTGACCACCACGTCGTCGGCCAGCGCCAGGCGCGCCTCGCGGCTGGCCTGGGCGGCAATCATCCGATCGGCCAGCGCGGCATCGATGCCGTCGCGCTGCATCAGCCGCGCGTGCTGCACGGCCACCGGCACGTCCACCACCAGGATGCGGTCCAGCCAGGGGTACTGCTGGCGGCCGCCGGCCTCGGTGAGCAGGGGAATGGCGGCAATCGCGTACGGTCCCTTGGCCTGCTCGCAGCTCTCGCGCAGCAGCTGGCGGATCGCCGGGTGGGTGATCGCCTCCAGCGCCTGGCGCGCCTGCGCCGAATCGAAGATGCGGGCCCGCAGCGCGGCACGGTCCAACTGGCCGTCGGCCTGCAGGATGGCGTCCCCGAAGTGGGCGGCGATCCGCGCCAACCCCTCGCTGCCCGGCGCCACCACCGTGCGTGCGGCCAGATCGGCGTCGGCCACGGTGATGCCCAGCGCCTCGAAGCGGCGGCTGACCTCGCTCTTGCCGGCGGCAATGCCGCCGGTCAGCCCGATCACGAAGCGGCTCATCGCGCGGCCCTCAACGCAGGCCGGCGTAGCTCAGGTAGCCATTGATCAACGGCTCGCCCCACATGAAGACGATCCAGCCGGCAATGGCCAGATAGGGCCCGAACGGAATCGGCGTGGCCCGGTCGCGGCCGCGCGAGTACAGCCAGATCGAGCCGACGATGGCGCCCACGATGGACGACAGCAGGATGATCGGCAGGATGCCCTTGAGCCCACACCAGGCGCCCAGCGCGGCCAGCAGCTTGAAATCGCCGTGGCCCATGCCCTCCTTGCCGGTGAGCTGCTTGAACAGCCACCACACCGACCACAGCGACAGATACCCCGCCAAGGCACCCAGCAGGGCCGGTTTGGCGGGCATGTACAGGTTGTCGCTGGCCGCGATCAGGCCCAGCCACATCAGGGGCAGGGTCAATTGATCCGGTAACAGCTGGGTGCGCAGGTCGATACCGGACAGCGCCACCAGGAAGCAGCTCAGTACGATCGCGCCGAAGCCCTGCCAGCCGAACCCGAACTGCCAGACGCTGGCGGCGACCAGCACGGCGGTCAGCAGCTCCACCAGCGGGTACTGGATCGAGATCGGGGCATGGCAATGGCGACACTTGCCGCGCAGGACCAGCCAGCTGAACAGCGGGATGTTCTCGTACCAGGACAGCTTGTGCTTGCAGTGCGGGCAGTGCGAAGGCTCCACCACGATGCCCGGTGGTGGTGGCTCGTAGATGTCCGGCTCTTCCAGCACTTCGCGCGCATCGCGCTTCCACTCCCACTCCAGCCGCTTGGGCAGGCGCAGGATGACGACGTTGAGGAAGCTGCCAAGGAGCAGCCCCAGTCCGACCGCGGCGGGGTAGCCGAGGCCGGGATGCTGGTCGAGAAATGCCATTTATTGATTATCCAACCACGGAGGCGAGTTTGAAGATGGGCAGGTACATGCCGACCACCATACCGCCGACGACCACACCGATGAAGACCATGATCATCGGTTCGAGCAGGCTGCTCAAGGCATCGACCGCATTGTTGACCTCCTGCTCGAAGTACTCGGCCACCTTGAACAGCATGGTGTCCAGCGCGCCGGCCTCTTCGCCGATGGCGGTCATCTGCACCACCATGTGCGGGAAGATGTTGACCTGCTTCATGGCCATGTTGACCGGGTAGCCGACCGAGACATCGTCACGCATGCGCAGCACGGCCTCCTCGTAGACCTTGTTGCCGGTGGCGCCGGCCACGATGCCCAGCGCCTCCACCAGCGGCACGCCGGCCTTGAAGGTCACCGCCGTGGTCCGGGCGAACCGGGCGATCGAGCTGTTGTGCATGATCTGGCCGATCACCGGCACCTTCAGGATGAAGCGGTCCATGCCGTGCTGCATGGATGGCGATCGCCTGTAGGCGAAGATGAAGCCAAGCACCGCGCCGATGACGATGAAGAGAATCAACCACCACCAAGCCACCATGAAGCGCGACGCCGCCACGATCAGCTGGGTGAAGGCGGGCAGGTCCGCGCCGAAGCTTTTGAACACGTCTTCGAACTGCGGCACCACGAAGATCAGCAGGATCGCGCTGACGATCAGGGCCACCGCGATGACCATGGTCGGGTAGAACAGGGCCTTCTTGATCTTGCCCTTCAGGGCCTCGATGTTCTCTTTGTAGTTGGCCACCGTGTCGAGCACGGTTTCCAGCACACCGGCGCCTTCGCCGGCCCGGACCAGGTTTCGGTAGAGCTCGTCGAACTGCACCGGGTGCTTGCTGATCGCCTCGTACAGCGAGGAGCCGCCCTCGATGTCGGTGCGGACGCTCTCCACCATCTTGCGCATGCGCGGGTTCTTGTGCCCGCTGCCGATGATCTCCAGCGAGCTGACGATCGGCACGCCGGACTTCATCATCGTCGCCATCTGGCGGCTGAAGAAGGCGATGTCCTTGGTGCTGATCGCACTGCCGGCCGCCCCGAACAGGGGCTTGGGCTTGGGCTTGACCACGTTGGGCGTGATGCCCTGGCGGCGCAGCTCGGCGCGCAGCAGATTGGCATTCTTGGCCGGCGTCTCGCCTTTCATCTTGACGCCGCGTTTGTCGGTCCCCACCCAGACAAACGGTTGCAGCTCCATGGTGTTGCGGACCACGGGCTCTTTCTTGATCGCACTACGGCTGACAGACATTTTCTGGCTCCCCAGCCACGCCATCCCCAGGCGGGCTATCTCGCGGCATGGTAGCCGGTTCCGTTGGCGCTGGGCAGTCCTTCGGGGTGCCCCGAAGCGATGGGCTGGCGGGACCGGGTGGGTCAGAAGGTGACGCGGCCGGTCACATTGCCGGGTCCGTCGCAATTTGTTGCGCGGGGGGTTCCAATCCGGAAGATTGCTGCCATCATTGCGCCGGGGAATGCTGGGGAGCATTGCCGGCCCAGTTGGCATGCAACCTGCTTCGATCCACCCGCACAGGGCGCCCGCCCCGCTCAACCGGCTTGCCGGCATGGCGACGGCCCAGTGCCCTACACCTTATCTATCTCTAGGGGATGTACACATGAAGAACCAGAAGGGCTTTACCCTGATCGAACTGATGATCGTCGTGGCGATCATCGCGATCCTGGCCGCCATCGCGCTGCCGCAGTACAAGAACTACACCGCGCGCGCCAAGATCGCCCAGGCTGTTGCCAGCGTTGCTGGGGAGAAGATCAAGGTTGGCGAGAACCACAGCTCCGAAGTTGCCGACCTGTGCACCGGCATCGTCACTGGCAAGTGCAGTGGTCGGGGTGTACTGGCTGGTGCTTCGAACGATGAAACTGCCACCGTGACCATCACCCCCAACATCGATGACAATGGCGAAGCGCCGATCACCTGGGCTTGCGTCGTGGCTGAATCCGGCGCTGAGTCGTACAAGGGCAAGGACTGCGACAACTTGAATGCTCCGTAATTGATTGGGCTTCATGTTGTGCAGTGAGTTTCAAGAGATGCCCGCGAGAAATCGCGGGCATCTCTGTTTTGGCCAAACAATGCCGCCCTGTTGCTACTCTAGATCCGACCTGATCGAGCCCACCCCATGAACACTGTCGCCGCCACCGCCAACCTCGTCGGCATCACCGGCATTGCCCGCCGCCTGGTCCAGGACGGCGCGCTGGACGAGGCCGCCGCCCGCACCGCCATGGCCGACGCCACCGCCGCCCGGCAGCCGCTGCCGCAGTGGTTCGCGGAGAAGAAGCTCGTTACCGCCGCGCAGCTGGCTGCGGCCAACGCGCTGGAGTTCGGCATGCCGCTGCTGGACGTGTCCGCGTTCGACAGCAGCCACAACGCCATGAAGCTGGTGAGCGAGGAGTTGCTGCGCAAGCACCACGTGCTGCCGCTGTTCAAGCGCGGTGGCAGGCTGTTCGTGGGCACCAGCAACCCGACCCATTCGCTGGATGAGATCAAGTTCCACACCAACCTGGTGGTCGAGCCGATCCTGGTGGACGAGGAACAGATCCGCCGCACGCTGGAGCAGTGGCAGACCAGCCAGGACACCCTGGGCTCGGCGCTGGGCGGCGGCGACGATGACATGGGCGACCTGGATGTCTCGGCCGGCGACGAGGAAGGCGGTACCACCGATGCGGGGATCGACGCCAAGGGCGATGACACCCCGGTCGTGAAATTCATCAACAAGGTCCTGATCGACGCCATCCGCAAGGGCGCCTCGGACATCCATTTCGAACCCTACGAAGACGACTATCGCGTGCGCCTGCGCATCGATGGTCTGCTCAAGAACGTGGCCAAGGCCCCGGTCAAGCTCAACCAGCGCATCGCCGCGCGCCTGAAGGTGATGGCGCAGCTGGATATCGCCGAGAAGCGCGTGCCGCAGGATGGGCGCATCAAGCTCAACCTCTCCAAGACCCGCCAGATCGACTTCCGCGTCAGTACGTTGCCGACCCTGTTCGGCGAGAAGGTGGTGCTGCGTATCCTCGATGGCAGCGCCGCCAAACTGGGCATCGACAAGCTCGGGTATGAGCCGGCGCAGCAGAAGCTGTTCCTGGATGCGATCCACAAGCCGTATGGCATGGTGCTGGTCACCGGCCCGACCGGCTCGGGCAAGACCGTTTCGCTGTATACCGCGCTGGGCATCCTCAACGATGAGACGCGCAACATTTCCACCGCCGAAGACCCGGTCGAAATCCGCCTGCCCGGCGTCAACCAGGTGCAGCAGAACGTCAAGCGCGGCATGACGTTTGCCGCGGCGCTGCGCTCGTTCCTGCGCCAGGATCCGGACATCATCATGGTCGGCGAAATCCGCGACCTGGAAACGGCCGAAATCGCGATCAAGGCGGCGCAGACGGGCCACATGGTGCTCTCTACGCTGCATACCAACGATGCGCCCCAGACCATCGCGCGCCTGATGAACATGGGCATCGCCCCGTACAACATCACCAGCTCGGTGACCCTGGTGATCGCCCAGCGCCTGGCGCGCCGGCTGTGCAACCACTGCAAGCGCCCGGTGGAGCTGCCGGCCAACGCGCTGCTGGCCGAGGGCTTCACCCAGGCCCAGCTGGACGCGGGCATCAAGCTGTTCGAGCCGGTCGGCTGCGATGAGTGCACCGAAGGCTACAAGGGCCGTACCGGTATCTACCAGGTGATGCCGATGACCGACGAGATCTCCACGATCGTGCTGGCCGGTGGCAATGCGCTGCAGATCGCCGAGGCCGCGCAGCAGGCCGGGGTGAACGATCTGCGCCAGTCCGCGTTGGCCAAGGCCGCCGCCGGGGTGACCGGGCTGGCGGAGATCAACCGGGTCACCAAGGATTGATCAGCGCGGTTGGCTGATACGGAAAGGCCCGCGCAAGCGGGCCTTTCCGGTTCTGGGCTGGTGGATGCTGGGCCGCCACCCATGGGGTGGCGCTACTCCATGCCGAGCTTTTTCAGCTTGTAGCGCAGCGCCCGGAAGGTGATGCCCAGCTGGGCCGCGGTGCGGGTCTTGTTCCAGCGGTTTTCCTCCAGCGCCTTCTGGATCGCGGTGCGCTCCATCTGTTCGATATAGGAGGGCAGGGCGCCGTTGCCGGCCGGCAGGTCGACCACGGCTTCTTCCTGGGTGGCGGGCGCGCTGCCGGCCCCGAAGCGCGGGGCGTGCTGGGGCAGGCGCAGGTCGCTGGCACCGATGCGGTCTTCCTCGGCAAGCGCCAGCGCACGCTCGAGGATGTTCTCCAGTTCGCGCACGTTGCCGGGGAAGTGGTACTGGGCCAGCGCGTCCAGCGCCGAGGGCGCCAGCAGCGGGGTCGGGCGGCCGTGGGTCCGGGCCAGCCGGGCCAGGATCGAGGCGGCGAGTGCGGGCAGGTCGCTGCGGCGCTCGCGCAGTGGCGGCACGCGCAGTTCGATCACGTTGATGCGGTAGTACAGGTCGTGGCGGAAGCGCCCATCTTCGACCAGTTCGCCCAGGTCCTTGTGCGTGGCCGAGAGGATGCGCACGTCCACCGGTACCTCGGTGGCGGCACCGACCGGACGGATCGATTTCTCCTGGATCGCGCGCAGCAGCTTGACCTGCATCTGCAGCGGCAGTTCGGCCACTTCATCCAGGAACAGGGTGCCGCCATGCGCCGCCTGGAACAGGCCGGGCTTGTCGGCATGCGCGCCACTGAAGCTGCCCTTCTTGTGGCCAAAGAACTCGCTTTCCATCAGCTCTGAAGGAATGGCGCCGCAGTTGACCGGCACGAAGGCGCCGGGCGCGCGGGCGCTCTGCGCGTGGATCGTGCGTGCGACCAGTTCCTTGCCGACGCCGGATTCGCCAAGGATGTAGACCGGCGCCTGGCTGCGCGCGACCTTGCCGATGGTGGCGCGCAGCACATCCATCGAAGGTGAGTCGCCGAGCAGGCGTGCGGCCTGTTCCGGCGCGAGCGGTGCAGGGGCGGGGCGCTCGGTGTTGTTGAGTTCCAGCGCGTGCTTGACCAGGCCGCGCAGCACCGAGATGTCGACCGGCTTGCTGACGAAATCGAAGGCGCCGGCCTTCAGGGCTTCCACCGCCAGGTCCATGCTGCCGAAGGCGGTGATCATCGCCACCGGCGTGCGCGGGTAGTGCTGCGCGATCTCGGTGACCAGCTCGATGCCGTTGCCGTCGGGCAGGCGCATGTCGGTGATGCACAGGTCGTACGGGTTGCTGGCCAGCAGTTCACGGGCTTCGGCGAGGTTGGCCGCGGTGCTGATGCGCAGGCCCATGCGGCCCAGGGTCAGTACCAGCAGTTCGCGGATGTCACGCTCGTCATCGACGACGAGGGCGCTGCGGGTGTCATTCATAAGGAAGGAAGATAGCCGAGGGCGGTCATTGGCGACAAATGTTTGACGGAGGCGACCAGGTATGCGCCGCTCATCCGGCCATCATCGTGTGCGGGCCGGCCAGCACGAGCCGGAAACAGGCGCCACCGGCAGGCACCGAGACGTACTCCAGCCGTGCCTGGTTGGCGCGGCACAGCTCGCGGGCGATATACAGGCCCAGCCCGGTGCCGTGCTCGGAGGTGGTGAAGAAGGGACGGAACAACTGGCTGGCGACCGTCTCGGGAATGCCCGGGCCACGGTCCATCACATCGATGATGGCGGTGCGCTCCTGGCGCGCCACGCGCAGCCGCACGCGGGCCGGCTCATCGGCCACGCGGCCGTACTTGAGCGCGTTGTGGACCAGCACGGTGAGGATCTGGTGCAGGTGGCGCGGGTCGACCAGCGCGTGCACCGAGGTCTCGCTGATGATCGGTTCCACGCTGTCGGTTTCCAGCGACAGGCCCTGCTTGTACTCCAGTACGAAGCGGCGCACGAATGCGGCCAGGTCCACGTTCTCCGGGTTGGCGCGTTCGCGCCGCGCCAGCCCGAGCACGCTTTCGACGATGCCGTTGGTGCGCTGGCATTGCTGGTTGATGATCTGCAGCAGGCGGCGGTCGGTGTCGCCGATATCGGTGGATTCTTCCAGCAGCTGCGCGGCGTAGTTGATCGCTGCCAGCGGGTTGCGGATCTCATGGGCCAGGCTGGCCGAGAAGCGTCCCATCGCCGAGAGCGTCAAGGACTCGGCACGCCGCGAGACCACGGTCGAGTCATCCAGGAACACCAGGGTGAGGTCGCTGCCGGCCAGCAGGCGGGCGAAGCGTGGCTGCACTTCGGGTTGGTCCGGCGAGAGCTGCAGGGGCATCTCTTCATTGGTCCAGCCATTGCGCCAGCGCAGCAGCCGGCGGCTCAGCTCGGGCGCGGCACTGCCCAGTTCCAGCCGGCCGCTGCCACTGTTGCCGTCGGCATCGCCAAGCAGGGTGGAGGCCGCTTCGTTGGCCAGCGTGATGCGGTTGGCCCCGTCCACCACGATCACGCCGGTGCGCATGCGGCGGATGATCAGTTCGTTGATCTGGAACAGGTTGGCCACTTCATCGCCGCGCTGGTTGGCCAGTTGCTGGTTCATGCGGGCGCGGTTGCCGACCTGGTAACTGATGAAGGCGATGGCCAGGTAGCTGGTGACGAACATGGCCAGTTCGGCCAGCGTGCGGGTCGGGTCGCCGCCTTCGATCTGTTTCCAGAGATACTCGCCGGCGGTGGCGGCACTGGCGGCCGCGGCCAGGCCCAGCCCCATGCTCAATGGGAGCAGCGTCGCGGCGGCGGCGATATTGAACAGCAACGACATCGAGATGCCCGCGCTGGCCCCGGGCAGGGCATGGGCGAGCAGGGTGGCGGCGATGATGTCGGCGGCCACGCTCCACACCACGATGGTGCGCAGCCAGCGCTCGTTGCGGCCGAACAGCAGCACCAGCACGGCCACCGCCAGATAGCCGCTGGCCACGAACGTCGCCAGCCGGGGGTGGTCGGCGGTTCCCACCAGGCCGCTCAGCGGGCTGAACAGCAGCGCGCCGATGACGGTGGCCATCAGCAGGCGGTACAGCGCGAAGAAATACAGCTCGCGCCGCGGTATCGATTCGATGCGGTCGATCAATGAAGCACTGGGTGACACGCCGGAACTCCCCTTCTGGCATGGGGGCAGTGTAGGGGGTCCGGCCGGGTTTGGGGGCCGGTGGCCGGGGCGGGGTGTGTGAAGGCCGGACCGCGTGCGGGTGCCCGCACGCTGCGCGGGCGTGCCGCGGGCGACCCGGGTGGCTGTTTCCGGCACCTGCCGCAACTGTCTGAAATTGCGCCGGAAACGGTGCCTGGCCGGTGTCTCGCCACTGACTTCTTTGCGCCTGCGCGCCGGGTCGTCCACAATAGTGGGCCCGCCGCGGTCCTTACCGGCGCCCCCGTGAGGGAGCCTTGGAGATGCGTGCGGTCGTTCCTATTCCCACGGTGACGCATGAATTTCCACGAATACCAGTCAAAACAGCTGCTTGCCGAGTACGGCATTCCCGTTCCGGCCGGCAAGGTCGCGGCTACCCCGGACGAAGCGGTTGACGCTGCCAACGCCCTGGGCCAGGGCCCCTGGATGGTCAAGGCGCAGATCCACGCTGGCGGCCGCGGCAAGGCTGGCGGCGTCAAGTTCTGCAAGACCACCGACGACGTGAAGGCCGCTGCGGCCAAGATGCTCGGCACCAAGATGGCCACCTACCAGACCGCCGGCGTTGAACTGCCGGTCAACCTGGTGCTGGTGACCACCGCCGGCGAGATCGTCAAGGAACTGTACCTGTCGGTGCTGGTTGACCGTGGCACCAAGACCATCACCTACATCGCTTCTTCGGAAGGCGGCGTGGAGATCGAGCAGGTCGCCGCTGAAACCCCCGAGCTGATCCACTCGCTCAACGTTGATTTCGTTGAAGGCGTGCAGGGTTACCACGGCCGTGATTTCGGCTTCAAGCTGGGCCTGACCGCCAAGCAGGCCGGCCAGTTCGCCAACATCATGGTGAACCTGTACAAGCTGTTCAACGAAAAGGACCTGGCCCTGGTTGAAATCAACCCGCTGGCCATCCTGGACGACGGCAACCTGTACGCGCTGGACGGCAAGTTCGACAGCGACGACAACGCCGCCTTCCGCCAGAAGGCCCTGGTCGCCATGCGCGACAAGACCCAGGAAGATCCGACCGAAGTGATCGCTTCGGAGCTGGACATCAACTACGTCACCATGGACGGCAACATCGGCTGCATGGTCAACGGCGCCGGCCTGGCCATGGCCACCATGGACGTCATCAAGCTCAACGGCGGCGAGCCGGCGAACTTCCTGGACGTGGGCGGCGGTGCGAACAAGCAGCGTGTCATCGAAGCCTTCAAGCTGATCCTGTCCTCGGACAAGGTCGAAGGCATCTTCGTCAACATCTTCGGCGGCATCGTCCGCTGCGACATGATTGCCGAAGGCATCATCGCCGCCGTGAAGGAAGTGGGCGTCAAGGTTCCGGTCGTGGTGCGCCTGGAAGGCACCAACGTGGAAGAAGGCAAGCAGCTGCTGCGCGACAGCGGCATGGCCATCATCCCGGCTGACAACATCAACGATGGCGCCAAGAAGATCGTTGAAGCTGTCAAGAACGCCGCCTGATCCCGACACCAAGGAATTCCCATGTCTGTTTTGATTAACAAGAACACCAAGGTGATCGTGCAGGGCTTCACCGGCCAGCAGGGCACCTTCCACGCCACTCAGATGATCGAGTACGGCACCCAGGTTGTTGGCGGCGTGACCCCCGGCAAGGGCGGCACCACCCACATCGACCTGCCGGTCTTCAACACCGTTGCCGACGCCGTGCAGAGCACCGGCGCGAACGCCTCGGTCATCTACGTGCCGCCGCCGTACGCGGCTGATGCGATCCTGGAAGCCGCTGCTGCCGGCATCCAGGTCATCGTGTGCATCACCGAAGGCATCCCGGTGCTGGACATGCTGCGCGTCAAGAACGTGCTGACCCGTTCGCATCCGGACACCGTGCTGATCGGGCCGAACTGCCCGGGCGTCATCACCCCGGGTGAGTGCAAGATCGGCATCATGCCGGGCCACATCCACCAGCCGGGCAAGATCGGCATCGTGTCGCGTTCGGGCACCCTGACCTATGAAGCGGTCAAGCAGACCACGGAAGTCGGCCTGGGCCAGTCCACCTGCATCGGCATCGGTGGTGACCCGATCAACGGCCTGAACTTCGTCGACTGCCTGAAGCTGTTCAACGAAGATCCGCAGACCGAAGGCATCATCATGGTCGGCGAAATCGGCGGTGACGCTGAAGAAGCCGGTGCCGAGTACATCAAGAACCACGTGAAGAAGCCGGTCGTCGGTTTCATCGCGGGCGCCTCGGCTCCGGCCGGCAAGCGCATGGGCCACGCCGGTGCGATCGCATCGGGCGGCAAGGGCACCGCCGAAGGCAAGTTCGCCGCCATGGAAGCTGCCGGTGTCGTGACCGTCCGTTCGCCGGGCGACCTGGGCGCTGCCATCGCCAAGCTGGTGAAATAAACCGCCGGCCGCACCGCGGCCGACGCGTAGGTAGAGCTGACCGTTGGTCAGCCGCCGGTAGAGCCGACCGTTGGTCAGCCGCCGGTAGAGCCGACCGTTGGTCGGCTGCATCAAACAGAAAGGCCGCCTCCGGGCGGCCTTTCTGCGTTCAAGGCGACACCCGGACCGATAGGTCCCCACGGTTGTTCGATACGCACGCCACGTAGTCCCGGCCGCTGGCCGGCGCCGCATCGTGCTGCCGCCGAATGCGTGGTTGCCGGCCAGCGGCCGGCACTACAATGAGCGCAGTACACCTACAGGCTGGAACCCCATGACGTCGCTCCGCATTGCCCTGGCGCAGTTCGATTTCCCGGTTGGCGCGGTGGCGCAGAACACCGACAACATCATCGCGATGATCGCCGAGGCGCGCGATGAGTACGGTGCCGAGCTGGTGGTGTTCCCCGAGCTGGCGATCAGCGGCTACCCGCCGGAGGATCTGCTGCTGCGCCCGGGCTTCCTGTACGACTGCCAGCAGGCGCTGGAGCGCATCGCGGCGGCCACCACGGGGATCGCCGCCGTGGTCGGTTGGCCCCAGGCAGCCGGCGCGGTGGTCTACAACGCGGCCAGCGTGCTGCGCGACGGCAAGGTCGAACACACCTACCGCAAGCGCGAGCTGCCCAACTACGCGGTGTTCGATGAGCGCCGTTATTTCGATGTCGACCCGGACGGCGGCAGCTGCGTGTTCGAGCTGAAGGGCGTGCCGGTCGGCGTGCTGGTCTGCGAAGACCTGTGGTTCGCCGAACCGCTGGCAGACACCGTCCGTGCCGGCGCGCAGCTGGTGGTGGTGCCCAATGCCTCCCCCTACGAGCGCGGCAAGCACGCCCAGCGTGACGCGCTGCTGGCCGAGCGTACCCGTGAGAGCGGGGCCGCGATCGCCTACCTCAACGTGGTGGGCGGCCAGGACGCGCTGGTGTTCGATGGCGCCTCGGTGGTCGCCGATGGGGATGGCACGGTGCACCCGGCCGCCGCGGCCTTCACCGACCAGTGGCTGGTCGTGGATTACGACGCGGGTGCGCGCCGCTTCCTGCCGCGCGAGTGGATCGACGATGGCGACGAGAGCATGGACGCGCTGGCCTGGCGTGCGGTGACCCGCGGTATCCAGGATTACTGCCGCAAGAACGGTTTCAAGAAGGTCTGGCTGGGCCTGTCCGGCGGCATCGATTCGGCGCTGGTGCTGGCGATGGCGGTGGACGCGCTGGGCGCGGCCAACGTCACCGCGGTGCGGCTGCCGTCGCGCTACACGGCGGATATGTCCAACGACCTGGCGGCCGAACAGTGCCGCGCGCTGGGCGTGACGCTGGAAGCGGTCTCGATCGAGCCGGTGTTCGAAGGCCTGATGGCCGCGCTGGGCCCGATGTTCGAGGGGCAGGCGGCGGATGTGACCGAAGAGAACCTGCAGTCGCGCAGCCGCGGCGTGATCCTGATGGCGCTGTCCAACAAGTTCGGCGGGCTGCTGCTGACCACCGGCAACAAGAGCGAGTATGCGGTCGGCTACGCCACCATCTACGGCGACATGTGCGGTGGCTATGCGCCGCTGAAGGACCTGTACAAGACCGAGGTGTTCGGCCTGTCCAAGTGGCGCAACACCGTAGGCGGTGCGCCGGTGATCCCACCGGCGGTGATTTCCCGCCCGCCCTCGGCCGAGTTGCGCGCCAACCAGACAGACCAGGATTCGCTGCCGGCCTATGACGTGCTGGACGGCATCCTGTACCGCTACGTGGACCAGGAGCAGTCACGCGAGGAGATCGTGGCCGCCGGCTACGCCGCCGAGGTGGTGGACCGTGTGCTGCGCCTGGTGCGCACCAGCGAGTGGAAGCGCCACCAGGCAGCCCCGGGGCCGAAGGTCTCGCGCCGGGCGTTCGGGCGTGAGCGGCGGTACCCGATCAGTAACGGGTACAAGGGCTGAGCTGCCTGGCGAGGAGCGATTGCCGGCTACGGTGACGTATCCAGCAACGCTTCCAGTGCGGTGATTTCTTCCAACGCGTCGTAGGCCGGCGCGCCGGCCTCCAGGCGCGCGCGCACGAAGGCGAGGCCATCGGCTGCCGCTGCGTCCAGCGTGCCGCGGTGATCGACCGGGTAGGCGCGGAACGCGACCGGTTCCCCGCGCAGCGCCAGGCCAGCGGCATACAGAAGCGTGGTGACATAGGGCACATCGCGGTCCTGGCGCCCGTGGCCGAGCATCAATGGCTGGCTGAAGCCGCGCCGTGGCACGCCCAGATAATCGTGCAGCAGCGTCCAGATGCCAGGCACGGTGTACAGCGGCGCGCTGAACATCTCGCCGGTATTGGCGCCTTCCAGCAGCGTGCTCAGGGCACCCAGGCAGTGCTGGCGGGCCAGCGCGACGCGTGCGCGCCCGTGTTCGGACAGTACCTGGTCGATGTGTGGCGCAAGCTGCAGCAGACCGTCCAGCAGGTAGGCGTGGTACGCATTGAGCGCGCCGGGATTGGCTGTGAGGTTGTCAGGTTTCATCACCAGTGCGGTCAGTTCCACGGCAGTGGGGGTGCCGGTGGTGAAACTACCCCGGTACTCCAGCGACGGGCCGCCGTAGCCAGGCCCGATATGGCCGGCGGCGAGCGCGGCCGCCCCTCCCTGGGAGTGGCCCACCGAGACCCAGCGCGGGGCGAGGGTCGCCGGGCCGAGGTACTGACGGCTGGCCTTGATCATGTCGATGGTGTTGCGCGCAGCGGTCCCGACGTGGAGATAAGCATGCTCGCCGGGGCTGCCCAGCCCCTGGTAGTCCGCGGCTGCCACGGCGTAGCCCCGGGCCAGGAACTGGTCGAGGAAGCGGCCATCGCGCTCGGGCTGGAAGGGACCGGAAACCGATGGCGCACAGTGATCGGCAACGCCCTGGGTGCCATGCGCCCAGGAGACGACCGGCCAGCCACCGGGGGGTGCAGTGCCCGCTGGGAGGTACAGAAGCCCCGTGCCCTGGGCCAGGTGGCCGTGGTGGTCGGGCGTGCGATAGCTCAGCTTGTAGGCGTGGGCGGCACGGGAAGGCACCCAACTGGCCTGATAGGACTCGGCCGAGATGAGATCGCCTGCCTGCGACGGCGCAGTGGAACCGGCTGCACCGGCGGCGAGGCCGAGGGTGGCGGAGACGAACACGAGGGATGCGGCGCGCAGATGGACGATCTTGAGCATCATGCAGACTCCTTGCGGGCGGGTGTGGCCGTGAGGTGTCAGTCTGAATAGCGCGGATCGTTGGCGCTGAGATGCCAGTCCCAAAAGGAGCGGCTTGGGAAACGTCCCTTGACGGAAAAGGCCCCTTTCGGGGCCTTTTTTTCTTACTTGCGATTCATCGTGGCGTTGCGTTCACCGGTACTGGCGGACTTCTCGCCGGCAAACGGGTTCAGCTTGCGGACCATCCACGGGTACTTCGGCCAGTTGCCCTGCAGCCACGGGTGGTCGGGCTGGTTCAGCTCGAGGACGCGGCGGGCATCGTCGGCCAGGGTCTTGTTGCCCAGGCGGGTGTAGGCCTCGCCCAGCGCGGCCACGGCGTCGTACTGGAACGCGCTCTGCGGGTAGTTTTCCAGCAGGAAGTTGGCGCGGCCGGCGGCCGAGACGTAGGCCTCGCGGCGCAGGTAGTACAGGGCGTTGTCCAGCTCGTACTGGGCGAACACGTCGCGCAGGGCGATCATCCGCTGGCGCGCATCGGCGGCGTAGCGGCTGTTGGGGTAGCGCTCGGTGACGATGGTGAAATCGGCATAGGCCTGGCGCGGGCTCGACAGGTCGCGGCGGCTCGGGTCCAGCGACCAGACGCGGCGCAGGAAGACCGTGTCGCGGTTGCCATTGGCCAGGCCGCGCAGGTAGTACATGTAGGCGATGTTGCGGTGGGTCGGGTAGGTACGGATGAAGCGGTCCACGCTGGACACCGCGTCATCGTGCTTGCCGGCCTTGTACTGCGCGTAGGCGCTTTCGATCATGGCCTGCTCGGTGTACGGGCCATACGGGTACTGGGCTACCAGGCGGCGGAAGCTGGCTTCGGCGCCGCTCCAGTTCCCCCCTTCCATGAGCTTGTGGCTCTTCTCATAGAGCGTTTCGACCGGCAGGCCTTCATCCGGATTCTTGCCCTTGGTGCCGCGGTGACAGCCGGTGGCGACGAAGAGCAGCACCAGCATCAGGGCGGCGAGGCGGACGGGCGCGGACAGCATAACGGAGCGTCGGATCATGGGGTCAGGGCGGGACGCGGCTGGAATACGAAGGGTCGATGATAGCCTAGTGGCCTGTCCCGCGACTGAAACTGGTCGGCCGGACCCCAAAATTGTCCCTATTGCGGTGTTCCCCCATGTCCGATACCCCTGCTGATTCCGATTCCCCCCGCCAGGCCATCGTGCCCGATACCGCCGCCGGCCGGCGTTTCGACGCGGTCCTGGCCGAGCTGTTCCCCGAATTCTCCCGGTCCAAGCTGACCGAGTGGATCAAGTCCGGGGACGTCCTGCTGGACGGCGACACCGTGCGCGGGCGCGACCCGGTGCGCGGCGGCGAGGTGGCCAGCCTGCATGTCGTGCTCGACACCCAGACCCATGCCGAGCCGGAGGACATCCCGCTGGAGGTCCTGTACGAGGACGAGCACGTGTTCGTGATCAACAAGCCGGTCGGCCTGGTGGTCCATCCCGGCGCGGGCAACCCGACCGGTACTCTGGTCAATGCGCTGCTGTTCCGCGATCCCTCGCTGTCGGTGCTACCGCGCGCGGGCATCGTGCACCGCCTGGACAAGGACACCAGCGGCGTGATGGTGATCGCCCGCACGATCCAGGCGCAGACCGCACTGGTGGAGCAGCTCTCCGCCCGTGAAGTGCACCGCCAGTACCTGGCCGTGGTGGTGGGTGCGCTGGTCTCCGGCGGCACCGCGACCGCCGGCATCGACCGCCACCCGCGCGACCGCATCCGCATGGCCGTGCGCGAAGACGGCAAGGAAGCGATCACGCACTACCGCCTGCGCGAGCGTTTCCGTGCGCACACCGCGCTGGAGTGCCGCCTGGAAACCGGCCGTACTCACCAGATCCGCGTGCACATGGCGCACCTGCGTCACCCGATCATCGGCGATCAGCTGTATGGCGGTGCGCTGAAGCTGCCCAAGGGCGCCAGCGATGAACTGGTCGCCGAGCTGCGCGGCTTCAAGCGCCAGGCGCTGCACGCTGAAACGCTGGAGTTCGTGCACCCGATCACCGGTGAGAAGATCACCAACAGCGCGCCGCCGCCGGCTGACATGCAGGCCCTGCTGCACGCCCTGCGCGAAGACAGCAAGCGCTTCGCCGAGCAGGAACGCAACCGCCGCTGATGGACGCCACCGTGCCCGTGCTGCGCGCCGACTGGCAGGCCCCGACCGGGGTCCATGCGCTGACCACCCTGCGTTTCGGCGCGGGCGGTTCGGTGGCGCCGTTCGACCAGTTCAACATGGGCAACCGGTACTCGGCCGATGGCGACGACCCGGCGCAGGTGCAGCGCAACCGTGACCTGCTGGTGCCCGGGCTGGGCCTGCCCTCGGCGCCGCATTGGCTGCGCCAGGTGCATGGCACCGGCGTGCGACGCTTCACCGCGCCGCCGACGGCCACGGGTGTGGAGGCTGAACCGACTGCCGATGCCGCCGTGACCTCGGTGCCGGGCGTGGTGCTGGCGATTCTCACCGCCGACTGCCTGCCGGTGGTGTTCGCCGCGCGCGATGGCGGTGAGATCGGCGCCGCCCATGCCGGGTGGCGCGGGCTGGCCGATGGGATGCTGGAGGCCACCGTGGCCGCCCTGCAGACCCCGCCCGCGCAGCTGCAGGCGTGGCTGGGGCCGGCCGCCGGGCCGGCGCTGTACGAGATCGGCGAGGACGTGTTCGAGGCCTTCGTGGAGCGCGACGAGCGCGCTGCGGCGGCATTCGTGGCGACACGGCCGGGGCACTGGAAGGTCGACCTGTACGCGTTGGCCCGCCGGCGCCTGCAGGCCGCCGGGCTGGACCCGGCCAGAATCAGTGGCGGGCAGTACTGCACGCTGGCCGATCCGCAGCGGTTCTACTCGCACCGGCGCGACCGCCGCACCGGGCGCATGGCGACCCTGGCGTGGATCGCGCCGTGACCGTCTGAACGATCGTGACGAGCCGGCCAGCGGCCGGCACTACCGTACGCGCGTCCCGTAGCCCGGCGACGTCACCCTTCCAGGGCTTGAAGATACGTCTGCCGCCAATGATTGATGTCGTAGGTGCGCAGGTGGTCCATCATCGCCTGCCAGCGCTCCACGCGCTTCTTCAGCGGCATCGTCGCGGCCGTGGCGATCGCATCGGCCACGCCATCGAGGTCATGTGGATTGACCAGCAGTGCCTGCTTGAGTTCATCGGCAGCGCCGGCCAGCAGTGACAGCACCAGTACGCCCGGATTCTCCGGATCCTGCGAGGCGACGTATTCCTTGGCGACCAGGTTCATGCCGTCGCGCAACGGGGTCACCAGGCCCACCGCCGCCGCCCGGTAGAAGCCGGTCAGGGTGGCATGGGTGAAGTTCTGGTTGACGTAGCGCAGCGGGGTCCAGTCCGGCGCGGCATGCCCGCCGTTGATGTGCCCGGCGATCTGTTCCAGCTGGCCGCGCAGCTGCCGGTACTCGGTGACATCGCCACGGGATACCGGGGCGATCTGCAGATACGTGAGCGAGCCATGCTGGTCCGGGTGGCGTTCCAGATAGCGCTCGAAGCCCTGGAAGCGTTCGGGCAGGCCCTTGGAGTAGTCCAGCCGGTCCACGCCGATCGCCAGCTGGCGATTGCGCAGGCTGCCGCGCAGGTCCTTGACCGCTGGCTTGTTCGCCCCGGCCTTGGCCTGCCGCGCGATGAACTCGGTATCGATGCCGATCGGGAAGGCCGCGGCGCGGAAGCGTCGGCCGCCGGGTGCTTCCAGCTCGCCATCGGGCAGCACCCGGCCGCCACCGAACAGGCGCACGTAGGACTGGAAACGGTCCGCATCGCGCTGGGTCTGGAAGCCGACCAGGTCATAGGCGTACAGGCTGGAGAACAACCGCAGGTGGTCGGGCATGGCCTGCAGCAGGTCCGCCGAGGGCATCGGCACATGCAGGAAGAAGCCGATCCGGCAGCCGATGCCACGCTCGCGCAGCAGCGAGGCGAGCGGGATCAGGTGGTAATCGTGGATCCAGACGATGTCGTCTTCGCGCAGCAGCGGGGCGAGCTTCTCGGCGAACAGCGCGTTGACCCGGCGGTACGTTTCGCGCGTCCCGCGGTCGTAGTCGACCAGGTCCAGCCGGAAGTGCAGCAATGGCCACAGCGTGCGATTGGCGAAGCCGTTGTAGTAGCCGTCCACATCGCGCTTGTTGAGGTCCATGGTGACGTAGCGGATGTCACCGTCCACCTGCTCATGCAGCGTGCCGCTGTTGTCGCGTACCGACTTGCCGCTCCAGCCGAACCACAGCCCGCCACGTTCCTTGAGCGCGGCGAGCAGGCCGACCGCCAGGCCGCCGGCGCGGGATTCACCGGGAACGGCGACCCGGTTGGACACGACGACCAGGCGGCTCATGATGCCTCCTGCCAGCTGCGCGACAGGCGCATGGCGGCGGTGATCAGGCCCACGTGCGAATAGGTCTGCGGGAAGTTGCCCCAGGCCTCGCCATTGTCGAAGGCCAGGTCTTCGGAGAGCAGGCCCAGGTGATTGCGGCGCTCCAGCAGCATCTCGAACATCTCGCGCGCTTCGTCCAGGCGACCGATCGCGGCAAGCGCATCGATGTACCAGAAGGTGCAGATGGTGAAGCTGGTTTCCGGTTCGCCGAAGTCATCCGGTGCCACGTAACGGTACAGCGCGTTGCCATGTTTGAGATCGCGGCCGATCGCCTCGACGGTGGCGACAAAGCGTGCGTCGGTGGCATCGATGAACCCGATGTCGGCCAGCAGCAGCAACGAGGCATCCAGGCGGTGGCCACCGAAGGTATCAGTGAAGTGCCCGAGCGCTTCGCTCCACGAGTCGCGCATGATCCGCGCATGGATGATGTCGGCTCGCTCGCGCCAGTAGGTGGCGCGGTCATCCAGCTTCAGCCGCACCGCGATCTTGCACAGGCGGTCGCAGGCGGCCCAGCACATCGCGCTGGTGTAGGTATGCACTTCGGTGCGGCCACGGAACTCCCACAGCCCGGCATCGGGCACGTCATGCAGGGTGAAGGCCTGCTCGCCGAGCGGCTCCAGCCGCGCGAAGGTGTGTGCATCGCCCGGGTCCTGCAGGCGGCGATCGAAGAACAGCTGCGTGGAGGCGAGCACCACGCTGCCATAGACATCGTGCTGGCGCTGCACCCAGGCCAGGTTGCCGCGACGCACCGGCCCCATGCCGCGGTAGCCGGACAGCGAGGGGACTTCGCTTTCTTCCAGCTTGGCCTCGAAGCTGATGCCGTACAGTGGCTGCAGGCTGCCATCGGCGGTGGCCAGGTTGAAGATGTAGCCCAGGAACTGCTCCATCGTGCGCGTGGCGCCGAGGCGGTTGAGCGTACGCACCACGAAGGCGGCATCGCGCAACCAGCAATAGCGGTAATCCCAGTTGCGGATGCTGCCGGGCGCTTCGGGAATGGAGGTCGTCATCGCGGCGATGATCGCGCCGCTGTCTTCGTACTGGCACAGTTTCAGGGTGATCGCGCTGCGGATCACCGCGTCCTGCCATTCCAGCGGGATGGACAGATAGCGCACCCATTCGCGCCAGTAGTCGCGCGTGCGCTGGAAGGACTCCTGTACGTAGCCGCTGAGCGAACGGTTGAGCGACTCGTCCACGCCCAGTACCAGGTGCACCGGGTGGTTGAGCACGAACGGCAGGCCGTCGCGCACGAAGCGCAGCGGCACATCCGTGGTCAGGCGCAGCACGTGGTCGGGCAGCACCCAGCGGATGTGGTTGCTGCCCCAGGTCGAATCGGGAACACGCGCGCCCCAGTCGGCTAGTGGCCGGGCGCGCACGATGATGCGCGGGTTGCCGGACAGCGGGCGGACCTGGCGGATCAGGCTGACCGGCCGGTAGAAGCGGTCGTTCTGGCGCCAGCGCGGCGCGAAATCGATGATTTCCAGCGCGCCGCCATGCTTGTCGCGCAGCACGGTGCGCAGGATGGCGGTGTTGGTCAGGTAGCTCTGTTCGCTCTCGACCATGTCCTCCAGCTCGATGCCGAAGTCACCGCCCTGTTGTTGATGGGGGCCAAGCAGGGCGCAGAAGGTGGGGTCGCCGTCGAAGGTCGGCAGGCAGCTCCAGACGACGCGCGCGTGCTTGTCGATCAGCGCGCCGAAGCTGCCATTGCCGACCACGCCCAGATTCAGATCGGGTTCGCTCATGATGCAGGAAGTCTCGTGTCATGCCGCGGCGGCACACCGGTGGGGGAGACCTGCGCGCGGCGTCAGGGGGCCTTGGGGTCAAGGCATCAGTAGGCATTCTCGCGAAGCCAGGCGTGGACGCTGCGTATCGTCGGCAGCGAGAACACCGCATCGCTCGGCTCGCGCGCACCGACCAGCACGCTCCAGCCATGCAGATCATTGGCTGCGCCGAAGCCGAATTCATCGGTGAGGTCATCGCCGACGAACACCGGCATGCGATCACGGAACGGCGGCTGCAGCATCAGCTGCCGCATCGCACGCCCCTTGTCGCTGCCTTCAGGCAGGAATTCGATCACATGGTCGCCGGGCTGCAGCCGGTAGCCGCCATGCCCGCGGATATGCCGTTCGGCAAACGCACGCACGTCATTGGCGGCATGCGGAGCACCACGCCAATGCAGGGCCAGGCTGCGGCCCTTGTCTTCAACGAGCACGCCGGGATAGCCATGCGCGAACCGCATCGCCTGCTGGTGCAGGGCGTGCAGCCACTCACTGGTATCGGCGGAGGGATGGCTGCTCTGCGCGCGCTGCTCGTGGTTGCGCAGCTCATGGCCATGCAGGCCGGCGGCGGGCAGGCTCAGGGGAGCGAAGAGTTTGTCCAGCTGGGCCAGCGGCCGGCCGCTGATCAGCGCGACCGCGCCATCCAGGCGGTCGCTGATGCGCCCGATCGCTTCACGCACATCCGGCAGCAGCGCGACCGACTCGGGGTCGTCCGCGAATTCGATAAGGGTGCCATCCACGTCCAGGAACAGCGCACAGGCATCGTCCAGCAGCGGCGGCGGCGGACGTTGGGGGAAGTCGTTGGCCATGGTGACCAACATGCCAGCGTGGATGTGATTGCCAGGTCATGGCATCACCCCATGCCGCCTCCCCGTTCACCACCGGTAGAGCCGGTTGGTCGGCTGCAGCAACCCGGTAGAGCCGACCGTCGGTCGGCTGCACCAAACCCGGTAGAGCCGACCGTTGGTCGGCTGCACCCCGTCAGAACGTATACCGCACGCGCCCGTAGTAATACGCACCATTGCTACCGATCGGTGACAGCACGTCATACGGCAGGTTGCCGAAGTAGTAGATATCGTCGTTGGACAGATCCGAGTAGTTGTCGGTCAGGTTCTGCCCGCCCAGCGCCACGCTCCACTGCGGGGTGATCTTGTATTCCACCTCGGCATCCAGCTGCCACTCGGCCCCGTAGGTCTGGCGCGGAATATAGCCATCACCGAAGTTGAACACGCGGGTGACGCTGCCATAGCGGCTCAGGCGGCTGCTCAGCGACCAGCGATCATCGGCCCAGCTGGCGGCCAGCGCGGCGCGGGTGCGCGGGGTCGCATCGGTCAGCGTATTGGTCTCTTCCACGCCGAACAGCACGTAGTCCGGATCCAGCGCGAGCAGGCCCGGCGGGGTGGCGAGCACGTTCTTCAGCGTGGTCTTGGTGTAGGCGTAGGTGCCGGTCAGCACCAGCTCGCCATCGCCCAGCGACTGCCGCCAGTTGCTCACCAGTTCCGCGCCGCGGGTGCGGGTATCGGCGGCGTTGACGAAGAAGCTGGCGCTCTGCAGGCCGGCCACGCCGAACTGCTGCTGCACGTAGTCGGTCAGCGCATCACCGGTGATGCTTTCCGACAGTGCGATGCGGTCATCGATGTCGATCTGGAAGAAGTCCAGCGAGACATCGAAGTGCTCGCCGATACGGCTGGTGAAACCCAGGCTGGTGTTGAGCGACTTCTCCGGCTTCAGGTCGGTGGCGCCCAGGCCACGCGCGATCGGATTGTTCACCGACAGCACGCGGCCCTGCACCAGCTGGCCGGCCGCGTTGTAGCCGGTGGACGTGGATTCGTAGCCGATCTGCGCCAGCGACGGGGCACGGAAGTTGTTTGAGATCGCACCGCGCAGCGCGAAGGCCGGCGTGAATTCGTAGCGCAGGCCCAGCTTGCCGGTGAGCTCGCCACCGAAATCATCGCTGTGCTCGTAGCGTGCGGCCAGATCGCTTGAGAAATGCTCACCGAACTGGCTGGACAGGCTGGCGTAGGCGCTGGCGACATCGCGCGAGAGCGAGGTCGCATCCTGCGGGGTCAGGCCACCACCGGCCTGCGAGCCGGTCGGGCGATCCGTGAACGAACCCGCGGCATAGCTGGTCGGATCGCCCGGGCGGGTCTGGTAATGGTCGCGGCGCGCTTCCAGGCCCAGGCCAAGGCTGTGGGTGATGCTCTCGCCCTGCGAGAACACACGGCCGAGGTCGACGTTCGCGACCGTCAGCTCATTGCGGTAATCACCGGTCTTGAACCGGGTCGGGCTGGTCGGGCCCAGCGAGGCGTTGAGCGAGTTGCGCAGGCGGTAAGTGAACGTGTTGATGCCGTAATCCAGGCTCGCATCGTAGTTCCACTCGCCCCACTGGCCCTTCGCGCCGGCCACGGCCTGTACGTCGCGGTTTTCGCCCTCGGAGATCGGACGGTAGCCGTTCGTGTAGACCTGCGCCCAGTTGGCGTCGCTGTCCGGGTAGCGGAAGTAGTTCGCGCCTTCGCTGTCGCGCTGGTTGAAGGTGGCGAAGCTGTAGAACGTGGAGGTTTCACCGAACGGCAGCTGCGCGTTGTACCAGGCGTTCAGGTCCTTGGTCTTGCCATCGCCGAGCACGTAGTTGCGCTTGCCCTGCAGGGCAAGGTTGGTCGGGGTCTGGTCCCACGGCGGGATCTGGTCGAAGCCGGCGCGATTGGTGCCTTCGTGATTTTTCAGCTCCAGGCCCACGCGCAGGAAGCCGCCCTCATCACCCAGCCGGGTGCCGACCTTGGCACTGGCGTAGCTGGTCTGGCCGTCGGTGAGGGTGCGGTCGATCGGCTTGAGGTCGGTGTGGTTGGCGCCGAAGCTCGCTTCGAATGCGCCGCCTTCCGGCGCGTCATCCAGGATCACGTTGATCACGCCGGCCACCGCATCGGAGCCGTACAGCGCACCGGCGCCATCGCGCAGCACTTCGATGCGCTTGATCGCGCTGACCGGGATGGCGTTGAAATCGACCGGGGTGGTGCCCTTGCCGATCTTGCTGTCGGTGTTGACCAGGGCGCTGCTGTGGCGGCGCTTGCCGTTGACCAGCACCAGCACCTGATCGGGCGAGAGGCCGCGCAGCTGGGCGGCCCGGATGTGGTCGGCACCGCCGGAGTTGGACTGGCGCGGGAAGTTGAACGAGGGCAGCAGCGCCTGCAGGGCGCTGCCCAGCTCGCCATTGACCACGCCGGCCTTGCGAATGTCCTCGGCGGTGAGCACATCCACCGGCGAGGTGGATTCCAGCACGGCCCGGTCAACGGCACGGGTGCCGGTGACGATCACGGTGTCCAGCGTTTTGGCGGTGTTCGGCGCGTCCTGCGCAAGTACGTCCTGGGCCAGCAGGGGGGAGGAAAGGACGAGCGCGATGGCAAGGCCAAGGCGCGACGCGGACGGACGGGACATGCGGACTCCAGCGGGACGACGAGGGGGAGGGAGGGGCGGGGGAGGGGTGGTGGAAGGAGCCGGCATCGCCGATCCAAGGTCGGCACTACCAATCCATCCGGATGAAGCGATATATTATCTTCGCGTGATGTCCCTGTGTGACGCAAGTCCCATCGGGGTGGTTATCAGCAGATAGCGATTGGCGATCTGCGCCGGACCGGGATGTCCGGCACGCTCCTTCCCCCTGCCTGTCCCCGAGTTCCGGAGAGTTGTCCATGTCGTTCCGCGCCATCCTGATTGCCCTGGTCCTGGCCACCAGCGGCTGTGCCACCGCCGCCCCGGCCGCCAAATCCACCCCGCCAGCCGCCGCCACGGCGACCCTGCAGGGCGACGCCGCGCGCCCGGACGCTGCGGCCGGCTGGGTCCGCAGCGAGCTCTATTTCGGCGTAGGCGAAGAAACCGGCGTGGCCGACCGCCCGCAGACCGAGGGCATCAGTGAAGCGCAGTGGCGCGCCTTCCTCGACAAGGAAGTCACCCCGCGCTTCCCGGACGGCCTGACCGTGTTCGATGCCTACGGCCAGTGGCTGTTCCGTGGCGCCGCCGAGCCGAACCGCCTGCGCACCAAGGTGCTGGTGGTGCTGCACGAGAACACCCCGCAGCGCCGCGCCGACATCGAGGCGATCCGCCTGGCGTGGAAGCAGGCCACTGGCCACCAGTCGGTGCTGTGGGCGCAGCAGGCGGTTGAAGTATCGTTCTGAACCAGGGCGCCCGCGTGGCGCGGCAGGAAATGGGTATGAAACGGAATGGTTGGCTGCGCTATGCGCAGCTGTGTGGCCTGATGCTACCGGCGTGCGTGCCGGTGGCTGCGCATGGTGCGGAGCCCGATACCGCGCTGCGCATCACCTTCGCACCAGGTCAGGCTGCCACCGTGCAGATTCAGCCCGATCAGAGCATTGCCGTGCTGTTCAATTCTTCGGGGAAACGCCAGACGATCCCTCGGCTCGAGATTGTGAACGAAGATTCCGCACCGCGTCTGAGGGCCGAGGATGTCGATTTCGATGGGCACCCCGAATTGGTCGTCAGTGGGCCAGTGGGCATGGTCAACGAAGCGGTGGCGGTGTATCGCTACAATCCTGGACAGGAGAAGCTGGTGGCGCTGGAACCGGCCTCGCATCAACGTTCGCGTTGCGGCGGGCTGATGGGCCTGGATGTGGACGCCGCCAACCGCACCTTGAGCAGCAGCTGTCGCAGCGGCTCGATGTGGTACGTGGACTTGTACCGTTACCACGACGGACGGCTGTATCTGTACCGCGCCGAGCGCGCGCTGATGCTGGGCGACGCACTGGAGGCGACGATCTTCGTCAAGCAGACTGCCGAGAGTGGCCCGATGGCGGTCTGGAGCACGTTTGATCCTGCCGGCAAGGTGCTGGAAACGGCCATCTCCGACGGGCTGGTGGCCCCACGCAGTGACCGGCGGCTGCTGGCCTTCAGTGGCCAGGTGGTGCCGGCACGGCTGCCGTTGTATGCCCGGCCCGGCGACACCGCCACCCGCCGCTATCTGGTGCGCGATGACCGGGTGGAACTGCTGGATGAAATCGACGGCTGGGTGAAGGTGCGCTACGCCAACCCGACCCAGGGCGACATTCTCGGCTGGGTAAACGCGAATCCCTGAGCGCTTATCGGTCTGACCTGCACTGGATGCACGGCCCGTGGGGATCGCCGGCCGCCAACAAGAGAATGAGGCGCAACTCGATGTTGCCTCTTACGAAGAAAGGGAGCGGCTGCACGGTGGCGCAGCGCGGTTGCTTGCGCCTGAAAGCCATTGAAAGGGCCCGTCAATGTGAGGGATTCAGGCCCGCGCCTACAGGACGATCACCTCTGGATGGCTACGCTGCAGCCCCCCGTCCAAAGGCTGTTTCCCATGAGCAAGCGCGTTGCCGAGATCGTGGTTGAGACCCTCCAGGCCGCCGGTGTCCGTCACTGTTACGGCATCGTCGGCGATACCCTCAACTACGTCACCGATGCCATCCATCACAGCGAGATCGAGTGGGTACACATGCGGCATGAGGAAGTGGCTGCGTTTGCCGCCGGTGCCGAGTCGCTGATCAGCGGGCAGCTCACCGCCTGCGCCGGCTCGTGTGGCCCGGGCGGGCTGCATTTCATCAACGGCGTGTTCGAGACCAACCGCAACCGCGCGCCGATGGTGCTGATCGCCAGCCAGGTGGTCACCGCCGAGCTGGGCATGGAGTTCCCGCAGGAAGTCGATTTCAAGGCGGTGTACGGCAGCTGCAGCGTGTTCTGCGAGCAGGTGCAGAGCGCCGAGCAGGCGCGCCGCGTGGTGACGTTGGCGTGCCAGGCGGCGATCAGCCGCCGCGGGGTGGCGGTGGTGATCCTGCCGGCCGACATCAGCGAAGCGGAGGTCAAGCACGATATGCCATTCTCGGTGCATCACACCCAGCCGGTGCTGCGCCCGTCGGACGATGAACTGCAGCGCATCGCCGCGCTGATCGGCGAGGGCAAGCGCATCGGCATCTACGCAGGTGCGGGCTGCGAACATGCGCATGATGCCCTGGTCGCGCTGGGTGCCCGGCTCAAGGCACCGATCGCGCATACCTCGCGCGCGAAGGACTTCGTGGAGTACGACAACCCGTACAACATGGGCATGACTGGCATCTTCGGCATCGAGTCCGGGTATCACACGCTGATGGCCTGCGACACGCTGCTGCTGCTCGGCGCGGATTTCGCGTGGGGCCAGTACTACCCGGACAAGGCCACGCTGATCCAGGTGGACCGCGATGGCAGCCATCTGGGCCGCCGGCATCCGGTGAATCTGGGCGTGGTAGGGGATATCGGCCCGACCCTGGAAGCACTGCTGCCACTGCTGCCCGAACGCGAGGACCGCAGCTTCCTGGATGAGTGCATGGAGCACCGCGAGAAGGCGCTGGCCACGCGCGCTAAGGAAGAGCAGCCGGGCGAGGGCGAGCTGATCCACCCGCAGCATCTCACCGCCCTGATCGACCGCCACGCTGCCGACGACGCGCTTTTTACCGCAGATGGCGGCTCGCCGATGGTCTGGATCCTGCGCCATATCCGCGTCAATGGGCGCCGCCGCACGCTGACCAGCCTGCTGCACGGCACGATGGCCAATGCGATGCCGCAGGCGCTGGGCCTGCAGAAGGCCTACCCGGGCCGCCAGGTAATTTCGCTCTCCGGCGACGGTGGCCTGGCGATGCTGCTGGGCGACCTGCTCACCGCCGTGCAGGAGAACCTGCCGATCAAGGTGGTGGTCTACAACAACAGCTCGCTGAATTTCGTCGAGCTGGAGCAGAAGGTCGAAGGCCTGCTGGACAACTACACCGACCTGAAGAACCCCGACTTCGGCCGCCTGGCCGAGGTGATCGGGTTCTACGGCCGCACCGTGACCCGCTCGGAGGACCTGGAGCAGGCGGTGAAGGATTTCCTGGCGCACCCTGGCCCGGCGCTGCTGGACGTGCACACCAGCCCGACCGAGCTGGTGATGCCGCCGCAGGTGGAAGCCAAGCAGGTGGCCGGTACTGCCCTGTACGCGGCCAAGGCGCTGCTGAGCGGGCGGGTCGGGGATGTACGGGACCTGCTGGCGAACAACTTCCTCAACAAGCCCTGATCCCCGCGCTCCGGTAGTGCCGGCCGCTGGCCGGCTCCCGCCATTGCCCGACGCATTCTGAAGGAGCCGGCCAGCGGCCGGCTCTGCCCGGAGGCAATCGCGTATGCGATGACCCATACATCCCGGCGTTCCATCGGTGTGCCTGTTACTGGGGGCGGCGAGGCCCTACCATCGGCTACCCCCTCCCCATGGCCGCCCCCGCGCATGTCCGCCTCCGCTCCCGTCCCCACCGGACGCCCCCGCTGGTTCGTCGCCGGCGATCTCAACGGTTTCTTCGGCCTGGTGGTCGACAACCTGTCCATCCTCGGCTTCATCGCGATGGCCCTGGTCGGCATTTTCCAGTTCCCCGCGGATGTGGTGTTCGGCCGCATGTTCCCGGGTACCGCCTTCGGCGTGCTGGTTGGCAACGTGCTCTACACCTGGATGGCGCGCCGGCTGGCCGCGCGCACCGGTCGCGATGATGTCACCGCGATGCCGCTTGGCCTGGACGCGCCGACCAGCATCGGCATGGCGCTGCTGGTGCTCGGCCCGGCCTTCCTCGCCTTCAAGGGCCAGGGCCTGGCCCCGCACGATGCGGCCATCGCCACCTGGCAGCTGGGCATGGCCTCGCTGGTGATTATGGGCGTGCTCAAGGTGATCCTGTCGTTCTTTGGCGAGGCGGTGACCCGCGCGCTGCCGCGCGCCTCGCTGCTCGGCTCGATCGCCGGCATCGCGATCGTGCTGATGGGCTTCCTGCCGCTGCTGGAAACGCTGCGCTCGCCGGTCGTCGGCTTCGTCACCCTCGGCCTGCTGCTGTACGTGCTGATCGCCAAGCGCAAACTGCCGATCCGCGCGCCCGGCGTGCTGGTCGCCTTCGTGTTCGGCACGATCCTGTACTACGGACTCGGCCTGGCCGGCCTGGGTGCGCCGGGCTTCAAGGTGCCTGAGTGGGTACCGCCGCAGGTGGTGCTGCCCTGGCCGACACTGGGGTTCATCGATGGCCTGCCGACCGCGATCACCTACCTGCCGCTGCTGCTGCCGTTCGGCCTGCTGATGGTGGTCGGTGGCATCAACGTTTCCGAAAGCGCGCGTGCGGCCGGTGATGATTACCGCACCCGCGACATCCTGCTGGTGGAGGCCGTCGCCACGCTGGTGGCCGGGTTCTGCGGCGGCGTCGCGCAGACCACGCCGTACATCGGCCAGCCGGCCTACAAGCACATGGGCGCGCGCAGCGGTTACACGCTGCTGACCGGCCTGTTCGTGGGCATCGGCGGCATGCTGGGGGTGATTTCCGGGCTGGTGCAGTGGCTGCCGCTGGCCGTGCTGGCGCCGATCATCGTGTACGTGGCGATCGACATCACCACCCAGGCCTTCCAGGCCACGCCGCGCGAGCACGCCGGCGCGATGGTGCTCGGTTTCCTGCCTTCGGTGGCCTATCTGCTGGCGATCAAGGCCCCGGGCTGGATAGCCCCGGAACAGCTCGCGGCGATGACCACTACGCTGGACGGGCATGGCCTGCCGGAGCTGGCGGTGATCTTCACCCTGGGCAACGGCTTCATCATCACCTCGATGCTATGGATCGCGGCGGTGGTGGCGATGATCGATGGGAAGCTGCTGCGCGCCTCCGGGTTCCTGCTGGTGGCGGCGGTGCTGACCCTGTTCGGCCTGATCCACTCGGTGGATCCGCGCGGTGGCATCTATCTGCCGTGGCAGCTGGAGGGCCTGCCGAAGATCATCAGCTGGCAGTTCACCGGCGCGTACGTGGCGCTGGCCGGATTGCTGGCGCTGTTGTCGCTGCAGAAGCAGCCTTCGGAACGCGCGTAGCGCTCTCGTAGTGCCGGCCGCTGGCCGGCTCGTTTCATTGTGCTCACGACCAACGGTCGTGAGCTACCGAATGGGGCAGGTCTGCTGGGGAGCCGGCCAGCGGCCGGCACTACCTGCTCACGACCAGCGGTCGTGAGCTACCGCTGCACGCCCCTCGGCATCATTGCTCGCCATCCAGCTCCGGGTAATGCCGGAAGATGCCGTTGGTGTTGAACGCCAGGCGTCGTTCCGAGGCGAGATAGGCGGCGATGTTGGGCCGGGCTTCCACCCGGTCCTTCAGGGCGCGCAGCTGCGGCAGCGTCGGCCAAAGCGCCTGCATGCGGCGCGGGAACATGTACTCCAGCCCGCTCAGCAGCTGGAACAGCGACAGATCGACATAGGAGTGCTCGCGCAGCGGATGACGCCCACCGTTGTGCTTGAGCACGTTTTCGAAGTAACCGAGGAACTTGGGCATGCGCTCGCCGCGCATCGACGCCGCGCGCGCCTTGGCTTCGTGTTTCTGGTCGTCGTAGTACTTCGAGGCCGCGATCGGGTGGTGGGTGTCATGCACCTCGGCCACCAGATCGGCGATAGTCAGCTGCAACTGCAGGGCCTGCTGCCGCCGTGAACTGGCATCGGGCACCAGGCCGAGCTCCGGTCCCAGATGATCCAGGATCGCGCCGACCTGGGCGATCACCTGCCGGCCGGTGCGCAGGAATGGTGGGGCAAACGGCTGCAGGCCCTCGACCTTGCCGTCCAGATACGGCTGCATCACGGCATCGCCGTGGACCCGCGCCATGTCCGTGTAGCCCGCGCCCGCATCCTCCAGCGCCAGCCGCACGAACTCGCCGCGGCCCTGGATGCCGGTCCAGTAATACAGTTCGTAATGCATGCAGCCACTCCGTGCGGAACCGGTGGCCAGCATGGCCCGCGCAGCCGAAAGCAGGCGTGAGCGCAGCGTGGTTCCCGTGCTAGGGTCGAGCGGGGATGTCGATGGGAGCAGGCGATGCGGATGTGGGCGATGGGCGTGTGCGTGGCGATGTTGCCGGCTGCCGTAGCGGCCGACCCGGTGGCCCTGCACGATGGCTTCGGCTACAGCGATGCAGTGCTGCGTGCGGAACTGACGACGCTGCGCGAGATGAGCGGGGTATCCGGTGCACGCCGGCACCTGGGTGCGGCAGGCTATCACCGCGTCCGTGGTGAGCTGGCCGCCTCCAATCGGGCTGCACGCCAGTGCCTGGACGAAACCCGTGATGCGCCGCCTGCGCTGCAGGGGCTGGCCTTCCTGTGTGAATCCACCTTGGCCGGCAATGCGCTGATCGAGGGCGATATCGCTGGATGGGCGAGCCTGATGCTGCGCGTGCGCGAGGACTACCAGCGCACCATCGTGACGATGCTCAAGCCCGGCGACGAAGTGCCCGATGTCACCCGCCCGGCATTCGCGGCGTTCACCGCCTGGCCGCGCAGTGCGCCGCCCGTTGCCGAGCGCGAGCAGGAGGTGGCGGTGCCGATCCAGTTCAGCAACGAGCTGCCCTCGGTCACGCTTACCCTGCACGGCACGCGCGACGGCCATCCCGTCAGCCAGGAGGCGGCCTTCATCGTCGATACCGGCGCCCCGCGTTCGCACATCACGCGCGCGCTGGCCAAATCGCTGGGCCTGACGGTGACCGAAAACTTCGTGGTCTCACGCATCATCGACGGCGACATCCAGCAGGCGGGGCTGGCTGCACCGATCGATATCGAGCTGGGCGGGCAGCGGGTGCGCGATGTCTCGTTCAACAGCGAAGCCACGCGCGAGCTCAACCTGATCGGCCTGGATGTGCTGCGCGCGCTGGGACGGATCCGCCTTTCCCGTGACACGCTGACCCTGCTCGGGACGCAGACTCCAGCCGCCTGCACACGGCGGATGGTGTTCACCTCTTCGTTGTGGGGGCCGTTCCAGCAGGCCCGCTACCCGATCCGCGGTCGCGAAAACATGCTCATGCTGGTCGACACCGGCTTCAATGGGGCATTCCAGATGCGTGGTGCGCCACGCTCGTCGGTGCCGGCCGCCGCAATCCAGCGCAAGAATGTCATCACCACGCGCGGCGCGGAGGACATCGAGTACGCGCCGGCCAGCACGCCATTGCAGGTGGCCGATACCTTGGCGAACATTCCGGTGGATATCGCCTTCCAGTTGCCGGATCTGTTTCCCTCGTCGTGGCGGGTCGGCTACGGCGTCACCGGCGGCTACGACGTGGCCCTGGACCTGCCGGCCGGCATCGGCTGCCTGGTGCCATTGCCGCCCGAACCGCCCCTGCTGGGCCGCCCGCCAGGGGCCTGACGAAGCCTGAATCGGCATCTCATCCACCCTTGAAACACGCCCCCGTAACCGCATCTCAGGGACAGTGCTGGCACGGCCAGCCCCGTTTACATCGAGGACAAGAACATGCGGATGGACAAGCTCACCTCGCGTTTCCAGCAGGCGCTGGCCGACGCGCAGTCGTTGGCCGTGGGCCGCGACCACAACATCATCGAACCGGTACATGTGTTCAGCGCGCTGCTGGACCAGCAGGGTGGCAGCACCCGCCCGCTGCTGGCCCAGGCCGGCGTCAACGTGCCGGTACTGCGCGAACGTTTGAATGAAACCCTGGAGGCCCTGCCCAAGGTCTCGGGGCAGGAAGGCAACCTGTCGATCGGCAACGATCTGAACCGGCTGCTCAACAACACCGACAAGCTGGCTCAGCAGCACGGCGATGCCTTCATCGCCAGTGAGTGGTTCGTGCTGGCCGCGGTCGACGACGGCGGCACCCTGGGCATGGCGCTGCGCGCCGCCGGTGCCGACAGGAAGAAGATCGAAACCGCCATCGACAAGGTGCGCGGCGGCGAGACCGTGCAGTCGGAAAATGCGGAAGACCAGCGCCAGGCGCTGGAGAAATACACCATCGACCTGACCGCGCGCGCAGAGAGCGGCAAGCTGGATCCGGTGATCGGCCGCGATGAGGAGATCCGTCGCACCATCCAGGTCCTGCAGCGCCGCACCAAGAACAACCCGGTGCTGATCGGTGAACCCGGCGTGGGCAAGACCGCCATCGTGGAGGGCCTGGCCCAGCGCATCATCAACGACGAAGTGCCCGAGGGCCTGCGCGGCAAGCGCGTGCTGTCGCTGGACATGGGCGCGCTGATCGCCGGTGCCAAGTTCCGCGGCGAGTTCGAAGAGCGCCTGAAGGGCGTGCTCAACGACCTTGCCAAGAGCGAAGGGCAGGTGATCCTGTTCATCGACGAGCTGCACACCATGGTTGGTGCGGGCAAGGCCGATGGCGCGATGGACGCGGGCAACATGCTCAAGCCCGCGCTGGCGCGCGGTGAGCTGCACTGCGTCGGTGCGACCACGCTGGACGAATACCGCAAGTACATCGAGAAGGATGCCGCGCTGGAGCGCCGCTTCCAGAAGGTGCTGGTGGGCGAGCCGAGCGTGGAAGACACCATCGCGATCCTGCGCGGGCTGAAGGAAAAGTACGCCGTGCACCATGGCGTGGAAATCACCGACCCGGCGATCGTCGCGGCGGCCACGCTGTCGCACCGCTACATCGCCGACCGCCAGCTGCCGGACAAGGCCATCGACCTGATGGACGAGGCCGCCTCGCGCATCCGGATGGAGATCGACTCCAAGCCGGAGGAACTGGATCGCCTGGAACGCCGCGTGATCCAGCTCAAGATCCAGCGCGAAATGCTCAAGAAGGAGAAGGACGACGCCTCGCGCCAGCGCCTGGCCGATCTGGAAACCGATATCGATGCACTGGAGCGCGAATTCTCCGACCTCAATGAAATCTGGAAGTCGGAGAAGGCGACGCTGCAGGGTGCCACCCGGATCAAGGAGCAGATCGAACAGGCCAAGCTGGAACTGGAATCGGCGCAGCGGCGCCAGGACTTCGGCCGCATGAGCGAGATCCAGTACGGGCAGCTGCCGCAGCTGGAAAAGCAGCTGGCCGCCGCGCAGGAAGTGGAAACCAGTGAGTTCAAGCTGGTCCAGGACCGGGTGACCGCCGAGGAGATCGCCGAAGTGGTCTCGCGCTGGACCGGCATCCCGGTCAACCGCATGCTCGAAGGCGAGCGCGACAAGCTGCTGCGCATGGAAGAGGTGCTGCACAACCGCGTGGTCGGCCAGGAAGAGGCGATCAAGGTGGTCTCCGATGCGGTGCGGCGTTCGCGTGCGGGCCTGTCCGATCTGGACCGTCCCAGCGGCTCGTTCCTGTTCCTGGGGCCGACCGGCGTGGGCAAGACCGAGCTGTGCAAGTCGTTGGCCGAGTTCCTGTTCGACAGCGCCGACGCGATGATCCGCATCGACATGAGCGAGTTCATGGAGAAGCACAGCGTCGCGCGGCTGATCGGTGCGCCCCCGGGCTACGTGGGCTACGAAGAAGGTGGCTACCTGACCGAAGCGGTGCGTCGCCGCCCGTATTCGCTGATCCTGCTCGATGAGGTGGAGAAGGCGCATCCGGACGTGTTCAACATCCTGCTGCAGGTGCTGGACGATGGCCGCCTGACCGATGGCCAGGGCCGCACGGTGGACTTCCGCAATACCGTCATCGTGATGACCTCCAACCTGGGCTCGCACCAGATCCAGGACATGAGCAGCGATGACAGCCCGGAGGCCTACACGCAGATGAAGGCCGCGGTGATGGGCGTGGTGCAGGCGCACTTCCGCCCGGAATTCATCAACCGCCTGGACGACATCGTGGTGTTCCACCCGCTGGACAAGGTGCAGATCAAGCAGATCGCCCGCATCCAGATGCAGGGCCTGGAAAAGCGCCTGGCCGAACGCGGCCTGCGCATCGAGGTCAGCGACGAGGCCTTCCAGCTGCTGGGCAACGTCGGCTTCGATCCGGTCTATGGTGCGCGTCCGCTCAAGCGTGCGATCCAGTCGCAGCTGGAGAACCCGCTGGCGCAGAAGATCCTGTCCGGCGAGTTCCTCAACGGCGATGTGATCCGGGTCGATGCGGCCGAGGGCAAGCTGGTGTTCGTGAAGGGCTGAGCCCCGCGCGCACCGGCGGCCTGATAACCGCTGGGCCTCACACCATGCATGTTCGGCATGAACCCCCGCCTCGGCGGGGGTTTTTTGTTCGGTATCGTCGGCACTCACCTGGAGGCGATGCGCTATGTCCGAACACGGCAGTCCCGAATCACAGTGGCGCGCGGAGACCATCGCGGTGCATGGCGGTTACCGCCCCGACCCCACCACGCGCGCGGTGGCGGTGCCGATCTACCAGACCGTGGCCTACGCCTTCGATGACACCCAGCACGGCGCGGACCTGTTCGACCTGAAAGTGCCGGGCAACATCTACACCCGCATCATGAACCCGACCACGGACGTGCTCGAGCAGCGCATCGCCGCGCTGGAGGGCGGGATCGGTGCACTGGCACTGGCTTCGGGCCAGGCCGCGATCACCTACGCGGTCCAGACCATCGCCGAGGCGGGCGACAACATCGTCTCGGCCAGTGCCCTGTACGGCGGCACCTACAACCTGTTCGCGCACACGCTGCCGCAGTTCGGGATCGAAACGCGCTTTGCCGACTACCGCGATCCGCAGGCGTTCGGCGCGCTGATCGATGAGCGCACCAAGGCGGTGTTCGTCGAATCCATCGGCAACCCGCGCGGCAACATCACCGACATCGAGGCGGTGGCAAAGATCGCGCATGCGCATGGCGTGCCGCTGATCGTGGACAACACGGTCGCCACGCCCTACCTGCAGCGCTCGTTCGATTTCGGCGCGGACATCGTGGTGCATTCGTTGACCAAGTACCTCGGTGGTCATGGCACCAGCCTGGGCGGGGCGATCGTGGATTCCGGGCGCTTCCCCTGGGCGGAGCACAAGCAGCGCTTCCGCCGCTTGAACGAGCCGGACGTGAGCTACCACGGCGTGGTCTACACCGACGCCCTCGGGCCGGCCGCCTACATCGGCCGCGCGCGGGTGGTCCCGCTGCGCAATACCGGCGCGGCCATCTCACCGTTCAATTCCTTCCTGATCCTGCAGGGTATCGAGACCCTGGCGCTGCGCCTGGACCGGATCAACGCCAACACGCTGGCGGTGGCCGAACACCTTCAGCGCCATCCCAAGGTGGCGTGGGTCAACTACGCCGCGCTGCCCGACCATCCCGAGCACGCGTTGGTGCAGAAGTACCTGCGCGGCTACGGTTCCGGCGTGCTGACCTTCGGCCTGCCCGGTGGCCGCGCGGCCGGCGCGCGCTTCCTGGACGCGCTGCAGCTGTTCACTCGCCTGGTGAACCTGGGCGATGCCAAATCCCTGGCCACGCATCCGGCCTCGACCACGCACCGGCAGCTGGATGCGGCCGAGCTGGAGAAGGCGGGCGTCAGCGAAGACACGGTGCGGCTGTCGGTGGGCATCGAACACATCGACGACCTGCTCGCCGATCTGGAGCAGGCGTTGGCCAAGGCGTAAGGGCAGGACCCATGGCGGCCGGTGCGGGCCGGCCGCCGTGGGGTTTTTCCATGCGGCCATGGGATTCTCCGCCATGGGGTAGAGCCACGCCATGCGTGGCTGCTTCTTCTTCCGGCGCCGCAGCCACGCATGGCGTGGCTCTACCTGCAGGGTTAGGATCGGCTGACGATCGCCCAACTGCGCAAGATCGGCCACGCGCCAAGGTGGGACACGACGCACGCTGAGCGTCACCTAGAGAGGGAGCCCGCCATGCGCCGCATTGCCCAGGTCCGCCAGCGCCACGGTATCGATCGCGTCATCGCCCATCTGCAGGCCTGCCTGCGTGCTGGCGATCCCTTGCCGGATCTGGAAGCGCTGGCCGCGATCGCGCACCAGTCACCGTTCCATTTCCATCGCCTGTACCGCGCGCTGACCGGCGAAACGCCCGGGCGCACCGTGGCGCGCCTGCGCTTGCTGCAGGCGCTGCAGCTGCTCGGCCAGGCGGACAGCCGGGTGACCGAGGTGGCCTTGAACGTCGGTTATGAAAGCCCACAGGCGCTGGCCCGCGCCTGTCGCCAGGCGCTGGATGCCACGCCGAGCAGCCTGCGCGAGAATGCCGGGCTGCGCAGCCACTGGCAGCAGCGGCTGGCGCTGCCGGCGGGCGATCACGCAGACGCGACGGTGCCGTTGCAGGTTACGGTGACCACACTGGACCCCTTCGATGTGGTGGCGCTGCGCACGCAAGGGGCCTTCGATGATCTGGATCAGGCGTTCGGCGAGATCTTCACCTGGGCCGCCGAGCAGGGCTGGGCCGAGCAGCTGCAGCAGCTGATCGGCATCGCCCGGACGGACCACCGCGATGCGCCGGCGCAGGAATGCGTATTCGATTGCGCAATGGGCTTCGGGCGCACGCCGCAGGCGCTACCGACCCCGCTGCGTGCGTTGACGCTGGGCGGCGGCACGTATGCCGTGCTGCGCCATGTGGGCAGTTACGCGGGCCTGGAAGCGGCCACTGATGCCCTGCTACGCGACTGGCTGCCCGACAGTGGTCACACGCTGCGCGATGCAGAGCTGTACTACCACTACCTGGATGACCCCGAACAGGTGCCCGAGGCCATCCTGCGCGCCGATATCTGCGTGCCGGTGGGGTAGCGGCGGTCAGACCACCGGAATGCTGTGCTGCTGCCCCATCGTGCGGTACGGCGGGGTGGACATCACCATCTCGGCCAGCGAATAGGCCAGCTCGCGCTCGGCCATGACCGTGCCATCGGCGCCGTGGGCGAGCAGGTGCTTCACCTCGGCATCGCTGTGTGCGCGCGCCAGCAGGGTCAGGCCCGGATTGAGCGCGCGCAGCTTGGCCAGGGTCTCACCGGCTTCCAGCGGCTGCGGAATCGCCAGCACGGCGATCTTTGCGCGCTCGGGGTGTGCTTCGGCCAGCACGCGATCAGAGGCCGCGCTGCCACGGATGCCCGGCAGGCCGGCCGCATGCGCCTCGGCAACGTGCTCCTTGTTGTCGTCGATGATCATCACCGGCACGCCACGGTCGCGCAGGACCTGCGCCAGGGCGCTGCCGACGCGGCCGTAGCCGATCACGATGGCATGGTCGTGCAGGTCCAGCGAGGGGCCGGGCGGCAGCTCGGTCTCCACCGCAGTGGGGGTGGTTTCCTGGTTCTTCAGCAGCCAGCGGTCGAGCAGGCCGAACACCAGCGGGTTGAGCATGATCGAGATCAGCGCGCCGGCCAGTACCAGGGCCTGGCCGGTCGGCGGCAGGATCTTCAGGGTCACGCCGAGGCCGGCGATGATGAAGGCGAACTCGCCGATCTGCGCCAGGCTGGCCGAGATGGTCAGCGCGGTACCCGTGGGATGGCCGAAGGCACGCACGATCACGAACGCGGCGGCAGACTTGCCGAACATGATGATCGCGGCGGTGGCCAGCACCTGCCACGGGTGCTCGATCAGGATGGCCGGGTTGAACAGCATGCCGACCGAAACGAAGAACAGCACCGCGAACGCATCGCGCAGCGGCAGGGAATCGTTGGCGGCCTTGTGGCTCAGCTCCGATTCGTTGAGCAGCATGCCGGCGAAGAACGCGCCCAGCGCGAAGGAGACGCCGAACAGCATCGCCGAGCCGAACGCCACGCCCAGCGCGATCGCCAGCACGGCCAGGGTGAACAGCTCGCGCGAGCCGGTACCGGCGATGCGCTCCAGGATCCATGGGATCACCCGGCGCCCGACCACCAGCATCACCGCCACGAACAGGCCCAGCTGCACGAAGGTCCAGCCGATGCTGGCCAGCACGCTGCCGACGGTATGGGTTTCATTGGCCGCATCGGGGCCGAACACGCCGGCCAGCACCGGCATCATCACCAGGGCCAGGACGCAGGCCAGGTCTTCCACGATCAGCCAGCCGATCGCGATCTTGCCGCGCGTGGTTTCCAGCAGGCGCCGTTCTTCCATCGCGCGCAGCAGCACCACGGTACTGGCGGTGGCCAGCGAGAAACCGAACACCACGCCGTAGATCACCGGCCAGCCCATCAACGCGGCCAGGCCCCAGCCGAGCAGCGTGGCGACCAGGATCTGGCCGATCGCACCCGGGATGGCGATCGCTTTGACCTCCATCAGGTCCTTCAGCGAGAAATGCAGGCCGACCCCGAACATCAGCAGCATCACGCCGATCTCGGCCAGCTGGTTGGCCAGTGCCTGGTCGGCAACGAAGCCGGGGGTGAACGGGCCTACGCAGATGCCTGCAATCAGATAACCGACCAGGGGAGACAAACGCAGCTTGTTGGCCAGCGCGCCAAAGATGAAGGCGAGCCCAAGGCCAACGGCAACGATGTTGATCAGGTCGGTGTCATGGTGCATCGGGGCTCGCAAAGATGGGGGGTGCCCCGATTTTCACCGATGCGGCCGGTCCGGGCAAACATCCTTGCTCGCAATGCTGCTATGTCCCCGTGGTCAGGTCATGTGCTGTCCGGGACAGCGAAGGCGCGCTGCGATGAATGCGCAGATCCCGGCATTTCGGTGGCCCAAGCGCACATGCCCCGGGGGACCGGGGCATGTGCGTTTTTCAGGCGGTGACCGCGATGTTCGGTGGTGCCGGCCAGCGGCCGGCAGTCCCCCTTGTTACCACTTGTAGGTCACGCGCCCGTACACGTAGGCACCATTGAACCCGTACGGCGAGTAGTTGCTGTACGGCAGCATGCCCCAGGTGGAGTTCTGCAGGTCCACGGTGCGGTCGGGGTACTCGTCCAGGATGTTGTCCGCACCCAGGGTCAGGGTCCAGTTCTCGCTGGGCTTGTAGCTGGCCGAGGCATCGAGCACCCACGAGGCGTCGTAGGTCTGGTCACGCAGGGCGGTGGCCGAGTTGCGCACGGTGAACGAGCCGTAGCGCGTGGCGGCCAGGTTGAGGTCCCAGCGGTCCGAACGCCACGTGCCGCTGAGGATGGTCTTGTCGCGCGGGTAGCTGTCTTCGATGCGGCCGATCTCATCGCGGCCGATCAGCGACTGGGTGATGCCCAGCGCGCCGAACACCGCCGGCGAGGCGATGAACTTCTTCACCTCGGTCTCGTTGTAGCTGTAGGCCGCGGTCAGTTCCAGCGAACTGGCGGCGAAGGGGATGGTGTAGCTGGAGACCGCATCCACGCCGCGGGTGCGGGTGTCCACGCCGTTGGTGAAGTAGGAGAACGCCGTGACGCCCGGCAGCCCCAGGTTGGACAGCAGCGCATTGGCGGCGTCATTGGTGGTGATGTTGGTGGACAGCACGATGCGGTCATCGATGTCGATCTGGTACGCATCCACGGTCAGGTACAGCCGGTCCACCGGCTGCAGCACCAGGCCCAGGCTGTAGGAGGTCGAGCTCTCGGCCTTCAGCGGGCTGGCGCCCAGCGCCTGCGCGGCCGGGCTGGTGGTCGGGAAGGTGCCGCGTTCGACGAACACGCCGTTGACGATCGTGCTGGTCACCGCCTGGTAGCTCTGCTGGGCCAGCGACGGCGCGCGGAAGCCGCTGGACGCCGTGGCGCGCAGGGCAACCTTGTCGGTGAAGGCATAGCGGGCGGAGAGCTTGCCGGAGAACTTGTCGCCGAAGTCCGAGTAGTCCTCGTAGCGGCCGGTGACACCGGCGGAGAACTTGTCGCTGAGGTCGGCTTCCAGGCCAGCGTAGACGGCGTAGTTGTCGCGGTCGGCGTCCACGGCGTTGAGCGGGGTGAAGCCGCCGAAGCCCTGCGCACCGCTGCCGGTGTAGGAATTCAGTTCACCGGCCGATTGCTCCCACTTCTCCTTGCGGTACTCACCGCCGAAGGACAGCGTGACCGGGTAGGCCAGGCCCCAGTCCAGGGTCTTGGTCACATCGGCATTGACGATGTTCTGGGTGTACTCCAGCGCGCCGTCGTAGAACGAGCGCGGGCTGTTTACGCCGAGCGCGTAGTTGATGCTGTTGCGGGTGTGGAAATCGATCTTGTTGGCGCCGTAGTTGTAGCTGACATCCCAGTTCCAGCCGCTGTCCGTATCGCCCTTGACGCCAGCGACCAGCGAGCGGTCCTTGGAGTACTGGTTGATCTCCGGCACGAACCCGTCCGGGTAGGTCTGCGCCAGCAGCGCGCCCTGGCTGAGGTGGTTGCGCGAGCGGTAGAACGCGAACGAGGTGATGTCACGGTTGCTGGCCATCGCCGTGGCGTAGGCCGAGACGTGGTCGCTGAACTGGAAGCTGGCGTTGGCCGAGGCGGCGGTCGCATCCACCTGCGGATCGCCGACCACGAAGGTGGTCTGGCCGATGCTGGGGAAGTTGCTCGTGTTCGGCGTGGTGCCCTGGTAGGGACCGGCGCGGTTGCTTTCGTCCTGCTGGATGATCTGGCCGGCCACGTGCACGCTGCCACGGCCGTCGGCGAAGCCGATGCCGGTATCGCCGGAGAGCTGGTACTTGTTGCCGTCACCGGCCGAGTACTGGCCGGCATCCAGCGCCAGACTGCCGCCGGAGGACGAGCCCTTGAGCACGATGTTGATCACGCCGGCGATGGCGTCCGAGCCGTACTGCGCCGAGGCGCCGTCGCGCAGCACTTCCACGCGCTCGATCGAGGCGATCGGAATCGCGTTGATGTCCACCGCCGAGGAGCCGCGGCCGATGCTGCCGTTGACGTTGATCTGGGCCGAGGTGTGGCGGCGCTTGCCGTTGACCAGCACCAGCACCTGGTCCGGGGAGAGGCCGCGCAGCTGCGCCGGCCGGATGCCGCTGGTGCCGTCGGTCAGGGCCGGGCGCGGGAAGTTCAGCGAGGGCAGGGCGCGGGCCAGGGCCGTGGCCAGTTCGGTGGTGCCGGTGGACTGCAGCGCCTCGGGGGTGATGATGTCGATCGGCGACTGCGACTCGGCCACGGTGCGGTCGGCCACGCGGGTGCCGGTGACGATGATGGTGTCCAAGGTGTTGGCCGCCGTGCGGGCGGGCGCATCCTGGGCGGTAGCGGCGAAGCTGGACATACCGAGCGCGACAGCTACGGCGGCGGCGAGCGTACTGGTCTTGCGGTTCATCAGGATGTGGCTCCGGTAGTGGCGGTGCTGCACCAAAGCGACATCACGACATCGAGGATCGGGTCTGCGAAGGCGGTTGTTGCGGTGCGCAATAGACGGATTAACGGGATATTCATCGCTTGTCAAATGTTTGCCGTTTTCGCAAAAAACGTTGCAGCAGCAACCATTTACGTGAGGCGGGGGATTCGACAGGAGGGTCCCGGGGAAGCGCGGGCAGGATCGTGGGAGAGAGAAACGAGGCCTGCCGCGCATCCCGGGGCCCGTCAAGTATTCGTTAACGCTAGAATTACGTCGCAGGAAAGGTGCTCACGAGCACATTCCATTCCGTTATATGGACCCCCAAGATGATTTCCCTTCGTAACTTCGCCTTGCGCCGTGGCGAGCGGCTGCTGTTGTCCAATGTCGACCTGACCCTGCACGCGGGGTACCGCGTGGGCGTGGTCGGCCGCAACGGGGCCGGCAAGTCCAGCCTGTTCGCCGCCGTGAAGGGTGAGCTGGAGGCGGACAAGGGCGACGTCGATCTGCCCGGCAAGATCCGCATCGCCAGCGTGGCCCAGGAAACCCCGTCGCTGCCCGACCCGGCGCTGCAGTTCGTGCTGGAAGGCGACACCGAGGTGGCCGCCGTCATGCGTGAAGAGGCTGCGGCCGCGGCACGTGAAGACTGGGAAGCCGTTGCCACCGCCCACCAGCGCATGGCCGAGATCGGCGCCTATGACGCCGAAGCGCGCGCCGGCAAGCTGCTGCATGGCCTGGGCTTCCCGGCCGAGACGCACTCGCGTGCGGTCTCCTCGTTCTCCGGCGGCTGGCGCGTGCGCCTGAACCTGGCACGCGCGCTGATGATGCCCAGCGACCTGCTGCTGCTGGACGAACCGACCAACCATCTGGATCTGGACGCGGTGTTCTGGCTGGAGCAGTGGCTGCTCAAGTACCCGGGCACCCTGCTGCTGATCTCGCATGACCGCGAGTTCCTGGACAACGTGGCCACCCACACCCTGCACCTGCACGGTGGCGGCGCCAAGCTGTACGTTGGCGGTTACACCGATTTCGAGCGCCAGCGCGCCGAACAGCTGCGCCAGCAGCAGCTCGCCCACGAGAAGGAACAGGCCGAGCGCGCGCATCTGCAGAGCTTCATCGACCGCTTCAAGGCGCAGGCCAGCAAGGCCGCCCAGGCGCAGAGCCGCATGAAGCGCCTGGCCAAGCTGGCCGGCACCGAGGCCGTGCGCGCCGAGCGCGAATTCCGCATCGAATTCGCCCCGCCGGCCAAGCTGCCGTTCTCGCTGATCCGCCTGAACCATGTCGAGGCCGGTTACGGCGCCGATTCGGTGATCCTGCACAACGTGGGCTTCGGCCTGGAGGCCGGCCAGCGTATCGGTCTGCTCGGCCCGAACGGCGCCGGCAAGACCACGCTGGTGAAGACCCTGGTGGGTGAGCTGGACCCGATCAGTGGTGAGCGTGCCGCGCATCCGGACCTGCGCATCGGTTACTTCGCCCAGCACACGGTGGAATCGCTGCACGAAGGGCAGTCGCCGATGGAGCACTTCCGCGACCTTGCCCCGGACGCGCCGAACCAGTCCTTCCGCGATTTCCTCGGCAAGTGGAACTTCGCCGGTGACCGCGCCTTCGAACCGGTGGATGGCTTCTCCGGTGGCGAACGCGCGCGCCTGGCGTTGGCATTGATCGCCTACCAGCAGCCCAACGTGCTGCTGCTCGACGAACCGACCAACCACCTGGACCTGGAAATGCGCGAAGCGCTGGCTGAAGCGCTGGCCGACTTCGAAGGCGCGATCGTGATGGTCTCCCATGACCGCCATCTGATCGGCCTGGTCTGCGATACCTTCTGGCGCGTGGCCGATGGCGTGGTGGAGCCGTTCGACGGCGACCTGGATGCGTACGCGGCCTGGCTGCGGTCGCGTCCCGCCGCGCAGGGCACCAAGCAGAAGATGGCCGCGGCGGCTCCGGAGCCGGCACCGCCGACCCCGCCGCTGCCCGCGCGCAAGCCCGCCAACCCGCACAAGCTGGCCGCCGCTGAAGCCAAGGTCGGCGAACTGGAGGCGCTGTTGGCCGACCTGGACCGCCAGCTGGCCGATCCGTCGAACTACGCCGATGCGACCCGCATGGCCGTGCTCGGGCGTGATCGCGAAGCCACTGCCACCCTGCTCAGCAAGGCCGAGCAGACGTGGATGGAGTTGCTGGACGCCTGATCGGGGCGGGCGATGCGGCACGCTGGTCGTGCCGCATCCCGTATGGATCCACGCCATGCGTGGATGAGGTGCGTTCGGACGTTCGGCCATCCGCGCATGGCGTGGATCTACCCGGCGTCCAGCCATTCCCGGAACCGCCGCGCCGCATCACTCTCGGCGCGCGAGCGAAGCCGCGTCAGCCAGTACCGCCCCAGCTCCAGCGTCTGCGCGAAGGGCTGGATCAGACGGCCGTGGGCCAGATCCTGCTCGAACATCTTCAACGGCAACAGCGCCACGCCGGCGCCTGCGGCGGCGGCACTGGCCAGCGTCAGTGACGAATCAAACACCGGGCCGCGGGCGTCCAGTTCCGGCGCGCCTGCCGCCTGCAACCAGCGCGGCCATTCGTCGCTGCGATAGGAGCGCAACAACGGCACCGTGGCCAGATCGCGGGGGTGCCGCAGCGTACGTGCCAGCGCCGGCGCGCATAGCGGCGCGAAAGGAGCATCCAGCACGGCATCGCTGACCTGCCCCTGCCAATCGCCATCACCGAACCGGATCGCCAGGTCCAGCCCTTCACCGGCCAGATCGATGCGGTTGTTGTGGGTCTGCAGGCGCAGCTCGATATCCGGATGGCGCGCATTGAAATCCCCCAGGCGCGGCAGCAGCCAGCCGGTGGCGAAGGTGCCGACCACCCCCACGCTCAGCACCTCGCGGAAATGCCCGCCGACGAACCGGTCCAGGCTCACCGCGATACGGTCGAAGGCCTCGTTGAGCACCGGATACAGGCGGGCCCCTTCATCGGTCAGGGCGACCCCGCGTGGCAACCGGGTGAAAAGCGACACCCCGAGCCGGTCCTCCAGTGCCCGGATCTGATGGCTCAGCGCAGCCTGGCTGACGCACAGCTCCAGCGCGGCGCGGGTGAAGTTCTGGTGCCGGGCGGCGGCCTCGAAGGCGCGCAGGGCATTGAGCGGCAGCTGGGGGCGGAGCATGGGCGAGCCGTGAGCAGGGATGATGCATCATCGCACCGCGGGGCGGTGCCGGCACGCCAATCACCACGGATACACCGGATTTCGTGGGGTTGGGAGGCGTGCTTCAGACGATGGTATTAGGTGAGCTGATGGCTCCCGATGAAAATCCTCGCTGGTGGCCGGCGCGCAACCTGCCAATACTCGGGCCTTCGCCAAGGAGAACCCCATGATCGCTCGACGACAGTTCCTGCAATGGACCGGCGCGGCCGCCGCCTCGGCGCTGGCCGCCACCGCCTTGGCCAAGACCGCGCTGCCCTCGCCGAAACCCGCCGTCGCGGCGAAGGACTTCGCGGCGCTGGAAGTGGCGAGCGGGGGCCGCCTGGGCGTGACCCTGCTCAACACCGCCACCGGATGGCGTACCGGCAACCGGCAGGACGAGCGTTTCCCGATGTGCAGTACGTTCAAATTCGTGTTGTCCGCGGCGGTCCTGCATCTGGCCGACCAGGGCACGCTCCCGCTGGACCGGCGCATCCCCGTGCGCCAGCAGGACATGCTCTCGCATGCGCCGGTGACGACGCGACACATCGGCAAGGATGTCACCGTGCGCGACCTGTGCCGGGCAACGATGATCACCAGCGACAACCCTGCCGCGAACCTGCTGCTCGGGGTGGTCGGCGGACCGGCCGGGGTGACGGCGTTCCTGCGTGCCAATGGCGATGCGGTGACCCGCAATGATCGGCTCGAGCCGGAGATGAACCGCTTCACTCCCGGCGACCCGCGCGATACCACCAGCCCGGCCGCGATGGCGGCGAGCCTGCAGCGCTTCGTGCTCGGGGATGTGCTGAAGCCTGCCTCGCGGCAGCAGCTGGCGGATTGGTTGATCGACAACGAAACCGGCGATGCGCGGCTGCGCGCCGGGTTGTCCAAGGCGTGGCGGGTGGGCGACAAGACCGGCAGCAACGGGGAGGACACCACCAACGACATCGCCATCCTGTGGCCGCTCGCCGGCGGTGCGCCGTGGGTGCTGACCAGCTACCTGCAGGGCGCGACGGTGGACGATGCCGGCCGCAACGATGTGCTGCGGCAGGTGGCCGTGATCGCCGAAGGCATCATGCAGCAGGCCGGGTAGGCGATACCGCCCGGTAGGCACCGACCGTTGGTCGGCGCGAACAGGGTAGGCACCGACCGTTGGTCGGTGCGCACGCCGTAGTGCCGGCCGCTGGCCGGCAACCCATGAAACCGGCATCGCCCGCAGCCGGCACCGCTTGGAGCCGGCCAGCGGCCGGCACTACCGTTCCCGCGTCAGCCTTCGGATTGGCTGGTGCGCACGGCCTCCAGGAACTCCCGGCCCCAGCGATCCACGTCGTAGTACTCCACGCTGCCGAACAGCTGGCGCATGCGTCCGGTGGCTTCCTCGTCGGGCATCGACAACGCCTGCAGCAGGCCGGCGGTGAGGTCGGCCGGGTCATGCGGATTGGTCAGCACCGCGCCCTTCAACTCGGCCGCCGCACCGGCGAATTCACTGAGCACCAGCACGCCGTTGCTGCCCTCGATCCCCTGCGTGGCCACGAACTCCTTGGACACCAGGTTCAAGCCATCACGCAGCGGGGTGATCCACATCACCTGCGCGGCGGCGTAATGGGCCACCACTTCTTCGAACGGCAGCGCCTGGGCGAAGAACCGCACCGGGGTCCAGTCCAGCCGCGAGAAGCGCCCGTTGATCCGCCCCACCGCCTGCTCGATCTGGTTCTGCAGCGTGCGGTAGATGGTCATCTCGCGCGCGGCCGGCACGCAGATCATCAGCAGGGTGACCTTGCCCTGGCGGTCCGGGTGCTGTTCCAGCAGGCGCTCGAACGCCTCCAGCTTGGCCAGCGTCCCCTTGGTGTAATCCAGGCGCTCCACCGAGAGCACCAGCTTGCGCGCGCCGATCTCGCGGCGCAGCTTGAAGATGTCGTTGCGCACGTCGCTGCGTGCGAGCACGTTGTGGATGCGGCGCAGGTCGGTGCCCACCGGATGTGCACCCAGAGCGACTTCGCGATCGCCCACACGCAGGCGCGTGGTCATCGTGTCCAGGCCAACCGCGCACCCGTAGGTGAGGAAGCGCGGGGCGCAGCTTTCCCACGCCAGGCGCTCGGCCGGCATCGCACCGCGGACCACGTCCACGAAGTTCTCCACCTGGCGCGGAATGTGGAAGCCGATGTAATCGCAGCTGAGCAGGCTGCCGATGATCTCGCGGCGCCACGGCACCACGTTGAACACATCGGCCGAGGGGAAGTAGGTGTGGTGGAAGAAAGCGATCTTCAGGTCCGGGCGCAGCTCGCGCAGCGTGGCCGGCACCATCCACAGGTTGTAGTCGTGGATCCACACCGTCGCGCCATGCGCGGCCTCTGCGGCAGTGGCCTCGGCGAACTTGCGGTTGACCTTCAGGAACACCTGCCAATCTTCCTCGCGGAACTTGGCGCGCTCCCAGAACACATGCAGCATCGGCCAGAACGCTTCCTTGGAAAAGCGCTTGTAGAAGATGTCCACTTCCTGCTTGCTCAGCGGCACGCGCGCGGCGGTCAGGGTCGGGTAGCGCTCGGCATCCACCGGCAGGTGGGTCTGGAACGGGCCGCGCTTGGGCTCATCGATGCCCCAGGCCACCCAGGAGCCTTTCTGGCCGCCTTCGAAGAAGCTCAGCAGCGAGGGAATGATGCCGTTCGGCGAGCGCGGCGGACGCTGCACCAGCACGCCGTCTTCCATGACTTCATCGAAGGGCAGGCGGTGGTAGACCATCACCAGGTCCGCCCCGTCTGCGCGTGCCTGCGCCGGCGGGCGCAGGAAGGGATCGTCATCGGCAAGCAGGTGGAAATGTTCGATCGCTTCGAGAATGCCGCCACACCCCGGTGCCTGCGCGTGGAAGGTGTGGTCCAGGTCGGCGGTGGCGGCGGTCAGTGCCGGCTCGGAATCGCCGACGCACACCCCGCGGAAACCTGAGGTGTACATCGACAGGTCGTTGAGGGTGTCACCGGCCACCAGGATGCGGTCGCGCGGCAGTTCCAGCAGGCGCGCAAGCGCGGCCAGGGTGCGGCCCTTGTCGGTATCCGGCGGCAGGATGTCCAGATAGCGGTCGGCCGAATACAGCACATCGCAGCCCAGCGCCTGTGCGGCCGCCTGGATCTGCGAGCGCAGTGGCGCCAGCGTGTCCGGATCACAGAAATACGAGCAGCGGCGTTCCTGCGGCACGTCCTGGCGCTGCAGCGCGGTGAACGGACGCATCGCCGCGGCGACCACCTGCTCACCCGGCCAGTGCGCGTCGATCATCGATTGCAGGGGCTGCAGCGGCTGCAGGGTGTGGCCATCGACGACGGTGGCGCCGACATCGCAGACCACGTAGTCCGGGCGCGGAATGGCCGGATCGGAGAGCAGGGGCATCACCGCTTCCAGGCCGCGGCCGGTGATGAAGATCAGGCGGATGCCGGGGTGCTGGTCGACCAGCCGGTAGAGCCGATGGCGCGCGGCGGCATCGCCGGCGAGGAAGGTGCCATCCAGATCGGTGGCAAGGATCAGTTGCGGTGCCGGCGGCGCCGGCGGTGTACGGGTTGGAGTGAGGGAGGTCGGTGTCGAAACAGTCAATGCACTTCCTTATCGGAGTCAGAGGGGAGGGGGGTATCGGGATCCGGCGGTGCGGTGTCGGTCTCGGGCATGAGCTCAAGGGCCGAGGGCGTGGTGCGCAGCATCAGCCGGAACCCGACCGGATGCGTGCGCAGGCGCTGGAAACTGAGCAGGCGCGCGGTGGTGAATAACGCCAGCAGCATCAGCACCACCGCGAAGTACAACGGCAGCGCAGGCGCGCCAAAGCGTTGCATGGCCGCACCGGCCAGTGCCGGGCCAAGCGCAGCGCCCACGCCATGCACCAGCAGCAGGCTGGAGCACCCGGACAGCAGGTCTTCGCGTGGCAGGTAATCGAGCATGTGCGCCACGGCGAAGGGATACAGGGCGAAGGCCAGCCCGCCGTAGAAGAAGAACAGGCCGAACAGCAGATGGGTCTGCAGCTGGATCATCGGCAGCGACGCCACGACGGCGATGCCGGCCGCAGCCAGGCTGAGGGCGACCAGCCCAGTGCGGCGGTCATGCCCGTCGCTGATATGGCCCAGCGGCCACTGCAGCAACGCGCCACCGGCGATGGCGGTCAGCATGAACAGGGCTACGCCATTGCCATCCAGGCCGACCTCGCCGGCGTACACCGGCAGCAGGCCCCAGAACGCGCCCATCGCCAGCCCGGACAGGCCGGCGGCAACGGTCGCCACCGGCGCCATCGCGTACAGGCGCGCCAGTTTCAGGCGCGGCACCGAGGGAATCTCCGGCGGGCGCAGCCGCGTGGCGGTGACCGGCAACACCGCCGCGCAGACCAGGATGGCGGTGAGCATGAACATCGAGGTCGCGCCGGCGTCGCCGAGCATCAGCAGCACCTGGCCCAGGGCCAGTGCCGAGAGATTGACCACCATGTAGAGCGAGAAGGCGCGGCTGCGCAGCCGGGGGTCGGGCTCGGCGTTGAGCCAGCTCTCGATCACCGTGTACAGGCCGACCAGAGCGATGCCGGTGAGGATGCGCAGTACACCCCAGCCCACCGGGTTGATCCACAGCGGGTGCAGCAGCACCGCGATGGCGGCGAGGGCGGCAAAGAAGGCAAACGCACGGATATGGCCGATGCGGCCGATCAGCGAGGGGGCGAAGAAGGTGCCGATGAAAAACCCGGCGAAATAGCCGGACATCACCAACCCCAACGTGCCGGCACCGAAGCCGGCTTCACCACCGCGCACCGCCAGCAATGTCCCGAGCAGGCCGCTGCCGGTCAGCAACAGCGCCACACCGGTGAGCAGGGCGGTCAGCCGCAACACGCGTGCGTCCTTCGTGGGGAAGAAGGCGAACGAATCACGTGACCGACCATAACACAGGGGCAATGAAGCGCTGGTTGCAGCGGCGCGGATGCGTTGGCAACCCTTTCTGTCGCATCAAGCGCGCGGTTTGCGCTGCCCGGTCGCGCCCGTTAGGGTGGGGGGCATGAACGCAGTCAAACTTCTTCCCTTGGTCGCTGCGCTGGCGATCACCGCCTGCAGCGGCTCTAATGACACCGTCGGGCACGAGGTGTCGATGGCACCGTCCGATGCCTTCATGTCCGCCGTGGCCGCGCATTGCGGCAAGGCGTTCGAAGGCCGCATCGCGGTCAACGAACCGCGCACCGATGCGCCTGATCCTTTCGAGGGCAAGCGCCTGGTCATGCATGTGCGTGGCTGCGAGGATCCGGCACACGAGCTGCGGATCCCGTTCCATGTCGGCGACGACCACTCGCGCACCTGGGTGCTGAGCCGCACCGAGAACGGCCTGCGCCTGAAGCATGATCACCGCCACGAGGATGGCAGCCCGGATGCGGTCACGATGTACGGGGGTGACAGCAAGCCGCCGGGGACCGCGCAGCGCCAGTCGTTCCCGGTGGATTCGGATTCGGTGGCGATGTTCCGCAAGGCCGACATGCTGGCCTCCGTGCAGAACACCTGGGCGATGGAAGTGGACCCCGACCAGCGCTTCGTCTACGAGCTCACCCGGCCGGGCGGGCGCCACTTCCAGGTGGTGTTCGACCTGACCAAGCCGGTGGCGTTGCCGCCGGCGCCGTGGGGCAGTGAGACGCCGGCACCGTAACCCGGTCTCCCGACGCCGGCCGCAGGTGGCCGGCGCCGCAAGGTGCCGACCCACGGTCGGCACCGGGTGCAGGGCTGGGCCGCTCAGCGCGCCCCGAAGCGGGCGCGGCAGCCGCCGCTGACCCACAGGCTGCCATTGCTGTAGCCCCAGCTGCGGCCCTCCACGCAGGCCGTGCCGGACAGCTGCTGGACCAGTGCCGGGCGCCCCTGGCGGTCATCCCACGCGCAGGTCTGCTGGCGTTTGTCGTTGCTGCTGCAGGTCACGCTGTAGTTGCTGTTGCCACCGCCGCCCCAGTTGCCGCCACTGTTGCCACGCGCCTCGGCGAACTCGCCGCGGCACCCGCGGTTGACCCACACCGCGCCATTGCGCACGCCCCAGGTCTGGCCTTCGACGCAGGCCGTACCGGAGATCTGGCGGACCAGGGTCGCGTTGCGCCAACCGGTGTTGCAGGTCCGCTCGCGGTTGTCCTGGCTCTCGCAGCGGATGGTCGCCCCGGTGCCGCTACCGCCGCCCCAGTTGCCGCCATTGCCGCGTCCCTCGACGAATTCGGCCCGGCAGCCGCCGCTGACCCAGACGGTGCCATTGCGCGAGCCCCAGTTGCGGCCCTCGGTACAGGTCGTGCCTGAAATCTGCCGGGACAGCCGGGCGCTGCGCCAGCCGGTGTTGCAGACCCGCTCGCGGTTGTCCTGGCTTTCGCAGCGGACCGTGCCGTTGTTGCCGGATCCGTTGCCGCCGCCATTCCAGCCGCCGCCGTTGCCGTTGCCGCGCAGCGAGGTGGCGATGTCCTGCTTGATGCGTGAGAAGCTCCAGCCCGAGTTGACCTGGGCCAGGTAGAAGCGCAGCTGGTCATCCGGGATCCGGCGGCCATTGGACTGGTCGGCGTATTCCTGGGTGATGACCCGGCTGCGGTCGGAGGAAGACAACTGCGACAGATTCTCCGGGGCATAGGCCCGGGTGCTGATCTGGGCGTGCAGGGCCGGGGCCATACAGGCCAGGGCAAGGGTGAGGCAGGCGGTGCTCAGACGGCGTTGCATGGCGACATCCCCGTGCGGTCGTTGGTGCGCGGACTATAGGAATGCCCCCGGTTCAGAGCGTGTGATGCCGGGCCGCGGCGCCCGGATTTGCCCCGCCGGGCTGGCGGCCGCAGAATAACGGGCTTTCCGGCGCAGCTTGGCGCCGGCACTCTCCTGCGGAGCTTTACCCCCATGCGTACCCACTTCTGTGGACTGGTCGACGAGACCCTGATTGGCCAAACCGTTACCCTCGCCGGCTGGACCGACGTTGCCCGCAACCAGGGCGGCGTGGTCTTCATCGATCTGCGCGATCATGAAGGCATCGTGCAGGTGACGGTGGAAGTCGACAACGCAGCCGTGTTCGCCGTGGCCGCCAGCCTGGGCTACGAGGACGTGCTGCAGGTCGAAGGCGTGGTGCGTGCGCGGCATGCGGCCAATGACAAACTCCGCACCGGCAGCGTGGAAGTGATCGCCACGGCCATCACCATCCTCAACAAGGCCGAGCCGCTGCCGTTCCACGCGCACGAGAACCCGGGCGAGGAAACCCGCCTGAAGTACCGTTACCTGGACCTGCGCCGCCCGGAAATGCAGCGCATGCAGCGCACCCGCATCAAGCTGGTGCAGGCCCTGCGCCGTCACCTGGACGCCACCGGTTTCCAGGACATCGAAACCCCGATCCTGACCAAGGCCACCCCGGAAGGCGCCCGCGACTTCCTGGTGCCGGCGCGCATGCACCCGGGCGAGTTCTACGCCCTGCCGCAGAGCCCGCAGCTGTTCAAGCAGATCCTGATGGTGGCTGGCTTCGACCGCTACTACCAGATCGCGCGCTGCTTCCGCGATGAGGCCCTGCGTGCCGACCGCCAGCTGGAATTCACCCAGCTGGACATGGAATTCGCCTTCGTGCGCGAGCGCGACGTGCAGGACTTCGTGGAAACCATGATCCGCGCCATCTTCAAGGAAGTGGTGGACGTGGAGCTGGCCGCCAGCTTCCCGCGCATGACCTGGGCCGAGGCGATGCGTCGCTATGGCTCGGACAAGCCGGACCTGCGCATCGCGCTGGAGCTGGTGGACGTGGCCGAACTGGTCAAGACCAGCGAGTTCCCGGTGTTCACCGCGGCCGCCAACGATGCCGACGGCCGCGTGGCTGCGCTGCGCATCCCGGGCGGCGCCAGCCTGTCGCGCAAGCAGATCGACGAATACGCCGCGCACGCCGCCAAGTACGGCGCCAAGGGCCTGGCCTACATCAAGATCAGCGAGAGCGGCGAAGTCAGCTCGCCGATCGCCAAGTTCTTCAGCGAAGAAGCCTTCGCCGCGCTGGTCGCCCATGTCGGCGCCGGTAACGGGGACATCGTGTTCTTCGGCGCCGGTGGCTACAACAAGGTCTCCGACTTCATGGGCGCCCTGCGCCTGAAGGCCGGCAAGGACTTCAACCTGGTCGCCGCCGGCTGGGCACCGCTGTGGGTCACCGATTTCCCGATGTTCGAGTACGACGACGAAGCCCAGCGCTACGTCGCCCTGCATCACCCCTTCACCGCCCCGGCGGTGGACGACATCGCCGACCTGCGCGCGAATGCGAAGACCGCCGTGTCGCGTGGCTATGACATGGTGCTCAACGGCAACGAGATCGGCGGTGGCTCGATCCGTATCCACCGCTCGGACATGCAGAGTGCGGTGTTCGAACTGCTGGGCATCGGTGCCGAAGAGGCCGAGGGCAAGTTCGGCTTCCTGCTCGATGCGCTGCGTTTCGGCGCGCCGCCGCACGGTGGCATCGCCTTCGGCATCGACCGTATCGCCGCGCTGATGGCCGGTACCGAGTCGATCCGCGACGTCATCCCGTTCCCGAAGACCACCGGCGCGCAGTGCCTGATGACCGGCGCCCCGTCGCCGATCCCGGACGAGCAGTTGGCCGAAGTGCACGTGCAGGTCCGCCCGCGCGCCGCCAAGGAATAAGCCGGGACGCGCCGGCCCCCGGTCGGCGTCGACACGTGGCAGGTACCGACCGATGGTCGGTGCCTGCTGCGGATCCAGCCCGCCCGGATCGACAGGTTCGCGGGTCGTGGGGCGCCATCGCCGCCACGTTCAGGTAAATTGGCGGTTCTTGCCGATGCCGATGCTCCCGCCGTGACTCCAGGCCGCTATACCATCCGCCGCGCTACCCCGGACGACGCCCAGACCCTGTCGGTGCTGGCCACGCGCACGTTCGTGGAAACCTTCGGCTCCCTGTACCCGCCCGAAGACCTGCAGGCCTTCCTGGATGAGGCGTACCCGGCGCAGCGCCAGCGCATCATCCTTGAGCACCCCGATTACGCGGTCTGGCTGCTGGAGCTCGATGGCGTCGCCGTGGGCCATGCCGCCGCCGGCCCCTGTGGCCTGCCGCATGCCGAGGTGCAGCCCGGCGATGGCGAACTCAAGCGGCTGTACCTGATCAAGGACCAGCAGAGCTGCGGCTGGGGCAGCCGTCTGTTCGAAACGGCGCTGGCCTGGCTGGAACGGGAAGGCCCGCGCACGCTGTGGCTGGGCGTCTGGTCGGAGAACTTCGGCGCGCAACGGTTCTATGCCCGCTATGGCTTCAGCAAGGTCGGCACCTACGAGTTCCCGGTCGGCAGCGTGCGCGACCTGGAGTTCATCCTGCGCCGCCCGCCCACGGCGGGCTGAGCACGACATCGTCATGGCCGCAGCGGCTTCACCTGCCGTTGGCTGGCCCATTTGTCTAATGACGCTGTTTCCTTCTGCAGGCGCCCCGCCCAATGGGCGAGGCTGACATCATGAATCCCCCCGTTTTACTGCTGCATGGCATCTGGAACGCACGCGCCTGGGTCGGCCCGTTGGCCTGGCGCCTGCGCGCCCGTGGCTTCACCGTGGATACCTTCGGGTATTCGAGCGTGTTCGGTGGCCCCGAGGTGGCAGTGCCGCAGCTGCTGGAGCGGCTCAAGGACAGTGGTCCGGTCTCGCTGGTCGGCCACAGCCTGGGCGGACTGGTCGCCCTTGAGGCCCTGCGGCGCGCCCCGGAGCTGCCAGTGTCGCGCGTGGTCTGCCTGGGCTCGCCACTGCGCGGCAGCGTGACCGCCCGCTCCCTGAGCGATCACGGCTGGTCGCTGGCGCTGGGGCGCAGCTCGGAACTGCTGCTCGATGGGCTGCCGGCCTGGGAGGGCAGGGCCCAGGTCGGGCTGATCGCCGGCTCGGTCCCGCATGGGCTGGGCAGCCTGCTGGGCGCCTGTGGCGAGGCCTCCGATGGCACCGTGGCGCTGGATGAGACCCAGCTGCCGGGGCTCGCCGACCACTGTGTGATCCCGGCCAGCCACAGCGGGCTGGTGTTCTCGCCCGATGCCGCGCGGCAGACCGCCGCCTTCCTGCGCGATGGCCGGTTCCGGCGCGATGATGCGGCCCACGCCGCCTGAGCGGGCGGGGTGGTGACACGGGCGGGGCGGCGGATCAGGTAGAATTCGCGCCCTGTTCCTGACAGAAGCACGAGAGTCACCCCATGGGTAGAGGCCCCTCCATCGAGAACCGCAAAAACGCGTCTGACGCGAAGCGCGGCAAGATTTTCACCAAGATCATCCGCGAGATCGGCGTTGCCGCGCGCGGCGGTGGAGGCGACCCCAACAACAACCCGCGCCTGCGCGTTGCCATGGACAAGGGCCTGTCCTCGAACATGTCCAAGGATGTGATCGAGCGCGCCATCAAGAAGGCGACCGGTGAGCTGGAAGGCGTGGAGTACGAAGAGATCCGCTACGAGGGCTATGCCCCCGGTGGCGTGGCCGTGATCGTGGACTGCCTGACCGACAACCGCGTGCGCACCGTGGCCGATGTCCGCCATGCGTTCAGCAAGTGCGGCGGCAACATGGGCACCGAAGGCTCGGTGGCCTTCATGTTCAAGCGCCTGGGCGTGCTGCACTTCGCCGCCGGTGCGGACGAAGAAGCCGTCACCGAAGCGGCGATCGAGGCCGGTGCGGACGACATCGTGGTCTACCCGGAAGATGGGGCGATCGATGTGCTCACCGCGGCCGACAGCTATCACGCCGTCAAGGACGCGATGGAAGCAGCCGGTTTCAAGCCGGACCATGCCGAAATCACCTTCCGTGCCGACAACGACATCAAGGTCGAGGGCGACACCGCCCTGCAGGTCAAGAAGCTGCTGGACATGCTCGAAGACCTGGACGACGTGCAGGACGTGTTCTCCAACGCCGATCTCGGCGCGGACGCCTACGCCTGAGCGGGCCCTTCACCGGTCGCTTTGCGCGACCGGTGAGCGGACAATGCGGACCATGATGACTCCAGCCGTTCCCTGTTATCCCCGCCGCATGTGTCCCTTCCGGGCCGCGGGCGGCCGTGTGCGTGCCGCATGACACGCATCCTCGGCATCGACCCCGGTTCGCAGCGCACCGGGGTGGGCATCATTGATGTGGACGCCGCCGGCAGGGTGGTGCATGTCCACCACCTGCCACTGGTGCTGCTGGGCGCGGACGACTTCCCGCAGCGGATGAAGCTGCTGGTGGTGGGCCTGACCGCCCTGGTCGAGGAGTACCGCCCCGACGAAGTGGCCATCGAAAAGGTGTTCATGGCACGCAACCCGGATTCGGCCCTGAAGCTGGGCCAGGCCCGCGGCGCGGCCATCTCGGCCGTGGTGATGCGCGACCTGCCGGTCAGCGAATACGCGGCCACCGAGATCAAGCTGGCCGTGGTCGGTCGCGGTGGCGCGGAAAAACAACAGGTCCAACACATGGTCGGGCTCATGCTCAACCTGAAAACCAAGCTGCAGGCCGACGCCGCCGACGCGTTGGCCGTGGCGATCACCCACGCCCATGTCCGGGCCACGGCGCTGCGCCTGGGCGTCAATGCGCGCCAGGCCTGGAGCCGGAAATGAGGAAAACTGCATGATTGGTCGTCTGCGCGGGATCGTGGCCTACAAGGCGCCGCCGTGGCTCATGGTCGACGTCAATGGCGTCGGTTACGAACTGGAGGCGCCGATGAGCACCTTCTACGACCTGCCCGAGCTGGGCCGCGAGGTCACCCTGTTCACCCATTACGCGCAGAAGGAAGACAGCGTCTCGCTGTACGGTTTCCTGCGTGAGGGTGAGCGCCGCCTGTTCCGCGATGTGCAGAAGGTCAGCGGGATCGGCGCCAAGATCGCGCTGGCGGTGCTCTCCGGCGTCAGCGTGGACGAGTTCGCGCGCATGCTGCAGGCCGGTGACATCACCGCGCTGACCCGCATCCCGGGCATCGGCAAGAAGACCGCCGAGCGCATGGTGCTGGAGCTGCGCGACCGCGCGGCCAACTTCGGCGGCGGCGGGGCACCCATCGCCGGCGCGGCACCGGCCACCGATCCGGTCTCCGAGGCGACCGTGGCCCTGCAGCAGCTGGGTTACAAGCCGGTCGAGGCTGCACGCATGGCGCGCGACGCCAACGCCGAAGGCGACGATGTCGCCACGGTCATCCGCAAAGCCCTGCAGGCTGCGCTGCGCTGAGCCGCGCGCCCGCCTGTTCCTGATCCGATACCGACCGCGTCCGCCCGGAGCCTCATGTCCACCACTTCCCCCCAGCACAGTGACGGCCAGGCCCCGCACGGCCACGCGCCGGCGGCCGGCGGCATGGCGCTGATGATCGGCGCCATCGGCGTGGTGTTCGGCGACATCGGCACCAGCCCGCTGTACACGCTCAAAGAAGCGTTCTCCCCGCACTACGGCCTCAACAGCGACCATGACACCGTGCTGGGCGTGCTGTCCCTGGCGTTCTGGGCACTGAACATCGTGGTGACGCTCAAGTACGTCACCATCATCATGCGCGCTGACAACGACGGCGAGGGCGGCATCATGGCGCTGATGGCGCTGACCCAGCGCACGCTGCGGAACGGCTCGCGCTCGGCGTACGTGGTGGGCATCCTGGGCATCTTCGGCGCCTCGCTGTTCTTCGGCGACGGCGTGATCACCCCGGCCATCTCCGTGCTGGGTGCGGTCGAAGGCCTGGAGGTCGCGGCCCCGGGGCTGCACAACTTCATCGTGCCGATCACCGTGGTGGTGCTGCTGGCGGTGTTTGCCGTACAGCGCTTCGGCACGGCCAAGATCGGCAAGCTGTTCGGCCCGATCACCTCGATCTGGTTCATCTCCCTGGCGGCGATCGGCATCTGGAACATCGTCGATGCGCCGGAAGTGCTCAAGGCCTTCAACCCGATGTGGGCGCTGCGCTTCTTCATGGAGCACGGCTGGCACGGCATCTTCATCCTCGGCGCGGTGGTGCTGGCGGTGACCGGTGGCGAGGCGCTATATGCCGACATGGGCCACTTCGGCGCCAGGCCGATCCGCCACGCCTGGTATTACTTCGTGCTGCCGTGCCTGGTGCTGAACTACCTGGGGCAGGGCGCGTTGGTGCTCAAGCACCCCGAAGCGGTGAAGAATCCGTTCTTCGAGGCGGTGCCGGAGTGGGGCCTGTACCCGATGATCGTGCTGGCCACGATGGCGGCGGTGATCGCTTCGCAGTCGGTGATCACCGGGGCGTTCTCGGTTTCGCGCCAGGCCATGCAGCTTGGCTACATCCCGCGCATGCGCATCACCCACACCTCGCACGACACCATCGGCCAGATTTACATCCCGGGCATCAACTGGGGCATCGCGGTGATGGTGATCGGGCTGGTGCTGGCCTTCCGCAGCTCCTCCAACCTGGCCGTGGCCTACGGCATTTCGGTGTCGGCCACCATGCTGATCGATACCCTGCTGCTGGCACTGGTCGCCCGCGCGCTGTGGCCGAAGGCGCGCAACTGGATCCTGCCGCTGTGCGTGATCTTCTTCGTGATCGACCTGGGCTTCGTGATCGCCAACGGCGCCAAGCTGCTGCAGGGCGCGTGGTTCCCGGTGGTGCTGGGCATCGTGCTGTTCACCATGATGCGCACCTGGCGCCGGGGCCGCGAGCTGCTGCGCGATGAGATCCGCAAGGACGGCATCCGGATCGACACCTTCCTGCCGGGCCTGATGCTGGCCCCGCCGGTGCGGGTGCCGGGTACCGCCGTGTTCCTGACCGCCGACCCCTCGGTGGCCCCGCACGCGCTGATGCACAACCTCAAGCACAACAAGGTGCTGCACGAGCGCAACGTGTTCCTGCACGTGGTGACCCTGCCGGTGCCGTACGCGCCTTCGGGCCAGCGCCTGAAGATCGAGTCGGTGGGCGATGAGTTCTATCGGATCTACGTGCGCTTCGGCTTCATGGAGACCCCGGACGTACCGCTGGCGCTGATGCGCTCGTGCGACCACGGCGGGATCTACTTCGACCCGATGGACACCACCTTCTTCGCCAGCCGCGAGACCATCGTGGCCACGGCCAACCGCGGCATGCCGATCTGGCGCGACAAGCTGTTCGCGCTGATGCACCGCAACGCGGCGCCGGCGACCGGGTTCTTCCGGATTCCGGGGAATCGGCTGGTGGAACTGGGCGCGCAGGTGGAGATCTGACTGCGCCGGATCGCCCCTTGCGGCCCAAGGGTTGCTGCGCAGACCTTGGGGCCCGGGCGCCTTCCACTTAAAACCCCCGCACCTTCGGTGTACCCCTCCGATGCGTAACCGGTAGTGCCGGCCGCTGGCCGGCTCCCCATGACCCCTGCATCGCGTGGAGCCGGCCAGCGGCCGGCATTACCTGGAGCGCGGATCGCGCTCCTTTTGCCGCATAATTGCCGCATGACAGACGACCGCATCATCGGTGCCGGTGCCACCCGCGAAGACGAGGGCACCGACGCCAGCATCCGCCCCAAGCGCATGGCCGATTACCTGGGCCAGGCGCCGGTGCGCGAGCAGCTGTCGATCTACATCGAAGCGACCAAGGCCCGTGGCGATGCGCTCGACCACGTGCTGATCTTCGGGCCGCCGGGCCTGGGCAAGACCACCTTGAGCCACGTGATCGCCAACGAGCTGGGGGTCGCGCTGCGCGTCACCTCCGGGCCGGTGATCGAGAAGGCCGGTGACCTGGCCGCGCTGCTGACCAACCTGCAGCCGCACGATGTGCTGTTCATCGATGAAATCCATCGCCTTTCGCCGGTCGTCGAAGAAGTGCTGTACCCGGCGATGGAAGATTTCCAGATCGACATCATGATCGGCGAAGGCCCTGCGGCCCGCTCGATCAAGATCGATCTGCCGCCGTTCACCCTGATCGGCGCCACCACGCGTGCAGGCCTGCTGACCGCGCCGCTGCGCGACCGCTTCGGCATCGTGCATCGGCTGGAGTTCTATACGCCCGAGGAACTGACGAAGATCGTCCGGCGCTCGGCCAGCATCCTCAACATCGACTGCACCGCCGAAGGGGCGGCCGAGATCGCCCGGCGCTCGCGCGGCACGCCGCGTATCGCCAACCGGCTGCTGCGCCGGGTACGCGACTTCGCGCAGGTGAAGGCGGCCGGCCACATCGACCAGGGCGTCGCCCAGGCCGCCATGCAGATGCTCAAGGTCGACCCGGAAGGCTTCGACGAGCTCGATCGGCGCCTGCTGCGGACCATGGTCGATTACTTCGACGGCGGTCCGGTCGGGATCGAATCGCTGGCCGCCGCGCTCTCCGAAGAGCGTGGCACGCTGGAAGACGTGGTCGAACCCTATCTGATCCAGCAGGGCTTCCTGATCCGCACCGCCCGGGGCCGCATGTGCACGCACAAGGCTTACCGGCACATGGGCCTGAAGCCGAAGAATCCGCCGGCTGACCTGTTCGCGGAGGTCCCGGATGTCGGTTGATCCCCGGGTTGAGCCCCGATTCAGTTGGCCGACACGCATTTACTGGGAAGATACCGACGCTGGCGGGGTCGTGTACCACGCCCGCTACGTGGCCTTCATGGAACGGGCGCGGACCGAATGGATGCGCGCATTGGGGTATGGTCAGGAGCGCATGCGCTGCGACCATGGCCTGGTGTTCGCGGTGCGCAGCATGACCATGGATTTCCTCAAGCCGGCGCGGCTGGACGATGCGCTGGCGGTTACCGCCACGCTGGTGCAGTGCAAGCGTGCCAGCATGGTGTTCGCCCAGGCCGTGTGCCGGGGCGGGGAAACACTGCTGACCGCGCAGGTGAAGATCGCCGCGCTCGATGCAGCCACCTTCAAACCGCGTGGCATGGACGATGCACTGCATGCCGCGCTGAAACACCTCGAATTTCCAGAATCCGCATACTGAGGAACAACGGATGATCGCAATGCTCCTGGCCCTGCAGGCCACGGTGACCGAAGCGCTGCCGCAGGAAGTCACCAGCGCCGCGGCGCAGACTGTCGCCCAAGCCGCGCACGGCGGTGGCATCAACTACCTGGACCTGATGGTCAAGGCCAGCATCCCGGTGAAGATCATCGTGCTGCTGCTGCTGGCCGGCTCGTTCATCAGCTGGGTGATCATCTTCCGCAAGGCGCGCGTGTTCAACGCCGCCAACCGCGCTGCCGATGAGTTCGAAAGCCGCTTCTGGTCCGGTGCGGACCTGGGCAAGCTGTACAGCTCGGCGACCGACCGCAACCGCCAGGTCGGTGGCCTGGAAGCGATCTTCGAATCGGGCTTCCGCGAGTTCACCCGCCTGCGCGACAAGCGCCGCCTGGATGGCCGCGCCCAGCTGGAAGGTGCCCAGCGCGCCATGCGCACCACCTATACCCGCGAAGTGGACCAGATGGAGCGCAGCCTCGAGCTGCTGGCCAACATCGGCTCGACCGCCCCGTACGTGGGTCTGGTCGGCACCGTGTTCGGCATCATGGTGACCATGCACGACATGATCAACAGCGGCGAACAGGCCGGTATCGCCTCGGTCGCCCCGGGTATCTCCGAAGCCCTGTTCGCCACCGCCATCGGCCTGTTCGTGGCGATCCCGGCGGTGTGGGCCTACAACCGCTTCACCACCCGCGTGGAGCGCATGTCGGTGCGCTTTGAAACCTTCGCAGAAGAGTTCAGCTCGATCCTGCAGCGTCAGACCGCGGGCGACGAGTAAGCGCCCAGCACAGGAGTCCTGCCATGACCGCAGCCATTGGCCGCCGCAAGCGCCGAAAGCTCAAATCCGAAATCAACGTCGTGCCCTACATCGACGTCATGCTGGTGCTGCTCATCATCTTCATGGTGACCGCGCCGCTGCTCACGCTGAGCTTTGAAGTGGATCTGCCGACCTCCCAGGCCAAGGCGCTGGAGAGCAAGCAGGATCCGGTGATCGTCTCCGTCCGCCTGGATGGCCAGCTCAGCCTGAAGCTGCCCGAGGCCAAGGATCCGGAACCGATGGATGCCGCCCGCCTGCAGGCCCAGCTGTCCGCGCTTTCCTCGCAGGACAAGAACCTGCGCGTGATCGTTGCCGCCGACAAGGCCGTGGCCTATGAGAAGGTGGTCGCGGCCATGGACGTGATCAAGCGCGCCAACGTGGAAAAGGTGGGCCTGGCGACCGATGCACGCTGAAGCCCTGCCACCGCAGCGTCAGCCTGAAGAGAAGTGGGGTCTGCCGATCGCGCTGGCGCTCGGCGTGCACCTGCTGCTGGCCCTGATCTTCATCGCCGCCTGGTTGTGGTCGCCGCAACGCACCACCGAAGCGGCCGCCGGCGATCCGGCCATCGAGGCCAGCCTGCAGCTGTCCGCCTCCGAAGCCTCGGCCGCGCGCCAGGCCCTGCGCGCCTCCGAGACGCTGCCGGACCTGCCCGAACCGGTCGCCGAGCCCGAGCCCATTCCCGAAGACACCGTGCCGCCGCCGCAGCCGTTGCCCGAGCCGCGCCCGCAGGACGCGCCGACGCCGCAGCAGTCGCAGGCGCAGGAGCGCATCGCCCAGCCCGACACGGTCGACCAGGAAGCGGTCAACGCGCTGGCGATCTCGGCTGAAAAGGCCAAACAGGAGCAGGAAGCCAAGCGCCGCCAGGAACAGATCGACCTGACCGAGCGCAAGCGCCAGGAACAGGCCGAGCAGAAGCTGCGCCTGGCCAAGCAGCAGGAAGAGGCGGAGCTGAAGAAGAAGCTGGCCGAGCAGGAACAGAAAGCCAACGACGCCAAGGCCGAGGCCGAGCGCGACAAGAAACTGGCCGAGATCCGGCGCAAGCGCGCCCAGGCCGAGAACGAAGCCAAGCTGGCCGAGCAGAAGCTGCGCCAGGTCACCGCCGCGCGTGCCGCCAATGCCTCGGCCTCCACCGCCGGTGCCACCGGTGCCGCCAAGCCGGCGGCCGGTGCGGGCGGGACCAGCGACGATCTGAGCGCCAAGTACGCCGCCGCGATCCAGCAGAAGGTCTCCGCGCAGTGGACGCGTCCGGATTCGGTGCCATTGGGCCAGCGCTGCCAGGTCTCGATCACCCAGATTCCGGGCGGGCAGGTCATCCAGGCCAAGGTCAGCGGCAGCTGCCCGTTCGACGAAGCCGGCCGCCGCTCGATCGAGGCCGCCGTATTGAATGCCCAGCCGTTGCCGTACCGCGGTTTCGAATCGGTGTTCGCGCGCACGATCAACTTCACCTTCACCGCCCAGGATTGATCCCGGGCGGTCCGGTGAAGTTCCGCCGGCACGCTGTACAGAGGCTCATGGCCAAGTTGGGGGCGGAGCGCGCCGAATCCGGCCGGTTGGTTAACGGGCCGTGAGATTTGTGCGCTCGGTGACTCGGAATTCACACTGCCTTGGTTCATGATTGCGAAACTGTTCACCGCGGTCCTGTTATCCCTCGTTCTGGTTTCCCCCCTATTGAGCGCTCCATGAAAAAAATGCCTCGCTGGCTTGCCGTTGTTGCGGCCCTGTTGTTGCCCTTTGCTGCCATGGCGCAGCAGAAGGGGCTGGATATCGACATCATTGGCGGCAATGCCTCCGCCACGCCGATCACCGTCGTCCCGATGCCCTACCAGGGTTCGGCCGGTGCCCCGCAGACCGACGTGGCCGCCGTGGTACGCGCCGATCTGGACCGTTCCGGCCAGTTCCGCAACCTGCCGGAAGCCCAGATCGTCGAAAAACCGACCCGTGGCAGCGAGATCCAGTTCGCCACCTGGCGCGCGCTGAAGCAGAACTACATCGTCGTCGGCCGGGTCATGGACGCCGGCGCCGGTGCCTACCGCGTGGAGTACGAGCTCTACGACGTGCCCAAGGGTGAGCGCCTGCTCGGCCTGGCGATGACCGCCCGCGGCAACGCCATGCGCGATGTCGCCCACCAGATGGCCGATGCCATCTACGAGAAGATCACCGGTGTCCGCGGCGCCTTCTGGACCCGCATCGCCTACGTCACCGCCAGCGGCAAGGGCGATGCCATGCGCTATGCGCTGATGGTGGCCGATTCGGACGGCTTCAACCCGCAGACCATCGTGCGCTCGGCCGAGCCGCTGCTCTCGCCCAGCTGGAGCCCGGACGGCAACAAGCTGGCCTACGTCAGCTTCGAACGCGGCAACTCGGCGATCTACATCCAGAACATCTCCAGTGGCGCCCGTGAGCTGGTCACCAGCTTCCGCGGCATCAACAGCGCCCCGTCGTTCTCCCCGGACGGCCGTCGCCTGGCCCTGTCGCTGTCGCGCAGCGGCAACCCGGAGATCTACGTGATGGACCTGGGCAGCAAGCAGCTGACCCAGCTGACCAACCACTTCGCCATCGATACCGAGCCGACCTGGAGCCCGGACGGCAGCAGCGTCTACTTCACCTCCGACCGTGGTGGCCGCCCGCAGATCTACCAGGTGGCCTCCAGCGGCGGCAGTGCTTCGCGCGTGACCTTCCAGGGCAACTACAACGCCACCCCGAGCCTGTCCTACGACGGCAAGAAGCTGGTGGTCGCCCAGGGCAGTGGCAACACCTACAAGATCGCGATGATGGACAGCAGCACGGGCTCGGCCCGCTGGAACACGCTGTCGCCAGGATCGCTGGATGAATCGCCGAGCTTTGCGCCCAACGCGAGCATGGTGTTGTACGCCGCCCGCGAGGGTGGTCGTGGAGTGTTGTATGCCGTTTCGGCCGATGCGCGCGTGCGCCAGCGGCTGGTTCTGGCCGACGGTGATGTTCGTGAGCCTTCTTGGTCGCCATACCGTACAAAGCGCTAACAGAGTGTTAAGATTTCGCCGTATTCATCCCTCATCCGGCTTTAGGAGCCTCAAAGGTATCGCCATGAACAAGACCACCCGCGTTCTGCTTGTCTCCCTGTTGTCCGTGGCCGCCCTGGCCGGTTGTTCCAAGAAGGTCAAGGAAGCGCCTGTTGCCCCGGTCGATACCGGCAGCACCACCGCTCCGACCGGCCCGTCCACCTCGGGCCTGTACGGCCCGGGCGATCTGGATACCGACTCCTGCCTGCGCCAGCGCGTGGTGTACTTCGACCTGGACAAGGAAGACGTGAAGCCGGAATTCCAGGCCATCATGGCTTGCCACGCCAAGTACCTGCGTGACCGTCCGTCCTCGCGCATGACCCTGCAGGGCCACACCGACGAGCGCGGTTCGCGCGCGTACAACCAGGCCCTGGGCGAGCGTCGTGGCAACGGCGTGTCCTCGGCACTGCAGGCCAACGGTGGTTCGGCTTCGCAGCTGACCGTCGTGTCCTACGGTGAAGAGCGTCCGGTCTGCACCGAGTCGGGCGAGTCCTGCTGGTCGCAGAACCGTCGCGTCGAGATCGTGTACACGGCTCAGTAATAGATGCGCTTTCGATTTCTATCGATGATCGTTGCGGCAGCCCTCGTGGCTGCCGCACCGGCCAATGCGCAGCGCCAGAGTCTGGCCGACCGCGTCGGCGCGCTTGAGCAGCAGGCGAACAACAACCAGTCCAACATGGACATGCTCAACCAGCTGAACCAGCTGCGTACCCAGTTGCAGGCCCTGCAGTCGCAGGTCGAGCAGCTGCAGCACGACAATGAGCAGCTCAAGCAGACCGGCAAGGACCAGTACCTGGACCTGGACAGCCGCCTGAACCGCCTGGAAGGTGGAGCCCCCGTGCTTCCCGCCGCCCCGGCCGCAGCCGCGACTGCCCCCGCTGCACCCCCGAAACCGGCAACGGCCGCTTCCGAGCGGCCGCCCTCCGTGCACGGCGATGCCGGAAGCCTGGCTGCCAGTGGCGACGAGCGCACGGCCTACAATGTCGCCTTCGATTCGCTCAAGGCCGGCAAGTACGACGACTCGGCGCAGCTGTTCATGAGCTTCCTCGAGCTGTACCCCAACGGTGTCTATACCCCCAACGCGCTGTACTGGTTGGGCGAAAGCTATTACGCCACCCGCAATTTCCCGCTGGCTGAGGCGCAGTTCCGCGACCTCATCTCGCGCTACCCGACCCATGACAAGGCGTCCGGTGGCCTGCTCAAGATCGGCCTGTCGCAGTATGGCGAAGGCAAGGTCGACCAGGCCCAGGCGACCTTGGAACAGGTCGTGTCCACGTACCCCGGCTCCGACGCCGCGCGCACCGCGCAGGACCGTCTGCAGTCGATCCGGCTGGGTCAGCAGATCCGCTGAACCCGCCCCGGGCCGCTGAGGCGGCCGGGCCCGGTATAATGATTGATCGCCAACCGGGCGTTGCCCGGTCTTCCGTGCCGGGCCATGCCCGGCTGTTGTCGTTTCCGAAGCCGTCCCCCAAGAATCACCGCCATGACCACGACCCTGTCCGCTGCCGCCGCACTCCCCAGTGAGATCGTGCAGTCCCCGCTGCCGCGACTGAAGATCACCGAGATCTTCCTGTCCCTGCAGGGCGAAGCCGATACCGCCGGCTGGCCGACCGTGTTCGTGCGCCTGACCGGCTGCCCGCTGCGCTGCACGTACTGCGATACCGCCTACGCCTTCCATGGCGGCACTTGGTGGGACATCGACGCGATCGTGGAAGAGGTGCTGGCCCAGGGCGTGCACCACGTCTGCGTGACCGGTGGCGAGCCGCTGGCGCAGAAGCGCTGCCTGGTGCTGCTGGAGAAGCTCTGCGATGCCGGCCTGGACGTCTCGCTGGAAACCTCCGGTGCGCTGGATGTCAGCGCCGTCGATCCGCGCGTCTCGCGGGTGGTCGATCTGAAGACCCCCGGCTCCGGCGAAATGGCCCGCAACCGCCTGGAGAACCTGCCGCTGCTGACCAAGCGCGACCAGATCAAGTTCGTCCTGTGCAGCCGCGAAGATTACGAATGGGCCCGTGGCATGGTCCGTGAGCATCGCCTCAACGAGCGCAGCATGGTGTTGTTCTCGCCGAGCAAGAGCGAGGTCAGCCCGCGCGAGCTGGCCGACTGGATCGTCGCCGACCGCCTGCCGGTGCGCTTCCAGATGCAGCTGCACAAGCTTCTGTGGAATGACGAGCCGGGCCGGTAAGCCGCCTCGGCATTCCCTGATGTACCCGGCGCGGGACAGCGTGCTGGTTCCCTGCAAACCACCGGAAACACCCCCATGAAGAAAGCAGTCGTCCTCCTGTCCGGCGGCATGGACTCCGCCGCCGTCGTCGCCATCGCCCGCGAGCAGGGTTTCGCCGTCCACGCCCTGAGCGTGCGCTACGGCCAGCGCCACACCTCCGAACTCGACGCCGCCGCGGCGGTCGCCAGCGCGCTGGGCGCGGTGGCCCACAAAACCGTCAACGTCGACCTGCGCAGCATCGGCGGCTCGGCCCTGACCGACGATATCGACGTGCCCGAAGCGGGCGGTGAGGGCATCCCGGTCACCTACGTGCCGGCCCGCAACACCATCATGCTGTCCGTCGCGCTGGGCTGGGCCGAGGTGCTGGGCGCCAACGACATCTTCTGTGGCGTCAACGCCGTGGATTACTCCGGCTACCCCGATTGCCGCCCGGAGTTCATCCAGGCCTTCCAGGCGCTGGCCAACCTGGCGACCAAGGCGGGCGTGGCAGGGGCGGGCATCCAGGTCCACGCGCCGCTGCAGTTCCTGAGCAAGGCCGACATCGTGCGTGAAGGCGTTCGCCTCGGCGTGGACTTCGGCCTGACCGTGTCCTGCTACAACGCCGATGACCAGGGCCGCGCCTGCGGGCACTGCGACGCCTGCCGCCTGCGCGCGCAGGGTTTCACGGATGCCGGCGTACCGGATCCCACCCACTACGTGTGATGCCGGACGGGTACGCATGAGCGCGAAGATGCGTTAGAATGCGCACCCCCGGCGTCATGTCGGGGATGCAATGGGCCGTTAGCTCAGTTGGTAGAGCAGAAGACTTTTAATCTTTTGGTCGATGGTTCGAATCCATCACGGCCCACCATTGCATCCATGATCAAGGCGACCGCGAGGTCGCCTTTTTCATGCCTCCGGTTCGCCCCGGATCGCATCAGGCCCCGTCCCTTCTGCATGGAACGCGTCGTGAACAACCAGCTCCCACATCCCCGGTCTACCTTCCGTCCCCGCGCGCTGCTGCCTGGCACTGCACTGGTCCTTGCCCTGATTGCCCTGGATGCGGGCGCCGCGCAGGATCTGACGATCACCTACTACGACGTGCAGGGCGACACCCTGCAGGAACTGCGCGCCTCACTGAACGCGCACGGGCCCGTCGGCAAGGACGGCGTGCGCCATCACGGCCACGTGGACTGGTACGTGGGGTGGAACTTCGACTATGCCCCACGAGGTGCAGGTTGCAGACTCGGCAAGGTGCGCATGCAGGTGAGGGCCACCATGGTGCTGCCGCGCTGGACCGGCGCGGACACGGCGCCCGCCTCGTTGCAACAGGAATGGGCGCGCTACAGCCAGGCGCTGCGGGTACATGAAGACGGCCATGCAGCGCATGCCGATCAGGCTGCCGAGGAGATCCAGCGGCGGTTCGCCGCCGTCGGTGGCGGGATGCGCTGCCCGCAGCTCGGTGAGGAACTCAACCGCATCGGGAAAGCGGTTCTCGATGAGTACGCCGCGCGCGACAAACAGTACGACGAGACCACCGAGCATGGTGCCACGCAGGGCGCGCGTCTCTAGCGCGCAGGATTCCCGCCGTGTCCTGCGGGTTTCCGCAACGCGCAGGAGGCACTGCAGCGAGCGGCTCAGTGCCGCGTGATGTCCTCGGCAACGGTCTCCAGCAGTCGTTGCGCGCGTGCGCGTGCCCCTTCGCCAGCGCGGGGCGTGATCGGTAGATCGGGCGCGATGCCGGCCACCTCATCGGTGCCGTCGGCGCGCAACCGGACACAGTCCGGAATGCGCATGCGCAGGTGTGAGTGGGGCAGCTCGCGCGATGGGGCGCCGCTCATGAAACCGCAGCCGTAGCCACCACTACCGGTGCCGACGATGCGCGCGATGCGGTTGTCCTGCATGCGCGCGGCAAACATCTCCGCCGAGGACACGGTCTTGCCATTGGTGATGACGTAGACCGGCCCGTCCCACGCACCCCAGTGGGCGCGCAGGTCCTGTGCCCAGTCGAGACGGTGGGCGATCAGGAAATCGTCCAGCGTATCCACCGCCTGGCTTGGCAGCGGGCCACCGGAGGTGCCTGCCGCGACCAGGCGGCGGCACTGGCCGCCGTTCCATGGCTGCTGGGTCCGCCACACCCAGGACAGGTCGCAGGCCGGAAGGCTCAGTGCACGCCGCGAAGCATCGAAGCTGGCGCGCTCCGCCGTCAGCAGGCGGCGGGCGGTGGCGGCCGGATGATGGCGGCGCAGGGCATCGTCGAGTCGCTCGTACTGTTCGTCGAGATAGGGCTTGCCTGCGGCGGACTGACTGACCAGCAGCGTGGCCGACGTGACCGGCCGCGGGCTGAACAACCGCGCAAGCGTGTCGCCACTGTCATCCCCGCCCGGGTTGTCGCCGACATCGACCAGCACGGCATCGACGCCATCGTGCTGGAACCGGCGCAGGCTGTCGGCGATCATGGCCACCCAGCCGTTCACCAGCGCGCTGCGCATGTCGCCGATGGAATCGGCATGGCGCAGCTGTGGCCACAGCGCGTGGCATAGACCGGGATAGCGCAGCGCATCGAACTCGTGCAGCCGAAGCACGCCCACCTTGCGTCCCTCGGGCAACGCGAGGATGCCGGCGCGCAGCGCAGGGTCTGCCTGGCCGTCCAGGGGTGTGTAGCCGGGCAGTGTTTCCAGCGGAAGGCTGAAATCCTGCCGGCCTTCATCGGCGACCCCGAGCGCGGCGCAACCGGCACTCGGGCCCAGCGTGCGCGGATCGACAGCCCGTGGTGGCTGGGACGTGCCGCCTGCATCCAGCCGGTCGAGCAGCGCAAGGTGGCCATCATGGAAGCCGGCCAGAAAACTGCGCAGCGCCTGGGTGGCCTGGGCGTCATTGCGTGCCTCGGCGAGGTGGCGCTGTGCCCGGGCATCAAGGGTCGGCAGATCGACGCCGCTCTCGGGCGAGGCCATCCAGGCCAGGTGCGCGTAGTCGCTCTGCAATGCTGCTTTGAGCACCGCGTAATCTGCCCGCCAGGCATCCCGATCCACTGCCGCGGCCGCGCTCACGCCACTGGCCGAGAGCGTGCCCATCGCCGCCAACAGGCCCGCCATCCATCGCATGATTGCCATCACATCCTCCCTGAGTCGGGCCGGCACATCCGGCTTCCGCGTGACTGTCCACCCTCGATCTTAGTCAAGGGAACGCCTCGCAGGTAGTGGCAGTGGTGCCGTGCGCACACCTGCACGTCGAGGCGGAGAAGCGCCACGAGCATCGCAGGGAAGGACGCCACGGGCCCATCCTTGCGCCGGGCGGACCGTGTCGGCTGGAGGAGGCGCCGCATACACCCGCTACGCACGCGATCGCGCACAATAGGCCGTCTTTGAGCTGATTGCTGTTGGAGGTGCCATGAAACGTGTCGTCCTGCTGAGCCTGGGGGCGCTTGCGCTCGCGGCGTGCTCCAAACCTGAATCCGCCGATCAGGCGGGCCCGTCGGCCACCGCCGAGGCCCCCACCGCGGCCAAGCCCGCCGACCCTGCCGCTGCCGCGACCCAGTCTCCATCGTTCGATTGCGCCAAGGCACAGTCCGAGGCCGAGAAGCTGGTGTGCGTCGATCCCCGGCTGGCCGCGTTGGACCGTCAGCTGGCCGCGCTCTACAAGCGCGTGCAGACCAGCCCGGACGAGCTGGACATCGCGGCCGAACAGCGTGGCTGGATCAAAGGGCGCGATGCCTGTTCGCGCGCGGTGGATCCCCAGCGCTGCCTGGTGGAGTCCTATCAGACCCGTCTGGTCGAGCTGACCATCAACGGCGGCGGCATCCAGGTGCCGGCGAAGGTCGAGTACCGCTGTGACGACAACAGCAAGCCGGTGACGGCGGTGTTCTACAACGACATCGACCCGACCGCGGCCGTGGTCAGCTGGGGCAACGATCAGGCGATCGTCTTCCCGATGCCCGTGAGCAAGGACGAGAACAATGGCGGCCGCTGGGGCCGGGAGGGCGTCGATCTGCGTATCCACGACGACCAGACCACCCTGGACTTCTACGGCACCACGCTGCAGTGCCAGATCGCCCGGTGATGCCGGCCACCGCCGCGTCGCTCAGCGCACGCGGCGGTAGCGCACCTCGTTCTGCCGGTCGCCGACCTCGGTCGTGACGAACCCGTCGCGGCTCTGGCTGATATCGAACACGCTGCTGCCGACGTTGAGCTGGCCGCCGTTGATCCAGCCATTCAACGTCTGGCCGCGGGTCTGCGCGCTCATCCGGCCATCGCTGTCGATGCGCATGCGGATGTCGGCATTGAAGGTCGGGTTGTAGCCCTCGAATTCTCCGATCATCCAGCCGGGCACGTAGGACGTATGCCGGGCGCCCTGGTAGGTGTCGTCGTCGTAGCGCGCGTCATCCTTGTTGGCGTTGTGCGCCAGCGCGCCGAGGATGGCCGCGCCGATCAGCACGCCGGCGGCGACCTTGGCGTCATGGTTGTCATCATCGTGGCGATCATCACGGTCGCTGCCGCCGTGAACCCGGAACGAGGCCCGGCAGCCATCATCCACCCAGACCTCGCGGCGGTCGTAGTCCCAGGTGCGGCCTTGCCGGCAGTCCGCACCGGACAGCTTGCGGTCCAGGGTGACGTAGCCGGCGCGGGGCAGGGTGCAGGATTGATAGCGGTTGTCGCGGCTCTCGCAGGTGACGAAATCATCCGCACGCGCGTTCTCGAACGGAAGCAGCAACAGCAGGGGCGTGGCCAGCAGCGTACGAAAAAGCATGACGTCGATTCCGGCAGGGAAAGGAAGCGCGTTTCACTGACGCCGACGATGGGCACGCGGGCATGAAATCCGGATGAAGATCACCCGCCATTCAACCCGATCAGCCGCCTCAGGCGCAGGCGGCCAGCGGTTGCTGGAAACAGGCCCGGATCGCGTCGAGCAGTTCGCTCATGCTGTACGGCTTGGGCAGGAAATGCATGCCAGGGCCGAGCTGCGGCACCACGACGGAAGGCTCCAGGCCCGAGGTGACCAGCACCGGCAGCCCGGGCCGTTCCTGCTTGACCCGATGGGCGGCCTCGATGCCGCTGACCGCACCCAGGCAGACATCGGTGAACACCAGATCGAAGCGCTCGCCGGCCTGGAGCAGCCCCAGCGCGGCTTCCGCCGAACTGACCGCAACAACTTCGCAGGCCTGGCTTTCCAGTGCCATGCGGCTCAGTTCGCGGGTGTCTTCGGTGTCTTCGATCAACAGCACGCGGGGTTCGGGATGGTGCTTGGACAACAACATGGAGCGTGGTTCCTGCTTACCCCCGGACAGGGGCGCGCAAGTATCGCGGGCCGCCGGTGAGGAGGCCGTGGACGGCGCCGAAATGCCGGGTGAACCCCCCGCGTGGCCTGCCTTCGGGTAGTTCATGCCGGTGTGAGGGACCGGGGCCTGCGACGGTGCCAGGCCCAGACCAGCGCCACCGCCAGCCCTGCCGCTGACAGGCGCAGCACGGTAGCCGGCCAACCGACGGCCGTGGCCTCGGTGATCACGAACACGTTCCAGGCCAGGTTGAGCGAGACATGCAGGGCCAGCCCGCTCCACAGGGTGTAATCGTCCAGAGTATTAAGCCAGGCGAACACCAGCCCACCGATGCCGGTGATGGCGAACACCTGCAGGGCCATGCCGCCGCCACCGCCGAACGACCACCAGTGGATGGCACCGAAGATCACGGCCTGGACCAGCGCGGCAGCCAGCCACGGCCAACGCTGCTGGCGGTGCGCGAAGATGAAACCGAAACCGCGGAAGATGATCTCTTCGGCGAGTGGAAACAGCACGCCGAGCATCAGCAGGGCGAGCACATCCTGGGTCGGATTGAATCCCCCCAGCCACCACAGACCCAGCCAGCACGGCAACGTCGCCAGCAGCGCCAGGGCCGGCCCCTGCCAGCCATTCCAGCGCAACCCGAGCAGCGCGTGCAGGCGCTGCCCCGGCCGCACCAGCAGCGCGGCCACGAGCAGCACCAGCAGCACGCCCAAGCCGTTGTCGAGGATGGCGCCGCCATAGGGGATCGGCAGCTTCGGGATCGGGGTGCCCAGCCACGCGGCGAGGTCGCGCAGATTGATCGACACGGCCAGGGTCAGCACGACCACGCAGGTGGCCAGCCAGGTGGGCAGGCGGAAGGACGGCATGGGACGCTCCATATCCAGGGATGCGTGGAGTGTTGGCGAGGACAGGCCGGGCAGCATGGGGCATTGGTCGGGGGGCCATCGGTCATGGCCGCGTTGCACCACGGTCAGGTGGGACCGGCTAGAGTGCGGCTTTGCCCCTTGGATAACTGCCCATGCAATGCCCCGTATGCAAGACCCAAGCGCTGCAGATGTCCGAGCGCCAGGGCATCGAGATCGATTACTGCCCGCAGTGCCGTGGCGTGTGGCTGGACCGTGGCGAGCTGGACAAGATCATCGAGCGCTCGGCCGGTGCCGCAGCACCGGCCCCGGTACGCGCGGCTGCTCCGCCGCCGCCGGCCGCCGTGCAGCACCGTGACACCCGCCATCTGGGCCAGCAGCCGTACGGCGACCAGCACGGCTACCGCAAGAAGAAAAAAGAAAGCTTCCTGTCGGACCTGTTCGACTTCTGACAGGCGCCTGTGCCGTGCTCAGGCGCGGCGCAGGATGAATTCCCGGTCGACACTGTCGCCGACCGGAAAATCGTATTCGCCGACCTTGCTGCAGCCATAGCGCGCATAGAAGCGCTGCGCACCCGGATTTTCCGACCATACGCCGACCCACAGCGTGCGCCGCTGCGGTTGATCGAGCCACGCCAGGAACGCGTCCATCAGGCGCGCGCCGTGACCACCGCCCTGGTGGCTGGCGAGCAGGTAGAGACGTTTGAGTTCGATATCGCCCTCGGCGGCATCGGCATGCGGCAGGCTGTTCGGCCCTGCGGCGAGATAGCCCACCACACGTGCGCCGTCTTCCAGCAGCCACGCCGCATTGCGTGGGTCGGCGAGCTCGCGGCGTTGTGGCTCGACCGCGTAGTGGCTGTCCAGAAAATCGCGCAGATCCTGCGGCGGGTACGAATCGCCAAAGGTCTCGGTGTAGGTGGCGATGGCGATCGCCGAGAGCGCATCGGCATCGGCAAGGGTGGCGCGGCGGAGGGTCAACGTCATGGCGCAAGGCAGGCAGAGCGGGCCGGCAGCTTACGGCATCGCTTCAACTGGCAGGGGTTCCGGGTACCAGGGGCACCCGGAACCTGTCACGGCCGCTGGATCAGAACCAGACGCGCACGCCCGCCACCCAGCGGGTATCGCGCGCGCGCTCACCGGCCGCCTCGTGGTAATCAGCGGTATCGCCGAACAGCCGCTCGTGGCTGATGCCGATGTAAGGCGCGAAGCGGCGGCTGAACTCGTAGCGCAGGCGCAGCCCGGCCTCGACCTTGTTGAGTCCCGAACCGTTGCCGTACGCCGGCTCGTCCTTGGCCGAGAACGTGGCCTCCACCAGCGGCTGCAGGATCAGGCGGTTGGTCAGCAGCAGCTCGTACTCCACTTCCACCGTCGCAGCAAACTGTCCGCCTTCGCCGATGTAGGCCGTGGCCGAGGTCTCGAACTTGTACGGCGCCAGGCCCTGGATGCCGAACGCCGCCCACGTGCGCGAATCCGCCGGGCGGAAATCCTGCTTCACGCCGACCAGTACGTCCCACCACGGCGAGACGCTGCGGCCGTACATCACCTCGAGATTGGCCGACTGGGTGCGGCCGTCACCGCGCTCGCCTTCGCTGCGCAGCCATAGCCGGTTGATGTTGCCACCGACCCAGCCGCTGGCCTCCCAGGCCTGGCCGGTACCGTGCTGGCCGTCCCAGTGTTCCAGGCGATTGACCAGCAGCATGCTGTGGATCTCCGGTGCATGCTCCATCGCACCGTGGTCGATCGCAGGGAACGCGGCGAGGCGGTCGGCGGGTGTCACCACCGGAATCGGTTCGCGCGGCTCGATGAGCGCGGGTGGCTTCTGCATGCCATGGTCCATCGTCGAGTGGTCCATCTGGCTGTGATCGGCGCTGCCGTGGTCCATCGTCGAGTGATCCATCTGGCTGTGATCTGCGCTGCCATGGTCCATCGTCGAATGGTCCATCTGGCTGTGATCGGCGCTGCCATGGTCCATCGTCGAGTGATCCATCTGGCTGTGATCGACGCTCCCGCCATCTGCCGGTGGCGCATCGGCCGTGATCGGTGCCGTGGCATGGCCGGCATGCGACTGCGCCCATGCCGGGGCGGACAAGGCCAGCAGCAGGGCAGCGCTGAGGGTGGACATCGCGGTAAGCGGAGCGCGGCTCATTCTTCGATCCTCACTTCGCGCATCATGCCCGCTTCCATGTGGTACAGCAGATGGCAGTGGTAGGCCCAGCGGCCGAGCGCGTCGGCGCGCACGCGATAGGTGCGGCGGGTGCCCGGTGGCATGTCGATGGTGTGCTTGCGCAGGTGGAACTGGCCATCGGCGTTTTCCAGATCGCTCCACACGCCGTGCAGATGGATCGGGTGCTGCATCATCGTGTCGTTGACCAGCACGATGCGCATGCGTTCACCGTAGTTCAGGCGCAGCGGTTCGGCGCTGGCGAAGGGAATGCCATCAAAGGACCAGCTGAATTTCTCCATGTGGCCGGTCAGGTGCAGCTCGACCTCGCGGCCGGGATCGCGGCCATCGGGATCGTCGAACAGGCTGCGCATCGCACCGTAGGTCAGCACGTGACGACCGTTGTCGCGCAGGCCGATGCCGGGATCATCGAGCTTGGGGTCGGTGGCCATGCTCTGCATGTCCACCAGCGGATTGCCTTTTTCGCTGGCCGGGTGGCGCGGCGCCTTGGAATCAGCGCCGTGCGCGCCATGGCCCATGCTCGCGCCGCAGCCACCTTCCATGCCCTTCATGTCGTGCCCCGCCATACCGTTTCCGGCATGGCCCATGTCATGGCCCATGTCGCTCATGGTCAGCAATGGGCGCGGGTCGCGCTCGGGAACCGGCGCCTGCAGGCCGTGGCGGACCGCCAGCGTGCCGGCGGCATGGCCGGTGCGGCCCATGTCCTGGCAGAAGATCGTGTAGGCATCCTGTCCACTGGGTTCGACGATCACATCGAAGGTCTCGGCCGGTGCGATGCGGAACTCATCGATGCTGACCGGGTGGATGTACTGGCCATCGGCGGCGACCACGGTCATTTTCAGGCCGGGGATGCGCACATCGAAGTAGGTCATCGAGCCCCCGTTGATGAAGCGCAGCAGCACCTTCTCGCCACTGCGGAACAGCCCGGTCCAGTTGCCCGCCGGGGCGGTGCCGTTGAGCAGGTAGGTATAGGTGTGGGCGTTGATGTCGGAGATGTCGGTCGGCGTCATCCGCATCCGGCCCCACATGCCGCGGTCGGCGGTGGCTGCGGCCCAGCCATCCCGGCGCACATCACGGAGGAAGTCGGGCAGGGTGCGCTTGTAGTAGTTGTCGTGCTCGGCGAGCTTCTTCATGCGCCGGAACAGCGCGCCAGGGTCCATATCGGTCCAGTCCGAGAGCACGATCACGTGCTCGCGGTCGAAGCGGTAAGGCGCCGGCTCGAGCGGGTCGATGATCAGCGCGCCGTACAGGCCGGCCTGTTCCTGGAACATCGAATGGCTGTGGTACCAGTACGTGCCCGACTGTTTGAGGGTGAACCGGTACTGGTAGGCCTCGCCGGGGGCGATGCCGTTGAAGCTCAGGCCGGGCACGCCGTCCATGTTGGCCGGCAGCAGCAGGCCGTGCCAGTGGATGGAGGTGGGGTGCCCCTGCAGCGTGTTGGCCACCCGGATGTTGACCGTCTGGCCTTCGCGCCAGCGAAGGATCGGCGCCGGCAGGCTGCCGTTGACGGTGATCGCCGGGCGGGTGCGCCCGGTGAAGTTGGCCAGCGATTCGCCGATGCTCAGCTGCACGTCATGGCTGCTGAGCACCTGCGGGGCACCGGCCAGGCCGGGGCCGGCGGCCGCGAAGGCGCGTGGGCTCAGGCCGGTGGCGGCCAGACCGGCGACCACGCCGCCGGCAGCCACGCCCTGCACGAACAGGCGGCGTGACGGCATGGGCGGGGTGCCCGTGCCGGGTGTTTTAAGGAAAGACATTGCAACTCCGGATCCGATTCGAATGGCACGCGGGGTGCCGGCAACGCCCGCAGGCGGGGCCATGCGGGCAGGGCATCAGGCAGGCGCTCGCAGAGCGCTGCGGATCAGGCGATCGGAGGGCGGGTGATGCGGTCCAGCGGCGGTGTCGGTTGCGACGGATGCGGGGCCGGCAGCGGGGCCAGCGACAGCGGCGGGGGCGTGGCCAGCCAGGCGACCTGGGCGGTCAGGCTGGGTTGCTGCGCGCAGCTGCGCAGGCAGTCCTTGATCTTGCAGTGGTCGCCATCGTGAGGCGCCTGCACGCCGCTGGCGGCACCGGGCACGGCGTGATGGTCATGCGGGAGAGCGGCCGCCGGTGCATCATGGCAGGGCGGTGCGGCACGGCTTGCGGTGGCCGGCTCGGCCAGGGCGAGCGCCATCGGGCCGGCCATGGCCACGTTCAGCCCGTTGAGCAACAGGCTGAGCATCAGGACGACTCGCAGGAGCAGGCCACTGGCGGACATGGGGCTCACCTTACTGCCAAATCCGCACGGTCGCACCTATGGCTGAACACGCGGTTCAACTCTGGAGCAAGGTCTGTCTGGCCGCCCCGGCGCATCAGCCTTCCTCGCGCACGATCTCGACCAGGCGGTCGCCGTAACGGGCCAGCTTGGTGCCACCGATGCCCCCGACCCGGCCCAGCGCATCGACGCTGGTGGGGCGCTGTTCGGCAATGTTGCGCAGGGTGCTGTCGTGGAAGATCACGAAGGCCGGCACGTTCTGCTCGCGCGCGAGTTCGGCGCGCAGGCCCCGCAGCGCATTGAACAGCGCCAGGTCCTGAGGCAGCACCGACAGGCCGGTGCGCTGGCCGCTGCGATCGCGCTCGCGGGCCGCCTTGGGCGTCTCGCGGCGCATCATGACCTTGCGCTGGCCCTTGAGCACCTCGCGGCTGCCATCGGTCAGGCGCAGCCCGCCGTAGGCGCTGCTGTCCACCTCGAGCAGGCTGGAGGCGACCAGCTGGCGGAACACGCTGCGCCAGGTACGCGCGTCCAGATCCTTGCCGATGCCATAGGTGCTCAGTTCGGTATGCCCGAACTGGCGGACCTTCTCGTTCTCGCCCCCGCGCAGGATGTCGATCAGATGGCCCACGCCGAAGCGCTGGCCACTGCGGTAGACGCAGCTCAATGCCTTCTGGGCGGCGACGCTGGCATCCCAGGCATCGGGCGGCAGCAGGCAGTTGTCGCAGTTGCCGCAGGGCTGGGGGTAGGTCTCGCCGAAGCCGGCCAGCAGGACCTGGCGGCGGCACTGCATGGATTCGCAGTAGCCGAGCAGGTGGTCCAGCTTGGAGCGTTCCAGCGCTTTGCGCTCTTCGCCCGCCTCGGACTGCTCGATCATCTGTTTGAGTAGCACCACGTCGCCCAGGCCGTAGCAGAGCCAGGCCTCGGCGGGCTCGCCATCGCGACCGGCGCGGCCGGTTTCCTGGTAATAGCCTTCCATCGATTTGGGCAGGTCGGTATGCGCGACGAAACGCACGTCCGGTTTGTCGATGCCCATGCCGAAGGCGATGGTGGCGCACATGACGATGCCATCCTCGCGCAGGAAGCGACGCTGGTTGGCGGCGCGGACCTCGGGCGGCAGGCCGGCGTGGTAGGGCAGGGCGTTCAGGCCCTCCTTGCAGAGGAACTCGGCGGTTTCCTCGACCTTGCGCCGCGACATGCAGTAGACGATGCCGGCGGCCCCGCGGTGGACCTTGAGGAAGTCCAGCAGCTGCCTTTTGGCGTTGTCCTTCTGGACGACCGTGTAGCGGATGTTGGGCCGGTCGAAGGAGCTGACGAAGTGCTGGGCGTTGGTGAGGTCCAGGCGTTCGGCGATCTCGCGCTGGGTGGGCGGATCGGCGGTGGCGGTCAGCGCGATGCGCGGCACGTCGGGCCAGCGTTCGTGCAGGACGGTGAGCTGGCGGTATTCGGGGCGGAAGTCGTGGCCCCACTGGGAGACGCAGTGGGCTTCGTCGATGGCGAACAGGGCGATCCGGCTGCGCGAGAGCAGCGACAGGAAGCGACCGGTGAGCAGGCGCTCAGGCGCGACGTAGAGCATGTCCAGTTCGCCGGCGAGCAGTTCGCGTTCGACGCGCGCACTGGTTTCGCCATCGAGGGTGGAGTTGAGGTATTCGGCGCGGACGCCGAGCTGGCGCAGGGCTTCGACCTGGTCCTGCATGAGCGCGATCAGCGGCGAAATGACGATGCCGGTGCCGTCGCGGAGCAGGGAGGGGACCTGGTAGCACAGCGACTTGCCGCCGCCGGTGGGCATGAGGACAAGCGCGTCATTGCCGGCGGCGACATGCTCGACGATCGCCTGCTGCGGACCGCGGAATTCGTCGTAACCAAAGATGCGGCTGAGCAGGTCGTGCGCGGGGCGGGAAGACATCGCCGTAGTTTACAGGGCTGGGCGCCCCGAGGCGGGTCATCCCATTCCGGATGTGAACGTAAGCGGGACACCCTTCGACCAGGCAGCCCCCCTTGAGTCAAGGGGGGCGCGCCGCAGCGCAACCTTGGAACTCCCGCGGGGGCAAGGCCCCCAGGGGGATTACTGCAGCAGCGAACGCAGCATCCAGGCGTACTTTTCGTGGGTCTGCAGGCGCTGGGTCATCAGATCTTCGGTCGGTGCGTCATCGGCATCGTCGGCCACATCCAGCACTTTCCGGGCAGTGCGGCACACGGCCTCGTTGGCGGTGACCAACTGGCGTACCATTTCACGCCAGTCCGCGCTGTCGGTCAGGCCCGGCTCCTCGGCGATCGAGGTCAGGGCCGCGAACTCGCGGTAGGAGCCCGGGGCGTTGAAGCCCAGTGCACGGATGCGTTCAGCGACGTCGTCCAGGGCGGCCCACTGTTCGGTGTACTGGGTCTCGAACATGGTGTGCAGCGAGTTGAACATCGACCCGGTCACGTTCCAATGGAAGTTGTGGGTCTTCAGGTAAAGCGTGAACGCATCTGCCTGGAAGGCCGACAGTCCATCGGCGATCTTCTTGCGATCGCCCTCCTTGATCCCGATATCAATGTTCGGGGCCGACGGGGCCGCCGCGCCGAGTTTCTGCTTGGCCGTCTTGGGCTTTGCCGGGGTCTTGGTCGTCTTCGCCATGGGAGAACTCCTTATGGATGGGATGAATCGGATGGCCTTCACAATAGATCAAACTACCCTTTCAGTAGTAAACAAAAGTTCTAAACGAATCGATTGATGAGCGCTATCGAAAAACCACATGCAGCACGCCTGGTCCAGCAGCAGGCCGCGATCAACGGGGCCATGAGCCGCGACCGCGGTCGTTTGCTGGGGATGCTCTCGCGTTGGCGGGCCAAACCGGCGGATGCGGGGCTGGCGGCGGCGTTCGAGCAGGCCTTGCAGGCGTCCGTGCAGCGCCGTGAAGCGCGTGCGCTGAATCAGCCGGCCATCACTCTGGACGAGCAGCTGCCGATTGCGCGTGAAGCCGAGGCCATCACCGCGCTGATCCGCGACCATCAGGTCGTGGTGATCGCCGGTGAGACCGGCTCGGGCAAGACCACCCAGCTGCCCAAGCTGTGCCTGGCCGCCGGCCGTGGCACCGCCGGCATGATCGGCTGCACGCAGCCGCGGCGGATTGCCGCACGTGCGGTGGCCACGCGTGTCGCGCAGGAGCTGCAGTCCGAACTGGGCACCACCGTGGGTTACCAGGTGCGCTTCACCGACCGTGTCGGTGACGATACCCGCATCAAGTTCATGACCGACGGCATCCTGCTGGCCGAGATCAGCAGTGACCGCTGGCTGTCCAACTACGACACGATCATCGTCGACGAGGCGCACGAACGCAGCCTCAACATCGATTTCCTGCTGGGCTATCTGAAGCAGCTGCTGAAGAAGCGCCCGGATCTCAAACTGATCGTCACCTCGGCGACCATCGATACCTCGCGCTTCGCCCAGCACTTCGATGATGCGCCGGTGATCAGCGTGGAAGGCCGCACCTTCCCGGTGGACGTGCGCTACCGCCCGCTGGAAGGCGAGGGCGGCGGCGACGCCGACGGTGGCCGCGATGGCGAGCGCACCGTGAATGACGCGGTGGTCGCGGCGGTGGATGAAATCACCCGCATCGATCCGCGTGGCGACATCCTGCTGTTCTTCCCGGGCGAGCGCGAAATCCGCGATGCGCACCAGGCACTGGAGCGGCGCAAGTACCGCGGCACCGACGTGCTGCCGCTGTATGCGCGGCTGTCGGTCAAGGACCAGGACCTGGTGTTCAACCCGGGCAGCAACCGGCGTATCGTGCTGGCCACCAACGTCGCGGAAACCTCGCTGACGGTGCCGCGCATCCGCTATGTGATCGACCCCGGCTTCGCCCGCATCAAGCGTTACAGCCCGCGCCAGAAACTGGACCGGCTGCATATCGAAGCGGTCTCGCAGGCCAGCGCCAACCAGCGCAAGGGCCGGTGCGGTCGTGTCTCCGAAGGCATCTGCTACCGGCTTTATTCCGAAGCGGATTTCCAGTCGCGCCCGGAGTTCACCGATCCGGAAATCCGTCGCTCCAGCCTGTCCGGGGTGATCCTGCGGATGCTGCAGCTGGGCCTGGGCAGGATCGAGGATTTCCCGTTCCTGGAAGCACCGGATGAACGCGCCATCGCCGATGGCTGGCAGCAGCTGGGTGAGCTGGGTGCGGTCGATGCCGAGCGCCGCCTGACCCCGATCGGGCGCCAGATGGCGCGCCTGCCGGTGGACGTGAAACTGGCTCGCATGCTGGTCGCCGCGCAGGCACAGGGCTGCCTGCGGCCGATGCTGGTGATCGCCTCGTTCCTGGGCATCCAGGACCCGCGTGAGCGCCCACCGGAAGCGCGCGCCGCCGCGGACAACGCACATGCGCTGTTCGCCGATGGGCGCTCGGAATTCGTCGGCGTGCTGCGACTGTGGGACGGCTACCGCCAGGCCCACGAAGATCTCACCCAGTCCAAGCTGCGCGACTGGTGTGGGCGACATTTTCTTGGTTTCCTGCGCATGCGCGAATGGCGGGAGCTGCATCGCCAACTGCGCGTGCTGTGCGAAGAACTGGGCTGGAATGAAGAGCCGGCCGAGACCTCGTTGGCGCCGCTGCTGGCCGGTTCCTCTGCACCGGCGCCGGCGCGCGATGACGAGGCCAGGATCAAGGCGACGCGTGGCCAGCAGCACCGTGCCGCGCGCCTGGCCCGCGAAGGGAAATCCGAACCGTCGCCTGCCGAGGACAAGGCCGCGCCCGGCAACGGTGCCGATCCCGAGGCACGCAGCGCGTTCAGCGACAAGGTGCGCGCCGCGGCGTACCAGACCCTGCACCGCGCGCTGATCGCCGGCCTGCCCACGCAGATCGGCCATCGCAGCGACAAGGGCGATTTCCTGGCGCCGCGCCAGCGTCGCTTCCTGCCGTTCCCGGGCTCGGCCCTGGCCAAGCGGCCGCCGCCGTGGCTGCTCACTGCAACACTGCTTGACACCCAGAAGATCTGGGGTCTGACCAACGCGGCGATCGAGCCGGACTGGGTCATCAACGAACTGCCGCATCTGCTGCTGCGCAAGCACTTCGATCCGCACTGGTCGCGTGCGCAGGGCCAGGTGCTGGCCTCGGAGCAGATCAGCCTGTTCGGGCTGGTGCTGGCCCCGAAAAAACCGGTGCATTACGGCCGCATCGCGCCGGGCGAGGCGCATGACATCTTCGTGCGCCAGGGCCTGGTGACCGGCGAGATCAACACCCGGGCCGGCTTCGTCGCCGACAACCTCAAGGTGCTGGAACAGGCGCGCGAAGAAGAAGCCAAGCTGCGCCGCGCCGGTATCGTCGCCGATGAAGGCTGGCAGGCGCGCTGGTACCTGGACCGGATTCCGGCCGAGATCCATTCGGCGATGGGCCTGGATACCTGGTGGAAAGCACTGGCGCCGGAGAAGCGCCGGGCGCTGTCGTGGACGCTGGCCGATCTGCTGCCGGGCGAAGGCAGCGATGCCGAGCGCTATCCCAGGTACCTGCCGCTGGGCGATGCGCGGCTGGCGCTGCATTACACCTTCGAACCCGGTGCCGAGGACGATGGTGTGACGCTGGAGGTGCCGCTGCACCTGCTCAACGCGCTGGATCCGGCGCGGCTGTCGTGGCTGGCGCCGGGTTTCGTCGCTGACAAGGCCGCCGCATTGATCCGCAGCCTCCCCAAGGCGATGCGCCGCAACTATGTGCCGGCACCGGACTTTGGCCGCGCGTTTGCCGAGGCCTTCGCCGAACCGACCGCCGATGACATCCGGGGCGAACTGGCGCGGTTCCTCTCGCGCGCGACGGGTGCCAAGCTGGCCGCGACCGATTTCGACGAAGCCTCGCTGGAGCCGCACCTGCGCATGAACCTGCGCCTGCGCGATGCGGACGGCAAGGTGCTGGCGACCTCGCGCGATCTGGAGGCGCTGCGCGCGCGCTTCGGCGACAAGGCCGGTGAGGCCTTCGCCGCACGCGCAGGGCGTGCGCTGGCCGCGGAAGGGCTACGCGATTTCCCGGCCACCCCGATCCCGCTGCAGGTGCCCGGCGAAGCCGGCGTGCCGGCGTATCCGGCGCTGGTCGATCAGGGTGAGACCGCAGCGCTGAAGATCTTCGCCGACCGCAACGAAGCGCTCGAGCAGCATCCGCTCGGGGTTCGTCGATTGATGGAGATCGCGCTGGCCGACAAGGCCAAGCAGGCGCGCAAGCAATTGCCGGTGCCGCCCAAGACCGGGCTGCTGTACGCCGCGATCGAATCGCAGGAGCGGCTGCGGGGCGATCTGGTCGACGCGGCGATGAATGCCGTGCTGGCCGACGGGCTGGGTGATATCCGCGACCCTGCCGCGTTCGCCAAACGCAGTGCCGAGGCGGGCAAGGCGTTGTTCGGTGAGGCGATGGCGCGCCTGAAGCTGGCCGAGAACATCCTCGCCCACGTGGCCGAGCTCAAACCACAGCTGGAAGCGCCGCTGATGGGGTGGGCGCGTGGCAATCTCGATGACATGGAGCAGCAGCTTGCCGCGCTGGTCCATCCCGGGTTCCTGCGTGACACGCCGGCCGACGCGTTGGCGCAGTACCCGCGCTATCTGCGCGCGATGATCCTGCGCACCGAGCGTGCCAAGCGTGATCCACCGCGTGATCAGGCCCGCATGCTCGAGCTGCGTCCGTTCGTGGAGGCGCTGGCGCAGGCCGACGCGCGCGGCCTGCGCCAGCGGCCGCAGTGGCAGGACCTGCGCTGGGACCTGGAGGAGCTGCGGGTGTCGCTGTTCGCCCAGGAGCTCGGGGCGCGTACCGGCATTTCGGCCAAGAAACTGGCCCAGCGCGTGGCCGCGCTGCAGAAGGCCTGATCCGGCAAGCCCCGTGCCGGTGCGGCACGGGGAACCAGGTACGGATTACTTGACGCGGCGGACCTTGGCGCGGGTGTTGACGCCCTGCACCTGCATGTACCACACGCCGCCCAGGCCGGGAGCGATGCTGACCTCGGGCGATTGGCGGCGGACGCCACCGACCTGGGCGTCGTCGATCTGCTCCCACTCCTGCGCGTTGGCGAGCACGTAACGCTGGCCCTTGCCGAAGCCGCGGAACGCACCGGTCAAGGTGCTTTTGATCGGCTCCTTGGTGCCGAAATCGAAGAAACCGTGGTTCTTCACGATGACTTCCTGGCGCCCCTCTTCGCGGGCCTGCTCGCGTGCGTCGGCCGCCAGGGCGGCCACTTTGCCCTGCAGCCAGTTGTTGAGCTCGGTCAGTTCCTGCGGTGTGAGTTTCTCCAGCCCGGCCGCCTTGAACTCGGCCGGCGACATCTGCTGCTGCAGATCGCCTTCCACCACGCGCTGGGCCAGCGCCGGCAGCGACACACTCATCACAATGGCCGCGCAGGCCAACAACCGCAGACGGGAAAAGCGCATGGCAGGGTCTCTCCTAGGGATGGCCGCAGTGTAGTGCCAGCGCCCGGGCATGTGCACATGCAGGCGACGGCGATTGTCGGGGGGGCGCTGCGGCGCTAGTGTAGATGGCCTCTGTCTTGTCTGTACGATGCTGTGAACCGCGCTTCTGCCCCCGGCCTGGATGCCTTGTTGAACCGACCCTCGGTGGCTTCGCTGCCGACCGAACTGCGCGAGGCGTTGCTGCAGCGCTGGCAGCAGCCCGAGGCCGATCTGGAAATGCGCGCGGGCTGGCCGGTGCTGGCCGACACGCTTGATGCGCTGTCGCTGCTGTCGGCCGACGAGTCGGCGCTGCTGGCCACCCTGCTGTTCGATCTGCCGTGGCTGCGCGCCGGGCTGGACGCGTTGCCGGTCGGTGCGCTCAAGCCGGTGGTGGTCGGCCTGCTGGACGGGCTGGACGCGGCCGACCAGGTCTGGGCGCTGCACGCCGGGCGAGAGGCCGGTCGCAACAGCGAGGGGCTGCGTCGCCTGCTGCTGTCGATCATCCGCGATCTGCGCGTGGTGCCGATCCTGCTCGCCCGCCAGCTGGCCCGCATGCGCGGTGCCGATCGCCTGCCCGAGGAGGAACGGCGCGCGTTGGCCCAGCTCACCCGCGACATCCACGCGCCGCTGGCGAACCGGCTCGGCATCTGGCAGTTGAAGTGGGAGCTGGAAGACCTGGCGTTCCGCCACCTCGAACCGGAGACCTACCGCCGCATCGCCCGCGAGGTCGACGAAACCCGGTTGGCGCGCGAGCGCTATGTCGAGGCCGTCAAAAAGGCGCTGTCGCGCGAGTTGCTGGCGCAGGGCATCCGCGCCGAGGTCAGCGGCCGGCCGAAGCACATCTACAGCATCTGGCGGAAGATGCAGAAGAAGCGGCTGGCGTTCGAGCAGCTCTACGACATCCGTGCGGTACGCGTGATGGTGGACGACGTGGCCGCCTGCTACGCCGCATTGGGCGTGGTGCACGCGCTGTGGGCGCCGGTGCCGAGCGAGTTCGACGATTACATCGCGCGCCCGAAGGCCAATGATTACCGCTCGCTGCATACCGCCGTGGTCGGCCCGGAAGGTCGCACCATCGAAGTGCAGATCCGGACCCACGACATGCACGCCCAGGCCGAGCTCGGCGTGGCCGCGCACTGGCGCTACAAGGAAGGCAGCAAGGGCGCGGAGAAGGCCTTCGACCGCAAGATCACCTGGATGCGCCAGTTGCTGGAGCAATCCCAGGAGGGGCACGGCGGTGAGCTGGCCGGCGCGCTGGATGCCGAGCTGACCGAGGACCGGGTCTACGCGCTCAGCCCCAAGGACGAGGTGATGGACCTGCCGCAGGGCGCCACGCCGCTGGATTTTGCCTACCACGTGCACACCATGGTCGGGCACCGTTGCCGCGGCGCGAAGGTCAATGGCCGCATCGTGCCGTTGACCTACCGGCTGCGCAGCGGCGACCGCGTCGAGATCCTGACCGGCAAGGAGGCCGACCCCCGGCGGGACTGGCTGCTGGCCTCCAGTGGCTTCCTGGCCAGCAACCGCTCGCGTGAAAAGGTGCGCGGCTGGTTCCACAAGCTGGACCGCGCACGCAATGTGCAGGCCGGCCGCGAACTGCTCGAGCGCGAGCTGAAGCGGCTCGGCCTGCAGCATGCCGACCTTGCCATCGCGGTGAAGAAATTCCACGCCGACAGCGTCGACGATCTCTATATCCAGGTCGCGCTGGGCGACACGGGGCCGAACCAGGTCAGCCGCGCGCTGCTGGAAGCCGAACGGGCCGCCAGCCAGCCGGCGGTGCCGGCGATGCCGCGGCCCACGGCGCGGCGCGACAGCGTGCGCAGTGCCAACTTCACCGTGCAGGGCGTGGGCAACCTGCTGGTGCAGCTGGCCCGCTGCTGCCAGCCGGTGGCCGGCGAACCGATCGTCGGCTACCTCACGCGGGCGCGTGGCGTCACCGTGCACCGCACCGACTGTGCGGCGCTGGCCCGGCTGGCCGCAGCCAGCCCGCAGCGCATTCTTCCCGTGGAGTGGGGCCAGGCCGGCGGTGGCTATGAAGTGGACGTGGTGGTCGATGCGGTCGACCGGCGCTGGCTGCTCAAGGACATCACCAACCTGATCGCGCAGGAGGATGCCTACGTCCTGGACATCCACAGCGACAACGTCCGCAACAGCGGCCGGGCGCACCTGCGGCTGCGGCTGAAGGTCAGCGACTACGGGCAGCTTTCCACCCTGCTGGGCAAGCTGGACGCACTGCCCGGCGTCAGCGAAGCCCGGCGTCTAGGCTGAGCTCACGTGCCCCACGCTAGGCTCGCGGCATGAGCCGGGACGACGATGACAGGCATGATGCCGCGCATGAGGCGCTGCGGCGGGTGCGCCGCGAGGGGCGCTGGTGGTGGGTGCAGGCGCGCCACGCCAAGCGCATCTGGCGCTGGGCGTTGCTGATCGCCGTGCTGCTGTTCGTGGCCCTGGCGCTGTTGCGCCGGCCGCTGGCGAACTGGTTCTGGAATGAACCGCAGATCGAGCAGCTGCTCGACCAGGGTGATCGCGCGCTGGCCGCAGGCCGCCTGACCCTGCCCGACGGCAGCGGCGCACGTGAGTCCTATCAAGCAGCGCTGGCGCTGGACAACGACCGGCTGCAGGCACGCACCGGCCTGGCCCGTACCGGCCAGGCGGCACTGCAGCAGGCGCGTGCTGCACTGGAACGCGGCGACCCGGCGGCCGCGACAACAGCGCTGGCCCTGGCGCGCGAGCTGCAGGTACCGCAGCGCGAAGCCGACGCGGTGGCGCAGCAGCTGCGCGCGCACGACCAGGCACGCGCGGGGATCGGCGCCTTGCTCGGCCGCGCCGAAGCGGCCCTGCAGGCGCAACGGCTCGATGGCAGCCCGGACAGCGCGCTGCCGCTGTTCCAGCAGGTGCTCACGCTCTTGCCCAACCAGGTGCGTGCGCTGGAAGGGCGTGAGGATGCGCTGTCCGACCTCCTCCAGCAGGCGCGCACGGCGGCCGGCCGCGGCGATGTTGCACGCGCGGCCGAACGCGTGCGCAGTGCCCGGGGCTTCGACGCCGGACATGTCGATCTGCCGGCCACCCAGGAGGCACTGAACAACGCACTGGAGCGGCGCCAGCGCGAAGGCGAAGCCGCGCTGCGCCGACAGAAACTGGAGGCTGCGGCGGAGGCCTTCGCCGCGGTGCTTGCCGCCTTGCCCGACGATCCTGCCGCACACCGCGGCCAGCAGCAGGTAGCTGATGCGCAGCTCTTGCGTGCGACGCGGCTGGCCGGCAATTTCCGCTTCGACGAAGCGGCCCAGGCGGTGCAGCAGGCTGAAACGCTGGGCGCTTCCACGCGCGCGCTGGAGACGGCGCGGCATGCCATCGAGCAGGCGCGTCGTTCGCAGGCCGCGTTGAAGACCCCGGCGGTGCCGCGGGCGCAGCGCGAACGCACGCTGCAGGGCCTGCTCACGCGCCTGGAAGAGGCCGAGGGCCGTGGCAATTTCCTGGATCCCCCCGGCCGCAGTGCCTACGACGCGCTGCGTGAGGCCCAGGGGGTTGCGCCGCAGGACCCGCGTGTTCGCGCGGCGGCGCAGCGGTTGTTGCCAGCGAGCCGGCAGTGTTTCGAGGATCGCCTGCGCGAGAACCGGGTACTAGGGGCCGGAGCCTGTCTCGAGGCCTGGCAGACCCTGTCCTCCAGCGACGCAGGCCAGGCTGCGGCAAGGCGCCGGCTGGCGCAGCGCTGGTTGGCGATCGGCAGTGAGCGGCTTGGCTCGGGCGATATCACCTTCGCGCAACAGGCGCTGGTGCAGGCGCGCCGCTGGCAGCCGGACCTGCCCGAGCTGCCGGCATTTGCCGAACGCCTGCGCAGTGCCGGTGGCGGCGCGGGAGCCTAGGCCAGGAACACCCGCTGTACGGTGGCGCGGGCGGCATCCAGCGAGAAGTGGTCCACGATGTTCTGCAGCCCGGCGGTGGAGAGCCGGCGCCACAGGGCCTCATCCTGGTACAGCCGGACCACGGCCTGGGCGAACGCCTCGGCATCATCGGCCACCAGTACATCCTCGCCATCGCGCAGGTGCATGCCTTCCACGCCGCAGGTGGTGGCGACCACGGGCTGGCCGTGCGCCATGCTGAGATTCACCTTGCCCTTGACCCCCGCGCCGAAGCGCAGCGGCGCCACGGCGATGCGCACGCCGTCCATGTACGGCACCACGTCCGGCACGAAGCCATGGATGTCCACACCGGGCTGGGTCGCGGCCAGCTCGCGCAGCGCATCGGGCACGGCTGCGCCGATGCAGTGGAACCGGATATCGGGCAGCTGCGCGCGGATGCGCGCGAAGACCTCGCCGATGAACCACTGCATGGCATCCAGGTTTGGCGGATGACGGAAGCCGCCAACGAACACCAGGTCGCGGCGCTCGGCCCAGTCGGGGCCCGCGCCTGCAACTTCATGCAGGTTGGAGATCAGTTCCACCGTCGCGCCCGGCGCATCGATGCGCAGCTGCTCGCGTTCGGCTGCGCTGACCAGCACGGTCACATCGACCTGATCCATCACCGCCAGCTCGCGTGCGCGGGTGCGCTCGGCATTGCGCAGCAGGCCTGCATCGCCGGCGATCTCCGCACCACGGCGCTCGCGCAGGTAATGCAGGTCGACGGTGTCGAACACGGTGCGCGCCTGCGGCGCGAAGCTGCGCAGCAGCGGCAGGCATTCGTGGGCGACGTGATAGCGCACCATCATCACCACCCCGAAGCGGGCGCCGTTGGCCCGCAGCCACGATGCCACGCCGTCGAGGTAGGGCGCGTACCAGACCTCCACGCCCAGCGCCTGCAGCGCCTCGGTGGCGGCGCCGGCATGCTCGCGACGTGTCGGCACGAACACCACATGGACGCCCTCGTCGAGCAGCATCCGGATCAGGTTGTACTGGCGTAGCGAGGCCGAGTCGCGGTCCGGCTGCGGCACTTCTTCATCCAGGATCAGGACCTGGCGCTGGGCGCGATGGAGCAGGGCCGGCGAGGGCACGCTGCCGACGCTCGGCTGCGCTTGCAGCGCCTTGGCCCACTTCGCCGCGAACACCCCGCGGTTGCGGACCTGGTAGGCCTTGACCCCGCTGCCGGTATCGGTGCCGTTGCTGGTGCCCTCGTCATGCACCACGCGGCTGGCCGGCTGCACCAGCACGCGGTGGCCACTTTCGCGGACGGCGAAGGCCAGGTCGGTATCTTCGTAGTAGGCGGGCTTGTAACGCAGATCGAAGCCGCCAAGCTGGTCCCACAAGGCGCGGGGGATCATCAACGCCGCGCCGGAGCAGTAGTCGGCATCGCGCAGCGCGCTGTAGCGCGGATCCTCGGGTGACTCGAAGCGGCCATAGCTCCAGCCGCTGCCGTCCTGGAAGATCACGCCACCGGATTCCTGCAGGCGGCCATCGGGGTAGAGCAGCTGCGCACCGACCAGGCCGGCACGCGGCACGCGGGCGAAGGTGGCGAGCAGGGCATCCAGCCAGCCTGGCTGCGGCACGGTGTCGTTGTTGAGCAGCACCACGTACTGGCCACGCGAGCGGGCCACGCCATCGTTGCAGGCCTCGATGAAACCGCCGTTGGTTGGCCGCACCTCATAGCGCAGCCCGCTGACCTGCGGCATCCAGGCGGTGGTTTCGTCGCTGCTGCCGTCGTCCACCACCAGGATCTCGCAGTCGACCTGCGGCGGGTGGGCCGCCAGCGCCCGCAGGCAGGCCAGCGTGTGGCCGGCGTGGTTGTAGACCGGAATGATGATGCTGACCACCGGGCGCTCGCTGGCCGGCACCGTGAACGGCGCGAACGGTGTGGCCTCCGGCAGGAACAGCGGTGCGCCGCGCGGGGCGGGCACGGCCTGGGTATGGACCCGGATGCGCTGCCAGGTGGCGCGCCAGCCCCGGGTGCGCAGGCTGGCCAGACTGCGACGGAACAGGCCGAGCATGCGGTTCAGGAAATAGCGAGCATCGGCCAAGGACATCGACATCCCGTTGCAACTCCAGCTTAAGCGGGGGAACCCGGGAGAACGCGCCGCTCGCGGTGGCTGCGTTAGACTCGCCGGACTTCATATTCTCGCATCCCCGTGCCCCGACGCTACGATTCCGACGACATCGACGAGTTCGACGACGACACCGAAAGCCGCGGCCCGCTGTGGCGGCGCCGGTTGATCACCTGGGGCATGGCGGCTGTCGCGCTGGGGCTGGGCTTCCTGATCCCCTATACGGTGTACCTGAACCAACAGGTCACCCAGCGCTTCGGCGAGCTGCGCTGGCAGATTCCCACCCGTGTCTATGCGCGCCCACTGGCGTTGGCGCCGGGTGTGGCCATGGATGCGGCCACGCTCAAGACCGAGCTGGCGGCGTCGGCCTACCGCGATGACGGGATCGGCAAGTCGCCGGCCACTTACACGCAGGAAGGCGGGCGCTTCGTCATTTCCAGCCGTGGCTACAACGATGTGGATGGCCGGGTCGCCCCGCGCCGCGTCGAGCTGAGCCTGTCCGGCGGGTCGATCGCCTCGCTGCGCGATCCCGACAGCCGCAAGGCCCTCAAGGCCGCGCGCCTGGATCCGGCCCGTATTGCCACGCTGTACGGCCAGAAGCAGGAAGAGCGCCGGCTGGTTCGCATCGAGGAAACCCCCGAGCTGCTGGTCACCGGCCTGCAGGCGGTGGAGGACAAGGATTTCAGCCGCCACCACGGTATCGATCTGAGCGGTATCGCCCGCGCGGTGTGGGTGACCGTGCGCTCCGGCGGCCAGAGCCGCCAGGGTGCCTCGACGCTGACCCAGCAGCTGGCCCGCAGCGGCCTGCTCGGGATCGGCAAAGAGCAGACCGTCACCCGCAAATTCAACGAGGTGCTGTACGCGCTGATCATGGAGGCGCGCTACGACAAGCGCACCATCCTGGAGGCCTACCTCAACCAGGTCTACCTGGGCCAGCGCGGCAGCCAGGCCATCCATGGCATGTCCTCGGGTGCGGAATTCTGGTTCGGCCGTGATCTGGCTTCGCTCAACACCGAGCACGTCGCGCTGCTGATCGGCCTGGTCAAGGGCCCGTCCTATTACGACCCGCGCCGCAATCCCGAACGCGCGCTGGACCGCCGCAACTTCGTGCTGGGCAAGCTGCGCGAAGCCAATCTGATCGACGATGCCGAGTACAAGCGTGCCGTCGAAGCGCCGCTGGGCGTGCCCAAGACGCCGGGGCTGATCGCGGCCAACCGCTTCCCGGCCTATGTGGATCTGGTCCGCCGCCAGCTTGGCCACGACTATCCCGAGTCCGTGTTGCAGGGCGCCGGGCTGAGCGTGATGACCGGCATGGCACCGTCTGCCCAGGCGTATGCCGAAGGTGCGGTCACCAAGACGATCAAATCGCTGGAGAGCAAGCGTCGCCCCGAGCTGCAGGCCGGCCTGGTCCTGACCGACGTCCACAACGGCGATGTGCTGGCCGTGGTCGGCAGCCGCGAAGTGTCCGAGCCGGGCTTCAACCGCGCCATCGAGGCGCAGCGTCCGGTGGGTTCGCTGCTCAAGCCATTCGTGTACCTGCTGGCGCTGGCGCAGCCGGACCGCTACTCGCTGTCCAGCTGGGTCGACGATTCCCCGGTGACGGTACAGCTCAGCCGCGGCAAGCAATGGTCGCCGGGCAACGCGGACAACCGCAGTCACGGCACGGTCCGCCTGATCGACGCACTCGCCCATTCCTACAACCAGGCCACGGTGCGGGTGGGCATGCAGGTCGGCCCGGAGCGGGTTACGCAGTTGATCCACGTCCTGGCCGGGATCAAGGCCGACCCCAATCCAGCGGTGATCCTGGGCTCCACCGATCAGAGCCCGTATGCGATGGCCCAGCTGTACCAGTTCCTGGCCTCCGGCGGTGAAATCCAGCCGCTGCATGCGGTGCGTGGCGTGCTCGATCCGCAGGGCAAGCTGATGAAGCGCTACGACAAGACCCCGGCGCCGGCGCAGGAGGGCGACTCGATCGCCGCGAACCTGATCAGCATCGGCCTGCAGCAGGTCGTGGCCAGCGGTACCGCGCAGCGCCTCAACGCCGATGGGCTGGGCCGCCTGCAGCCGGCGGGCAAGACCGGCACCACCAATGATGGTCGCGACAGCTGGTACGCCGGCTACACCGGCGACCACCTGGCGGTGATCTGGATGGGCAATGACCAGAATCAGCAGGCCGGGCTGTATGGCGCGACCGGCTCGATGCGGGTCTGGTCGGGGATCTTCCAGCGCCTGCCGAGCGCGCCCCTGAAGGTGAGCAACAAGGGCCTGGACTGGCAGTACGTGGAGGCCGGCGGTACCGCCACCACCGATGAAGGCTGCCCGGGCGCGCGTCGTTTCCCGTTCGTGGTGGGGTATACCCCTGCCTATGTACCGTGCGCCGCGCCGAGCGCGTTGCCCGAAGGCGAGGGCGGCGAGCAGAGCGAAGGCGGTGGCTGGCGCAGCTGGTTCGGCCTGGAGAAGAAGCCCGAGCCCGCCCCCGAACCGGCGCAGAATGCACCGGCCACCCCCCCCGCCCGTCAACCCTGATCAAGGCCAGCCTGCATGACCACCCGACTCCTGATCCGTTCCGCTTCGCTGGCCACGCTCTGCCTGGCCCTGGCCGCCTGCGTCACCCCGCCGCCGGTGGTGAAGGCGCCCGTCGATACCACTACGCCGGCCCAGCGCCTGGCGGCCGTGGATGCCGCCGCCGGCAACGATGACAAGGAACTGGCCGTGCAGCCACTGCGCGACAGTGAAGTGGAAGATCTGCGCCAGACCGCGCTGGCCCGCCGCCAGGCCAATGATCTTGCCGGGGCCGCGGCCGCGCTCGACCAGGCGCTGGCGATCATGGCCTCGGATCCATCGGTGCTGCAGGACCGCGCCGAAATCGCGCTGCTGCAGGGTGAGTGGGCGGCTGCCGAAACCTTCGCCCGCAAGTCGGTCGAGCTGGGCTCCAAGACCGGCCCGCTGTGCCGTCGCCATTGGGCGACGATCGAACAGTCTCGCCTGGCCCGGGGGGAAAAAGAGAATGCCGCCTCGGCGCATGCCCAGCTGGAAGGCTGCACGGTGCCGGGGATCATGCGTTACTGAGGGCAGCGCGAAAGCGGATGCGTGACGGCGTAGCGCCGGGCATCGACCGGCACCCTTTATCATTGCGTCATGTCCCAACTTGCCCACGCCAGCCGCGATGCCCTCAGTGAGGGCGGGGCGCTCGCCAGCCAGCTCGATGCCTTCGTACCGCGTCCGGCCCAGCTGCGCCTGACCGCGGCGATCGCCGAAGCGTTCGACCAGCGCGACGTGCTGCTGGCCGAAGCCGGTACCGGCACCGGCAAGACCTACGCGTATCTGGTGCCCGCGCTGCTGTCGGGGCTGAAGACCATCATCTCCACCGGCACCCGCGCGCTGCAGGACCAGCTGTACCACCGCGATCTGCCGCGGGTGCGTGCCGCGCTCGGCGTAGGGCACAGCAGCGCGCTGTTGAAAGGGCGTGCCAACTACCTGTGCCGCTATCGGTTGCAGCAGGCCCGCGGCGAACCCCGCTTCAGCTCCCCCGAGCAGGTCGCACAGTTCCAGCGGATCCTCGCATGGTCCGGACGCACGAAATTCGGCGACATGGCCGAGCTGGACGCGCTGCCGGAAGACTCGCCGCTGTACCCGATGGTGACCTCCACCGTCGACAACTGCCTGGGCACAGAATGCCCGTTCTGGGACGACTGCTTCGTCGTGCAGGCACGGCAGCGGGCGCAGGCCGCCGACGTCGTGGTGGTCAACCACCATCTGCTGCTGGCCGATCTGGCGCTCAAGCAGGAAGGCTTCGGCGAAATCCTGCCCGGCGCGCAGGCGTTCGTGATCGACGAGGCGCACCAGCTGCCGGAACTGGCCGCCAACTTCTTCGGTGAAGGCTTCGGCATGCGCCCGTGGCAGGAACTGGCGCGCGACTGCCTGGCCGAGAGCCGCAGCGTGGCCGGTGCCCAGGCGGCGTTGCAGGTGCCGGCTGCCGCACTCGAGCAGACCCTGCGCGACCTGCGCGTGGCGATGGATGGGCTGCCGCCGCGCGGCACCCAGTGGCGTGCGCTGACCGTGCCGCAGGTGCGCGATGGCTTCGACACGGCGATGAGCACACTGGTGCAGCTGCGCGATGCGCTGGCGGGCGTGCGTGAAGCATCGCCCGGCCTGGATGCCTGCCATGCGCGGGCGATGGACGCCGTCTCCCGCTTGTCGCGCTGGCTCGGTGAGGACGCGCCGATGCTGGATTTCGACACCGACCCTGAGCAGGCGCCGCCACCGGCCGAGGTGCTCTGGTACGAGCTGACCCCGCGTGGCTTCCGCTGCCAGCGCACGCCGATGGATGTGTCCGGCCCGCTGCGCGAGCATCGGCAACGCTCGATGGCAGCCTGGGTGTTCACCTCGGCCACGCTGACCGTGGACGGCGGTTTCGCGCATATTTCCCAACGGCTGGGCCTGGATGATCCGGTCAGCCTGCTGCAGCCCAGCCCGTTTGATTGGGCCCATCAGGCGCTGTGCTACCTGCCGACCGATCTGCCCGATCCAGCCGCGCGTGGCTTCGGCACCGCGTTGATTCGCGCATTGACCCCGGTGCTGGAGGCCTCGCACGGGCGCGCGTTCCTGCTGTTCGCCTCGCACCGCGCGCTGCGCGAAGCCGCCGAGGCGCTGCGCGATGCACCGTGGCCACTGTTCGTGCAGGGCGAGGCGCCGCGCGCGACCTTGCTGCAGCGGTTCCGCGAGTCGGGCAATGGGGTGCTGCTGGGCTCGGCCAGTTTCCGCGAGGGCGTGGACGTGGTGGGCGATGCGCTGAGCGTGGTGGTGATCGACAAACTGCCGTTCGCCGCGCCGGATGATCCCGTGTTCGAGGCGCGACTGGACGCGATCCGCCGCGATGGCGGCAATCCCTTCCGCGACGAGCAGTTGCCGCAGGCGGTGATCGCGCTCAAGCAGGGCGTGGGTCGTCTGATCCGCAGCGAGACCGATCGCGGGGTGCTGGTGCTGTGCGACCCGCGCCTGCTCAGCCGCGGCTACGGCCGGATCTTCCTGGATTCCCTGCCGCCATTCCGTCGCACCCGCTCGCTGGCCGATGTGCAGGCCTTCTTTGCGCCACAATGGCCCGTCCTCGGCGCTCCGCCTGCACCGGCGCCCGTCGCTGCGCCGCCCGCGCGGGCTGTACCGCCGACCGATGACTTTCCTACTTCCCTGTTCTGACCGCCATGAAACTGCTCGCCTTTGAAACCGCCACCGAAGCCTGCTCCGTCGCCCTGTATGTGGATGGGCAGGTCGCTGAGCGCTTCGAGATCGCGCCGCGCCGCCACGCCGAACTCAGCCTGCCCTGGGCCGAGGCGCTGCTGGCCGAGGCGGGGGTGGCCCGTTCGCAGCTGGATGCGATCGCACTGGGCCGCGGCCCGGGCGCGTTCACGGGGGTGCGGCTGGCGATCGCCATCGCCCAGGGCATCGCCCTGGCGCTGGACCGCCCGCTGATCGCGGTCTCCACCCTGCAGGCGCTGGCGCTGCGTGCGCCGGCGGACGCCGATCAAGTGCTGGCCAGCATTGATGCGCGCATGGGCGAGGTCTATGCCGCGCGCCATGTCCGGATCGACGGGCAGTGGCAGTTGCAGGGCGAGGAAATCGTCTGCGCGCCCGAGCAGGTGGTGTTGCCCGGGGGCTCGCGCTGGTTCGGCGTGGGGACTGGCTTTGGTGCGGCCGAAGGCGTGCTGGCCACGCGGCTGGCCGATCAGCTGACCGGCGTGGACGCGCAGGCATTGCCGCGTGCGTCGGATGTGCTTGCGCTGGCGGTGCCGGCGTTCCAGCGCGGCGAAGGCGTGGCCCCGGAGCTGGTGGAGCCGGCGTATCTGCGCGACAACGTGGCCCTGACCCTGGTGGAGCAGCAGGCCGCGCGGGCGGCGAAGCAGGCGGCCTCGTAGCGTCCAGCTGCGCATCGCATCGTAAGCCCCAGCCACGCATGGCGTGGCACGACCTGCGCGGCGTTCTTGTAGAGCCACGCCATGCGTGGCTGGACCTTGCGCGCGATCAGCGGTCGTCGCGCAGCTCCCCGCCGGGCAGGAACACCCAGGTGCGGGTGACCTGCAGGATGTCGATCGCATCCTCGGTCTTGGGCAGTGGCGGGAACGGCTGGGCGAGCGTGATCACGCGCAGCGCGGTTTCATCGAGCAGCGGGGTGCCGCTGGACTGCAGGATGCGGGCACTTTCCACCGTGCCGTCGCGGCGCACCCCGACGGTGATCACTACCTGCCCGCCGAGCCGGCGCGCGCGCGCCTCGTCGGGGTAATTCAGATTGCCGACACGCTCGGCGCGGTCGACCCAGGCACGCAGATAGTTGGCATAGGCGTATTCGCGGGTACTGGCCGAAACGAACTTGCGGTTCGGGCGCTTGGCGTACTGCGCCGAGCGCAGGTGCACTTCGGCGGCCAGCCGTGCCATCTCCACGTCACGCTGCTCGCGCGCGGTCATCGGCGCATCCGGGCGGGGCTGCTCGGGCAGCGGCTGTGGCTGGGCTGCCGCAACCGTGTCGGTGCCATTGCGGCTGTTGACCACGCGGGTCTGCGGCGGCGGCACGCTGGCCGCCTCCTGGCGCTGCTGCGGAACCGGCGACAGCCCGGCCTGCGCCTGCGGCACGATCCCGGCCTGGTTGTCGCGCGGGCGTTGCACCTTGTCGTGGTCGCCACCGCCCTGCTGGTTGGCCTGGGCCAGGAAGTCGGCCTGCCTGGGCGTCAGCGGGGTCTGGGTCTGGCTGAAGATCACATCCAGGGTCGGTACCAGCGGGGCGCTGTCACTCACCGCGAAGCCGACCCCGAGGATCAGCAGGGCGTGCACGAGCACCGACAGCGTCAGGGTCGCGCCCAGCCGCTGGGATTCGCGCGCCTGCCACGTCGGCACCGGGGCGACGCTGGCGCTCATCGCGGCAGGCCGGCCTCGATCGCGTCGAACAGGGTGCCGGCGATGTTCAGCCCGAACTGGGCGTCGAGCTCGCGCACGCAGGTCGGGCTGGTGACGTTGACTTCGGTCAGGTAGTCGCCGATCACGTCCAGGCCGACGAAGCGCATGCCGCGGCGCTTCATTTCCGGCCCGACCTGGGCGGCGATCCAGCGGTCGCGCTCGCTCAGCGGGCGGCCTTCGCCGCGGCCGCCGGCGGCCAGGTTGCCGCGGAATTCGTCGCCCTGCGGAATCCGCGCCAGGCAGTAATCCACCGGCTCGCCATCCACCAGCAGGATGCGCTTGTCGCCGGCGGTGATGTCCGGGATGAACTTCTGCGCCAGGGCCAGCGTGCGCTCGCCGTCGGTCAGGGTTTCCAGGATCACGTTGAGGTTGGGGTCGCCGGTGCCACTGCGGAAGATCGAGCGGCCGCCCATGCCGTCCAGCGGCTTGAGCACGGCCTGGCCGTGTTCGAGCACGAAGGCCTTCAGGTCGGCGTTGCGGCGGCTGACCAGGGTCGGCGGGCAGCACTGCGGGAACAGCAGGGCGGCCAGTTTCTCGTTGTAGTCGCGCAGTCCCTGCGGGTCGTTGACCACCATCGCACCGGCCTGCTGGGCGACGCTGAGCACGTGGGTGTCGTAGATGAATTCGGCATCGACCGGCGGGTCCTTTCGCATCAGCACGACCTGGCCGGGGCCGAACACGGTCTGGCTGAAGTCGCCCAGGGTGAACCAGTCGTTCTTGTCCTCGCGCACCTGCAGCGGGGCGGTGCGGGCGATGGCCTGGCCGTCGCGCAGGGCCAGCCCACCGGGGCTGACGTAGTGCAGGGCATGGCCGCGGCGCTGGGCTTCCAGCAGCATCGCGAAGGTGGTGTCCTTGGCAATCTTGATATGGGCGATGGGGTCCATCACCACGATGACATTCAACGGCATGGTCGCAACCTGGCGGGCAGGCCGATGATGGTAGCGACAATGGCCCGGCAATGCCTGCCCCGGGGGCCGGAACGCAGTGTCCGGCCCGGCCGGGGAACGGGCCGGGTTTGCGCAAAAGCGGCGTGCCGCGCACCGGCTGGGCCGCTCGCGGCGGGGCCGCGGTGGGTGTGCTTGAAGCGCGCGCCGGTATTGGGATATAGATACGCTTTCGCAGCGGCGCCGGGGATCAGCGCAAGCGTCGCGAGCTTGGGGAAAGGTAATGACTGAATACATGGCTGCGGGTGGGGAACTCGCAGGGCTGCGCGTGATGGTCATCGATGATTCGAAGACCATCCGCAGGACCGCGGAAACCCTGTTGAAGCGGGAAGGCTGCGAGGTGGTGACCGCGACCGATGGTTTCGAGGCGTTGGCCAAGATCGCCGACCAACAGCCGCAGATCATCTTCGTGGACATCATGATGCCGCGGCTGGACGGGTATCAGACCTGTGCGCTGATCAAGGGCAACCAGCTGTTCAAAGCCACGCCGGTGATCATGCTGTCCTCCAAGGACGGCCTGTTCGACAAGGCGCGCGGCCGCATCGTCGGCTCGGAGCAGTACCTGACCAAGCCATTCACGCGTGAAGAACTGCTGGGTGCCATCCGCACATACGTCAACGCCTGACCAGGGGGGAAAGGCACAATGGCTCGAATCGTACTGATCGAGGATTCACCGACCGACCGTGCGGTGTTCACGCAATGGTTGACCAAGGCCGGTCATGAAGTCCTGGAAGCGGACAACGCCGAGGACGGGCTCAAGCTCGTGCGCGAGCAGTCCCCGCAGCTGGTGCTGATGGACGTGGTCCTGCCGGGCATGAGTGGCTTCCAGGCCACCCGTGCGATGGCGCGCGACGCGGCCACCAAACATATCCCGGTGGTCATCGTCAGCACCAAGGCGATGGAAACCGACAAGGCGTGGGGGCTGCGCCAGGGGGCGGCCGACTACATCGTCAAGCCGCCGCGCGAGGAGGAACTGATCGCGCGGATCAACCAGTTGGTGGTCTGATGCGTTCTCCTTTCGACATCCTCCAGGGCTATGAGCGGCGCAGCCTGGCCCATGCGGTGCAGCTGCCCGAGCGGCAGTTCTCGCAGGACCTGTGGCGTGGCGTCGGTTACCGGGTCGGCAAGCGCCGGCTGGTGTCGGATTTCCGCGAAGTGGTGGAAATCGTGCCGATGCCGCCGGTCACCCCGGTGCCCGGCGCGCAGCCGTGGCTGCTGGGCGTGGGCAACCTGCGCGGCAACCTGTTCCCGGTGGTCGACCTGAAGTTTTTCCTGGAAGGCGAGCGCACCGTGCAGCAGGAAGGCCAGCGCGTGCTGATCATGCGCCAGGCCGGCGGTGACGTGGCGCTGACCATCGATGAACTGTTCGGCCAGCGCAGCTTCGAGCTGGACCAGGACATCGTCGCCGGCGATCTGGCCACCGGCCGCTACGCACATTTCATCGATCGCGCCTTCCATGGCGATGGCCATGACTGGGGCGTGTTCTCGCTGTCGCTGCTGTCGCGTACCCCCGAATTCAGGCAGGCCGCGGCCTGACCGCAGGCGCCTGTCTCTCCGTATTGAAGATCGAGGTTGAACGATGAGTACTGCTTCGGAATCCGCCAAGGCCGGCAAGTTCGGTTCGGTGGGCACCAATTTCTGGCTCGGCCTGCTGGCCGTGTCGATGATCGTGTTCGGCGTCAACACCGGCGTGGCGACCTGGCAGGGCAGTCGCCTGGCCAGTGCCAGTACCGATGCCGCGAACCTGCAGGTGCTCTCGCAGCAGCTGGCCAACCAGGGCCGTGAAGCGGTGTCGGGCAACGCCCAGGCATTCACCGCGTTCAAGCTGACCAAGAGCGACATCGAAAGCACCGTCAGTGGCCTGAAGGGCCGCTACGGGACCGAAACCAATGTCGCCGGGCCGCTGAACACGCTGATCCAGACCTGGGAGCCGCTCGGCAAGAGCGCCGGCCAGCTGGTCGCCAGCGAACCGGCCGTGCTGGCCCTGGCTGGCAACGCCAACAACTTCGTCAACGGCGTGCCCGCACTGCAGGCGCAGCTGAACGAAGTGGTCCGCGCGATGTCGGCCAGCGGCGCCCCGTCCTCGCAGGTCTACAACGCGCTGCAGCAGGTGGTGGTGGTCGGCTCGATGGCCCGCCGGGTGACGGAAATGCGCGCCGGCGGCGCCAATGCCGCGGCCGCCGGCGATGCGCTCGCCCGCGACTCGGTCGTGTTTACCCAGGTGCTCGACGCACTGCGCAATGGCAACGAGGAACTGGGCATCGCCGCGGTCCGCAACGGCCCGGCACTGGCCGCGCTGGAGCAGTCGCAGAAGCAGTGGGACACCATGAAGCAGGACGCCGACGCGATCCTGGCCAGCTCCCGCCAGCTGTTCGCCGCGCAGTCGTCGGCCGCTGCCCTGACCGGCGGTTCGGCGGACATGCTGCGCGACAGCAAGAAGCTGTTCGAAGCGTTCTCCTCGTTCGGCTCGCTGCGCGATACCCGCCTGTTCCCGAACTTCTGGCTGGGCGTGGCCTCCGGCGCGTTCTCGCTGATCGCCATCGTCGGGTTCGTCGGCAGCACCGTGCGCAGCCGCTCGCGCGAGCAGGAACTGCGTTACCAGACCCAGGTGGAATACAACAGCCGCAACCAGCAGGCCATCATGCGGCTGCTGGATGAAATCAGCTCGCTGGGTGAAGGCGACCTGACGGTGAAGGCCTCGGTGACCGAGGACATGACCGGCGCCATCGCCGACGCCATCAACTACGCCGTGGATGAGCTGCGCCATCTGGTGACCACGATCAACGACACTTCGGCCAAGGTCGCCGTGTCGACCCAGGAAACCCAGGCCACTGCGATGCAGCTGGCCGAAGCAGCGGGCCACCAGGCCAACCAGATCACCTCCGCCTCGGACCGGATCGGCGAAATCGCATCGAGCATCGAGCAGGTGTCGCGCAACTCGGCCGAGTCTGCCGACGTGGCGCAGCGCTCGGTGATCATCGCCGCCGAAGGTGCCGGCGTGGTGCGCGAGACGATCCAGGGCATGGACCAGATCCGCGACCAGATCCAGGAAACCTCCAAACGCATCAAGCGACTGGGTGAGTCCTCGCAGGAAATCGGCTCGATCGTGGAACTGATCAACGACATTTCCGAGCAGACCAACATCCTGGCGTTGAACGCGGCCGTGCAGGCCGCTTCGGCCGGCGAGGCCGGTCGCGGTTTCGCCGTGGTGGCCGACGAAGTGCAGCGCCTGGCAGAGCGTACCTCCGGTGCGACCCGACGGATCGAGAATCTGGTCCAGGCCATTCAGGCCGATACCAACGAAGCGGTCAGTTCGATGGAGCAGACCACCGCCGAAGTGGTCTCCGGCGCGCGCCTGGCCGAAGATGCCGGTACCGCGCTGACCGAAATCGAGCGCGTCTCCAACGCATTGAACAACCTCATCAAGAACATCTCGATCGCTGCCCAGCAGCAGTCGGCCGCGGCATCGGACATCACCCGCACCATGGGCGTGATCCGTCAGATTACCGGCCAGACCTCGCAGGGCGCGGGACAGACCGCCGAGTCGATCGGCCACCTGGCACAGCTGGCGGCCGACCTGCGCCGCTCGGTTGCCGACTTCAAGCTGCCGGCGTGAGCCACGGGCAGGGCGGAGAGGGAAGGAACAAGCAGATGATGCATCGCGAGAAATCACCGCACGCCATGTGCGCCGAGCTGCCGGGAGACCTGGCATGAGCACGCTGCGCGATGCCATGAGCCACGCTGCGCTGGGCTGGGTCAAGCCGGAGCTGGACGAGACCCTGCGCCAGGTGCGCAACGAGGTCGAGTACTACGTGGAAGACCCTGCCGACGGCAGCCGGATGCGCTTCTGCGCCGGCTACCTGCACCAGGTGCAGGGCACCCTGCGCATGGTCGAGCTGTACGCCCCGGCGATGGTCGCCGAGGAGCTGGAACAGCTGGCCAACGCGATCGGCGCCGGCGACGTACCCGACCGCGATGAAGCCTGCGCCACGCTGATGCGTGGCAGCGTGCTGCTGCCCGATTACCTGGAGCGCCTGCAGAACGGCCACCGCGACATCCCGATCGTGCTGCTGCCGCTGCTCAACGACATCCGCTCCGCGCGCGCGGCACCGGGCATCAATGAGAGCGTGCTGTTCGCCTTCGCGCCGGACAGCGCGAGTGCCACCGAAGCCGAGCTGGACCACGCGCGCGGCAGCCTGAGCGGCCGCAACCGCGAGCTGCTCGATACGGTCGGCAACGCGGTCAAGGAAGAGCTGCTGCGGATCAAGGACGCGCTGGACCTGCACCTGCGTACCGGCGGCGCGCCGGTGCAGCTGCAGACCCAGGTCAACGAGCTGGGCGCGGTCGCCGATACGCTGGGCATGATGGGCCTGGGCGTGGCCCGTGGCGTGGTCGTGCAGCAGCGCGATGCGCTGCGCGAGGTGGTCGAGGGCGTGCAGCAGATCGATGAAACGCTGTTGCTGGATATCGCCGGCGCGCTGCTGTACGTGGATGCCTCGCTGGACGACCAGGTCGCCCATCTGGGCGCCGGTGGCAGTGGCGAGGACGATCCCAGCGCGGTGGAGAACCGCCGCACGGTGGAAGTGCTGGCCCATGAAGCCATTGCCAACTTCGCCGCCGCGCGTGAGCATTTCGTCGCCTTCATCGAAACCAACTGGAATCACCAGCAGCTGCAGGAAGTGCCGCGCCTGCTCGGCGAGGTGGCCGGCGCGCTGCGCATGCTCGATCTGTCGGCCCCGGCCGACTACCTGCAGGGCGTGCGCCAGTACATCGCGGTGGAACTGCTCGGCAAGCAGCGCGTGCCCAGTGGGCGCCAGCTGGATACCCTGGCCGATGCCATGGCCAGCCTGGAGTACTACCTGGAAGCCCTGCGCGAACGCCGGCCGGGCCGCGACGACATCTTGGACATCACCCGCAACAGCCTGGAAACGCTGCGTTACTGGCCGCTGCCGGATGCGAACCAGCCAACCGCCGACACCGGACCGGAATCGCTGCCGGTTGCGCCCGAACCCATCGAACTGACGCCGTGGGACGCGCCGGCCCCCGAGCCGATCGAGCTGGCGGTGACCGCCGAGGTACCGCGCCCGGCCAACCTGCCGCCGCCGCTGCCGGACTTCACCTTCGATCCGCCGCCGGCGGCCGCCGCGCCCGTGACACCGCCGCCGGTGGCGCTGGTGTTCGATGCCTCCACCGCGCCGGTCAGCGCCGATGCGCCGCAGTGGACGCTGGGCCAGCAGGACGATGCCGATGAAGGGCTGACGTTTGCCCATCTCGATCCGGTCATTGCCGACCTGCCGCCCGGTGCTGCGTGGGGGGTGGCCTCGCTGCCGCCCGCGCTGCAGGCCGATCGCATGGGCGACGACGTCGCCGACGCCACGCTGGAGATGCCGGCCTTCGTGGCCACCGGCGCCGGGTTCGATCCGGTGGCCGCCGAGCACGAGCTGCTGGCGCTGAGCGACGAGCCGATCGAATTCACCTTCGATGACGGCCTGCGCAACGCCGATGACGTGCTCTCGCTGCAGGTCGATGACACTGACACTGGCACTGGCACTGGCACTGGCATCGATACCGATACCGATACCGATACCGATACTGATATCGACAGCGACAGCGACAACATTGATGCAGGGGCCGCGGCTTCGTCCAGCGTCACGCCGGGCGAGGTGGATGTGCAAGCGCTGCCGACGTTCCTGCAGGAGATTCCCGTCGCATCGGCGCAGGACAGCGCCGCGCCGCCGCTCGACCCGTTCGCCGACGATGTCGACACGGCCGAGGCCGCAGCCGATGCAGCGCAGCCGAACGCCACGGTGCGCGATGCGGTGATCGGCCGTATCGAGCTGGACGATGCCGCTACCCGCTTCCTGGCCGAGCTGGATGCCGCCGCGGCGCAGTTCCGCCCGGAAGGCCCCGACACCGGGACCGTGCCGACGGCCGCCGCAGCGGAGAGCCCGGCGATGGTCGCGTCCGCCGATGACATCAGCATCGAGGCGGGCTTCGAAGACGATGGCGAGAACATCGACCAGGACATCCGCGAGGTGTTCATCGAAGAGTTCGACGAAGAGCTGGTGAACCTGGGCAACCTGCTTCCGGCCTGGCGCGCCGCGCCGGACAACCTGGACCGCCTGCGCCCGATCCGTCGCGTGTTCCATACCCTCAAGGGCAGTGGCCGGCTGGTGGGTGCGCGCACCCTGGGCGAGTTCAGCTGGAAGATCGAGGGCATGCTCAACCGCGTGCTCGATGGCAGCCGCCCGGCCTCGCCGGCCGTGGTTGCGCTGGTCGGCCAGGCCTACGACGCGCTGCCGCAGCTCAATGCGGCACTGCGCGATGGCAGCCGTGTCACCGCCGATCTGCAGGCCATTCAGGCCATCGCCGATCGCGTGGCCGCGGGCGAAGAGACCTTCCACGTGCCACTGCAGCGGGCGGTGAGCACCGCGGTGCGGACGGTCATGGAGATCGTTGCGGCCGAGGCTGCACCGGTGATCGAGAGTACGCCGGCCAACATCGACAGCGTGCTGCGCGAGATCCTGGAAGCCGAGGTCGAGGTGCACCAGGCGACGCTGCAGGCGTGGCTGGATGCGGCTGCCGATGCCCCGCAGCCGGTGACCGACGGCCTGCTGCGCGCCGTGCACACGATGAACGGTGCTTTCGCCATGACCGATGTGCCGGAGATCACGGCCGTCACCGGCGCGGCGGAAAGTTACCTCAAGCGTTCGCTTGCGGCCGATGCGCTGCCGGCTGCGGCAGGCATGGACGCGCTCGCCGAGACCTGCGCCGCCATCACCACCACCATGGCGGCCCTGCAGGACGAGGCCCCGCGGGTGCCCGTGCAGACTGCCTTGGCGGCCCGTCTGGTCGCCCTGGCCGATACGTTGCCCGAAGCGCGCTGGCCGGCCCTGGCCGAGGACGATCTGGACCTGGAGCACGACGAACTGCCCGTCCAGGCGGCTGACGCCGCCGGCACGGATGCATTGGACGAAGCGACCGACGCCGGCGAAACAGCTGAAGCGTATGCCGCCGAGCCTGGGCAGTTCGCCCCGGTCGCCGATGCGCAGACGGATGCGGTCGAAGTGATTGGCGATGAGGTTGAGGACGATGCCGCACCGGTGTTGGCGCGCGCCGACGACACCACCGGCATCGACGAGCTGGAGGCCGAGATCGACGCCGATGGCCTGAGCGTGATCGGGTCCAGTCACGCGGTCGCGCCGGCCAACGACGATGATGCGCTCATCGCCATGGAGCTGACCGGCACGGACGACCTGTCCGCCTACTTCGACGCGGAGCTGCCCGACAGCACGCATGCCGCCGATGCGCAGGCAGCATCCGATGCGGTGGCCGAGGACACCGATCCGGCCGCTATGCATGCGGGCCTGGAATCGGCCGAATTGACCGCGGCCGAGGATCTCTCGCGCTACTTCGATCAGCTCGCCGAGCCGACCCCCCCGGCAAGCCAGGACGACGCCGAGGCTGAAACCAAGGCCGACGCCGACGCTCCGGCCGACGCCCAGGCCGACACCCAGGCCGATCCGGCAGCGGCGCGCCCGGTCGGCCCCGACGGTCCGGCTGCCGACACCTCTGCCGATGCTCCTGTGCCGGGCAGCGTCTACGCGGCCTCCGTGGATGACGCGGCCAACGACAACTGGAGCTATGGCGAGCAGGACAGCGAGCAGCACGGCGAGCAGCACGGCGAGCAGAGCAGCGACGAGAGCAGCGACGAGGACAGCGACGAGGACGCGCAGGCACTGTCCGACGTCCTGCCACCGCCGCCGGCCTTTGGCGAGGTGGTGGACGCGCAGCAGGCGATGGACGACGGCCTGACCGTCGTCGATGCGCCGGATGCGCTGGACACCCGGGTGCTGGGTCTGGACGCCACCGACGAGAACACGGGTGAAGCCGACGCGTTCGCCGACGTGATCGAGACCACAGCGCCGGATACCTCGGCCGACGCGACCACCCCGGCCCGCTTCTTCGAACTGGAAGACGCGCCTGCGGCCAGCCTCACCCACGATCCGGAACCGGCCGACGTCCTCGCGGCGGCATCGGCCGACAGCGACGACCTCGGGCCGGGCGATGCACTCGACTTCACCCAGCTCGACCAGGAGCTGGTCGATATCTTCGTGGAGGAGGGCAAGGACCTGCTTGACCACTGCGATGGTCTGATCAGCGAGCTGCGCGCTGCGCCCCAGGACCGCGACGTGATCGCTGGCCTGCAGCGCGATCTGCACACCCTGAAGGGTGGCGCGCGCATGGCCGGGATCAATCCCATCGGCGACCTGGGCCACGGCATCGAGTCGCTGCTGGAAGCCGTGGCCGCCAACCGCACCGATATCGATCGCAGCGACGTGCATCTGCTGGAACGCGGGTTCGATCGCCTGCACCAGCTGCTGACCCGTACCGGGCAGCACCGCACCGTGGCCATGCCCGACGACCTGATTGCCGCCTTCGAGCAGCGCACCCAGGGCCGCATCGCGCCGGCGCCGGCCGACACCGCCAACGATGCGCTGCCCTCCGGCGATGCCAGGGTCGAGGCGGCGATCGCCGCGCTTGTCGCAGCGCCGCTGTCGGCACCGGTCCCGCTGGAAACCGTCAGCGAAGAGGATGGCCTGCCGCGGCCGCAGCAGGAACAGGTGCGCGTACGCGCCGATCTGCTCGACCGCCTGGTCAACCACGCCGGTGAAGTGGCGATCTACCGTTCGCGGCTGGAACAGCAGCTCGGGGCCTTCCGCGGCGCCATGGGCGAGCTGGACCGCACCAATGCCCGTCTGCGCGATCAGCTGCGCCGGCTGGACCTGGAAACCGAAGCGCAGATCGTGGCCCGTTACCAGCGCGAACAGGACCAGGCCCACCACACGTTCGATCCGCTGGAACTGGACCGCTTCTCCACGCTGCAGCAGCTCAGCCGCGCGCTGAACGAATCGGCCGCCGACTTGGGCGGCCTGCAGGGCGTGCTGGACGATCTGTCGCGCCAGTACGACGTGCTGCTCCAGCAGCAGTCGCGGGTCAGCTCGGAACTGCAGGACGGCCTGATGCGCGCGCGCATGGTGCCCTTCGATGGGCTGGTGCCGCGTCTGCGCCGGGTGGTTCGCCAGGCCGGACAGGACACCGGCAAGCAGGTCCACGTCACCCTGGAAGGGACCCACGGCGAACTGGACCGCAACGTGCTCGACCGCATGGTCGCGCCGCTGGAGCACATGCTGCGCAACTCGGTGGCGCACGGTCTGGAAACCCCGGAACAGCGCCGTGCCGCCGGCAAGCCGGAAGAGGGCGAGATCGCCATCCGCCTGCGCCGTGAAGGCTCGGAAATCGTGCTGGAAGTGGCCGACGACGGCGCCGGCCTGGATCGCGGGGCGATCCGTCGCCGTGCCGAACAGCGTGGCCTGATCGCCGCCGATGCGGTACTGGGCGATGCCGAGCTGGACGCGATGATCTTCTCGCCCGGCTTCAGCACCGCCGACCAGGTCAGCCAGCTGGCCGGCCGTGGCGTGGGCATGGACGTGGTCCACAACGAAGTGCGCCAGCTCGGCGGCTCGGTGGACATCCACTCGGTCAGCGGCCAGGGCGTGACGTTCACCCTGCGCCTGCCGCAGACGCTGGCGGTCACCCAGGCGGTGTTCGTGCAGATCGGCGAGACCACCTTCGCGGTGCCGGTGGCCTCGGTCAGCGGTATCGGCCGGATCTCGCGCGAGCGTTTCGAAACCGCCAACGGCGGCTACCACTACGGTGGCGAGGAATTCGCGCTGCACGATCTGGGCACCCTGATCGGCCAGGCCCAGGCCCGTGCCGAAGGCCAGGCCCAGGTGCCGCTGCTGCTGGTCCGCGCCGGTGACCTGCGCGTGGCCGTGGCGATCGACCAGGTGCTGGGCAACCGCGAAATCGTGGTCAAGCCGGTCGGCCTGCAGATCGCCTCGGTACCGGGCATCTACGGTGCGACGATCACCGGCGATGGCCGCGTGGTCGTCATCCTGGACGTCGCGCCACTGGTGCGTCGTTACCTGGCCAATCCGCACAAGCCGATCACCGCCACCGCCAAGGTCAGCGACCGCGATGTGCCGCTGGTGATGGTGGTCGACGATTCACTGACCATGCGCAAGGTCACCGGCCGCATCCTGGAGCGCCACAACTTCGAGGTCACGGTTGCCCGTGACGGCATCGAAGCACTGGAGCGGCTGGACGAGCGCGTGCCCGACCTGATGCTGCTGGATATCGAAATGCCGCGCATGGACGGCTACGAGCTGGCCAGTGTCATGCGCGCCGACCCACGCTACCAGGGCGTGCCGATCGTGATGATCACCTCGCGCAGCGGCGACAAGCACCGTCAGCGCGCCTTCGAACTCGGTGTCCAGCGCTACCTGGGCAAGCCCTACCAGGAGCTGGATCTGATGCGCAACGTGTATGACCTGCTGGGGATCGCCCGTGCACGCGAGTGATGTCCACGCCCTGTTGTCGGTGGCGCTGCTGGCCCGGTCCGGGCCGGCGCGTGAGCGGCTGCGCGAGGCGCTCGACCATGCCGGCGCCCGCGTGGTGCTGGAGGACGACCCCAACACGCTCGAGCTCCAGGCCCTGCGTGATGCCGACCCCGGCGCGGTGCTGATCGCGCTGGAGCCGGCGATCGAAGACGCACTGGAACGGCTGGAGCCGGTGCTGGGCTCGCCGTCACTGACCCTGATCTTCGACGAGGCCGAGCTGGCCGCGCGCCGCGAGGGCTGGGAAGCGCAGCGCTGGGCGCGGCATCTGGTGGCCAAGCTGCACGGTCACCAGGACGTGCTGCCGCCGGGCTCGGAACAGGACCAGCAACTGCAGCCCGAACCGGGCCTGCCGGTCACCCCGGCGCAGTTGCATGCCGATGCGCCGCTGGAGTTCCACCTGCGCGAAGCGGAGGATGCGGCGTCCGACGTGCCTGCCGATGGCCTGTACCAGGTGCCCGCGGAGCTGAGCGAGCCGGTGTCGCTGGAAGAGGCATTGGCCGCGCTGGAGGTGGACGATGCGGCGAGCAGTGCGCCGGTGGACCCGATCACCGCGATCGGGGACCACAGCCGCTGGTCGCTGGTCGAAGATGACGCCGTGGTCACGGGCTCACCATCGAGCAGCGACACGGGCCCGGCGCCGGAGCGCTTCGACATCGAACGTCTGTCGCTGGTCGAGCTCGAGCCCGAGCCGGGAGCCGCCGGTGGCTGCACGGGCGCGGTGCTGGTCCTGGCCGGGATCGGCGGGCCGGATGCATTGCGCCGCCTGCTGGCCGCGCTGCCCGAATCGCTGAGCACCGCGGTGCTGGTGCATATGCGCCTGGACGGGGGACGCTACGGCAATCTGGTCAAGCAGATGGCACGGGTGTCCGCCCTGCCGGTGCTGCTGGCCGAAGACGCCCAGCCGGTGGAAGCCGGGCAGGCCTACATCCTGCCCGATGACATCGGCATCGTCGTGCGCCAGGGCACGCTGCATTTCATCGCCGAGCCCACCGGCATCCAGATCGCGACACTGCCGGCCTTGCACAGCGGCGTGGTCCTGCTCAGCGGCGCCGATGCCGCCCAGGTGGACGCCGTGCTCGCCCTGGCGGCCGCCGGGGCCTGGGTGGGCGGTCAGATCGGCGAGGGCTGCTATGACCCGACGGCGGCCAGTACCGTGGTCGCTGCCGGCCAGCAGGCCGGTGAACCGCCGCAGTTGGCCGCCACCATCGCCGAACGCTGGGGCGTGGACGCGTAGGCGCGCCGACGCACCCTTGAAGGAATCTCCATGAGCTACGCCAGCAACGACGAAATCCGCGGTGTCCTGATCCAGGCCGGGCACGAACGCGTGCTGCTGCCCAATGCCACCGTCGCCGAAATGATGTCCAAGGTGCCGGTCGAAACCGTGCCCGACGCGCCGGCCTGGCTGGTCGGGCAGATCGCCTGGCACGGCTGGGACGTGCCGCTGCTGTCCTTTGCCCGGTTGTCCGGGCAGGGCGACGAGCCGGTGGTGACCAACAACAAGGTGGTCGTGCTCAAGGCACTGGGCGGCAATCCGCGCCGCCCGTACTTCGCCCTGCTGACCCAGACGTTCCCGCAGCTGATCGCGGTGCCGCGCGACGGCCTGCTCGCCGACGCGTCCGAAGAAACCCTGCCTCAGGGCGTGCACATGCGCGTGCTGCTGGGTGAGCAGAGTGCGCTGCTGCCGGACCTGGACGCCCTGGAAGCGGCGCTGGACGACGCTTTCCCGGTCGCGGGGTGAAGTGTCCCCGCGCCTGTCGGCGCGCTCCCTGGACTCAAGGGGGCAATCGCTCCCGATGAATCAAGGGGGCTGAGGCGTCAGGCAAGCGCGATCGTCAGCCCAGATCGCCCAGGCGTGCCTGCACCGCCGCAATCGCCGCCAGCCCTGCGGTCTCGGTACGCAGCACGCGCGGGCCCAACTGCAATCCCTGGAAGCCCGCCGCGGCCAGCGCCTGGCGGTCGCGCGGCGACCAGCCGCCTTCCGGGCCGATCGCGATCACCACGCCGCCCGGTGCGGCCGAGAGCGTCGACAAGCGATGCTCGCCCTGTGGATCCAGGGTCAGCTTCAACGCCTCGGCCGGCATCGCGTTGGCGGCGTCCTGCAGCGATCGCGGCGCGACCACGCTTGGCACGCGCGCGCGGCCGGATTGGCCACAGGCCGAGACCACCACGCTGTGCCAGTGCGCCAGGCGCTTCTCGGCGCGGGCCGCGTCAAGCTTCACTTCCGTGCGCTCGGCATTGACCGGCACGAAGGCCTGCACGCCCAGTTCGGTGGCCTTCTGCAGGATCAGGTCCATCTTCTCGCCACGGGCGATGCCCTGCAGCAGGGTGATGTGCAACGGCGATTCGTTGTCCAGCGCGGTGGCGGCCTCGATGCGCACCTGCGCATCGCGCTTGCCCACCACCACCAGGGTCGCGCTGTAGTCCTGGCCATCGCCGTTGAACAGCACGCAGCCATCGCCTTCGCGCAGGCGCATCACGCGGACCAGATGGTTGGCCGCATCCTCGGGCAGCGACAGGGTCTGGCCGACAGTCAGCGGATGATCGATGTAGCTCCGGGTCACGCGCATGCGACGGCCTCGTCGATGGCAGCCAGGGTGGTCAGTGCAAGCAGATCCAGATGGTCGTCCTCCACGCAGTACGGCGGCATCCAATACAGCACATTGCCCAGTGGGCGCAGCACCACGCCGCGCTTGAGCGCGGCCTTGTAGGCGTGCAGCCCGATTCTGGCCTCGGCCGGGAACGGCGTACGCTTGTCGCCGTTGCGGGTCAGTTCGAACGCCACCACCATCCCGGCCTGGCGCACATCGGCGACATGCGCGTGGTCGGCGAACGGTGCGGCCAGGGTGCGCATCACTTCAGCGGTGCTGCGGTTGCGGGCGATCACGTCCTCGTCGGCGAAGATGTCCAGCGTCGCCAGCGCAGCGGCGCAGGCCAGCGGATTGCCGGTGTAACTGTGCGAATGCAGGAACGCGCGCTCGCGCGAATCGTCCAGGAAGGCGTCGTACAGCGCCTGCGTGGCCAGCACCGCCGAGAGTGGCAGGAAGCCGCCGGTCAGGCCCTTGGACAGGCACAGCAGGTCGGGCATCACCCCGGCCTGTTCGCAGGCGAACATCGTGCCGGTGCGGCCGAAACCGGTGGCGATTTCATCGGCGATCAGGAACGCACCGTTGGCATCGCACAACGCACGCGCACGCTGCAGATAGACCGGGTCATGCATGCGCATGCCGCCGGCGCACTGCAGGCGCGGCTCCAGGATCACCGCGCAGATCTCGCCCGGGTGCTGGTCGAACAGCGTGGCCAGCGCATCGGCCGCCTGGTGCGCACGCTGCGCCGCGCTCTGGCCGGGTTCGGCCAGGTAGGCGTCGGGCGAGGGCGCGAACAGTGCCTCGGTCAGCAGCGGCGCGTATACCCGCCGGTACAGCGGGATGTCGCCGACCGACAGCGCACCCAGGGTTTCGCCGTGGTAGCCGTTCTCCAATGCCACGAAGCGCGTGCGGTGGTTCTCCCCGCGGTTGCGGAAATAGTGGAAGGCCATCTTCAGCGCCACTTCCACCCCGGCCGAACCGTTGTCGGCATAGAACACCTTGGCCAGCGGATCACGCCCGGCCTGGCGTGGCGCGATCGCCAGCAGGCGCTCGGCCAGCCGCACCGCCGGCGCATGGCTGAAGCCGGCCAGCATCACCTGTTCCAGCTGCGTGGCCTGCTGGGCGATGGCCGCGCCGATGCGCGGCTGCGCATGGCCGAACAGATTGGTCCACCAACTGCTCACCGCGTCCAGATAGCGATGGCCGTCGTGGTCGATCAACCACGGGCCTTCGCCACGGGCGATCGGCAGCAAGGGCAGGGTGTCGGGGTGCTCGCGCATCTGCGTGCACGGGTGCCACAGCACGGCCAGATCGCGTTGCCGCCACTGATCGGCCAGCGTGAGGGGGGCTGGGTCTGCTAGCATTTCGGGCTCATGAACACGTTTTCACCAGTACCCATTCTAGAGATGCTCGCATGAGCCGTCGCCTGCCCATCATCCACCAGATCACGGACGAGGAAAGCGGGCCGTTCCAGCGCCAGCATCTGGATCTGGAATTCTCCAATGGCGAACGCCGCCGCTTCGAACGGCTGGTGACCCGCGGCCATGGCGCCGTGGTGGTGGTGCCGATGCTCGACGACGAGACCGTGCTGCTGGTGCGTGAATACGCCGCCGGCATGCATCGCTACGAGCTGGGCCTGGTGAAAGGGCGCATCGATGCCGGCGAGACGCCCGAACAGGCGGCCGACCGCGAATTGAAGGAGGAGGCCGGCTACGGTGCCCGTCGGGTCGATGTGCTGCGCGCAATGACCCTGGCGCCGACCTACATGAGCCACCAGTCGTGGCTGGTGGTGGCGCGCGATCTATACCCCGAGCGCCTGGCCGGCGACGAGCCGGAGGAACTGGACGTCGTGCCGTGGAAGCTGGCCGACCTGGACCAGCTGATGCTGCGCGAGGACTTCTCCGAGGGCCGATCGCTGGCGGCGCTGTTCATCGCGCGCGAGTGGCTGGGACGGAAGGAATGATCAAACTCACGACGGATCTGCGCGAAACCGTCATCGCCATCGCCCAGGACGCGGCCGCTGCCATCATGGCCGTCTACGCCACCCCGTTCGATGTGGAGATCAAGTCCGACCACAGCCCGGTCACCGCCGCCGACCTCGGCGCCAACCAGGTGATCGAGCGCGGGCTGGCGCAGCTGACCCCGGACCTGCCGATCCTGTCTGAAGAATCGGCGCAGGTACCGTGGGAGGTCCGCCAGCACTGGGGGGCGTACTGGCTGGTCGATCCGCTCGACGGCACCCGCGAATTCGTCAAGCGCAACGACGAGTTCAGCGTCAACATCGCGCTGATCTACCAGGGCGCACCGGCCTTCGGCGTGGTGCTGGCCCCGGCCACCGGCCAGGTCTGGCACGCCATGCGCGGCGAGCTGGCCTATCGCCGCGACGGCATGCGCGATTCGGTACTGCGCACCCGCACGCCGGCCTCGGCGCCGCTGCGGGTCGCCGCCAGCCGCTCGCATCGCAGCGAGCAGACCCAGGCGCTGCTGGACCGCATGGGCGATATCGAGGTGCTCGCACAGGGCTCCTCGCTCAAATTCTGCCGGCTGGCCGAGGGCACGCTGGACGTCTACCCGCGTCTGGGCCCGACGTCCGAATGGGACACCGCCGCCGGTCAGTGCGTACTGCATGCCGCCGGTGGCGCGGTGCTCTCGGCCGAGACCGGCAAGCCGTTCCGCTACAACCGCCGCGAGACCCTCTTGAACGGTGACTTCATCGCGCTGGGCGATACCCGCCTGCCGTGGCGCGAGTGGCTGCCCGCCTGACCTGACTGGAGCAACGATGCCTGCCACCCCCGAACTGGACCGCCTGCTGGGCATCATGGCGCGCCTGCGCGACCCGCAGCAGGGCTGCCCCTGGGACCTGCAGCAGGATTTCGCCAGCATCGCCCCGTACACCATCGAGGAAGCCTACGAGGTCGCCGATGCGATCGACCGGGGTGACCTGGATGACCTGAAGGATGAACTCGGCGACCTGCTGCTCCAGGTGGTCTTCCATGCGCAGATGGCGCAGGAGCAGGGCGCGTTCGGGTTTGCCGACGTCGCCCGCGCGATCAGCGACAAGATGGAGCGTCGCCACCCGCATGTGTTCTCCCAGGTCCAGGTGAACGGTGCGGAGGACGTCAACAGCAACTGGGAGGCGATCAAACGCGCCGAGCGCGCCGCCAAGGGCCAGACCGATACCTCGGCGCTGGCCGGGATCTCGCGCGGCCTGCCGGAATGGCAGCGGGCGGTGAAGCTGCAGGCGCGCGCGGCGCGGGTGGGTTTCGACTGGCCGGGCCCGGCGCCGGTGATGGATAAAGTACGCGAGGAACTGGACGAGGTCGCCGCTGAATTCGCGCGCGGCCCGGTCGAGGAAAACCACGCGCGCCTGCAGGAAGAACTCGGCGACCTGCTGTTCGTCTGTGCCAATCTGGCCCGCCACGCCAAGGTCGATGTCGGCGCCGCACTGCGCCAGGCCAACCAGAAGTTCGAGCGCCGCTTCCGCGCGATGGAAGCCCAGGCCCACGCAGCCGGGCAGACCATGGCCGCGCTCGATCTGGACGCGCAGGAAGCCCTCTGGCAGCAGGCCAAGGCGGACGAGCCCAAGCCGTGAAAACGCTGCTGCTGTTCGTGCTGACCGCCGTGGCCGAGATTGTCGGGTGTTACCTGCCCTGGCTGTGGCTGCGCAGGGAGGGCAGCGCGTGGCTGCTGTTGCCGGCCGCTGCCAGCCTGGCAGTGTTCGCCTGGCTGCTGACCCTGCACCCGGCCGCCAGCGGCCGTGTCTATGCGGCCTATGGCGGGGTCTACATCGGCACCGCGCTGATGTGGTTGTGGCTGGTGGACGGCATCCGCCCCAGCCGCTGGGACCTGCTGGGCGTCGGCCTGTGCCTGGCCGGGATGATGGTGATCATGTTCGCCCCGCGCAGCGCCTGATCCCGACCTGCGGCGCGTCAGGCACCCCGATGCGGGCGTGAAGGCAGCGTGGCTATACTCGGTGCTACGAATCCGGGGAAAGGGAGTGACCTGATGTTTCCGACCATGCTGTTCTCGCTTGTGCTGGCCTTCGTGGCCGTTGTCATCCTGTTCAAGGCCGTGCGCATGGTGCCGCAGGGCTACGAATGGACCGTGGAGCGCTTCGGCCGCTACACCCACACCATGTCGCCGGGCCTGCATTTCCTGATCCCGATCGTCTACGGCGTGGGGCGCAAGGTGAACATGATGGAGCAGGTGCTGGATGTGCCCAGCCAGGAAGTGATCACCAAGGACAACGCTGCCGTGCGCGTGGATGGCGTGGTGTTCTTCCAGGTGCTCGATGCCGCCAAGGCCGCCTACGAGGTCGCCAACCTGGAAGTGGCGATGATCGCCCTGGTGCAGACCAACATCCGTACCGTGATCGGCTCGATGGACCTGGATGAATCGCTCAGCCAGCGCGAAGTGATCAACGCCCAGCTGCTGAGCGTGGTCGACCATGCCACCAACCCGTGGGGCGTGAAGGTCAACCGCATCGAAATCCGCGACATCCAGCCGCCGCGCGACCTGCTTGATGCGATGGCGCGGCAGATGAAGGCCGAACGCGAGAAGCGCGCGCAGATCCTGGAAGCCGAGGGCTCGCGCCAGTCCGAGATCCTGCGCGCCGAGGGCGAAAAGCAGGCCACGGTGCTCGAGGCCGAGGGACGCAAGGAGGCCGCCTTCCGCGACGCTGAAGCGCGCGAACGCCTGGCCGAGGCCGAAGCCAAGGCCACCACGATGGTGTCCGAGGCGATCGCCCAGGGCGACGTGCAGGCGATCAACTACTTCATCGCGCAGAAGTACGTGGAAGCATTCAAGGAACTGGCGACCTCGCCGAACCAGAAGCTGGTGCTGATGCCGATGGAGGCCAGCGGGGTGATCGGCTCGATCGCCGGCGTCGCCGAGCTGGCACGCGAAGCGTTCGCCAAGCAGGAAGAGAAGAAAACCACGCGCGGCGTCCCGCCGCGGATCGGAGGCTGACATGCGCTGGGAAGTGGTGGCCTGGGGCGCGCTGGCACTGGTGCTGTTCGCCGCCGAGGCGCTCGCGCCCGGTGCCTTCATGTTGTGGATCGGGATCGGTGCGGCTGCGGTGTTCGTGCTGGTGGCGGTGTTCGCCGAGATCCCGCTGCTGTGGCAGGTGGTCGCGTTCGTGGTGCTCAGCGTGGTCTCGATCCAGTGCTACCGCCGCTGGGGCCGGTCGCACGATCGCCGGAGCGACCAGCCGCTGTTGAACCGCCGCGCCGAACAGCTGATCGGGCGGGTGGTCGTGCTCGACCAGGCCATCACCGCCGGCAAGGGCCGGGCCAAGGTGGACGATGCCTTCTGGGTTGTCGCAGGTCCCGACCTGCCCGCCGGCAGCCCGGTACGGGTGGTGGCGGTGGAAGGGATGACGCTGAAGGTGCAGCAGGCCTGATCCGCGGTTTTCCCGCACCGCCGCAGGCGTTGTGAAGACGGTTCTGGGATAATGGATGTCTTGCCTTCATTCCCCCGGAACCGGTCATGACCCAGAAGACGCTTCTCAACGATACCCACCGCGCACTCGGCGCCAAGATGGTCGATTTCGGTGGCTGGGACATGCCCATTCATTACGGTTCGCAGCTGGACGAGCACCATCTGGTGCGCAGCGACGCCGGCATGTTCGACGTCAGCCACATGACCGTGGTCGACCTGCGCGGTGACCAGGTCAAGCCGTTCCTGCGCACGCTGCTGGCCAACTCGGTGGACAAGCTCAAGGCCACCGGCAAGGCACTGTACTCGTGCATGCTCAATGCCCGCGGCGGCGTGATCGACGACCTGATCGTCTACTACATGGCCGACGATTTCTTCCGCATGGTGGTCAACGCCTCCACCCGCGAAAAGGACCTGGCCTGGATCCGCCAGCAGGCCGCGGCCTTCAACGTGGAGGTGATCGAGCGCGAAGACCTGGCCATCATCGCGGTGCAGGGGCCGACCGCGCGCGAGCGCGTGATCAGCCTGCTCGGCGAGGGCGACCGCGCCGCGCTGGAGAAGTTGGGCCGTTTCGCCGCGCTGGAAACCACCACCGCCGATGGCACCGCGCTGTTCGTGGCCCGCACCGGGTACACCGGTGAGGACGGTTTCGAGATCCTGTTGCCGCAGAGCGCCGTGGTCGCCTTCTGGAATGCCCTGAGCGCCGCCGGCGTGCGTCCGGCTGGCCTGGGTGCGCGCGACACGCTGCGCCTGGAAGCCGGCATGAACCTCTACGGCCAGGACATGGACGAAGAGATCACCCCGTACGAAGCCGGCCTGGCCTGGACCGTGGCGCTGGACGAAGGTCGCCACTTCATCGGTCGCGACGTGCTCGAAGCGCAGAAGGCGGCCGGCAACGCCCGCCAGCTGATCGGCCTGGTGATGGACGAGAAGGGCGTACTGCGCCACGGCCAGGTGGTACTCACCGCCGGCGGCGAGGGCGAGATCCTGTCCGGCACCTTCTCGCCGACCCTGGGCAAGGGCATCGCGTTCGCCCGCGTGCCGGGCGGCGAACTGGGCGAGGTCCGCGTGGATATCCGCGGCAAGCAGGTTCCGGTGCGCGTGGTGAAGTTCCCGTTCGTGCGCGAAGGCCAGCCCCAGCCCGGTGTGCTGATCGACGGCTGATGCCGTGCTTTACCCGGCGCGGATGCCTCCGCATCCGCGCCGGTTGGTTACACTACCCCCGTTTCTTGACCCCCCTGATATTCCTCGGAGCAGTCCCATGAGCGAGATCCCCGGCGACCTCAAATTCCTCAAGTCCCACGAGTGGGCGCGCGTTGAAGGCAATGGCCGCGTCACCGTCGGTATTTCCGACCACGCCCAGGGCCTGCTCGGCGACCTGGTCTACGTTGAACTGCCGGAGGTTGGCCAGGAGGTCAAGGCCGGCGAGCAGGCTGCCGTGGTCGAGTCGGTCAAGGCCGCCTCGGACGTGTACAGCCCGATCACCGGCACGGTGGTCGAGGTCAATTCGGCCCTGAGCGACAAGCCGGAAACCATCAACGAAGACGCCTACGGCGACGGCTGGATCTATGTCGTCGAAGTGGCCGGCCTGGAAGAAGTCAACGACCTGTTGGGTCCGGACGACTACGCCGAGCTGCTGGAAAACGACGATCACTGATCGTCGCCGCCGCTGAAGAACGGCCGCCTGGTGCGGCCGTTTTTTTTTGCCCGTTCGCCGGGCGCACGCGAACGGCGTTAGCAGTACGTGAGGATTGCAGTGCGCGCGCGGCGGCACGCGATCGCGACCACGGGCTCATGACGATCGGTTCGGTGCCGATGCAGCCGGTGATCGGGTCCGCGCCGCGCACCCGATCGCGCACCGATGTGGCATCGATATGGACGCGCACGGACGCTCGAAGTCGATCATCGCGGACGGACGCGCCGGTGCCAGGGCGGTCAAAAGTTTGCGCAGTTGCGCGAATCGGGTCGAAAAAAGTGCGCGCAGATGTGAAAAGTTTTCCGGTCCGTTTAAGGGGCGCACGGGGAGGCTGGCGAGGTGCGTGGTCGAGCAGGCTGCACGCGCGGGCACGCAATGGCATGCACCGCGATGTTGCGATGTCGCGACACGAAAGTGCTTCTTTTAAGTGTTTTTCTTTTCAGTGTTGTCAGCGTGTGCGGGCGCAGGGCGTTCGCGCCGGCGGCGGCATCGTGCGTTTGGCAGGTCGCACGCGGGCGCAGCGAGGGGGGCGAGGCAAGGCGCCGGTGTGAAAATTTTTCGCCGGGGTTGTTGACAGTCAAAAAAAGCGTGATTAGGTTTCGCCTCAGCAGACCTTGCCTGCGAACAGAGTGAGCAGAATCGACATCAAGTCGCGAAGCACAACCTGGACATCCACCTCGCGTCCCATGACGGTGGAGATGGCTTCGCTTCCTCCGGCGAACCGCAAGTTCCTTTCCTCTTCGATACCTGCCTGGCCAGATGCGGCGGGTGTCACCGTATCCGTCACGACGCGCATGACGCGACGGCGGTCCCCGCAACGCAGCAACGGCGGGTTTGCTTTACCTGGGCGTTTCCACTCCATAGATCACTGACGAGGAGCCATCCCATGGCAACCAAGAAAGCTGCGAAGAAAAAGCCGGCCGCCAAAAAGGCAGCCAAGAAGGTCGCTAAGAAGGCCACTGCCAAGAAGGCCGTCAAGAAGGTAGCCAAGAAAGCTGCTGCCAAGAAGACGGTGAAGAAGGCGGCCAAGAAGGCGACCGCCCGCAAGGCAGCCGTGAAGAAGACGGCGAAGAAGGCCGTGAAGAAGACGGCAAAGAAGGCTGCGACCAAGAAGACCGCGAAGAAGGCAGTGAAGAAGACGGCGAAGAAGGCCGCCAAGAAGACTGCAAAGAAGGCAGCCACCAAGAAGACCGCGAAAAAGGCGGTAAAGAAGACGGCCAAGAAGGCGACCCGCAAGGTAGCCAAGAAAGCCGCTCCGAAGAAGGCTGCCAAGAAGACTGCCAAGAAGGCCACCCGCAAGGTAGCCAAGAAGGCCACCGCCAAGAAGGCGACTGCCCGCAAGGCTCCGGCCAAGAAGGCATCGGCGAAGAAGGCGGTGAAGAAGGTTGCAAAGCGCAAGCCGGCCGTTCGCAAGAAGAAGGCCGCACCGGTCGCTCTGCCGGCAACCCCGGCACCGCTGATCTGAGTTTTTCCCGATAGCCGTACCTGAGACTCCTTCCCTGGCAGCCCAGCGGGGAAGGAGTTTTTTTATGGGCAAGGCAAACGGAAACAATGAAAAAGGCGGCCATCCGGCCGCCTTTCTCGATGCCACTGTGCGCGCGGATCAGCGCGGGGAGGCGACGGCGCGGTTCGACGAGACGCCCTTGCGCTTGCCCTGCGGGGCGGCGTCTTCGGCCATGAGGTTGTCGCTGCCGAAATCGGTGTCCACGTCCAGCCAACGCTGGGTCGGCAGGCCCATCGCCTGGTCGAGCACGGTCGGCAGCAGGCCGCTGGGCAGGCTGCTCTCGCCGTTCCACATGATGGCGATGCCGAGGTCACGTTCGGGCACGAGGGCGACCAGGCCGCGATAGCCCTGGACGGCACCGGCATGGAAGATCACCTCGTGGCCGGCGTAATCGAAGGTGCGCCAGCCGAGGGCGTAGCCGGCCGAGTTGAGGCGCTCGCGGCGCCAGCCCGAGCGCATTTCGCCGGGGGTGCTGATCAGGCTGGCGTGCAGCGTGGCCAGCAAGGGGGCCGGCAGCACGTCAGGGCGGTGGCCGGTGTGGGCCAGCAACCACTGCGCCATGTCGCTGGCACTGGCGTTGACGCCGGCGGCCGGAGCAAGGCGGTAATACGTCGGCTTGGGCGTGAGCGCGACCCAGCCGTTGCGGCTGCGCACGTGCGGGCGGGCCCAGCGCGAGCTGGCCTGGATGCCGGCCAGGCCGAGGCTGGCATCGTCCATGCCGAGCGGCTTGAACAGGCGGCGCTCGACGGACTGTTCGTAGAAGCTGCCGGAGGCGGCGTAGACGACATCGCCGATCAGGCTGAAGGCCACGTTCTGGTACGCATAGCAGTCGCCGGGCAGGCACTTGAGCGAGGTGGCGGCCAGCTTGTGGGTGAGGGTGTAGTACTCGGCGTTGGCTTCAACGTCGCGGTCGTAGGCGTTGTACGGCAGGCCAACGCGATGGCTGAGCAGATCGGCCACGGTCAGGCGCTCGGTCGCCTCGGGCGTGCTGAGCTGGAAGCCGGGCACGTAGTCGGTGACCTTGCTGTCCCAGCGCAGCGTGCCGTCGTTGACCAGCAGCCCGGCCATCGTGCCGGCGAAGGCCTTGGACAGCGAGGCCAGGCGGAACACGGTGTGGGCATCGACCTGCTGCGGGTTGTTGACGTCGGTGACGCCGTAGCCGCGCGCGCTCAGCACGCGGCCGCCCTGGACGATGGCCACGGCCATCCCGGGCACGCGCTCGCCGTAGGTGAGCTGCTGCGCCATCGATTCGATCGAAGCGACGTTGAAGCCCGGCGCGGGCGGCTGCACCTTCAGGCCGGCCGGGGTCGTGCGGTACGCTGCAGGCTGGGTGTGCGGTGCCGCGGTCGGCGCCGACTCCTCGATGTTGACCGGCAATGCGGCGGGCGAGGCGACAGGGGTCTGCGCGGTGGAAGACATGGCGATGGGCATCAACATGCCCAACAACCCGGTTGCCGCCGAACGGATCGGTCGGCGCCTGTTGTTCTGGTTCATCGTATGGGTGCCCGTGCGCGACTGCTGTGACCGATTCTAGCGCCGCTTTTCGTGATTGCACAAACGAATCGAAGATGAATGCGTATCGCATTGAAAACGTGCGGGTTTTGCCGATCCCGGTGCCGATCGGTCGCGGGCACGGGAGGGCGGCCAGCGCACCCCTGTTCAGCCTGCCGCGGCGGTCCGGATCTAGTGGGCGGCCCGCTCGGCGATCATCATCGTCGGCGCGTTGGTATTGCCGCTGATCAGGGTGGGCATCACCGAAGCGTCCACTACCCGCAGTCGCCGGGTGCCGTGCACGCGCAGGGTCGGGTCGACCACGGCCTGGGCATGCTGCCCCATCGCGCAGGTGCCGACCGGGTGATAGACGGTCTCGGCCTTGGCCCGGATGAACGCCTCGAGCGCGGTGTCATCGAGATTGCTGTGCGACGGAAACACGGGCGTGCCGCGCCAACGGTCGAAGGCGGGCTGGGCCAGGATCGTGCGCGCCAGGCGCGCGCATTCGAGCATCATCTTCAGGTCATGGCCACCCGTATCGCCCAGGTAGTTGGCATGGATGCGGGGCGCTGAGCGTGCGTCGGCGTCGCGCAGCCGCAAGCGGCCGCGGCTGCGGGGGTGCAGCGGGCATGCATGCAGGGTGTAGCCGTCGCCGGGAAGGCGGTGGCGGCCGTGGTTGTCGAGCATTGCCGGGACGAAATGGAACTGCACGTCGGCGCGGGCATCGGTGGCCAGCGATGAGCGCACGAAACCACCGGCCTCGGCCAGGTTGCTGGTGCCGGCGCCGCGATGGCCACGCAGGAAGTAGTCGATGGCGATGCGCAGTTCGCTGCTGCGGTCGTAGCTGACGCCTGGTCCGGTGTGCACGACGGTGCAGATGTCCAGGTGGTCCTGCAGGTTGCGGCCGACCCCGGGCAGGTCCACCCGCGGCGTGATGCCGTGGCAGCGCAACGTGTCCGCCTCGCCGATGCCGGACAGCATCAGCAGGTGCGGGGAATGGATGGCGCCGGCGCTGAGGATCACCTCGGTCCCTGCGCGTGCATGCAGGTGCTGCCCGCCACGCCGATAGTGCACGCCGGTGGCGGTGGTGCCGTCGAAGCTCAGCGCGACGGCGTGGGCACCGGTCAGCACCGTCAGATTGCGCCGGTGGCGCGCCGGGCGCAGGTAGGCGTCCGCGCTCGAGCAGCGCGCGCCTTCGCGCTGGGTGACCTGGTACAGCCCCACACCGAGCTGCTGGTGGCCATTGAAGTCGGGGTTATGGGCGTGGCCGGCCTGCTGCGCGGCCGCGATGAAGGCAGCCGAGAGAGGGTTGTGGTGGCGCAGGTCGGACACCGACAGCGGACCGGCATCGCCGTGCAGCGCGCTGGCACCGCGGCTGTTGCGCTCGCCCTGCACGAACCAGGGCAGCACCTGCTCCCAGCCCCAGCCGGTGGCACCGGCGGCCTCCCAGCCATCGTAGTCGGCTGGTACGCCACGCACGTAGCACATCGCATTGATCGAGCTGGAGCCGCCCAGCACCTTGCCGCGTGGCCACCACAGGCGACGGCCGCCGAGCGCGGGCTCGGGCTCGGTGTCCAGGTTCCAGTTGATGCGGCGGTTGTTGACCAGCCGCGCCAACCCGGCCGGCATGTGGATGAACGGGTTGGTGTCGCGCGGGCCGGCTTCCAGCAGCAGCACCCGGCAGGCAGGGTCTACGCTGAGCCGGTTGGCCAGCACGCAGCCGGCCGAGCCGGCACCAATGACGATGTAGTCGTACATGCCGCTCCTGGACGGGGTGCCCGCCGAGCATAAGGCAGGTTGCCCCGCGCAGGGGCTGCAGCATCGGCCACGCAGCGTTGCGCAGGTGGCCGCGCCCAACGCTGGCGATGTTGCGGTGCATCGTTTACCTTGCGCGCTTCCCTGCCCGGAGTTTCCACGATGCCGCCGTTGTCACGCCGCCCAAACCGGGAGTGGGTGCGATGAGTGCTGCCGCGACAGCACCGGTGCAATCGGGCCTGCGCGGGGCGCTGCGGCAGTCGCCGCCCCTGATCTGGGCGTGCCTGTACTTCTTCTGCCTGCTGAGCGGCTACTACGTACTGCGCCCGGTGCGCGAGGCAATGGCTGCCTCGGCCGACGCCAAGGCGGTGTTCCCGCCCGTGCTGATCGACTGGTTCAGCGCGCATGGCATTGCGGTGCAGGACTTCGTGCTGCAGTTTCTGTTCACCGGGGTGTTCTTCATCATGCTGGTGTTGCAGCCGCTGTACGGCGCGCTGGTCAGCCGCTATGCGCGGCGGGTATTCCTGCCCGCGGTGTATGTCTTCTTCATCATTTCCCTGCTGGGTTTCTACCTGCTGTTCGACAGTGGCGTGCCTGGGCGCGGCATGGCGTTCTTCTTCTGGGCCGCCGTGTTCAACCTCTTTGCGGTGGCGGTGTTCTGGAGCTTCATGGCGGACGTGTTCTCCAACGCACAGGCACGCGAGGTATACGGCTACATCGGCGCGGCAGGCACGCTCGGTGCGTTCCTGGGGCCGATCATCACGGCGGCGCTGGTGGAGCGGGTGGGTATTGCCAACCTGATGCTGGTCTCGGCCGGCTTTCTGAGTGCCTGCCTGGTCTGCATCTGGCGGCTGCGGTTGTGGGCGGTGGCACGGGAGCAGGAGCAGAAGTTGGTGTCGGGTGAAACCCCGATGGGCGGCAGCGTGCTCGACGGTCTGAAGCTGATCGTGCGTGAGCCGCTGTTGCGCTGGCTGGCTGTGCTGGTGCTGTTCGGCGTGGGCGTGGGCACGATGCTCTACAACGAGCAGGCCTCGATCGTGCGCCGCCTGTATCCCGACGCCGCGTCCAGCACGGCCTTCTTCTCGCGGGTGGACCTGGCGGTGAACACGCTGACCCTGATCGTGCAGCTCGGCTTCACCCGCTGGTTGCTGTCGCGGTACGGCATCGCCCCGGCGCTGCTGATCCCGGGTGTCGCCATCATCATCGGGTTTTCGATACTGGCCGCCTCGCCGCTGCCGCTGATGGTGGCGATGGTGCAGGTGATGACCCGCGCCAGCGAATTCTCGCTGGCCAAGCCCGCGCGCGAGACCATCTACACCCGTGTGGACCGCCAGTGGCGCTACAAGGCCGGCGCGGCGATCGACACCGTGGTCTACCGTGGCGGCGACCTGACGTTCGCCTGGGTGCACAAGGGGCTGTCCCTGTTCGGTTCGCACATTGTCTTCGTCGGTGGGCTGGTGGTGGCCGGGGCGATGACGATTGCCGCGCTGGGCCTGCTGCGCGAAGAAAAGAAGCTGCCCGGCGAGCGACCGGAGTAAGCTCTCCGGAGTCTTCCAGGAACCTTGACCCATGTATTGGATCGCGCTGTCATTGACCTTGCTGGTCGCCCTGCTGCACGTGTACTTCCTGGTCCTGGAAATGTTCCTGTGGACCCGGCCGCTGGGCCTGAAGACCTTCCGCAACACGCCGGAGAAGGCCGAGACCACGCGCGTGCTGGCGGCCAACCAGGGCCTGTACAACGGCTTCCTCGCTGCCGGCCTGTTGTGGGGGCTGTTCGATCACCTGCCGATGCTGGTGAACTTCATGCTCGGCTGCGTGATCGTGGCCGGCTGCTACGGCGCCTACAGCGTCAACAAGCGGATCTTCTTCATCCAGGCCGTGCCGGCGATCCTGGCCGTGGCGGCATGGTGGATGGTGCCGGCCTGACAGGCGCCAGCCACGCACGGCGTGGCGCTACCCTGCGACAGACGGATCGAACGTAGCGCCACCCCGTGGGTGGCTGCGCCAATGCTCATCGCCTGACCGGCGACACCCACATCGCGATCCGCGCCTGGAACACCACCGTGCCGGCGTCATCGCGCACCTGCACCTTCACCGGCAGCGCGTACCCCGCCTCGGCCGCCACGATCGGCTGCTCCGGCGTGGCGATGGCATGCTGCGTGCCGGTCGCCTTGGCCAGGTACTGCACCTCCATGCCCTTCGGGATCCAGCGCATGCCCTTGGGCAGCGAAGCGTCCACCATCAGGCCCGCAGTGAGTTCGGCCAGGTTGCACAGCGCGATCGCATGCACCGTGCCGAGGTGGTTGGCGACCTTGCGCCGGTGCGCGATGCGCCCTTCGCAGCGGCCCGGCTCGAGCGCGGTGATGCGCGGGGCGATGCTGGCGAAGTAGGGCGCCTTGAAGCACACCGCGCGCGAGAACAGCCAGCCGCCGGCAGGCCAGCGCTGCATGCGGCGGTAAAGCGTGAGCAGGGGAGCGGACATCGGGAGTCTCCTAAAAAAACGGCGGACCGAAGTCCGCCGTTGTCGTTTACCTGGTGGCCGGGATCACGCGGCCTGGGATTGCGCGTCCGTCTGCTGGCGCTTGTAGTAGCCCGCCGAGCGCAGTTCTTCCGGATCGAAGTCGTCCACCGTGATGGTTTCCAGGGTGAGCGTGCGCAGCTCTTCGAGCAGGGTGCGCTCATCCTGGGTGATCACGCCTTCGGCCACGGCCTCGTCCAGCTGGGTAGCGAAGTCCAGCGCTTCGATGCCCTTGGTCTTGAGCGCCTTGATGAACTTGCGCTCGACCGGCTCGGCCATGATCGCCTTGGACAGGTAGCTGTTGATGCGGCCACCCGGGTTGTTCTCGCACGGCGTCAGGAACACACCACTGGCCAGGCGGTCACGGGCTTCGTTGGGCGCCATCAGCAGCGCGGCCACGCGGTGGCCCAGGCGGTCGCCCGGGGCCTCGGCACGGCGGCCGAACGGGAAGATCAGCGCCCACATCAGCCAACCGATCGGACGGATCGGGAAGTTGCGCAGCGCCGCCGACAGCGATTCTTCGATCTTGTGCACGCTGTCATGGAAGGCCCAGGCCAGCAGCGGCTGGTCGGCCGCCGGCGCGCCCTCGTCGTGGTAACGCTTGAGCATGGCGCTGGTCATGTAGATGTGGCTCAGCACATCGCCCAGGCGGCCGGACAGCGACTCCTTGAACTTCAGCTTGCCGCCGAGGGTCATCATCGAAATGTCGGCCATCAGCGCCAGGTTGGCCGAGTAGCGGTCCAGCTTGCGGAAGTAACGGCGGGTGTAGGCATCGCCCGGGGCGGCACCGAAGCGGGCGCCGGTGAGCCCGAACCAGAACGAACGCACGGCGTTGGAGATGCCGTAGCGGATGTGGCCGAACAGGCTGCGGTCGAATTCCTGCAGGCCGGCACGGGTGTCCGGATCCTGCGCGGCCTTCATTTCCTTCAGCACCCAGGGGTGGCACAGGATCGCACCCTGGCCGAAGATCAGCAGGCTGCGGGTCATGATGTTGGCGCCTTCGACCGTGATCGCGATCGGCGCGGCCTGCCAGCTGCGGCCGGCGAAGTTGCGCGGCCCCAGGATGATGCCCTTGCCGCCGATCACGTCCATCACATCGGAGATCACTTCACGGCTCATGGTCGTGCAGTGGTACTTGGCGATCGCCGACGGCACCGACGGCACGTCGCCGCGGTCCACCGCAGCGGCCGTGGCCTGGCACAGCGCGCTGATCGCATAGGCCTTGCCGCCAATGCGGGCCAGCGCCTCTTCCACGCCCTCGAAGCGGCCGACCGACAGGCCGAACTGCTTGCGGATGCGGGCATAGGCACCGGTCACCACCGCACCGGCCTTGGCACCACCGCTGGCGGTGGAGGGCAGGGTGATCGAGCGGCCCACGGCCAGGCACTCGTTGAGCATGTTCCAGCCCTTGCCGGCCTTCTCGGCGCCACCGATCAGCTGGGTCAGCGGGATGAAGACATCCTTGCCGCGGATCGGGCCGTTCTGGAAGGTCGAGTTGAGCGGGAAATGGCGACGGCCGATTTCCACACCGGCCGTGTCACGCGGCAGCAGCGCCAGGGTGATGCCGATGTCCCGGGTGCTGCCGATCAGGCCATCCGGGTCGTACATGCGGAAGGCCAGGCCGATCAGCGTGGCCACCGGGGCCAGGGTGATGTAGCGCTTGTCAAAGGTGAGCTTGACGCCGAGCACCTGCTCGCCGTTCCACTCGCCCTTGCAGACGATGCCGTAATCGGGAATCGAGGTCGCATCCGAACCGGCGAACGGACCGGTCAGGCCGAAGCACGGCACTTCACGGCCATCGGCCAGGCGCGGCAGGTACTGGTCCTTCTGCTCCTGGGTACCGTAATGGTTGAGCAGTTCGCCCGGGCCCAGCGAGTTCGGCACGCCGACGGTGGAGCTGACCACGCTCGACACCGAGGCCAGCTTCTGGATCACCTTGTGGTGGGCCAGCGCGCTGAAGCCCAGGCCGCCGTATTCCTTCGGAATGATCATGCCGAAGAACTTGTTCTTCTTGATGAAGCTCCACAGTTCCGGCGGCAAGTCGGCGTAAACGTGGGTGATTTCCCAGTCGTTGACCATCCTGCACAGCTCTTCGACCGGGCCATCCAGGAAGGCCTGTTCCTCGGCGGTGAGCTGCGGCTTGGGGTAGTTCAGCAGGATGTTCCAGTCCGGGTCACCGGTGAACAGCTCGCCTTCGAAACCGACCGAGCCGGTTTCCAGCGCGATGCGCTCGGTCTGCGACAGCGGCGGCAGCACCTTGCGGAACACCTTCATCATCGGTGCGGTCAGCAGCGGCTTGCGGATGAAGGGCAGCAGCAGCGGGACGGCGATCACCGCGACGATGGCCGCAGCCACGATCGTGGCGGTCTGGTTGACGTACGGGATGAACCAGCAGGCGGCCAGCAGCACCACACTGATGATCGTCCAGGTGATCAGGCGCATCCGGTGGTAGGCGACGAACGCACCTGCCAACAGGACGACGAGGAAGGGAACGACAATGCTCATGAGCGTGCTCCGGTGACGTGCTCGGTAATGGCGGACGATGCGACGGCGGAGGCCGAGGGCAACACGTCCAGATAGTCCAACACAGTAGCGGTAAAGGCGTTGTTGTCATCACCGGCGACCATATGCGTGGCCTCCGGCAGCTGCACGTGGCGTGCATGTGGCACCAACGCCAGGAACTCGGCCACCGTCTGCGGGGTGACCAGGGTGCTGCGGCCACCGCTGACCAGCAGCAGGGGGCATTTCACCTGGCGCGCCGCATCGGCAAGCGCGTCCTGGTGTCGTTCGCTGTCACGCGCCAGCTCGGCGACCAGGCGCGGATCCCAGTGCCAGCGCCAACGGCCGTGGCCGTCCTCGGGCAGCAATGCGCGCAGCGAATCTTCGGACTTGCGCGGACGGTGTGGCACGTAGGCGGAAATCACATCGGCCGCCTGCGACAGCGAGGCGAAGCCGTCCGGGTGCGCGGTCATGAACATCAGGATCTTTTCGACCCCGGCGGTATCCCAGCGCGGGGTGATATCAACCAGGACCATCGCCGAGAACAGGCCGGGCCAGCGTGACTCGGCGAGCAGGCCGAACAGGCCGCCCATCGACGCGGCGATCAGGATCGGCGGCTGCGGCTGTTCGCCGGCCAGCACGATCAGATCATCGGCGAACTGTTCGCCGTGGTAGGCAAGGTCGGCCGGGTTCCAGTCCGAATCGCCGTGGCCGCGTGCGTCGTAGGCCAGGGTCTGGTAACCGGCCTCGACCAGGGCGCTCGCGGTGGCATTCCAGGCGTGCCGGGTCTGGCCGAAGCCGTGGGCGAACATCACGGTGCCGCGACGTCCCGGGGGTGAGCGGGTCGCGGCGAGCACGGTGTCATGTGCGCCGGTCAGTCGCTCATCGTCAAAACGCGGCAGGGTAGAAGAAGAAGGAGTGACCATACTCGCTAGTATGGACCTGCCCTGTGCGATGTCAATACTTAGGAGTATGGTGTGTGTATCCCTTGTGCCAGCAGGCGTGAAGCGGCGTTTCACCGATTCACATACTGCAACCAACCCCGGCGTATGGTTAAATCCACCTATGAATGAACCCGAAGCTTCCGCCGGCGAGCCACGTGCCGGCCGCAACAGCCGCCTCAGTGCCGAAGACTGGGCCCAGGCCGCACTGGATCTGATTGCCGAACAAGGCGTGGGCGCGGTCGCGGTGGAGCCGCTGGCGCGGCGTCTGGGTGTCACCAAGGGCAGCTTCTACTGGCACTTCCCCTCGCGCGACGCGTTGCTGCAGGCGGCGCTGGAGCGTTGGGAACTGTTCGAGCAGGAGCAGGTCTTCGGTAGCCTGGCCGATGTCACCGATCCGCGCGTACGCCTGCGCCAGCTGTTCCAGGTGGTCGCGCATGAAGTGCAGCCGCACATCATCTACAGCGAACTGCTCAAGGCGCTCGATCACCCGATGGTGCGCCCGGTCATCGACCGTGTTTCGCACCGGCGCCTGGAGTATCTGGTCGCCTCGTTCCGCCAGGCCGGCCTGAGCCGTACCGATGCGCAGCACCGTGCGCGGTTGGCCTACGCGGCCTATGTGGGTTTCCTGCAGCTGTCGCTGCAGCTGCAGCAGCCCAAGCAGGCCCGCGAGGATTTCGAAGCCTATGTGGAGCACGTGATCGAGACGTTGATTCCGCTCGGTTGACCGGCCCGTGACAGGCATGCAGAAGGCCGCGGAAACGCGGCCTTTTCTGTGCGCGCCGTTTGCCGGACGCGGGCACCGCCACAAAAAAACAACGGCCCCTTTCGGGGCCGTTGGATCAGACGTTGTTGATCAGTGGATCGATCAGAACTTCTGCGAGTACTTCATGTACAGGAAGCGACCGATGTCGTAGCCGCCGTAGTACGAGAAGTTCGAGCTCGGCTGCGAGGTCATCATCGGGCCGACCTTGTTGAACACGTTGTTGGCACCCACGGCGACGGTGGCGTTCCACGGGGTGGCATAGGACACCTGCACGTCGTGGAAGGTCACTGCACCCAGCTCGGTCTTCGGCGAGATCACGCCCAAGGTGTCCGGTGCGCTGTAGTTGGGCAGCGTGCAACGGGTGGCGAAGCGGCAGTTTTCCTTGGTACCGGAGTAGTAACGCAGGTTCCAGTTGACCGACAGGTCGTTCATGCTCCAGCCCAGGCCCAGGTTCGAGCGCACGCGGAAGAATGCACCGAAGCCATTGTTCTGTGCCGGCACGGCGTCGGCATCGTCCGTGGACTTCTCTTCGTACTTGCCCACGTACGTGGTGGCCGACTTGGCCGAGAAGCGGCCGAAATCGGTATCACGGCTGTAGCTGATGTCGAAGTCGAAGCCTTCGGTTTCGGTGTAACCGGCGTTGCGGTTGCCGTAGTTCAGGGTGCCCACGATGTTGCCGTTGTTCGGGTCACGGCTGAACATCGAGCAGCGCGATTCGATCAGGCGGACATAGCAGTCTTCCATGATCAGGTTCGGGCTGTCGCTGACGATCGTGTTGTCGATGCGGATGCTCCACCAATCCACACCCACGCTCAGGCCGGTGACGTAGCTCGGGCTGTACACGAAGCCGACCGTCTTGGACTCGGAGGTTTCCGGGGTCAGGTTCGGGTTCGAGCCGGAGTTGAACGGCACCGGGCTCTGTGCGGCACGGCCGGTCGTCGGGACAAAGCCCTGCGACAGCTGGCGGTAGCCCTGGCCGACATCCTGGACGCAGCGTGCGCTGCCGCGGACGTCGCCGTAGACGCTGTCGCACGGATCGACGAAGTTGGTCGGGAAGGTCTGCGAGGTGCCGCCGTACAGGTCACCGATGGTCGGGGCGCGGAAGCCCTCGGCATAGGTGGCACGGACCAGCAGGTCGTCGATCGGACGCCACTTCAGGCCGAACTTGTTGTTGGTGGTGTCACCGAAGCTGGTGAAGTCCGAGTAACGGGTGGCCACGTCCAGGGTCAGTTCCTTGGCGAACGCCAGATCCGCCAGGATCGGGATGTTCAATTCCAGGTAGAACTCATCCAGGGCATAGGAACCCTTGGTCGGACCGGACGCCAGGTTGGTCGAGTCACCCGACTGGGCGATCGCATCCGGGTTGAAGGCGCCGCTTTCCTTGCGGTATTCGTAACCGATCGCGAAGCCCAGATCGCCGGCCGGCAGCGGCACGATGGTGCCGGACAGGTTGGCGAAGTAGTTGTGGGTGCTGGTCTTGCCCGTGGCGTGCTCTTCGCGGAACAGGTAGTTCTGCACGTTCGGATCGCCCAGCGAGTACTGTTCGCTGCCTGCGCCGTAACCGGCATACGGGTTCCACGGCACGCAGCCGGCGATCTCGTTGCCCGGGGTACCGCAGACGACCTGGCCGGCGGCGTTCAGGAACGACGGGCCCACAGCCGCGGCGACGGCCGGGATGTAGAAGTTGCCGTTGTTGATCAGCAGGCTGTCGTTTTCGTTGTACAGCGCACCGACATCCCAGTTGAAGAAGCGGTCACCGATTTCGAAGGAGCCTTCCAGTGCCGCGGCGAAACGCCAGGTGGTCAGGGTCGAATCGGTGGTACGCGGAACTTCCCAGCCACGGCGACGGAAGTCGACGTCGTTGGTCTGCAGGAACAGCGGGTCGCCATTGGCATCGACGTAGCTCGCAACGTCGGCCTGGTAGAAGTCACGATTGCCGTTCGGGTTGAAGTAGCTGCCGTTGCTGACCAGGGTGCGGCTGCCATCCGGGTTGGTCTGGTAGACCGCGCCGGCCATCGGCACGCCGAAGGCGGACGACTGCAGCGGATAACCGGCGATCTGACGCTGCGACTGACGCTTGGTGTAGGACAGGTCCGTGGTGAAGCGGACGTTGTCGGTGATGTCGTAGTTGCCGCTGACGAACAGCGAACGACGCTCCAGCGGGGTCAGCAGGTGCATCTGATCGGACGAACGGCTCTGGTCCGCAGCGGTCTGCGGGTGGAAGTCGTTGGCACCGATGGCATCGCTGCCCTGGTTGGCGACCGACCAGGCGGCGCTGCGACGGACCGGGTTACCCTGGGCGTTGAGCACCAGTGCGCCCGCGGCGTTGCGGTTGAACTGGTTGGCAAAGCGGTTGTAGTTACCGTACTGGCCGACCGGGGTCAGCGAGGAAGCCGGATCCCAATCCGGGTAGGTGTCGGCCGTGAACGGACGATCCTTGGCCCACACGCCTTCTTCCTTGTGGTACTCGGCGCCGACGGTCAGCGAGCCGCGGTCACCGGAGAAGCCCATGACGAAGTCGTAGGTTTCCTTCTCGCCGTCGCCCTGGCTGTACTGGCCCTTGTAGACGTTGGCTTCCAGGCCATCGAAGTTCTTGCGGGTGATGATGTTGATCACGCCGGCCATTGCGTCCGAGCCGTAGATCGACGAGGCGCCGTCCTTCAGCACGTCGATGCGCTCGACCATCGAGGTCGGGATGATCGAGATGTCCTGGTAACCATCCGGGCTGATGCCCAGGCGCTTGCCATTGACCAGCACCAGCGTGCGCTGTGCGCCGAGGTTGCGCAGGTCGATGTACTGACCACCGGCTTCCTGGTTGGAGGTCAGCGGCGAGGAGCGGCTGAAGTTCGGGCTACCGGCGGCGGAGATGTTCTGCAGGATGTCGCCGACCGAGCTGAAGCCCTGGTTCTGGATATCCGCACGCGAGATGGTCAGCACCGGCTGGGCGGTTTCCACGTCAACCTGGCGGATGCGCGAACCGGTGACCGAGATGCGGTCCAGATTGGTGGTGCCAGTGGCTTCCTGAGCGACGGCGCTGCCGGTGCCGGCAGCGCTGGCGATCAGCGCGAGGACGACGGCGTCGCGCAGTTTGTTGCTGTTGCGGTTCATTGGGCTCTCTCTCCAAGTTGACTTGGGTGCAACGTGTTGGGATGGGCTTCAGCGCGGGGACGAAAGGCGTTCCCAATCCGTGAAGCTGACTCGATAGTAACCACGTGCAACTAAAAATTAAAGAGCCGTTAATGTTCCATGTGATTTAGGTGAAATTCGGCAAAGCCTTTGCAGCGTAAGGCTCTAAGCGATATCTACAGCCTAAAACGTCTCATTTGTTAAGATTTTTGTTAAAAAAAATTCACCCTGAATGGGCCGTGCGTGCCCTTGACACCCAGCCCAAACGAAAAAAGGCGCCTCATGGAGGCGCCCTTCGGGTGACGTGTATTGACGGGTCGTCGCAAAGACAGGTCAGAGATCCTGCTCGTACCGCACATAGGGCACGGTGCCCTCGTCAGTGCTCTCGTTGCGGGGGGCGAACGGGTTCTTGCCGCGGGTGACCACGTTCTCGGCGCCCACGGTGAGCTGACCGCTCCACGGCGTGCGCCAGGTCAGGCCGACCCCCAGCCCTTCCCACTTGCCCGGCTGGCCGGGAACATCGACCACGCGGCCAATGATGTTGCCGCTGAAGTTGCCATAGCCGGCACCGATGGTGAGGCTTTTGCTGTCCCAGCGGTCGACGATCGCCGGCGAAGCGTCCGCGATGGGCACCAGACGCGCCTTGGCATAGGTGCCACCGATGGAGACGAAGCCTTCGCGGCCGATGTTCTTCTGCCCGAAGACGGTCAGATCGTTCTGTTCGGCGCGCAGCGAGGGCGATTTGTTCGGGCCGGCCAGCCAGGCCGGCAGGGTGTCACGGCCGCTGCCGGCGGTGATGCCCACGCGGCCGCCGGGGCGGTTGAACGCGGCGGTGCCGCTGACCCGACGGCTGAGCGTGTTGTCTTCTTCATCGCCCAAGGTGGCCAGCATGCAATGGCTGGCCAATCCGCTGATGCTGGTGCCGCGGCTGCTGTTGCACAGCAGGCCCAGCGAGTCACCCGAGGACAGGCCGAAGGCCGCGTCCAGCGAACTGCGGCCGAAATGCCAGCGGGCCCCTGCGGCCTGTTCGCCGGTCGGTTCCAGGTAGAGCAGCGCTTCGACCTTGCCACTGCCTTTGTTCCAGACCGGCAGCACCGTGCCGTCCTGCTTGCCCTTGGCCTGCGCATGCGCGCCCGGGATCGCGCCTAGGGCGATCATCAGGGCCAGCGGTAGACGCAGAAGGGGATGCATGGGAACTCTCAGACAAGCGCAGTGAACACAAGTTCCCGCCGAAGCGGGACATTGATCCTAGGGCGTTTATGATTTCTTAACAAGTCTTGGTTCTCCCCAGAACAAAACGCTTGCCAAGTTTACTGAAGCCGTTCAGGTGCCGGCGAGGATACATCCATCTCACGGAACAGTATGTCGAATTCCGTCAACGGGAAGTGATACTCCTGCCCGCAGAATTCGCAACGCACTTCCACCGCGCCAGTGGGCTCGGCGGCGGCGCGGGCCTCCTCTTCGCCAATGGACTGCAGCATGCCTGCCACCCGCTCACGCGAGCAGGAGCACGCAAAGCGCAGGGCCTTGTCGCCCAGCAGTTCCGGCGTCTCTTCATGGAAGAGGCGGTGCAGCAGATCGTGGCCGGGCACCTCGAGCAGTTCCTGCTTGCCCAGGGTCTCGAACAGTGCGCTGGCCCGCGACCAGCCGTCCTGGTCGCCTTCATCGCCGGGCAGCTTCTGCAGCAGCAGGCCGGCGGCGCGGGTGCCATCGGCGGCCAGCAGCAGACGGGTCGGCAACTGCTCGGACTGGCGGAAATAGTCTTCGAAGGCTTCGTCAAGGCCGGCCGCGGTCAAGCCGACCAAGCTTTGGTAGCGCTGCGGTTCGCGCGGATCCAGGCCGGGGTTTTCGATGGTGATCGCCAGCAGCGCATCCTCACCCAGCGCGGTCAGATCACGCGGGGCATCGCCACCGCCCTCGGCCAGCTGGACGATGCCGCGCAGGGTGCCGGCCGCGGTGCACTCGGCGAACAGGGTGCGCATCGCAGTGTTGCTGCGCAGCTGGATCGACAGGCGGCCATCGACCTTGGTGTGGCCGGTGAACAGCGCCGAGGCCACGCTGGCCTCGCCGAGCAGCTCGGCGGCGCCCGGCGGGTAGACCGCATGCGAGAGGATCTCCCGCCAGGTGTCATCGAGGTGCACATGCACGCCGCGGACGCCGGCATCGGGGAGCAGGAAACGGACAAGGGAGTCGGATTGGGCGGTCATCGGTTCGGTGGCTGCGCGAAAGGAGTGCCGGTTGCCGGATAATGCGCCGACAACCGTGCAAGTAAAGGATGCACCAGTAATGGGGGCAGAGCGCAGCAACCTCAAGGTCGAACCGGATCTGGAACCGTCACCGCGGCGCCGCTGGCGCTGGCGCCGCCTGCTGTGGCTGCCAGTGCTGTTCGTCGGGTTCAGTGTGCTGCAGGTGCTGGTCCTGCGTTTCATCGACCCGCCGGTTTCCAGCGTGATGCTGTGGCGCTACGGCGAGGCGCTGGGGGAGGGTGACTGGAGCTATCGGTTGCATTACCACTGGCGCGATCTGGACCAGATGGCGCCAAGCCTGCCGATTTCGCTGGTGGCTGCCGAGGATCAGCGTTTCCCGGAGCACAATGGTTTCGACCTGCAGGCCATCGAAAAGGCGCGTGACCACAACGCGCGCGGCGGGCGGCTGCGCGGGGCCAGCACGATCAGCCAGCAGGTCGCCAAGAATCTGTTCCTGTGGCAGGGCCGCAGCTGGATCCGCAAGGGGCTGGAGGTCTGGTACACGGTACTGATCGAAGCGCTGTGGCCGAAGTCGCGCATCCTGGAGATGTACGCCAACATCGCCGAGTTCGGCGATGGCATCTATGGCGCGCAGGCCGCGTCGCAGCAGTATTGGAACAAGGACGCGTCCCGGCTGAGCCCGGCCGAAAGTGCGCGGCTCGCGGCGGGGCCCCCGCCCCGCCGTTACAGCGCAGCCAAGCCCGGCCCGTACGTGCAGCGCCGCGCCGCCTGGATCCAGCGGCAGGCCCGTCAGCTCGGGGGAGGGGCGTACCTCGGCGAGGAGTGAGCATTCATGCATGTGATTGGCTGACGCTACAATCGCCGCATGACCAGCCCTCGCCTGACCGTCGTCGTCGCCGCCCACAACGAAGCGCTCGCCCTGCCGATGCTGCACCCGCGCCTGCGCGCAGTGCTGGCTGGGCTGGAGGGCATCGACGGCCGCGTGCTGTATGTGGATGACGGCAGCACGGACACCACCTGGGCCGTCATGCAGGCATTGGCCGCCGAGGATTCGTGCGTCGGCGTACTGCGGTTGTCGCGCAACTTCGGCAAAGAGGCCGCGCTCACGGCGGGGCTGGATTTCGTCGACGACGGCGCGGTGATGATCCTCGACGCCGATGGCCAGGATCCGCCGGAACTGATTCCCGAGTTCGTCGCGCTGTGGCAGCAGGGCTATGACAATGTCTATGGCACGCGCCTGGCGCGCGATGGCGAGAGCTGGCTCAAGCGCTCCACCGCCAAGGCGTTCTATCGGGTGATCGGGCGGCTGTCCAAAACGCCGATCCCGGCCGACACCGGTGATTTCCGGCTGCTGTCGCCGCGCGCGGTTCAGGCACTGGGCCAGCTGCGTGAGCGCCACCGGTTCATGAAAGGACTGTTCGGCTGGGTGGGTTTCCGCCGCAAGGCCTTGCCCTACCATCGGCATGCGCGGCTGGTGGGTGAGAGCAAATTCGGCTTCTGGCGGCTATGGAATTTCGCCCTGGAAGGGATCACCGGATTCTCCACCGCGCCGCTGCGGGTGACCACCTATCTGGGCCTGGCCGCAGCGACGTTCGCGTTCGTGTTCGCGCTGGTGGTGGTGTCCAAGGCAGCGCTGTACGGCGACCGCGTTGCGGGCTGGCCGACCATGATGGCGGTGATCCTGTTCCTGGGCGGCATACAGCTGATCGCCCTGGGCCTGATTGGTGAGTACCTGGGCCGGCTATACGAGGAATCCAAGCAGCGCCCGCTGTACCTGATTGACACCTGGCAGGCCCCGTTCGTGGCAGACTCGGCCGTGCATCCCATCGGTGGAGAGCAGCGAGATGACCACGGTACGGCAGCTGTTGGAAGGCAAGTCCCCTGAGGTATTCGCCGTCACCCCGAGCTCGGCGGTGATCGACGCCATCCGGTTGATGGCCCAGAAGGGCATCGGCGCGGTGCTGGTGATGGAGGGCCGGCAACTGGTCGGCATCCTTTCAGAGCGCGACTACGCACGGAAGATCGTGCTGCACGAACGCTCGTCCCGGACGACCGAAGTCCGCGAGATCATGACCCCCAAAGTGGTGACCGTCGCCCCTGGCGAGCAGGTCGAGCACTGCCTGCAGCTGGTGACCGATTACCGCATCCGCCACCTTCCGGTGGTTGATGGCACGGGTGTGCTCGGGGTGATCTCGATCGGTGATCTGGTCAAGGCGGTCATCGACGAGCAGGCGCAGAAACTGGATCAACTGCAGCAGTACATCGTTGCCGGTTGAGCGTGGCCGCGCGCGGCGGGGCAGGCCGACGCAGCGTCGGTCCCTGCCCGGATGGCCCCGCGCTTACTTGGCGTAACGGCCGCCGCAGTTGCTGTCCTCGCCCGGGCCGGTCTCGATGGTGGCCAGCAGCGCGGCAGGCGGAGCGATGCTGCCCAGCGCCAGCGCGATCGCCCCACGGATGCCCAGCGCCTTGAAGTCCGGGCGGAACGAGGGATCCTTGAAGGTGCCGCCGATGCGCAGCGGCGAGCGCAGCGCCAGAATGCTCATGTCCTTCGGGCGCGGGCGCAGCAGCAGGTCCAGCTGCTCCTGTTTCAGATCGACCTTGCCTTCGCCGACGATCAACGTATCGGTGGTATCGAAGGCCAGCGAGCGCGACTGCATCACGCCGTTGTCGACACCGAAGTCGCCCCACGCGCAGCGCAGCGGAATCTGCTTGTCGCCGGTGAACAGGAACTTCAGTGATTCGGCGACATCCAGGCCGGCCAGTTCCATGATCAGATTGCCGACATGGCCGCGGCCGATCCCGACCGCCACGGTGCCATCAGAGCTGCCCAGCATCGCCGCGACGGAGTTGCCCTGGCCGGTCAGTTTGACGTCGCCACTGATGCCGCCGGAGGCCTGTTCGGCCAGCTTCGCATCAGGGAACAGCTTGCCCAGCTGCACCTTGCGGATGGTGGCCTGCAACTGCGTGGAGATCGCCTGCTTGCGCGCATCCATGCGGATCGTACTGCGGATGTCGCCGCCGGCCACGCCGAAGTTCAACGGCTCCAGGCGCAGCAGCCCGTCATTGAGCTTGAGGTGGGCATCCATGTCATCCAGCGGCAGCGTCGGCGAATTGATGCGCTGCGCCTTCCAGCGCACGTCGGCGTCCATCGCACGCAGTTTGGACAGGTTGTACGGCGTGTCCGGCAACACCTTGGCACTGGCCGCCAGCGCGGCCGCCTTGGCCTTCTGCTCGGCATTGGCCGACTCTCCGGCACCGGTCTTCGGCGGTGCCCCGATGAAGCCGGCCAGATCGTCGAAGTCCAGCCGCTTGGAGACCAGATCCGCGGTCAGGAATGGGCGCTCGCCACTGACATCGATCTGCGCGGTCCCGCCCAGGTCACTGTCGCCGGCGGTGCCGGTGAACGACTCATAGCGCCAGACCGCGTTGTTGCGCTTCAAGCGGCCCTTGAGCTTGTACGGCGGCGTGGACGGCATCGCCACGCCGATCAGCGGGAACAGATCCTCCATGTCCTGACCGCTCAGCATCAGCTCCAGATCGAATACCCGCAGCTGGAAGGGATTGGTGAGCGTGCCGCTGGCGATCGCATGCGTGTTCCCCGCGCGCCCATCCAGATGGATGCGGAAAGGATGCCCCGTATTGGTCAGCTCCAGCGGCGACTCGGTATTGCCATTGAGCGAGAATGGATTGCCCTGCCAGCGTCCCTTGCCCTTCACCAGCAATGGTGGGCCACTGTCCTTGTCCCGCGGCTTGCCGCTGTTGAGCGAAACCAGCACATCCGTCCTGCCGGCCGTGTCCTTGAACTGCAGGCGCCCATCTTCGATCAGCAACCGTTGCAGCACCGGCGGGTCACCGTCGCTCGGGCCCAGGAAATCCCAGTTGCCCGGCTGATTCTTCCCCGGCGCGGTTTCCAGCAGCAGATCCGGCCGCGTCAAGCGGATCTCCGGAATCCGCACCTGCCCGCGCAGCAAGGGCCACACCCGCAGATCGATCTCTGCCCGATCCGCCGTCGCCATCTGCGGCTGCTTGGCCCAGGTCGCATTCGCGAACGTCAGCCCATCGCCTCGCACGGTCGTCACCCGGCCCAGATCGACATCCAGATTCCCATTGATATGGAACTCCCGCCCGGTCTTGGCCTGCACCGCCCGTTCGACCGGCCCCTTGAACCAGTTCCAGTCCCACAACGCGATCAGGATCAACAGTGCCGCGAACAGAAACACGAGAATCGCCAGCCACCGCTGCCCCCGCTTGCCAGGACGGCGCCAGTGCCAGCGGGAACGGGAAGCGGCATCGGACGGAGCAGGGGAGGGGACAGTATTCACATCCCCATGGTTGCCCTTGCATCGTGCAGGCAGCGCGAAGCATTGGTAAGCGTAGTGTCAGGGTGGCTGGAGGATTGCCTTCAACCACCCGGCGCATGGCGCGGACAGTACTGGATCAGACAGCCATGCCGTTGACCTTTCCGTGCGCGCCAACCCACCCGTGCCGCCCCAGCCTGGCGCATGCCTGAAGCCTTGGCTGCTTTCGCTTTCGCTGCTTCTGCCGCTGTTGCTGTTGCTGTTGCTGGTGTCGTTGCCGATGCTCTTACTGCAGGAAAACAACACTCAAAGAATCTGCGCCGTCACCGCAACGAAGTGGCACACACTCCCGCCGATCACGAACAGATGCCAGATCGCATGCGAATACGGCACCGACTCCCGGTGATAGAACACCGTCCCCAGCGTATAGAACACGCCGCCGGCCAACAGCCACCCCAGCGTCCACGCATCCAACGAGTTCCACATCGGCTTGATCGCCACCATCACCATCCAGCCCATCGCGATATAGATGATCGTCGAGAGCAGCTTGAACCGGCCCGTATAGAACAACTTGAAGACCACCCCGAACAGCGCCAGCGCCCAGATCGCAGTGAACATCCCCCAGCCCCAGGGGCCGCGCAGGCCGATCAGCGTGAACGGCGTATAGGTGCCGGCGATCAGCAGGTAGATCGCACAGTGATCGAACACCTTCAGCCGGCCCTTCGCGATCGGATGCTGGATCGCGTGGTAGAGCGTCGAGGCCGTGTACAACAGCAGCAGTGCCACCCCGAACACGATCGCGCTGGCCAACTGCCAACCGTCGCCATAGATGGCGGCCAGGGTGATCAGCACCGCACTACCGGCCAGTGCAGCGACGGCGCCAAGCCCGTGGGTCAGGGCGCTGGCGATTTCTTCTCGAACGGAAACGACAGAGGTCATGGCGATGATGGGAGATGCGGGGAGGGGGAGCCCGCTCCCCCCTATCATCGCCGCGATGGCGCGCGCATGCACGCGCGCCTGTTCAGCCGGCAGCGCGGTCGCGCGATCAGCCGACCGAGACGCTGTGCGCCGCTTCGCGCGTCGCCGCGAAGCGCACGTCCGGCGCACGTTCCTGGGCCAGCTGCAGATTGACCCGGGTCGGTGCCAGGTACACCAGCTGCCCGGCGGCGTCGATGCTGAGGTTGCCCGCGTTCTTCTCGCGGAACTCTTCCAGCTTCTTTTCGTTGTTGCAGGTGACCCAGCGCGCCGTGGTCACGCTGACCGGCTCGAAGGTCGCTTCCACGCCGTACTCATCCTTCAGGCGGTATGCCGCCACATCGAACTGCAGCACACCCACCGCGCCCAGGATCAGGTCGTTGCTCATCAGCGGGCGGAAGAACTGGGTGGCACCCTCTTCGGACAGCTGCGCCAGGCCCTTCTGCAGCTGCTTGAGCTTGAGCGGATCGCGCAGGCGTGCGCGGCGGAACAGTTCCGGCGCGAAGTTCGGGATGCCCGTGAAGCTGACCGCTTCGCCTTCGGTGAAGGTGTCACCGATGGAGATCGTGCCGTGGTTGTGGATGCCGATCACATCGCCCGGCCACGCCTCGGCGGCGATCTCGCGGTCGCTGGCCATGAAGGTCAGCGCATTGGCCAGCTTCATTTCCTTGCCGGTGCGCACATGGAAGGTCTTCATGCCGGCCACGAAACGGCCCGAGCACACCCGCATGAACGCGACGCGGTCGCGGTGCTGCGGGTCCATGTTCGCCTGGATCTTGAACACGAAACCGGTCAGCTTGTTTTCCTCCGGCGCGATCACCCGGCCGGTGGTGGCGCGCGGCTGCGGCGAGGGCGCGTGCTCGACGAAGAAGTCCAGCAGCGGCTGCACGCCGAAGTTGTTCACGCCCGAACCGAAGAACACCGGCGTCTGCTTGCCGGCCAGGTAGGCCTCCACGTCGAAGGGATGGCTGGCGCCCTGCACCAGCTCCAGCTCGTCGCGCAGATCGGCCAGCATGCGCTCACCGATCTTCTCGGCCAGCCCAGGCGAATCGATCGAGGGGAAGATGGTCGAATCCTGGCGGGTGAAGTTGCGGCCCTGCTCATACAGGTGCACTTCGCCGCTGATCAGGTGGACCACGCCCTTCAGGCGCTGGCCCATGCCGATCGGCCAGGTCACGGGTGCGCACTGGATGCCCAGCACGCTTTCCACTTCATCCAGCAGATCGATCGGCTCCTTGCCCTCGCGGTCGAGCTTGTTGATGAAGGTCATGATCGGCGTGTCGCGCAGCCGGCAGACTTCCATCAGCTTGATGGTGCGCTCTTCCACGCCCTTGGCCACGTCGATCACCATCAGCGCCGAGTCCACCGCGGTGAGCACGCGGTAGGTGTCCTCGCCGAAGTCGGCGTGGCCGGGGGTATCAAGCAGGTTGACGATCTTGCCTTCGTACGGGAACTGCATCACCGAGGAGGTCACCGAGATGCCGCGCTCTTTTTCCAGCGCCATCCAGTCGGAGGTCGCATGGCGCGCGGCCTTGCGTCCCTTGACCGAACCGGCCATCTGGATCGCACCGCCGAACAGCAGCAGCTTTTCGGTCAGCGTGGTCTTGCCGGCGTCAGGATGGGAAATGATGGCGAAGGTGCGGCGGCGCGCAGCTTCGGTAGCGACTTCGGACATGGCGTGACGCGCCCGCCCGGGGCGCTTTTCATGGAGATGAGCCGCCCAGTATAGCGGGGGCGGGCATGACCGGGGTCAGTGAAGGGCGGACGCCCCGGTCTCATCGGCGGCGCGGGCGAAGCGCAGCTCGCCCTGCGGGCTGACAATCCGGGCCGGAATCGAGCGCAGCCGCATCCCTGCATTGACCTGGACTGCGAAATGCAGATGCGGCGCGGCGCTGTAGCCGGTATTGCCCGACAGGCCGATGCGCTGCCCGGCCTGGACCTGCTCGCCCTGGCGGACCAGCGCGCCGTTGTGCTGCAGGTGGGCGTACACGGCCATGCTGCCGTCCTCGTGCAGCACCCGCACCAGGTTGGCCCGGCCCAGATCGTGGTCGCGGTCCTGGCCATTGCCCTGGAAATCAGTCTGGACCTGCATGACGGTTCCCGCCCGCGCCGCGAGCACGGCCGTGCCCTCGGGCAGCGCGAAGTCGATGGCGTCGCGGTTTTCCGCGTCGCCGTGGCTGAAACGACCCTGCGGCGCCTGGCTGACCTGGATGCGGGCGGCGTCAAACGGCAGTTGGTAGGCCACGTCCTGCGGGCGGGCGGTGGGATCGCCGGGAACGGCGGTCAGCGCCAGCCGGATCGTCGTCGTGCCGGCCGGCGGCTGGACGTGGACCACCACGACGCTGGCCGAAGCGGCCACCACGGTCTGCACGGGGAGCCCGGGCAGGGCGGGGGCACCGGGTGAGGATGCCAGTGCGACCTGGACCGGCCCCGCCAGGCGGTTGTCGACGCGTGCCTGCCAACGGTCGCCTTCCCCCTCCAGGGTCAGCACCGCCAAGGCCGGCGCACCTGCCTGGCCGGCCGGTTGGACGGCGGTGGCGGGCGTCGGCCGGTCGATCCGCCAGCCGTCCCGCCAGTTTGCGCCCGGGCCGGCCCAGGCGTTCAGCGCCGCCAGGATCAACACGGTCAGTGCGGGCAGACGCAGGCAGCGCAAGGCATTCGCCGGTAAGCAGGGAAGATGGAGTATGCGTGACTGATGATGATCTGGAATATATATCTCTTCATGCCGATGAAGGGATTGACATCAGCCAAAAGCGCTGGCATCGTGGCTGCACCATCGAGACCGGCAGAGGGACAGGCCCTTTGAAGCCGGGGCAGCCCGCAGACGCGAAAGCGACCTGCGTAGGTGCCAAATCCTGCGGAGACCGTTGGTGTCTTCCGAAAGATGGTTCGAACCGTGCACCGTGCGTGCGCTTCGAACGCGAGCTCCGCGAAAGCTCGATGGCCGCTTTCCTCCTTTGGATACCGCCATGAGCTTCGCCACCGCCGCCCCTGCCGCCACCGAAACTTTCGCCCCGCTCAGCGTCCCCGTCGACGCCGGGCTGAACGCCGTGCGCGGCGATATCGCGGCGGTGCTGTCGATGCGTCACGGTGGACCGCGGCCGGTGCGGCTGCGCTACGAAATCGTGGGCCGCGCCGACGCGCCGGTGGTGGTGCTGGCCGGTGGCATCTCCGCCCACCGCCACGTGGCGGCCAATGCCGAATTTCCGGAAAAGGGCTGGGCCGAAGGCCTGGTGGCCCCGGGCCGCGCGCTGGATCCGGCCTCGCTGCGGATCCTGGCGTTCGATTTCATTGGTGCCGACGGCGCGCTGGACCTGCCGATCGATACTGCCGACCAGGCCGACGCGCTGGCCCTGCTGCTCGATCATCTTGGCATCGCCCGCCTGCAGTGCTTCGTCGGTTACTCCTACGGTGCGCTGGTTGGCCAGCAGTTCGCGCTCCGCCACCGCCAGCGCCTGCAGAAGCTGATCGCGGTGAGCGGCGCGCACCGCCCGCATCCGTATGCCGCCGCCTGGCGCGCGCTGCAGCGTCGCGCGGTCGCGCTTGGCCAGTTGCAGTGCGCCGAAAGCCACGGGCTGTCGCTGGCGCGCCAGTTCGCCATGCTCAGCTACCGCACGCCGGAAGAGTTCGGTGAACGCTTCGATGCCGCACCGGAAGTGGTCAATGGCCGCGTGCGCGTTGCCGCCGAGGACTACCTGGATGCCGCCGGTGCGCAGTACGTGGCCCGCACGCCGGTCGATGCCTACCTGCGCCTGTCCGAATCGATCGACCTGCACCGCATCGACCCGACCGCCATCCAGGTCCCGACCGTCGTGGTCGCCGTGGAAGGCGATCGCCTGGTCCCGCTGGCCGACTGCGTCGGTCTGGTGGAAGGGCTGGGCCCGCGCGGCAGCCTGCGCGTGCTGCGCTCCCCGTATGGCCACGACGCCTTCCTGAAAGAAACCGATCGCATCGACGCGATCCTCGCCACCGCTTTTCGATCCCCCGGAGAAACCGCATGAGCCGTTCCGCTGGTACCGAGCCGTCCTGTAGCCGCGTCACCGCCGCCGTGCGTGCCGGCATCGACCGTGACACCGCCCATGGCGCGGTGACCCCGCCGATCGTGCTGTCCTCGAACTTCAGCTTCGATGGCTTCGGCAACAAGCGCCAGTACGACTACACGCGCAGCGGCAACCCCACCCGTGATCTGCTGGGTGAAGCGCTGGCCGAACTGGAGGGGGGCGCCGGTGGCGTGATCACGTCCACCGGCATGGGCGCGATCAACCTGGTGCTCAATGCGCTGCTGCAGCCCGGCGATACCCTGGTGGTGCCGCATGATGCGTACGGCGGCAGCTGGCGCCTGTTCAATGCGCTGGCGAAGAAGGGGCACTTCGGCCTGATCACCGCCGACCTGACCGATCCGCGCTCGCTGGCCGATGCACTGGCGCAGTCGCCGACGCTGGTGCTGATCGAAACCCCGTCCAACCCGCTGCTGCGCATCACCGATCTGCGCTTCGTGATCGACGCCGCGCACAAGGCCGGTGCCAAGGTCGTCGTCGACAATACCTTCCTGTCGCCGGCGCTGCAGCAGCCGATCAGCTTCGGTGCCGACCTGGTGCTGCACTCCACCACCAAGTACATCAACGGGCACAGCGATGTGGTCGGCGGCGCGGTGGTCGCGCGCGATCCGGCGGTGCACGAGCAGCTGGTGTGGTGGGCCAACGCACTGGGCCTGACCGGCTCGCCGTTCGATGCGTTCCTGACCCTGCGTGGCCTGCGCACGCTCGGTGCACGGCTGCGCGCGCACCAGGAAAACACGGTGGCCGTGGTCGATCTGCTCACCGCCAGCGATGCGGTGGCCAGCGTGTACTACCCCGGCCTGGCCGATCATCCCGGCCATGCCATCGCGGCGCGCCAGCAGAGCGGCTTCGGTGCGATGCTGTCCTTCGAACTGGCCTCGTGCCCGGGCGATGATCCGCACGCGGCGGTGCGCGCCTTCGTCGATGGCCTGCGCTGTTTCACCCTGGCCGAATCGCTGGGCGGCGTCGAGAGCCTGGTCGCGCACCCGGCCACCATGACCCATGCAGCGATGACTCCGGAAGCGCGCGCGCATGCCGGCATCAGCGAAGGGCTGCTGCGCCTGTCGGTCGGCATTGAATCGCCGGAGGATCTGGTGGCCGATCTGCAGGCCGGGCTGGAACGCGCCCAGGTCGTGATCGATCAGCACCGCGACGTGCAGCGCCGTAAACAGGTGGATGCATGAGCGCGGTGCTGAATCTACCGCTGGTTGCCAACCGGAAACTGGCGCTGCTCGGCACCGGCACGGTCGGCACCGCTTTCGTGGAACGGTATGCCTCGTTGCAGCACCGTGGCGTCACGCTGCCGTCGTTTTCCTGGCTGGCCAATTCACGCACGGCGCGCACCTGCGAACAGGCCCCCGCGCACGAACTTGCCCAGGCCAACCTGGCCGCACGCGGTGCGGTGACACTGCAGCCCTGGGCGGAAGCCGAGGGCCTGCAGCGCGGTGACGTGGTGGTCGATGCGACGGCCAGTGACGAGGTCGCCAACTGGCACGAGCAGTGGTTGGCGCGTGGCGTGCACGTGGTGACCGCCAACAAGCTCGGCCAGGGTGCGCAGCTCGCACGTGCCCAGGCCATCGCCGACAGCGGGCAGCAGGGCGACGCGCGCTACGGCGACAGTGCGACGGTGGGGGCTGGCCTGCCGCTGCTGAGCAGCCTGCGCGCGCTGGTTGCCGGTGGCGACCGCATCCATCGCGTGGAGGGCGTGCTGTCCGGTTCGCTGGCATGGCTGTTCCATCACTACGATGGCCAGCGTCCGTTTTCTGCGTGGGTGCGTGAGGCAGCGGGCGCCGGGTACACCGAGCCGGACCCGCGTGTGGATCTGTCCGGTGAAGATGTCCGTCGCAAACTGCTGATCCTGGCGCGCGCCAGCGGCATCGCATTGCGTGCCGAGCAGGTGCAGGTCGCCTCACTGGTGCCCGACGCGCTGGCGGTGTTGCCGCCGGCCGATGCGTTGGCCCAGCTGTCACTGCTGGATGCCCCGCTGCAGCAGTATTGGCGGCAGGCCAGCGAGCAGGGCGGTTGCCTGCGTTTCGTCGGCGGCTTCGATCACGAGGGTGCGTCGGTGGGGCTGCGTGTGCTCCCGCGTGACCATCCGCTGGCCGGCGGTGCACAGACTGACAACCGGGTGGCGATTCATAGCGATCGGTATCACGCCCAGCCGCTGTTGATCCAGGGGCCGGGCGCCGGCGCGGAAGTCACCGCCGCCGCATTGCTGGACGACGTGCTGGCGATCGTGCGGGGCTGATTGCCGCGCGATCCCACCAAGGCACGCGGTAGCGCCAGGGTGGGCTGGCTGCGTCGGCGGATAAGGGTGAGGACGGCTGCTGCCACGCATGGCGTGGCACTACCGGGGGGGTGGGCAGGTCAGTCGTGTGGTGAGATCGCCTTCAGCAGTGCCGCATTGAACCGGGCCGGATCCTGCACCTGCGGCGAGTGGCCCAGGTCCTCGAAGCTCACCAGGGTGGCGCCGGGAATCGCCGCGGCCGCCGCCCTGCCCAGCGCAGGGTAGTTGCCCAGCGTCGCTTTCAGCGCGGGCGGCGCGAGGTCACGGCCGATCGCGGTGCGGTCGGTCTGGCCGATGAACAAGGTGGTCGGGACCGTGAGTTTCGGCAGTTCATAGACGACGGGCTGGTTGAACACCATGTCCGAGGTCAGCGCCTGGCTCCACGCCACTGCCTGTTTGCCGGGGCCGTCGTACATGCGCGACTGCATGCGCACCCACTGCTCGTACTCGGGCTTCCACTGCCCGTTGTAATAAACGTCCAGCTGGTACTTCCTGATGCTGTCGAAGCTGGTCTTCAACTCGCCCGCATACCAGGCATCGATACTGCGCCACGGCACGCCCTTGGCCTTCCAGTCTTCCAGTCCGATCGGGTTGACCAGTGACAGGCTGAGCAAGCGCTGGGGATACATCAACGCGAAGCGTGCCGCCAACATGCCGCCCATCGAATGGCCGACGATGTGCAGCTTGCCCTCACCGTAGCCCAGGTGCTCCAGCAGCGCTTCGGTATTGGCGGCCAGCTGGCCGAACGAGTACTGGTAGCGTTCGGGCTTGCTCGATTTGCAGAAGCCGATCTGGTCCGGGGCGATCACCCGGTAGCCGGCCGCGCTCAGTGCTGCGATGGTGTCCTTCCAGGTAGCCGCGCAGAAATTCTTCCCGTGCAGCAGCACGACCGTACCGGCGAACCCTTTGCCGCCGGCGGGCACGTCGATGTACGCCATCTCCAGTGGCTGGCGCTGGGACTCGAACCGGAAGATCTTGACCGGATAGGGGTAGTCGAAGCCTTCCAGCCGCGGGCCGTAGGTGTCGGCGGCGAGGGTGGTCAGCGGCAGGCAGGCGAGCAGGGCGGCGGCCAGGATGCGCATGGCGGTCTCCATCGGGGGAAGTACGACTGTACCGGAGTGGCCGTGCAGGGGTGCCGATGATGCGACCGGGAGCAGCCGACCAACGGTCGGCTCTACATCCGGGGGCGGCGGATCAGCACTCGATGACGTTGACCGCCAGCCCGCCGCGGCTGGTTTCCTTGTACTTGTCCTGCATGTCGCGGCCGGTGTCGCGCATGGTCTTGATGACCTTGTCCAGCGAGACCTTGTGCTTGCCATCGCCGCGCATCGCCATGCGCGAGGCGTTGATCGCCTTGACCGCGCCCATCGCGTTGCGTTCGATGCAGGGGATCTGCACCAGGCCACCGATTGGATCGCAGGTCAGGCCGAGGTTGTGTTCCATGCCGATTTCGGCCGCATTCTCGATCTGGCTCGGGTTGCCGCCGAGCGCGGCGACCAGGCCGCCGGCGGCCATCGAGCAGGCCACGCCCACTTCACCCTGGCAGCCCACTTCGGCACCGGAGATCGAGGCATTTTCCTTGTACAGGATGCCGATCGCCGCCGAGGTCAGCAGGAAATCGAACACGCGCTGTTCGTTGGCACCGGGGCAGAAGCGGTCGAAGTAATGCAGCACGGCCGGCAGCACGCCGGCGGCGCCGTTGGTCGGGGCGGTGACCACGCGGCCACCGGCGGCGTTTTCTTCGTTCACCGCCAGCGCGTACAGGTTGACCCAGTCCAGCGTGGTCAGCGGATCGCGCATCGCCGCTTCGGGCTTGGAGGACAGCTCGCGGTAAAGCGCCGGTGCGCGGCGGGAGACATGCAGGCCGCCGGGCAGGGTGCCTTCCTGGCGGATGCCGCGTGCCACGCAGGCCTGCATGGCGCTCCAGATTTCACGCAGGCTCTCGCGGATCTCGTCCTCGGTACGCCAGCACTTCTCGTTCTCGAACATCATCTGGGCGATGCTCAAGCCACTGCGCGCGGTCTGCGCAAGCAGCTCGTCGCCGCTCTTGAACGGATAGGGCAGCGGGGTTTCATCGGGCACGATCCGGTCATCGGCCGCATCGTCCTGGTTGACCACGAAGCCACCACCGACGGAGTAGTAGTCGCGCGTGGCGATCACCTGCTCATCGGCGCCGTAGGCGGTGAAGCGCATGCCGTTGGTGTGGTATGGCAGTTTCTGGCGCTTGTTCAGGCCCAGGTCGCGCTTCTCGTCGAAGGCGATCTCTTGCTGGCCCATCAGGCGGATCCGCTTGCTGCTGCGGATCCGCTCCAGGGTCTCGGGGATGATGTCCGGATCGATCAGGTTCGGGCGCTGGCCTTCCAGCCCGAGCAGCACCGCCTTGTCGGTGCCATGGCCACGGCCGGTCAGGGCCAGCGAACCGTAGACGTCGGCGCGGATGCGCACCACGTCCTGCAGATGGCCCGGATCGAGCAGCCAGCGGTGCACGAAACGTTCGGCAGCCTTCATCGGTCCCACGGTGTGGGAAGAGCTCGGGCCAATGCCGATCTTGAAAACGTCGAACGTGCTGACAGCCATGATTGCCAAACTGCGGGTATCGGATGGAGCGCTATTCTATGCTGTCGCAGGCGCCAGCCTTGAGTGCGGCGCAACATTTCCCAAGGCGGGTGGGCCGGTGTTTACCTTGTTCCAGCGTGATGACTGCCATTTGTGCGACCAGGCCCTGGCGGTGCTGGCCCAGGCCCGGGTGGCCGATCTGGACAGTGTGTTCATCGATGACGATGCCGCGCTGGAGGCCCGCTACGGGCTCCGGGTACCGGTGCTGCGCGATGCACGGGGCCGGGAACTGGACTGGCCGTTCGACGTGCCCGCGGTAGAAGCCTGGATCCGGTAGAGCCGACCGTTGGTCGGCTGCCCGGGGGATCATCGTTGCGGCAGCCGACCAACGGTCGGCTCTACCTGTAGCCGGCGCGGCTTATTTTGCTTTCAGTACGACCTTGGTGCTGATCGCGGTCTCGTTCGGGATGGTCTTGGTGTCGGCCCAGTCGCCGCCGCCCACACCGAAGTCCAGGCGCTTGACCGTCGCCTTGCCGGCCAGCACCGGCTGCGCGCCCGGGGTCCAGGTGAAGGTGAGCGTGACCGGCTTGCTGACGCCGCGCAGCTCCAGGGTGCCGTCCGCGGCGTACTGGTTGTTGCCCAGCGAACGGAACTTGGTGGCGCTGTACTTGGCCTGGGCGAACTTGCCCACGTTGAAGAAGTCCGCGCCCTGCAGGGTCGAGTCGCGGTCGCTGTTGCCACTCTTGGCGCTGGCCAGCGGAATGGTCACTTCCAGCTTGGCATCGTCCAGCTTGGCCGGATCGAAGCTGATCCTGGTGTCGAAGCCGGGGAAGGTGCCGGTAAACACTTCACCGTCGTACTTGGTGGCAAAGGCCAGCACCGAGCCGGGCGCCTGCACGTAATCGGCGGCCAGCACCGGGGCGGTGGCCAGCAGGCCGGCCAGGGCGGCGGCGACCGCGGCGGGAGAGGTGAGCTTGATGTTCATGGTCAATCCTTCTGGGGGGAGGCAAGCCAGCGCTGCGGGAGCATGCGCGCAAGCGTGGCATCGCGTTGGTAAAAATGGTGGTAAAGCGCAGCACTGGCATGGGCGACGACCACCGCGATCAGCACCCAGAAGCCCCACTCGTGGATGGCGTGGGAGATCTGGGTGACACGTTCATCGGGCGGGCTGAGTTTGGGCACATCGACCAGGCCGAACCAACGGAACGGGCGCAGGCCGCTGGCCGAGTCGTACAGCCAGCCTGACAGCGGAATGGCGAACATCAGCACGTATAGCAGCCAGTGCGTGGCCGAGGCGACGCGTTCCTGCCAGGTTGGCGTGCCCGGCACCGGTTGCGGGGCGCCGGCGTACAGCCGCCACAGCAGCCGGGTCACCACCAGCGCCAGCACGGTGATGCCGATCGATTTGTGCATGGTGTAGACCCAGAAGTACTTCGGGGTTTTGGGCAGTTCGCCCATGGTCAGCCCGACGATGCCCAGGGCGAGGATCAGTACGGCGATGAGCCAGTGCAGGGTCTGGCTGACGCCGCCCCAGCGGGTCGGGGTGTTCTTGGCGGTCATGGCGTGGTCTCCTGGACCGGCTGTGGGGTATCTGAGTCGATCGGCGGGGCCGGAGTTCCCGGCACATCGGCAGGGGCTGGATCGCCCGGCTCGCTCGCGCTGCGATCGCGCACGGCCTCCGCTTCGATCCGCAGCTGCACCTCATCGCCGATCATCGAGGCCCAGCCATCCACGCCGAAGGCACTGCGGCTGAGTGTGGCGGTGGCCGAGAAACCGGCGGTGCGGCGGAACGGCGGCAGCGGATGACGCTTGAGCGCGTTGAGGGTGACCGCCAGCGTGACCTCGCGGGTCACCCCGCGCACGGTGAGCTGGCCGATCACGTTGGCGTGGGTGGGATCGATCGGTTCGACCCGGGTCGAGACGAACCGCGCTTCCGGGAAACGCTCACCGTCGAGCAGGTTGCGCGCCAGCGTGGCCTTGTTCCATTTGTCATCGCCCAGGTCCAGGCGCTGGATCGGCACGCTGACCTCCAGGCGTGCCGTGCGCCAGTCGTCCGGGTCGAACACCAGCACGCCTTCGCTGCCGGACACGGTGCCCAGTGCGTGGGAGAAGCCGGCATGCTCCACCGCGAACAGCACGCGGGTATGCACCGGGTCGAGGCGGTAGCTGTCGGGGGCGGCGATGGCGAGCAGCGGCAGGGCCGACAACAGCAGCGAAAGGGTCAGGCGCTTGAGCAAGGCGCTGGCTCCATGAGGGTCTGGGGCGATCATACGCACAGCCGTGTCATGGGATGCAGCGTCATGGCTGCAACAGATCGTGGTGCGGCCGACAACAGCACGTGGCGCCCGTGCCGTGTTCCCTGTGCAGGACGGAAACAGCCCGTTCCATCCACGGCCGTCGGCCCGGAATGCGGACACCGTCCTGATCGCTGTGTGACAATCCGCACCAACAGGGAGACCGGATCGATGAGCACGCGCCGCTGGGGTGCAGGCATCGTGCTGTTGGGGCTGTGGTTGTGCGCAGTGCCGTCAGTGTTGGAAGCCGCAGGGATATCGGCGGAAACGCCACGCTTGCGCCGCCTGGGCGCGGCCGAGGGCATGCCGTCGCGCATGGTGCTGGCCCTGGCCCAGGATCGCCAGGGCTACATCTGGGCCGGCACCGATGACGGCCTGGCCCGCGTGGACGGCGTCGGCCTGCGGGTGTGGCGCAATGATCCGGCCGACCCCGGCTCGCTTCCCGGCAACGAGGTGGAAACACTGCTGATCGATCCGCTGGACCGCGTCTGGGTGGGCAGCAATGGTGCTGGCCTGGGCATGCTGGGTCCGGACCGGACGGCGTTCACCCGCTTTACCGCCCTGAGCGAGGCGTGCGAGGGCCAGTTCTGGTCGCTGGCCTATGCCGCGCAGTCGCTGTGGATCGGCACCAACCAGCACGGCATATGCCGGCGCAGCGAAGACGGGGCGCTGGTCAGGTACCAGGCCGACCCGAGCGATCCGCGCAGTCTGCCCGACAACACCATCTACACTCTGTTGGCCGATCCGCAGGGGCGGGTCTGGGTGGGGACCTCCAACGGTGTCGCCCGCTGGGATGGCGAGGGTTTCACCCGGATCGCGCCGGCCCTGCTGGGCGGCAAGAGCGTGTTCCGCCTGACCCGCGAACCCGATGGCACGGTCTGGGCGGGCACCGAAGGCGGGCTGTTCGAGATCGGTGCCGATGACCAGGCCCGTCCGGCGCCCTGGAAGCTCAGCGCCGATGTACGTGCGGCCACGGTGATCCACGACCGCAACGGCGGCTATTGGCTGGGCACCGCCGATGGTCTTTACCGCGGCGATGCCAGCACCGCGCGGCTGCTCGCCGGTGATGCCGGCAGTGGCTTCCTGACCGCGCGCAGTGGCGTGCTGGACATGCTGCAGGATCATGAAGGCGGCCTGTGGGTGGCGATGCTGACCCAGGGACTGGCCTACCTCCCCCCGGACTGGAAGCGTTTCTCCAGCTGGTACCAGCTCGACGGCAAGCCGTTGGACAGTGTGTACCTGCTGGGCGCGGCAGCGGCGGGGGACGACTTCTACATTTCCGGCGCGCACGGGCTCTACCGTCTCGATGTGCAGGGGCAGCTGCGCCAGATCGCCGACGACAAACAGATCGGGGTGGGCGCGGCGTGGTCGCTGTTGCCCCGCGAGGACGGCGCCGTGTGGATCGGTCGCGCGGGCCGTCTGAATCTGTACCAGCCGGCCACCGGCACACTGCGCGAGTGGAAGATCGGCGGTGGCGCCGATGTACGCCAGCGCATCGATCTGATCCGGCAGGCACCGGATGGCGAGCTGTGGCTGTCGATCATGAACTTCGGCATCCAGCGCCGCGACGCCCGCGGCAACGTGCTCGATACGATCCGCAACGACCAGAACCGCGGGCTGACCGAGAATCCGGTCGAGCAGATGGTGTTCGATCCGCGCGGGCAGCTCTGGGTGATGGGCGACCAGATGGGGCTGATGCGGTGGCGCAACGACCGTTTCGAACAGGTGCCCGGGGTTTCCCGCGGCAGCATCTACGATGCCGCCTGGACCGGCCCGGATGAACTCTGGCTGGCGCGCCAGGGCGCGCTGGAACGGTACCGCTGGGACGGGCTCAGCATGACCCTGCGCGAACGCGTCGGCGCGGCCGAAGGGATGCCGGCGGTGTCGATGGGCGGGCTCGCGCTGGGCAGCCACGGGCAGGTATGGGCGACCACGCCACGCGGCCTGGTGTGCTGGCAGGGCAGCGAACGTCGATTGCGGCTGTACGGCGAACGCGACGGCTTGCCGGATGTGGAGTTCAGCAATCGCCCGCCCGTGCAGACACGCGACGGCCGGGTGCTGGCAGTGACCGCGACCGGGCTGGTTGGTTTCGATCCGGACGCGGCGGACATGGTGCTGCCGCCATCGCAGTTGGTGATCGACAGCGTGCAGGTGCGTCGTGACGATGCCGAGGGCCAGCAGATGCTGCCGCCGCAGGCACCGATCGTGCTGGGCCCGCAGGACCGCGACCTGATCGTGTCCGCGCGCCTGCTGTCGTTCGCCAACCCGCATGGCAACCGCTACCGCTACCGGGTGTCCGGCTATGACCAGAACTGGGTGATGCAGGCGGCCGACGGCGAACGCCTGTTGTCGCGCCTGCCCGCCGGGCACTATCGCATCGAGGTGCAGGCCGCGACGCCGCACGGCGCGTGGACGCCGCCCAGCACGCTGGACCTGGAGGTTCGCCCGCCATGGTGGCGCAGTGGCTGGGCGATCGTGGGCTATGTGCTGCTGGGCCTGATCGGGATCGCCGCGCTGGCGTACGTCGCACGTGCGCGCCTGCGCCGTCGCCAGCAATGGCAGCTGACGGTGCACAAACAACAGTTGGCCGAGCAGGCGTCACAGGCCAAGAGCCGCTTCCTGGCCACGCTGGGGCACGAAGTGCGCACACCGATGACCGGCGTGCTGGGCATGAGCGAACTGCTGCTGTCGACCCCACTGGATGAGGTGCAGCGGGGGTATGCCGGCTCGATCCAGCATGCCGGCAAACATCTGCTGCGGCTGGTCAACGACGCGCTGGATCTGGCCCGCATCGAGGCAGGGCGGCTGGAGCTGGATCTGCGTCCGTTCGATCTGATGTCGTTGCTGGAGCAGGTGGAAGCCTTGATGGAACCCATGGCCCACCACCGTGGGCTGGCGTTCGAACGCAGCTTCAACCTGCCGGGTCCAGTGCAGGTCAGCGGCGATGAGATGCGTGTGCGGCAGATCCTGATGAACCTGCTCGGCAATGCGATCAAGTTCACCGAGCATGGCCATGTCGGCCTGGGGGTCGAACTGGGCGAGGAGGGTCGCGCGATCATTTTCGAGGTCTCCGATACGGGGCCGGGCATCAACCAGGACCAGCAGGAACGGTTGTTCCATCGCTTTGAACAGGCCGATGGCCCACGGACCGCATCGCGCTACGGTGGCAGTGGCCTGGGCCTGGCGATCTGCCAGGAACTGGCGGTGGCGATGGGTGGCCGGATCGAGATCGACAGCCGGCTGGGCGATGGCGCCCGATTCACCGTATCGCTGCCATTGCCCTGGACCGTACAGCCGCTCGGCACGCCGCGTGAGGCGGGCCATGACACGCGCACGCAACTGCCGCCGCTGCGCATCCTGCTGGTCGAGGACGATGCCACCGTGGCCGATGTCATCGCCGGGCTGCTGCGCTCGCGCGGGCACGAGGTGGTGCACGTGCTGCACGGCCTGGCGGCGTTGTCCGAGGTGGCGGCAGGCCGCTTCGATGTGGGTCTGCTGGACCTGGACCTGCCGGCGCTGGACGGCATCGCGATCGCGGGACAACTGCGTGCGATGGGCTATGAGCTGCCCCTGATCGCGGTGACCGCACGCTCGGATGCCTACGCCGAGCAGCAGGTGCTGGCGGCCGGATTCAACGGTTTCCTGCGCAAGCCGGTGACCGGTGACATGCTGATCGATGCGATCGTGCAGGCGCGCGCCGGGAAGTCGCCCCGACACTGATCAGCCGATGCACAGCGCGCACCGGTGCGATCAATGCCATGCCTCGTAGTTTCTTTTTTGATCTGAAATTTGATTGATCGGACTGTGACCGGGTCCAGATCCTGCCAGCCCGCTTCGCGTGGCTTCGGCATACCGTGCTGTTCATGCAGGAGAGGACGGTCGGGGTACGCGTGGGGGGAGGCCGATCCGCATCAATGGGCCATCGCTGGGCTGCGGTGATGCTGGGTCTCGCGCTCTGGCTGCCGGTCCCTGTTCTGGCCGGCGATCCCGTCACGGCACCGTGGCCCCGGCCGCTGGGCCCTGCCGATGCGCTGCCGACCGCAGCGCTGCGTGCGGTCGTGGAAGACCGCGACGGTTATCTTTGGTTCGCCAGCGACGATGGACTGCTGCGCTTTGATGGTCACCGTTTCCGCGCGTGGCGAAGGGAACAGGGGCTGCTGGATGTGGACGTACGCGCGCTGCATCTGGATGCGCAGGACCAGCTCTGGCTGGCGACCGCCTCGCAGGGCCTGCTGACGCTGTCTGCTGATCGCCGCGAGATCCAGAGCGTGCCGGGCAATGGCGCGGTGGTCCTGCCGCGCATCGGCGTCATGCAGATCACCAGCACCCCCGATGGTGTGGTGTGGGTGGGCACCCTCGACGACGGCCTGTTCGCACGGCAGCCGGACGGCCGCTGGCAACGCGTGCCGTTGCAGCTGCACGGCGGCCCCGTGCGCCGCGTAACTGCCCTGGTCACCGACCGCCAGGGCCGGCTGTGGATCGGGACGCCGGCGGGGGCATTGCGGCGTGAGGACCATCGTTTCACCCAGGTGCCGCTGCAGGACGACCAGGGCGTTGACGTGCGCGTGCTCTGGCCCGATCCGGACGGCGGGGTGTGGGTGCGCACACCGCAGGGGGTGTACCGGTGGCGCGATGGCGAGCTGCATCAGATGCCGGAGGGCACGGCGATGCCGGTGCTGCGCAGTACCGCGGGCGACCTCTGGAGCGCCGGCGCAACCGGACTGCGACTTCACGCGCGCGGGCAGGCGCCGCAGCCGGTGCCGCTGCGTGGATACGCCGGCGCCGTGATGAGCACGGCCGCGGTCAGCCATGCCCTGGAGGACCGGGTCGGCGGCCTGTGGTGGGTCGGCCGCGGCGAGGGCCTGTGGCACCTGCCCGCGCGGTGGCGCCAGTTCACGCTGCTGGCGGCCGCCCGTGATGGTTGGCCCGGACTCGATGGCGACCACGTGCTGGCCCTGGCGCCCTCCCATGGCAGGCGGGTGTGGATCGCCGGCGATCGCGGGCGCCTGCAGCGCGTGGACACGGTGAGCGGGCGCAGCGACCTGGGCATCGACTACCGCCCCGATCACCTGCGTTCCGGCACCGTGGCCATCGCCGAAGACCGTCGCGGCCAGGTATGGGTGGCCAGTGGCAATACGTTGTCACGCTATCTGCCGGGCAGCGGTGGGCGCCGTCACTGGTTGCTGGGCGTGGGCGGCGAGGCGGGGAGGGTCGATCTGCAGGCCTGCGGCGATGGATCGTTGTGGCTCGGGCGTGCCGACCGCATCCAGCGACGCGATGCCGACGGTGTGCTGCAGTTGTCCGCCGCGCCGGACACCCTCGGGCTGGTGCCGCCGAGCCATGGCCCCCAGTTGCTGTGCGATGACGATGGCCGGCTGTGGGCAACCGACCGCAGCGGCGTCAAACGCTGGCTGCCGGCGCAGGAACGCTTCGCGGTCGTGGAGGGAGCGCCGCGCGGCGAAGTGGGGGCGATCGCCCGCGGCGAGGATGGCCACTACTGGATCAGCAGCCTCGGGGTACTGCGGCGCTACCGCTGGGATGGCCAGCAGCTGCGCAAGACGCACAACTTCGGCCCTGCGCACGGGTATCCGCGTCTGCTGGCACGCGCACTGGTGGTCGACGCAGCGGGCGTTGCATGGGCAGGCGATGCACGTGGCCTGGTCCGCGTCGACCCGCACGGCGGCGGCGTGCGCCACTTCGGCGGCGATGAGGGGCTGCCGGCGCAGGGCGTGCTGCCGCACGGGCTGGTGCGCACCGCCGACGGTCGGCTCGCCGCTGCGGTCAACGAAGGCGGGTTGTTGCTGATTGATCCGGCCGGTGTCGGGGGCCCTGAGCGCGCGCCGGGCCTGGTCATCCATGCAATCACTGCTCGCCGTGGCAAGGCACAGATCACGCTGCCGGTCGGCGCCGGCCCGGTGCCGCTCTCGGGTGCTGATCGGCATGTGCGCGTTGCCGCGCGGCTGCTCAGCAGCGGTGCGCCGTCGCACGTGCAGTATCGGTTCCGGCTGCAGGATCACGAGGCCCAGTGGCAGGAAAGCGATGCCACCGGGCTGCGCGTGTTCGAGCGTCTGCCGGTGGGGCTGCAGACGCTGGAGGTGCAGGCCCGGCAGGGAAACGGCCGGTGGTCGCCGGTGCGCCGGGTGACATTGCAGGTGGCCCCGGCATGGTGGCAGGCGCCGCCGGCGCGGTGGGCCGCCGCGGCCGCGGGGATGGGCGCGGTGTGGCTCTGCGGATGGCGCTTCCACGTACGCCGCGGTCGGCAGCGGCGCTGGCGCTGGCTGCGTGCCCGGCAGGGGCATGCCGAGCGCGCATCCGTGCAGCGCACCCGTTTCCTGACCACGCTGGGGACCCGCATCCGGGTGCCGATGACCGCGGTGCTGGGATGGAGCGAACTGCTGCTGCGCTCACCGCTTCCGCCAGGCCAGCGCAGCCGGGTCAACAGCCTGCACCATGCCGGTGAGCACCTGCTGCGGCTGATGGATGACGCACTGGATCTGGCCAGCATCGAATCAGGGGAACTGCAGTTGCAGCCGGCACCGTTCGTGCTGCAGCGGATGATCGAAGCACTGCACGCGCTGCTGCTGCCGGTGGCGCAGGGCAAGGCGCTTGCGTTGGAGTGGCACAGCACGCTGCCGGCCTCGGCGTGCGTCATCGGCGATGCGCGTCGCCTGCGCCAGATCCTGCTCAACCTGCTCGGCAACGCGCTGAAGTTCACCGCGCAGGGAACGGTGCGGCTGGAGGCGCACGGCGTACACGATGGCCAAGGGATCGTGCTGCGGGTGTGCGATACCGGACCGGGCATGACGCCGGCGCAGTGCCAGCGCCTGTTCCAGCGCTTTGAACAGGCCGATGGCGCGCAGACCGCGGCCCGTTACGGCGGCAGTGGGCTGGGATTGTCGATCTCACGCGATCTGGCAGTGGCCATGGGCGGCGATATCACCGTGACCAGCGCTCCCGGCCAGGGCACCTGTTTCCAGGTGGCGCTGCCCTTGCCGCGCGGTGAGCTCCCCACCGGCATCGTTGCAGCGTGTGCGCCGCCGGGGCCGGCTGCGGCCGGCGCACTGCGGGTGCTGGTGGTGTATCCCTCGGCGGTCGTCGCCGAGGTGCTGCTGGCCATGCTGGCCTCCCTGGGCCATCTGCCCACCCACTTTCCCGGCGCGGATGCATTGCCGCCCACCGCCGCGGACGGTGCGGCTTGGGACGTCATCGTGGTCGATCCCGCCCTTTGGGTCGATGGCGAACGCGTGGGGGCACGGCTGTCGCGGCGGTGGCCGGGGGTGCCACGGGTAGCACTGACTGCGCGTGCGGATGCCGCTGCGCAGCGCGAGGCGATCGCGGCCGGCTTCGAGCTGTTCCTGCGCCTGCCCGTGAGCCGGGCGGCGTTGGGCGATGGACTGGCCAGATGCCGGCGCAGCGCATGAGCGGCACGCCGCACCGAGGGTGCCGGTGGAGACGGTGGGGGCTGCTGGTCTGGCTGCTGCAGGCGTTTCCGGTGCTGGCGCTGCCCAGCCATGGCGTACGGATGACGACCGTCGACGGATTGCCTTCCAACGTGGTGCATCAGATCGTGGAGGACCGTAAGGGCTATCTCTGGTTCGCGACCGGCGACGGCCTGGCGCGCTATGACGGCAGCGGGTTCCGGATCTGGCGGATGGAACACGGCCTGGCCGACAACGTGGTGCGCAGCCTGGCCCTCGATGGCCATGACCAGCTGTGGATCGGCACCGGCAACGGTTATCTGCAGCGTTTTTCCGCTGACCGCCAGCAGTTCGCCCGGTGGGCGGGGCCGGCGGTACCCACGGTGGCGGCCAGCCCGATCCTGGCGATCCAGCCCATGGACGATGGCAGCGTCTGGTTTGGTACCCGCGAGGCCGGTCTGTTCCGGCTCGACCGCGATCACTTCCTGCGTCAGTACCTGCCGGCCGCTGGCGGTGGTGGTTTGCCGTCGGCACGGGTGGAGCGGCTCGTGTCCGATCCGCACGGCGGCCTGTGGATCGGCAGTGCCGCCGGGCTGGCCAGGTGGCAGCACGACCGGTTCCAGACGCCTGCGATGCTCGGCGCTTCCGCTCGGCCGGTGACCGCGCTCGGCCTGGATTCGCAGGGGCGGTTGCATTCCAGCACGGGCGAGGGTTCGCGGGTGCGGCAGCTGCCGTCCTTGCAACCCGTTTCCGGGCACCGCACACCCGCCCGTTGGCTCGGCGCGGCGCGGCGTGGCGGGGACTGGTTCGGCGATGGCGACCAGGTGTGGTGGCAGGATCAGCACGGCCGGAACCACCACGCACTTCAACTGCCCCGGCCGCACGGGCGCGAGGTGTCGCGTATCGGGCAGGCGTTCGAGGACCGGCAGGGGCGGGTCTGGTTGTCGGGAAGCCGCCAGGGCGTATGGCGACTCGGCGCCCAGTGGCGGCACTTCGAGCGTTTCGCCGCACCGGCCGGACCCGTCGCCGGTGCGGCAGGCAGCCTGGCCCCGGCGGCAGACGCACACGCATGGTGGGCACGCGGCGGCACGCTCGCCCGTCTCTCGCCGGAGCAGGGCTTCTCCCCCGCGCGGTGGTCCTATGCACAGGATCCAGCACGTGCCGATCGCCATGTGGTGGTTGAAGATCCGCAGGGCGTGGTGTGGGTCTTCGCGGCGCCGTGGCTGACCCGGATCGATCCGCTGCGCCGGCGTCGGCAGCGCTGGCAGGTGGGGGCGGCCAGTGTGTCGCCGGGCACGTCGCCGCAGGCCGCGTTGCTGGCCTGTGGCGATCGCGTGTGGCTGGCCGGCAATGGCCGCGTGGAGCAGCGTGCGGGCGATGGCCGCGTCCTGGCCAGTGCTGCCTACGCGGCGGCGGGCCTGCGTCCGGGCGTGGCGGAGCTCGCGCTCCAGTGCAGCCCTGGCGGAGAGGTATGGTTGGGGGACGGCGAAGGTCTCAAACAGTGGCATGTGGCGGCCAGCCGTTTTCTCCCGGTGCCGGGCAGCGGCCGGCGGGAGATCGGCGCGCTGCATCTGGCCTCCGATGGGTGGCTGTGGGCAGCCGATGCGGAGGGCTGGTCGGCCTACCAGCATGCGCCCGGCCGCCCGCCTCACAGCCAACGGGTTGACGCGGCGCAGGGAGTACCGGCCGCGTTGCCACGCGGATTGAGCGGCGCCCCGGATGGTGCCTTATGGGCGACCACGGCGCGCGGGGTGGTGCGCCTGGCCCCGGAGCGCGGCAATGCGCGGCTGTACACCGCCGATGATGGCCTGCCGCTGATGGTGTTCGATACTGGCCTGGTTGCTGCCGGAGTGCATCTGCTCGCCCTGGAGGCCAACGGCGACGTGCTCGCCTTGCATCCGGCGGGCATGGTCGACGCCACGACGCCGGCATCGCTGGTGATCGACCGGGTGAAGGTGCGCCGACAACGGCGCTGGGTCGAGCTGCCTTCCACCGATCCACTGCAGCTCAACGCCGATGATCGCGACATCCAGTTGTCGGCGCGCCTGCTGAGCGGCCGGCCCGACGGTGTGAGCGGGTATCGATTCCGGCTGCGGGGCGAAGACCCCGAATGGGTCCGCGCCGGGCGACGCGGCGCGCGCGGCTTCCCCCGCCTGCCGGCCGGCGAGCATGTACTGGAATTCCAGGCACGTGACGTGGATGGGCAATGGTCGGCCCTGCAGCAGGTGCACCTGCACGTGGCCTACAACGGTTGGGCGCATCCCGGGGCGTGGGCGTTGCTGTGGCTGCTCGCCGCCAGTGCAGGCACGTTGCTGGTGTGGACGCTGAGGCAGCGGCGGCAGCGCGCGCTCGCCTGGCGGGCGGCCACGCGCCGCCAGGCACGTGCCGAACAGGCCGCGCAGGCCAAGGCGCGCTACATGGCCACGCTGGGGCATGAAGTCCGGACACCGCTCACCGGCGTGCTTGGCATGAGCGAACTGCTGTTGGCTACGCCGTTACCCGCAGGCGCGCGCGAACAGGTGCTGCATATCCAGCAGGGCGGGCGTGCATTGCTGCAGGTGGTGGACGAAGCGCTGGAGATGGCCAGGCTGCAGGCCGGCAAGGTGGTGCTGCATCCACGGGGCTTTGCCATCGGTCCGTGGTGGGACGAGGTACATGCCGCCGTGGCCGGGGGTCTGGAGGCGGGTGGCTGCCGCCTTGTTTTGGCTCCGCCATTGCAGCCCGGTGCCAGTGCCGTGGGCGACCCGGACCGGTTGCGGCAAGCCGTGGAACTGCTCGCGTGCGGGCTGGCAGGGCAGACCGGGGCTGTGCGGTTGACCCTGCGCATCGCCTGGCGGCCAGGCTGCAGTGGCCTGCTGCTGGATGTGCTCGCCGAACCGGGGGCCTGTCCGTCCCCAGCGCCGTTGCAGGTGCGCGAGGCCTTGGCCGACGTCGACGTGCTGATCGGCGCGATGCACGGGCACCTGCGCGTGTCGCGGCTGCCTGACCATCGTTGGCAGGGGATGCTGAGTGTCCCGCTGGAAGGCTGCCAGGCGATCGAGCCCCACGCGACCGCACCGCAGGGCGATGCGCTCGATGCCCTTCAGGTCATGCTGGTGGAAGATGATCCGCTGGTGGCCGAGGTGGTCGGCGCACTGCTGCGGCTGCGCGGTCACACCGTCGTGCATGCCGCGCACGCGCTGGCGGCACTGACCGCGCTGGCCCGCCCCGGCACCCAGCTGATGCTGTTGGACCTGGACCTGCCGGGCATGGACGGGCTGTCACTGCTGCGCCTGCTGCGTCAGCAGGGCCAACGCCTGCCGATACTGGTGCTGACGGCGCGACGGGAGCTGGACCTGGAGCTGCAGGTCATCGCCGCCGGCGCGGACGGTCTGGTGCACAAGCCGCTGCAGGGCGATGCGCTGCATACGGCGATGCAACGGCTCGCCCTGCCGCGCGTGGATCGTGCCGGCGCAGGGAACGGTTTACTATGCGGGGCGTTGCCCGACGACCGGGGTGGTCAGGGGTGACAGGCCCGTTCCGGGCGACGGCAGTGAATCGAGGGACAGACCCGGGAGAGCCATTGGTGTTGCGTGTGCTGTGGCCGCTGCTGATCGGCCTGTGTGTGCTCTGGCCGGCGCTTGCGTCGGCCCAGCCGGTACCGCCGACGCCGCGGCAGCTCACCGTGTTCGATGGCCTGCCATCCAACACCGTCAATCGCATGGCCGAGGATCGCTACGGCTATCTGTGGATTGCCACCAATGATGGGCTGGCCCGTTACGACGGTCGCAATTACCGCATCTGGCGCGCCGAGGACGGCCTGCGCGACAACCATGTCTGGAGCGTGCACGTGGATGCGCGCAATCAGCTGTGGATCGGTACGGAGAACGCCGGCCTGGCGATGATGTCGGCCGATCGCCGCGAGATCCGCTTCTACGATCGCGACAGCCATCCGGAGATGGGCAGCAACACGATCTGGAGCGTGGCTTCCACGCCGGACGGTGCGATCTGGTTCGGCACTTACCAGGGCGGCCTGCACCGGCTGGAGCGTGATGGCACGCTGACCCGCTTCATGCCCGAGCCCGGCAACCCGCGCAGCCTGCCGGCGGCATCGGTCGGCAATCTGGCCACCACCCTGGATGGCACCTTGTGGATCGGATCCAAGGCCGGCCTGGCGCGCTGGACCGGACACGATTTCGAACCGGTGCCCAGTGCCCAGTTGTCGGCGCGCGTCATCAACGGCCTCACCGCCGAGGCCGATGGCAGCCTGTGGATCAGCAGTAATGTCGGGGTGGCGGTGCGCCGCCCGGATGGCCGCTTCGAACCGGCACCCTGGGCCGTTGCCGATGGCGATCAGATCCTGGGCATGATGCTGCGCGACGAGCAGGGCGGGTATTGGCTGGATACCCGCTCGGGCCTGGGCCGTGCGATGGACGGCCAGTTCCAGCAGGTGCCGCTGTACAGCGCGATCGCGCGCGGGCAGGTGCGGCCGAACTGGACCGGCGCCTACGAAGATCGCGAGGGTGGCATCTGGCTGGCCAGCACCAACGGCGGCCTGTGGCATCTGCTGCCGCGATGGTGGCAGTTCTCGGTGCTGTCGCGGTTGGAAGATGACCCGGCCTCGCTGCGCAATGCGTATGTGCTGGGCATGGGCGCGGCCGCCGACGGCGGTGTGTGGACGGTGGGCACGCACGGCGCGCTGGACAAGTTCGACCCGGTCAGCGGGAAAATCGAACAGCACCGGACCTGGGTGGACGGCACGCAATGGCTGCAGTCGGTGCTGGAGGATCCGCGAGGGCAGGTCTGGATCGGCTCCTGGGACGCGCTGCTGCGCTATGACCCCCGGCAGAAGCGGATGCGGCGCTGGGGCAGCGACGCGGCGGTGGACGCCACGATGGAGGGCGCGATCGAATCATTGGCGCTGTGCGACGGGCAGCGCCTGTGGACAGCGTCGGCCACCGGGCTGCAGCAGCGCGATCTCGATGGGCGCGTCCTGCATCGCATCGCGCTGGGCCACGCTGGATTGAGCGCGGGCCAGAACGCGCTCGATATCCGGTGCGGTCCCCAGGACCGCCTGTGGGTGGCCACCGGGCAGGGACTGCTGCAGTGGGTCGCGGCGCGCTCGCGTTTCGAGCCGCTGCCCGGTGGCCCCGCGGCGAGCGTGCATGCGATGGCGCTGGCCGGCGATGACAGTGTCTGGCTTTCCGAGGAAGGCAAGCTCTCGCACTACGGCTGGCAGGGCGATCGGCTGACCCTGCAGGAAGTGGTCGGCAGCAGTGCCGGCTACCCCGCGATCACCGCCACCGGGCTGGTGGTGGACCGGCAGGGGGTGGTCTGGGCAGCGAATGCACGCGGCCTGGTGCGTGTCGATCCGGAAGCCGGCAGCGTGCGCCAGTACGGCGTCCATGATGGCCTGCCCAGCCAGGAATTCCGCCGCCGCACGCTGACGCTGACCCCGAGTGGTCGCATCGTGGGTGGCACGCCGGCCGGCGTGGTGGTGTTCGATCCGGCACAGGTCAAGCCGGCGACGCGACGCGCGCCCCTGGTGATCGAGCGGGTCGAGGTGCGCCGTGGCGAGCGTGTCCTGGACCTGACCCATGCGGTGCCGCTGGACATCGCCGACGGCGACCGCGACCTGCGGATCGTCGCGCGGCTGCTGTCCTTCGCCGATTCCACCTCGAACAACTACCGCTACCGGCTGGCCGGCTACGACCCGGATTGGGTGGAAGTGGGACCCGGCGGCGAACGCCTGTTCTCGCGCCTGCCGCCGGGCCGCTACCGGCTGGAAGTGCAGGCCCGTTCGGCCGACCACATCTGGTCGCGGGTGCAGGTGCTGGAGTTCCGGGTGCTGCCGCCGTGGTGGAGGAGCCTGTCGGGCCTGCTGCTGCTGACCTCGGCCGTGTTGCTGCTGCTCAGTCTGTTCGCCTGGTTGTACCGGCGCCGGCTGCAGCGCCGGCATGCGTACCAGCTGGCCCTGCAGAAGCAGGAACTGGCCGAGCAGGCTTCGGCGGCCAAGACCCGTTTCCTGGCGAACCTGGGCCATGAGGTGCGCACGCCGATGACCGGGGTGCTGGGCATGAGCGAGCTGCTCTTGTCCTCGCCATTGAACCCCCAGCAGCGTGGCTATACCGAGTCGATCCGCCACGCCGGCGAGCACCTGCTGCATCTGGTCAACGACGCGCTGGACCTGGCCCGGATCGAGTCGGGGCGCCTGGAACTGCAGGCGCAGCCGTTCCAGCTGCAGCGACCGATCGATGATGTCTGTGCGTTGATGGCCGCGCTGGCCGGGCAGAAGGGGCTGCGGTTCGTGGTCGACAACACCTTGCCGGCCGGCACCCGCACGGTCGGTGACGAGCTGCGCGTGCGCCAGATCCTGCTGAACCTGCTGGGCAACGCCGTCAAGTTCACCAGCCACGGCGAAGTACGGTTGACGTTGCGTGCGATCACGGCCGGCCGCGGGTTGCACATCGAGGTATCCGATACCGGGCCGGGCATCAGCACCGATCAGCAGGAGCGACTGTTCCGCCGCTTCGAGCAGGCCGATGGCGCCCGCACCGCCGCGCAGTACGGGGGCAGCGGGCTGGGCCTGGCGATCTGCCGGGAACTGGCACTGGCGATGCAGGGGCAGATCGGCGTGCAGAGCCAGCTCGGCGTGGGAACGCGTTTCACGGTGACCCTGCCGTTGCCCCTGGAGCAAGGAGCCACCGGCATGCCGGGCGCGGCCGAGGGCGAGCAATGGGTGTTGCCGCCGCTGCGCATCCTGCTGGTAGAGGACGATCTGACCGTGGCCGAGGTGGTCAGCGGCCTGCTGTCGGCGCGTGGCCACCAGGTGGTGCATGCCGAGCACGCGTTGGCGGCGCTGCGCGAGGTCAGCGAGGCGCCGTTCGAGGTGGTGCTGATGGATCTGGATCTGCCGGGGTTGGGCGGCATCGCATTGGCTGAGCATCTGCGCAGCCAAGGGTTCGAGATGCCGCTGATCGCGGTCACCGCGCGCACCGATCCATCGATCGAGCAGCAGGCCCGCGACGCAGGCTTCGATGCCTTCCTGCGCAAACCGGTCACCGGCGATCTGCTGGTGGAGGCGATCGCGCGGGTGCTGCACGCCCCCGGTAGCAGCGGACCGTTGGTCCGCTGACGGTCCCTATAGCTGATCGCAGACCGCAAACCGCAAACCGCAGACCGCAGACCGCTGGACGTCTGCGCGCGGTTACTCGGCGACTTCCTCGACATCGCGCGGCGAGGGCCGCGTGTCCGGCAGCTGCCAGAAGATCAGCGTGGAGGTCAGGGTAATGGCGCCGACGCAGACGAAGGTGGCGTGCAGCGCGGCCGTCGCGCCGTGCGACGCATCGAGATGATTGAACGCGGCCAGCAGGCTGCCGGCAGCGGCCGCACCGAAACCGGTGGCGAGCATCATCACCATCGAAAGAAGACTGTTGCCGGCACTGGCGAAGTCGCGGTCCAGATCGCGCAGGGTCACGGTGTTCATCACGGTGAACTGCAGTGAATTGACCGCACCGAACAGGGCCAGCTGGATGATGCGGATCCACAGCGGCTGGCCGGGCGTCATGAAGATGAAACTGGCCATCGCCAGGCCGACCAGCACGGTGTTGACCATCAGCACGCGGCGGTAGCCGAAGCGCTCGACAAGCTTGACCGCGTAGCGCTTGGAGACCATGCCCGCCGCGGCGACCGGGATCATCAACAGGCCGGCCTTCATCGGGCTCATGCCCATGCCGACCTGCAGCAGCAGTGGAATCAGCAGCGGCATGGCGCTGCTGCCGATGCGTGAGAACAGGTTGCCGAGGATGCCGATGCGGTAGCTGGGCACGTGGAACAGCGCCAGCGAGAACAGCGGCGCCGTGGAGTTGGCGGCGTGCAGCCAGTAACCGACGAGGGCGGCCAGGCCGGCGACGGTCATGAGCATGACCAGTGCATGCGGGGTGGCCATGCCGGAGATGCCGTCCAGCGCGAGGGACAGTACGACCATGCCGAAGGCAAGCATGAGGTAGCCGGCGATGTCGAAGCGGGTGCGGTGTTCGGCGTAGTGGTCCGGCATGATCTTCATCGCCGCGACGTAGCCGATGATGCCGATCGGCAGGTTGATCAGGAACACCCAGTGCCAGGAGGCGACTTCGACCAGCCAGCCACCCAGGGTCGGGCCGATCAGGGGGCCGATCAGGGCGGGGATGGCGATGAAACTCATCGCGCGAAGGAATTCTTCGCGCGAGACGGAGCGCATGACGGCCAGGCGCCCGACCGGCAGCAGCATGGCGCCGCCGATGCCCTGCAGGACGCGCGCACCGACGAGCTGGTGCAGGGTCTGGGCGAGGGCGCAGGCGAGCGAGCCGAGAGTGAACAGGATGATCGCGACCAGGAAGGTGCGTCGTGTGCCGAAGCGGTCGGCGATCCAGCCGGAGGCGGGGATGAAGGTGGCGACGGCCAGTGCGTAGCTGAAGACGACGGACTGCATCTGCAGCGGGCTTTCGCCGAGGCTGCGGGCCATGGCGGGCAATGCGGTGTTGACGATGGTGGAGTCCAGCATCTGCATGAAGATGGCCAGCGATACGAGCCACAACAGGGGCCGGATCGAGGCGTAGCTGCTGGTCGTCATGGTGCGGGGCCTTCGTCAACGAGGGCGATATGATCGCCGATGTGGGATCAGGGTGTGGTCAAGAGCCGAAGCCGACGCATTGGGGCGTGCAACAACGAAAGCACGCGTCCTGGATGCAGAACGCGTGCTTCGTCGGCCGTGCCCGTGTAGTGCCGGCCGCTGGCCGGCTACCTGCCGCTGGCGATCAGCGTCGGCTCAAACGATGTACGGCTTCCACCAGCACCTGCACGTGCTCGGAATTCATGTCCGGGGACATGCCGTGGCCGAGGTTGAAGACATGGCCTTCGCGGGAGCCGCCGTTGCCTTGGGCGTAGCTGTCGAGCACTTGCCCGGCGGCGCGTTCGATGGCGGCCGGATTGCCGTAGAGCGTGGTCGGGTCGAGGTTGCCCTGCAGGGCGACGCGGCCGCCGGTGCGGGCGACGGCGTCGGCGAGGTCCAAGGTCCAGTCCACGCCGAGCGCGTCGGCGCCGGTGTCGGCCAGGGCGCCGAGGTGCAGGCCGGTGCCTTTGCCGAACAGGATCAGCGGGGTGCGGTCGCTGCCTTCACCGCGTTCGAGTTCCTGGGCGATGCGGGTCAGGTAACGCAGGGAGAATTCGCGGTACATGGTCGGGCTGAGTACCCCGCCCCAGGTGTCGAAGACCTGCAGGACCTGGGCGCCCGCCGCGCGCTGGGCGGCGAGGTAGGCAATCACCGCATCGGTGACGACCGAGAGCAGCTGGTGCAGGGCGGCCGGTTCGTTCAGGGCCATCGCCTTGATGCGGGCGAAGTCCTTGCTGCCACCGCCTTCAACCATGTAGCAGGCCAGCGTCCACGGGCTGCCGGAGAAGCCGATCAGGGGCACGCTGCCGTCCAGTTCGCGGCGGATCACGCGCACGGCGTCCATCACGTAGCGCAGTTCGGTTTCCATGTCCGGCACGGCCAGTCTGGCGATGGCGGCGGCGTCGCGGACGGGGTGGCGGAACTTCGGGCCTTCGCCTTCGACGAAGTACAACTCCAGGCCCATCGCATCGGGGATGGTGAGGATGTCCGAGAACAGGATCGCCGCGTCGAGGTCGAAGCGGCGCAGCGGCTGCAGGGTGACTTCGCAGGCGATATCCGGGTTCTTGGCCATCGCCAGGAAGCTGCCGGCCTTGGCGCGGGTGGCGCGGTACTCGGGCAGGTAACGACCGGCCTGGCGCATCAGCCAGACGGGGGTGCAGTCCACCGGTTCGCGGCGCAGGGCGCGCAGCAGGCGATCATGGCGGGAGGGGCTGGTCACGGAACGCTTCCTTGGGATCTGGTGGCGCGGGGCCGAATGGGGTCAGTGCGGCGGTGGCCGCTCAGTGCGGCGCGTCGCCGCTGGTGTAGGTCACTTCGTAGCCGCGGTGCAGGTGCGCATCGCGTGCCTTTTCGAACGCGGCCAGCGCCAGGTCTTCCTGCAGGTACAGCTCGCGGCGCAGTTGCCCGCGCCCGCCGATCGGGCCGGACTCCAGCAGCAGCTCCCAGCCGCCGAACAGGTCCGGTTGCAGGGTGAGCTGGAGATAGCGGGCCGGATCGGCACCGCGGGGATGTTGGTGCAGGAAGACGCGCATGCCCCGATTGTAGCCGTGAACGCCGGAGGCGGCCGTCAGCAACGGGGCAGGTGCGGCGGAACGTCGCAGGCTCAGCCGGCGGCCAGCACGCGCAGCACGTCGGCCTCGTCGACGTCGGCGACGACTTCGGCGCGGCCGATGCCACGCCACAGCACCAGCCGCAACCGGCCGGCGACATTCTTCTTGTCCAGCCGCATCCGGGCCAGCAGCGCCTCGGGCGCCAGGCCGGCCGGAATGGCCACCGGCAGTTCGCAGCGCAGCAGCAGTTCGCGCAGCTGCTCGGTGTCTGCCTCCTCGCTCATGCCCAGCTGGGCCGACAGGCGCGCGGCCAGCACCATGCCGACCGCGACCGCTTCGCCGTGGTTGAGGTTGTCGTTGCCCAGCGCGCCGTAGCCCTGTTCGGTCTCGATCGCGTGGCCGAAGGTATGGCCGAGGTTGAGCAGGGCGCGTTCGCCCTTTTCCAGCGGATCGCGCGCGACGATCTCGGCCTTGTGCTCGCAGCTGCGCGCGATGGCCTGGGCCAGCGCGGTGTCATCGCCGGCCAGCAGCGCGGCATGTTCGGCCTGCAGCCACTGGAAGAACAGCGGATCGCGGATCGCGCCGTACTTGATCACTTCGGCCAGGCCGGCGCGCAGTTCGCGGGGCGGCAGGGTGCGCAGGGCGGCGGTATCGGCGATGACGGCGCGCGGCGGGTGGAACGCCCCGACCAGGTTCTTGCCTTCAGGGATGTCCACCGCGGTTTTGCCGCCGACCGAGGAATCGACCATTGCCAGCAGCGAGGTCGGCAGCTGCACGCAGTCCACGCCGCGCATCCAGCAGGCCGCGGCGAAGCCGGCCAGATCACCGGCCACGCCACCGCCGAGGGCCATTACGCAGGCATCGCGGGTGGCGCCGAGGGCGGCCAGGGCGGTGATCGCATCGCCGAAGTGGGCCAGGGTCTTGGAGGCTTCGCCGGCCGGCAGCACCAGCTCGCCGATCAGCAGGTCCGGGCGCGTGGCCAGCAGCGCCGCCTTCACCCCTGCCAGGTAAAGCGGGGCGACCGAGGAGTCGCTGAGCAGCAGCACGTGGCGGCCACGCACATGGCGGGCCAGCAGTTCTCCCTGGCCAAGCAGGCCGGGGCCGATGTGGATGGTGTAGGGGGTGTCGCCGCTGACGGCAACGGTACGCGGGGCGGGGGTCATTCGGGTGTTTCCTGTCGCTGCCACTGCGCGGCCAGGCGCAGCACCAGCTGCGCAGTGGCCTCGGCGGGCGTGTAGAGATCGGTATCCAGCGTGAGGTCGGCCAGGCCCTGGTAGAGCGGATCGCGGGCGGCGGCCATTTCGTGCAGCACCTGCTCGCGGTCCGGGCGCTGCAGCAGCGGGCGGCCGCGGTCGCGGGCCAGCCGCTCCAGCTGGGCCGGCACGCTCACCCGCAGGTAGACCACGAAGCCGCGCCGGGCGATGGCCGCGCGGTTGTCCGGGTCCAGCACGGCGCCCCCCCCGGTGGAGATCAACTGGCCATGGCCGTCCAGCAGAGCGTGCAGGACCTGGCGTTCGTGCTGGCGGAACCCGGCTTCCCCGGCGAGTTCGAAGATCGCCGGAATGCTGGCCCCGGTGCTGTCCACGATGGCCTGGTCGGCATCCACGAAGTCCAGCGTGAAGCGCTCGGCCAGCCGGCGCCCGATGCAGGTTTTGCCGGCGCCCATCGGGCCAATCAGGATCAGGTTCGGAGCGGGATTCATTACCCTCGATCCTAACATCTCCGTGCCATCGCCTTTACGCGGCGGCCCCCATGGTGGGCGGGTGCGGACTGTCCCGCGCGCCACCGGAGCGAACCATGTCTGTCGCCAAGATCATCGAGATCAACGCCTCGTCCAAGACCAGCGTCGAAGACGCCGTGCGCAGCGGCCTGAAGAAGGTCTCCGAGACGGTCAAAGGCATCCAGGGCGCCTGGATCAATGAAACCAAGGTGGTGACCGATGGCGAAGGCAACATCACCGAGTGGCGGGTAAATCTGCGCGTGACCTTCCTGGTCAGCTGATCGCCGTGGGCCCGGCTCCCGCGCCGGTCAGCGCGTGGCGACGATCCGGCGTTGCTCGTCCAGCGTGATCACCTTGTCCGCCCGTTCCGGCAGGGTGCGCAGTGCCTGGCGGCTGACCCGTTCGTAGTACTGCACGAAGCGCTCCAGCTGGGCGCGGCTCATGCTGCTGCGGTCGGGCTGGGCGGCCAGCAGGTTCTGCTCCTGCTGCCAGCGCCAGCGCGGGATCACCGAGAAATCCGGCGGCTGCAGGAACCACAGCCGGTCGCATCGCTGCCACAGCGCGGGGTAGTGCCCGGCCAGTGCCTGATTGCACCAGCGCCGCCAGCGGCCATCCACATCGGCCTCGCGCTCGAGTGCATTGAGCGGTGGCTCCAATTCGGCCTCACCCTGCGCGGGCGTGCCAAGGAACCAGCCTTCGAACACCAGCAGGTCGAGGGGACCGTCGATGCGTGTCCAGTCTTTCTCGGGCAGGCGCTCGTCGGCGAGCTTGTCGAACCGGGGCAAGGCGACCGGCCCACCGGCGGCGACCGCGTCCAGCGTGGCGTGGGCCAAGTTGAGGTCATGCGTGCCCGGCGGGCCGCGGGTCAGCAGCAGCGGGTGGACCTGCCGCGCCAGGCGTTGGCGCTGGGCACGGGTCAGGTAGACATCATCGATGGAGAGCATGGCCGCGCGCAGGCCGCGCGTTTCCGCCAGCGCCACGACCTGGGCGGCCAGCGTCGATTTGCCACTCCCCTGCAGGCCGCTGATCGCCAATACTGGGATGGCCGCACCGCAGCTCAATGCGTCATCCAGCGCCTGCGCGACCAGCGCATCCGGAAAACCTTTTGTCGGGGGCATGTACGCAGGTGCAGGCATGCAGCGACAATAAACCCAAACCGCGTGACAAGAAAACCGCCATGACCGATCTGTATGCCGAAGCGTTGTCCACCTTTGCCGGGCTGTTTGAAGAAGCCAAGGCGAGCCGGGAAGTCGAACCCAATGCGATGACGGTGGCCACGGCCGACCAGAACCGCCAGCCTTCGGCGCGCACGGTGCTGCTCAAGGCCTTCGACGAACGCGGTTTCGTGTTCTACACCCACCTGGACAGCCACAAGGGCCGTGAGCTGCAGGCCAATCCGCAGGCCGCGCTGCTGTTTCTGTGGCGCAGCCTGCGCGAGGCCGGCATCCAGGTGCGCATCGAAGGGCGAGTGGAGCAGGTCAGCGATGCCGAGGCTGATGCGTACTTCGCCTCGCGCCCGCGCATGAGCCAGATTGGCGCGTGGGCATCGCTGCAATCGAAGACGCTGGCCTCACGCGAGGAGTTCGATGCACGCGTGGCGACCACCGAGGCCAGCTTCGACGGCCGCGATGTGCCGCGCCCGGACGGCTGGAGCGGCCTGCGCGTGGTGCCGCAGCGGATCGAGTTCTGGTACGGCGCGCAGTTCCGCCTGCACGAGCGCTGGTGCTATGAGGTCGATCACGACGGGCAGTGGAGCAAGCGATTGCTGTTCCCGTAAGGGCGCGTTCCTCGCAAACTGCACGGGGCGCGCCGGGTAGGAAGGCGCCGGTTAGGATCGGGCGGACGACGATGTCTGCCTTGGGACCGCCCTGCCATGTTTCCTTTTGTCCTGCCTGCTGAATCCCGTGTCGCCCCTTCGCTGCTGTTACTGCTGTCGCGCATCGCCGCGGGCACCATGTTCGCCGTATCGGGATGGAACAAGCTGTTCACCGACGACGGCAGGGATCGCATGCTGGCCACACTGGTGGAGGCGGGTATCCCGTGGCCGGAGGTCAGCGCCCCTGCAGTGGCGATGGTGGAATGGGTGCTGGGCACCACCGTGGTGCTTGGCGTGCTGCCGCGCCTGTCGGCCGCAGCGCTGATGATGATCTGCGCGGTAGCGGCCTTCACCGACGGTATCGGGCGGATCCCGGCCGGCCTGGGGCCTTTGGATTGGCTGAGCTGGTTCCTGTATCTGCCGGAGGTGCCGCTGGGCGTGGCCCTGGCGTGGGTGTGCGTGCTGGGCGCGGGGCGTTATGCGCTGTGGACCGGCCGCGGCGCTTCGCCGACGGCGCGAACAGTGGCGCGCAGCGCCCGCGATGCGGGCTCCTGCATACTTCCGGAGGAATCCACCTGTGCACGGACCTGTTACATGACGACCGCATCCGCTTCTTCGCCCGCCATCGATCTGTGCGCGGCCGCCCTGGCAGCCGACGTGGCGACCGTGCAGGCCGGCCTTGCGGCGGGCGCCGATGTCAGCGCAGAAAACGCCTACGGCTTCACTGCGCTGGAATGTGCGGCGCGCGCCACGAATGACACCCCGGCGGCCCAGCATCTGCAGGTACTGCGTTTGCTCATCGATGCAGGAAGCCCGCTGGAACACCTCGGTCGCGGCGGGCGGACCGCGTTGTACCTGGCCGCGGAATTCGCGCGGGAGTGCGCGCCGGTGCAGATGCTGCTCGACGCCGGTGCGAACCCGGCGGTGCACGATGGCTTTGGCAACCATATTGTCGTCAACGCGATGGTGCCGGAGGTGCAGGCGCTGCTGTCTGGGGTGACCGGCCACCCCATCCCGGTGAAGGCCGAGCCGCGGCCGCCGCAGAAGATGCGGGCCGCCGACTGGCGCGCCGCGCACGCCAGGATCACCGCGGTGTTCGCCCGTCTGGAAGAACAGGGCATCGTCACCGCGCAGGACGTTGGCCTGACTCAGGAGGATGGCTTCACCGACACCGCCCAGCAGTTCATCGCGCGCGGCGGCATGGACGCCGGCCTGATCGGCCTGTGCTTCTACACCCGGCAGGACCTCAACCGCGCTAAGCGCAGCAGCGATCTGAGCCTGGGCTTCTGGGCCGGGCCGGAGGGCGCCGGCGCTGCCATGGAGCAGGTCGGGCGCAGGATTGTGGACGCGTTCACTGCAGCAGGGCTGGTGGTGGACTGGGATGGCTCGGCATCGCATCGGCCCACGGTGGACCTGCGCGGGCTGGCGTAAGCCGCGTCCTTACCCGGCGGTGCTGCGCAGCCAGCGCCACAGCGTGGTACGCGACACGCCCAGCGCCTGGGCGACCTGCTCACGGTTGCCGCCGTGGGCATCGAGCAGCTGCTGCAGCGTGTCGTTGCCGGGGCGCGTGGCCGCGCGCTGGGGCGGGCCGTCCGGCGCTGCGTCTGCTACGGCGCGCGCGGCGACGGGCGAGGACGCCAGCTCCGGCAGCCAGGCCTGCATCTGGGCCAGCGCCAGCTCGCCCCGCCCGTGCGGCCAATGGATGCGCAGCCGATCGACCATGTTGCGCAGTTCGCGTACGTTGCCCGGCCACGCGTAATCGCACAGCCGCTGCAGCGCCGGGGCAGCGAGCGGCGACGGCGTGCCGCCCAGCAGGCTGAAGAAGTGTTCCAGCAGCAGCGGCACATCCTCGCGCCGTTCGTGCAGCGTCGGCAGCCCGATGCGCAGCGCGGCCAGGCGGTAATACAGATCGCGGCGGAAACGGTGTGTGTCCACCAGCGATTCCAGCGTCTGCAGCGTGGCCGCGACCACGCGTACGTCCACCGGCGTCGGCTCGGTGGCGCCCACGCGCAGTACTTCACGTTCTTCCAGAACACGCAGCAACCGGGTCTGCAGCGGCAACGGCAGTTCGCCGATTTCATCCAGGAACAGGGTGCCGCCGTCGGCCGCTTCCACCAGGCCCACGCGACCGCCGCGGCGGGCGCCGGTGAATGCCCCTTCGTTGTAACCGAACAGCTCGGCTTCGAGCAGGGATTCGCTGATCGCCCCGCAGTTCAGCGCGACGAAGCGGCCACGCCGGCCGCTGGCGCTGTGCAGTTGCCGGGCCACCAGTTCCTTGCCGGTGCCGGTGGCGCCGGTGACGAGCACCGTGCTGTCGTAAGGCGCATACAGTGCGATGTGCTCGCGCACCTGCTGCATCGCGGCGCTGTCGCCGAGCAGGGCATGGTCGGCATCGCGTCGCTTGGGCGGTGCCCGCCGCCGCAGTGAGGACGCACCGGAGCGGGCCAGGGTCTGGGTCAGCTCCAGCGCATGTTCGAAGGCCTGTCGTACCGAGTCGGCCGAATACAGCAGCACGCCAGGCAGCCCGACCTGCTCGGCATGGTCGATCGCCATGCCGGTGCCGACGATGACCTCGATGCCATTGGAGCGCAGGTCGGCGATGCAGTCGCGCGCGTCCTCGCGGGTGACGAAGCGGCGATGCTCGATGTCCAGCCCGAAGCTGTGCTGGAAACTGCCGAAGGTCGGCACATCGGTGGCATGGGTGACCAGGCCGATCCTGGGGGCGATCCGGCGTGCGCGCGCCAGCGCTTCCATCAGGTCGAAGCCGTTGGCCTGGATCGGGACCAGCGGCACCTCCAGCCGGCTGCGCAGGTAGGCCGCATTCGAGCCGCCGGCGATCACCACGTCGCAGTGTTCGCGGCGCAGACGCTGGCCGATCACATCCACCGCCTCCTCGAAGCCGAGGTTGATGGGCACGATGCGGGCGCGGCGGTCGAACTCCGGGATCACATCGCCGAGCAGGCCGGTCAAGCGCGACACGCTGACCGTCCAGATCACCGGCAGCTGGCCGGCTTCCGGATCGGACAGGCGGGAGCGGTGGCGGGGCAGGCTGATCGACATGGGCGTGTTTCAGTGTTTCAGTTCCAACCATGTTACAGGTGTTTCAATGTTTCAAGGTGAAACATCCCCGTCCCGGTGTTGAATCAATGAAATCAGTTACTTGCGAGCTGGCACGGCCCTTGCGCTTATCCACCGGTCAACCACGATGGAATGCCGCATGAGCACCCCTGTTTCCTCCGCTGGCGCCCGTTTCCGCGCCGCACTGGCCGCCGAATCCCCGTTGCAGGTGATCGGTGCAATCAACGCCAACCACGCGCTGCTGGCCAAGCGTGCCGGGTACCGGGCCATCTACCTGTCCGGCGGCGGCGTCGCGGCCGGCTCGCTGGGCCTGCCGGACCTGGGCATCAACACGCTGGAAGACGTGCTGATCGACGTGCGCCGCATCACCGATGTGTGCGACCTGCCGCTGATGGTGGACATCGACACCGGGTTCGGCCCGAGCGCGTTCAACATCGCGCGCACCGTCAAGTCGCTGATCAAGGCCGGCGCGGCTGCCTGCCATATCGAAGACCAGGTCGGCGCCAAGCGCTGCGGTCACCGGCCGGGCAAGGAGGTCGTGTCTCAGGGCGAGATGGTGGACCGGGTCAAGGCCGCCGCCGATGCCAAGACCGATCCGGACTTCTTCCTGATCGCGCGCACCGATGCCATCCAGGTGGACGGTGTGGATGCCGCGATCGAGCGCGCCATCGCCTGCGTCGAGGCCGGTGCCGACGGCATCTTCGCCGAGGCCGCCTACGATCTGGACACCTACCGCCGCTTCGTCGATGCGGTGAAGGTGCCGGTGCTGGCCAACATCACCGAGTTCGGTGCCACGCCGCTGTTCAGCCGCGATGAACTGGCCTCGGCCGGCGTCGCCATCCAGCTGTTCCCGCTGTCCGCGTTCCGTGCTGCCAACAAGGCGGCCGAGAACGTGTATGAGACCATTCGCCGCGAGGGCCACCAGCGTAATGTGGTGGAGGCGATGCAGACCCGCGAGGAACTCTACGACCGTATCGGTTACCACGCCTTCGAGCAGCAGCTCGATGCGTTGTTCGCCGCCAAGAAGTAAGACCGCACACTAGTTTTCTGGAGGGATCATGAGCGACACCACTACCGCCCCCGGCTTCAAGCCGAAGAAATCCGTCGCCCTGTCGGGCACCGCCGCCGGCAACACCGCGCTGTGCACCGTCGGCCGCAGCGGCAACGACCTGCATTACCGCGGGTATGACATCGCCAATCTGGCCAACACCAGCGAGTTCGAGGAAATCGCGCATCTGCTGGTTCACGGCAAGCTGCCGACCCGCGCCGAACTGGTGGCCTACAAGACCAAGCTGAAGTCGCTGCGTGGCATCCCGGCCGCGGTCAAGGCCGCGCTGGAAGAACTGCCGCCGTCGGCGCACCCGATGGACGTGATGCGCACCGGCGTCTCCGTGCTGGGCTGCGTGTCGCCGGAGAAAGATGACCACAACCATCCGGGCGCGCGCGACATCGCCGACAAGCTGATGGCCTGCCTGGGCTCGATGCTGCTGTACTGGTACCACTGGAGCCACAACGGTCGTGCGATCGACGTGGAGACCGACGATGACTCCATCGGTGGTCACTTCCTGCACCTGCTGCACGGTGAGAAGCCGCAGGATTCGTGGGTCAAGGCGATGCACACCTCGCTGATCCTGTACGCCGAGCACGAGTTCAACGCCTCCACCTTCGCCTGCCGTGTCATCGCCGGCACCGGCAGCGACATGTACAGTGCGATCACCGGCGGCATCGGCGCCCTGCGCGGTCCCAAGCATGGTGGCGCCAATGAAGTCGCCTTCGAAGTGCAGAAGCGCTACGACAGCCCGGATGATGCCGAGGCCGACATCAAGGCCCGCGTGGAGCGCAAGGAAGTCGTGATCGGTTTCGGCCACCCGGTCTATACCGTCAGCGACCCGCGCAACAACATCATCAAGGAGGTCGCGCGCGACCTGTCCGCCGAGCAGCAGAACGTCAAGATGTACGACATCGCCGAGCGTCTGGAATCGGTGATGTGGGACATCAAGAAGATGTTCCCGAACCTGGATTGGTTCAGCGCGGTCAGCTATCACATGATGGGCGTGCCGACGGCGATGTTCACCCCGCTGTTCGTGATCGCGCGTACCTCCGGTTGGAGCGCGCACATCATCGAGCAGCGCATCGACGGCAAGATCATCCGCCCGAGCGCGAACTACACCGGCCCGGAAGACCAGGCCTTCGTGCCGATCGACCAGCGCAAGTAAGACCGACGTACCGCACCCGTTCGCGGGTGCCATGCGGAACAGGCCGGCGCGATGCCGGTCTGCTCCGTTGCGGCGTCGCTACTCCTTCTTCGCCGGTGTCACGACGCCCCGGCCCGCCAACAAGCAGCTATCGCCAGCCATGAATACTCAGTACCGCAAGAACCTCCCCGGCACCGCGCTGGACTATTTCGATACCCGTGCCGCGGTCGATGCGATCCAGCCCGGTGCCTATGCCACGCTGCCGTACACCTCGCGCGTGCTGGCCGAAAACCTGGTGCGCCGCTGCGACCCGGCAACGCTGGAGGCCTCGCTGCGCCAGCTGATCGAGCGCCGCCAGGACCTGGATTTCCCGTGGTTCCCGGCGCGTGTGGTGTGCCATGACATTCTGGGCCAGACCGCCCTGGTCGATCTGGCCGGCCTGCGCGATGCCATCGCCGATGCCGGCGGTGATCCGGCGCAGATCAACCCGGTGGTGCCGACCCAGCTGATCGTGGATCACTCGCTGGCGGTGGAATTCCCGGGCTTCGACAAGGCCGCGTTCGAGAAAAACCGCGCCGTCGAAGACCGCCGCAATGAAGACCGGTTCCACTTCATCAACTGGACAAAGAAGGCGTTCAAGAACGTCGACGTGATTCCGCCAGGCAACGGGATCATGCATCAGATCAATCTGGAGAAAATGTCGCCGGTCGTGCAGGTGCGCGACGGGGTGGCCTTCCCCGATACCTGCGTGGGCACCGACAGCCACACCCCGCACGTGGACGCGCTGGGCGTGATCGCGATCGGCGTGGGCGGCCTGGAAGCGGAGAGCGTGATGCTCGGCCGTGCCTCGTGGATGCGGCTGCCCGACATCATCGGCGTGGAACTCACCGGTCGCCCGCAGCCGGGCATCACCTGCACCGACGTGGTGCTGGCGCTGACCGAGTTCCTGCGCAAGGAGCGCGTGGTCGGGGCGTGGATCGAGTTCTACGGCGAGGGCGCCAATGCGCTGACCATCGGCGACCGCGCCACCATTTCCAACATGACGCCGGAGTTCGGCGCCACTGCGGCGATGTTCTACATCGACCAGCAGACCCTGGATTACCTGCGCCTGACCGGCCGCGAAGACGCCCAGGTCGCACTCGTGGAAACCTACGCCAAGGCCACCGGCCTGTGGGCCGATGATCTGGTCACCGCGCAGTACGAGCGCGTGCTGCAGTTCGACCTGTCCAGCGTGGTGCGCAACATGGCCGGCCCGTCGAATCCGCACAAGCGTGTGGCGACCACCGACCTGGCCGCGCGCGGCATCGCCGACGAAGGCAAGCTGGCCTCGGGCAAGCAGGAACAGGCCGATGGTCTGATGCCCGATGGCGCCGTGATCATCGCCGCGATCACCAGCTGCACCAACACCAGCAACCCGCGCAACGTCATCTCCGCCGCCTTGCTGGCCCGCAATGCCAACCGCGCCGGGCTGACCCGCAAGCCGTGGGTGAAAAGCTCGCTGGCGCCCGGCTCCAAGGCCGTGCAGCTGTATCTGGAAGAAGCCGGCCTGCTGACCGAACTGGAGCAGATGGGCTTTGGCATCGTGGCCTTCGCCTGCACCACCTGCAACGGCATGAGTGGCGCGCTGGACCCGAAGATCCAGCAGGAAGTGATCGACCGCGACCTGTATGCCACCGCCGTGCTTTCGGGCAACCGCAACTTCGACGGCCGCATCCATCCGTACGCCAAGCAGGCGTTCCTGGCCTCGCCGCCGCTGGTGGTCGCGTATGCGATCGCCGGTACGGTGCGCTTCGATATCGAAAAGGACGCGCTCGGCCATGACGCCGACGGCAACCCGATCACGCTGAAGGACCTGTGGCCGAGCGATGCCGAGATCGACGCGGTGGTCAAGGCCTGCGTCAAGCCGGAGCAGTTCCGCAAGGTCTACGACCCGATGTTCACCTTCAAGGTGGAACATGGCGCACCGATCAGCCCGCTGTACGACTGGCGCCCGCAGAGCACCTACATCCGCCGCCCGCCGTACTGGGAAGGCGCGCTGGCCGGTGCCCGCAGCCTCACCGGCATGCGCCCGCTGGCGGTGCTGGGCGACAACATCACGACAGACCATCTGTCGCCTTCCAACGCGATCATGGCCAGCAGCGCGGCCGGTGAGTACCTGGCCAAGATGGGCCTGCCCGAGGAAGACTTCAATTCCTATGCGACCCACCGTGGCGACCATCTCACCGCGCAGCGTGCGACGTTCGCCAACCCGAAGCTGATCAACGAAATGGCCGTGGTTGATGGCCAGGTCAAGCAGGGGTCGCTGGCGCGCGTGGAGCCCGAAGGCGAGGTCACCCGCATGTGGGAAGCGATCGAAACCTACATGGACCGCAAGCAGCCGCTGATCATCATCGCCGGTGCCGACTACGGCCAGGGCAGCTCGCGTGACTGGGCCGCCAAGGGCGTGCGCCTGGCCGGTGTGGAAGCGATCGCGGCCGAAGGCTTCGAGCGCATCCACCGCACCAACCTGATCGGCATGGGCGTGCTGCCGCTGGAGTTCAAGGAAGGCGTGAACCGCAAGACGCTGGGCATCGACGGCACCGAGACCTTCGACGTGCTCGGCGAGCGTGTGCCGCGTGCCGAGCTGACCCTGGTCATTCATCGCCGCAACGGTGAACAGCTGCGGGTGCCGGTCACCTGCCGCCTGGATACCGCTGAAGAAGTCTCGATCTACGAGGCCGGCGGCGTGCTGCAGCGGTTCGCCCAGGACTTCCTGGAATCGGCGCAGGTGATGTGACGCATGAACAGCATGCGCTTGCGGCCGTGGGGCCGCAGGCGCACACTTTGATGGCAAAAATTGCCAAGAGGGCTCTACATGGCCACCATGAACATCTCGCTCACCGACCCACTCAAGCAGTTCGTCGATGAGGAAGTCAGCGAAGGAGGGTATTCCAGCACCTCCGACTACGTGCGTGATCTCATTCGCCAACGCCAGCGTCGCAAGGCTGAGGACCTCTTGCGGCAGTTGATCGCCGACGGTCTTGCATCCGGACCTGCGGCCCCGCTTGAGCCCGGTCATTTTGAGCAGATGCGGAAACGTGCACGGGCGCGCGCGGGGAAATGACGCGTGCGCGGTGGCATCCCCTGGCGGTGCAGGACGCTGATGACGCGGCCGCGTGGTACGCACAGCACGGTGGCACAACGCTGGAACTGAGCTTCATTGACGCGCTGGAAGCCACGGTCGGCATGCTCGAACGGCATCCTGGCGCGGGATCGACGCGGCACGCGGAGCTGTTGGCGACAACGGGAACACTGTTGCGGTTCCATCCGATACGTCATTTTGACGACCATCTTGTCTACTACATCGAACACGCTGCGCGGATCCAGGTGATCCGCATCTGGAATGCCCGGCGCGGACTCGACGCGCTGGTCCTGGACTCGCTCTGATGCACATCCGTTACCGGATGGGCGCCGCGTGGCGTGGTCGAGTTCACTTCAACCTGGCAGAGCGCTCAACGTCATGACCCATCTCCCGCAACTCCGCATTCCCGCCACCTACCTGCGCGGCGGCACCAGCAAGGGCGTGTTCTTCAAGCTGACCGACCTGCCTGCCGCTGCGCAGGTGCCTGGTCCGGCGCGCGATGCGCTGCTGATGCGCGTGATCGGCTCGCCCGATCCGTATGCCAAACACACCGATGGCATGGGCGGCGCGACCTCCAGCACCAGCAAGTGCGTGATCATTTCCGCGCCGTCGGTGCCGGATCACGACGTGGACTACCTGTACGGTCAGGTCGCGATCGAGACCGCCTTCGTGGACTGGAGCGGCAACTGCGGCAACCTCAGCACCGCGGTCGGCCCGTTCGCGATCAGCAACGGACTGATCGACCCGGCGCGGATCCCGCACAACGGTTTGTGCACCGTGCGGATCTGGCAGGCCAATATCGGCAAGACCATCCTGGCGCATGTGCCGATCGTGGACGGCCAGGTGCAGGAGGATGGCGATTTCGAGCTGGACGGGGTGACCTTCCCGGCGGCGGAGATCCAGCTGGAGTTCCTCGACCCATCCGATGATGGCGACGGCGAGGGTGGGTCGATGTTCCCGACCGGCAACCTGGTCGATACGCTCGACGTGCCCGGCGTGGGCAGCTTCCAGGTGACGATGATCACCGCCGGCATTCCCACCATCTTCCTCAACGCGGCCGACCTGGGCTACACCGGCACCGAACTGCAGCCGGCGATCAACGATGACAAGGCCGCACTGGCCCGCTTCGAGGCGATCCGCGCGCACGGCGCGGTGCGCATGGGGCTGATCCAGACCATCGAGCAGGCCGCGACCCGCCAGCACACGCCGAAGGTCGCGTTCGTCGCCCCGGCGCAGGACTACGTGTCCTCCAGCGGCAAGCAGATCGCGGCCGGTGATATCGATCTGCACGCACGCGCGCTGTCCATGGGCAAGTTGCACCACGCCATGATGGGCACTGCCGCAGTCGCCATCGGCACTGCCGCCGCGATCCCGGGCACCCTGGTGAACCTGGCCGCCGGGGGCGGCGAGCGCGAATCGGTGAGCTTCGGTCATCCCTCGGGCACCTTGCGCGTGGGCGCGCAGGCGGCCCTCGTTGACGGTCGGTGGACGGTCACCAAGGCCATCATGAGCCGCAGTGCCCGCGTACTGATGGACGGTGCCGTACGGGTGCCCGCGACGAGCTTGTAACCCCCAACAGGAGCATCACGATGTCCGGTCATGACAGCCACAGCAACCAGCGCCCACCCTGGGACACGGTCCTGACCGACATCGTCGATTACGCCCGCGACTACCAGGTCAGTTCGCCGCTGGCGTATACCACCGCGCGGCACTGCCTGATCGATACGCTGGGCTGCGGGCTGGCCGCGCTCTCGTTCCCGGCCTGCAGCAAGCTGCTCGGGCCGGTGGTGCCGGGCATGCGCGTGATCAACGGGGCACGCGTGCCCGGCACCCGGTTCGAGCTCGACCCGGTGCAGGCGGCCTTCAACATCGGCGCGATGATCCGCTGGCTGGATTTCAACGACACCTGGCTGGCGGCGGAGTGGGGGCACCCTTCCGACAATCTCGGCGGCATCCTCGCCACGGCCGATTGGCTCAGCCGCAATGCCGAGGCACTGCGGCGCGTCCCGCTGACCATGCGTGATGTGCTCGCCGCGATGGTCAAGGCGCATGAGATCCAGGGCTGCCTGGCGCTGGAGAACGCCTTCAACCGGGTCGGCCTGGATCATGTGGTGCTGGTCAAGGTGGCCTCCACGGCGGTCGTGTCGCACATGCTCGGCCTGGATCGCGAGCGCATGCTCAATGCCGTGTCACTGGCGTGGGTGGATGGGCAGTCGCTGCGCACGTACCGGCACGCGCCCAACACCGGCTCGCGCAAGAGCTGGGCGGCGGGCGACGCCACCAGCCGTGCGGTGCGCCTGTCGCTGATGGCCGCGGCCGGGGAGATGGGCTACCCGAGTGCGCTGACCGCGCCGACCTGGGGCTTCTACGATGTCTCCTTCGGCGGGCAGCCGTTCCGCTTCCAGCGGCCGTACGGCAGCTACGTGATGGAGAACGTACTGTTCAAGATCAGCTATCCGGCCGAGTTCCATGGGCAGACCGCGGTCGAAGCGGCGATGCAGCTGCATACGCAGATGCGAGCCACCGGAAAACGCAGCGAGGACATCGCGCAGATCACCCTGCGCACCCAGCAGGCCTGCCTGCGCATCATCGACAAGCCTGGCCCGCTGCATAACCCGGCCGACCGCGACCACTGCGTGCAGTACATGGTGGCGATCGGGCTGATCTTCGGCCGGCTGGTCGCCGAGGACTATGAGGATGACGTCGCTGCCGATCCGCGCATCGATCCGCTGCGGGCGAAGATCACCTGCGTGGAAGACCCGCAGTTCACCGCCGATTACCTGGACCCGGACAAGCGCAGCATCGCCAACGCGCTGCACGTCACCTTCTCTGACGGCAGCACGATGGACGCAGTGGTCGAGTACCCGCTGGGCCACGCCCGGCGCCGGGCCGAGGGCATCCCGCTGCTGGAGGACAAGTTCCGCCGGCACCTGGCCGGGGTGTTCCCGACCGTGCAGCAGCGCCGGATCCTCGAGGCCTCGCTGGACCCGGTCGCGCTGGAGGCAATGCCCGTCCACGAGTACGTGGACCTCTACCTCGCCACGTAGAGCCGACCGTTGGTCGGCTGCCCTTCGCTGCCTCTCGCCGCGCTCCTGCCCCCCCACCATGACGCCCGCACTGCCAGGGCTCTCCGCCCTCCGGACGGACCGGGACGGCCCGTATACTGGCCGCCTTGTTCAAGGAGTGACGTCATGGCTAGCCGCAGTCGGTTCGGGCAGTGGAGCTGGAAGGGAATCGCAGGCCTGGCACTGGTCGTCGGCCTGGCCATCGGCGTCGGGGGCTGCAAGCGCAACGACAGTGGCCAGCTGCCAGCCCCCTCCGGCGCACCGATCGCGGCCAAGGCCGAGGCCATCACCGAGTTCACCCTGGTCCGGGCCTACCCCGATCAGAAAAGTGACGGCCTGTCGCTGGCGCTGGAGTTCTCGCGCCCGCTGGTCGGCACCCAGGATTTCGACGCGCTGGTCCGTTTCGCAGAGAAGGTCGGCACCGAGGACAGCAGCTGGTCGCTGTCCGATGACGGCAAGACCCTGCGCTATCCGTTCGTGGAAGCGGCCAAGGAATACTCGCTGATCGTCTCCCCCGATCTGCTCGCCGCCGATGGCAGCCGGATCGGCAAGGAGCTGCGCCAGAAGGTCTTCACCGGCGAGCTCAAGCCGGTGGCCGGGTTCGCCTCGCAGGGCAGCGTGCTGCCGGCCAAGGACAGCCGCGGCCTGCCGGTGGTCTCGGTCAACGTGCCCGAAGTGGACGTGGAGTTCCTGCGCGTGCGCGAGAAGGAACTGCCGAACTTCTTCAGCCAGTACCAGCGCGGCGGCCGCCGCGGCAGCTGGGAACTGGACAGCGACTACGGCGACAAGACGCCGATGTCGCAGTTGGCCGAGCCGGTCTACGTCAACCGCTTCGTGATCGGCGGCAAGCAGAACGAGCGCGTGCTTACCTATTTGCCGACCCAGGACATCAAGGAGCTGCAGCAGCCCGGCCTGTATTTCGCGGTGATGAAGCGCAGTGGCTCGTTCGAAGGGGAGTACGACACCGCCTTCTTCACCGTCAGCGACATCGGCCTGCATACGCGTGCCTACAAGGACAAGCTGTTCGTGCACACCGCCTCGCTGCAGAGCGGGGCGTCGCTGAAGAAGATCGAGCTGCGCATCCTTGATGGCAAGGGCGAGGTGGTGCTCAAGGGCGCGACCGACGGCAATGGCAACGCGCTGCTCAACTACACGCTCGATGCCAGCCATGTGCTGATCGCCAGCAGTGGCGGCGATACCTCGATGCTGCCATTCAACCAGCCCGCGCTGGACCTGAGCGAGTTCGCCGTGGCCGGGCGTGACAATGCCTGGTTCGACGTGTTCACCTGGTCGGGCCGCGACCTGTACCGTCCCGGCGAGACCGTGCGCATCTCGGCCCTGCTGCGTGACAACGACGGCAAGCCGGTCAAGCCTCAGCCCGTCTTCCTGCGCCTGAAGCAGCCGGACGGCAAGACCTTCCGCGAGACCCGCCTGACCCCGGGCGAGCAGGGCTACTTCAGCTTCGAACAGCTGATTCCGGCCGAGGCCCCGACCGGGCGCTGGCAGGTGGAGTTCCGCACCAACCCGGCCAGCAAGGAAGCGATCCAGGGCATGACCCTGCGCATCGAGGAATTCCTGCCCGAGCGCATGAAGCTGGACCTGGACAGCGCCCAGAAGACGCTCAAGCCGGGCGAGCCGCTCAAGCTGCAGGCCGATGCCGCGTATCTGTACGGTGCGCCGGCCGACGGCAACCGCTTCACCGCACGGTTGGCCGTGGCGGCCGAGCAGTCGCCGGTCGAGTCCCTGCCGGGCTATTTCTTCGGCGACCCGACCACCGCGCTGCCGCGCGAGGCGCGTGACGTCATCGATACCGAGTTCCCGGCCGACGGCAAGCTGCGCCAGGACGTGGAGCTGCCGGCCGAGGTCAAGCCGACCGCGCCGATCGCCGTCGTACTGTCCGGCAGCGTGTATGAAACCGGTGGCCGCACGGTGACCCGCACCCTGAAGCGGGTGATGTGGCCGGCAACGGCGCTGGTCGGTGTACGCCCGCTGTTCGATCCCAAGGACGGCGCCGATGCCAACAGTAATGCGCGCTTCGAACTGATGCGCGTGGACGCGGCGGGCAAGCCGCAGCCGGCCAAGGGCCTGAAGGTCACGCTGGTGCGCGAGCTGCGCGACTATCACTGGACCTTCAACGACAACCGCTGGGATTACGACTTCACCCGTCGCTTCGAGAACAAGGACACCCGTACCGTCGACGCCGGCAGTGCCGCGGTCGGTGTCGATGTCCCGGTGGAGTGGGGTGAGTACCGGCTGGACGTGTTCGACCCGGCCACCGGGCTGACCAGCCGCTATCCGTTCAACGCCGGCTGGAGCTGGAACGACGACAACCGCGGCCTGGATGCGCGCCCGGACAAGGTCAAGCTCGCGCTGGACAAGACCGGCTACAAGGCCGGCGATACCGTGCGCGTCACCGTGACCCCGCCGCATGCCGGCAAGGGCGTGCTGATGGTCGAGAGCGACAAGATGCTCTACGTCCAGGATATCGACGCCAAGCCGGGCAGCACCTACGACATTTCGGTCACGGCCGAGTGGGAACGCCACGACGTCTACATCACCGCGCTGGTGTTCCGTGGCGGCAGTGCCCCGAGCAAGATCACCCCGGCCCGTGCGGTCGGCGTGGTGCATGTGCCGATGGACCGCAAGGCACGCCAGATCGCGGTCGGCCTGGTCGCACCCAAGCAGATGCGTCCGGAGCAGACGCTGCCGGTCACCGTGAGTGCCCCGCAGCTGGCCGGCAAGGTCGCGCATGTGACCGTCTCGGCGGTGGATGTGGGCATTCTCAACATCACCCGCTTCCCGGTGCCCGATGCCGCCGCGCACTTCTTCGCGCAGCGCCGCCTGGGTGTGGATGCCTATGACATCTACAGCCGCGTGATCGAAAGCTTCGACGGCAGCAGCGGCAAGTTGAAGTTCGGCGGCGACATGGCGCTGGCGGCGATGCCGCAGGCCAAGCGCCCGACCGCGCGCGTGCAGACGGTGGACCTGTTCTCCGGCCCGGTGAAGCTCGATGCCAAGGGCATCGCCCGGGTCGCGCTGAAGGTGCCTGATTTCAACGACACCCTGCGCGTCTCGGCGCTGGTGTATGCCGATGACCAGTACGGCAAGCGTGACGTGGAGACCGTGGTGCGCGCGCCGATCCTGGCCGAGGCGAGCATGCCGCGCGTGATGGCGCCCGGCGATACCAGCACCGTGACCCTGGACGTGCAGAACTTCACCGGCACGCCGGGCGAGTTCAAGGTGCAGGTGGATGGCATCGGGCCGCTGACCCTGGGCGAGTCCAGCCGCACGCTCAAGCTCAACGCCGACGCCAAGAGCACGCTGAGCTTCCCGCTGACCGCGCGCGAGGGCTACACGGTAGCCAAGGTCCGCGTACGCGTGGATGGCAACGGCTTCAAGGTCGATCGCCGCTATGACCTGCCGGTGCGCGCGGCGTGGCCGCAGGTACTGCGCGCACAGACCCGCACGCTGGATCCGCTGGCCGCGGTCACGATGGAAGCCGGGCTGGCCGATGGCCTGATGAACGACTCGGTGACCGCGCGCATGCTGGTCAGCGCGCTGCCGCCGATTCCGTTCGCCAGTGCCTTGAACGGCGCGCTCAATTATCCGTATGGCTGCGCCGAGCAGACCACCAGCAAGGGCTACGCCGCGCTGATGCTGGATGAAGCGACCTCGGCCATGCTCGGAGCGGACGGGCTGGATGCCAAGACCCGCCGTGAGCGCATGGAAGGGGCCTTCGGCCGCCTGGCCTCGATGCAGGTCGCCAACGGCAACTTCTCGATGTGGGGCGACGACGGCTACATCAATCCCTGGCTGACGCCGTACATTGCCGAGTTCCTGCTCGACGCCAAGGACGCCGGCTTCGCCGTGCCGGACAACGTGCTGCAGAAGGCACTGAACCGGCTGAGCGAAGACCTGCTGTCCGGTGGCAACCAGTTCTATGGCGAGGACCGCCGCGAGAACCTGAAGTTCGCCAACCAGGCGTATTCGGGCTACGTGCTGGCACGGGTCAACCGTGCACCGCTGGGGACCCTGCGCGCGCTGTACGACAACGAGCGCAGCAAGTCGCTGACCGGCCTGTCGCTGGTGCACCTGGGCATCGCACTGTCGCTGCAGGGCGATCACAAGCGCGGCGATGCGGCCATTGCCGCCGGCTTCGCCAAGCGCGCGGACGACCGTCCGGCCTACTTCGGCGATTACGGCAGCGCGGTGCGCGATGACGCGTTGATGATCGCGCTGCTGCACGAGCGCAAGCTGTCCAAGCCCGCCTACGATGCACGTGCGGTCGATCTCGGCCGCGCGCTGGACGCCCGCCGCAACAGTGGCTGGATGTGGCTGAGCACCCAGGAGCAGGTGGCGCTGGCGCGCATGGGCAAGGCGCTGTCGGCCAACCAGAAGAAGCTGGTATCCGGTGAACTGGTGGTCGGTGGCGAAAGCGAGAGCATCTCCGCGCGCCGCATGTTCGGCCGCAGCTTCGACTACGCCGCGCTGGCCAAGGGCGTGCGCTTCACCCCGCAGGGGGAGCCGCCGATGTTCGCCAGCCTGGAAGTGGCCGGCATTCCGCGCAACCCGCCCGAACCGGACAGCCGCACGCTGGGCGTGGAGCGCAGCTGGTACACCACCGACGGCAAGCCGTGGACGCCGCGGCCGCTGAAGGAAGGCGAGGCCCTGATCGTGCGGGTCAGTGTCACCCCGAACGTGGACATGCCCGATGCACTGCTGACCGATCTGCTTCCGGCCGGGTTGGAGATCGAGAACTTCAACCTGGGCGATGCCAAGCAGTGGGCCGATGTGGTGGTCGATGGGTTGAGCGTCAACGACCGCGGCGATGCGGCCAACATCAAGCACGAAGAGTTCCGCGACGATCGCTATGTGGCCGCGCTGAAACTCTCGCGTGGCAGCACTGCCAAGGTGTTCTATCTGGTGCGTGCGGTCACGCCGGGCACCTACCGCGTGCCGCCACCGCTGGTGGAGGACATGTACCGTCCGGACCTGCGCGGCGTAGGGCGCAGCCTCCCGGCATCGCTGACCGTGGTGCAGCCCTGATCGCAGGGCGGGCCGTCCGCGTGACGGCCCGCCTGCCTCGTTGCTGACCTGACATGACGTCTCATTTTTCCAAGCGGTGGTGGGCGTCGGCGGTGCGCAGTGTGCTGCCGTACCTGCGTTGGGGTACGGCTGCGGTGCTCACGCTGCTGCTGGTGCTGGATCTCGCGTTTCCGCTACCGCTGCCCAGGCAGCGTGATACCAGTACCCTGGTGGTCGCACGCGATGGCACCCCGTTGCGCGCGTTCGCCGACGCCGACGGCGTGTGGCGCTACCCAGCCTCGGCCGACAGTGTGTCGCCACTGTATCTGCAGGCACTGCTGAACTACGAAGACCGCTGGTTCTGGCGGCATCCGGGTATCAATCCGTGGGGGCTGCTGCGGGCCGGCAAGCAATGGCTGTTCGAGCAGCGGATCGTCTCCGGTGGTTCAACCCTGACCATGCAGGTCGCGCGCATTCTCGATCCGCATGCGCGCACGCCGTGGGGCAAGGCAAAGCAGCTGCTGCGCGCGGTGCAGCTGGAGCTGCACCTGAGCAAGGCGCAGATCCTGGCGCTGTACCTGGAGCGCGCGCCCTACGGTGGCACCATCGAAGGCGTGGAAGCGGCGAGCTGGGCCTATCTGGGCAAACCGGCCTCGCAGCTGTCGCACGCCGAGGCGGCGTTGCTGGCCGTATTGCCGCAGTCACCCAGCCGGTTGCGCCCGGACCGCCACCCGGAAGCGGCCCAACGCGCGCGCGACAAGGTGCTCGACCGCATGGTGTCCCTCGGTGTGTGGTCACGCGAGGAGGTCGACGACGCCCGCATCGAACCGGTGGTCACCCGCGCCCTGCAGCCGCCGCTGCATGCCGCACTGCTCGCCCAGCGCCTGCGTTCGGCACAGCCACGGGCCGCGCGGATCGAGAGCACGCTGGATATCGGCCTGCAGCGCACGCTGGAGGAACGGGTGTCCTCGTACTTTTCGCAGCTGCCCGAGCGCACCTCGGCGGCGCTGCTGGTGGTGGACAACCGCACGCTGGAAGCCCGCGCGTACGTCGGCTCGGTGGCCTTCGGCGACAAGCAGCGGCTGGGCTATGTGGATATGGTCCAGGCGTGGCGCTCGCCGGGCTCCACGCTCAAGCCGTTCCTGTACGGCATGGCGCTGGACGATGGCCTGATCCATTCCGAAAGCCTGATGGTGGATGCGCCGCAGAGTTTTGGCGGCTATCGCCCCGGCAACTTCGATGCGGCCTTCAACGGGCCGGTCAGTGCCGCCACGGCCCTGCGCCTGTCGCTCAACGTGCCCGCGGTGGACCTGCTCGACCGGGTCGGCTCGGCCCGTTTCGCCGCACGCCTGTCGCATGCGGGCATCAACCTGCGGTTTCCCCACGGCAGTGCGCCGAACCTGTCGCTGATTCTGGGCGGCACCGGTGCGCGGCTGGAGGATCTGGTCGGTACCTTCGCCGCGTTCAACCGCAACGGCATCGCCGGGCGGGTGCGTTACACCGCCGGGGATGCGGTGATCGAGCGGCGCCTGATGTCGCCCGGCGCGGCGTGGATCACGCGGGAGGTGCTCGAGTCCAATCCACGCCCGGGCTATGGCACCGGTACCTTCGATGTCACCGGCCGCCCGCGCGTGGCCTGGAAGACCGGCACCAGCTACGGCTACCGCGATGCCTGGGCGATCGGCACCACGCGGCATTACACGGTGGGCGTCTGGGTCGGGCGACCGGATGGCACGCCGCTGCCCGGCCAATACGGTGCGGTGACCGCCCTGCCGTTGATGTTTGAAGTGGTCGACAGTCTGCCGCGCCAGGCCGGCGATGCGAGCGCGGCACCGATGCCGGCGAGCGTGGCGCAGACCGACATCTGCTGGCCCACCGGTGGCCTGGCCGAACAGACTGCAGCGACACTATGCCAACGGCGGATGCCGGCCTTCGTGCTGGATGGCGTGGTGCCGCCGACCTTTGCCGAGCGCGAGGCGCGGCTGTGGCAACCGGGTCTGCAGCGGTTCCAGGTGGATGCGCGCACCGGGCTGCGGCTGTCGCCCGAGTGCAGTCGGCCGCACGAAGCAGAGCAGCGCGAGATCGCGCGCTGGCCGGCGCTGTTGTCACCGTGGTTGCCGCAGGCCCAGCGCCAGGCCTCGCAGTTGCCGGCCCTGTCGCCGGATTGCAGCGACGATGGGCGTGAGAGCGGCGGCACCCTGCACATCGAAGGGTTGAACGACCGCGCCACCCTCGCACGCGCACCGAATGCCGAACACGGCGTGCGGCTGCAACTGCGGGCGCTGGGCAATGAGACCACGGTCGATTGGTTGCTGGACGACCGCTGGATAGCCCGCACCGAAGGCGCGCGACTGTTCCAGCGTGATTTCGACGAGGTGGGCGAGCACACGTTGACCGCGTTGGCGGCCGATGGTGCATGGACGCAGGTGCGGTTCCGCATCCTGCGCTGACGTCGCGTCGCGAAGACGCCGGTAGTGCCGGCCGCTGGCCGGCGTCCCACCCTGACCGGTAGTGCCGGCCGCTGGCCGGCATTGCAGTGCGTTCGGATCCTGTGCGGAGCCGGCCAGCGGCCGGCACTACACGTCTGTTCGGATCCTGCGCGGAGCCGGTACGTGGCCGCGGTTACTCCCCGATCCAGCCGTCGAGCAGATCGGCGAATTCGTCGGCGTGTTCCTCTTCCTGGGCCAGGATCTCTTCCAGGATGCGCTTGGTCGTGGTGTCCTTGTCGCCCACGAAGTTGATCATCTCGCGGTAGCTGTCGATCGCGATGCGTTCGGCGATCAGGTTCTCACGGACCATGTCGCGCAGATCGCTGCCTTCCTTGTACTCGGCGTGCGAGCGCGCGGTAAGCGTATCCGGGTTGAGGTCCGGTTCGCCGCCGAGCTGCACGATGCGTTCGGCCAGCTTGCCGGCGTGCGCCTGTTCCTGCTGTGCATGCTCCAGGAACTCGGCCTTGATCGAGTCGGCGAGCATGCCCTTGGCCATGAAGTAATGGCGGTAGTAGCGCAGCACGCACACGTATTCGGTGGCGAGCGCATCGTTGAGCAGCTTGATCACCGCCTCGCGGTCGGCGCTGTAACTGTCGGTGATCGCGCCGTCTTCGATATCCTTGCGGGCCTTGGCGCGCAGGGTCGCGGTGTCGCTGATGCCCGGCGGACGGGCGTTGTCGGGAGCGGCGTTGTGTTGCTTGTTGGCTGGCTTGGACATGGCTGGCCGGTTTCCTTTGTTGCGTGGGTCTAGCGGGGGAGATGCTCCAGCACGTACTGCGCTGAAGACACCTCGAATTTTCCGGGTTCCTCGATGAAGGTTTCGCGCACGACACCGTCTTCCACATACAGCGCGAAGCGACGCGAGCGCGTGCCCATGCCCGAACTGCTGGCATCCATTTCCAGGCCCAGCGCCCGGGTGAATTCACCATTGCCGTCGGACAGCATCTGCAGCCCCTCGGGGACCTGTTGGCTCTCGGCCCAGGCCTTCATGACAAACGGGTCGTTGACTGCCATGCAGAACACCTCGATGCCGCGGTGGCGGAATTCCGGGAACTGCTCGATGAAGCCGGGCAGGTGCCGGGCCGAACAGGTCGGGGTGAATGCGCCGGGCACGCCGAACAGCACCGCCTTGCGCGAATCGAACAGGGCATGGGTATCGATGGTCTCCATGCCCTCGCGGATGCGCTTGAGGGTGACTTCGGGAATGCGGTCGCCAACGTGGATGGTCATGCGGACTCCTTGGACACAGGCAGGGTAGTGAGGGGCATGGGATGGCCATGTCAACATGTTGAAAACCGGCCGTGCAGACCCATCTTCAGCGGGAAAGGCGGGCCACGGGGGCAGCGTAGCCGCCCGGGATGTCCGCCGCATTGCGCAGGATCATTCGCCTCCGGCGTCACGGTGGGCCGACCCGCAGCAGCTAGAATTGCGCGGACGGCGCCCGCCCACGCGGGTGGCCGAACTTAGTCGAGGTGTTTGGATGGAATTCAAGGATTACTACGCCACGCTCGGGGTGGAACCCACCGCGGGCGACGCTGAGATCAAGACCGCTTACCGCCGCCTGGCGCGCAAGTACCACCCGGATGTGAGCAAGGAAGCCGGGGCCGAGGACAAATTCAAGGCGGTCAACGAGGCGTATGAGGCGCTGCGCGATCCGCAGAAGCGCGCGGCCTATGACCAGCTCAAGGCGCAGGGCTACCGGCCCGGCGAGGAGTTCCATACCCCGCCTAACTACGGCGGTGGGCAGGGCTATGATTTCGAGGAGGTGTTCGGGGGCGGCGCCGGTGGCGGCGGCTTCAGCGATTTCTTCGAAAGTCTGTTCGCGCGCCAGCGCGGCGGTGGCGGCGGGCGTGCCAGCGGTTTCGGCGGTGCCAGCCAGGGCCCGCAGCCGACCCGCGACACCCGCGCCAAGCTGTCGGTCCCGCTGGAGGCCGCCTACCAGGGCGACAGCCTGCGCATCAACGTCAACGGCAAGCAGCTGGATGTGCGCGTGCCCAAGGGCATCCGCCCGGGCCAGGTGATCCGCCTGACCGGGCAGGGCACCGGGGGCGGCAACCTGCTGCTGGAAGTGGAGTACGCCGAGCACCCGCAGTTCGAGGTGGATGGCCGCAACATCCTGTACACCCTGCAGGTGACCCCGTGGCAGGCGGCGCTGGGCACCAGCATCAGCGTGCCGACCCTGGGCGGTGCGGTGGACCTGAAGGTGCCGGCCGAGTCCGATGCCGGGCGCAAGCTGCGCCTGCGTGGCCGTGGCCTGCCGGGCAACCCGGATGGCGATCAGATCGTGGAGCTGGAAATCATCGCACCGGCGCCCACCGATGAGGCGCAGAAGAAGGCCTACAAGGCGCTGGCCAAGGCCTTCGGCGAGAAGGTGTGAGGCATCGGCATCACGCCGTCGGCGGTTCCTGGTGGCTGAAAACGCGCTCCAGCACCTCCGACAGCTCGTCTTCGGAGAACGGCTTGGTGATGTAGGCCTTCGCCCCCTGCCGCATGCCCCACATGCGGTCGGTGTCCTGGTCCTTGGTGGTCACCAGGATCACCGGAATGTGCCTGGTCGAGGCGTCGCGGGCCAGCGTCCGGGTCGCCTGGAAACCGTTGAGGTTGGGCATCACCACGTCCATCAGCACCAGATCGGGCAGCTCGGCCTTGGCCGCTTCCACCCCGGCCGCGCCGTCGGTGGCGGTCAGGATCTGGTGCCCGAGTTTCTCGACGATCCGCTGTATCCCCAACAGCTGCGACGGTGAATCGTCGACGATCAGAATGCGTGCCATGGTGTTCCCCGTGTGATGCCCGCAGTGTAGTGCGGGCATCGCGCCGTCGTGAAGCGCCGGGCGTGCCGTCCGTCGCCCGGCTGCCACGCTCAGTCGATTCGTACCACCGTGCGGCCGTGGTTGCCGCCGGCAAGCAGGGTATCGAACGCCGCCGGCAGGCCATCCAGCCCGATTTCGCCCGTACAGATGGCGTCCAGATGCGCCGGCTTCCACGCGCCGCCCAGCTTTTCCCAGACCGCTTCGCGCAGCTCGCGCGGTGCACTGGAGGAGGACACCCCGATCAGCGACACGCCGCGGATGATGAAAGGCATCACCGTCATCTCCAGCTCCGCGCTGGCGGCCAGGCCGGCACTGACCACGGACCCGTAAGGCACGGTCTGGGCCAGCAGGCTGGTCAGCATCGCGCCACCCGCGTTGTCCAGTCCACCGCCGAAGCGCGCCGACTCCATCGGGCGGGTGGTTGCCAGCACCTCACGCGGCAGGACCTCGCGCGCACCCAGGCCACGCAGATAGTCGGCCTGGTCGGCCTTGCCACTGATCGCATGCACCTCGAAGCCCGCGCGGGTAAAGATGTCCACCGCCAGCGAGCCGACCCCGCCGGTGGCCCCGGTCACGGCCAGCGGCCCGTGGGCAGGGGTCTGCCGATTGTCCAGCATCCGCACCAGGGCCAGTGCGGCGGTGAAGCCGGCCGTACCCAGGATCATCGCCTCGCGCGGGGTCAGCCCCGTCGGTTGCCGGATCACCGCGCTGGCGGCCAGGCGCACATACGGGCTGTAGCCGCCATCGCGGGTCTCGCTCAGCCCGCAGCCGGTGGCGAGCACCGCATCACCCTCGCGGTAGGCCGGATCGGTCGAGGCCACCACCGTGCCTGCCACGTCGATGCCGCCGACCAGCGGGAAACGCCGCAGGATCCTGCCCTTGCCGGTGCCAGCCAACGCATCTTTATAGTTGACCGAGGACCAGTGCGCGCGGATCACCACCTCGCCCGGGTTGAGCTGCGCCAGCCCGATCGGTTCCAGCCCGGCGTGGTAGCCGGTATCGTCCTGGTGGATGCGGAAGGCGTTGAACCGGTCGGGAATTGCCATGAAGATGCCTGACGGGGGGAAACCACTACCTTACCCGCTGCGGTTATGAATCGTTCCCGGAGATGCGTGACCCCTTCCAATCCTGTCGATCTGCCCCATCTAGTAGAATCGACAACGTTTTAACGGTTGACGGTGCGGGAGTGGCCCGCAGGCAACCTTACCTTGATGGAGCGTGCATGGCCTGGAATACACCCGGCGGCAACAAGGGCGGACAAGGCCCCGACGAGAATCGACGTGGGCCGTTCGGTCCTCGCGGTGGCGGCAATGGCGGCGGTTGGGGCGGTTTGCCCGGTCCGTTGAAAGACCTGTTCGATGGCGGCATCCTGCGGTGGGTCGCGGTGGCTGCGGTGTTGCTGCTGCTGTTCTCCAGCTTCCAGCTGATCGGCGAACAGCAACGCGGTGTGGTCCTGCGCTTTGGCCAGTTCTCGCGCATCCTGGGGCCCGGCCCGAACTTCAAGCTGCCCTGGCCGATCGAGTCGGTGACCAAGGTCAACGCCACCCAGATCAAGACCTTCAGCAGCCAGGTACCGGTGCTGACCCGGGACGAGAACATCGTCAACGTCTCGGTCAACGTGCAGTACCGCATCGCCGATCCGCAGCAGTACCTGTTCGGTTCGGTCTCGGCCGACCAGGTGCTGGAGCAGTCGGCGCAGAGCGCGGTGCGCGAACAGGTCGGTCGTGCCGATCTCAATGCCGTGCTGAACAACCGCGGCCCGCTGGCCGTGGTCGCCGAAGAGCGCCTGCAGACCTCGCTGAAGGCCTATCAGACCGGTCTGGTCGTGACCGGCCTGACCCTGCCCGATGCGCGCCCGCCGGAAGAGGTGAAGCCGGCCTTCGACGAGGTCAACGGTGCCCAGCAGGTCAAGGAACGCCTGATCAACGAAGCCCAGGCCTACGCGGCCAAGGTCGTGCCGGAAGCGCGCGGCCAGGCCTCGCGTGCACGTACCACCGCCGAAGGTTACAAGCAGGCCGTGGTTGCCAAGGCCGAGGGTGATGCCGAGCGCTTCAGCCTGCTGCAGGCCCAGTACAAGGACGCCCCGGAAGTCACCCGCAAGCGCCTGTGGCTGGAAACGGTGCAGACGGTGCTCTCGGAGAACCGCAAGATCATCGGCGGCGATGGCCGCCAGCTGATCTACGTGCCGATGCCGGGCGACACCCGCACCAGCACCAACGCCGCTCCGGCGGTGACCCCGGAAGTCATGCTGCCGTCGCTGCCTGCCAGCACGGCCGTGGATGGCGTTCGCAATGCGGAGCGTCCGACGACGCGCCCGACCGGTCGTGAGGAGGGCAGCCGATGAGAAGTTCACTGTGGATTGGTCTGGCCGTAGCGGTCCTGCTGGGCCTGCTGGGCTCGGTGTACGTGGTCCGTGAGGACCAGACCGCGATGGTGTTGAACCTGGGCAAGGTGGTCCGTGCGGACATCAAGCCGGGCCTGCACTTCAAGGTGCCGCTGGTGGAAACGGTGCGGGTGTTCGACCGCCGCTTCCAGGTGCTGGACACCGCGCCGGCGCGTTACTTCACCGCCGAGCAGAAGGACGTCAGCGTGGACTTCTTCGCCATCGGCCGGATCTCCGACGTGCGCAGCTACTACCGCGCCACCGGCGGCGATGCGACCCTGGCCAACGCCCGCCTGGCGCCGATCATCACCGACTCGCTGCGCAACCAGATCAACTCGCGCACCCTGCAGCAGCTGGTGTCGGGCGACCGCACCGAACTGATCGCCAACCAGTTGACCGGCATCAACAAGGCGGTCAAGGAACTGGGCATGGAGATCGTCGACCTGCGCATCAAGCAGATCGACCTGCCCACCGACAGTCAGGTGATCAACGATGTGTACGAGCGCATGCGCGCTCAGCGCAAGCAGGAGGCCGCAAAGCTGCGCGCCGAGGGTGAGGAGCAGTCGCTGACCATCCGTGCCCAGGCGGACCGCGACAGCACGGTGATCGTGGCCGAAGCCGAGCGCGATGCGCAGCAGCTGCGTGGTGCCGGCGATGCCGAAGCCGCGCGCATCTACGGCAAGGCCGGCTCGGCCGACCCGTCGTTCTACGCCTTCTACCGCAGCCTGGAGGCCTATCGTGGGTCGATGGCCGACGGTAACGGCGTGATCGTGCTCGACAAGAACGACCCGTTCCTGCAGTACCTCAAGAGCGATCGCTGAGGCCGCAGGCGGCAGGTAACCCACGGGGACCCGGTGCAGACCGGGTCCCCGTTTTGTTGGTGGAGATGTCATGAAAGAGTTGTTCTCGGCCCTGTGCCTGGTCGCCGTGCTTGAAGGCCTGTTCCTGTTCGCCGCCCCGTTGGCCTGGAAGCGCATGGCCGAACAGCTGTTGATGCTGCGCAGCAGCGCCCTGCGTGCGTGGGGCGGGATGATCCTGCTGGCCGGCCTGACCACGCTCTGGTGGATCCGTCACGCATAGCGCCGGACGTTGCCCGGCCCCTGACACGGTTGCCGGCCTCTGGCCGGTACTACCCGGTGGGCCCCCGTCCTGACCGGTTGCCAACACGGGCCGCCAGCGGGGTGGCACCTGCCCAGGGAAACCCGGATAATGCAAAAAAGCCGGACGGGCCTCCCCGTTCGGCTTTTTCCGTGTCTGGGCCTTCCATCGCCGGCCGCTCCCCGTTTGGAGCCGCCATCACCGCGCTGGCCAGCCCTGCCACGGTTTACCCGTCCGCGGCCCCGATGGCCGCAACATATGAGGAGCCCGTCATGGGTCAGTCTGTCGTAGTGCTTGGTGCCCAGTGGGGCGATGAAGGCAAGGGCAAGATCGTCGATCTGCTCACCGAGGAAATCGGTGCCGTAGTGCGTTTCCAGGGCGGCCACAACGCCGGCCACACCCTTGTCATCAATGGCAAGAAGACCGTGCTGCACCTGATCCCGTCGGGCATCCTGCGCGAAGACGCGCTGTGCCTGATCGGCAACGGCGTGGTGATCTCGCCGGCCGCGCTGCAGAAGGAAATCGCCGAGCTGGAAACCTCCGGCGTGGAAGTGCGTTCGCGCCTGAAGATCTCCCCGGCCGCGCCGCTGATCATGCCGTACCACATCGCCCTGGACCAGGCGCGCGAACGCGCTGCCGGCGGCAAGGCGATCGGCACCACCGGCCGTGGCATCGGCCCGGCGTATGAAGACAAGGTGGCGCGTCGCGGCATCCGCATCGCCGACCTGCATTACCCGGCCCAGCTGGAAGAACTCCTGCGCACCGCGCTGGATTACCACAACTTCGTGCTGACCAAGTACCTCAATACCGACGCGGTCGACTTCCAGAAGACCTACGACGAAGCACTGGCCTTCGGCGAATACGTCGAGCCGATGAAGTCCGACGTCGCCGGCATCCTGCACGACCTGCGCAAGCAGGGTAAGCGCGTGCTGTTCGAAGGCGCCCAGGGCGCACTGCTGGACATCGACCACGGCACCTACCCGTACGTCACCAGCTCCAACACCACCGTGGGTGGTGCACTGGCCGGTGCCGGCGTCGGCGCCGATGCGATCGACTACGTGCTGGGCATCGCCAAGGCCTACGCGACCCGCGTCGGCGGTGGCCCGTTCCCGACCGAGCTGGACGATGAAGTCGGCCAGGGCATCCGCGACCGCGGTGCCGAATACGGCGCTTCGACCGGCCGCCCGCGTCGCTGCGGCTGGATGGACATCGTCGCGCTCAAGCGCGCCGTGGCCATCAACGGCATCAGCGGCCTGTGCATCACCAAGCTGGACGTGCTCGACGGCATGGAGAAGCTGAAGGTCTGCATCGCCTACGAATACCGTGGCAAGCGTACCGAGTACGCGCCGCTGGACGCGCAGGGCTGGGAAGAATGCACGCCGGTGTACCTGGAGTTCCCGGGCTGGACCGAGAACACCCACGGCATCACCAACTGGGATGACCTGCCGCCGGCCGCCCGCGCTTACCTGCGCGCGCTGGAAGAGCTGGCCGGTTGCCCGGTCAGCATCGTCTCGACCGGCCCGGACCGCGACCACACCATGGTCCTGCAGGACCCGTTCGCCTGATCAGGCGCGGGCGTGCCGGGCATGCCCGGTAGTGCCTGAAGGTGCAGGAAAAGCCCCGCGAAAGCGGGGCTTTTTCGTGGCCGGGGCGCCTCAGCGCTGGCCGATGCCCATCCGTACTTCGGACAACTCCAGGTTGCCGTCCTGGTTCGCATCCAGCCGTTGGAAACGCATCTCCGAGGAGCGGCGCATCTCTTCGGCACTCAGTTCGCCGTCACCGTTCTGGTCGGCAATGCGTACCCATTCGGCTGCCGAGAACTCGCCATCACGCTGCGGCCCCAGCACCGCCTGCACTTCATCGACGCTCACGCGGTAGTTGTGATCCGCATCGACCACACGGAAGAACGCGTCACCGTCGTACTCATCACGGCTGACCTTGCCATCGCCATTGCGATCCAGCATCGCGAAGCGGTCCGACGCGGTGGCAGGCAGGTCCTGCGCCGCGGCAGCACTTGCTGCGAGTACGCCAGACAACACGAGCAGGGCGATACGGGGCGCGGACATCGTCACGGTCTTCTCCAGAACGGGCAGGGCGTGCCGTCAGGGCCCAGTGTCCGCCGCGTGGATGACCACGACAACGGCAATTCCCCGCATTCGCGCCAGTAGTTTTACTGAGTGCGCCCGGGCAGCTGACCGCAACGTTCGCGCCCGCGCCATCGACACCATGGCATGCTGTGCAGCCACTCGACGAGACACCGGGGCGGCATGGAAACGGGAGATGAGGCGGGCATCGGCATGAGCAGCGCGAACCGCGCCCTGCATGCGGTGGTATCCGAGCTTGAAGCGCTGTTGCGCGGCGACGGCGAACGCCACTGGGCGGACTGGATGCGGCGCGTCATCACCCAGCTCGAGCAGGGCAATCCCGGCGCGCCGGAAAGCCTGCTGCGCGCCTACGGTGGCATGGGGTCTTTCAACGACCTCGCGCTTGGCCAGGATTACAGCAACGGCCACTTCCAGTGGAAGGCAGACGCTGGCGAGCTCAATGACCGCCTGGATGCGCTGCGCGGCCGTGCCTGGGAACTGGCGCGGGCGATCCGGGACGCTACCCCCGGCCCCCGTTGATCAGAGCGCCTGCTGACCTTTCAGCACCGGATAGGGGTTGATGGATTCGCCTTTCCACCACTGCTTTTCCGGGCCCAGTACGTGGATCTCGAAATGCAGGTGCGGCGCGTCGGGGCTGGCATTGCCGGTGCTGCCGACATAGCCGATCACCTCGCCACGCTTGATGGTCTTCTTCTCGGCCAGACCGTCGGCATAGCGGTCCAGGTGCGCGTAGTAGTAGCAGTAGCGGCCGCTCGGCTCGAACTGGTACACGGTCAGCCCGCCCCGCACGCTGTCGAACAACTTTTCGACCGTCCCATCGGCAACCGCCAGCACCGGCGTGCCGTTTGGCGCAAGGATGTCGATCGCATCGTGCACGCGACCTTCGCTGCGTGCATCGGTGAAGGTGTCCTGCAGTTGCTCGGCACCGATGCCCTGCACCGGGAGCAGCAAGGCGCCGGCCGCGTTTGCCGGTGCCGGTGCGGCACCGCCCGCGTCAGGCGCGGGCGGTGTGGGCGTGGTCTGGATCGGTACCGGCGTCGGGGCCGGGGTGGCAGCAGGTGGCGGTGGCGCATCGAGTGCGGCGCGGGTGGAACTCGTGGCCGAGCCTATCTTGGCCGGCTCGGCGGCTCCCAGGCGGGCAGAGGGGCCAGGCCCCAGCAGCCAGTACCCGACCACGCCGATGACCAGGCCCACCGCCAGCAGTCGCAGGATCTTCATCTGCTTACTCCTGCATCACGACCGGCACGGAGGCATCCACGGCGTCGGCCACCTGCAGCGCATCCCAGTTGGTCATGCGCACGCAGCCGTGCGATTCGGTCTTGCCAACGTGGCCGGGCTCCGGGGTGCCGTGCAGGCCGTAGTGCGGCTTGGAGATATCGATCCAGACCACGCCGACCGGATTGTTCGGGCCGGGCGGCAGCACCGCCTTGCTGTCACCGGCCTTGGCGTCCCAGAAGAGCTTGGGGTTGTAGTGGAAGGTCGGATCGCGCGAAATGCCCAGGATCTTCCACTTCCCGATCGGCAGCGGGTCATGCTTGCTGCCCGAGGAAACCGGGAACTGCGCATACACCTTGCCCTCGGCATCGAACAGGCGCAGCGTCGAGTCGGATTTGTCGATCACCAGCTTGCTGGCCTTGGCCAGCGGCGTGACGGCGATGTTCGGTACCTGGATCACACTGCCGGCCTTGCCCAGGTCCACGCCCGGGTTAAGGGTTTTGAGCAGTTCCGGCGAGGCATGGAAGCGTTCGCCCAGCGCCTCTTCCACCGAGCCGAAGCCGAGCGCTTTCAACTTGGCCTGCTCGGCCGGGCCCTTCGGCACGGGGTTGAACGGGCCGGCAACGTCCTCGGCGGTCAGCGTATAGCGCACCAGGGGCGGAGCGCTGTCCGGCTGCAGGGCCTTCCACGTCGCATCGTCCAGTTCGCCGGTGACCTTCAATCCTCGCGCGGCCTGGAAGCCGGAGACCGCGCGTTTCTGGTTCGAGCCGACTTCGCCATCGATCTGCCCCGGCGAGAAATGGGCGCGATCCAGCAACACCTGCGCGTGCAGATCAGAGCGGACGCCGGTCGCCACGGGTGTCTTGGCGGTGGCCGTGTCAGCGGGAGTGGGCGCGGGTGCCGTCTGTGCGACCGCCCAGCCGGAGGACGCTCCCAAGGCGAGGGCGAGCGCGGTGAGGCGGGCGATTCGGTGCAGGCGAAGGGACATCGGCAACTCCAGCGGGAACGTGTTTCCACCATGCCTGCCCGGTGTGCGCAGTCGCCGTGAAAACCCTGACGCCCGGCTGAGTGGCGTACGGGAACCCGCCTACGGCGCGCCTAAGGTGAATCCATTCACAGCGTGATCACGGCAGTCGGTCAAGCCGCTGGCCCTGGCGCCGATACCAGCCCACCCCCCACGTTTTTGGATGTCTCATGAATTATCTGCGCAACGTCAGTGTCGTCTGGCGTCTAGGTATGGGTTTTGGCCTGTTGTTGCTGCTGGTGGCGGCCGTCGTGGCCACCGGCGCGACCGGCAGCGCCGTGCAGAAGCGCGCGATGCAGCAGGTGGTCGAGGTCAACGTGACCAAGGTGAGGCTGCTCTCGGACATGCTCGATGCCAACAACCAGATGATGGTCGTGCGCCGGGAGATGCTGATCCGCCAGGGCGACGGTCTGGCCGATGACGAAGCGCGCATCGCCGCGCTGGTCGCGCGCTATGAAGCCAGCTGGGCCGCCTACCAGGCGCTGCCCACGCAACCCGAGGACAAGGCCATCGGCGAGGCCATCGCGGCGGCCCGCGCGGTGGCGCGTCCGCTCAACAAGCAGATGAGCGAACAGCTGCAGCAGGGTGATGTTGCCGGTGCCACGGCGCTCACCCTCGGCGCCGTGCAGCAGGCGGCCAATGGCTGGAACCAGGCGCTCAGCAATGGCGTGGTCTACGAGGAAAAGCAAAGCCGCCAGGCCGCTGCCGAGGCGATCCGGCTGGGTGAGCGGACCCTGCTGCAGTTGCTGGTGCTGGGGGCGATCGCGCTGGTGGTCGGCATCGCCGCCTCCGTGCTGATCGGCGGCAGCCTGACCGGTCCGCTGGCCCGCGCCGTCGGTCTGGCCAACCGGATGGCCAAGGGTGATCTGGCCGACGACGTGGATCTGGGCGGCCGCGATGAGATCACCCAGCTCGGCAACGCGATGGCCACGGTTCGGCAGAGCGTCCAGGGCGCCATCGCCGCGCAGCTGGACATGGCGCGTCAGCATGAAGCCGGGGCCATCAGCCATCGCATGGATGAGACGGCCTTCCCCGGCGATTTCGGGCGGATGATCCACGCCACGAACGCGTTGGTCGGGTCCCACGTCGCCGTCGAGTTCCACATGGTCGAGGTGATGCAGCGCTACGCGATCGGCGACCTCAGTCGCGACCTGGACAGCTACCCCGGCGAGAAGGCCGTGTTGACCACCACCATGGCCAACGTCAAGGACAGCCTGATGGCGATCAACCAGCAGATCGAGACGTTGGCCGCCGCCGCGCGTGCCGGTGACTTCTCGGTGCGCGGCAGCGAGCAGGCCTTCCAGTTCCAGTTCCGGGCCATGGTGGCCCAGCTCAACGGCATGATGGCCAGCTCACAGAGCAGCATCGCCGACCTGTCGCAGGTGCTGCGCGCGATCTCCACCGGCGACCTGACCGCGCGGATGGAGGGCCATTACGAGGGTGTCTTCGCGCAGATGCGCGACGATGCCACGGCGACCGCCGGGCAGTTGACCGGCATCGTGCGTCAGATCCAGGGCGCGGCCGGCAGCATCAACGATGCCGCGCAGGAACTGGCGGCCGGCCACAATGACCTGTCGCGCCGCACCGAGCAGCAGGCCGCCAATCTGGAGGAGGCGGCCGCGTCGATGGAAGAGCTGACCTCCACGGTCCGGCAGAACGCCGAACTGGCCAACCAGGCCGACCTTGAAGCCCATGCAGCCGGTGCCGCGGTCAAGGCGACCGAGCAGGCGATCGCGCAGATGGCGGCGGTGATGAGCCAGATCGACCAGTCCTCGGCGCGCATCGCCGAGATCTCCTCGGTCATCGACGGCATCGCGTTCCAGACCAACATCCTGGCGCTGAACGCTGCGGTGGAAGCGGCCCGCGCCGGCGAGAACGGGCGCGGCTTCGCGGTCGTCGCCACCGAGGTCCGGACCCTGGCCCAGCGTGCCGGCACCGCGGCCAAGGAGATCAAGGAGCTGATCGACGACGCCAGCGCCAACGTCAGGACCGGGCTGAATGTCACGGTGCAGTCCGAAGCGGCGATCGCCCGCCTGACCCAGGCCAGTTCGCGCACCAACCAGCTGATGAGCGACATCGCCGCGGCGACCAAGGAACAGGCCGCGGGCATCGAGCAGGTCAACCAGGTGGTAGTGCAGATGGACCAGGTCACCCAGCAGAATGCGGCGCTGGTGGAAGAAGCCACCGCCGCCAGCCGCGCGCTGGAGCAGCAGGCGCACGCACTGACCGGGTCGGTGGCGGTGTTCACCCTGGAACCCGATGCCACGGCGCGGGTCCGGCCGGCGCCGTTGCAGGCGGCATGACCGCGCGGCCCGCCGGGTAAACCGGAACGCCCCGCGTCGGCGGGGCGTTGTGCCGGTCGAACCACGCCGCCGGCGGACGGGCTCAGTCGTCGTTCTCTTCCGCCGCCTCGCGACCCTGCTGGCGGATCAGCGCTTCTTCGCGCGCATCGTTGATGGCATGGCGTACGCCATCCAGGTCGATGCTGCTTTCATCCTGTTCGAATTCGCCGGTCAGCACGCTGTCCGGCAGCAGGTCGCCGGCCTCGAACAGCGCCCACATCTCTTCGCCGTACCAGGTCTCCAGCAGTTCCGGCGCCCAGCGGCCCAGATAGGCGGTGAGGTTGTTGACGTCGCGCAGCAGCATCGTGCGCGCGGCGTTGTTGCCCGCCGCACTGACCACCTGCGGGAAATCGATCACCACCGGGCCTTCCGGGCCGACCAGCACGTTGTACGGCGACAGATCGCCGTGGATCAGGCCGCAGCACAGCATCCGCACCACCTGGCGGACCAGGATCCGGTGGAACTCGCGGGCCTGTTCAGGACTGAGCTCGACCTCGCCCAGGCGCGCGGCGGAATAGCCCTCGGCATCGGTGACCAGCTCCATCACCAGCACGCCGTGGAAGTAGCCGTACGGCTCAGGCACGCGCACGCCGGCATCGCGCAGCTGGTACAGCGCTTCGACCTCGGTGTTCTTCCAGGCCGCTTCCTGCTGCTTGCGGCCGTAATTGCTCGCCTTGCCCACGGCGCGCGCTTCGCGGCTGCCACGGACCTTGCGGCCTTCCTGGTACTGCACGCGCTGCTGGAAACTGCGCTGGGCCATGTCCTTGTAGACCTTGGCACAGCGCACATCGTCGCCGCTGCGGACCACGTATACCGCTGCTTCCTTGCCGCTCTTGAGCGGGCGGAGCACTTCATCGATCACGCCGTCGTCGATCAGCGCCTGCAAGCCTTGGGGGGTCTTCACGGTATCTCGGGAATCGGCTGGCGCGGGGCCTGCCCTGGAGGGGGAGGGATTTTCGCATCTTCGGGCCGGGGGAGCCATCGACCCGGCCCGGCGCAGTGAGGTCGTTCAGCTGCGTGTACGTGCGTGGCAGCTTGAAATCTGATTCACATCGGCGCGGCAGGCTGGGGCCACCTTCCAAGGAGTGTCGCCCATGATGCTGTCCCTGCTGCGCCGCACCGGTGCCGCCCTGGCCATGTTGCTGGCCGTTTCCACCGTGCATGCCCGCCCCGCGGCCACCGATACCGTGCTGATCGTGGTCAGCGGCGAAGGCCGCGACCAGGGCAAGACCCGTCCCGGCTTCGAGATGGACGAGTTCGCGCAGGCCTACCTGATCTTCCGCGACAACGGCCTGGCCGTGCAGGTCGCCAGCCCGCAAGGCGGACCGGTCGAGGCCGACAAGTTCAACGCCGAGGAGCCCTTCAACGCACGCGTCCTGGCCGATCCGGCCGCGGCCGCACTGCTGGCCGATACCCGCGCCACCGCGACCCTCAGCGCCGCCGACTATGCGGCGGTCTACGTGGTCGGTGGCAAGGGCGCGATGTTCGACCTGCCGGCCGACGCCGCGCTGCGGGGGCTGCTCGGCACGATGCACGACCGTGGCGCGGTGGTCGCGGCGGTCTGCCACGGCCCGGCCGCACTGGTGGACGTGCGGCTGGCGGACGGATCGCTGCTGGTGGCCGGGCGCCGCATGACCGGCTTCACCAATGCAGAGGAAGGGGTGTTCGGCAAGCGCTGGGCGAAGGAGTTTCCGTTCCTGCTGGAAACCGCGCTGCGCGAGCGTGGCGCGCGCTGGGAGCAGGCGCCGCTGATGATGCCCAAGCTGGTGGTGGACGGGCGCCTGATCACCGGGCAGAACCCCTATTCGACACCGGCCGTGGCCGAGGCGATCGTGCGGGCCACCGGCCGCACGCCGATCGCGCGCACGCCGTGGCGCGATGAGGCCAGCATGGCGCTGGTGCAGCGCCTGCTGGCCGGTGAAGGCGAGGCGGTCAAGCGCGAGCTGGCCAGCAACCGTACCGGCTATCACGATCAGCTGATCGGCGTGCTCGGCTACTACCAGCTGCAGGCCGCGCAGGACGATGCGGCTGTACGCGATGCGCTGTCGATCATGCAGCTGGCCGCCCCGTACATGAGCGAACCGCAGCTGCCGCTGGGCATCGCACAGGCGCATTGGCGGCTGGGCGAGGTGGCACAGGCGCGCGCGGTACTCGGCAAACTGCTGGAAACCCACCCGGACATGGCCGAAGCTAGGCAGCTCAAGGACACGATCGAAGGCTGACCCATGGACGATGGCCTGCACATCCTGGTGATCGAGGACAACCCGGCGCTGCGCACCGGCATGGCCACGCTGCTGGAGGCCCGCGGCCATCGCGTGGCCTTCGCCGCCGATGGCCGCAGTGGCCTGCGGATGGCATTGGAAGAACCGCCGGATGTGCTGGTACTGGACCTCACCCTTCCGGGCATGGATGGCCTGCGCGTATGCAGCCATCTGCGTGAGCAGGCCGACCGCCACATCCCGATCCTGATGCTGACCGCGCGCGACACGCTGGCCGACAAGCTGGTCGGCTTCCAGGCCGGTGCCGATGATTACCTGGTCAAACCGTTCGCAGGCGAGGAACTGCTGGCGCGGTGCCTGGCCCTGGCCCATCGGCACGGCCGACGCGACGGGCATGTGCTGCGCGTCGGATCTCTCGGCATCGACCGCCGCAGCGGGACCGTACACCGCGGTGAGCAGCCGATCGAGTTGCCGCAGACGGCCTACCGCCTGCTGGTGCTGCTTGCCGAAGCCTGGCCGCGTACGGTGACCCGCAGCGAGTTGATCCGGCGCCTCTGGGGCGATGAAGCACCGCCCTCGGATCCGCTGCGCTCGCATCTGTATCTGCTGCGACAGGGGCTGGACAAGCCCTTCGACCGGCCGATGCTCAAGACCGTGCACGAGGTCGGCTTCAGGCTGGAGGCCGACGCATGACGGCACGGGTGCATCGCCTGCGCAACCGGTTGATGCTGGCCTTCGCGGTGTTCGCGCTGGCGGTGGCCGGCCTGTTCGGCCTGTACGTGGCGGTGTTCGTGTACAGCGTCGAAGACCGGTTCTTCGATGCAATGCTTGAGCAGGAAGCGCAGCAGCAACTGGAGCAGCGGGCCGCGAGTGGGACCTGGTCGCCACCGCGCAATGCGTTCATGGCGGTCCATGACAGCCCTGCCAGCTTCCCCACGGATCTCAAGGCCACCTTCGATGCTGAGCCGTGGCGCCGCGAGATCGGCGGCACCGAAGGGCGGCACTATCACCTGCGCGCGCTGCCGCCGGGCGGAGCCGGTACACCGGGATGGCTGGTCGCCGAGGTCAGCCAGCAGCTGGTGGTGCGGCCGATGCGCAGCCAGATTCTGGCGCTGCTGGTCTGGTCCGGGCTGGCCGTGGTGGTGGTCGCCATCCTGGCCGGCGCATGGCTGGCGCGACGGACCACGCGTCCCTTGTCGAAGCTGGCGGCGCTGGTCGACGGCATGGCGCCGGACAGGTTGCCGGTGGGGTTCGCCGGGGACTTCCCCGATGACGAGGTCGGCGTGCTCGCCCGCGGCCTGGACAATCTGAGCGGGCGCGTGCGTGCCTTCATTGCGCGCGAGCATGCCTTTACCCGTGATGCCAGCCATGAGCTGCGCACGCCCCTGGCGGTGATCCGCAGTGCCACCGAACAGCTGGCCAGCGAACCTGGCCTGTCCGGGGCCGGGCGGCGGCAGCTCGCGCATGTCCAGCATTCGGCGCGTCAACTCGAACAGACCGTCATCACCCTGCTGACACTGGCCCGCGAAGAGAACGTGGAACAGGACGCGACGCCACTGGCGGTGCTGCCGGTGCTGGAACAGGTGGTGGTCGAGCAGGCCGTGCTGCTGGAGGGCAAGCCGGTGGCGGTGCGGGTGGACGTGCCAGCCGACGTGAGGCTGCCGGTACCGGGGCCGGTGCTGCACATGCTGCTGGCCAATCTTGTCGGCAATGCGTTCGCGCATACCCGGGCGGGTGAGGTGTACATCGATGTGGCGGCTGGACGACTGCGCATCCGCAACACGGCGCCGGCAGGTGACCCTGACACGATCATGCAGCCATTCGCGAAAGGCGAGGGCAGCGCCGGCTTCGGGCTCGGCTTGGCGATCGTGCACCGGCTGTGCGACCGCTTCGCCATCGATCTGCGCATCGAGGGAACCGAGCACGCCACGGTCGCCAGTTTCAGCGTGCAGTAAGATGCACGGCCGGCCCTGCGCGTATGTCAGGACTTGCCGGCCGCTCGCTTGCGGGCGCCGGTCGCTGCCGTCTTTTTCGCCGGCGCCCCGGTGGCGGTTTTCGAGGCTGCTTTGCCGGTGGCCTGCTTGGCGACGGTCTTCTTCGTCGCCTTCTTTACCGTTTTCTTGATCGCGGTTTTCGTCGTCGCTTTTTCAGCGGCCTGCTTCGCCGTCTTCTTTGCAGTCTTCTTGGTGGCCTTCGCGGGCGCTGCTTTCGCAGCGGCCTTCTTCGCAGCTGTTTTCTTTACCGCTGCCTTCTTCGTCGCCGCGGTCTTCGAGGTCTTCGTGGTCTTGGCGGCGGTCTTGTTCGCACTACCGCTCTTCTTCCCGCCACCATCCTGCTTGTTGACCGTGGCCCAGGCGATGCGCTCCGCAGCCGCTTCGCTGCGGCCCTGGTCTTTCTCGCTTTCCTCGATGTGCTCGGCGTTGCGCTTCTGCTTGTCGGTATAGCTGGATTTATCACCGCGCGGCATGGTCATGCTCCTGTCTGGTGACGAAGGTGGCGCCGCTCAGGAGAGCGTGCGCACCTTCGGTTCGCGGGCCCACTGCCGCGTAGCGGCGGCGGCAAGGAAGGCCTTGGCATCCTCGGCTTCCACCACCCCGGCATCGTTGCCGACACGCGCGATCTTCAACAGCGCCTGCGCGCCATCATCGGCGGCGATCGCCTTCAGGTGGACCCAGGCATCGCTGACGAAATCGATTGCGGCCGATTCCTTGCCCAGCTTCTTTGCCGCCTCGGGGCTGAGTACGACGGCCACCGCATCGAAGACCACCGACGGCGTACCGGCCAGCTGGCCATCCGCCGCCAGCGTCTTGCCGTCACTGAGCCTGGCGCCGCCGATCTTGGGCGCAACCAGCTTGACGCTGGCGCCGGCCTTGTCGGCCGCCTTGCGCAGGTTGGCGATCAGCGCCGCATCGGAGCCCTCGTCGAACAGGATGCCGATGCAGCGACCGGTCAGCAGGTCCTTGGTGCGGCCGATGATGCGCACTTCCGGCGCCTTCGGGAAATCCTGCGCCGGGGTCTGGGTGGCGGCCGGCTCGGGCAGGGCCGGCATCGCCAGACCATCGGCAACCCGCTTGGCCAGGGCCTCATCGATGTTGCGCAGATGGCTCACGGTGCGCTCGCGCACCTTGACCGTCTCCACCTTGGACAGCTCGAACACCAGCGCCGAGGCCAGATGGGCCTGTTCCGGTGCCTCCAGGCTGCGGAAGAACATCCGGGCCTGGCTGTAGTGATCGGCGAAGCTGTCTGCCCGCACGCGCCCCTTGCGGCCGTCATCCGGCGCGGTGGCGTGGCTCGGGAAGCCATCGGCGGTCTCGCGCGGGCTGTCGCCCTGCAGCGAACTGGGATCGTAGGCGACCCGTCCCTTGGGGATGTTCATCTGCATGTGCCCGTCGCGCTGATGATTGGCGAAGGGGCACTTGGGCGCATTGACCGGAATCTGATGGAAGTTCGGGCCGCCCAGGCGGCTGAGCTGGGTATCCAGGTAGGAGAACAGGCGGCCCTGCAGCAGCGGATCGTTGCTGAAGTCGATGCCCGGCGGCACGTTGGCCGGGCAGTAGGCGACCTGCTCGGTTTCGGCGAAGAAGTTGTCCGGCCAGCGGTCCAGCACCATGCGCCCGATCACGGTCAGCGGCACCAGCGACTCGGGAATGATCTTGGTCGAATCCAGATGGTCGAACGGGAAGGCCTCGGCCTGTTCCTCGGTGAACAGCTGTACCGCCAGTTCCCACTCGGGGAAGTTGCCGGTGGTGATCGCCTCGAACAGATCACGGCGGTGGAAGTCGTTGTCCGCGCTCTGCAGCTTCACCGCCTCGTCCCAGACGGTGGACTGGATGCCCAGCTTCGGCCGCCAGTGGAATTTGACGAAGGTCGACTCGCCGGCATCGTTGATCAGGCGGAAGCTGTGGATGCCGAAGCCCTCGATGGTGCGCAGCGAGCGCGGAATCGTGCGGTCGCTCATCGCCCACATGATCATGTGCATCGACTCGGGCATCAGCGAGACGAAGTCCCAGAAGGTGTCGTGCGCGCTGGCTGCCTGCGGGAATGCCCGGTCCGGCTCCATCTTCACCGCGTGGATCAGGTCGGGGAACTTGATCGCGTCCTGGATGAAGAACACCGGGATGTTGTTGCCGACCAGGTCCCAGTTGCCCTCCTTGGTATAGAACTTGACCGCGAAGCCGCGCACGTCACGCGGGGTGTCGACCGACCCGGCGCCACCGGCCACGGTGGAGAAGCGGGTGAACACCGGGGTGCGTACGCCCACTTCGTTGAGGATCCGCGCCCTTGTGTACTCGCCAAGCGAGCGGGTCAGCTCGAAATAGCCGTGCGCCGCGCTGCCGCGGGCATGCACGATGCGCTCGGGGATGCGCTCGTGATCGAAGTGGGTGATCTTCTCGCGCAGGATGAAGTCTTCCAGCAGGGTCGGCCCGCGCGGGGTGGCGCGCAGCGAGTTCTGGTTGTCACCGACCGGAATGCCCTGGTTGGTGGTCAGCCCGGGGTGGCCGTTGCCCGCGCGCTGGTGCAGTTCATCCCCTTCGCCGCGGACATCGGTGGCGGGTGCGGGGGCGTTCTTCGTGCTTTTCTTGCTGGCGGCCATGAGGCGACTCCGGGAGCTGGCGGGAAGGGGGATCACCTCACACTGGCGGGCCGGGCGTTAATCGAAGGTGCGAAAACACGACGCTGCTTGCACCCGCGCTTCACATGCGGCGCCCGGGCGCTGGGTGAGGCGCGCGCGGGCAGGTATCCTTGGGCGCGTCTTCTCCTGTCTTTCCCAGCCGCATGCGCGTTGAACCCGCCGACATCGAAGCCCTGTTTGATGCGATCCCCGACGTCCTGTTCTTCATGAAGGACTGCGACGGGCGCTATACGCACATCAACCAGACCATGCTGCGCCGGCTGGGGCTGAAGTCGCGCAAGGAGGTGATCGGGCGGACCGCGGCGGAGATCTATCCCACCGGCCTGGGGGCCGATTACGCCACCCAGGACGAGCAGGTGCTGGCCGGCAAGGTCATCGAGAACCTCATGGAACTGCATCTGTTCGCCAACCGCGAGCCGGGCTGGTGCCTGACCTGCAAGCGGCCGCTGCTGGTGGATGGGCAGATCCGCGGGTTGATCGGCATCTCGCGCGACCTCGGCCAGAAGGACAGCCTGGGCACCCAGTACGAACAGCTGCGCCTGGCCCTGGCCCATCTGAATGCGCATTACGCCGAGAACGTGCGCATGCAGACCCTGCTCGACATCACCGGCTTCTCGCTGTCCAAGCTGGAGCGCACCTTCCGCAAGGTGTTCCAGATGACCCCGCAGCAGGTGCTGACCCGGCTGCGCATCCAGATGGCGGTGCACCTGCTGCACGGCCCAGACAGCATTGCCAGCATCGGGCAGGCCTGTGGCTTCACCGACCAGAGTGCGTTCACCCGCAAGTTCAAGGCCGAGGTCGGGCTGTCGCCCCGGGCCTATCGCGCCCAGATCGGGGAGCGCGCCGCCGCCTGAGGCGGGGTGGGGCTTGTGGCCTATGCCGCCGCGCGGCCGACAGGGTATGGTGTCGCACTTGTTGCCCGCCAATCGATTCCGATGCCCGCATCCCAGACTCCGGCTCCTGCCACTCCGCCCGCCGATACCCGCCTCGGGCACGCGCTCAAGCCCCGCCAGCTGATCATGATGGGCCTGGGCAGCGCGATCGGCGCCGGCCTGTTCCTCGGCTCCGGCGTGGGCGTCCAGGCCGCCGGCCCGGCGGTCCTGCTGTCGTATCTGGTGGCCGGCGCGCTGGTGATCATCGTGATGAACGCGCTGGGCGAAATGGCCGCAGCCAAGCCGACCAGCGGCGCGTTCTCGGTGTACGCCGCTGATGCCATGGGGGCCACTGCCGGTGCCACGGTGGGCTGGCTGTGGTGGGTGCAGCTGGTGATCGTGATCGCCGCCGAAGCGGTCGGTGCGGCTGGCCTGCTCGCCACGGTGTGGCCGGCGATCCCGGTGCCGATGGCTGCGCTGGCCTTCATGCTGTTCTTCACCGCGATCAACCTGCTCGGGGTGAAGAACTTCGGCGAGTTCGAATTCTGGTTCGCGATCCTGAAAGTGGCCGCGATCGTCGGCTTCATCCTGATCGGCGTGGCGCTGCTGATGGGCTGGCTGCCGGACGTGGCCTCGCCTGGCCTGCGCAACTTCACCGAGCACGGCGGTTTCATGCCCAAAGGCCTGGCCGGCATCGGCGCGGCGCTGCTGGTGGTGGTGTTCGCCTTCGGCGGCACCGAGATCGTGGCGGTGGCCGCGGCGGAAACCGAAGATCCCGAGCGCAGCATCGCCCGCGCGATCCGCACCGTGGCCTGGCGCATCCTGGTGTTCTACATCGGCTCGCTGAGCGTGATCATCGCGGTGGTGCCGTGGACCAGCGAGGCCCTCCGCTCGCCGTTCGCCGCGGTGCTCGAAGCGGCCAAGATTCCTGGCGCAGCCACGGCGATCACGTTGATCGCGGTGATCGCGCTGTTGTCGGCGCTCAACGCCAATCTGTACGGCGCGTCGCGGATGATGTACTCGTTGGCCCAGCGTCGCGAGGCGCCGGCCGTGCTGGGCTGGACCGATCCGCGCCAGGTGCCGATCATCGCGGTGCTGGCCAGCGTGCTCTTCGGCTTTGCGGCGACGGTGATGGAGCTGCTGTTCCCGGACAAGGTACTGCCGGTACTGCTCAACATCGTGGGTTCGACGTGTCTGCTGGTCTGGACCATCTCGCTGCTGTCGCAGTTGATCCTGCGCCACCGTGCCAACCGCGACGGCACCCGCTTGCCGTTCCGAATGGCGGGGTATCCATATTTGACGGTGATCGGGTTGGGGGTGCTGGCGCTGATCTTCGGCCTGCTGCTGTCCGAGTCGCACACGCGCCTGCAGTTCCTGTCGATGGCCGCGCTGACGGCGGTGATCGCCATCAGCAGCGAAGTCGCCCGCCGCGTGCGCGCCAGCCGCCGGGCCGACTGACCCCGGGCGGGTGGTGGGTGCCGACCGTTGGTCGGCACACCCCGCAAGGGCACGCAACAAAAAACGGCCCGCGCGATGCGGGCCGTTTTCATTCCAGATGCATGCCGATCAAGGTAGGTACCGACCGTTGGTCGGTACGCCTGTCAGGCATCGTGCCGACCAACGGTCGACACCTACACCTCCACGCCCTCGTCTTCCTTGTACGCATCGACCGGGATGCAGGCGCACATCACGTTCTTGTCGCCGTACACGTTGTCCACGCGCGCCACCGGCGGCCAGTACTTCTGCTGGCGCAGGCTGGCCAGCGGGAAGGCCGCCAGCTCGCGCGGGTAGGCGTGGGCCCACTCGCTGGCCGACACCACCGCAGCGGTATGCGGGGCGTGCTTGAGCGGGTTGTCCTCGCGGTCCAGGCGGCCGTCTTCGATCGCAGCGATCTCTTCGCGGATCTGGATCATCGCGTTGATGAAGCGATCCAGTTCGTGCAGCGATTCGCTTTCGGTCGGCTCCACCATCAGCGTGCCGGCGACCGGGAAGCTCAGGGTCGGGGCGTGGAAGCCGAAGTCGATCAGGCGCTTGGCCACGTCCTCGGCGCCGATGCCGGAGGTCTTCTCCAGCGGACGCACGTCCAGGATGCACTCGTGCGCCACCAGGCCGTTGCGGCCGGTGTACAGGGTCTTGAAGTGCGGGGCCAGGCGCCTGGCGATGTAGTTGGCGTTGAGCAGGGCGACCTGGGTCGCCTTGCGCAGGCCGGCGGTGCCCATCAGCGTGATGTACATCCAGCTGATCGGCAGGATCGAGGCGCTGCCGAAGCTGGCCGCGCTGACCATGCCCACATCGCCTTCGCCGCCAAGCACCTTCGGCAGGAACGGGGCGAGGTGCGACTTGACCGCACACGGGCCCACGCCCGGGCCGCCGCCGCCGTGCGGAATGCAGAAGGTCTTGTGCAGGTTCAGGTGCGACACGTCCGAGCCCCACTTGCCGGGCTTGGCCACGCCGACCAGGGCGTTCATGTTGGCGCCGTCGGTGTACACCTGGCCGCCGTGCTTGTGCACGATCTCGCAGATTTCCACCACTTCTTCCTCGAACACGCCGTGCGTGGAGGGATAGGTGATCATCAGCGCGGCCAGGCGGTCGCTGTACTTCTCCGCGTTGACGCGGATGTCGTCCAGGTCGACGTTGCCGTTGGCATCGGTCTTGGTCACCACGACCTTCATGCCGCACATCTGTGCCGAGGCCGGGTTGGTGCCGTGCGCCGAATCCGGGATCAGGCAGACGTCGCGATGGCCTTCGCCGCGCGAGCGGTGGTAGGCGCGGATCGCCAGCAGGCCGGCGTACTCGCCCTGCGCGCCGGAGTTCGGCTGCAGGCTGACCGCGTCATAGCCGGTGCATTCCACCAGCATCGCTTCCAGGCCGTCGATCAGTTCCTTGTAGCCGGTGGCCTGGTCGGCCGGGGCCAGCGGATGGATGTTGGCGAACTCCGGCCAGGTCACCGGAATCATCTCGGCGGTGGCGTTGAGCTTCATGGTGCAGCTGCCCAGCGGGATCATGGTGCGATCCATCGCCAGGTCCTTGTCCGCCAGCGAACGCAGGTAACGCAGCAGTTCGTGCTCGCTGTGGTGGGTGTTGAACACCGGGTGGGTCAGGAATTCGCTGGTACGCACCAGGCCGGCCGGCAGCGCATCGGCGGTGGCGGCGTCGAGGGCATCGACATCCACCGTGGCACCAAACAGCTGGCCGAGCGCGACGATGTCGGCGCGGGTGGTGGTTTCATCCAGGCTGATGCCGACCGCGTCGCTGTCGATCGCGCGCAGGTTGATGCGCGCCGCGGCGGCCTTGGCGTGGATCGCCTTGGCATCGACATCCTTGACGTGCAGGGTGTCGAAGAAGTGCTCGCCCACGTTGACGCCGGCAGCGCGCAGCGCACTGGCCAGGATCGCGGCCAGGCGATGGGTGCGGCGGGCGATGCGGGTCAGCCCTTCCGGACCGTGGTACACCGCATACATCGACGCCATCACCGCCAGCAGCACCTGGGCGGTACAGATGTTGGAGGTCGCCTTCTCGCGGCGGATGTGCTGCTCGCGGGTCTGCAGGGTCAGGCGGTAGGCGGCATTGCCCTGCGCATCGACCGAGACACCGATCAGGCGGCCCGGCATCGAGCGCTTGTACGCATCGCGGCAGGCCATGAAGGCGGCATGCGGGCCGCCGAAGCCGAACGGCACGCCGAAGCGCTGCGAGTTGCCGACCACGATGTCCGCGCCCCATTCGCCGGGGGCGGCGATCAGGGTCAGTGCGAGCAGGTCGGTGGCCACCGCGACCAGGCCGCCGCGCGCGTGCACGGCATCGGCCAGCGCCTTGTAGTCGCCGATATGGCCAAAGGTGTCCGGATACTGCAGCAGCACGCCGTAGGCTTCGGCTTCCATCGCCTCGGCCGGGGTGCCCACGCGCAGCACGATGCCCATCGGCTCGGCACGGGTGCGCAGCAGTTCCAGCGTCTGCGGGTGCACCGCGTCGTGCACGAAGAAGGTGTCGGACTTGCTCTTGGCCGAGCGCTTGGCCAGCGTCATCGCTTCGGCGGCGGCGGTGGCTTCATCGAGCAGCGAGGCGTTGGCGATCTCCATGCCGGTCAGGTCGGCGCACAGGGTCTGGAAGTTGATCAGCGCTTCCATGCGGCCCTGCGAGATCTCGGCCTGGTACGGGGTGTAGGCGGTGTACCACGCCGGGTTTTCCAGCACGTTGCGCAGGATGACGTTCGGGGTGAGCGTGCCGTAGTAGCCCTGGCCGATGAAGGTGCGGAACACCTGGTTCTTGTCAGCGATGGCGCGGATCTTGGCCAGTGCCTGCACTTCGGTCAGCGACTCGGGCAGGTCCAGCGGGGCCGGCGACTTGATCCCGGCCGGGACGATCGCATCGGTCAGCGCATCCAGCGAGGCGTGGCCGACCACGTCGAGCATCTGCGCGATTTCGGCGTCGTTGGGGCCGATGTGGCGTTCGACGAACGCGTGGCTGTGTTCAAGCTCGCGCAGGGAGGGGGTGTTCTGGGACATGGCTGGCATCTCGGAGAGTGGGCACGCACGTTCGGAAGGCGGCCGGGCCAGGGCGCGTCGCGGGCGACAGCGATCCACCGGACCTTGCGGTCTTCCTGAGTGCCCCTCTGTCCTTTTGCCTGAGAGTTTAAAAGCGCGCATCGGCGTGCTTCGTGCCCCTTCGGCGCCGGCACTCGCCGGTCTCTCCAGAGTTTTGGTACGGGTGGTATCGGGCCTGAGCGATTACGGGCGTTGCGCCTTCGGCAGCGGGTGCTTCAAAACAAAGCGCCGCTTCTCCCACCATGTAGCCCGGCGATTATAGCCCAGCGCTTCCACTCGCTGGGCCTTTCCAGCACCTGAATACGGGGACGCACGGACCCCGGAAACCGCGCCTGGCCATGGTGCCGGGGGCGGCAAAGGCCTATGATCACCGGATCCTCGTATTCATCTGGCGCCGCCCGTTCCGGGCTGGCGCCCGCCGTGCATTGCGCATGGCCGCTGACGGAAGCCCGCATGACGCCCGCCTCGCCCTCGACCCGCCGCCTGGCCCTGCTGCTCGCAGGCCTGGCGATGTTCGGTCCGTTCTCGATCGACACCATTTTCCCGGCGTTCCTGCTGCTGGGCGACCGCATGCAGGTGGACCAGGTCGCGGTACAGCAGACCATCAGCGTGTACCTGCTGTTCTACGGGTTGATGAGCCTGGCGCACGGCCCGCTGTCGGATGCGTTCGGCCGGCGCCGGGTGATCATCGGCGGGCTGGTGCTGTTCATCGGCGCCTCGATCGGGTGTGCGCTCTCACGTGACATGACCACGCTGCTGGTGTTCCGTGCCCTGCAGGGCGTGACCGCCGGCGTCGGCGTGATCGTCGGCCGTGCGGTGATCCGTGATCTGTACCACGGTGCCGACGCGCAGCGGTTGATGAGCCAGGTCTCGATGATCTTCGGCGTCGCGCCGGCGATCGCGCCGATCATCGGCGGTTGGATCCTGCTCGGTGGCGGCGACTGGCCGCTGATTTTCTGGTTCCTGGTGCTGTTCGGCGTGGTGCTGCTGCTGGCCACCGGCAAGTGGCTGCCCGAAACCCATCCGGTCGAGGCCCGCACGCCGCTGTCGATGCGCGCGCTGCTGCGCAGCTATGCCCGCATGGGCTCCAACCCGCGCCTGCTCCGTCTGGCCGCGGCCGGTGCCTTCAACTTCTCCGGCATCTTCCTGTACATCGCGTCCGCGCCGGTGTTCGTGATGCAGCATCTGCAACTGGGCGAGGGCGGCTTTGCGTGGTTGTTCATCCCCACCATCGGCGGCATGACCATGGGCTCGTTCCTGTCCGGTCGGATGGCGGGCCGGCTCACCGCGCAGCGGCAGATCGCGATCGGGTTCGGGCTGTGTGCGGTCTCGGCGCTGTTGAACGTCGGTTACGTGGTGTCGGTGCCGCAGATCGCGCTGCCGTGGGCAGTGATGCCGATCTTCCTTGGCGGTGTCGGCATGGCGCTGATCTTCCCGATCCTGGCGTTGGCCGTGCTGGACATGTATCCGCATCAGCGCGGCCTGGCCTCGTCCATGCAGATGTTCATCCAGCTGATGATCAACACCGTGGTGGCCGGCGTGGTCTCGCCGATGCTCAGCAGCAACCCGCTGCATCTGGCCCTGGGCTACGCAGGCTTCTTCGCCATCGGCGGCAGCTTCTGGTACTGGGAGCGGCACTGCGAACGCCGCCGCGACCTGCTCACGCCGATCGAGTGAGCCACACGCACGCCCCGCCTGCACAGAATGCAGGCGTGGCGCCGTTGTCTACGCCTCGCCGCGGCGTATCCTGTTCGCTCGCCAGCCAGTTCGTGCATCACGACAGCCACTACGCTCCCCTGCGGACCCCATGTCCGCCGCAACCCAGGGTGATTGCATGGCTGCACAGCAGACCTACCGCCTGTTCGACGTCGCGCTGAAGCAGCGCACGGTTCTCTCCCCCTCGCTGATCCGCATGGTCTTCGCCGCGCCCGACGTGGCCAACATGAAGACCGAGGGACCGGACCAGCGCATCAAAGTGTTCTTCCCATTGCCCGGCCAGGCAGCACCGGAGGTGCCGCAAGGCGAGGACTGGTACGCACGTTATCGCGCGCTGCCCGATACCGAGCGTGCGCCGATGCGCACCTACACCCTCCGCGCGCTGCGCCCTGACGCCGGCGAGGTCGATGTCGATTTCGTGCTGCATGGCCCGACCGGGCCCGCCTCGCGCTGGGCCATGCAGGCGCGCGTCGGTGATCGGGTCGGCCTGCTGGCGCCGGACGCGCAGGTCGAGGCCAGCAGCGAAGGGTACGAGTGGAAACCGCCGGCGCAGGTGAAGCGGGTGCTGCTGGTCGCCGACGACACCGCGCTGCCGGCCGTGGCCGGCATTCTGGAGGCGCTGGCCCAGTGGCCGCAGCCGCCGGAAGTGCAGGCCTTCCTGGAGGTCGAGCACGAGGCGGATGTGCTGCCGCTGCAGGCACCGCTTGGTGCGCAGCTGTTCTGGCTCGCGCGCGAGGGCGCCGCGCATGGCCAGCGGCTGCAGGACGCGGTGCGGGCGCGGATCGGCCCGTCCGGCATCGGTGGCGGTGAGCAGCCCCTGGCCGAGATCGACATCGACCAGGACATCCTGTGGGAGCAGGCCAGCGCCGAGCAGGACGGGCTGTATGCCTGGGTCGCCGGTGAAGCCGGGGCAGTCATGGCGATCCGCCGGCATCTGGTGAAGACATGCGGGATCGACCGTCGGGCCATCACCTTCATGGGCTATTGGCGGCGCGGAAAAGTCCTCGATTGAACTGGCCACGCAGGCTCCAGCACGGGCCCGCCAAGGCCCGTGCGGTATCCTTGGCGCTTTGCCGCAGTCCGGATTTCCCCATGTCGACCACCTCCAAACTGCGCCGCGACATCCGCCGGCGCCGCGAAACCCAGGCCGCCAACCGCGAGCAGGCCAACGCCACGCCGGTTGAGCCGCATGCCGAGCTGCGTGACCAGCAGCGCACGCTGCTGGCCGGTATCGTCCGCCGCGATGGCGAGTGGGTGCTGGGCATGGATGGCCGCATTGCCGGCCAGACCCCCAGCGCGGCGCGGGTGCTGGCCCTGATCATGCAGGCCGCCGAACTGCACGAACGCCAGGGCACGCCGGTGCGCCTGGTCTATTCGGATGCGCTCAAGGATGCCGCGCATGCCGAGGCCAAGGCCGACGGCATGGACTTCGACCAGTTCAAGGTGGAACTGGCCGCGAGCCTGAAGCCGCGTGCCCGCCAGGGGGATGCACCGGCCGAGTGATGGCGGTGCCGCGCAGGGGCTGCTGCTGGTCGGCGGCGCGTTGCCCGGCAAAGCGCACCGATCGGTTCCCATGAAAAAGCCGGCCCGAGGGCCGGCTTTTTCGTTTGCCATGGTGCGCGGACCAGCGGCCAGCGCGACCGGCCAGCGCGACCGGTCAGTGGGCCGCAGGTGCGGCTGCAGCCGGCGCCGCCGCAGCGGTAGCCGCCGGCACCTGCCAGCCACACATCTGGCCCTGGTTCTGCTGCTTGAGCCATTCGTTGACCGGGGTGAAGTACTCGATCATCGGGCCGGCATCGAGCTTGTCGCCACCGGTGATTTCCTTCAGCGTCGCCTGCCACGGCTGGCTGGCGCCCTTGCTCAGCATCGCCCAGAACTTCTGGCCGGCTTCCTTGTTGCCGTAGAAGCTGCACTGGTGCAGCGGCCCCTTGTAACCGGAGGCATCGCACAGGCCCTTGTAGAACTGGAACTGCAGGATGCGCGCCAGGAAGTAGCGGGTGTACGGGGTGTTGCCCGGCACGTGGTACTTGGCGCCCGCGTCGAAGAATTCCTCACCGCGCGCGCTGGCCGGGGCCACGCCCTGGTACTTGGCCTTCAGGTCCCACCACGCCTGGTTGTAGTGGTCCGGGGTGATCGAGCCGTCGAACACGCCCCAGCGCCAGCGATCGATCATCAGGCCGAACGGCAGGAACGACACGCCGCTCAGGGCCATGCGCATCTGCGCGTTGATGGTCGCCTCACGGCTTTCCTGCGGCGTGTCCACCAGGCCGATCGAGTTGAGGTACTGCGGGGTCATCGCCAGCACGATGGTGTCGCCGATCGCTTCGTGGAAGCCATCGTTGGCACCGCCCTGGAACAACGGCGGCAGCGGGTTGTAGGCCAGGTCGTAATAGATGTGGCCCAGCTCGTGGTAGATCGTGGTGAAGTTCTCTTCGTTGGGCTTGATGCACATCTTGGTGCGCACGTCGCCGTCCATGTTCATGTCCCACGCGCTGGCGTGGCAGACCACGTCACGGTCCAGCGGCTTGATGAACTGGGTCTTGTCCCAATACGATTTGGGCAGGGCCGGCATGCCGAGCGAGACGTAGAAGTCCTGCGCGCGCTCGGTCATCTGCTTGGCGGTACGCAGTTCGGCCTCACGCTGCGCCTTGTACAGCGCTTCCACGTTCGCGCCGCTGCCGGCCTTGGCCAGGGCACCACTCAGGTTGCTCTGGTACTGCTTTTCCAGCGCGGCGGTGATGTCCAGGTTGCCGGCACCGGGATACGGTTCCAGCTGGTCCCACAGATTGGACCAGTCCTGCTGCCACATGTTGCCGGTGAGGTGTGCGGCGATCAGGCCACCGTTGACCTCGGCCTTGTCCTTGCCGTACGTGCCGTCGAGCTTGGTGCGCGCGTAGCAGTGCAGCTGCTCGTACATCGGCTTGACCTGGTCCCACAGCCGGTCGGTTTCCGGGCCGATCTGGTCGGCGGGCATGTCATAGCCGCTGCGCCACATCTGGCCGGCATCGGCGAAGCCCATTTCCTTGGCGCCTTCGTTGACCAGGCTGACGAAGCGCTCGTAGTCGGCGCGCATCGGCTTGGTGGTGCCATGCCAGCCCTGCCAGGCGTCGAGCTGCTTGTCGTAGTCGCGGCTGCGCGCGAGCACCTGTTCCAGATCGCCCAGCTGGCGGCAGCTCTGCGGGTTGGCCTCGTCGGTGCAGTACATGCCGGAGCCGTAGGCGCCCTCCATGCGGCTGGCGATGCGGGTCAGCTCGGAGAGCTTGGCCGGGTCGCGCGGGGCGGGCATGGAGGTCATCAGCTTGAGCAGGTGGATCTGGCGCTTGGTGTCTTCGCTCATGGGCTGGCCGTCGTACTGGCCGGCCTGGGCGATCCAGCCGTTGAGGACGGTGAGCCAGCGTTCATTGGCCTTGGCCGCGACGCGCTCGGAATCGTCGTTGATGTAGGTCGACGACAGCCACTGCGCCGAGGTCATTTCCGGGTACATGGCCTTGTACTCGGCGTTGACGCGGGCGATGAACTGGTCCGCGGTTTCCTTGGACTGGGTGGTGCCCGTGGCCGGTGCATCGGCGGGGGACGGTTCCTTCTGGCAGGCCGCCAGCGTCAGTGCGGCAGCACTGACTGCCAGGGCCAGCAGGAGCGGGCGGTGGTTCACGGGCACATCCTTGGGTGGTGTCAGACCGGCGAAGGCTAGTGAAGCGCCGGGCGCACCGCAAGGGGCAGGGCAGCACAGGCGGTTCGATTGGCACCGCCAACGTCAACGGCGATGCGTCCGTGCTCCGTGAGACGGGGCGGTGCGCATGGGACAAGCCTGCTTATGCCTCGCACCCAGCAAACAGATCCCGGCCACGCTCATACACCGAGGTCTTGACCTGCATCAGCCCCAGTACCGAGGGGAACAGATTGTCGTGGTCGGTGTACCTGCCCGCGCGCTCCCGCACGCAGGCCAGGTTGAGCCCGCGGTTGGCTGCGAAGGAAGGGGAGAACCACATCGTCATCGGCACGCGGGTCTGTTCCTGCGGGGCGATCGCGTACGGCACCCCGTGCAGGTACAGGCCCTTCTCGCCCAGCGACTCGCCGTGATCGGAAAGGTAGATCATCGCGGTGTCGTAGTCGTCCATGCCCTTCAGCGTGCCGATCGTGCGCGAGAGCAGGTGATCGGTGTAGAGCAGCGCGTTGTCGTAACTGTTGGTGATCTGCGCGCGGCTGCACTTGCCCAGGTCTGGGGTGTCGCAGGTGGGGGTGAAGCGGCGGAAGCGCGCCGGGTAGCGTTCGAAGTAGCTCGGGCCGTGGTTGCCCAGTTGATGCAGCACCACCACGCGGTCGCCGGGCCTGGCGCGGACCTGGGTGGCCAGGTCGTCGATCAGGATCTCGTCCATGCAGCGCCCGTTGGCGCACAGGCTCGGCTGCTTGGCATCGTCGAGCGCCTGCATCTCCAGGCCCTCGCACACGCCCTTGCATCCGGACTGGTTGTCACGCCACAGCGTGGCGATGCCGGCGTGGTCCAGCACGTGCAGCAGTGACTGGTGAGCGCGGATCTTCTTCTCGTCGTAGTCGTGGCGTCCGTACGGCGAGAAAAGGCAGGGCAGGGAGACTTCGGTGCTGGTGCCACACGAATGCATGTCGGGGAAATTGATCACCCCGGCCTGGGCCAGCTCCGGCGTGGTCTGCTTGGCATAGCCGTTGAGGCCCCAGTTCTGCGCGCGCGCGGTTTCGCCCATCACGATCACCAGCAGGCGCGGGCGGCTGCCGGCTGCACGCGGGGTGGCCTTGGCATCGGTCCCGATCGGCAGTTTCGGAGCGCGCTGGATCGGGTTGTCGCCGCGCAGCGCCTTGGGCAGTCCGAGCAGGAAGTTGCCCGGCGTGGCCAGATAGCGCACCTCGCGCTGGTTGCGCATCAGCGAGGACATCTCCTGGAAGGACAGCATCGCCCCGCCAAAGGCGATCAGCGCCGACAGCAGCAGGAAGCCGGCCCGCCACAGCAGCGCGTTGCCCAGCGTGCGCCGGCGCAGCTGCACGCGCCACAGCAGCAGCATCGGCGCCAGGGCCAACAGCAGCAGCGGCGCGATCAAGGTGGGCGTGATCAGCTCGCGGCTTTCCTTGTGGTCGGTCGCCAGCACGTTGCGCAGCATGTCCGCATCCAGATAGATGTGGTAACTGCTCATGTAGTGCGCGGCCAGCGCCGTGCCGATCAGCAGCACGCTGAGCACCACCTTGGCGTTCCAGCGCCACACCAGCAGCCCCATCAGCAGACAGTGCGCGCCCACCAGGAACAGCAACAGCGAGACAGCGAAGCCGATGCTGCCCGGATGCGTGGCCATCGCGCTGTGCCAGAACAGGCCATTGCAGGCCACCGCGAAGAAGATGCTGGTGAGCAGGATCAGGGTTTCGGTGGTGCACTGCGGGCGCCAGGCACGCAGGGTGGCCAGCGCCGACAAGCGCGTGGCGCGCGGAAGGGTGGTGCTCATGCCACTTCTCCCTGCGCGATGCCTGGTGACGTGCCGCGTTGGCGCAGCCGCACCGGTTCGATCAGCAGATACAGGCCAAGCGAGACCGTCCAGCAGATGGCCAGCGTCCACAGGTCATGCGACAGGAAATGCGCACCGCGCAGCTGCTGCGAAACGCCGAACACGCCGCCAGCCAGCAGGCCGACGGCCAGGCCGCGCCAGCGCCAGGCCGGGTGCACCATCAGCGCGAAGAAGTACAGGCTGACCCACGCAAACCCCGCGCTGGAATGCCCGCCTGGAAAGCACACCCCACGCGGCATCCCGGGTGGGCGTGTTGCGAACAAGCCGATGAACTGCCGGGTGCCGCCATAGCGGGCCAGATCCCACGGGCAATCCATGTTGGTCAGCGACTTGAGCAGCGAGACCACGCCGGTGCCCAGCGCGACGGCCAGCACCAGATACAGCAGCGGCCAGCGCCATGCGGGTGCGCGCTCGGTGCGCCAGGCGTGGAAGCACAGCACGATCGCGACCAGCGCCGCCACATTGCTGGTCCACTTGCCGGCCTGGTGGATCAGGTGGGTGGTGACCCAGGCGTTCTGCAGCGCCCACTGCTGCCCTTCGAGTCGATAGAGGCGATCGGCCAGCCACTGGTCGCCACCGGCGCCCATCAGCATCGCGCTGGCGAGCAGCGCCAGCGCCAGCGGTACCCAGAGGTGGCCGCGGAGCAAGCGTGGGGTGAGCGCGGTGGCCGACGTGGATGAAAGGGCAACGCTGGACGCTGGGAACATGGACAAAGGGGCCGGCGGAAGATTCCGGCGCCATGGTCGTCAGCGCAGTGTCGGAGACCGGTCGGAGCGATGTTGGCCGCCGGTTAAGCGCGGCCTGCCGTTCAGTCTTCCTCGTCCTGCGCGGTGTCGGTGGCCGTGACGGCGGCATGGCAGTCGGCCTGCCAGGCAGTACCCGGGAACAACAGCCACCGGTTGCGGTTGGCGCTGCCGATCTCGATCACCGCCGCCGGGTCCACGCACGGGCTGATCGCTTCATCGAGCACCAGCAGCCAGCGCTGGCGCGGCGCCTGTGACAGCCACGGCCCTGCGGCCTGCCATTGCTGGTCCCACGGGGTCTTGAAGCCGAAATCGGTCACCGGGCGGTCGGCCTGCAACAGGTTCTGTTCGCGCCAGGCGACCACGCCGAGCTCGGCCTCCCCGATCCGCAGGCCGACGCGCTGCATTACCGCCGAGGCGGAGCTGTACGGGTCCAGGGTCGGCATCAGCACCCAGCCGTACAGATTCCAGAGCAGGAAGGCCGCCGCGACCACCAGCGCGCCTGCCCGGCGCTGGCGCCACCACAGGGCCAGCGCCAGCAACACCACGCCGAAGGCGATCAGCCAGCCGCCAAGCACGGGCAGCAGCGTATCGGGCATCGCGCGCCGCGCCAGTTGCACGTGCGCCCATTCGCTGGCCGACCACAGCTGGGTGCCGACATACAGCGCCGCCACGCCGAGGACGGCGACATAGGCCCACAGCAACCAGCGCAGCCCGGCCCGGCGCAGCAGCCCGGGCAGCAGCGGGGCGGCGGCCAGGCACAACGCGGGCAGTATCGGGAAGATGTAGACCTCCCGCTTGCCCGGGCTGGCGCTGAAGAACACCAGCACCAGCAGGGCCCAGCCCAGCAGCAGCCACCAGCGTCCATCCAGGCGCTTGAGGCGGCGCCACCATGCCGGAACCAGGGCGGGCAGCAGCAGGCTGCCCGGCAGCCACAAGGTCGCCATGACCTGCAGGTAGTACCAGGCCGGCTTCACGTGGTGCCAGGCGTTCGCGTAGCGGGTGGCGGTCTGCTTGAACAGCAGCTCGCGCGCATAGGCGTGCAGGGCCGGGTCGGCCGAGTGCAGCAGCGCCACGCCCAGCGGCGCCAGCCACACCGCCGTGCCGAGCAGGAAGGCCGGCAGCAGCCACCACAGGTCGCGGGCAGTGCCGGCCGGCCGCCTGGCGCCGCGCACGCGCCAGCGCCAGGCGGCGAACGGCAGCAGCACCAGCAGGGGCAGGAAGCCCACGCCCTTGGTCACCGTGCCCAGCCCGGCGGCGAAGCCGGCCAGCCACAGCGCGGGCCGGTTGCGGCCTTCCAGCAGGTGGCGCAACAATCCCCATAGCGACAGGGTGGTCATCGCCACCAGCACCATGTCGATCTGCGCCCGCTTGGCCATCAGGCCGAACTGCAGGCAGCTGAACAAGGCGAGCATCGCCCACCAGCCGACACGCCGGTTCCACAACCGCCGGCCCAGGTCCCAGGTCAGCCAGAGTGTCAGCAGAGCGGCAAGCAGCGAAGGCACCAGGAAGGCGATGGTCCAGCCGCCGAACAGCTGGTGGCTGGCGGCCTGCAGCCACATGAACACCGGCGGTTTTTCCGCGTACAGTTCGCTGCCACGGTGAGGCAGCAGCCATTGCCCGGAGGCGACCATGGCCCGTGCAGCCAGCACGAAACGGGGTTCATCGGGCGGTGAGGGCTGGCGCAGGCCGATGCCCGCCGCCAGGGCCAGCAACAGGGCAAGGCAGACCAGCACACGCGGCCAGCGCCGCAGGAAGAAGGATTCGGTCACGCCAGGCTCTTTGGCAAAACGGCCACTGTCTCCCCGACAGCGTAGGAAAAGCGTCGTAACCACCCCCATTGCGACCGGATTCCGACAGGGTTCCCGCTACCATGCGCCCAACCGGTCAAGAGAGTCTCCCATGCGGCTGCTGGTCATTGAAGACAACCGTCAGCTGGTTGCCAATCTATTCGATTATTTCGAATCGCGGGGCCATGTGCTGGACGTCGCGCCCGATGGCGTGACCGGCCTGCACCTGGCCGTGTCGCAGCCCTATGACGCCCTGATCCTGGACTGGATGCTGCCGCGCATGGAAGGGCCCGAAGTGCTGCGCCGGCTGCGTGCCGACCACGGCTCGGAAGTGCCGGTGATCATGCTCACCGCGCGCGACGAACTCCCCGACAAGATCGCCGGCTTCCGCGCCGGCGCCGACGACTACCTGACCAAACCCTTCGCACTGCCCGAGCTGGAAGTACGTCTTGAAGCGCTGATGGTGCGCGCCAAAGGGCGCAACCCGCGCAAGCTGCTGGAAGTGGCCGACCTCAAGCTGGATCTGGCCACCCTGGAGGCGCAACGCGACGGCAAGCCGCTGCACCTGTATCCGGCCTGCCGCAAGCTGCTGGAGGTGCTGATGCGCGCCAGCCCCGGCGCGGTGACCCGCCAGCAGCTGGAATTCGCACTGTGGGGTGACGAGCTGCCCGACGGGGATCTGCTGCGCTCGCACGTGTACGAACTGCGCCGCAGCGTGGATGGCCCGTTCCAGCAGAAGCTGATCCACACCTTGCCGCGGGTCGGTTACCGCCTCGGCGTTTCCGCGGCGGGCGGTGCAGATGAAGTGGCGTAAGCGCCCGCCCACGCCATCGCCGATGCACCGGCGCATGGTGTGGTGGCTGCTGGGCTACCTGGCGCTGATTTCGCTGGCGGTGTTCAGCGTGGGCAACTACGTGCACGAACACGCCGAACACTCGGCATGGCGGGCGCTGCTCAACTCCGAGCTGGACAGCATCGTCAACCACATCGAACACGAGCCGCACTACCGCTGGCAGGATTCGGACACGCTGCGGCTGTTCTACATCAACGGCAGCCCGACGGTGCCGGACAGCCTGCGCACGCTGCACCCGGGGCTGCACGACGGCGTGGAGGTCAACGGCCGCGCCAGCGCGGTGATGGTGCGTGAAACCACCCAGCTGGGGCGCTTGGCGCTGGTGCTGGACATCAACGATTTCCACGAGCTGGAGCAGTTCGCCACGCGCTGGGTGCTGCTGGCCGGCGTGCTGATGATCATCGTGACCGTGCTGATGGCCTCCTTCGGCGTCGGCCGGCTGGTGCGGCCGCTGAGCTCGCTGGCACGGCGCATCGACGATCTGCACCCGGGGGTGCCCGGGCAACGGGTGGAGGTGGACCCGCGCGCCAGCTCCGAGCTGTACGTGATCGCCAACGCGCTCAATGACTACCTGGCGCGCAACGAACAGTTCGTCGAGCGCGAGCGGGTCTTCATCAGCACCGCCAGCCACGAACTGCGTACGCCGATCGCGGTGATCACCGGGGCCTCGGAACTGGCGCTGGGCCAGCCGGACATTCCAGACCGTGCGCGCCAGCAGATGCAGCGTGTGCACCGCACGGCCCAGGGGGTGGAGCAGCTGATCCAGCTGCTGCTGGTGCTCGCACGCGACCCGGCCCGGCTGGCCGCGCTCGGTGAACGCATTCCGCTCGACCTGCTGGTGCCGGACATCATCGAAGACCATCGCCATCTGATGGGCGACAAGGACCTGCACATCGAGATCGACGGCCTTGCGCGCGTGGATATCATCGCCCCGCTCGGCGTGGTCCAGGCCGCGATCGGCAATCTGCTGCGCAACGCGATCGAGAACAGCGGTCGCGGCACCATCCACATCCAGGTCTCCGGGCAGGCCGTGGTGACGCTGCAGGACCCCGGGCTGGGCATGAGCCCGGAAGAGATCGCCGCCGTACATGCACGCATGGCGCGCGGCGATCGCAACGAGCAGAGCGGCATCGGCCTGGAGCTGATCGCCCGGCTGTGCGAGCACCTGGGCTGGGCGCTGCAGATCCAGCCCTGTGTGCCGCGCGGTACCTGTGTGATCCTCGATCTGGGCGCTTCGCTGCCGGGTCGCTCTGAACGCGCATCGCTGCCCGCGTCGTGATCGGCCCGCGCGCTGCGCTGCAAAGTGTGGCGTCGTGAAGACAATGTTAAGCTCCGGAGGCGCCGCTCTATGCGGCGCTTTTTTTTATCCCTTCGATCGACAGAGGATGGCTTGATGCCGACCGAACCCAGTACTGCCCTGATCACCAATGACATCGTCGGCCTCGGCCTGATCGCCGCCACCCTGGCCGTGATCTTCTGGGCCGCCAGTGGCCCGACCCCGATCCTCAAGAAGATTTTCGCGTGGGTGCCGGCGCTGTTGCTGTGCTACTTCATCCCGGCCATCTACAACACCGCCGGCCTGATCGACGGCCATAACACCTCGCTGTACAACCCGATCGCCCGTGACGTGCTGTTGCCCGCAGCGCTGGTGCTGCTGACGCTCTCGATCGACCTGAAGGGCATCATGAAGCTGGGCCCGAAACTGCTGGTGGTGTTCTGCGCCGGTACGCTGGGCATCATCCTCGGCGCGATCGTGTCGTTCCAGACGATGTCCTGGATCCACCCGGCCACCGTGGCCGGTGATACCTGGAAGGGCATGGCCGCCCTGGCCGGCAGCTGGATCGGCGGCGGCGCCAACATGGTGGCGATGCGCGAAGTGTTCGGCACCGATGCCACCACCTTCGGCCAGTTCGCGGTGGTCGACGTGGCCTGCGCGAGCCTGTGGATGGCGGTGCTGCTGTTCCTGGCCAACCGCGCCCAGCAGATCGATACGCGCAATGGCGCCGATACCCGTGCCATCGATGAGATGAAGGCCCGGATCTCCGCCTACGAGGCGCAGAACGCCCGCATTCCCAGCCTCACCGACCTGATGGTGATCGTCGGCGTGGCACTGGGTGGCGTCGGTCTGGCGCATGCCATCGCCGCACCGCTGAGCGGCTGGTTCAAGGCGAATGTGAGCTGGGCCAGCCAGTTCAGCCTGGACAGCGCATTCGTCTGGGTGGTGCTGTTGTCCACCGCGCTCGGCCTGGGCCTGAGCTTCACCCGTGCACGCAGGCTCGAATCGGCCGGTGCCTCGCGCCTGGGCACCCTGTTCCTGTACTTCCTGATCGCCTGCATCGGCATGCAGATGGACCTGCTCTCGCTGCTCGACCGCCCGTGGCTGTTCGCGCTGGGCGCGATCTGGATGCTGACCCACATCCTGGTGCTGTGGATCGCGGCCAAGCTGATGCGCGCGCCGCTGTTCTTCTTCGCCATCGGTTCGCAGGGCAACATCGGTGCAGCCGCTTCGGCGCCGGTGGTGGCCGCGGCGTTCCACCCGAGCCTGGCGCCGGTCGGCGTGCTGCTGGGCACCGTGGGCTACGCCACCGGTACCGGGCTGGCCTATGTGACTGGCCTGATCCTGAAGTGGATGGCGGGCGCGTAAGCGGGATCATGATCGCGCGCGTACCGGCCCGTCCGGGACGCGCAGTCCGGTCGTGCCGGCCCCGGGCCGGCGCCACACCTGGGAGAGACGTGTGACACCTCATTGTTCTTCGTTCATTGCCGTCAGTCTGGACGGTTGTATCGCGCGCGCGGATGGCAGTCTGGACTGGCTCGACCACGCCAATCAGAGCGTGCCGGCCGGTGAGGATTGTGGATACGCTGCCTACATGGTGCCGATCAAGGCGATCGTGATGGGGCGGCGCACCCTCGAGAAGGTGCTGTCCTTTCCCGAATGGCCTTACGCGGATCTGCCGGTCTATGTGCTGAGCCACACCCTGCAGGCCGTTCCGGAGGCGGCACCAAACTCGGTGCGGCTGCATTCCGGGGCCTTGTCCACATTGATGGAAGAAGCGGCAACGCGTGGCCTGGACCGACTCTACATCGATGGCGGACGCACGGTGCAATCCTTCCTCGCCGAGGGCCTGTTGCGGGAGATCACCGTGACCACGATTCCGGTCCTGGTTGGTGGTGGCCTGCGGTTGTTCGGCGAGGCCGGGGCCGAAGCGCTCCTGACGCATCGCGCCACCGTGGTGTACCCGTTCGGATTCGTGCAGACGCGCTACGCCATCGGCAGCGCTGGCTAGGGCCGAGGGTCGGCCAGGCACCGGCCTGGGGCCATCTACAGAAACGGCGGCGCTTTCGCGCCGCCGTTTGGTTGCAACGTTGTCGCGACCTCCGGCCGGGACCGTGCGGACGCTGCGGCGTCAGCAGCAGCGCCCCCCGTTCTTGCCGCTGTACCGCGCCTCCTGGCGCTCGCGGAAGAACGTCTTGTAGTCCATCGGCACGCGGTCCGGATGATTTTCCAGCACATGCCGGACGTAGTTGTCGTAGTCGGGAATGCCGCAGCACAGCCGCGCGGTCTGCACCAGGCGCCGCCAGATGCGGCGATGGGCCTGGTACTGACCGGCGGGGACGAGTTCGGTGCTCATCACAGGTCCGCCATCTGGTGCGGCTGCAGTGCCACGTACGGGGTTTCCTTGTCGGTCCGCTGCGGCGTGCGGCGGGCCATGAAGATGGTCTTGATCGCGTAGAACAGGATCGAGAACACCACGAACAGGAACAGCACGGTCAGGCCGGTGTTGACGTAGGCGTTGACCACGATCTGGTGCATCTGGCCGACGGTCTTGGCCGGGGCGGTCAGGGTGCCGGTGGCGATCGCGTCCTGGTACTTGTGCGCCTGGGCCAGGAAGCCCTGCGCCGGGTTCTTGTCGAAGATCTTGATCAGCCCTGCATAGGTGGTGCAGATCAGCAGCCACACCGCCGGCACACCAGTGACCCAGGCGAAGCGGTCACGCTTCATCTTGAACAGGACCACGGTACCCAGCATCAGCGCGATACCGGCCAGCATCTGGTTGGAGATGCCGAACAGCGGCCACAGGGTCTGGATGCCGCCGAAGGGATCGACCACGCCCGTATAAAGCAGGTAGCCCCACAGCGCCACGCAACCGGCGGTGGCGATGATGTTGGCCGTCCACGATTCGGTCTTCTTCAGGGCCGGGATGAAGTTGCCCAGCAGGTCCTGCAGCATGAAGCGACCGGCACGGGTACCGGCGTCGACCGCGGTGAGGATGAACAAGGCTTCGAACAGGATCGCGAAGTGATACCAGAACGCCATCATCGCGTTGCTGCCGCTCGGGATCGCCTCGTGCAGGATCTGCGCGATGCCCACTGCCAACGTCGGTGCGCCACCGGCGCGGTGCAGGATGGTCGGCTCGCCGATCGCTGCGGCCGTGGCCTCCAGCTGCTCGGGGGTGATGATGAAGCCCCACGTATTGCTGATGTAGGCCGCAGCGGAGACCGCATCCGGGCCGATCACGGCGGCCGGCGCGTTCATGGCGAAGTAGATGCCCGGGTCGATGATCGAGGCGGCCACCAGCGCCATCACCGCGACGAACGATTCCATCAGCATGCCGCCGTAGCCGATGTAGCGCATGTGGCGCTCATTGGCGAGCAGCTTGGGCGTGGTGCCCGAAGCGATCAGTGCGTGGAAACCGGAGACCGCGCCACAGGCGATGGTGATGAACAGGAACGGGAACATCCCGCCCTTCCAGACCGGGCCGTCGCCGCTGGCGGCGAACTGGGTCAGGGCCGGCATCTTCAGCTCGGGCATGACGATGAGGATGCCGATCGCCAGCGCCACGATGGTGCCGATCTTGAGGAAGGTGGAGAGGTAATCGCGCGGGGCCAGCAGCAGCCACACCGGCAGCACCGAGGCGACGAAGCCGTAGCCGATCAGCATCCAGGTGATCTGGATACCGGTGAAGGTGAAGGCCGGGCCCCAGACCGGGTCGGCGGCGACCTTGCCACCGAACCAGATCGCGGCGAGCAGCAGGATCAGACCGACCACGGAGATCTCACCGATCTTGCCCGGGCGGATGTAGCGCATGTACACGCCCATCAGGATCGCGATCGGCATCGTCGCGATGACCGTGAACATGCCCCAGGGGCTTTCGGCCAGCGCCTTGACCACCACCATCGCCAGCACCGCCAGGATGATGATCATGATCAGGAAGGCGCCGAACAGGGCGATGGTGCCGGGCACCGGCCCCATTTCCTCACGCACCAGGTCACCCAGCGAGCGGCCGTTGCGGCGGCTGGAGAGGAACAGGATCATGAAATCCTGCACCGCGCCGGCCACGACCACGCCCACCACCAGCCAGAGCAGGCCGGGCAGGTAGCCCATCTGCGCGGCCAGCACCGGGCCGACCAGCGGGCCTGCACCGGCGATGGCGGCGAAGTGGTGGCCGAACAGTACGTGCTTGTTGGTCGGAACGTAATCCAGACCGTCGTTGTTGATCACCGCGGGCGTGGCCCGGGTCGGATCGAGCTGCATCACCTTGTCGGCGATGAACAGGCTGTAGAAGCGATAGGCGATGAGATAGATGGAGACCGCAGCGACGACGATCCACAGTGCATTGATGGGTTCACCGCGGCGCAGCGCGACGGTGCCTAGACAGAAGGCGCCGAGCAGTGCGATGACTGCCCAACCCAGTTTCGAAAAACCTTTCATGAGATTGCGTCTCCCTGGAGATCGTCGTAAGAGTCCGCCCTCGCACTGACGGGGTCAATGCAATGGCGGGGGCTTGCCGCTAGTACTTTGGTCGTAGGGTGGGCGCGGTGCGTGCCCGTGCACGTCATCGGAACACCACGCTTGGAACAATTGGTTGCGGGCGTGGCGGTTGGCCGGCGGGGCCGGCGCGCCCATCTTGTAGGCAGTTCACCGATCCTGGAGTCATCATGAGCAGCCCAACCCCGGTGCGCGTGCTGCGCACCATCCGTGGCATGGCCACCTCCGATGGCGCCGGCGTGCGCCTGACGCGCGTGATCGGCGGCCCCTCGCTGCCCGACCTGGACCCGTTCCTGCTGCTGGATGAATTCGGCACGGACCGCGCCGAGGACTACATCGCCGGCTTCCCGAGCCACCCACATCGTGGTTTCGAGACCGTGACCTACATGCTCGATGGCCGCATGCGGCACAAGGACAACCATGGCAACGAGGGCCTGCTCACGCCGGGCAGCGTGCAGTGGATGACCGCCGGCCGCGGCCTGATCCACTCGGAGATGCCCGAGCAGGAATCGGGGCAGATGCGCGGCTTCCAGCTGTGGGTGAACCTGCCCGCACGCGAGAAGATGACCGAGCCGAAGTACCAGGAGTTCGCGCCGGACCATATTCCGGTGACGGCACCGGCCGGGGGCGTGCAGGTGAAGGTCATCGCCGGCCAGGTGGGCGACACGGTCGGGCCGATCGTGCAGCCGGCCACCGATCCGGTGTACCTGGACATCACGCTGGATGCCGGCGCGGGCTGGCGCTACACGCTGCCCGATGGCCATAACGCGTTCGCCTACGTATTCGAAGGCGGGCTGGAGATCGGCGAAGGCGACGATGCGCGCCCGGTGGCCCGCCAGGAAATGGCGGTGCTGGGCGGCGGCGAGCAGCTGGTCCTGCGTGCCGGTGAAACCGGGGCGCGCCTGATCCTGGTGGCGGGCCGCCCGCTGCGCGAGCCGGTCATGCGGCATGGGCCGTTCGTGATGAATACAAAGCAGGAGCTGATGCAGGCCTTCGTGGATTTCCAGGAAGGCCGCTTCTGAGGGGCGTTGGCACCGCCCGCTGGCCGACAAACGCATGACACCTGACGGTGTGGGAGGCGCCGGCGAGCGGCCGGCGCTACCGTGGATGGCGGGATGAGTGCGGTGCACCGTCCCGGCCTCGTGCTCAGCGCCCGGCGGCGACGGCCGAGGGCGTCAGGCTCATGCCCTGCGCCAACGATTGCAGCGAGCCGAGTTCGCTGGCGTCACCGGCATACAGCGCGATCTGGGCAAAGCGGTTCCTGTCGAACTTGACCACGGTGATGCGGCGGGTTTCATACCCCGGCGGCTTCTGGCCGCCCAGGTCGGGCTGGTACCAGTACAGGGTTTCACCGGCGAAGCTGCCTTTTTCCTGGCGCAGCGCACGGTTCAACGGCAGCTCCGGATTGCGTGCGCTCAAGGTCAGGCTGAGCACTTCACGCCCATCGGCGGTGCTGGCCCTGCACAGGATCAGGTCACGCTGGGCCAGTTGCTGCCAGTTCAGGCCGCTGCTGGCGGGCAGGGACGGACATTCGCTGGTCGCTTGCGCCGCGACGGCGCCGGCAGACACCAGCAGACACACACACACGACAGCGCGCAGGACGTTCATGCATTCCCCCAAAGGTCGATGATCGCGTCCGTCGCTGACAGCCGTTCCGGTGGCCGTCGACAACCCAGGCCGTGGTGGCGCATTCCCCGCGCGCCTACCGGATCACTCGCTGCCGTCAGTGTCGGACGAGTGCTCGGGACCTTAACGGAATGTGACTCAGTGTACAAATAACGGTTTCAGTTGATTCCTTTGTCAGCGGCCGGGCGGGGGTTGCCCGCCCGGCCCTGAGCATCAGCGCGGCGCGGTGCCCATCCACTTGTAGAGAGTGCCGCCGATCAGCCCGCCCAGCAGCGGCGCCAGCCAGAACAGCCAGAGCTGGCCCAGTGCGCCGCTGCCGGCGAACAGGGCTACGGCAGTGGAGCGCGCCGGATTGACCGAGGTGTTGGTGACCGGAATGCTGATCAGGTGAATCAGGGTCAGGGCCAGGCCGATCGCGATCGGGGCGAAGCCGGCCGGTGCGTTGCCATGGGTGGAGCCCATGATCACGATCAGGAAGAATGCGGTGAGCACCACTTCGCAGAGGGCGGCGGCGGCGACGCTGTAGCCCCCCGGCGAAAGTGCGCCATAGCCGTTGCTGGCGAATGCGCCGGCCTGGCTGCCATCGATCTGGAAACCGGGCGCGCCGGAGGCGATCTGCAGCAGGATGAAGCCGGCCAGTGCGCCGCCCAGCACCTGCGCCACGATGTAAGGAAGCAGCTCGCGCGCGGGGAAGCGGCCGCCAGCCCACAGGCCGACACTGACCGCCGGATTGAAGTGCGCGCCGGACACGTGCCCGAACGCGTAGGCGCCGGTCAGCACGGTCAGGCCGAAGGCCAGCGCGACGCCCAGAAAGCCGATCCCCAGCGGATTGCCATCGCCGCCGAACGTGGCGGCCAGCACGGCGCTGCCACACCCACCCAATACCAACCAGAACGTGCCCAGGAACTCGGCGGCCAGACGTTTGCCCATGCTCATCGACGTGCTCCACGTGTATGCCCGGGGTGGGCAGGCGCAACGTAGCTGAATCGGGGTTCATCGGGGTGACGATGGCGTCAATGCCCGACGAACGGTCGATGGCGGTGCGCAGGTCAGTACGTGGGCAGCGGAATGAACTCTTTGTCGTCGCCGGGGATGGTGCCGAAACGCCCGGATTCCCAATCGTGCTTGGCCTGCTCGATACGCTCAGTGGAGCTGGACACGAAGTTCCACCACAGGTGGCGCGGGCCATCCAGCGGTTCGCCGCCCATCAGCATCGCCTTGATCGGGGTCTTGGCGCGCAGGCGGCCGCGGGCACCGGGCTCGGGAATGATCAGGTGCTGGGCGGGAACATCCACGCCATCGAGCTGGGCCTGGCCTTCCAGGATGTAGAGCGAGCGCTCGGCGTGGCCGGTATCGAGATCGATTTCCGCATCGGCATCCAGATCGATGGCAACGTTGAGGGTATCGGCGAAGACCTTGACCGGCGATTCTTCGCCGTACGCGCGTCCGGCGATGACACGCAGCCAGGCCCCGTTGCGGCGCTGCTGGGGCAGGGTGGCGGCGGCATGGTGGTAGAACGCGGGGTCGGTCTCTTCAAACTGCTTCGGCAGCGCGAGCCAGGTCTGCATGCCGTGCAGCGGATGGTCGTGCTCGCGTTCGACGGTGGGCGTGCGTTCGGAATGGGCGATGCCGCGGCCGGCGGTCATCCAGTTGACGTCGCCGGGGCGGATCACCTGGTCCGAGCCGAGCGTGTCGCGGTGGCCGATGGCGCCGGACCACAGGAAGGTGACGGTGGCCAGGCCGATATGCGGATGCGGGCGCACGTCGATGCCGGTGCCGGGGGAGAGCACGGCCGGGCCCATCTGGTCGACGAAGACGAACGGACCGACGCTGCGCGCCTGCAGGGTCGGCACGGCGCGGCGTACCTGCAGGCCACCGATGTCATGGATGCGGGGGGCGATGATGGTCGTCATGCGGGCGGTCTCGCTGGCGGGGACAGAGCGGGAGGATCGCATGCGGGGTGTGGGGGCGGGAGGCCTGTATCGGTAACAGGTTGTTCTGGTCGCACAGGGACGGCAGCACAAACGACAACGCCACCTCACGGTGGCGTCGTCACATCACATCATCGCGCCTCAGATCACGGGCTCACGCAGTACCGGCGAGTCCCAGCCCGGGCGCGGGGCGAAGCGACCGCCGTAGCGCTGCTGCAGCACCTTGAGGCGTTCGACCAGCACATCGGCACCGGTGGCGCGGATGTACTGGATCGGGCCACCGCGGAACGGGGCGAAGCCGGTGCCGAAGATCACGCCGGCATCGAGCAGGTCCGCATCGGCAACCACGCCGTCGTGCAGGCAGGCCACCGCTTCGTTGAGCAGCGGCAGGATCAGGCGGTCTTCCAGATCGGCCGGGATCTCGTAGTTGGCGGGGACGTCCGGCTTCTGCGCCCGGCCGTTCTCCCACTTGTACAGGCCCTGCCCGTCCTTCTTGCCGCGCTTGCCCTGTTCCACCGTCGCCAGGGCAGCCGGCACCTGCAGCCCGAGGAAGGGCGCCAGTTCCTTGCCCACGCCTGCGGCCACGTCCAGACCGACGGTATCGAGCAGTTCGATCGGGCCCATCGGCATACCGAACTTGACCGCGGCCTTGTCCAGTACCGGCCCGGGCACGCCTTCGGCATAGGCGGTGGCGGCTTCGAGCATGTACGGGAACAGCACGCGGTTGACCAGGAAGCCAGGGGTACCGGCGACGGGCACCGGGAATTTGCCCAGTGCCTTGCAGAACGACGCCAGGCGACGCTCGGTTTCCGGGGCCATGCCGTCGTGGTGGATGATTTCCACCAGCGGCATCTGCGCGACCGGGTTGAAGTAATGCAGGCCGGCAAACTGCGCCGGGCGCTGGATGTGGTCGCGCAGTTCGTCCAGCGGGATCGAGGAGGTGTTGGTGGTCAGCAGCGCATCGGCCTTCATCGTCGGCTCCAGCGACTGGTACAGATCACGCTTCGCTTCCGGATTCTCGATGATCGCTTCGATCACCAGATCGGCCAGCGCCACGCCCTCGCCCGCGAGATCGGCCTTCAACCGCGCGGCCACGGCCGGGCGCTTGCTCTCGTCCTTCACCCGCTTGGCGAACAGCGCCTGCGCGCGTTCCATGGCCGGATCGATGAAGCGCTGCTCGCGATCCTGCAGGGTCACGTTGAAGCCCTTGTAGGCCGACCACGCGGCGATGTCGCCCCCCATCACGCCGGCACCGACCACGTGCACGTGCTGGATGCCATGGTCCTTGCCACCCAGGGCCTTCAGGCGTTCGGTCAGGAAGAAGATGCGGATCAGGTTGCGTGCGGTCGGCGTGCCGGCCAGCTTGACCACCGCGCGACGCTCGGCATCCAGGCGGGTCTGGATCGGGCTGCCACCGGTGCGCGCCCAGGTGTTGATCAGCGCGTACGGCGCCGGGTAGTGCTCCTTGCGCGCCTTGCGGGCGACCTGCTTGGCCATCTGCGGGGCGAGCAGCCTGCGCGCCAGCCAGGTGTTGGTGATCCACGCCGTCGCGCGCTGCTTGAACGGGCGGGTGGTGCCCTTCAGTGCGAGCGAGACCGCGGTATCGAGCAGCACGGCGGGCGCGACGACCTTGTCGACCAGGCCGATGTTGCGCGCGGCCGAGGCCGACAGATTGCGGCCGGTCAGCATCATGTCCATCGCCGCCGGCGCGCCGACCAGCTGCGGCAGGCGCGAGCTGCCGCCCCAGCCCGGGAAGATGCCCAACTGGGTTTCCGGCAGGCCGATCCGGGTGGACGGATCATTGGAGGCCACGCGGTAACGGCAGGCCAGCGCCAGCTCGGTGCCGCCGCCCAGGCAATGCCCATGGATCGCCGCCACGGTCGGGCAGGGCAGTTCGGCCAGCTTCTGGTAGGTGCTCTGGCCACGGCGGATCGCGTCATTGACGGTGCCGCGGCGGTCGAACGCCTGGAATTCCTTCAGGTCCGCCCCGGCGATGAAGCCGGCCGCCTTGATCGACTGGATCACCACCGCCTTGGGCGGGTCCATCGCGATCCGCTCGATCAGGTCGCCCAGTTCGAGCAGCACGTCCTGCGACATGGCATTGACGCTGCTGTCCTGGCGGTCGAGGCTGAGCACCACGACGCCATCGTCACGGATCTGCGGGTGCCAATGCGAGAAGCGGAGCCCATCGAAGCCTGAGAGCATGGGAACGTTCCATCCGGTTGTGTATGGAGAAGGGGGCTATGATCCAGAGGTTGTTTCCTCCCCGTCAAATCCCTATAGCTGGGGGAGAGATACCGTCGATTCATTGCCTGGATCGGAAACCTTAACGGAACGGTGGTTAAAAGCTGGTGCGGCGCCGTGTGATCGAGCGCTGAACTTTTCCCGGGATTGGCAGTCTCATTGCCCGACGTCGGTTGGGCTGACAGGAGTGCGGCCCCCCATGGCCGAGGTTGAAACACCACAGGAGCTGGACCTGGAGCTGGTCCGACGTGTGCAGCGTGGCGAGAGCGCGGCGTTCGATGTCCTGGTGCGCAAGTACCAGCATCGGGTCATCGCGCTGATCGGGCGCTACATCGCGGACTGGAGTGAATGTCAGGACGTCGCCCAGGACACGTTCGTCCGCGCGTACCGCGCGATCGGCAGTTTCCGCGGCGACGCCCAGTTCTATACCTGGCTGCACAGGATTGCCGTGAACACTGCCAAGAACCATCTCGCCGCGCACAACCGCCGCCCGCCCACCGATGACATCGAAATCGGGGACGCCGAGCAGTACGACAGCGGCACCCGCCTGCGCGACACCGACACGCCCGAACGCGAATTGATGCGACAGGAACTGGAACAGACGGTGATGAAGGCAGTGTCCGCGCTGCCTGAAGAACTGCGGTCAGCCATCACCATGCGCGAGGTGGAGGGCCTGAGCTACGACGAAATCGCGCAGAAGATGGGGTGCCCGATCGGCACCGTGCGGTCGCGGATTTTCCGTGCCCGCGAGGCGATCGACACTGAACTTCGGCCGCTGCTCGATGTGGGCAGCGCCACCCGCGAGAAGAGCCGCGCATGAGCCACGATATGTCCAATGATGCTTCCCGGGGCGCGTCCCCCGATAAATTCGACGCCCATTACCGTCAGCAGCTGTCCTCGCTGATCGATGGTGAACTGTCGGCCGATGAAGCGCGCTTCATGCTGCGTCGGCTGGAACACGATGAGGCCTTGTCCAGCTGCAACGAACGCTGGCAGATGCTGGGCGATGTGCTGCGCGGGCAGGCCTGCGCACCGGCCCCGGTCGATTTCGCCGAGCGTGTGCGCGCGTCCGTGGCCGTAGAGCCCGCCCCGGCGATGCAGGCCAGGGTGGAGCGTGGCCCGGAGCAGGCGCAACGGCGCGGCAGCTGGCGACGCTGGGGCGGTGGCGCAGCGTTGGCCGCCTCCGTGGCCGCGGTGGCGATGTTCATGACGCGCGAACAGCTGCCCGCCCAGGCCCCGCTGGAGGCGCCGACCACCATCATCGCCAGCCAGGCCGAACTGCCGGCCGCACCGGTTACCGAAGCCTCGGCCGCCGAACAGGCACTCGCCGTGGCTGCGGTGCCGGCGGCTGCGGTGGCGGCGGCCAGCCGCCGCCAGGACGTGGCCACCGCACGCCGCGCCAGCGCCAGCGCCACGCGTACCCAGCAGGCCGCGCGTGGCAGCGCCGCCGAACGCAGTGCCGAACCGCAGCGGGCGGTTGCCAGCCAGGCGCCGTTGACCCCGGCCATGCCGGCGGCGACCGTGCGGCAGTTCCCGTTCGGTGAGGTCGGCAACCTGCAGGCCAAGCCCTGGCCGCGGTCCAGCCTGGCCCCGGCTGCGGGCGGGGCGCTCAATGCGAGCTTCTCCACCCAGGCGCCGCAGGCTGCGTTCTATCCCTTCGAGCCGCGTCTGCAGGAGTCAGCCGAAACGGCCGAACCCGCACGCCGGCACCGCGACTGAGCATCGTCGCGGCGACGCTCCGCTCCGGCCCGTGCGCCGGAGCGTTCCCCCCCCCTTTCTTTCCTGACCCGGAGGTTCGTGTCTGATGACCGCCCGTATCCGTACCCACGCCCTGGCGCTGATCGCCATGACGCTCCCACTGGTGGCCTGCGCCCAGTCGCCGTCGCCGGCCACCGCTGCCGCCCCGGCGGCGGCCGCCGCTCCGCGGGCGCCGGCGCCGCAGCTGGTCAGCGGTCTGCCTGACTTCACCAACCTGGTCGAACAGGTCGGTCCGGGCGTGGTCAATGTCGAGACCACCATCGTGCGCAGCAACCGCCAGGCGCGCATGGCCGGTCCTGCGGACCAGGACATGCCCGAATTCTTCCGCCGCTTCTTCGGTCCGGACTTCCAGATGCCGGGGCAGGGCGCCGACGGCCCCGATGACGGCACGCCGAGCATCCGCGGCCGCGGCATGGGCTCGGGCTTCATCATCTCCGCCGATGGCTACGTGCTGACCAATCACCACGTCGTTGCCGATGCCAGTGAAGTGAAGGTCAAGCTCGGCGATCGCCGCGAGTTCACCGCCAAGGTGGTGGGCAGCGACCAGCAGTACGACGTCGCCCTGCTCAAGATCGACGCCAAGAACCTGCCGACGGTGCGCGTGGGCGATTCCAATACGCTCAAGCCGGGCCAGTGGGTGGTCGCGATCGGTTCGCCGTTCGGGCTGGACAATTCGGTGACCGCCGGCGTGGTCAGCGCGGTGGGGCGCAGCACCGGCGGTCCGGACCAGCGCTATGTGCCCTTCATCCAGACCGACGTGGCCATCAACCAGGGCAACTCCGGTGGCCCGTTGCTCAATACCCGCGGCGAAGTGGTCGGTATCAACTCGCAGATCTTCTCCGCGTCCGGTGGCTACATGGGCATCAGCTTCGCGATCCCGATCGACCTGGCCATGGGCGCGGTCGAACAGATCAAGAAGACCGGCCGGGTCAGCCGGGGCCAGCTGGGCGCGGCCGTCGGGCCGATCGACAGCCTCAAGGCGCAAGGGCTGGGCCTGCCGGACAGCCGCGGCGCGCTGGTCAACGAAGTGGTCGCGGGCAGCGCGGCGCTCAAGGCCGGTATCGAACCGGGTGACGTGATCCGCTCGGTCAATGGCAGCCCGATCAATACCTTCAGTGATCTGCCGCCGGCCATCGGCGCGCTGCCGCCGGGCAGCAAGGTCCGCCTGAGCGTGCTGCGCGACGGCAAGGAGCGGGAAATCACCGCCACCCTGACCGAACTGGCCGAAGACGCCGAGCGCGGCGCCACCCGTCCGGCCGCGGAAGCGGCCAAGCCGGAGACCGGTGCCAATGCCCTGCTGGGGCTGGACGTGGCCGATCTGACCGCCGCGCAGCGCCAGCAGCTGGGCCTGTCGGCCGGCGAGGGCGTGCGGATCACCCGGGTCAACGGCCAGTCGGCGCGTGATGCCGGCCTGTCGCCGGGGCTGGTGGTGCTGCAGGTCGGCCGCACCCCGGTCGGCAGCGTGGCCGCGCTGAACAAGGCGCTGGGCGGTTACAGCAAGGGTGACGTGGTCATGTTGCTGGTCCGCGCCAACGGCAACAGTGCCTTCGTGGCGGTCAAGGCCGGGCAGTAAGCCCGCCCCGCCTGTGTTTCCGGGCCCGCTTCGGCGGGCCCGGTCGTTTCCAGGGGGCCGTTGGCGACAATCGCCGCCGGGCCCACGCGGGACCGGGCCGGCCATGCGATAATCCGCAGTCATCCTGACGACGCGACGCGCCGCCGCCACCTATGTCTTCTGATTCGATGCGGTTCATCCGCAACTTCTCCATCATCGCCCACGTCGACCACGGCAAGTCCACGCTGGCCGATCGCATCATCCAGCTTTGCGGTGGCCTCCAGGCCCGTGAGATGGAGGCGCAGGTGCTCGACTCGAACCCGATCGAGCGCGAGCGTGGCATCACCATCAAGGCCCAGTCGGTCTCGTTGCCGTATGTCGCCAAAGACGGCCAGACCTACCACCTGAACTTCATCGACACCCCCGGGCATGTCGACTTCTCCTATGAAGTCAGCCGCTCGCTGGCCGCCTGCGAAGGCGCGCTGCTGGTGGTCGATGCGGCCCAGGGCGTGGAAGCGCAGTCCGTCGCCAACTGCTATACGGCCGTTGAGCAGGGGCTGGAAGTGGTGCCGGTGATCAACAAGATCGACCTGCCCACCGCCGATATCGAGCGCGCCAAGGCCGAGATCGAGGCCGTGATCGGCATCGACGCGACCGATGCCGTGCCGGTCAGCGCCAAGACCGGCCTGAACGTGCAGGACGTGCTGGAGGCGATCGTGCATCGCATTCCGCCGCCGGTGCCGCGTGATACCGACAAGCTGCAGGCGCTGATCATCGACTCGTGGTTCGACAACTACCTGGGCGTGGTCTCGCTGGTGCGCGTGATGCAGGGCCAGATCAAGGCGGGCGACAAGCTGCAGGTGATGTCCACCGGCCGCAACCACCAGGTCGACAACGTCGGCGTGTTCACTCCCAAGCGCAAGGTGCTGCCGGCCCTGCGCGCCGGTGAAGTGGGCTGGGTCACGGCCAGCATCAAGGACGTGCACGGCGCGCCGGTCGGCGACACCCTGACCATGGCCGCCGACCCGGCCGCCAAGCCGCTGCCGGGCTTCCAGGAAATGCAGCCGCGCGTGTTCGCCGGCCTGTTCCCGGTCGATGCCGAGGATTATCCGGACCTGCGCGAAGCGCTGGACAAGCTGCGCCTGAATGATGCCGCGCTGCGCTTCGAGCCGGAAAGCTCCGAGGCGATGGGCTTCGGCTTCCGCTGCGGCTTCCTGGGCATGCTGCACATGGAAATCGTGCAGGAGCGCCTGGAACGCGAATACAACCTGGACCTGATCAGCACCGCACCGACCGTGGTCTATGAAGTGCTCAAGACCGACGGCACCATCATCAACATGGACAACCCGGCCAAGCTGCCGCCGGTGAACCAGGTCGATGAGATCCGCGAGCCGATCATCCGCGCCAACGTGCTCACCCCCGAGGAGTACATCGGCAACATCATCAAGCTGTGCGAAGAAAAGCGCGGCAGCCAGCTTGGCATCAACTACCTGGGCAGCCAGGTGCAGATCAGCTACGAACTGCCGATGGCCGAGGTGGTGCTGGACTTCTTCGACAAGCTCAAGTCGGTCAGCCGTGGCTATGCCTCGCTGGACTACCACTTCGTGCGCTTCGATGCCGGTCCGTTCGTCCGCGTGGACGTGCTGATCAACGGCGACAAGGTCGATGCGCTGTCGCTGATCGTGCACCGCAGCCATGCCGATCGCCGCGGCCGCGAGCTGTGCGAGAAGATGAAGGAACTGATCCCGCGGCAGATGTTCGACGTGGCCATCCAGGCCGCCGTCGGCTCGCAGATCATCTCGCGCACCACGGTCAAGGCGATGCGCAAGAACGTGCTGGCCAAGTGCTATGGTGGCGACGTTTCGCGCAAGAAGAAGCTGCTCGAGAAACAGAAGGAAGGCAAGAAGCGCATGAAGCAGGTCGGCCGCGTGGAAATCCCGCAGGAAGCCTTCCTGGCCGTGCTGCAGATGGACAAGTAAGGCCGGATGGCTTTCCCGGCAGCGGCGGGCGGCACCGGATCGGTGTCGCCGGACGCGCAGGGGCACACCACACCGCTGCAATCGTTCCCAAGGACACTGCATGAAATTGTTTGAGTTCCTCCTGGTCGTACTGACGTTGGCCTCGGGCCTGATCCTGCTGGCTGAAAAGCTGTACTTCGCCAAGCGCCGCGCCCAGCGCGCCGGCCTGCTGGACACCGAGCCGGTGGTGGTCGATTACGCCCGGGCGTTCTTCCCGGTGCTGGCGATCGTGCTGGTGGTGCGCAGCTTCATCGCCGAGCCGTACAAGATCCCGTCCAGCTCGATGATGCCCAACCTGCTGATCGGCGATTTCATCCTGGTCAACAAGTTCTCCTACGGCCTGCGCCTGCCGTTGAACAACGCCAAGGTGATCCCGTTCGGCGAGCCCAAGCGGGGCGACGTGGTGGTGTTCCACTTCCCGGGCCACTCGGACAACGATCCGGCCAAGGGTGAGAACTTCATCAAGCGCGTGATCGGCGTGCCGGGCGACCAGATCGAGTTCCAGGGCAATGGCCTGATCCTCAACGGTGAGCCGGTCAAATACGACAACAAGGGCCTGTATGCCGGCCACAACGGCCAGGGCGAGGGCAGCTCGCTGCTGGTCGAGCACCTGCCGGGCCGCACCCATACGGTGCTGGAGACCGACTACGCCCGTGGCGAAGGCCAGTGGACCGTTCCGGCCGGCAAGTACCTGGTGATGGGCGACAATCGCGACAACAGCGACGACGGCCGCTTCTGGGGCCTGCTGCCGGAGGAAAACCTGCGCGGCAAGGCCTTCCTGATCTGGCTGAACTGCTCGGGCTGGTTCTGCAAGGACGGTTTCGAGCCGTCGCGGATCGGCACGGGTATCCATTGATTGATGGCACACGCGTATCTGGGGAGAACGCAATGAAGAACATGACATCGCAGCGCGGCATCACCTTGACCTCGTTCCTGGTGGTGCTGATCGTGGTCGCCTTCTTCCTGTACATCGGGATGAAGCTGTTCCCGATGTACCAGGAGTATTACGCCGTGCGCACGGCGCTGAAGAGCCTGGCCAAAGAGCCGGGGGTGGCCAACATGGAGCCGGCCAGGGTCCAGGAGCTGTTCTTCAAGCGCATCCACATGAGCTATTCCGAGAATCTCAAGCCCTCCGATATCAAGTTCGACCGCATCGACGGCGGCTGGAACTTGAAGGTCAACTACGAAGTGCGCCGTGAGCTGATCGGCAATCTCGACGTGGTGGGCAAATTTGACACCAACCAGGATCTGACTCTCCGCGGTGCCGACTAAGACCTTCCAACGCGGTGACCTGATCGGTCACGCCTTCAACGATCCGGGCCTGCTCCAGCAGGCGCTGACGCATCGCAGTGCCGGCACGCCCAACAATGAGCGGCTGGAATTCCTCGGCGACAGCATCGTCAACATGATGGTGGCCCAGGCGCTCTACGAACGCTGGCCCAAGGCCGACGAGGGCGCGCTGACCCGCGCCCGTGCCGAACTGGTGCGCGAGGGCGCGCTGGCGGTGATCGCGCGCGAGCTGCACCTGGGCGAGCGCCTGATCCTGGGCCCGGGCGAGATGAAGACCGGCGGCCATCGCCGCGACTCCATCCTGGCCGATGCGCTGGAAGCGGTCGTCGCCGCGATTTACCTCGATGCCGGCTTCGCCGCCTGCCGGACCGTGGTGCTGCCCTGGTTCACCGCCTCGATGCACGCCCTGCCGGCCACCGGCAAGCCGGAGAAAGACCCCAAGACCCGGCTGCAGGAATGGCTGCAGGCGCGGCAGAAGGCATTGCCCCTGTATGAGCTGGTGTCAGAATCGGGTGACGATCACGCCAAGACCTTCCGGGTACGCTGCGGCGTAACCGACCCCGCTGTCAGCACCGAAGGCGAAGGTGCCTCGCGACGGCTGGCCGAACAACAGGCGGCTGCCGCCGCCCTCGAGCAACTGGATTCCAAGTGAACGAAGCAACCCCCCATCGTTCCGGCAGCGTGGCCGTCATCGGTCGCCCCAACGTCGGCAAATCCACCCTGACCAACGCCCTGGTGGGCGCCAAGGTCAGCATCGTCTCCAACCGGCCGCAGACCACGCGGCACCGGCTGCTCGGCATTGCCAGCTACCCGGAAGGGCAGATCGTGCTGGTCGACACCCCCGGCCTGCACCGTGCGCAGAAGCGCGCCATGAACCGGGTGATGAACCGCGCCGCGCGCGGCTCGCTCGAGGGCGTGGACGCGGGCATGCTGGTGATCGAAGCCGGCCGCTGGGACGAGGAAGACACGCTGGCCTTCAACGTGCTCAGCGACTCGGGGATCCCGGTGGTGCTGGTGGTCAACAAGATCGACCGGCTCAAGGACAAGGGCGCGCTGCTGCCGTTCCTGCAGCAGGTCACCGAGGGCCGCACGTTCGCCGCGGTGCACCCGATCTCGGCGCAGAAGCGCAATGGCCTGGAATCGCTGGTCCGCGACCTGATGAAGCTGTTGCCGGAAGCCCCGCCGATGTTCGGCGAGGACGAGATCACCGACCGCAGCCAGCGCTTCCTCGCCGGTGAGCTGGTGCGCGAGCAGCTGATGCGCCAGCTCGGCGAAGAACTGCCGTATGCGACCACGGTCGAGATCGAGCGCTTCGTCGAGGATGGCAACCTGCTGCGCATCGGCGCGGTGATCTGGGTCGAGCGCGAAGGCCAGAAGGCGATCGTGATCGGCAAGGCCGGCACCCGCCTGAAGGAGATCGGCGCCAAATCCCGCCTGCAGATGGAACGTCTGTTCGGCGCCAAGGTCTTCCTGGAAACCTGGGTCCGGGTGCGCGAAGGCTGGTCCGACGATGAAGCCGCGCTCAAGGCGTTCGGCTACGAATAAGCCGGCCCCTCCAACCCCGGGCGGTTGAACCATGCGCATCGAGGATGAGCCGGCGTTTGTGCTCCATGCCCGCCCGTGGCGGGAAACCAGTCTGCTCGTGGAGGTGCTGACCGAGCAGTACGGCCGGATCGGGGTGCTTGCCCGAGGCGTATCCAGCCCGCGCAGCCAGGCGCTGCGCGCGGCCCTGCAGCCATTGCAGTGGATCCGCCTGACCGCCGTGGAGCGGGGCGAGCTGGCCCAGCTGCGCGGGGCCGAGGCCCTGGACGCTGCGCCACGCCTGACCGGCCAGGCGATGCTGGCCGGGTTCTACATCAACGAACTGCTGATGCGGCTGGCGCCCCGCCAGGACCCGCTGCCCGAGCTTTACGACCATTACGCGCAGGTCCGCGCACGGCTGCGCGATGGCGAGCCGCTGGCCTGGACCCTGCGCCGTTTCGAGCGCGACCTGCTGGAGGCCCTGGGCTTCGGCTTCGATCTGCTGCACGGCAGCGATGAGGCGCCGGTCGACCCGGCCGCACGGTATGAGCTGGACCCGCAGGAGGGGCCGCGCCGGCTGCTCAGCGACCGCGGTGTGGATCAGCGCCGTGGCACCGCGACCGGCAGTGCGTTGCTGGCGCTGGCCGCCGATGAACTGCCCGGGCCCGAGGATCTGGGCAGCCTGCGCCGGCCGATGCGCGCGGTGCTGATGCACCACCTGGGCGGGCGAGGGCTGAAATCCTGGGAAATGCTGGAGGACCTGGCGCGACGGGGCACCTGAGCGCAGGCGGCCCGCGGCGCCGTTTCGGGGGGACTCACGCGGCAACGCTGCACGCGCTGCCGCCCGTGCTCACTGCAGCAGGGCGTCGACCGCCACGCGAAAGCGGCTCTGCGCCCCGGTGGAGTCCGGGGCCTGGTGCAGCTGGCGGACCGCCCGGGCCAGGCGCGCGGCGCCGACAAATCCGCAGCTGGCCTGCAGCCGATGCAGCTGGCCGCGCAGGGCCCGCACATCGTCCTCGCGCAGGGCCTGGGCCACCGCGTCGCGAACCCCGGGCAACTCGGCCAGGAACAGCTCGCGCAACGCGATGAGGTGGTGGCGCTGCCCGTTCAGCGCGGCCAGGGCCGTGGTTTCGTCCCAGTCCTGGCGCTCGCCCTCCACCTCCTCGGCGTCGGCAAGCACCGGGGCGGACAGGCTGCCAGCGGTATGCACCAACGCGCGGCGGACGGCCTTGAGCAGGTGCTCACGGCTCAGCGGCTTGACCAGGGTCTCACTGAAGCCGGCATCGCGCAGCCGCGAATGGATCGAGGTGTCGCCATCGGCGGTATGTGCCAGTGCCGGCGTGTCCGGCCGCGAGCGGCGCAGCTCCTGCAGCAGTTGGGTGCCGTTACCATCGGGCAGGTTGACGTCGATCAGCCACAGATCATGTTGGTTGCCACGGGCGCGGTCCATGGCCGTGGCCAGGGAATCGGCGGTATCCACCTGCGCCGGCAGGGTTTCCAGCGCGGCCTTGAAGAAGCCGCGGCTGATGGTGTCGTCCTCGACGAGCAGGAATCGGGGCATGGGATCCCTCGGGGTCATCTGCATTGGGGCTGCCTCCATGTCAGCTGCGCCCATATTAAACGCGAAGTCCCCGCCTGCAAGCGGTTTCAGCGGGCGGCAAGTCAGTTGGCAGTTGGTATCTGCGACAATACGCACCCTTTTTGCCCGCAGCCTGTTGCCACGTGGCCCGAACCCGCTCCCGCCTCGACCGTACTCCCTTCCAGACCGACATCCTCGACCTCAGCCATGATGGCCGTGGCGTTGCCCGCCGCGACGGCGAGGGTGGCAAGGTCACCTTCATCACCGGCGCGCTGCCCGGTGAGGTGGTGACCGCCGAGCCGACCGCGCGCAATCGTCATTTCGATGAAGCCCGGACCATCGAGGTCGTCCAGGCCTCGCCGCAGCGGGTGACCCCGCGCTGCCCGCATTTCGGCGTCTGTGCCGGCTGCGTGCTGCAGCACCTGGAAGAGTCGCAGCAGATCGTGGCCAAGCAGCGGGTGCTGATCGACAACCTGACCCGGATCGGCCACGTCACCCCGGGCACGGTGCTGCCGCCGCTGGTGGGCGACAGCTGGGGCTACCGCCGCAAAGGCCGCTTCTCGGTGCGCCGCGTCGAGAAGAAGGACAAGACCCTGGTCGGCTTCCGCGAGCTGGACCCGCGTTTCGTCGCGGACCTGAGCCAGTGCCTGACCGTCATTCCGGAAATCGGGATGAAGGTCGGCGTGCTCTCCGAGTTCATCGAGACCCTGGACGGCAAACGCGACATTCCCCAGATCGAATTCATCGCCGGCGATGACGCGATCATGCTGACCATCCGCCATATGCAGCCGCTCAGCGATGCCGACCGTGCCGCGTGGATCGCCTTCGGCCAGGCACACGGTTTTGCGATCTCGCTGCAGCCCGGTGGCGTGGAGTCGGTGCAGCCGCTGTGGCCGGCCGAGGTGCCGTTGTCGTTCAAGCTGGCGCCGTGGGATGTCGAGCTGGCGTTCCGCCCGCTGGATTTCATCCAGGTCAATGCCAAGCTCAACGTGCAGATGATCGCGCACGCGCTGGCCCTGCTCGATGCCGGTCCGGACGAGCGCGTGCTCGATCTGTTCTGCGGGCTGGGCAATTTCACCCTGCCGCTGGCGCGCACCGTGCGCAACGTGGTCGGCGTGGAGGGTGATGCCGGCCTGGTGGCGCGTGCGCGTGAGAACGCGGTGCGCAACGGGCTGGAGAATGCCGAGTTCCATGCCGCCGATCTGACCCAGGACCAGCGCCAGGCCTCGTGGATGCGCCAGGGTTTCGACAAGCTGCTGCTGGATCCGCCGCGCTCGGGCGCCATCGAAGTGCTGCAGCAGCTGCCGCTGAAGCAGTTCAAGCGCATCGTCTACGTGAGCTGCCATCCGGGCTCGCTGGCGCGCGATGCCGGCTACCTGGTCAACGAGCAGGGCTTCACCCTGGTCTCGGCCGGCGCGATGGACATGTTCCCGCACACCGCGCACGTGGAAAGCATCGCGGTGTTCGAAAAGCGCTGATCAGCGCCCGTCCCCGGGCGCGGCGTTCTGCCACTGGCCGTGTGCGTCGAACACATAGGTCTGCGGTTCGGTGCCGCGCCCGGTCGCATCCCCGGCGGTGACATTGCAGCGGATCTCCGGCGCCTGGGTGCTGCGCAGTTCGCAGTCGTCGATCGCGAAGATCTGCAGGCGCTGCTGGAACGCGCGCAGTTCCTCGCGGGTGGCGGCATCGTCGATCGATGCGGCACGGCGATCGAGCTGCGCATTGAGCAGCTCGCGGACACGTTCGCGCGGGGGCACCGGCGCGTCGACATCGGCGCGCTGCATCGCCCAGCCCATGCCCTGTGGAACGAAGCGCAGCATGCGGTAGCGGTTCTTGAGGCCGATCTCCATGCCGACCAGGCAGTCGTATGCACCGGCGAGCGTGGTGCTTGCCCAGCACGGGCCATGTTCGAACCGGCGAGGGGTGAACATCGACTGCAGCAGCAGATCCTGGGTAGAGGCGGCCGGCGTCTTTTCCGCCTCGACCATGGCCATCACCGCCGCCTCGATCTGTGCAGGCGTGGGCGGCGAGGCGGCGAGCGCGCCCAACGGCAGCAGGGTCATCAGCAGGGCGGGGAAGAGCGGTTTCATCGGGGGCATCCTTGCAAGGCAGCCGGGCAGTATAGAAGCACGCCGTGGCCGCGGTGCCGCGATCGCCGCATACTGTGCGGATGGGCATTGAAATCGAACGCAAATACCGCGTCACCGGTGAGGGCTGGCGCACCGCTGCGCACGCGGTGATCCCGATGGCACAGGGCTATCTCAACGACGCCGCCTCGCTGGAGAGCGGCGCGCAGAAGGCATCGGTGCGCGTGCGCATCCAGGGCGCGCAGGCCTTCCTCAACATGAAGTCGCGCGAGATCGGGCACACCCGGCAGGAGTTCGATTATCCGATCCCGGTGGAGGATGCGCGCGCGTTGCTGGCGCTGTGCGTCGGCGGGCTGATCGACAAGCGCCGGCACCTGGTCGAGCACGACGGGCTGCTCTGGGAGGTGGACGAATTCCTCGGCGAGAACGCCGGGCTGGTGGTGGCCGAAGTGGAGCTCGAGCACGCCGAGCAGACGGTCAGGCTGCCCGAGTGGGCAGGCGAGGAAGTCACCGACCAGGTGCGCTATTACAACCTGGCCCTGGCAGCGCACCCCTTTTCACGCTGGTCCAGCGCTGAACGCGGCTGATCCGCGGCCCTTGTGTAGCGGCCTTTCCGCCCACAATCTGGCCAGATGAAAATCGATATCTGGTCGGATGTGGTGTGTCCCTGGTGCTGGATCGGCAAGCACCGGTTCCAGCAGGGACTGGCGTTGCTCGGCGATGACGCGCCCGAGGTGGAGGTGCATTGGCACCCGTTCCTGCTCGATCCCGACGCCGGCACGGCCCCGGTACCGCTGCGCCAGGCGTACGCAGCCAAGTTCGGCAGTGCCGAGCGCACCGAACAGATCCTGACCCAGACCCAGGCCGCGGCGCGCGCCGAGGGCCTGCCGATGGATTTCAACCAGGGCCAGGTCCGGGTGACCACGCTGCCGGCGCACCGGCTGATGTGGCTGGCCGGGCGTGAAGGCATCCAAGCCGAGGTCGGCGAGGCACTGTTCCGCGCGCATTTCGTGGAGGGCCGCAACCTGGCCGACCCCCAGACCCTGATCGCCGCCGGCGCCGCCGGCGGGCTCCAGGCCGAGCGCATCACCGCGCTGCTGGAAGGAGAGGAGGGGCTGGAGGAGATCCAGGCGCAGCTGGCGCAGGCGCAGCGCTTCGGCATTCAGTCCGTGCCCACCTTCGTGATCGACGATAAATACGCCATCCAGGGGGCCCAGCCACCGGAGGCGTTCGCCCAGGCCCTGCGCCAGATCGCGGCCGAACGCACGCCTGCAGCCCCTGCGGGGCACGGCGATGGCTGCGGCCCGGACGGTTGCGAGGTCTGACGCTGCGCGCGGGTTCTGCGACAATGCGGCAGTGCGCCATGGTGGCGCCCCGTATTGGAGACACCCCATGCTCGTGATCGGCGTTGCCGGGACCGAACTCACCGCCCAGGAACGCGAGTGGCTGCAGCACGACGCCGTGGCCGGCGTCATCCTGTTCAAGCGCAACTTCGCCTCGCGCGAGCAGATCGCCGAGCTCTCGGCGGCCATCCGCGCCGCCGCGCCGCGCCCGCAGCTGATCTGCGTGGACCAGGAAGGCGGCCGCGTGCAGCGCTTCCGCGAGGGCTACAGCGCGCTGCCGCCGCTGCAGGGCTTCGATGCGCTGTATGCCTCCGATCGCGAGGCCGCGCTGGCCCTGGCCGAGCAGCACGCCTGGCTGATGGCCAGTGAAGTGCGCGCCAGTGGCGTGGACCTCAGCTTCGCCCCCGTCGTCGATCTGGGCCGTGGCAACCTGGCGATCGGCAATCGCGCCTTCAGCGCGGACCCGCAGGTGGTCGCAGCGTTCACTGCCGCCTATGTGCGCGGCATGCACAGCGTTGGCATGGCCGCCACGCTCAAGCATTTCCCCGGGCACGGCACCGTGCTGGAAGACACCCATTTCCACGACGCCAGCGACCCGCGCTCGCTCGATGAACTGCGCGCGCTGGACCTGATCCCGTTCGCGGCCGGCATCGCCGCCGGCGCCGATGCGGTGATGATGGCCCACGTGGTCTACCCGCAGGTCGCGCCGGAGCCGGCCGGCTACTCGCCACGCTGGATCCAGCAGATCCTGCGCGAACAGATGGGCTTCCGCGGCGTGGTCTTCTCCGACGACATCGGCATGGCCGCTTCATTCGCCGCCGGTGGCGTGAAGGCGCGCGTGGATGCACACCTGGACGCCGGTTGCGACGTGGTGCTGGTCTGCCACCCCGAACTGGTGGAAGAATCGCTGCGCGCCGTCGAAGGTCGCACCCTCAACACCGCTGCGCTGCTCGGCCTGATCGGTCGCGGCGCGCTGGGCTGGGACGGCCTGCTGGCCGATTCCCGCCACGGCACCACCCAATCCCGTTTGCTTGACACCCTTGGAAGAACCGTCTGATGCCCAACCTCACCATTTCCCAGGCCCTGGCCCAGGCCGACCTGCTGGTCGACCGTCCCACCATCGACAAGGCCATCGCTGGCATCGCCGACGCCATCGCGCGCGATTACAAGGGCGAGGTCCCGCTGTTCCTGTCGATCATGCACGGCGCGCTGCCGTTCGCCGGCCAGCTCGCGCTGGAACTGGGCGCACGCGGCCAGGACGTGCAGTTCGATTACCTGCACGCCACCCGCTACCGCGGTGAAACCACCGGCGGCGACCTGGTCTGGAAGCACAAGCCGGCCACCGCGCTGTTCGGCCGCCGCGTGCTGCTGGTCGATGACATCCTCGACGAGGGCTACACGCTGCAGGGCGTGCGCACCTGGTGCCTGGAGCAGGGCGCCACCGACGTGCGCATCGCCGCGCTGACGGTCAAGCTGCACGACCGCGCGCTGCCGGACGTCAAGGCCGACTACGCCGGCATCGACCTGCCGGACCGCTATGTGTTCGGTTTCGGGATGGACGTCAACGAAACGCTGCGCTGCGTGCCGGCCATCTACGCGATGAAGGAATGATGGAACACATTTCCCTTGCCGTCATCGGCGGCACCGGCGTCTACAAGCTGGCCCAGCTCGACGATGTGAGCAGCCACCAGGTCCAGACGCGCTACGGCACGCCGTCCGGCCCGATCCGCGTCGGCACGCTGCTGGGTCAGCGCGTGGCCTTCCTGGCCCGCCATGGTGAAGGCCACTCGCTGCCGCCGCACAAGATCAATTACCGCGCCAACCTGGCCGCGCTGCAGCAGATCGGCGCGCAGCGTGTGCTCGCGCTCAACACGGTCGGCGGCATCACCGAACTGTTCGGCCCGCGCGTGCTGGCCTGCCCGGACCAGCTGATCGATTACACCTGGGGCCGCATCTCCACCCTGTGCGAAGAGCCGGGCACCGACGTGCTGCACGTGGACTTCGGCCACCCGTACACGCCGATGCTGCGCAGCAAGGTGCTGGCCGCGGCGAAGGTGACCGGCGTGCGCCTGCAGGACGGTGGCTGCTACGGCGCGACCCAGGGCCCGCGGCTGGAAACCAATGCGGAAATCGCGCGCATGCGCCGCGATGGCTGCGATCTGGTCGGCATGACCGGCATGCCCGAAGCCAGCCTGGCCCGCGAGCTCGGCCTGGACTACGCCTGCCTGGCGATCGTGGCCAACTGGGCCGCCGGCTGTGGCGATGGCGATGAAATCACGATGGCCGAAGTGCTGGCCAATGTGGACGCCGCCTCCTCCGGCCTGCCCGAATTGATCGGTGAATTGGCACGGGGGTGATTGTCATTACCGTACAAGGTTTGCATACTCCGCCAGTGCGCTGGTTGAGCGTACACCACCCATTCATAGAAGAAGGTCTCGCATTACCATGCCGAACGGTACCGTCAAGTGGTTCAACGACGCCAAGGGATTTGGCTTTATCTCGCCGGAGGACGGCAGCGCCGACGTCTTCGCGCACTTCTCCGCGATCAACTCCAAGGGCTTCCGCAGTCTGCAGGAAGGCCAGAAGGTCACCTATGACGTGACCCAGGGCCCGAAGGGCGCCCAAGCCTCGAACATCGTGCCGGCTGAGTGATTTTCTCGGCTGCGCATTGAAAACCCCGCTTCGGCGGGGTTTTTTTTCATCAGTGAGTCCCCCATGACCCCTCGTCGCACCATCGCCATCGTCGGTTACGGCACCGCTGGCCAGGCCCTGTCGATCCTGCTTTCACGTGACCATCACCAGGTGCACGTGTTCGAGCGCGCGGCGCGGCCCGGTCCGGTCGGGGCCGGCTTCCTGCTCCAGCCGACCGGGCTGGAGGTGCTCTGGCAGATGGGGCTGCTGCCTGCGGTGATGCAGCACGGTGCCCCCGTGCGCCGCCTGCACGGCCAAACCCCCTGCGGGCGCACGGTGATGGACATGCGCTATGCCGACTTGAATCCAGCGCTGCACGGCGTGGGCATGCAGCGCGGCGCGCTGTTCTCGCTGCTGGCTGATGCGTGGGAGCAGCCGGACAATCTGCAGCCCGCTACGTCCATCGTCGAGGTGGACACCGCGCAGGGGCGCGTGCGTGACGCACAGGGGCGCTGGCATGGCCCCTATGATCTGGTGATCGCCGCCGATGGCGCGGCCTCGTCGCTGCGCGCGCAGGTGCAGGGCACATCGCTTGACCGCCAATACCCGTGGGGCGCGCTATGGTGCCTGCTGCCGCGCGGCGATTGGCCGCACATCGATGAGCTGCGCCAACGCTATGTGGCGGCGCGCAAGATGATCGGGCTGCTGCCGGTGGGCACGCGACCCGGCAACGATGTGCCGCAGTTGAGCTTCTTCTGGAGCCTGCCACGCGACCGGTTCGCCCAGTGGGAGCGGGACGGCATGGCGCGCTGGCTGGATGAGATCGCTACGTTGTGGCCGCAGGCGCACGCGCGGTTGGCGGGCGTGTGTGAACCCACACAGTTGGCTCGCGCCGGGTATCGCGACGCGGTGCTCTCGCGCTGGCACCGCGAGCGGCTGGTGCTGGTGGGGGACGCCGCCCACGCGATGAGTCCCCAGCTCGGGCAGGGCGTGAACATGGCGCTGATGGACGCACTGGCATTGCGCGACGCACTGCGCGCGCACGCTGATTGCGACAATGCGCTGCAGGCCTACCAGGCACAGCGCCGCGCGCATGTAGCGATCTACCAGTACTGGAGCCGCTGGCTGACGCCGTTGTTCCAGTCCGAACGGGATGGCCTGGCGCGCGCCCGCGATGTGCTGTTCCAGCCGATGGGCCGCATCCCAGGCGGGCGTGGACACATGCTCCGCGTCCTCAGCGGAACGCAGCGCGGCTGGCTCGGCAGACTGCCGTTGTCGCCCGCGTTCATGCAGGCGATGCACGGGCTGCAGGACATGCGCGAGCGCGACGGCATCTGCTGATAACCCCGCGTAGCAGTGCATCGCAGCGGATGTGAAGGCGTGAATAACATCCATTGACGGTGGACTCACCGCCCACGTGGGACAACACTCAGGCAAACGCAGCGTGCATGTGGTTCATCCATGCGCGACCTGCTGCTTCCACGGACGCGCTGTCCGATGCCTGATCGCTTGGAGCCCCGCGACTGCGGGGTGGTAGGGTGGGGCTGCGTTTGCGACCTACGGTCCGGTGGACCGATCGCAACCCAAGGAGATTGAAATGCTGTTCTCGGCCGAAACTCTGGAAAGTGAAATCCGCAAACTGCGCGGACTGCTGCAGATGCTGCATGAGGATCAGCCGGACGTGATGGAAGACGTGTTCGAGTTCCATGTGACCAGCCTCATCACGCACGCTGCGCCGGAACACCACCCGCGCATCCGCAGCGCTGCCCATGAGATGTTGACCGCGATCCAGCGGCAACCGGTGCGGCCCAATCCGAATGCACCGGATATCCGGTTGATGCCCAGCTTGTTGGCCTCCGCTGCCTGATGCAGGCAAGGTAGCTGCGTCACCGACGTCGCGCGCTGTCCCGATCAGCGCGCCGGCAACGCGATGGCCTGGTCCTCGACGCAGGCCACCAGCCGTTCGCCTGAGGCCAGTACCGGTGCGATGCCGGCAGTGAAGCCCGAGAACGCCGGCAATATCGTCATTCCATCGCGCATCCAGAACGCTGGCCAACGCCGCTGCATGCCGGGCAAGCGGGCCAGCGGATGCAGGTGACCACACAGCACATGCAGCCCTGGCTGCGGCTGCGGTGCATGACGCAGCAGGAACGGTCCTTCCTGGATACGCTCGCCCAGCAGTTCGATGCCCAGGTCGGCCTTGGGCAGCACACGGTCATGATTGCCTTCCAGTGCGCCGATCCACAGCTGTGGATGCTGCTCGCGCCATCCCTGCCACTGGCGGTACCACGCAGCGCGGTGCGCAGCGCCATGCAGCACATCGCCGAGTATCCACAGATGGCGGATGGCGCGCTGCTGCACCACCGCGCCCAGACGCTGCAGGTCATCGGAGGTGCCCCCACTGGGCAGGCCGATGCCAGAACGCCGGAACAGATCGGCTTTGCCCAGGTGAAGATCGGCGATCAACAGTGCATCGCGCGCCGGCCAGTAGAGCGCACGCGCGCCAAGCAGATGGACGCTTTCGCCGGCGAGGGTGATCGGCAGTTCAGGCGCCATGGCGCTTCTCCAGTTGCTGTGCGGCGCGCAGGACGCGGGTCTTCCAGTCTTCGTTGCTGAGCTGGCCGCGCAACCGTTCCGCCCAGAGCGGGAAAGACAACGGTCCCAGGCTGGTCGGATGCTGCACGCTCAGCGTGCGGGCCTGACACCTCGACAGCGCACGCGCCAGGCTTGCCAGATCGAGTTGATCGTGCAGCACTTCGTGTTCGGCCAACGTCAGCAGGATGTGGTCCGGATCGTGCTGTCGCAGCACGTCGTACAGCAGCCCGCTGGAGGCCTGCAGCTGGCGCAGGCTGCGCGGTGTGCGGCCGGGCAGTGCAGGTACGAGCATGCCTGACACCCGCGCGATATCGCGGAACTGGCGCCGCGCCAGTTCACCCAGGTTGAGGCTCTCGCGCAGATCGGTGAGCAGTCCCTCCGGTGCCAGCAGGGTGCGCACGCGCGCTGCATCGAGTTCGACCGGGCGCGCCGGTGCGAGCACGAAGCCATAGTCGTTGGCCGCGTAGCCGAAGGTATTGCTGTGCTGCCGCGTCCAGCGCAATGCCATCAGCGCGGCCAGCCCTTCATTGACCTGGCGACCGGCGAAGGGATACACGAAGACGAACTGGCCATCGCGACGCCGCACGTGTTCCACCAGCAGCAGCTCCGGACCGGGCAGTGCGGACAGGCGCGTCTGCAGGGCCAGCAGCGGCGCCAGCCAGCGCATCTCCGGGCTGTCGGCAGGGCGGGCCAGCACCGTTTCCATTTCATGGCCCAGCGCGTCGGACAGTGGCAGCCGGCCGCCCTGCCAGCGCGGCACCACGCCATCGCCGCCCCGGGCCAGGCGCACATACGCGGTCAGGTTCTCCAGCCGCACCAGTTCCAGCAGGCGACCGGCGAACTGGAAGCGATCACCGGGGCGCAGCCGGCTGAGGAACTGCTCCTCCACCGCACCCAGCCGGCCGCCGCGCAGGAACTGCACCATGACACTGCCATCGCTGGTGATGGTGCCGATCGACAGCCGGTGCCGCAGCGCGACGCGACGGTCGTGCACGCGGTAGATGCCATCGTCATCGCGCACCACCTTGTGGAAGTCCGGGTACTGCGACAGCGCGCGGCCGCCCTGCACGATGAACTCGAGCACGGCCTCCCAGTGCGTGCTGTCCAGCCCGGCGAACGCGTGCGTGCGCCGCACCTGCTCCAGCAGCGCGTCCGGAGCGAAGCCGCCGCCCAACGCGCAGCTCACCGCGTGCTGCGCCAACACATCCAGCGACAATCGCAGCGGCCGGCGGGCTTCGATGTGCCCCTGGGCCAGCGCGCGACGCGCGGCGGCATACTCCACCAGCTCCAGCGCGTGCGAGGGCACGCACACGATGTGCCCGGATTCGCCGGGGCGATGCCTGGCGCGCCCGGCACGCTGCAGCAGCCGCGCGATGCCCTTGGGGCTGCCGATCTGCAGCACTTGGTCGACACTGGGGAAATCGACGCCGAGATCCAGGCTGGAGGTGGCGACGACGCAGCGCAGGCGGCCTTCGCGCAGGCCCTGCTCGGCGGCGCGGCGCAACGCCGGGTCCAGTGAGCCATGATGCAGTGCGAGGGTATCCGGGTCTTCCGGCCACACTGCCGCCAGTGCCTGGTGCCAGAGTTCGGCATGGGCGCGGGTGTTGGTGAACAACAGGCTGGTGCGCACCGTGAGCAGCTTCTCCAGCACGCGCTGCAGCTGCGACAAGCCCAGGTGGCCGGCCCAGGGAAAACGCTCGCCCTGCGCCGGCAGCAGTGTTTCCACGCTGACTGGACGCGGGCGTGCGCCGGCCACCAGCGGCGCGTCGGGCACGTCGGGCAACAGCACCTCGCGCGCCTCCTCCAGATTGCCCAGCGTGGCCGACAGCCCCCATACCTGCAGGGCGGGCAGGGCGTCGCGCAGGCGACGCAGATTCAACTGCAGCAGTACGCCGCGCTTGTTGCCCAGCAGTTCATGCCATTCATCCACGACCACGCAGCGCAGGTGCTGCAGGCGGGCCATCGTGTCGGGGTAGCTGAGCAGCAGGGCCAGTGACTCGGGCGTGGTCACCAGCACATCCAGCCGACCCTCGCGCGCCAGTCGCTTGTCGCGCGCGCTGGCATCGCCGGTGCGCAGGCCGACCTGCCAGTCCAGCCCGAGGGCGTCCAAAGGCTCGCGCAGCGCGCGCGCGGTATCGGCGGCCAGCGCCCGCAGCGGGGTGATCCACAGCACCTGCAGGACCGGCACCGGTGTCTTGGCACGGCCACGCGTGGTGCGTGGTGGCGGATCGTGCAGCGCCTGCAGCAGCGGCCCGCCGAACATCGCCAGCGTCTTGCCGCTACCGGTGGGTGTGTGCAGCAGGCCCGAGTCGCCCGCCAGGTAATGCTTCCACATCGCTTTCTGGAACGGCAGCGGCGCCCAGCCCCGGCTGGCGAACCACGCTGTCAGGCGGGCCATGGCCTCCCGTCGCGTCACCGCGCCAGTGCCTGCAGCTGGGCCAGCGTGTCTGCTTCGCTGGCGGGTTTGTCATGCCGCCAGCGCAGGATCCGCGGAAAGCGCACCGCGATGCCGGACTTGTGGCGCTTGCTGCGGTTCACCGCCTCGAAGCCGAGCTCGAACACCTGCTCGCCACGGACGCTGCGGACCGGCCCGAAGCGCTCGATCGTGTTCGCGCGGATCCAGCGGTCCAGCGCGAGGATTTCCTTGTCATCCAGGCCCGAGTACGCCTTGGCCACCGGCACCAGCGTCTGGCCATCCCACACGCCGAAGGTGTAATCGGTGTACAGCGTGCTGCGCCGGCCATGGCCGGACTGGGCGTAGATCATCACCGCATCGATGGTCAGCGGCGCGATCTTCCACTTCCACCAGTCGCCGCGCCGGCGCCCGGCCTGGTAAACCGACTCGGCGCGCTTGAGCATCAGCCCTTCCACGCCACGCTCGCGGGCCAGGTCACGCTGCAGTGCCGCCGCGTGCCAGTCCGCCACGCTGAGCGCCGGTGACAGCCGCAGGCGCGGGTCGTCCAGCGTGGCCAGTACCTCGGCCAGGCGCGCGCGCCGTTGCGAGAGGGGCAGGGCGCGCAGGTCTTCACCGCCCAGCTCGAGCAGATCGTAGGCAAGCACGCGCACCGGCGTATCGCGCAGTGTCTTCGGGCCGGGCTTGAGTCGCTGGATGCGGGTCTGCAGGGCGGTGAAGGGCAGCGGCAGATCGTCGCCGTCCGCCCAGGCCAGCAGCTCGCCATCGATCACGCAGCCATCGGGCAACGCCATCGCGGCCGCCTCGATCTCGGGGAAGCGACCGTCCAGCCGCTCCTCGCCACGCGACCATAGCGCGACCTCACCCTGGCGGCGCAGCACCTGCAGGCGGATGCCATCCCACTTCCATTCCAGCAGCCAGTCGTCGATCGGGCCCAGCGTGTCGACCTCCGCCTCCAACGGCGAGGCCAGGAAGAACGGGTAGGGCTGCTGGCGATCCTCGGGGCGATCTTCGGGGGACAACAAGGCGGCCAGCAGGCCCGGCGCGGGCACCCAGCTGCCGAGCATGCGCTGGGCAATGCGCGCGATGTCGATGCCCGACCATTCGGCCAGCGCCTGCTGCACCAGCCGCTGTGACACGCCCACCCGCAGCGCGCCGGTCAGCAGCTTGTTGAACACCAGCCGCTCATCGAAGGCGAGCTGTTGCCACGCCCCGGTGACGGCGGCATGACGCACCGGCTCGGGCTGATTGGCCACCGGCAGCAGCTTCTGCTCGATCCAGTCGGCCAGCCCGATATCCGCGCCGGCCTGCGCCGGATCATTCATGAGCAGGGTCAGCGTCTCGGCCAGATCGCCAACCTGGTCATAGCTGTCGTCGACCAGCCAGGCGGGCGTATCGGACAACTCGGCCACCCACGCGCGCAGCTCGGCGTTGCCGGCGATCTTCTGTCGCGCGCTGGTGACCTTGCCGCCGGCCAGCAGGAACAGGGCCCATGCGGCGTCGTGCGCGGGGGCCTGCTGGAAGTAGCGCACCAGCGCGGCGCGTTTGTCGCCGGTCGCGGTGCTGCGGTCCAGCTCGCTGTAGAGCGCGGCAAAGCGTTTCATTCTTCGTCCCCGTAGCCGGTGGCGAAGGCCTCGGCGGCGACGCCACGCTCGCGCAGGAAGCGGATCAGCGCGTCGGTGTTGCCGTGGGTGGCGATGACGCGGCGCGCACCGGTCTCGGCGATGGTGCGCAGCAGGTCAGGCCAGTCGGCGTGATCGGAGACGACGAAACCGCGATCGTAGTTTCGCCGGCGGCGGTTGCCGCGCACGCGCATCCATCCGGAGGCAAAGCCCAGCTGCGCGCGCTTGAAACGGCGCATCCACGCGCTGCCCGCCGCCGAGGGCGGCGCCAGGATCAGCTTGCCGGCGAACGCCGCCCCGCGTTCCTGCTCGCTGACCGGTTCGGTGGCCAGCATCGGGATTCCCGCCTCGCGATAGACCGCCACGCCCGTGGCGATCGCCCCATGCAGCAACGCCGGTTGCGTTTCCAGCGGCAGCAGTTCGGCGAGGATCCGCTGCGCCTTGCCGAGTGCGTAGCACAGCAGCACGGCTGCCTCGCCACGCGCTTCGCACTCCCGCCGCCAGGCCACGATGTCCGCGGCGACCTGTGCGGTGTCCGGCCAGCGATACACCGGCAGGCCGAAGGTTGCTTCGGTGATGAAGGTATCGCACGGCACCACCTCGAACGGCGCGCAGCTCGGATCGTGCTGGCGCTTGTAGTCGCCCGAGGCCACCCACACCCGGCCCGCATGCGCGATCCGCACCTGCGCCGAGCCGAGCACATGCCCGGCCGAGTGCAGGGAGACCTCGGTGTCGCCAAGGGTGAAGCGTTCACCATAGGCGTGCGCGGTGCAGTCCACATCGCCCAGCCGCCAACGCAGGATCGGCAGGGTCTGCGTGGTGCAGTGGTAGTGACCCATGCCGTTGCGCGCATGGTCGCCGTGGCCATGCGTGATCACCGCGCGCGGCACCGGCCGCCACGGGTCGATATGGAAATCACCGGCCGGGCAGTACAGCCCCTCCGGGCGCAGCACCACCAGGTCGTCGTTGTCGGCATCGGCGTTCATGCCTGCACTGTGCCGCCGCGCTCGTGCAGGAGGTGAGAATCCGCATGAACGGCGGCCTGCACGGGGATGCGGCAGAATCGGTGCATCTGTCTGCAAGGAGGTCGCCGAGATGACGTCTGCCTGGCCCGCGTTCGAGACGCACGAGGTGAGCAACCAGCCGCCGCCCTTCGGAGGCCGGAATCTCTGGGCCGACGACAATGCACTGGCCGATGCCGTCCAGCGCGAGGGAGGTGGCGTTTTCGTGAGCCCGCTGGCGCGCTACGGCGGCCTCGCCGGCGATGCGCTGTACCGGCTCGGCTTCGATGCCAACCGCGACCGCCCGCGTCTGCGCACGCACGACGCGCAGGGCCACCGCATCGATACCGTCGAGTTCCATCCGGCGTACCACGAGTTGATGAGCACGGCCAAGACGCATGGCGTGGCGGGGCTGTCCTGGCATGACGGCCGCCCCGGCGCGCATGTCGCGCGCGCTGCCTTGAGCTACCTGCATCACCAGGCCGAGGCGGGCACCAGCTGTCCGTTGACGATGACCCATGCGGCGGTCGCGGTGCTGCGCCAGGCGCCGGCGCTCGCCGAATGGGCGGACAAGGCGGCGGCCCCGCACTACGACCCGCGTGACGTCCCGATTGCCGACAAGGCCGGGATCACCCTGGGCATGGGCATGACCGAGAAGCAGGGCGGCTCTGATGTGCGCAGCAACACCACGCGCGCCGAGCCGCAGGGCGATGGCAGCCATGCGCTGATCGGGCACAAGTGGTTCTTCTCCGCGCCGATGTCCGATGGCTTCCTGGTGCTCGCGCAGGCGCCGGGTGGGCTGAGCTGTTTCCTCATGCCGCGGCGCCTGGCCGACGGCAACCGCAACGCGTTCCGTCTGATGCGCCTGAAGGACAAGCTTGGCGACTGGTCCAACGCCTCCAGCGAGGTGGAACTGTGTGGGGCCTGGGCGCAGCGCGTGGGCGAGGAAGGGCGTGGAGTGGCCACCATCATCGGCATGGTGATGATGACGCGGCTGGACTGCATGCTTGGTGCCGCGGCGGAGATGCGCATGGCACTGGCGCAGGCACTGCACCACACCCGGCACCGCAGCAGTTTCGGCACGCGGTTGAGCGAGCATCCGCTGATGGCCAATGTGCTGGCCGACCTGGCGATCGAATCCGAAGCGGCCACCGTGTTCGCCATGCGCGTGGCGCGTGCGGTCGACCAGGCCGAACACGATCCGCAGCAGGCGGCATTGGCGCGCATCGCCACGGCGGTGGGCAAGTACTGGGTGTGCAAGCGGGCTGCCGGGTTCGTCAACGAAGCGCAGGAATGCCTGGGCGGCGCGGGCTATGTGGAGGAGTCGATGCTGCCGCGGCTGTACCGGCAGGCGCCGTTGAATTCGATCTGGGAAGGCAGCGGCAACATCCAGTGCCTGGACGTGCTGCGTGCGCTGTCGCGCGAGCCGCAGGTACTGCAGGCGCTGCAGGCTGAGCTGGACGCGGTGGCCGGGACCGATGCCCTCTATGACGCCGCGTTACGGGCACTGCGGGCGCAGTTGGCGGTGCCACCAGAGCAGGCGCAGGCACGCCGGGTCACCGAGCGCCTGGCGCTGTTGTTGCAGGCCGCGGTGCTGCTGCGCGCGCAGAGCCCGAACGCGTCCGCCTTCATCCGCTCACGGCTGGGGGCCGAGCATGGGATGGCCTTCGGCACGCTGCCGGCCGACGTGGACTTCGCGGCCGTGCTGGTCCGCGCTCTGCCGTAAGCGGCCGCCAATGAAAACGCCCCCTCCGGAGAGGGGGCGTTGGTCACCACGCTGTGGCGGTGCGTAACGCCGATTCAGCGCTTGGCTTCGTTGGCGTTCTTCTTGGCATCATCGGCCACGTCGCGCGCCTTGTCGGCGACCTTCTGCGCGGCATCGGCGGTGGAATCGCTCGCGTGGGCCGCGGCATCCTTGGCCGCGACCTTGGCTTCGCCGGCGGCTTCGGAGGTGGCGGCGGCAGCACGGTCGAGTGCCTGCTGGGTATCGGCGGCAGCGCGCTCGGAGGCGGCGGCGGCATCGTCGGCGGCACTGCGGGTCGCCGCAGCGGCCTTGTCGACGGCTTCGCGGGCGGCAGCGTTGGTGCTGTCGGCGGCCTGGGCGGCATCACGGCGCGCCTGTTCGGCTTCCGGGCCCTTGCAGGCGGCCAGGCCGAGCAGCAGGGAAGCGGCCAGCAGGGAGGTGGTCAGCGGACGGATCTTCATGTGGCGCTCCAGAACGGCGATGGATGGGAGGCCAGCCTATTCATGCGCCTGTGAAGAACCGGTGGGTGGCGGCACGGCCACCAAAACGCGCCCAAAGAAAAAGCCGCTGGCGAACCAGCGGCTTCTTCAGACTTGCTTGAAGAAAGAAGTGATTACTTCTTGGCTTCTTCAGCAGCGTCCTTGGCCTGCTCAGCGGTGTTTTCCGCAGTCTTGGCAGCGTCCTTGGCCTGCTCAGCAGCAGCGTCGGTGGCAGCGCCAGCAGCCTGGGCAGCGGCATCAGCCGAAGCGTCAGCAGCGGTGGTGGCGGTGTCAGCAGCAGCCTGGGCAGCGTCAGCAGCCGGGGCGCCAGCAGCAGCGGCCTGGTCAGCAGCGGCCTGGGCGTCAGCGGCGGCTTCGTTGGCCGAAGCGGCGGCGTCAGCAGCCTGCTCCTGCTTCGAGCAGGCGGTCAGAGCCAGGCCCAGGGCCATTGCGATCAGCAGCTTGTTGATGCTCATTGTTGTGAATCCTCGTCGTTAGATTAGGCAACGCGCTATTGCGCGCCCGGCAACATGATGACAAGCCACGATTGGCTGTCAAGCGATCGCGCATTCAGTTTTGAGAAATGCGCGTTAAACCAAATCAAATCAATTCGATAGCGATGGCGGTCGCTTCGCCGCCGCCGATGCACAGGGTAGCAATTCCGCGCTTGGCCCCACGCGTGCGCAACGCGTTCACCAGCGTGACCACCAAGCGTGCGCCCGAGGCACCGATGGGATGGCCCAATGCGCAGGCCCCGCCATTGACATTGACCTTGTCGTGCGGGATGCCCAGCTCGCGGATCGGCGCCATCGCAACCACGGCGAAGGCTTCGTTGATCTCGAACAGGTCCACCTGGTCCAGCGTCCAGCCGGTCTTGTCCATCAGCTTCTGGATCGCACCGATCGGCGCGGTGGTGAACCACTCCGGCGCCTGCGAGTGGGTGGCATGGCCGACGATGCGCGCCAGCGGCTGCAGGCCGCGGGCGGCGGCATCGTCCTCGGAGAGCAGCACCACGGCAGCGGCGCCGTCGGAGATGCTCGAGGAGCTGGCGGCGGTCACCGTGCCGTCTTTCTTGAAGGCCGGGCGCAGGGTCGGAATCTTGGCGATGTCCGAGCGGCCGGGCTGCTCGTCCTGCGCGTACTCGACCTCGCCCTTGCGGGTGCTGACCTTGACCGCGACGATTTCGCCATCGAAGGCACCATTGGCCTGCGCGGCCTGCGCGCGGCGGACCGACTCGATCGCGAAGGCATCCTGGTCCTCGCGGCTGACCTGGTACTTCTCCACGGTGCATTCGGCGAACTCGCCCATGGCCTTGCCGTCGTACGCGTTGACCAGGCCGTCGTGAGCCATGTGATCCACGGCCTGGAAGTTGCCGAAGCGGTTGCCGGTGCGCGAGTTGGGGATCATGTGCGGGGCGTTGGACATCGATTCCATGCCGCCGGCGACCACGATGCTGGCCGAGCCGGCCTTGATCAGGTCATGCCCCAGCATGATGGCCTTCATGCCCGAACCGCACACCTTGTTCAGGGTGGTGGCGCCGGTGGACACCGGAATCCCGGCGGCGATCGCGGCCTGGCGGGCCGGCGCCTGGCCGAGGTTGGCCGGCAGCACGCAGCCCATGATCACTTCGGAAACATCCGCGGCCGGTACTCCGGACTGCTCCAGGGCCGCAGCGATCACGGTGGAGCCCAGGGTCGGGGAGGGCACGCCGTTGAACTGGCCCAGGAAGGAGCCGATGGCGGTGCGCTTGGCGGCGGCGATGACGATGTTGGACATGTGCAATCTCTTTGGTGCGTGAGCTAAGAGCGGAATGGGAACGCGGGCGTTGGAAGCCGACGCATTTCCCGGCAGACTGCGTGGGGGTCGGCCCAGTATAGAGGGTCGGCATTGACTGCCGGTGTCTGCCCGGGGGGCAGGCAGGTGGGGAAGGTCCATTCACTAGGGGAACAGGGATGAAGCAGGTTGTGATCGGCAGGTCGGCCTTGGCCGCGGCATTGGCATTGGCACTGAGTGCCTGCGGAGGTGGTGGCAGCAATGTCCGGGGGGATCTGGAGCCGTCGCCGCCCCCGACCACGCCCCCGTCGCCGCCGCCGACGACGCCCCCCACAACGCCGCCGGTAACGCCACCGGTAACGCCTCCGCCTCCGGCCATCGATGCACACCTGACGGTGATCAATGCGCGCGATGCGCAGTTCACCGGCAAAGGCATCCGCATCGGCGTTGTCGATTCCGGCGTAAGCCGCACCCATCCGGCGGTGTCCGGGCGGGTGGTGTCCAGCCGCGCCTACATCGATCCGCTGGTCAACAATCTCAACATCGATGACGTGGTCGGCCATGGCACGACGGTGGCCTCGCTGGCGGCGGGACGCGCGTTCGGCGCCTGGCCGGGCGGCGTCGCGCCGGAGGCGCTGATCGTCTCGGCACGGATCATCGCCGACAAGCGGCCTGCCGACGATGGCTCGGGCAATGGCAACGAAGTGACCGGCGCGCTCGGTCTGGCCGGCGCCCACCAGGATCTGATCACCGACGGTGTGCGGATCATGAACAATTCGTGGGGCGGGCTGTATTGGACCAACACGGCCGCCACCGCACCGATCGCCGCGGAGTATCGCCCGTTCATCGTTGGCCACAACGGCCTGGTGGTGTTCGCGACAGGCAACGAGAGCCGCGCCAATCCGTCCAGCATGGCCGCACTGCCCAGCCAGCCGGGCCCGGGCAATACCCGGCCGGCGGCGGATCTGGAGCGCGGGTGGCTTGCGGTGACCGCCGTGGACACCAACAAGCCCGATACCCTCGCGTCCTACGCCAATGCCTGTGGTGTGGCAGCCAATTACTGCCTGGCCGCGCCAGGCACGGCCGTCTTCCTCGATCCCAAGAACCCTGGCGGTCCGTTGCTGTACGGGTCTGGCACCTCTTACGCGGCGCCGCTGGTCTCCGGGGCCGCCGCGCTGGTCTGGGAAGCCTTCCCGACGTTGACCACGGACCAGGTCCGGCAGGTATTGCTGGGCACCGCGACCGACCTGGGCGCGGCCGGTACCGATGCGGTCTTCGGGCATGGCCTGCTCAACGTGGGTCGCGCCGTGCGCGGGCCGGGTCGGCTGGACTGGGGCGACTTCCATGCGGCGCTCGGCACCGCCTACACCGTCTGGTGGGGAGGCCTGTCGGGCGCGGGCGGGGTGGTCGTTGACGGCGGTGGCAACGTGGTCGACGGGATCGATGATCCGGGCATGACGCTCGGCGGGGAGAACCGCAATGCCGGGCAACTGCGCATCACCGGCGGGGCGACCGTAGCCATCAACGACCTGTATCAATCCGACATCGTGGTGGACGCCGACTCCTATCTTTACGCCTGGGATGTGATCACCAACGGGACGATCACCAACAACGGCGTCATGCAGATCAACTCCAACGCGAACCCGCGGATCGCCACGCAGTACAACGGCGATCTGTACAACAACGGCATCCTGTTCAACCGCGACCACGCCAACAGCACCCTCAACGGCAACTTCATCCAGAGCGCGACGGGTGAGTTCTGGATGTTGCTGGGCACCGATCCGCTCCACATCGGCGGCCGGGCGACGCTGGATGGCGGACTGTTCGTCTATGGGTTGGCGGAGGGCTACGTCGCACGGCGGGAGCATGAGGTGCTGGTGGCCGACGGGGGCGTCAACGGGCAGTTTTCCTCGCTGGGCTTCAATGCGGCCACGTTGCCACTGCTGCAGGCGACCGTGCACTACGACCCCAACCGCGTGTATCTGGACGTGGAGCCTACGTCGGTCACCACTGCTGCAGCGGCCCGCACGTCCGATGTCGGCACACTGGCCTCGGCCGCACGTGTGGAAGCGGCGTTCCAGGCGCTCGATGCGCGCCTGCAGCCGTCGGCACCCTCGACCGCGATCGTGCTGGATCCCGACCTGACCGCAGCGGCGGGGGCCATCCAACAAACGCCCACCGACCAGGCGTTGAGCCAGACGCTGGACAGCCTGTCCGGCAAGGCGCACGGGCTGGCCGCTGCGATGACGTTCGATGCGATCGACATGAACCGTCGCGGTCTGTCGGCGCGTCTGGATGCAGCGATGGCCACGCCCCGTCTGCGCGGCGCATGGCACAGCGCGCTGGGCGAGGCGGGGCAGGGCAGCTTCGCCGGCACGGGGGCGCAGACCCAAGGCTGGATGATGGGTCAGGATCTGGCCCTGGGCAGCAGCGGCATGATGGGCGTCGCCTTCGGCGAGACGCGCAGCAACAGCAGTCGTGACTGGGGCGGTGACCGTGGCCGCGATCGTCAGTCGCAGGCGCAGGTATATGCCGGCTGGAATGTCGGCAACGGCTATGCCATCGGCCAGGTCGGGGTCGGTCAGTTCACCCGCAACATCGACCGGCAACTGCTGCTGGGCGCTGGGCAGTACGGCGTCAACGCGCGTTACGGCGGCCACTTCAGCACCGCCAGCATGGAGTCCGGCTACCGCTTCGGCTCGGCGGGGGCGGGGCTGACGCCCTACCTGGGCGCGGAATATGCCCGCGTGGACAGCGACAGCTTCAGCGAGGACGGCGGCTTTGGCTTCGGCCTGCGCGCCGAAGGCAACGTTGCCAGCCGCAGCCAGGCGCTGGCCGGCCTGCGGGCGGAGACGCGCTGGGGCAGCTGGTCGCTGCGCGGTTACGCGGAGTGGCAGCAACTGCTGTCCAGCACCGGGCTGGATCCGCAGGCGAGCTTCGTCGGCGTGGAGGCCTGGGCACCGTTGGCAGGCCTGCAGCCGGCCCGCTCGGGCGGCTTGTTCGGGCTCTCGGTGGAGTCGTGGCTGAGCCGCAGCAGTCGCCTGGCGTTCGGCTATGACCAGCGCTTCGGCCCGCGCGGCGATCTGCGCCAGGTGCAGCTGCGCTACTCGGCCGGGTTCTGACGGCCGGTCTCACTGCGAGGTGTATGAAAAAAGAGGGCGCGATCGATGATCGCGCCCTCTTCGTTTGTCACGCCGGCTCAGTTGCCGCGCAGCGTGCCCCGCCGCGGCGTGCTGCGCCCCAGCGGCATTTTCAGCTTGCCGATGGAGAGGATGCGCGACTCGGCGATCTGGTCGGCGGCGCGTTGCGGGGCGATGCCCTCGCTCTGCGACAGCGCGAAGATGCGGCCGAGGTTGTGGTAGATGCTGCGGATCAGGCGCATCGCGCGCTCACGGTTGTAGCCGTCGATCTCCAGCGAAACGTTCATCACGCCACCGGCGTTGACCGCGTAATCCGGTGCATAGAGGATGCCGCGGGCATGCAGTTCGTCACCCACTTCCAGGCTGGAGAGCTGGTTGTTGGCCGTGCCGCAGACGATCCTGCACTTCAGGCGCGGCAACGTGTCCGGATTGATCGCGCCTTCCAGCGCGCACGGCGCGAAGATGTCGGCGTTGACGTCGTAGATGTCCTCCGGCTTGACCGCTTCGGCACCGTACTCGGTGACGGCGCGATCCACGCGCGCGCTGTCCAGGTCGCTGACGTACAACTTGGCACCACGGTCGCGCAGCAGCTTCACCAGTTCCATGCCGATGTGCCCCAGGCCCTGCACCGCGATGCTGGCCTTGCCCACTTCCTCATGGCCCAGCTTGTGCTGCATCGCCGCCATCAGCGCCTGCAGCGCGCCATAAGCGGTAAACGGGGCCGGGTCGCCGGAGCCGCCATGTACCTGGTGCACGCCGGTGACGTACTCGCTTTCCAGGTAGATGTTCTCCATGTCGTTGACATCGGTGCCCACGTCCTCGGCGGTGATGTAGCGGCCGCCCAGCGAATCGACATAGCGGCCGAACGCGCGGAACAGCACTTCGCTCTTGTCCCGCTTCGGATCGCCGATGATCACCGCCTTGCCGCCGCCCACGTTGAGCCCGGCCAGGGCGTTCTTGTAGGTCATGGTGCGGCTCAGGCGCAGCGCATCGGCCAGGGCCTCGTCGGTGCTGGCGTAGGGACGCATGCGCACACCGCCCAGGGCCGGGCCCAGGGTGGTGTTGTGGATGGCGATGATCGCCCTCAGACCGGCATCGCGGCTGTGGCAGAACACCACTTGTTCGTGACCGGTGGTTTCGAGGGTTTCAAATAACATGGTGGCTCCGATGGTGCGAACGGTGGCGAACAGCGGCGAACGCGCCAGCAAAAGGTGGGTTGTAAAACAAAAAAAGCGACGTCGTCGGGTCTCGGACGGGTCGCGCGGCGCCATTCTAGTCCATTCCGATGGAGGGTGCTGTCAGGGGATCTCCCGTCGCGCTGTCATTAAAGTTGCTGAAGCGCAGGCCGATGCCGTGGCAACGGTGTGGATGGCCGGTCATCGCAGGAAGGATCACGTGGGCGCAGTCGCAACAGGGCAGGTGCGGGACCCGGTGCATCCGGGGCGATGGGCATGAGCGTCGCGATCTGGGTGGGGGTTGCGGTGCTGGTGCTGCTGGGTGGGGTCGCGCTGCTCCGCCAGCGGCGTGTCGCGCCGGTACCCGCGACGGGGCGCGCAGCCGCCACGCAGGCGTGCGGAGCGTTGCCCGCGGGCAGCGTTCCGCCAGGCACCGACCCCGTGGCGGTGCTGCAGGCCGGGCTGCACACGCTGGCGCTGGTGCCCCGCAGTGGCGATGCTGCCGATGCAGCGGCCCCGCACGCGCTTGAGCTGCGCGATGCGGTCACCGCCTCGCTGCTGGCGCGGGACTGGTCGGCCCGCCACCTGCCTCGCCGCCCACAACTGCTGCCGCAGCTGATCCAGACCGTCAACGACAGCGACGCCTCGGCGCGCGCGATGGCCGGGATCATCAGCCAGGACCCGGTGCTGACCGGCAACCTGCTGCGCATCGCCAACAGCCCGGTCTACCGGGTACAGACACGCCCGGTGGAAACGCTGCAGCGGGCCGTCACGCTGGTAGGGACCGATGGCATCCGCCAGATCATCAGCGCGGTGCTGGTGCAGCCGGTGATGCAGCTGCAGTGCGATGCCTTTCCGCAGTTCAGCGCGGTGATCTGGGAGCACGCGCTGCTGGCATCGCGCGCCGCCGCCGATCACGCGCGCACGGTGACCCATGAAGATGGCTTCGCCGCGCAGTGGCTTGGTCTGACCCAGGGCCTGGGGGCGGCGCTGGTGATGCGGCACCTGCTCGATGCCTGCGCCGAGCAGGGCGTGGCGGTGCCGCCGCGCGCGCTGGCGGCCGAACTGCTGGACAGCTGGACCCTGCCGGTGGCCAGCCGGATCGCCGCCGCATGGGAGCTGCCCAAGGCCGTGCACGATGCCTTGATCCGCCAGAGCGGCAGTGGGCTGGCGGCCAGCCTGCGCCTGGCGCGCGCGGCGGCCGCGGCCAGCCTGCTGTGCCGCCACGGCCAGATCGGCCAGGCCCAGGCGCTGGCCCTGCTGGAACAGCTGGACGACACGCCGCCGCACGCGCTGCAGTGGATCTGGCGGCGGGTCCACGGCCGGGCGGTGGAGACCGTGGACAGTGACGAGGCCGAGTACGACGTGGCCCGGGCGGGCTGAGCTAGAGCTGCGATTCCAGTGGCAGCGAGCTGATCGCACGCGCGCTGGCACGCAGCCAGAAACCGGCGTCCGGTTCGCGGTACAGCCAGTGCGGCGGCTGTGCATCGCGTTCCAGCCAGCGCACGTCGCCCTCCGGGCCCAGCGCCACCCAGTAACTCTGGCTCGGGCTGGCCAGGCGCAGATACTCCTGGCGCAGTTGCGCGGCAAGCACCGGATCGTTGAACAACACGCCCATCTCGGTGTTGAGGTACGCCGAGCGCGGATCCAGGTTGAACGAGCCGACGAAGCCACGCTGGTCATCGATCATGAACGCCTTGGTATGCAGGCTGGCCCCGCTGCTGCCGAACAGGCCACCGCCATCCACGTTGCCGCGTGATTTGAGCTCGTACAGCTGCACGCCACTGCGCAGCAGCGGCGCACGGTAGTGCATGTAGCCGCTGTGCACGGCGGCCACGTCGTTGGCCGCCAGTGAGTTGGTGATCACCCCGACCTGGGCACCGCGCGCGACCATTGCGCCCAGCCCTTCGGTGCCGTCCTCGCCCGGGACGAAATAGGGCGAGATCAACAGCGCCTTGTGCCGCGTGCTTTCCAGTTCCTCCACCAGCCGCGTCACCAGCCAGCCGGCCTGGTCGTCGCGGCGGTGCTTCATCGGCGGGTCCGAGGCGATCTCCACCTCGCCGCTCCAGTGCAGGTCCAGTGCATCGCGGTAGTACGAGCGCTGCGCCTGCGAGCGCGCGACCCTCTCCAGGTAGGGCTTGGCACTGTCCAGCCGCGCTTCGTGCTCGCTTTCGCGGATCAGCAGGCGCAGCTGCGGCTCGGTGTAGAACGCCAGCGCGCGGATCGGCACGGCGGTATCACTGTTCCAGTAATCGTCGAAAATCGTGTTGGCCTGCTTCACCGCTTCGCCGGCCACCAGCAGGTCCAGGTCGCGGAAGTTCACGTCCTGCCGCGCGCTGAAGTATTCCTCGCCGATGTTGCGGCCACCGACGATCGCCACGCGCCCGTCGGCGATCCACGACTTGTTGTGCATGCGGTGGTTGACGCTGAAAACGCGCTGGACCATCTCGACCAGCCGCCACAGCCCGCTGCGGTTGCGGAACGGGTTGTACAGGCGGATCTCGATGTTGGGGTGCGCATCGAGCGCCATCATCAGCGCGTCCTTGTCCTGGGCATTCATGTCATCGAGCAGGATGCGCACCCGCACGCCGCGCTCGGCGGCGCGGTACAGCTCGTTGGCCATCAGGTGGCCGATCAGGTCGTCCTGCCAGATGTAGTACTGCAGGTCCAGGCTGCGCCCGGCGTGCTGGGTGATCACCGCGCGCGCGGCGTAGGCATCGAGCCCATCGGAGAGGAAGGCCACGCCGGTCTGGCCGGGATGCTCGGCCTGCAGGCGGACCAGCTCGCGATCGATCGCGGTCTGGTCGGCCTGCGTGGGCAGCACCGTGGAGCGCTCGCCGAGCGCCTGCGGGGTGAGGTGATCGGCCAGCAGCAGGCCACTGAGCACCAGCAGCACCAGCAAGGCCACGATGATCCCCAGCCAGCGCAGCAGCCGGCGCCAGAACGGTCGTTTCTCGGTCATGCCCCGATCGTAAGCGGCAGGGGCGTGCAGGGCGAGTGCCGGGACGGTCTAGAAACGCTCGTCCGGCGCCAGGTAACGCCACTGGCCCGGGACCAGCTTGCCCATCGCCACGCGGCCGATGCGCAGGCGGCGGATGCTGACGACCTCCAGCCCGACCTGGCGGCACATGTCGCGCAGCTGGCCCGGATGCACCGGCTTGATCGCAAAGCGCAGGCGCGTTTCGTTCTGCCAGCTCACCTTGCACGGCGGCAGCGGCCAGTTGCGGAAGCTCAGTCCATGCGCGAGCCGCTTCATGCCGTAAGGCGCCAGCTCGCCACTCACTTCCACCAGGTACTCCTGCTCCAGCGTCGCGCCGCGGTCCTTCAGGTGCGAGATCACGCGCCCGTCCTGGCTGACCACGACCAGGCCGCTTTCGTCATCGGACAGCGGCATCACCAGCTGCAGGGCGTGGAAATGCCGCTGCAGCAGGGTCACCCCGGTGGCGTCGAGCTCACTGCGGCTTTCCGGTGTCACCAGCGCACACAGTTCGTCCGAACGCATGCCGGCCGGCTTGTGCAGCAGCATGCTCACGGTCTCGGTGCGGGTTGCCTCTGCGTTCTCGCGCAGCACGATCACTTCGTCGGTGACCAGGGTCTGCGGCTGTTCCACCACCTGGCCGTTGACGGTCACCCAGCCGCCCTCGATATAGCGCTGGGCGTCGCCACGGGAGCAGCCGATCAGGCTGGTCAGGCGTTTGTCGAGTCGGATCGGGTCGGTCATGGGGCAGGCAACATAAAACGGGAAGCGGGCGGGGAGTGTACTGGCTGGGGCCCGGTGCTGCGCGATGATGGCCGCTGCGGCTCAGGCCGGCGTGCGTTCCAGGTGGGTCAGGTACAGGCGCAGATCGAACTCCAGCTGGTGGTAATCCGCTTCCATGTGGGTACACAGCTGGTAGAACGCCTTGTTGTGGTCCGATTCCTTCAGGTGGGCCAGTTCGTGCACCACGATCATCTTCAGGAACGGCGCCGGCGCCTCGCGGAACACCGTGGCGATGCGGATCTCCCGGCTGGCCTTGAGCTTGCTGCCCTGTACCCGTGAGACGGTGGTGTGGGTGCCCAGGGCATGCTTGAGCACCTGCAGCCTGCTGTCGTAGATCACCTTGGACAACGGCGCGGACTGGCGCAGATAGCGCTCTTTCAGGCCCTGGGTGTAGTCGTAGAGCTGGCGGTCGTTGCGCACGGTGTGCAGCTGCGCATAGCGGCGCTCCAGCCACGGCCCCAGCCGGTCGCCCGCGATCAGCTCGCGCACCTGCTGCTGCAGGGCGTCGGGATAGCCGGCGAGGTACTTCAGGGCGGTCATGCGGGCGGTTGGGGCGGGGCGGGCAGACCAGTATGATGGCCCCCGGAATCCCGCAACAACAGATGCTAGGCGTATGGCGAAGGCAAATCCCCTGCAGGAGCAGCTGCTCAAGGCTGGGCTGGTCAAGAAATCCCAGGTCTCCCAGGCCGCCCGTGAACAGGTGAAAGCCCGCCACGGCAAGGCCCCGGTCGCGCCCAGCGAAAGCCAGCGCGAGGCCGAGCGCCTGCGTGCGGAGAAAGCCGAGCGTGATCGCGCGCTGGAAGCCGAGCGCAAGGCCAAGGCGCACGCGCAGGAGCTGCAGGCCCAGGTCCGCCAGATCATCGAGGCGCACAAGGTCAAGCGCGAGGGCGAGAGTGAATACCGCTTCAACGACGGCACCGTGATCCGCACCCTGCTGGTCAACAACGTGCTGCGCCGGCAACTGGCCTCGGGCAGCCTGGTGATCGCCCGCCACGGCGAGGGCTTCGAACTGCTGCCCCGCGCGGCGGCCGAGAAGGTCCGTGAGCGCGATGCGAGCGTGATCGTGCTCGACAACAGCCAGCCCGCCGGCAGCGAGCCGAGCACCGGCAACGCCGAGGATGATGCGTACTACGCCCAGTTCCAGGTGCCCGACGACCTGGTCTGGTAAGCGCTGCCTGAAGCGTTCACCCGGCGCTGTTCGCGTTCAGCCCCACGTCGGCTGGCCGCGTCGGGCCGGGTCTATGCTGGTGCCCTGACACCGGCATGGGAGACACATCATGGCGACAGGTTGGGCAGGTGACGGCGCCGTCCAGGATCAGATCGACGCCACCGTCGATGACGCCATCCAGCGGGCCCGCGCACAGCTGCGCGACGGCCCCGGGCTGACCCACTGCGAACACTGCGAGGCGCCCATTCCCGAGGCGCGGCGCAAGGCCGTGCCCGGTGTGCGCCTGTGCGTGCGCTGCCAGGAAGAAGAAGACGCCGCCCAGCACGAAGGCAGCGGTTACAACCGCCGCGGCAGCAAGGACAGCCAGCTTCGGTAGGTGCCGACCGTTGGTCGGCACTCAATAACGCATACCGACCAACGGTCGGTATCTACGACCGGCGTGGCACGCGCCCTCAACCGTCCCCCTGGATTCCGCCCGGTGCCTGCGACGGATCCCGCCAGCGACGCACGGTGCGCTGGAAGAACATGTTGTTGGGCATCTGCAGCACCGTGCCTTCGTGGCCGCTGCCGGTTTCCTGCAGCGTGGTGTAGATCAGGTTGATGTCGATCACCCGGCCCTTGAGCCCGGGCTTCTCGCCGTTTTCCAGCAGCTCGATGTAATCGTGCAGGCGGAACGGGCGCGTGGTGAAGATCAGCAGCGTGCAAAAAATGTTGGACAACACGCTCCAGGCGGCAAAGAACGCCACCGCGCCCACCGCAGCGAAGCCGGTGAATGCCGTCCAAAGTACCGTCGCCGAAACGCCCACGATGTTGAGCACGATCAGCAGTACGGTGAAATACACCACGAAGGTGAACACCCGGCGCGCGCCCATGATCATTTCCGGCGGCAGTGTGTAGTGGTCGCCGACCCGGCGGATCAGGCGCCGGGCGACCAGCCGCAGCAGCCAGGCCACCAGCAGCGTCACCAGGATCTGCAGGGCAGGGACCCCGTAGTGCAGCCATTCGTGTGTCCAGGCGGGCAGATGGTCTTTCATGGGGGCGGAATTCCTTTGCAGCGATAGTGCCGATCCCACCATGGTAATGCCGATGCGCGTCACCGCATCGTGGTATCGGCTTACTGCAGCGGCCTGCCGTACACATCCAATGCAGCAATCATCGCCGAGGCGCACAGCGGCGCGTTCTGCGCGTATTGCACACACACATCGGGTGCTGCGGGCGCCAACGACAGCTGTATCTGCAGCGGGCTCCACGGCAGCGTGCAGCTGGTGGCCAGTGAGAGCAGCACGGCCAGGCAACTGGAAGACATGGGGATACTCCTTGGCGAGCGCCGGTAGTGACATGGGATTGGATGCCGCTGCCACCGGAAAGGTTTAAAGGCCGCGCAGAAAAAGAAATCCAGCGGCGGCTTAAACCTTTTCCGTGCCCCCCGCATCCAACGGATATGCTCGACACGACCATGTCCCCTTCCAGCGCCCAGACCGAGGCCGACGCCGCCGATGACTACGCCCTGGTGCGTGCCGCGGCGGCCGGTGACGTCACCGCGTACGAGCGCATCTACCGGCGGCATTCGCCGCGCGTGTACGCCGTACTGTGGCGGCTGTGCGGCGGCCACGCGGCCCGCGCCGAGGATGCCCTGCAGGAGGCCTTCCTGCAGGCGTGGCGCGCCCTGCCGGGGTTCCGCTTCGAAAGCAGCCTGGGCACCTGGCTGCACCGCCTGGGCGTGAACGCGGCGCTGATGGAACTGCGCGCCAACGCCACCGGCGATGCGCGCGATGCCGGCGAGGAGGGCTGGGAGTCGCTGGCGACGCTGCCGGCCCAGGACCGCTGCGCCGGTACCTCCATGGACCTGGAGCGCGCGCTGGAAACACTGCCGCCCCGTGCCCGGGCAGTGCTGGTCCTGCACGACATAGAAGGCTGGAAACACCAGGAAATCGCCGACCAGCTGCAGATGGCGGTCGGCAGTTCCAAAGCACAGTTGCACCGTGCGCGTGGCCTGCTGCGCGCGCGCCTAGGAGAAACCGCATGAGCCCCCATGATTCCGATGACAACGCACTGAGCGCACGCCTGCGCGCCCTGCCGGCCGAGCGTCTCCCGCCGGCACGGGTGTGGCAGGGCATTGCCGCACAGTTGCCGGCGCAGACCCCGGCCCCGACCCCGGCGGCTGCCGTGGCAACGCTGTCGACACGCCGCCGGCGGGAGCGCTGGCCGCTGCGCATCGGGCTCGGCCTGGCCGCCGCGCTGGCGCTGCTGATGGTGGTGCCGACGCCAGTCCCGCATACGCCGGCACCCTCGTTGCTGCAGCGCCAGGCCGACGCCATGGCCGGTGAATACCAGCAGGCCATCGCCGCCTTGCCCAGTGACGGTGTCACCGAGGAGTGGCGCCCGGCCCTGCACGAACTCGATGCCAGTGCGGTCAACATCCGCGCCGCCATCGCTGAAAACCCCCGCTCGGGCTATCTGCTCGGGCAACTGCAGCGCACCTACGCGCTGCGCCTGCAACTCACCCAGCAGGCGGTGTTCTCCGCCGGCCTGCCCACCTGAAGGAGATCCCCATGCGTAGTCCTCTGTCCATGATCGCGGCCCTGGCGCTGTGCCTGCCGCTGGTCGCCCAGGCCGCCACCAGCGTCAATGAGCGCCATCCACTGGGCGCCGGCGGGCGCGTGGAAATCAGCAACATCGCCGGCAAGGTCACCGTGCGTGGCTGGGATCGCAACGACGTGGCACTGACCGGTTCGATGGCCGACGGGCTCACCCTCAAGCAGGACAGGAGCAGCAACCGCGTGCGCTGGGAAGTGGAGTATCCGCGCGGCCGCAGCAACGGTGGGGCCACGCTGGAGCTGCGCGTTCCGCGCGCGGTGGAAGTGCAGCTGGGCACCGTCAGCGCCGACATCGAGGTGGCCGACATCGACGTGCGTCGCCTGCAGGCCAACAGTGTCAGCGGCAGCATCACCGCGGCCGGGCGCAGCGGAGAAACCACCTTGAACACGGTCAGTGGCGGCATCCGCTCGCAGGTGCAGACCCCGCGGCTGGACGCGCGCACGGTCAGTGGCCAGTTGCTGGCGGGCGGCGGTGCCTCGGGCGAGGTGGCGGCCGAATCGGTCTCAGGCCGGGTCAACGTCACTGCCGGGCGGATCCAGCGGCTGGCGGTGGAAACCGTCTCGGGCAGCCTGGACGTGAGCGCGACCGGCATGGCGCCGGGCGGCAAGGTGACGATGCAGACGGTCAGCGGATCGGTCGCGCTGAAGCTGCCGGTCAATGTCTCGGCGCAGCTGAACGTCAAGACGTTCAGTGGGGGTATCCAGTCCGATGCCGGGCAGGTGGAGAAGCCGCGCTATGGCCCGGGCAGCAGCCTGGATGCGCGTCTGGGCTCGGGCGATGGGGATATTTCGATCAACTCCCATTCCGGGAGCGTGCGGGTCAGCCTGGGCCGCTGAGTGCGGCCACCGCACCGGCCGATGCCGGTGCGGTCGGCAGCAACGTCAGCCGGCTTTTTTCAGCGCCAGGGTATTGCCCAGCACTTCGATCTTGCCGCCACCTTTACGGAAGGCAGCCAGATCCGCAGCGATGCTCTGGCTGCTGACGGCGGAGTTGGACCCTTGCTTGCGGTCGACGCGAACGGTGTTGCTTGCCTTGGGGGAGGTCTTTGGCGTACGAGCCATGGATGCTCCTGCTATGGATGAAGCGTGGAAGAAAACGTCGACAGATCCTGCTGTTGTCGACGGTAGTCCTGCCGCACGAGGCGGCAATCATCGCCGCCCATGTCGAACTGGCGGCAGATCGCGGGTCGCTGCGAGTAGATCGTGCAGCGCAGGTGATAAGGGTCGATCGCGGCGCACCAGCCTTCTTCGTTGCGTGCCATCACCGTGCCGCCACGCGCATCGGTGTCCAGCAGGTAGCCGGGCACGTTGTCGTCAGGCATGACGGTGACGGTGAGCCGACAACACACCGCATCGCAACGACGGCAGTCGATGGGGTCGGGCTCGGACGATGTAAGGAGTGCAGCCAGGCGTTCGCCCAATCTGAAGATCTCTTGGCGGCTCGGGGTGCAGCAGGCTGTGAACGAGCCGGATCACAGCGATGAGCGATCCCGGCACCGCGGACGAATCCGGACGGTGGCAGCATCGAAGAGGACGGTGGCCTGGGAGGCCCGGAAGATGGTGCTTGTTGCGTCAAGCGCATTGCGCTTTGAAGCCGAAAGATGATAGCGCTTCCGGCGTAACGTTTTGTTAATAAGGCCGTTCACGCCTCTTCAGGCCTTGTGCGACAAGGCCTGGTGCAAAAACAGGGTCAGTTGGCGGCGGCCAGCGCCAGCCCGTGGACCACACCGAAGGACGGATTGCCGCGGACCAGGGTCGAGCCCGGGAAGGCATTGGCGACGGCCTGCTGCAGGTAGCCGGCGCGTGACATGCCCCCGGTCAGGAACACCGCTGCCGGGTCGTGGCCGATATCGCTGCGGACCTGCTCGAGCAGGGCGGTCAGTTCGCCCAGATAGCCGCCGGCGGCGGTTTCCAGACGCGAGGCATCGATCTGCACCTGCAGGCCGCGTTCGATGAACCCAAGCGCGCTGTCGTGACTGGAAACACCGCTCAGGGCGATCTTGCAGCGTTCGACCTCGCGGTACAGGCGCGCGGTGTTGCCGGTGTCCTGCAGGGCAGTCAGGCGCGGGCCGAACGGCGCGTCCACATCGCGGTAGGTGTGCTGGCGGAAATCGCGCTGGCGGGTCATGTCCTGCACCATCGCCGCTTCCACGTAGTGATGCGCGGGCACGCGGGTGATGCCGCGGCCGAACAGCGGCATGTAGCCGCCCAGGCTCAGCGCCAGGTCGATATCGGTACCGCCGCGGGCGATACCCCAGGCACGGTGGATGGTCGGGGCCTGGCCACCGCCCACCCGGGCATGGGCGATATCGGTGGTACCGCCGCCGATGTCCACCACCACCGCGTCGTGTTCCTGCGGGCTTTCGGCGTGGTAATGCATGGCCGCGGCCGCGGGCTCTTCGAGGAAATCGATGCTGTCAAAGCCGGCGGCGATCGCCGCGCCGTGCAGGATCTCCAGCGCCTGGGCGTTGCCGGCCTCGCCGATGGAACTGCGGAACTGGACCGGACGGCCCAGCGTGGCGGTGCGGATCGGGGTGTCCAGCTGGCGCGAGGCGGTCAGGCGGATGTGCTCGAGGATGTGCGTGGCGATGCCGGCGATGGTCTGGCGCGCGCGCGGGTGCAGGTTGTAGCCGAGCATCGATTTCGGGCTCTGCACCAGGTTGCCTTCGTTCTCTTCGAAGTAGGCCTCCAGCGCGTCATCGCCGTAGACGGCGTTCTGCAGCAGGGTGGTGGAGCTGAGCGGGGCCCGCATCTGCTCTTCCATCCACTGCCGGCGCACCACGCGCAGGGCCTCCCGGCGCAGTGCATCAGGCGCGCGTTCCTGGCCGGCGGCGCGGGCATCGCGCGCGGCCGCGTCGACCAGCCGGGCCAGATCGTGCTCCAGCGCCGGGGTCAGTTCGAAGTCGTTCGGGTCGCGCATCACCTCGGGGAAATACACCGTGGTGCGGAACTGTTCGGCCTGGCCGAACTGGATCGGCACCACCTTGCCGTCGATCACCACGGCGGCGGCGGAGTTGCTGGTGCCAAAGTCGATGCCGAGTTTCATGCGGTGGGCCGGGCCGGTGGTCAGGGGGCGCGCACTTTGCGGCAACGGGACCGCCGACGCAAGGGCAGGCGGTAACGGGCGGTTACACTAGTGGCCGTTTCGTTACCGAAGAGCTGTCGATGTCCGCCATTCCCGCCTGCCCGCAGTGCACCCTGGAAAACACCTATGCCGATGGCGCGCTGTTCATCTGCGCGGACTGCGGCCACGAGTGGGCCGCCGGTGACGGCGGCGGCGAGGCCCTGGTGGTACGCGACAGCAACGGCAACGTGCTGGCCGCCGGTGACACGGTCACCGTGATCAAGGACCTGAAGGTCAAGGGCTCCTCGATCCCGCTCAAGCAGGGCACGGTGATCCGCAACATCCGCCTGGTCGAGGACGACGCCGAGCACATCGAGGGCAACTCGGAAAAGATCAAGGGCCTGGTCCTGAAGACCTGCTTCCTCAAGAAGGCCTGAGCCGGCTCAGTTGGCGTTGGTGCCGCGCTGGCGCCAACGCTGCAGGCTGTCCAGCTTGGCCTGGTAGCGGGACCTGAGCGCATCGCCGCTCTCCCCGGCCAGGTCCCGCGCGCGCTGCATTTCGATCGAGGCCCGGCGTGCATCGCCGGCCAGGAAATAGCTCCGGGCCAGCGCGAAGTGGAACGGATGCGCCGTCTCGTACAGATGGACCGCCCGGCGGTAGAAACGCACGGCTGCTGCATAGTCCCGGCGCTGCTCGGCCTGGGCGCCGAACATGTACTGGGCGAACGGATCGCTGCGCTGCACACGCGCCAGCCGGCTCGCCAGCAGCCCCGCCTGGCGGGTGTCGCCCATGCGGCGGTACAGGGCGCTGGCGTTGCTCAGGCTGGCGCCATGCCGCGGCTGCAGGCGCAGCGCGGTTTCATAGTCCCTGCGGGCCTGGTCCAGGTTGCCGATGCGTGCATCGAGGACGCCGAGGTTGTTCCAGGCCGCCACGAAGTCCGGTGCCATGCCGAGGGCTGCGCTGAAGTAGGCGCGGGCCGTATCGATATCGCCGGCGGTCATGTGGTCCGCGCCGCGGTTGTTGTAGAAATGGGCCAGCGTGCGCTGCCGGTTGATGCGCTGCGGGCCGAGGTGGTCGTAGAGCACGTTGTGGTCCAGATCGACGGTGCCGCTGCGCCCGTCCAGCACGATGCCCGCGTTGACGTGGCCCACGCTGTAGATCACCCCGGAAGCCTGGTACCAGCTCACCACCTGCGCCACTTCCTGGACATGCGCGTCGATGCCGGCCAGGTTGGCCAGGGTGACGAACAGCAGCGTAAAGGACAGGCAGTTGGCACGCCGCGTCTGCCAGGTTTCGGTGATCGTGTAGGTCGCCTCCGGGTCGTAGGCCAGGTGCAGCCCCTGTGCGTCGAAGATCATCTCCACCAGCCGCTGCAGGCGGCGCTCGCGCGAGTAGCCGGGATCGATGACCCGTTCGTGCAGCAGCGCCAGCAGCGGCGCGGGCACCTCCAGGATCTGCGCGGGCGTGGGTGGGGCGGCCGCGCTTGGCCCGGCGGTGGTCACAACGGGCGCGGGGTCGGCTGCCCAGGCCGGTGCGGCGGCCAGGGCCATGCACATCATCAGCAGGAATCTGCACGCGGTCATCGCCGTCACCTCGCAGGGCGCTGGGGTCCGTCGGGTCCAGTCTAGGCGCGTTGATGGGCCCTGGCATGCCGTTCATCGGCTGTCCGCGCCATCCACAGAGGATGTGGACCAGCGGTCGACAAACGTGTGGATAACCGCGCGCACCGCCTGCACGGCAACGGTTCTGGGAAGGTGGTCAAAAAACCACCGCCCGGCTTGCCAGCGTCGCGGCGACGGCCAATCATGGTGCATGCGCTTCGAACCGATTCCCCTGCCTGCCGGGCAGCGTGCCGAGCTGGAAACCGCCTACGCCCTGCCGCCGCGGGCGTACCACAACTGGTCGCACGTGCAGGCCGTCCTGCAGCACTGCAGCACCGTCGCCGAGGCCGGCCCGGGCTGGACCCGGCCGGGCGAGGTGCAGTTGGCCGCGCTGTACCACGACGCCATCTACGAGGCGGGACGGGGCGACAACGAAGCCCGTTCGGCGGCGCTGGCGCGCGAGGCGATCGCGCGCTGGTTGCCGGCGGCCGGGATCGATGCGGGCCGGGTGGTCGAGCTGATCGAACTGACCGCCCGCCACAGCAAGCTCGCGCCCGGCGATGTCGACCCCGAAGCGGCGCTGTTCCTGGATTGCGACATGGCCATTCTCGGGGCGCCGGCGGCAGTGTTCGACGCCTACGACCGCGGTATCGCCGAGGAATACGCCGGACACGTGCCGGGCTTTGTGTTCCGGCTCAACCGGCGGCGCTTTCTCAAGCAGGTGCTGGGGCAGCCGCGGATCTTCCTGAGCGACTTCTTCCACCAGCGGCTGGATGCGGCCGCGCGCGACAACCTGCGCCGGCGGGTGGGGCGCTGAAGCCCCGGCGCGAAGCATGCCCGTTACACTGTGTGCGCTGTTTTTCCTCCCTGTGTGGCCATGCCTGTGTCCGTTCCAGCCTCCGATCCGCGTCCGCAACCGCCGGAAGAACCCGGCCCCAACGAGTGCTGCGGCAGCGGCTGCCCGCTGTGCGTGCTGGATCTGTACAGCGATGAGCTGCAGCGCTACCGCGCTGCCCTGGCTGCATGGAAACAGCGCCACCCCGAGGCCACCGACTGACCCCAGGAGCCGCGATGTCGCTGCCGCTGCCACGCCCCTCCCGCTGGCCCGCCCAGCATCATGGACGCGTCGCCATGGCGACCCTGGTGGCGCTGGCGCTGTTCGTCGCCACCGCGCTGTGGACGCAATGGGCACGCGATGATCTGGACTGGGTGCAGGCCACCCTGAGCCTGTACCTGCATGGCCCCTGGGGACTGGCCCTGCGCACCGCCTATTGCGTGCTGGCGCTGGCGATCATGCTGCTGGCGGTCTCGCTGCATGCCAACAGTCGTTCGCCGCGCCGCAGTGCGGCGGCGCCGCTGCTGTTCTGGGTCGCCGCGCTGGGCCTGATGGGGGTGGCGATCGGCGACAGCTGGCTGCCCGAGCGCGCGCCGCTGCTGGCGCCGCTGGTGCACGGGCTGTCGGCCAATACCGCGTTCCTGTGCGTGAGCGTGGCGATGCTGCTGCAGAGCTGGTATATGCGGGCCGACCCGCGCTGGCGCGATTGGGCCGCTCCGGCCTGGTGGTGGGCCTGGTTGTGCTTCGCACTGCTGTGGCTGCACGTGCTGTGGCGGGGCCCGCCCCGCGGCGCGGGACAGAAGCTGGTGATCGCAGTGGTGGTGGTGTGGCTGGTGTCGGTGGCCTGGCAGCTGTGGCGCCAGGCGCGCCGTGAGTCGCGCTGAGCGTCCGGCCACGGTCTGTACATGCCCTTGGCCGGGCAGGGGCGTATCGTTGGCACTCTATCCATGGGATGCGCGACGATGCGGCGAGCCGGTTTGGGGGTGATGCTGGGACTGGTGATGGCAGCGATGACGGGGGCGGCGCTGGCCGCGCCACCGCAGCAGCTCAGCCATGGTCGTTTCGAGAACGTGCCGGTCCATCTGCCCGACGGCCACCCGCAACGGGTGGTGGTGTGGTTCGACGGCACGGCCGGCCGCGCCGACAGCCAGCAGCGGATCGACGCGCTGCGTGCCGACGGCGCGCTGGTCGCCCAGGTCGATGTCGCGCATCTGCGCCAGGTGCTGGCCCGCGAGAACAGCGGTGACTGCGCGTTCGGTGCGGGCGACGTCGAGAATTTCTCGCGCTGGTTCCAGGCCTATCTGCACGTGCCCGGCTACCACCTGCCGCTGATCGGCGGCGATGGTGAGGGGGCGGCGCTGGCCTACGCGGTGGCCGCCCAGGCCGACACCCAGGTGTTCGCCGGGCTGATCACCACGGGGTTCTGCCCGTCCGGCGTGCGCGAGCGCAAGGTCTGCGGGGCCGGCAGCAGCCATGGCCGCCTGCAGCCGACCGAGCTGAATTTCCCGTGGTTGAACGCGGCCGGCGATGTGCATTGCCCGGCGGGCGAGTCGGCGGCGTTCGTGCGCAAGGTCGGCATGGGGCGCCAGTTCGAGCGCACCGCGCAGGGCGACGCATTGCCCGGGCTGTTGGCGGCGGCCAAGGTGATCGGCGCCCAGAAGGGCGTCAGCCTGGCGCCGCCGCCGGATGACCTCAACGGCCTGCCGGTGGTCGATGTGCCGACCACCAAAGCCGGTGACACCTTCGCCATTTTTGTCTCGGGCGATGGTGGCTGGGCGGGGCTGGACAAGGAAGTGGCCGCGTCGCTGAGCGAGGCCGGCGTGCCGGTGGTCGGCGTGGATTCACTGCGTTACTTCTGGACCGCGCGCACGCCGGAAGGGTTCGCCCGCGACCTGGAGCGCATCGCCACTCACTACAGCCGGCAGTGGCAGCGCCGCAACGTGGTGCTGGTCGGTTTCTCGCAGGGCGCCGACGTGTTGCCTGCGGCGATCAACCAGCTGTCACCAGCAACGCGCGAGGCGGTCTCGATGATCGCGCTGCTGTCGGTCGGCAAGAATGCCGATTATGAGTTCCATGTCAGCAACTGGCTCGGCGGCGGTGGCGATGGCCTGCCGATCGCGCCGGAAGTGGCCCGGCTGCCCGCCGGGAAAACACTGTGCGTGTATGGCGAAGAGGATCGCGATGCACTGTGTCCGTCGCTGCCTGCAGCGGGCAACGCGCAGATCATCAAGCTGCCCGGCGATCATCATTTCAAAGGTGACTACGATCGCCTCGCCGATACCATCGTGCAGCATCTGCCGGCGCGCTGAGCGCCGGCAGTCCCGGTGCGGCCTCAATCGTGCCGACGTGGATCCAGGGAGATCAGCCGGGTCGCATCGAGCAGGGCGGCGGGCAGGTGCACGCCGCCCGGCGCGGCCAGATAACGGGCGCGCCAGACCGGGGCGAACTTCGATTTGAAGCGGCGCAGGCCGCTGAAGCCATAGAAGCGCTCACCGTGCCGCGCGACCACGTTGGCGAAACGGTTCCAGCGCCCGGCCAGGCGATGCTGGGCGAGCCCGGACAGCGGCGCCATGCCCAGCGAGAAGCGGTGGAAACCCTGCGCGCGGCCCCACAGGAACAGCTCGATGAACAGGAAATCCATGGTGCCCTTGGGCGCATCGTCGACATGCCGCATCAGGTCGACCGACAGTTCATTGCCGGCCGGCGCCTGCCATAGATTGGCGAAGGCCACGATGCGGCCCTCGGCCTCGACCAGCGCCACCGGGAAGCGGGACAGGTAGGCCGGGTCGAAGCTGCCCAGGGAGAAGCCCTTTTCATCACCGGCCTTGTCGTCCAGCCATTGCTGGGAGACCACCGACAGGGCCGGCAGCAGGGCCGGTACTTCCTCGGGGGGCGCGACGCGGAAGCTCAACCCGCCGCGCTTGCCGCGGTTCCAGGCCTGGCGCAGATCGGCGCGATCGCGGCCTTCCAGGGTGAAGTCCTGCAGCGGGACCATCGCCTCTTCGCCGAGTTTGACCAGGGTCAGGCCGAGATCGAGGTAGGTCTGCCAATGCGCTTCGCCCACCTGGTAGAACACCGGGCGCAGGCCGAGCCGGTCGGCTTCCTCGCGGAAGCGCCAGATCAGCGCACGCACCACCTCCGGCGGGCCGACCGGATCGCCCATCGCGATCAGCGAGCCGCCGTAGCGCTGCATCATCACGAAGCCGCGTTGCGCCTCGTCGCGCAGCACGGCCTTGTCCGCGGTGAGTACCAGGCAGGCCTGGGTGTCCTCGGCGGCGGCGAGGATCGGGGCGAGTGCGTCCAGCGTGGCGGCATCGGCGGCCGGCAGCGGGCTGCGCGTACTGTGCAGCAACCGCGCCAGGCCGAAGATGGTCAGCGCGATCGCCACCAGCAACAGCGCCCGCAATGCACGCGGCGCGTTGCCCTGCAGCGCGAACTGCCACCACAGCTCGTTCTGGTATTCGACGTGGCTGTAGACGAAGAACAGCAGCCAGATCACCGCCACCAGCACCAGCCCGAGGTTGCGGATCCACGGCCACGACCAGGCCTCATCCAGCAGCGCGCCCTGGCGGTAGAACTCGCGGCGCGAGGCCCACAGCGCGGCAGCCACGAGCAGCGCCGACAGTGCGATCAATACCTGCCCGCCGCGCAGCCAGATCGGCAGCGGGGACAGCACGCAGATGCCGAGTGCCAGCATCCACGCGGCATGGCTGCGCCGCTGCAGGCCCTGACCGATCAACAAAAGCGCGACACCGGCCAGACTGCCCAGCAGATGCGAGGTTTCCAGGATGGGCAGCGACGCGGTGATCAGGTGCCGACGAGGGGTCGGCAGGGTGCCGTCGATCACCAGCGCGGCGCCGACGCTGAACACCGCCAGCGCGATGATCTGCGGCAGCCACGGGCGCAGGGCGGTCCAGCCGACCCGGGTCGCACCGGCACCGGCGCGCAGCGGGCGACGCAGGGCGGGCGCCACCGCCAGCACCGTGGCCAGCAGCAGCGGCAGCACGTAATAGGTCACGCGGTAGATCAATGCCGCCGCCAGCACCGCAGCGGGGGCAACCTGTGGCAACAGCTTCAACAGGCTCCACTCGAATACGCCCAGGCCGGCCGGCACGCTGGAGATCAGGCCGGCCAGCACCGCGACCAGGTACAGACCGACGAAACCGGGCAGCCCGGTCGGCGTATCCATCGGCAGCAGCACATAGAAGGCTGCGCTGGCCAGCACCAGTTCGACCACGCTCAGTGCCGTGACGCCGAGCATCGTGCGGCGATCCGGCAGCCACAACGCATGCCCGCGGATCCGGAAACTGCGGCCCTCGCGCCCCACCAGCAGCACCGTGCCGGCATAGGCCAGCAGGCCAAGGACGCCGATCACACGCACCGCCTGCACCGGGATCGGCAACGCCAGCGCGGCCGCGCCGGGCTCAAGCACGAAGGCCAGCGCCAGCAGCAGCCAGGCGCCGAACATGAAGCCCAGCGTGCTCATCAACACCACCTGGCCGATCTCGCCGAGCGTCAGCCCCGCGCGACCATAGCCACGCAGGCGCACCGCACCGCCGGTGAGCGCGGCAAAGCCCAGCGTCTGCCCCAGCGTATGGGCGAGGAAGGCGGTGATGCCGACCCGCGCCGGATGCAGGCGTTTGCCGCTGCGGCGCAGGCCGATCGCATCGAAGCCGATCAGGCAGGCGTAGCTGGCCAGGCCGAGCAGCACGGTCAATGCGATCTGGCCGGCGCCGAGGTGACGGAACGCCTCGCGGATCGCGCGGTAACCGTGTTCGTCGAATTCGTTGGCCAGCCCGCGCAGGGCCAGGGCCAGGATCACCAGCGGGATGACGACGGTTGCGGCGCGACGCCAAGGGGCGCGGGCCGGCGTGGGAGCAGGGGCGGTGTCGGTCATCGGTACAGCGTGCTCCGGGATGGGCGATGAAAGAGTCAACGGCGGGCGTGCCTGCCGGGTCCGGCAAATCGTGCGCCTGATGCCGACGCTTGCCAAGCGGCGGCGCTGTGCGTGCTGTGGCTGCTTTGCGCACCGGCCCCGGCAGGCGCACGCTGCATCGGTGACAATGCGGTTTCATCCAGAGGAGCAAACGCCATGTTGGAACGTTTCGACGTAGGTCCGCGCATGTCCGAAATGACCGTCCACAACAAGGTCGCGTATCTGTCCGGGCAGATCCCCGAAGACACCAGCCAGGACATCACCGGGCAGACCCGTCAGGTACTGGAAGAGATCGACAAGCTGCTGGCACTGGTGGCCAGTGACAAGCAGCACATCCTGCGCGCGGAGATCTTCCTGGCCGACATCGGCGATTTCGCCGGCATGAATGCCGCGTGGGATGAGTGGGTGGTGGCAGGCATGACCCCGGCGCGTGCGACCGTGGAAGCCAAGCTGGCCGACCCGAGCTGGAAAGTGGAGATCGTGGTGACGGCGGCCCTGCCGTAACCGTGCCGTGAAGCAGGGGCGCCATGGAGATCGACGCATCGCCATGCGCCCCGCTGTCGCCGCTGTCGCGAGCAGGGCCGCGGCCGGCCCTACCGCGTTACGCTGACCAGTGCGATGCAGTCCACCGGGCACGGCGGGATGCACAGTTCGCAGCCGGTGCACAGATCGGCGATGACCGTGTGCATGTACTTGGCACCGCCGACGATCGCATCGACCGGGCACGCCTGGATGCACTTGGTGCAGCCGATGCAGTCCGCTTCGATCACCACCGCGACCTGCGGTGCCTTGTGTTCGCCGCGCGAGCGGTCGAACGGCAGCGCGACGACCCCCAGCACATCCGCCAACGCGCGTGCGCCGGCATCGCCGCCTGGCGGGCAATGATCGACGCCCGCCTCGCCGCGTGCCATCGCCTCGGCGTACGGGCGGCAGCCGTCGTAGCCGCATTGCCCGCATTGGGTCTGTGGCAACAGCCGGTCAAGGCGTTCGGTGAGGGTGTCGATGGGAAGACTCATGGCGTGGCGGTGGCTGCGCGGTGGGGCATCAGGCCCGGCTGTCGCGGGCGGGTGGGGCACTGGCCGGCGCCGTCCGGCGCGGCTTCATGGGGTTGCCGCGGTACCAGCGTTCGTGGGCGAGGGCGAGCATCGGGCGGTCCTCGCTGCTGTCGCCGTAGGCATGGATGCGCAGATAGCGCGGAAGGTCGAAGCGACGGCGGATCTGCGCCACCTTGTGCGGAGCACAGTCGCCCTCGGCATAGCGCCCGGTGAGGCGCCCGTCGCGGCTCTCCAGCCGGTTGCAGATCAGCTCCAGCCCCATCGCTTCGCACCACGGGCGCAGGTACAGGTCCAGCGAGCCGGACACGATCACCACCGTGTGCTGCTGCTTGAGGTGCCACTGGATCTGCTCGAGCATCTCCGGCCGCATCACGCCGGGCAGCACGTCACGCGCGTAGCCAGCGGCCTGCGCGGTGATGTCCTCCAGATGGCGATCGGTGAAGGTCAGGCGGGTGACGCGGCGGCGGAGCCGTTCGGCCGAGATCAGCTTCAGGCGATAGGCCAGCAGCCACGGGCCCACTTTCCACCAGGCCTGCGCGAGCTGTTCGGGGGTGGCCACACGGCGCAGGAAACGCCCGTAGGTATCGCAGGTGGTGACCGTGTGGTCGAAATCGAACAGCGCCAGTTCCAACCCACACCTCCAGGCAGAAAAGCGTGGCAGGGCGACCCGGTGGCCGCCCTGCCGTCGCGGTCAGCGGACCGGCATGCCCGGCAGCGCGGCGCTGTCGGCGTCCAGCAGGGCGAGTGCGCCGCCGTCGAAACCGGCCGACAGGATCATGCCTTCGCTCAGGCCGAAGCGCATCTTGCGCGGGGCCAGGTTGGCGATGAACACCACGCTGCGGCCGACCAGCTGCTCCGGCTCGCCGTAGCTGGCGCGGATGCCGGAGAAGATCTGGCGCTTGCCCAGGTCACCGGCGTCGAGTTCGAAGCGCAGCAGCTTGTCCGAGCCTTCCACGAACTCGCAGACCAGCACCTTGCCGATACGCAGATCCAGCTTGGCGAAGTCGTCGATGCCGATGTAGGCCGGCGCGGCCTCGCCATCGGTGGCCACCGCCGGTGCCGGTGCGGCAGCGGGCTTGGCCGGCTTGGCCGGGGCGGCGGGGGCCGGGGTGGCGGCCTGCAGGGTGTCCTTGGAAGCGTCGGTCATGGCGTCGATTTTTTTCGGGTCGATACGGGTGAACAGGGGCTCGTACACCGCGATGGTGTGCGCGGTCAGCGGGGTGGCGATGTCGGTCCAGGTCTGCACCGGCGCCGCCAGGAAGGCCTCGGCCTGCGCGGCGGTGGCCGGCAGCACCGGCTTGAGCGCGGTAACCAGCACGCGGAACAGGTTCAGGCCCTGGGTGCAGACCGACTGCAGCTGCGCATCGGCGCCGTCCTGCTTGGCGATCACCCACGGCTTTTCATCGTCGATGTAGCGGTTGGCTTCATCGGCCAACGCCATGGTCTGGCGCAGTGCACTGGCCGGATCGTTGCGCTCGTACGCCTCGCGGATCGGCGCCAGCGCGGCGACGAAGCGGTCGTACTGGGCGGCATCGGGCAGCGCAGCGGCCAGGCGGCCCTCGAAGCGCTTGCTGATGAAGCCCGCGCAGCGGCTGGCCAGGTTGACGAACTTGCCGACCAGGTCCGCGTTGACGCGCGCGATGAAGTCGCCCAGGTTCAGGTCGAGATCGTCCACGCCGCCGGAGGACTTGGCCGCGAAGTAATAGCGCAGCGCTTCCGGTTCCAGCCCGGCATCCAGGAAGGTGCGCGCCATCACGAAGGTCCCGCGCGACTTGGACATCTTCGCGCCATCCACGGTCAGGTAGCCGTTGACGTGCAGGCGGGTCGGGGCGCGGTGGCCGGTGCCGTGCAGCACCGCCGGCCAGAACAGGCCGTGGAAGTTCACGATGTCCTTGCCGATGAAGTGGTGCAGCTCGGTGCTGGTGCCCGCGCGCAGGTGCGCCTCGAAGTCTTCGCCGGTCTTCGCGCACAGCGTCTGGAAGCTGGACAGATAGCCGATCGGCGCATCCAGCCAGACATAGAAGTACTTGCCCGGGTGGCCGGGGATCTGGAAGCCGAAGTACGGCGCATCGCGCGAGATGTCCCACGCGCGCAGGCCACCGTCGGCATTGAGCCACTCACCCAGCTTGGCCTTCACGCCCGGCAGGGCGACGTCGCCGGCCAGCCACTCGCGCAGGAAGCTTTCGAAGCGGCCGACCTCGAAGAAGAAATGCTCCGAATCGCGGATTTCCGGCGTCGCGCCGGAGATCACCGATTTCGGGTCTTTGAGATCGGTCGGGCTGTAGGTGGCGCCGCAGACTTCGCAGTTGTCGCCGTACTGGTCCGGGGTGCCACAGTTCGGGCAGATGCCCTTGATGTAGCGGTCCGGCAGGAACATGCCCTTGGCCGGGTCGTAGAACTGGGCCACCGAGCGGCGCGCGATGTGGCCTTCGGCCTCGAGCTTGAGGTAGAAGGCTTCGGTCAGCGCCTTGTTGGCCGCCGAGTTGGTCGAGTCGTAATGATCGAACGCGACGCCGAACGCGGCGAAATCGCGCTCATGGCTGGCCTGGATGCTGGCGATGAAGGCTTCCGGGGTCACGCCGGCCTTTTCGGCCGCGAGCATGATCGGGGTGCCATGGGTGTCATCGGCGCAGACGAACCAGGTCTTGCCGCCGCTCATTCGACGCGCGCGCACCCAGATGTCAGCCTGGATGTAGCCGACCAGGTGGCCCAGGTGCAGCGGGCCGTTGGCGTAGGGCAGGGCGGTGGTGACGAGAGCGGTGCGGGTCATGGTGAGCGCTGTTGCCAGGGGAACCGGGGATTATCGCATGCCAAAACGCAGTAACCCGGCCGAAGCCGGGTTACCAAGGCTGGAACCTGCGCGGGGCTTACTCGCGCACCCAGGTCTGGGCGCGGCAGATGAAGGCCACGCAGCCGGACACGTCCAGCTTGGCGCCACCGGTCTGCAGCTTCATCTTGGACTTGTAGGTCTTGCCGTTGCCCGGGTCCAGGATGGTGCCGCCGGACCAGGCGTTGGCGCCATCGGCCTTGAGGTTCCACAGGATGGTCATGCCCTTGACCGGCTTGTTCTTGTTGGCGCCCTCGCAGCCATCGCAGACCGGGTTGGGGCCCTTGTCCGAGTGCAGGATGTCCACGACCTTGCCGGTCAGGGTGCCGTTGGTGGCCTGGGTGATCTCCACGATCGACTTCACCTTGCCGGTCTTGTCATCGATGGTCTTCCAGCGGCCGACGGCGCCGTCGGCTGCGCTGGCCGACATCGCAGCCATCATCAGCGGCAGCGCCAGCAACAGGGTCTTGAAGGTCTTGCGCATGTTCCCCTCCCAGGGATGTCCGTGAACGCCGGCGCAGACGGCCGGTACAAGGCCGACTGTATACCCATTCGCTCCGGTACGGAACGTGCCCGGCGCACGGTTCAGCCGGCGTCGGCCGGGATCTCGTACAGCTCCAGCGGCAGGTCGTCGGGATCGGCGAAGAAGGTGAACCGGCGCCCGGAGTACTCGTCCACCCGGATCGGCTCGCAGGCCACCCCGGCCGCGGCCAGACGTTCGATCATGGGCTCCAGCAGGTGCACGCGGAAGGCCAGGTGGCGCAGGCCCTGGGCCTCGGGGCGGCTGGGGCGCGGCGGCGCCCCCGGGAACGAGAACAGCTCCAGCTGGCTGCCGTCGGGCAGGGCCAGGTCGAGCTTCCAGGAGTCGCGCGCCGCGCGGTAGTTCTCGGCGATCACCCGCAAACCGAGCACGCGGGTATAGAAATCCTTCGAGCGGGCGTAATCCGAGGCGATCAGGGCCACGTGGTGGATGCCGGTCAGCGGGGAGGTGTCCGAAGCGTTCATTGCAGGGTGTCAAGCCAGCGCCGGGCGATCTGCAGCGCCAGCGGATAGGGTTCGGGTGCGTTGCGGTTGCTGAGCACGATCACGGTGAGGCGCTGCGCCGGGTAGCGCAGGATCACGTTGCGGAAACCGATGCTCTCGCCGCTGTGCCAGTGTGCGCCGCCGTTGAGGCGCCAACCGAAGCCGTAGAACGGCACGTCCGGTTCGGCGGTGGGCGTGGCAGGGGAGAACATCTGCGTCAGCGATGTCGCTTTCAGCAGCCGCTGGTCATACAGCGCGGCATCCCACCGGGCCAGATCGTCCACCGAGGAATAGATGCCGCCATCCCCGAGCACCGCACTCGTCAGGCTCTGGTCGGTGCGCTGCCAGCGCCCGTCGACCTCGCTGTAGCCATAGGCGCGACGGGCGATATCGTCCACCCCGTCCTGATGGGCCACGCTGTCGCGCATGCCCAGCGGCAGGAAAATCCGCTGGCGCAGGAAGGTCGCGAAATCGCTGCCGGACGCCTTGCCGACCACCAGCGCCAGCAGCGCGTAGCCGCTGTTGCTGTAGCGGTAGGCCGTGCCGGGTGTGAAGTACGTCCGGTCCTGAGCCTCCAGCAGATGCAGCACATCCTGGTCATGCACCTGCGCGGTCGCGTCGGCGGCCATCAGGTCTTCGTAGTCGAGCAGGCCGCTGGTGTGGCTGAGCAGCTGGCGCAGGGTGATCGCATCGGCGGCGGCCGGCAACGAGGGCAACCAGCGCTTCAGCGGATCATCCAGAGCAAGCGCGCCGTCCTCGGCCAGCAGCAGGATCGCCGCGGCGGTGAACTGCTTGCTGACCGAGGCCAGCCGGAAGTTGGTCTGTGCGGTCACGGCGGTGCGATCTTCCAGAACCGCCAGCCCGTAGCCGCGCCGGAACACCGGTTTGCCATCATGCAGGACCAGCACCGCGGCGCCCGGCACCTGGCCGTCGTAGCGCTGCATCAGGGCATCGATGCCCTGATCCGGCGGTGTCAGTGCCGGCGCGGCCATCACTGATCCGCTGCCGGCGATGCACATCGCGCCGATCCACCCACGTAGATGCCGCACGATGCGCATGTCCGGTTCCTTGTGCGGTCAGGGGGCGGGTGCTGCTGCACCGCCCTGGTTGGCGATCCAGCGGGCGATCTTGGCATCCAGGATATCCAGCGGCATCGAACCATCGCGCAGCACTTCCTCATGGAAGCGACGTGCATCGAAACGCGGCCCCAGTGCCGCCTTGGCCTTGTCGCGCAGCTCCATCATCTTCAGCTCGCCCAGGCCGTTGGCCAGGGTCTGCCCGGGCAGGGCCATGAAGCGCTCGACTTCGGCATTGGCATCGCTGGCACTCATGTCCGCGGTCTTGACCAGGTAGTCCACGGCCTGGCGCTTGCTCCAGCCCTGCGCGTGCACGCCGGTGTCGGCGGCCATGCGTGCGGCGCGGGTCAATGCGGCCTGGAGATAGCCGATGCGTTCGTACGGATCCTGATAGACGCCCAACTGCTCACCCAGCGACTCGGCGTACAGGCCCCAGCCTTCCACGAAGGCGATATCGCCGCCCAGGCGACGGAAGCGCGGCAGCTTGTCCAGCTCCTGCTGCAGGCCCAGCTGCACGTGGTGGCCGGGAATGCCTTCGTGCAGGAACTGCATCGGTGCGGCCCAGCGGCGGCGGCTCGGCAGATCGCCGGTGTTGATGTACAGCACGCCCGGGCGCATGCCGTCCGGCAGCGGCTGCTGGTAGCTCACCGCGCCGGCGGTGGCGGCACGCTCGGGCTCCACCGCGCGGATCTCCATCGGCGCCTTGGGCAGCGTGCCGAGCAGGGTCGGCAGGCGCGCATTGACCTGGCTCTGCAGCTGCTTGTAGCGGTTGATCAGTGCATCGGCGTTGGCGTACTGGAAATCGCGGTCGGTGCGCATCGTGCGCAGCAGCTTCTGTTGCGAGCCGCGGATCCGGTTGTCTTTCATGATCGTGGCGATCTGTGCCTGCAGCGAGGCCACGCGCTGTTCGGCCAGTGCGTGGATCTGCTCGGGCGTCAGCGTGGAGGCCGTGCTCTGCACGATGGTCTGCGCATACCAGGCCTTGCCGCCGGGCAGGCCGGCCAGGCCATCGGTGCTGCGCGCGGCGGGCAGGTACTCGGTGGCGATGAAGCCGCGCAGGGCGCGGTAGGACGGCATGATGCGCAACTCGATCATGCGCTTGTACTCGGCCGTGATGCGCGCCTTGTCAGCCTCGGGGAAATCCTCGGGCAGATTGCGCACCGGCGCCCAGAAGATGCTTTCCTCGGCGGTGGGCTTGATCACCGCATCCAGCTGCGGCAGCACTTTTTCCATCAGGTCGCGCGGCTGCACCACGCCGGCAGCCATGCCTTGGCGCATGTTGGCGATGGCCTGTTCGAACAGTGCGGGGATGCCCAGCGAACGGCGCGACCAGCCGTCGTAGTCCTGCACCGTGTTGAACGGCTGGGCGCCGGAGCCGGAGCCGAGAATGGCCATGATGCTGCCGAGGTTGTAGTACTGGCTCACCGGCAGCATCCAGCCCGGGAACTGTTCGGCCGCCAGCGACATGCGCGCATCGCGCACGAAGATTTCATAGCTCAGCAGGTCCTGGCCGGTCAGGCCATCCGGGCCGATCTTCTCGACCTTGCCCAGCCATTCCACGGTGAAATCATGCGACTGCTGGCGGTACGCAGCCGAGAGGATGTTGGGGAGTTGATCGTTGTGGCGGCTGTCGCCCTGGAAGGTGGCCTGCAGCGGGTTGAGCCGCATCGAGGCATCCCAGTACTCATCGTAGATCCGGTCCAGCTGCGCGGCCTTGCTCTGCTGGCGTACCAGCGGCTGGCGGGCAGGGGCGGCGGCCGGGCGTGCACGCGGCTTGGCCTTGGGCTTGGCGGCGGGCCGGGACTGGGCCGCGGCGGGCCGGGTGGCCTTTTTCTTGGCGGCTTCGGCCGGAGCGGCGGCACTGAAGGCCATCAGTACGGCGATGGCAAGCGCCAGGGCGCGGGCGGGGTGGGGCATCGGCTGTTTCCGTAAACGCACAGACGAGGGAGCTTGCCCGATTCGCCTGCGTACGGCCAGCATCGGCCCCCGGTCAGCTTTGTCATGTACGGCGCGCGGTCAGCTGCGGCAGCGCGAGGCTGCCGCCACGCTCAACGATCGCCGGCGCGGGTGAACGGCATGGTTTCCGGCGCGACCGCACCGCCGGAGATGATGAAGCTCATCGCCTGGTCCACGGTCCAGTCGGTCGGGGTCAGCAGCTCGACCGGCACGATTTCCAGATAGCCCGAGGTCGGATTGGGGGTGGTCGGCACGTACACCGCGGCCAGCTCGCGCCCACTGCCTTCTTCCTTCATCACCCGCGTGACCAGCCCGACCGACTTCATGTCCCGGTGCGGGAAATCGATCAGCACCACGCGCTGCGTGCTGCCCGGTTCGGTCTGCAGCATGTCCAGCAGTTTCTTGGCGCTGTCATAGATGATGCTGGCCAACGGGATGCGTTTGATCACCGCGCCGAACCAGCGCAGCAGGCGCTGGCCGATCACGCGGCGGCTGAGCACACCCACCGAGAGGATCACCAGCAACGTGGCGGCCAAGGCGATGATGTCCTGCATCCACTCGACCTTGATCCAGCCCAGGTAATGCGGGAAGGAGGCAGCGATCTGCTCGGACAACGGCACCACCAGCGGGCTGGAAATGCCCGAGAGCAGCACGAACACGAATTTGACCACCACCCAGGTCAGCCAGATCGGCAGCAGGGTCAGCAGGCCGGTCAGGAACAGGCGCTGCAGGGAGGGACGCGGAACGAGTTGGGGGGCTTCGGGCGACATCCGCGCATTGTAGCGGTGGCGATGCCCGGTTTACGCTGCCCGTCCCCGCAGGACGCGGGTACGGGGAGAATGCTGTGTTGAAGAATGGACTGAAATGGGTGGGCATCTCGATCCTGAGCCTGATGGTGGCGGTCGCGGTGGTCTGGGCGGCCTCGCGGTTCTGGCCGCTGCCGGTTGAGCAGCGCGAGGCGATGCGGCTGCTGCAGGCGCCCGTGCCCACGAACGGCGGCAACGGCTTCTCCGCGTTGTGGACCCTGCGCTACGACGGACTGGATGCCAACGCACGCGAAGCGGTGCTGGCGCAGGATGTGGAGCGTTGGCGCACCGGCACGCCCGGCCAGCGGCCGGTGGACTCCAGCGCGGAAGGACGCTACCTCGCTACGCCGCTGCCCGCGCTGGCGCGGTGTGGCCGACGGGGCATGGGCTGTCTTGCGGCGGTGCGCGCCGACCCGGAGCGTTTCGCCGCCGCGCATGCCGGTCATGATGCGCTTCACCAGCGCGTGGCCGCGATTGCCGGCCATGGGCACTTCGTCTCCCCGTTCATGCCGTTCGATACCGACCCGATGGTGCCGCTGCCGGTCTTCCACCCGATGCTCGACCCGGTATCGGCGCATGCGCTTGCCCACGTGCGTGGCGACAGTGGCGCCGCACTCGCTGGTGCGTGTGCGGACATCCTCAGTGGGCGCCGGATGACGGGGCAGGGCGATACGCTGATCACCAGCATGATCGGCGCGGCGGTGGTGGAGACCAACGCGCGGCTGCTGGCCGACATCCTGGTCGAACTGCCCGCCGATGCGACGCTGCCTGCGGCCTGTGAGGCCGCACTGACGCCCATGACGTCCGGCGAGCAGAGCCTGTGCACGGCGATGCGCGGTGAGTTCGCGCTGGCCGGGGCGGGGTTGCGCCTGGCCAGCGGAGACCCGAAGGGCAATCGCCTGCTGCTGGATGTGCCCCGTACCCAGGCGCGCATGGCGCCGCGCTACGCGTGGGCGTGCGCTGCCAGTGCCGAGCTGGTGGCAGCGCGCGATGCGCCCGCCCCGATTCCCGGGCCGGCGCAGGATCGCTTTGCGTGCATCGCCAATCCGCTGGGCTGCAGCCTGGCCAATCTTCCTGGGCCGGACATGCAGCAGTACGCGGGCCGTCCGCAGGACGCCGCCGCGATGCTGCGCCTGGTAGCAGCACAGCGCTGGCTGCGCCAGCAGCCTGGCGAGGCATCCGTGGCGCTTGAGAGGTTGCCGGAGGCGCTGCGTTCGCCCACCCGCACCCCGGTGCTCAGCGACGATGGCCTGTGGCTGCAGGTGGACCGGCGCGTGGTGAGGGACGAGGGCGGGCCGACCCTGCAGGTGCCGATGCAGGCGCCGGCACATTGAACCGCGCGCGGTGCGGCGGCGGTTCAGCCCCCCTCGGCGTCCGCCAGCGGTTCGAAGCTGCTGCCGTCGCCCACCGTCTCCAGGGTCCAGCGGCGCGGTGAGGTCAGCGTTTCCCAACGCACCGTTTCGCGGTCGGCGTCGGTGCTGCCCTCGGCGTGGCGCACCCGGCGGGTCGAGTAATTGATGCTCAGCTCTTCGGTCTGCCCGGAGTTGCGCATCAACGAACTGCGGTCGTAGCCGATCAGCGCGAAGGCGCCATCCTGCCAGCGGAAGGTGAAGCTGGCCGAGCCGGTGGACCAGCTGCCGGCATTGGAAAAGAAGAACAGGGTGGTGCGCAGGGTGCCGCGCACGATCGAGACGCCTGCGCCGTCCTCGAATACGTCGGAGAGGTTCGGCGCCTCATGGCGGGTGATCAGCGTGTGGTTCTGCGCGGCGAGCGCGTAGCCGTCCTGCGTGGCCCAGGCGATGGCAAGCAGGCGAGGATTGCTGTCCAGCGGGCTGATCCCTAAGCCATCGTGTTCGACGATGTTGCGCGGGTCCTGCTGGCGCAGCACCAGTACCAGGTCATCGCGCTTGTCACCGTTGAGGTCGCCGCTCAACTGCTGCTCGATACGCCAGCCGGCGGGCACGAAGCCGGCCGCGGAGGTGGCACTGGCCGGCAGCACCGGGTAGGCGACCGGCGGGATCCGAAGTTCCTGGCCAACGGCGGGCAGGGCGGTGAGCAGCAGGGTGATCAGAAGCGGCAGGCGCATGGTCGTCCGTGGGGTAGAGCCGGCGCGCGAGCATAGCAGCGCGCTGTCGTTCACCCCGCGCGCTGGCGCGCCCCGGGCTTGAGGCGCAGGTAGACCTGCTTGCGCACGCGCGCGATGACCTCGCCCTGGGCATCGACGATGTCATTGCTGAACCAGTGCAGGTATTTCCCGCCGTCGGCGGTGGCTGCGCGCAACTGGTCCAGCAATGGCTCGTCCAGACGGAACTCGGCCGCCACCGTGCCGCGGCCCGGCTTGAGGAATTCGATCTCGCCGGCGCGGTCCCAGACGTAGTAATCGCGCCCCAGGTTCTACATCACGGTGAGCATCCAGAACGGATCGGTCATCGCGAACAGGCTGCCACCGAAGTGGGTGCCGACGTAGTTGCGGTTCCACGGGCGCATGCGCAGCTCGACGCGCACATGGCGGTAGTCCGGGCTGACATCGGTCACGTGGATGCCGGTGAACAGGAACGGCGGCCACAGGTTGATGCCGTGGCGGAAGACAGCGGCCTTCATTCGGATCACGTCACGCTGGGGAGGTGACCGGAGTCTACCATTCGCTTGCGTATGGTGCTTGACGGGGGGCTCAGCCCGGGCCGCCGTCATCGGCCGCATAGCCGTTCCGCCCGGCCGCCTTGGCCTGGTACAGCGCCGCATCGGCTCCTTCGAAGAAGTGACGCGGTTCGGTGCTCGGCGTCGGCACCCGGGTGAACACGCCGGCGCTCAGGGTGATATGGGTGGTCGCACCGCGGCCGGCCGGAATCTCCAGCCCCTGCGCCCGTGCGACCAGGTCCTGCACCACCTGCGCCGCACCTTCCGGCGTCGTGTCGGGCAGGATCAACGCGAACTCGTCGCCGCCGAAGCGCGCGGCCATGTCGCGCGGGCGGCGCGCGTGCGCACGGATCTCCTGGGCGATCCGTCGCAGCACGGTGTCACCGGCCTGGTGGCCGAACTCGTCGTTGTGGCGCTTGAAGTGATCCACATCGATCAGCACCAGGCTCAGCGGCCGCCCGCTGCGCCGACCGGCGTCGTGCTCGGCCTGCAGGGTCTGCTCGAAGCGCAGCCGGTTGCCCAGCCCGGTGAGCGCATCGCTGTTGGCCTGGCGACGCCAGGCGCTGACCCGCCACAGCGTCCAGGCCAGCAGCACGGCCAGCATGCCGGTCAGGGCCGCAGCCGGTGCGAACCACAGGTTGCCCGCACGCAGCAGCACGAAGCTGAGCAGCAGCGTCAGCGGGAGGGCGAGCACGCCGGTGAGCCATGCCCGCGGCAGCGTCAACAACAGGCAGCACAGCGCGACCAGCACCCCGGTGAGGGCGCTCTGCCATGCCGACGGCAGCGGGTTGATGACCTTGTCGGCCAGCAGCATCGAAGCGACGTTGGCCTGGTACTCGCTGCCACTCATCCAGCGCTCGCGGGTGGTGGGCGTCAGCAAGCGCGGCGCGATCCCGCTGGCGGTCGTTCCGACCAGCACCCGGCGCCCGCGCAGCAAGGCCGGATCAACCTCGCCGTTGAGTACGTCGGCATAGGAAACCTGCGGGAAGCGCTCGGGCGGGCCGGCGTAGCGCACGCGCACATAGTGGTCGCGCCGCCATTGATAGGGCGAGGCCAGATCGGGCTGGGGGTCATGCAGGCCCGGCAGCGGGCCGCGCGTGTCGGCCAGCGCCAGCCCCAGTGCCGGCCAGTGCGGTGAGCCGATCCCGGCGGTGAGGTACAGGCCACGGGCCACGCCATCGCCGTCGACTTCGATATCGCTGTGCCCCAGGCTGGCCGCGTTGGCGGCGATCAGCGGGATCGGCAGCAGTTCCTCGGCCATGCGCGGGCCACTGGCCGGGGCCGCCAGTACCGGCAGCACCACGTGCCCGTTGCGGCGGATCGCCGCGGCCAGTTCGGCATCCTGGGAGCTGTCCTGCCGATCCGGCTCGGACAGCATCAGGTCCAGCACCACGCGCTCGGCGCGGGCGTCGGTGAGCCGGTCCAGCAGGCGCGCGTGGGTGCCGCGCGGCCACGGCCACTGGCCCAGCTGCTGCAGGCTGTTGTCGTCGATCGCCACGATCAGCAGGCGGGCGTCGGGGGTGTACTCCCACCCGCCGACGTAGGCGTCGTAGACCGCCTCGTCCTGCTTCCAGAACCATTGCCAGTGACTGGCCGCGACCGCCAGCGCACCGACCAGCGCGGCCAGCAGGAGGCGGTGGGGCCAGGGCAGATGCAGCGGCGTCACAGCAGCAGCCACAACAGCAGCGCACTGCCCCCGGTGGCGTAGCAGGTGCGGCACGGCAGGGCGATCTGCTGTGCCGGCGAGAACGGCCCCGCGTAACCGTCGTCGTCGATGTACTGCACGCGCACATGCAGGGTGCCGCGCCAGGGGCGCTTGATCGACACCTCCGGCTGGTCCAGTTCGCGATCCAGCAGCGGCGCACTGAAATCGCCGCGGCGGTCCAGCTGCACGCGATAGCGCTGGCCCGGTTCGCCCGCCTGCCAGCGCAGGGTCAGCTGGCCCTGGGCGGCTTCCGGTGGTTGCAGCGCCGGGTCGACCGGCTCGTCGGTGATGGTCAGCGGCAGCGGCTGGCCGAAGCGGCCGCGGTCGCCGTTGCGATCCACCGACGCCACGCGCCAGACATAGTCCCCCGGGGCCAGATCCAGGATGGGACGCAGGTGGGTGGCGCGGGTGTCCTGTTCAAGCAGAAGAGTGAGGAACTGCGGATCGCGGGCGATCTGCAGCACCGTGCGCTCGGCCTCGGCCACCCGGGTCCACTCGAAGCGCGGGCGCGCGCTGTTGAGGGTCTGCCCATGCAGTGGGCGCACGGTCAGCGGCGGGACCGGCTGATCGCGCACCAGGAAGTCCTGCCTGGCGTCCAGGCCTTCGACCTGCGCTGCGCTGACCGCCCGTACCAGCAGGCGCAGCTCGCCTGGCGGCAGGTCGGGCAGGGTGAGCGTTGTGGCAGCGGTATCGCGCCCGAACAGCAGCACGTCGGGTTGATCGGCGCGGACCACCTCGACCCGGTATCCGGCAGCATCGCTGACCGGCTGCCAGGCCACGGCAGCCGGCAGGGTGGCGAGCCGCTGCGGCTGGGTCGCCATCATGGGTGCGGGCAGCAACGCCTCCAGGCCGGCCGGGCGCGTGTCCAGCGAGGGGCTGCGGGTGGCCTGGCCGCGGCTGACCAGGCGCTGGCCACGGCGGTTGCCGACCTGCACCCGGCCTTCCAGCACTTCGGTCGCCGCGCCGCGGCCGTCCTGGCCGGCGCTGACCCGGAACACGGTGCCGCGCACGCTGCTGGTCGCGGTCGGTGCATCGATGATGTAGCGCGAGGCCGGTCCCTTGGCAGGGGTCACCCGGTTGCTGGCGCGGCCCTGTTCCAGCCGCAGGCGGGTATCGACCATGCCGGTGTGCCCGTAGCGCGAGAGCTGGTCGAAGCGCAGGCGCGAGCGCTCGCGCAGCTGAAGACGCGAATCATCGGCGAACACCACGGTGACGCTGGCGTCCTCGCCGGTGACCAGCTCCTGGCCGATCCGCAGCAGATCGCCTTCGATCACATCGCGACGGGGCTGGCCGTCGGCCTGGCTCTGCACCGGGCCGCGCACGGCGAGCGCGCGTGCCGGCGCGGGCTGCACCTGCAGCCAGGCCACCGGGAAGCGCAGCTGGCTGCCGGGGGGCAGGCGGTAGGGATCGGCGATGCCGTTATGCGACTGCAGCTGTTCCCAGGCGATGGACGGCTTGAGGTAGCGGGCACTCAGGTCCCAGATCGTGTCGCCGGGACGCACCCGGTAGGTCCAGTCCTGTGCCAGCAGCGGCGCGGCGGATATCAGCAACGCCACCAGCACCACAAGGCGGGCAGCCAAAGCGAAACGAGGCAATCGGGTCAATCTCACGGTCATTCACGGCCCTGCAAGGCGGGGCGCAGCCAGGTAGGCCGCCATGGCCCAGACCTCATCCTCCCCGATGGATCGCAGCCTCCAGTGGGCCGCGGCGGCATTATTGCCCGGGAGCCGTGCAGGGTTTCTGAACGTGATTCACGTCACACATCAAAGCTGCCAGTTGGGATAGGCAGGTTCGACTGGCCAGCGCCCCGAGAGGCGCTGGCCGCCGGCGATCAGAACAGCAGCGACGCCATGCGGCGGCGGTACTGGCCGACCAGATCTTCATCCTCGATCACCTTGAAGGCATCGATCAGCAGTTTGCGCGGACGCCCGTCGTCATAGGTGCGATCCCGGCGCAGCATGTCCAGGAACTGCTCCAGCGCAGCGGCGTCCTGGCCGGACAGCAGCAGCTGCACGCCGCGCAGGTGGCGGGCCTGCAGGTCGTCGCCGTTGGCCGCAATGCGCGCGTCGAGCACCTCCGCGGCCGGAGCCTCCTGCAGCGCACTGGCGAACTCCAGGCGGGCACGGGCGCGCACGGCGCGGTCATCGGTGGACAGATTGGCCGGCAGCGCATCGATCAGCGCGGTGGCCTCGGCGGTGGCGCCGGTCTGCAGCAGGGCCAGGGCGAGGTCGAGCTTGAGTTCTTCCTTGTCCGGCTCGGCGGCGATCGCCGCGCGCAGCACGTCGACCTGGGCCTGCGGATCCAGCGGGGGCGCCTCGACGGCTTCTTCCTCGTCCGGGGCCGCCTCCAGCGGGACCACGCCATGCTGGGTCAGGAACTCGCGCAGTTGACCCTCCGGCACCGCACCGGGGAAGCCGTCCACGATCTGCCCGCCCTTGACCAGGAACACGGTGGGCACCGAACGGATCTGGAACGCGGCCGCGATCTGCTGTTCCTTGTCGACATCGACCTTGGCCAGCTCGAAGGCACCGTGGTATTCGCCCGCCAGCTTTTCCAGCATCGGGCCCAGGGTCTTGCAGGGGCCGCACCAGGTGGCCCAGAAATCGACCAGCACGGGGGTCTGCAGGGACTTCTGCAGGACCTCGGTCTCGAAGGTCTCGGTGGTGGCGTCAAAGACTTGGGGCAGATCGCTCATGGTTTCAAATCAACCGGGAAACTGGAGATCAAGTGTATGGTGCCGGCCGCGGCCGGACGCAACCCCGGCCGGGGATCGGCGTGGAAGCGGCGACAATACGGGCCTTGTAACGCAGCCGGGTGAGCAACATGCAGGGAATCCAACGTTGGGAAGGGGCGCTCGGCATTGCCGCCGCCGTGTTGTTCGTGGGCGCGGTGCTGGGCTTCGGCGCGGCGCTGCCGCTGTTCGATCCGATCGGCCACCCGGTGGCGCTGCTGGGCGCGATGGGCGTGCCGCATGCGCTGGCCTTCAATATCGTCGGGTTCGCGTTGCCCGGCCTGCTGGCCAGCCTGGTGGCGCTGCGCCTGCTGCTGCGGGTGCCGCGCACGGCGCCGTGGTCGATGCGCGTTGGCGCCCAGCTGCTGATGCTGGCCGGGGTCGGCTTCACCGCGATGGGCGTGCTGCCGCTGGATACCAGCGACCTGGACAACCCGGCCAGCCAATACCACGCCAGCGCGTGGATGGTCTGGGTGCTGGCCTTCGTGCCCGGGGCGGTGATGTCCGGGATCGGCGCGCTGCGGCTGCCGGCGTGGCGCGCCGTGGGCGCGCTGCACCTGGCCTGCGGGCTGGGCGTGCTGCTGGCGGCGTTCGCCCTGCAGGCCCTGCTGCCGGCACCGCTGGCCCAGCGCGTGGCCTTCGGTGCGTGGCTGGTCTGGCTGGTGGCGGTACTGCCGCTGGCCCCGGGCGCGCGCCGTGCCTGAGCGCGGTTCACCTGCCGCTGCGCCCCGGCACCGCGCCGGGGCCAGGGCAGGGCGATGACGTATTCGGCCAATCCCCAGTCAATTCAATGAGATGACGGGTTTGGGCGCTGCGGTGGGCCACCTCGATTGGAGCCCTATGCCGCACTGCGGTACCCTGTGCCGCTTTGCCGCCGCACTAGCGTTTTTATGACCAGCGTCGAACCCAACGTTTACGATCCGCAGCAGGTTGAATCCGCCGCCCAGCAGTACTGGGATGCCACCCGTGCCTTCGAGGTCACCGAGACCTCGGACAAGCCGAAGTTCTACTGCCTCTCGATGCTGCCGTATCCGTCCGGTGCGCTGCACATGGGCCACGTGCGCAATTACACGATCGGTGACGTGATCAGCCGCTACAAGCGGATGACCGGCCACAACGTGCTGCAGCCGATGGGCTGGGATGCGTTCGGTCTGCCGGCCGAGAATGCGGCGATCAAGAACAAGACCGCGCCGGCCAAGTGGACCTACGCCAACATCGAGCACATGCGTGGCCAGTTCAAGGCCATGGGCTATGCGATCGACTGGTCGCGCGAGTTCGCCACCTGCACGCCCGAGTACTACGTGCACGAGCAGCGCATGTTCACCCGCCTGATGCGCAAGGGCCTGGCCTACCGCCGCAACGCGGTGGTGAACTGGGACCCGATCGATCAGACCGTGCTGGCCAACGAGCAGGTCATCGACGGCCGCGGCTGGCGTTCCGGCGCGTTGGTGGAAAAGCGCGAGATCCCGCAGTGGTTCCTGCGCATCACCGATTACGCCCAGGAACTGCTGGACGGCCTGGATGAACTGCCGGGCTGGCCCGACTCGGTCAAGACCATGCAGCGCAACTGGATCGGCCGCTCGGAAGGGCTGGAGATCCAGTTCGACGTGCGCGATGCCGATGGCAGCACGCTGGACCCGCTGCGCGTGTTCACCACCCGTCCGGACACCGTGATGGGCGTGACCTTCGTGTCCATCGCCGGTGAGCATCCGCTGGCCCAGCACGCGGCCAAGTCCAACCCGGCGCTCGCGGCGCTGCTGGCCGAGATGAAGCAGGGCGGCGTCTCCGAAGCCGAACTGGAAACCCAGGAAAAGCGCGGCATGGATACCGGCCTGCGCGCCATCCATCCGGTCACCGGCGCCCAGGTGCCGGTGTGGGTCGCCAACTTCGTGCTGATGGGCTACGGCACCGGCGCGGTGATGGCCGTTCCGGGCCATGACCAGCGCGATAACGAATTCGCCAACAAGTACGGCCTGCCGATCCGCCAGGTCATCGCGTTGAAGTCGCTGCGCAAGGAAGAAAGCGCTTACGACGCCACGCGCTGGCAGGACTGGTATGGCGACAAGACCCGCGACACCGAACTGGTCAACTCCGAAGAGTTCGACGGGCTGGATTTCCAGGGCGCCTTCGAAGCACTGGCCGAGCGCTTCGAGCGCAAGGCCCAGGGCCAGCGCCGCGTGAACTACCGCCTGCGCGACTGGGGCGTCAGCCGCCAGCGCTACTGGGGCTGCCCTATCCCGGTGATCTACTGCCCGAAGTGCGGCGCCTTGCCGGTGCCGGAAGAGCAGCTGCCCGTGGTCCTGCCGGAGAACGTCAATTTCGTCGGCACCGGTTCGCCGATCAAGGCCGATCCGGAATGGCGCAAGACCACCTGCCCGGACTGCGGCGGCGCGGCCGAGCGCGAGACCGACACCTTCGATACCTTCATGGAGTCGAGCTGGTACTACGCGCGCTACACCTCCCCGGGTGCCCGCGACGCAGTGGACAAGCGCGGCAACTACTGGCTGCCGGTGGACCAGTACATCGGCGGCATCGAGCACGCGATCCTGCACCTGATGTACTTCCGCTTCTTCCACAAACTGCTGCGTGATGCGCGCATGGTGGACAGCAACGAACCGGCGCAGAACCTGCTGTGCCAGGGCATGGTGATCGCCGAGACCTACTACCGCCAGAACCCGGACGGCTCCAAGGACTGGATCAACCCGGCCGACGTGGATGTGCAGCGCGACGAGCGCGGCCGCATCGTCGGCGCGACCCTGATCGCCGACGGCCAGCCGGTGGTGATCGGTGGCACCGAGAAGATGTCCAAGTCCAAGAACAACGGCGTGGACCCGCAGGTGATGGTGGGCAAGTACGGTGCCGACACCGTGCGCCTGTTCTCGATGTTCGCCGCGCCGCCGGAACAGTCGCTGGAGTGGAACGAAGCCGGCGTGGACGGCATGGCCCGCTTCCTGCGCCGTTTGTGGGCGCAGGTGCAGAAGCACGCCGCCGACGGTGCCGCCCCGGCGCTGGACGTGGCCGCGCTCAACGCCGAGCAGAAGGCGCTGCGCCGCAAGACCCACGAAACCATCGGCAAGGTCGGCGACGACTACGGCCGCCGCCACAGCTTCAACACCGCCATCGCCGCGGTGATGGAACTGATGAACGCGCTGGCCAAGTTCGATGACGTCAGCGAGCAGGGCCGTGCGGTCCGCCAGGAAGCGCTGCGCGCCACCGTGCTGCTGCTCAACCCGATCACCCCGCATGCCAGCCATGCGCTGTGGCAGGTGCTGGGCCACGCTGAGGAACTGCTGGAAGACCAGGCATTCCCGCAGGCCGATCCGGCCGCGCTGGTGCGCGATGCGGTGACGCTGGCCGTGCAGGTCAACGGCAAGCTGCGCGGCACCATCGAGGTCGCTGCCGATGCCCCGCGTGATCAGATCGAAGCGCTGGGCCTGGCCGAGCCGAACGCGGCCAAGTTCCTGGAAGGTCTGACCGTGCGCAAGATCATCATCGTGCCGGGCAAGATCGTGAACATCGTGGCCGCTGCGCAGGGCTGATGCTGTCGTGCCACCGGGTGCCTGCGCGCCCGGTGGCACGGATCTCCAGGGGCAGGGTCCGGACGCGCCATGCAGGCCGCCCGGTATCAAGTCCTGTTCACGCGGCATCCGGCACGATCACTGCTTGTTGCCGCGACCGCCCGGCTCCTACAGACTGTGTCCATGACCCGATTCCTGCTTGCCCTTGTCCTGACCGCAACCCTCGCCGGCTGCGGCTTCCATCTGCGCAACAAGCTGATGCTGCCAGCCGATACGGCGGCGGTGCAGGTGGTGTCCACCGCGCCCTACAGCGAACTGGTCAAGCTGCTGCGTCGTGGCCTGCAGGCCTCGGGCGCGCAGATTGCCGACAGCGACAGCACCGAACCGGCCGCGCAGCTCCAGGTGCTGTCCGAGCGTTGGGGCGATCTGCCGATCGCGATCGATGCCCAGGGCCGTGCCCAGGAATACAGCCTGCGCTACGCGGTGATCTTCATCTTCCGCCGCGAAGACGGCAGCGAACTGGTGCCGCAGCAGGTGATCGAGCTCTCGCGCGATTACGTGTCGCCGCCGACCGACGCCACCGGTACCACCACCGAGCGCGAGATCCTCGCCGACGAACTGCGTCGTGAAATGTCAGCCTCGATCATGCGCCGCATCGACAGCGTGGTCCGTGCCGAGCTGGAGCACGGCCGTGCCCCGGCCAAGCCCGGCACGACGCCGGCCACCACCCCGGCCACGCCGGCGGTGCCGGCCGACGTGCCGCAGGGGCGCTGAGCCCGCTCCGCCCGCGGATCGGCCTGCCCGGATGGAACTTCGTCCCGAACAGCTTGCCAGCCAACCGGCCAGCCAGCCGCTGGCTCCGGTGTATCTGATCGCCGGGCCGGAAACACTGCGCGTGCTGGAAGCGGCCGACGCCGTGCGTGCACGGGCACGCGCCGACGGCGTCAACGAACGCGAAGTGTTCGATGCCGATGGCCGTGACTTCGACTGGAACCAGCTCGACGCCAGCTTCAACGCCCCCAGCCTGTTCAGTGCCCGGCGCCTGATGGAACTGCGGCTGCCCAGCGGCAAGCCGGGCAAGGAAGGCGCTGAAGTGATCAGCCAGTTCTGTGCCAACCCGGCGCCGGACGTGATCCTGCTGATCACCTGCAACGAATGGAGCAAGGCCCACCAGACCAAGTGGGCCGATGCGGTGGGCCGTGCCGGGGTGATCTCGGTGGCGTGGGCGATCAAGCCGCACGAACTCACTGAGTGGATCGAGCGCCGCCTGCGTGGCAAGGGCCTGCGCGCGGATCCGCAGGCCGTGCAGCGCCTGGCCGAGCGGGTGGAGGGCAATCTGCTGGCCGCCGCCCAGGAAATCGACAAGCTGGCCTTGCTGGCCGACGGCCAGACGCTGGACGTGGACACGATGGAGTCGCTGGTGGCCGATGCCGCCCGCTACGACGTGTTCCGGCTGGTGGAAGCGACCTTCTCCGGCCAGCCTGCCGCGGTGCTGCGCATGATCGCCGGGCTGCGTGCCGAAGGCGAAGCCGTGGCGGCCCTGACCCCGATCGTGATCCGCGAGCTGCTTTCCACCGCCGGTCTGGCGCGGGTGCAGGCGCGCGGTGGCAACCTGGCCGCGGAAATGAAGAGCCGCGGCATCTGGGAATCGCGGCAGGCGCCGTTCAAGCGCGCCCTGCAGCGCCATCCCGAGGTCAAGCGCTGGGAGCGCTTCGTGGCCGAGGCCGGGCTGGTGGACCGCATCGCCAAGGGGCGCGCCGATGGCGATGCCTGGCTGGCGCTGGAGCGGCTGTTGATCGCCGTGTCCGAAGCCCGTGCCGTGCGCCTGCTCGCCCGGGCCTGAGCCCATGGGGCTGCGCATCTATTACGGCGGGACCTTCGACCCGGTTCATCTGGGCCACCTGGCCATTGCCCGCGCCGCGCGCGACCAGCTGCAGGTGGCCGTGCGCCTGCTGCCGGCCGCCGATCCGCCGCACCGCGCCGCCCCTGGCGCCGATGCCGCGCAGCGGCTGGCCATGCTGGCCCTGGCCGTCGGCGACGAACCGGGCCTGCTGCTGGACCGGCACGAGCTGGACCGCGCCGAGCGCCAGCCCGGCGTACCGTCCTACACCGTGGATACCCTGCGCGAGCTGCGCGCCGAACTGGGCCCGCGCCAGCCCATCGCCTGGCTGGTGGGGGCCGACAGCCTGTTGGCCCTGCCCAGCTGGCACGAGTGGGGCGCGCTGTTCGAGCTGGCGCATTTCATCGTGGCCGACCGCCCGGGCAGCCCGCTGGCCGAGACGCTCGACCCGGTCCTGGCCAAGGCCCTGGAAGGACGCTGGGCCAGCCACGAGCGCGCGCTGTTCACCGCCCCGGCCGGGCGCCTGCTGCGTCTGCAGGCCCCGTTGCGCGAGGAATCGGCCACCGCCGTACGCGCGCAGATCCAGGCCGATGGTCCCTGGCAGGCGCTGCTGCCGGCGCCGGTGGCCGACTACATCCTCGGTCACCGCCTGTACGGCGCAACACCGTCGTGAATACGCGCGGCCCCGCCGCCCCGTATAATCGGCCCCACATTTATCGAGTTGACCCGCTTTGAGCAACCAAGCCCAGCCCCAGACCATCAAGGTCCAACTGCCCAATCCGGCGCCCTCCGTCATGCAGCTGCTCGAGTGCGTGCGCGGGGCCACCGAAGAACTGAAGGCCAAGGATCTCGTTGAGATCGACGTCATCGGCCGCTCCAGCGTCGCTGATTACATGGTGATCGCCTCGGGCACCTCCAGCCGTCACGTCAAGTCGATTGCCGATGAAGTGGTGAAGTTCGCCAAGAAGCTAGGTGTGATGCCGCTGGGCGTGGAAGGCGAGCGCGAAGCCGAATGGGTGCTGGTCGACCTGGGCGACGTGATCGTCCACGTGATGCTGCCGCGCGTGCGTGAGTTCTACGCGCTCGAGCGCCTGTGGACCGTGGGCGACCAGCCGCCGATCGAGCTGCTCGACGATGCGGACGACGACTACGACGCACGCTGATCGCAGCGTGCCCGGTCACGACAACGGCGCCGATGGCGCCGTTGTCTTTTGCGGCGCCGCCTGCGGTAGCTGCGGAGGACACCGATGAAAGCCAGGTTGATCGCCACCGGCGAGCGCGCGCCATCCTGGGTCGCGCAGGGGTTTGCCGAGTACCAGAAGCGGCTCTCGCACTGGCTGCCGTTCGAGCTGGTCGAGATCGAGCCCGGCCTGCGTGGCAAGGGCCGCGATGCGCGCCGCGCGACCGATGACGAAGGCAAGCGGGTGATCGCCGCGCTGCCGAAGAATGCCTATGTGGTCGCGCTCGATGTGCCGGGCCGCCAACTCAGTTCCGAGCAGCTGGCCCAGCGTCTGGAGCATTGGCGTGGGCAGGGCAGGGACCTGGCGTTCCTGATCGGCGGGCCGGAAGGCCACTCGGCCGAGGTGTCGGCGATGGCCGACGAGAAATGGTCGATCGGGCCGTTGACGCTGCCGCACATGCTGGTGCGCCTGGTCGTGGCCGAACAGCTGTACCGCGCTGCGGCCATGCTGGCCAATCATCCGTATCACCGTGCGTGAAATAGTTGTCGCCAGACGGGTTACATCTCGCGAAAAACGGGCTACAATGCGCACCCCGCCCGAATAGCTCAGCCGGTTAGAGCACTTGACTGTTAATCAGGGGGTCGTTGGTTCGAGTCCAACTTCGGGCGCCAAGATTTGAAAAAAAGCCTCGCAGCGATGCGGGGCTTTTTTTTGCCTGCGATGTGCGCAACTCGCGTGGCCGAGCAACAAAAAGCCCGGGCACTGCCCGGGCTCCTTGTTCCCCAAGTGCGGCTACCTCATTCGAAGGTGTACTTGGCACCGACGGTGAAGTAACGGCCGATCGCACCGCTGAAGTGCAGCGGGTTGTAGTTCACGCCACCGTAGGTGGTCGGATCCAGCGGAGCGATGCGGTCGAACAGGTTCTGCACCGATGCATTCAGTTCGAAGGCCTCGGTGATGTTCCAGCGACCGGACAGGTCGAAGGTGGTGAACGAGGAAATCTTGGTGACATCCGTGCCGTCGGCATAGGCGAACTGATACGAGCCGTCCGGACCGCGGAAGTCGGTGTTCTCCATCTTGGAGATGTAGTTGGCCACGCCGCTGACGCTCCACGGGCCCTGCTTCCAGGTGGTGCCGAAGTTGATGCGGTCCTTCGGGGTGCCGATGCAGTTGGTGACGTCGCAGTTGCCGTGGGTACCGGCATAGTCGACGGTCACGTCGGCATCGGTACGCTCGAACTTGAGCACGTGGCTCCACTGCAGGTCCATCTCCAGCTGGCCCGGACCGATGTCGAAGGTCTGGCGGATGTCGGTATCGATACCGCGCACGCGGGTCGATGCCGCATTGATGTACTGCGTATTGACCGCCAGGATGCTGCCGGTGCCCGGAACGCCATTGAGCAGGTTGTTGTCACGCAGCACATTGCCCGCGGCAATCGCTTCGGCCGTACTGCCCTGGGCGATTTCGTTGGTGCGCTTGATCTGCCACGCGTCGACCGTCATCGAGGTGCTGGAGGTCGGTTGCAGCACCAGACCCACCGAGTAGCTCTTGGACTCTTCCGGCTTCAGGTCGGCGTTGGGGCGGGTGATGATGGCGACCGGCAGTGCGCCGCAATCGTCATCGTTCGCGCCCGGGGCCGGGTTGCCGCCGGGGCAGCGCACGGGATCGGAAGCGTTGGAGAACGCGGCCAGGCCACCGTCGCCGTTCTCGGCCGGGTTGGGGGCACGGAAGCCTTCGGCATAGCTGCCGCGGACGGCGATCCAGTCGGCCGGGGTCCACTTGATCCCGACCTTCGGCGTCGCCTTGCCTTCGCCGCTCTCATACTTGTCGTAACGGACCGCGCCGGACAGTTCCAACTGCTCCAGCACCGGGGCGGACAGCTCGACATAGCCGGCGTACACGTTCTGTGTACCGTCGTAGGCCGAGTAGCCCAGGCCGATGATCTGGCCCTGGTCGGTGAAGGTCTGCGGGGTCAGGCTGTTGCTGGTCTTGCGCCATTCGGTACCCAGCGCCAGGCCCAGCGGGCCACCCTTGAGGTCGGCCAGGCTGCGCGACACGGTGAAGTCGAACATGTCCAGGCTGGACTTGGCGCGGGCGCTGATGTCCGGCGAGATGTAGTCATACAGGGCCTGCGAGTTCAGCCCCGCGTTGTCGCCGATGCGCCACACGCCTGCCGGGCAGGCCGGGTTGCCGAGCACGCAACGCACGGCGTCGTAGTTCAGGAAGCCGGTACGCTTGTTGACCAGGTCGGTGCCCGAATGCAGGTAGGCCGTGTCGTAGCTCCACTCGCCCCAGTTGCCCTTGACGCCCACCAGGAAGCGGTTGAACTCGTTGGTGTTCTCGGTCACACGCGGGCCGACATCCCAGGCCGAGTAGCGCAGGCGCGAGGCCTGGCCGGGGATCGGGTTGTCCGGGTGGGTCGGGCTGAGCACGGTGGCGCCATCGCCGCTGTTGGCGTTGACCGGGCCACCGGGATAGCCCCAGCCACCGGAAACGCCGGAGGGCGTGTTGCTGAAGGTGGTTTCCTTCTTGGAGTAGCCGATTTCGGTGTAGATCTCACCGCCCTCGCCGAAGGCGAAGCTGGCGCGACCAAATACGTTGACGTACTTCTCTTCCGGGGTCAGGTCACGGTACAGCTGGGCCGGATCCCACAGGCAGCCCTGCTGCTGGGCAGTGACATCGTTCTGGCCGGGGATGGTGGTCAAGCCGGCGCAGCCCGGCAGCGCGACGAGGAAGGCGGGGTCGTCATCCGTCACCGCACGGTCGTCGAACACCGAACCGTTCGGACCTACACCGCCACGGGTACCGCCGGAAAGCGCGGCGCCACCCAGGAACTGGGCGTTGTTGCCATAGCCCCACGGGCGGATATCACCGGTGCCGATCCACTTGCGGTTCTTGCGGTCGCTGATCTTGATCGCGTCGGTCTTGCCCACGTCCAGACTGAAGAACGCGTTCCAGCCATCGGTGGCCAGGTCGCCGGTGCCGGCGGTCAGGGTGGCCTTCCTGGCATCGCCGTCGCTGTCGCCGGACAGGCCGTAGGAGGCGCGCAGGATGGCGCCGTTGAAGTCGCTGCGCAGGATGATGTTGACCACGCCGGCGATGGCGTCCGAACCGTAGATCGCAGAAGCGCCGTCCTTCAGGACTTCAATGCGCTCGACCGCATCCAGCGGAATGGTGCTCAGGTCGGTGAAGACTTTCTGGCCGTCATCGGCCAGGCCGTAGGTCGCCATGCGGCGGCCGTTCAACAGCACCAGCGTGGAGCCGGCGCCCAGGCCGCGCAGCGAGATGCCGGCGCCACCGCCGGCAAACCCGTTGCCGAAGGTCTTGGGAATGGAGCCTGACCCGTCCGCGGTCAGGGTCTGCAGATACTCGGCGACCGTGGTCTTGCCGGTACGGTCGATTTCCTGGCGGGTGACCACCTGGACGGGGGAGGGGGTTTCGGTATTCGTGCGGGGGATGTTCGACCCGGTGACGGTGATCCGGTCAAGGTTGGTCGCCTGCTCCTGCGCGAACGCGGAGGACGACGCCATGGCCCCTACCAGCAGCAGCGCGCCGCTGGTCAGGATCGTGGAAATGGAATGGGCCAGGGTATTGCGGCGGCTGTCGTCGCGGCGTTGGGTCGGGTGTTTCACAGCTTCTCTCCTGACTGGGAAAACCTAGATGTCAATAAGTCGACACCAGAACGGTGGCAACGGCGCCAATCTAGGTTTCCGGCAGGTGACGCAAGTGTGAAAAATTGCTTAATTCGGGAACGATGGCGTGAGCACGTTGTATGAATGGGGAGAGCCCCGTCGCGGTGCTCTCCGGACGCACCAACGCGGCAACGAGAATTCCACCGGCACCCGGCCATCGGCCCCTGCGACCTGACCATCGACGATGGCGGTGCGCCGCGGACTGCAGTCGGGCTATGACCGCGGACAGCATGACGGCGCCCCAAGGCGCCGTCATCCCAGGCAGGAGCGGACCGTGGGTCCGCTCTGCTGCGACGTGTTACCGGCCCAGATCGAACACCACGTCCAGGTTGACCGACACGGTCGATTCGCCCGGCGACACCGGCGTGGAGACATCGGCCGCCATCGGCGCGGCCGCCGCACGCATCATCACCGGGCGGAAGTTGCCGCCACCGCTTTCGGAGATGCTCACGATCCGGCGCACGCGCAGGCCCAGCGACTTGGCATACGTTTCGGCGCGGGCCTGGGCCTTCTTCAGTGCGGCCAGGCGGGCTTCGTCGTAGACCGGCTCGGGCTGGTCGATCTCGAACTGCGGGCCGTTGATCTGGTTGGCGCCCTGCGCGGCCAGTGCATCAAGCACTTTGCCGAGCTTGGCGATGTCGCGCACCTTCAGGCTGACCGTGTTGCTGGCCTGGTAGCCGGTGATCTTCGGCGCCTCGTTGTCGGCGTAACGGTACTGCGGGCTCAGGTTGACGCCGCTGGTCTGCACATCGCGCTCGGCAATGCCGGCGGCCTTGATCGCGGCAAGTACCTTGGTCATCTGCTCGGCGTTCTGGCGCATGGCGGTGTTGCCGTCCACGGCCTGGGTGACGACACCGGCCGACAGCGTTGCCACGTCCGGCACGCGCCTGGCCTCGGCATTGGCCGAAATGTTGAGCAGGGTGCCGTCGGCCGGCACGGCGATGGCGGGCTGGGACTGGGCGTGGGCGGTCATCGAAGCTCCCAGGGCAAGGGACAGGGCGAGCAGCAACGGGGACAGGGACGGGCGGCGCATGTACATCTCCTTGTGAAGACGTTGAGGTTGGTGTCGGGGCGATGAACGCGTCGTGAGGTTTGATGGGGTTGATGACGATTGGAGGGTGTTGCTTGCGATTCAGACAGTAGCCTCAGGTTATGCTTCCTCGATGCTTTATCTCGCCTCTCGATCCCCCCGACGAAACGAACTGCTTGCGCGCCTGGACCGACCGTTCCGGGCGCTCGACCTTCACGTGCCCGAAGTCCGTGCGCCCGCCGAGTCGGCCGCCGATTACGTGCAGCGGGTCGCCGCCGACAAGGCGCGTGCCGGGCTGGCGCTGGTCGCCCATGACCCCGACGCGGTGGTGCTCGGCTCGGACACCGAGGTGGTGCTGGATGGGCGCGTGTTCGGCAAGCCGGTCGATGCCGACGATGCGCGCGCGATGCTGCGCGCGCTGGCCGGGCGCACCCACCAGGTGATGACCGCCGTGGCGCTGGTCGCCGCCGGCCGGGAGCAGGGCGTACTGGTGGTCTCGGAGGTGACGTTCGCGGCGATCGACGAGGACCGGATCGCCGCCTACGTGGCCACGGGCGAGCCGATGGACAAAGCCGGCGCCTATGCGATCCAGGGCGGCGCCGAACGATATATCCGCCACCTGGCGGGAAGCTATTCGGGTGTGATGGGTTTGCCCCTGCAACAGACCGAGCAGTTGCTGCAGGCGTTTGAACTGAAGGGAGTCGCCCATGTCTGAAGAAATCCTGGTCAATGTCACCCCGCGGGAAACCCGCGTCGCCGTCATCGAAAACGGCATGCTGCAGGAGCTGCATATCGAACGCGGCTGGCGCCGTGGCGTCGTCGGCAACATTTATAAAGGCAAGGTCCAGCGGGTGATGCCCGGCATGCAGGCGGCGTTCGTGGAGGTCGGGCTGGAGCGCGCCGCGTTCCTGCACGCCAACGACGTGATCCGCCCGGCCCCGGTGGCCAGCGCCGATACCGAAGGCACCACCCTGCCGCCGCCGTCCTCGGTGCCGATCGTGGAGTTGCTGCGCGACGGCCAGGACATCGTGGTGCAGGTGGTCAAGGATCCGATCGGGACCAAGGGGGCCCGGCTGACCACGCAGATCAGCATTCCCTCGCGCTACATGGTGCTGCTGCCGCAGTCCAAGGTGGTGGGCGTGTCGGCCCGGATCGAAGACGAGGCCGAGCGCGCGCGCCTGAAGACCCTGGTGACTGAACTGTCGGCCCAGCACGGCGGTTATGGCTATATCGTGCGCACCAACGCCGAAGGCCAGCCGGCCGAAGCGATCGCCGAGGACGTGGCCTACCTGTCGCGGGTCTGGAACGTGGTCGAGCGCCGTGGCCGCGATGCCGCCCCGTGCAGCGTGATCTATGAAGACCTGAGCCTGCCGCTGCGCTCGGTGCGCGACCTGATCCGCAAGGACGTGGACAAGGTCAAGGTCGACTCCAAGGAGACCTTCAACCAGTTGCAGGCATTCGTGGCCAAGTACATGCCGGTGCTGGCCGAGAAGCTGGAGCTGTACAGCGGCGATCGCCCGATCTTCGACATGTTCGGGGTCGAGGACGAGATCGGCCGGGCGCTGGACAAGCAGGTGCCGCTCAAGTCCGGTGGCTATCTGGTGATCGACCAGACCGAGGCGATGACCACCATCGACGTGAACACCGGTTCGTTCCTGGGCCAGCGCAATCTCGAAGAGACGGTGTTCCGCACCAATCTTGAAGCGGCGCAGGCCGTGGCGCGCCAACTGCGGCTGCGCAACCTGGGCGGCATCATCATCATCGACTTCATCGACATGGATGACGCCGAGCATCGCCGCCAGGTGCTGCGCACGCTGGAGAAGGCGCTGGCCCGCGACCATGCCAAGACCACCGTCTATGACTTCTCGCCGCTGGGCCTGGTCGAGATGACGCGCAAGCGCACCGTGGAAAGCCTGGAGCGCCAGCTCTCCGAGCCGTGCCCGGAGTGCAGCGGGCGGGGGTCGATCAAGACCGCCGAGACGGTGACCTATGAGATCTTCCGCGAGATCACCCGGGCGGTGCGCCAGTTCGATGCGGCCCGCCTGCTGGTGATCGCCTCCTCGAAGGTGGTCGCGCGCATCACCGACGAGGAATCCTCGGCGGTGGCCGAACTGGAGGAGTTCCTGGGCAAGAGCATCCGCTTCCAGGCGGACGAGCAGTACCTGCAGGAGCAGTTCGATGTCGTGCTGCTCTGACCGCGGCCGGTCCGGCGTTCCCAGGTTCCGATGAGCACACCGCTGCGCCTGCGCCTGCGCCGGATCCGCCGCCATGCCGTGTATGCGGTGGCGGTCCTGCTCGTGGGCGTGGCCCTGCTGGTCGGCACCGCCAGCCAGCTGCTGCCGCTGGCCGAGCGCCATCCGGAGAGGGTGGCGGCATGGCTGAGCGCGCGTGCCGGCCAGCCGGTGCGTTTCGATGCGCTGGATACCGCCTGGACCCGGCGTGGGCCGCTGCTGCAGCTCAAAGGGCTGCGGATCGGTGAAGGGCAGGGCCTGCGCATCGGCGAGGCCGAGGTGCTGGTGTCGATGTATGCCGGGCTGCTGCCGGGTCACTCGTTGACCGAGCTGCGCCTGCGTGGCCTGGCGCTGGTGCTGCAGCGCGCCGATGACGGCCGCTGGTCGGTGCAGGGGCTGCCGCAGTCGGCTGCGGGTGACCCGCTGGAAACACTGCGCCGCTTGGGCGAGCTGCAGGTGATCGGCGGGCGGCTGCGGGTCGATGCGCCCTCGCTGGGCGTGAACGCATCGCTGCCGCGGATCGACCTTCGCCTGCGCGTCAACGGCCAGCGCCTTCGCGTGGGCGCGCGTGCCTGGGCCGATCCTGCCGCCCAGCCGCTTACAGCGGTGCTCGAGTTCGAGCGCAAGCGCGGCGATGGGCAGGCGTGGCTGTCGGCCGATCCAGCCGATTTCCGTGCGTGGTCCTCGCTGCTGCAGTTCGGCGGCATCGGTCTGCAGCAGGGCACCGGTGAATTCAATGCATGGGTGGATCTGCGCGACCACCGGGTGGTGATGGTCACCACGGATGCGGACCTGCAGAACGTGCAGGTCCGCGGCGTGAAGCTTGCAGACGGCACCCACCCGCAGCTGGCGCTGGACACGCTGGAGTTGCGCGCGCGCTGGCGCTGGGTGCACGGTGGCTGGCGCGCCGATGCGCCGCGCCTGCGGATCGGCATGGAAGGCAGCACCCAGCAACTGGATGGGCTGCTGCTGGCCGGCGGGCAGCATTTCGCGCTGGCCGGCGACAACATCGATGCCACCGCGCTGCTGCGCGGCCTGGCGCTGACCGACAGGATCGATCCCGGCCTGCGCGAGTGGCTGCATGACGCCTCGCCGCAGGTGCGGATGACCCGCGTGCGGGTGGCGGGCGAACAGGGCGGCCCGTTGTCGGTCGAAGGCGACCTGGAAGACATCCGTTTTGCCGCGGTCGGGCATTCGCCAGGGCTCAGCGGCGTGGGTGGCCGCTTCGATGGCGACGCCGATGGCTTCACCTTGGAGCTGCAGCCGCAGCGGGTCATGCAGTTTGATTGGCCCAGCGGCTTCGGCGAGCGCCACGACGTGCGCCTGGCTGGCCGCCTGGTCGGCTGGCGCGATGAAGCCGGCGGATGGCGCATCGGCACCCCGGCCCTGCGCGTGCAGGGCACCGATTACGCGGCCGATGTACGCGGCGGGATCTGGTTCCAGAACAACGGCACGCGCCCGTGGCTGGAGCTGGCGGCCAAGATCGACGATGTACCGATGACCGCCGCCAAACGCTTCTGGATCCATTCCAAGATGAGCAAGGCCGCCACCGATTGGCTGGACGCCGCGCTGGTCTCCGGGCAGGTGCGCGGCGGCGTGGGCCTGGTGACCGGTGATCTGGAAGACTGGCCCTTCGACAAGAACAATGGCCGCTTCGAAGCGACCGGACATATCGACGCTGGCAGCATCCGTTTCCAGCACGACTGGCCGGCGATGAACAAGGTCGATGCGGACATCGCCTTCATTGGTCCGGGCTTCGAACTGCATGGCAAGGGCGACCTGGCGGGCGTGGCGGTGGACCACTTCGACGCCGGCATCCCGGATTTCGGCGTGACCGATCTGTACGTCAAGGCGACCAGCCGCAGCGATGCCGGTGCACTGCTGGCCATGCTCAAGCAGAGCCCGCTGCAGGCCACCTACGGCGAGACCCTGGACAACCTGACCGCGAAGGGACCGGCTGCGGTCACCTTCGATCTGCTGCAGCCGCTGCACCACGACGAAGGGGGCGGCCACCTGCAGGGCACGGTCGATCTCAACGGTGCGACGCTCACCGAGAAGCGTTTCGACCTGGTCTTCGAGAACATGCGCGGCCAGGCCCGTTACGGCCATGGCGGCTTCGATGCGGAACAGCTTGCCGTGCGGCATCAAGGCCAGGACGGGCTGCTCAGCCTGCGCGCCGGCGAGTTCGTGCGCGACCCGCAGCAGGCCTTTGAATCCGAGTTGACCGCTTCGCTGGCGGCGGGTGCGCTGCTGGACCGCGCGCCGGAATTGAACTGGCTCAAGCCCTATATCCAAGGCACCTCGCGCTGGACCATCGGGGTGACCCTGCCCAAGGTCGCCGCCGGCAGCAAGGTCGAGCCGCCGACCGTCCTCAAGCTGCATTCGGACCTGGTCGGCACCACGCTGGAGCTGCCCGCGCCGCTGGACAAACCGGCCGCCACGCCGCTGGCCACGGCCGTGACCGCGCAGCTGCCGATGGGCAGTGGCCGCGTGGACGTGGCGTTCGGCCAGCGCCTGGCGCTGGCTGCCCGCACCCATGACAACCAGACCGGCGTACAGGTCACGCTCGGCAGTGACCATGTGGATCGGGATCCCCCCGCCAGCGGGCTGGTGGTCAACGGCCGCAGCGGTTCATTGGATGCGCTGGAATGGATCGGCCTGGCCCGTTCGCCCGAGGGGGGCGATGACAAGGACCCGATGCCGCTGCGCCATGTGGATGTGCAGGTCGGCCAGCTGTTGCTGGCCGGTGGGGTGTTCGAGCAGACCCGGCTGCAGCTGCGTCCGACCGGCAACAGCGTGGACGTGCGCCTGGATGGCCCCTCGCTGGCGGGCAGCCTGAGCGTGCCCAATGCCGATGGCGGCACCATCGTCGGCAAGCTCAGCCGCGTCCACTGGCAATCGCTGCCCACGCCGGTCAAGGCGCCCAGTGATGGCGCCCCGATCCTGCTGCCGCCGGACGTGGCGTTGCCTGCACGGGTCCAGGCCAGTGCCAATGACACCAACCCGGCCAAGGTGCCGCCGCTGTCGCTGGATATCGAGGACCTGCAGTTCGGCAAGGCCAGGCTCGGCCAGGCGGTGCTGCGCACCCGCCCGATGGGCAACGGCCTGAGCGTGGACCAGCTGCAGTTCCGCGCGCCCAAGCAGGAGATCGACGTCGATGGCCGCTGGATGGGCATGGGCGCGGCCGCGCGCAGCCAGTTCAACGTGCAGGTCAGGAGCGAGGACCTGGGCGGGCTGATGCAGAACCTGGATTACGGCGGCCAGCTGCGTGGCGGGCAGGGCCAGCTGAGCATGACTGCCGGGTGGCAGGGGGGGCCGTCGGATTTCCAGCTGGGCGCGCTGCAGGGCCAGCTCGACGTGCATGCCCGCAACGGCCAGCTGCTGGAGCTGGAGCCGGGCGCCGGTCGCGTGCTCGGGCTGCTGAGCGTGGCCCAGCTGCCGCGCCGGTTGATGTTCGATTTCCGCGATTTCTTCTCCAAGGGCTTCGCCTTCAACCAGGTCGAAGGCAGCGTGGCCTTCGGCGACGGCATGGCCACCACCGACAAGGTGCTGATCGAAGGCCCGGCGGCGAACATCACCATCCGCGGCCAGGCCGATCTGCGCCAGCAGCGCTTTGACCAGACCATCGACGTCAACCCGCGTGCGGGCAACCTGCTGACCGTCGTTGGCGCGGTGGCCGGCGGCCCGGTGGGCGCCGCGGTAGGCGCGGCGGCCAACGCGGTGCTGTCCAAGCCGCTGGGCGAGATCGGCGCCAAGACCTACCGCGTGACCGGCCCCTGGGCCGAACCCAAGGTCGAGGTGATCGACCGCGACACCGCGCCCAGGCCGGCGCCGGCCGCACCCCCGGCGCGCTGACCCCTTTCCCGCGCCCGGGTTGCGATTGCGCCCGGCGCCCATAGATCAAAGAGCATGAACAACAACGCACTTTCGCTGGCCACCGACCGTCTGCTGCTGCCCGCCGGGCTGGATGCGGGCGGTCTGGAACGCACGTTCGGCACCCTGCTGGGGCCGGGCATCGATTTCGGGGATCTCTATTTCCAGCACGCGCGCCGCGAGAGCTGGAGCGTGGAGGATGGCATCGTCAAGGACGGTGCGCATTCGATCGAACAGGGCGTGGGCGTGCGCGCCATCGCCGGTGAAAAGACCGGTTTCGCCTATTCCGATGACATCCACAGCGATGCGCTGCTGGCCGCCGCCCAGTCGGCCCGCGCGATTTCGCGCGAGGGCGGGGCGCAGTCGGCCCGCTCGCTGGTGCGTGGCAGCGGCCGCGCGCTGTACCCGGCGCTGGACCCCATCGATGGCATGGGCAACGAGGCCAAGGTCGAGATGCTCAAGCGCCTGGACCGCTACCTGCGCGCCGCCGACCCGCGCGTGCAGCAGGTGATGGTCAGCCTCTCCGGGGGCGTGGACACGGTGCTGATCGCGCGCAGCGATGGCGTGCTTGCCGCCGACATCCGCCCGCTGGTGCGGTTGAACGTGCAGGTGATCGTCGAGCAGCATGGCCGTCGCGAATCCGGTTACTCCGGCGGCGGCGGCCGCTACAGCTATGAAGAACTGTTCGCCGAGGGGCGCCCGGAGGGCTTCGCCCGCGAGGCGCTGCGCCAGGCACTGGTGAACCTGGAGGCGATCCCGGCCCCGGCCGGCGTGATGACCGTGGTGCTCGGCCCGGGCTGGCCCGGCGTGCTGCTGCACGAAGCGGTCGGCCACGGCCTGGAAGGCGACTTCAACCGCAAGGGCACCAGCGTCTACGCCGGCCGGATCGGCGAGCGCGTGGCCGCGCCGGGCGTGACCATCGTCGACGACGGCACCCTGGACGGGCGCCGCGGCTCGTTGAACATCGATGACGAAGGCCACCCGACCCAGTGCACCACGCTGATCGAAGACGGCATCCTGGTCGGCTACATGCAGGATTCGCTCAACGCGCGCCTGATGGGCGTGGCGCCGACCGGCAACGGCCGCCGTGAGTCGTTCGCGCACATGACCATGCCGCGCATGACCAACACCTACATGCGCGCCGGCCAGCACGATCCGGAAGAGATGATCCGCTCGGTCAAGCGTGGCCTGTACGCGGTCAACTTCGGTGGCGGCCAGGTCGACATCACCAGCGGCAAGTACGTGTTCTCGGCCACCGAGGCCTACCTGATCGAAGACGGAAACATCACCGCGCCGGTGAAGGGCGCGACCCTGATCGGCAATGGCCCGGAAACCATGCAGAAAGTGCGCATGATCGGCAACGATCTGGCCCTGGACGAAGGCGTGGGCATCTGCGGCAAGGATGGCCAGAGCGTGCCGGTCGGCGTGGGCCAGCCGTCCCTGCTGATCGATGGCATCACCGTGGGCGGCACCCAGGCCTGAGCCGGGATGCGTGCCCTCGTGCTGCCCGACGACGCGGCCGCCAGCCTGGTGCTGGCGGTGCCGCGTGAGCGCCGGGGCTCAGTCCTCGGCGTTCTCGTCGCCGTCGGTATCGGTATCGACCGCGTCGTCCAGGTCATCGTCGGACGAGGCGTTCACGCCCTCCAGGCCGAGCGCGGCCGGCAGCAGCAGCGTACGCAGCACCTGGAAGATCTCCCGGTAGGCGCGCGGCGGCTTGTTCTTGGCCTTCTCTGCCTGGGCGTTGCGCACCAGCGTGCGCAGCTCCTGGCGGTCGGCATGCGGGTACTCATCCAGCAGCGCACCCAGCGCCTTGTCGCCGTCCTTGAGCAGGCGCTCGCGCCAGTCTTCCACGCGGTGCATGGTGGCCACTTCACGGCGCGAGGTCTCGCTGTTGGCATCCAGCGCGTTGCGGATCGCATCCAGCACGGCGTCGTCTTCGCGGCGCATGTGCTTGGCCAGGAACGCCAGCTGGCGCTTGTGGGCGATATGAGCGGTGATGCGCTTGGCCTCGGCGATGTGCGGCAGCAGGTCTTCGGGCACCGGCAGGCGCGCCAGCTGGGCCGGGGTCAGCGAGACCAGCTTCTCGCCCAGGGCCAGCACGTCCAGCGCAGCCCGGCGGTTCTGGCTGCGGCTGATATCAAGGAATTCACCGGTTTCTTCGTCGCGTCCGCGCATCGTCTTATTTCCACATCCGTAAACTGTGCCGGCGTCGCGCCGGGCACTCACCTGTACAGGATAAAGCATTGAACGTGATCTCCCCTGAAGTCTCCCCGGCCGACGACAGCCTGCAGCGCCTGGAGCAGCTGGCTGACATCTCCCAACGCCTGCTGGAGCGGGCCAAAGCCCTGGGCGCCACCCAGGCCGAGGTCAGCTGCAGCGATGAGCGCGGGCTGGATGTGAACGTGCGCCTGGGCGAGGTCGAAACGGTCGAGTCCACCGGTGACCGCGGCATCGCCGTGACCGTCTACTTCGGCCAGCGCAAGGGCAGTGCCAGTACCGCCGACCTGCGCGAGAGCAGCCTGGAGTCGACCGTGGCCCAGGCCTGCGCGATCGCCCGTCACACCGAGGACGACGAAGCCGCCGGGCTGGCCGAAGCGGCGCTGATGGCCCGCCAGTTCCCGGATCTGGACGGCTGGCACCCCTGGGAGCTCAGCGCCGATGCGGCGCTGGACCTGGCGCTGGCCTGCGAAGCGGCCGGGCGTGAGGCCGACACCCGCATCAGCAACTCTGACGGTGCCTCCGCCGCGACCGCGCAGAGCCTGTCGGTGTATGCCAACTCGCACGGCTTCATCGGCCGCGAGCGCAGCAGCCACCACTCGATCGGCTGCGCGCTGATCGCCGGGCAGGGCGATGGCATGCAGCGCGATGGCTGGTACAGCAGCGCCCTGGCCCGGGAAGACCTGGATGATGCCGCCTCGATCGGCCGCCGCGCCGCCGAGCGCACCGTCGCCCGCCTGGAGCCGCGCTCGATGACCACCGCGCAGATGCCGGTGCTGTATTCGCCGGAGGTGGCCCGCTCGCTGATCGGGCATCTGCTCGGCGCCGTCTCCGGCGGGGCGCTGTACCGCCGCGCCAGCTTCCTGCTCGACAGCGTTGGCACCCGGCTGTTCCCGGCGTGGTTCGGCATTGAAGAACTGCCGCTGCTGCGCCGCGGGCTGCGTTCGGCCGCCTTCGACGGCGATGGCGTGGCCACGCGCAATTCGGCGCTGATCCGCGATGGCGTGCTGGAGCGTTACATCCTGGGCAGCTATTCGGCGCGCAAGCTGGGCCTGCCGACCACCGCCAACGCCGGTGGCGTGCACAACCTCAAGGTCACCGCCAACGCGGACGATCTGGTCTCGATCGCCCGGCAGATGGGCAATGGCCTGCTGGTCACCGAACTGATGGGGCAGGGCGTCAACAGCGTGACCGGTGATTACTCGCGCGGCGCCGGCGGGTTCCGCGTGGAGAACGGCGAGATCAGCTACCCGGTGGACGGCATCACCATCGCCGGCAACCTCAAAGAGATGTTCGCCAGCATCGAAGCGGTGGGTGCCGACATCGACACCCGCTCGCACGTGCACACCGGTTCGATCCTTGTAGGACGAATGACCGTTGCCGGTAACGATTGACGTATTCTATTGGGGCTGCCCTGGCAGGCGGGGAGCCTGCCGCGTGCAATACCCATTACCTCGAACAAGGAGTTTCACGTGAGCGATTTCGACAACGTCACCACCCCGCCGCCGCCGGTGAGCGCCCCGGCACCGGCCGATCAGCGCACCATGGCGCTGGTGGCCCACCTGCTGGGCATCTTCACCTGGTTCCTCGGCCCGCTGATCATCTGGCTGATCAACAAGGACGACAGCAGCAAGCGCTTCGTCACCGACCAGGCCAAGGAAGCGCTGAACTTCCAGATCACCATCACCATCGCGATGCTGATCTGCATCGTGCTGACCATCGTCATCATCGGTGGCCTGCTGGCGCCGATCGTCGGCCTGCTCAACGTGATCTTCTGCATCATCGCAGCGGTCAAGGCCAACAACGGCGAAGCCTACCGTTATCCGTTCGCCCTGCGCCTGATCAAGTAATCGATCCGCAGCGCTGGAACGAAAAACGCCCGGGATTCCCGGGCGTTTTTCTGTGTCCTGGCGTTGTGCAACCACGCCATGCGTGGCTGCCGGCACGGTCGCTCAATGATCCCGCTCGACCGCCAGTTTCGCCAGCGCACGCAGTGCATCTGCCGGCTCGCCATATCCGGCCAGGCCATCGAACATCTGCTCGCTCAGCGTGCGCAGATGCGCCTTCGCCCCGTCCATGCCGAGCAGTGCCGGGAAGGTCGACTTGGCCTGTGCCTCGTCCTTGCCGGCGGTCTTGCCGAGCTGTTCGGAACTGGCTTCGACATCGAGGATGTCATCGCGCACCTGGAACGCCAGACCGAGCGCCGAGGCGACCGTATCCAGCGTTGCCAGATCGGCGGCGGGTGCCTGGCCACACAGCGCGCCCATGCGCACCGCCGCGCGGATCAGTGCGCCGGTCTTGAGCGCGTGCATGCGCTCAAGATCCTGCAGCGGCTGTTGATGACCGGTGGCGTCGATATCCAGCGCCTGGCCGCCACACATGCCGGCGGCACCGGAGGCGTGGGCCAGCGTCTGCAGGCAGGCCACGCGCAGTGACGCGGGCAGCGGCGCATCGGCGATCAGGCCGAACGCGCGCGTCTGCAGGGCATCACCGGCGAGGATCGCGGTGGCTTCATCAAAGGCGATGTGCGTGGTCGGGCGGCCGCGACGCAGGGCGTCATCGTCCATCGCCGGCAGATCGTCATGCACCAGCGAATACGCGTGGATCAGCTCCACCGCCATCGCCGGCGCGTCCAGTGCGTTCTCGTCGGCGCCGAAAATTCGGCCGCTTGCATACACGAGCAGCGGGCGCATGCGCTTGCCGCCCCCGAGCACCGCATAGCGCATCGCCTGGTGCAGTCCACGCGGGGCATCGGACGGGGAGGGCAGGCTGGCGTCGAGCTGGCTTTCGATCCGGTCGCGCCAACGCGCGAACGTGGCCTCAACCGTCATGGCTGGGCGGGTCGAATGGCACCGCGGTGTCGGGCTGGGCTGGATCGCTGAGCAGGCGCACGCGCAGTTCGGCCTGTTCCAGCGCCTGCTGGCACTGGCGGTACAGGCCGACGCCACGTTCGTAGGCGCTGAGCGATTGTTCCAGGCTCATTTCGCCGGTTTCCATCTTCTCCACCAGCTGCTCCAGCTCTTCCAGCGACTGCTCGAAGTGGGCGACCGGGGAGGTTTCATTGGGGGACTTCTTTGCCATGTGCCAAGTGTGGGCTGCTGGCCGGGCGGGGTCAATTCAGGCCGCGCCGGGTGTCCACTGCAACTGCGCGTGATGGGCCAGCAGCCACGGTTGCAGGGCGGCACCGATGACCCGGTCACCGGCGGCCAGCAATGTGTCCTCGTCGAACAGCAGCGGCAGCTGGCGACGCTGCCACGGCGGCAGGCCCTGCTGCTGCAGCAGGTCCTTGAGCGCATGGGAATGCGTGCGCCCGGGCAGCTGGATGCGCTCGCCGCCGCGGCGTGCGCGGATCTGCACCGGGCTGTCGAAACCGGCGTCCGTGCCAAGCAGGCGCAGCTCGCCACCATCTGGCAATGCCAGCGGCGCGCGGCCATCCCAGTGCACGCTCCAGTCGGCCGGCAAGGCCAGGCTGGCCGAGAGCAGGTGCAGTTGCCCGCGCCAGCGGCGGATGCGTGCCCCCTGCCAGGCGAACTGCGCATCGGCGTGGTGGGCAGCCGGGAGCAGCTCGCGTTCGACCGCCTCCACGCCCGCGGCCGGCAGCGGCGGCAGGCCACTGCCGCGCACCCAGTGCCGCAGCAACCGGGCGCGGCGCTCGAGCGGCTGGCGCAGCAGCCGCGCACAGTCGATCACGCCGGGGCCGACGCTGCAGCGTTCCAATGCGTCGCGGTCGGCACTGTCGAGCAGGTGCTGGGACTGCGCGCACAAGGCGGCACTCCGGGCGAATGCCGCATCGGCCTGCGGCCAGCGCTGGCGCAGTTGCGGCAGCACGTGCAGCCGCAGGAAGTTGCGATCGGCGTCATCGCTGGCATTGCTGGGATCTTCGATCCACTCCAGCCCCTCGGCCTGCGCATGTGCGCGCAACGCACTGCGCGGAACCTCCAGCAAGGGCCGCCACACGGTGCCGGCGCCAAACGCGCTGGTGACCTGCATGGAGGCCAACCCATCCACGCCGGAGCCGCGCAGCGCACGCATCAGGAAGGTCTCGGCCTGGTCATCGCGGTGATGGGCCAGGGCCAGGTGTTCACCAGGCAGCAGCTGCGAAGCGAACGCCTCACGGCGCGCATGCCGCGCGGCGGCTTCCAGGCCTTGTCCCTGGTGACGCGGCACCTGCACGCGGATCACCCGCAGCGGGATGTTCCAGCGCGCACAGAGCTGCGTGCAGTGCACGGTCCAGGCGTCAGCCTGTTCCTGCAGGCCGTGATGGATATGCACGGCGCGCAGGCCGGCCGTCCGCTGTGCCGGCGAGGTGGCCAGCCAATGCAGCAGGACGGTGGAATCGAGGCCACCGCTGAAGCCGACCAGCACAGGGCGGACGACAGAGGGCGGTGGCGGCAGCAGGGAGGTCATGGGAAGTGCGATCTCAGGCAGACCGGCAGTATCGGGGCTGCGTGGCGACGTTGCCACGCGGGAATCACGGTGTGCCGGCATCCATCGCCGGGCGCCCCTGCCGATCGATGCGATACCAGGTGCCGCCAACCATCGCGATGTGGCCGTGGTCGTCCGGCGTGCCCGGACGGCAGCCTTCGCAGACGCGGGCCACCCCGTCATCAAAGGCCCAGCCAAAATCGAACGTGCCCGGAAAGGCTTGGCGCAGCTGGGTATCGAAGTAACCGATGCGCTGCCCGACACGCCCACGGACCAACCCCTCCACAACGTAGTCCGGGCCGTTGTCGAAGGTGATCACCGGCAACTGACGACCATCGGCACGGACGTAGTGGAATCCACCGCCGGCGTAGACCGCTGCCAGCCCGTCCTGATCGTAGGACAGCGACGCCAGGGACGCCGCGTCGAGTTCCAGATGCCCATCGAGCCACTGGCAACCGGGCAGCGGTTGCAGCCCATCCTCTTGGGTCAGGGCGGCGCAGCTGGTGCCGGTGCCGGTGTCGGTGTCGGTGCCGGTGCCGGTGCCGGCGGCCAAGGCCAACGGCGATGCGAACAGACCGGCCACCAGCAGCAGGGGCCGCGCGAGGCGGCCCCTGTTCGCTGCATTGCGAAGCAGTCGATGCATTACTTGCTGTCGCCCGCCTGGCGCTCGAACGCGGTCGGCTTGGGCAGCTCGACCGGCACGCCCCTGGCATCGCAGGTGCCGGCTTCGCACAGGCGCTGGCGCAGGCGCGGGGTGGCCTGCACGATCATGTGGTAGATCGCGTTCTGCTCCATCGTGCCGCGGACCGCCTTGCTGCCCGGGCCACGTGCCCAGATGCCGACGTCTTCGCCGCCATGCGATTCGCTCTTGGCCGGGACCAGCGCTTCCTGCATGTAATCGGGATGCTCGGTATCCACCGCGGTCAGGTCCGGCCGACCCGTGGTCGGATCGAAGCTGCTCGGGTTGTGCGGGTAGCGCTTCGGGCCGACCGGCTGCTGGTTGGTGGCACCGGTGTAGCCCGGGCCGTTGGCGTAGGTCAGCGTGGTGTACGGCAGGCCGAGGCCGTCGCGGGCCAGGTCCAGCTTGCCGGCACCGTCTTCGCCCCCCTTGTCCTTGACCTTGCCCAGGATCGGGTTGCCACGGGCCGGGTAACCAACGAAGTTCAGTGTGTGGGAGTGATCGGCGGTGACGATGATCAACGTGTCCTGGTCGGAAGTCGCCTCGACCGCGGCGCGCACCGCATCGGACAGCGCCACCGTATCGGTCAGCGCCCGGTAGGCGTTGCCGCTGTGGTTGGCGTGATCGATGCGCGCGCCCTCGATCATCAGCACATAGCCTTCCTGATGGCGCGACAGATTGGCGATCGCCGCCTTGGTCAGCTCGGCCAGGCTCGGCTCACCGGCCGGGTCGTCCTTGCGCTCGGCTTCGTAGCGCATGTGGTCCGGCTCGAACAGGCCCAGGATGGCCGGCGCATTGGCCGCCGCCTGCAGCTGCCTGGCGTTCCACACGTACGCGCCCTGCGGGTGCGCCTGCTGCCATTCGGTCACCAGGCTGCGCCCGTCCAGGCGCTGGCCGACCTTGTCGTCGTACTCGGGATCGCGCTCTTCCACCGTGGTGAACTCACCGCGGCCGCCGCCGAGGGCGACCAGCGGGCCGCGCCCGAAGCGCGAGGTCGACAGCAGCTGCTGGGCGATGTCACGGCAGCCGGCCGCCTTGGCCTCTTCCGGCACATCGGTGTCGTTCTCCCAGTTGCGCTCCGGCGAGTGCGCGTAGGTCGCTGCCGGGGTGGCATGGGTCAGGCGGGCGGTGGAGACCACGCCGGTCGCCATGCCGGCACTGTCGGCCAGCTGCAGCCAGGTCAGCAGGCCCTTGTCGAGGCTGTCGGCGCAGTCATTGCGGGTGCCCGCGCTGACGCCGATCGCGCCCATGTGGGTCTTCACGCCGGTGGTGATCGCGGTCATGGTGCCCGCCGAATCCGGCGTCTGCGAATCGGTGTTGTAGGTCTTGCTGAACGCCGTCGCAGGGAAGCGCTCCCAGGACAGCAGGTTCTCCTCGCCCGGGTGCCCGTTGCGCTGCCCCTCGAAGATGCGCGCTGCCGCCACCGTGGTCAGGCTCATGCCGTCGCCCAGGAACAGGATGACGTTCTTGGCCTTGCCGTCCATCGCACCGGTGCTGGCCGCCCGTGCCGCGCCGCTGCGGTACCACCACTGCGGCGTCTCCCCGGCAGGGTGGGCAATGGCCGGCACATCGACCTGGACCGCGCCGGCAGAGGCGCTGGAGGAGGGAGCGGTACTGGCGCAGGCGCCGAGCAGCAGGGTGGTGACGGCAGCCACCAGGGGCGTGAAACGGAACATGGATGAATGAATCTCACATGTGAAACGGGCGTTCATTATGCAGAACGCCGCAAGGCACGCCGATGACACGCTGATTTTCCGTCCACGCCTCGTTCCGCGGCCCGGCTTGGGCTAAGGTGCCTAGCTGTCAAATCATCTCTGGAACGCACATGAAGCTGGTCTCTGCCTGGCTGCGGATCCCCTTCTGGCAACGGGTCCTCGGCGGCTTCGTGCTGGGCGCACTGGCCGGCTGGCTGCTCGGTCCGGCGGCCGAAACCTGGTTCGGCCCCCTCGGCGATCTCTACGTTACCCTGATCAAGATGATCGCGGTGCCGCTGGTGTTCTTCGCCGTGATCAACGCCATTTCCTCGCTGCACGGGCAGAAGTCCGTGGCGGCACTCGGCGGGCGCACCTTCCTGTGGTTCATCATCACCGCGGCCCTGGCCGTGTGCGTGGGGCTGGGCGTGGGCACCCTCATGCAGCCGGGCAGCGGCGCGCTCAGCCTGAGCATGGACCACAGCTACACCCCGCGCGAAGTACCCAGCGTGATCAAGGTGCTGATGGATGTCGTGCCCTCCAACGTGTTCTACGCGTTGACCGGCATCGGCACCCGCGTCAACGCGGCCGGTGAAACCGTCCTGGCCGCCGGCCGCGGCTCGATCCTGCCGGTGATCTTCTTCGCCGGCCTGCTCGGCTTCGCCATGGTCAAGCTGGGCGACAAGGTCAGCGAAGCACGCAAGCTGACCGGCCAGATGAGCGACATCATGATCCAGGTGACGCGCTTCGTGCTGGAGATCACCCCGCTGGGCACCTTCGGCCTGATCGCCGGCCTGGTCGGCAGCTATGGCTTCGAGAAACTGCTGCCGCTCGGCAACTTCGTCCTGGCCCTGTACATCGCCTGCGCGCTGCACATCGTGGTGGTCTACGGCAGCCTCCTGCTCATGCACGGCCTGAATCCGCTGAAATTCTTCCGCGGCGCCGCCCCCGGCATGCAGGTGGCCTTCGTCAGCTCCTCCAGCTTCGCGGCCATGCCGGCCGCGATGCGCTCGATCACCCACAACCTCGGCGTCAACAAGGACTACGCCTCCTTCGCCGTTCCCCTGGGTGCCAGCATCAAGATGGACGGCTGCGGCGCGATCTATCCCGCCCTGTGCGCCGTCTTCATCGCCCAGTACACCGGCGTTCCGCTCACCCCCGAGCAGTACATCGTCGTGCTGATCGCCTCGGTCCTGGGCAGCTTCGGCACCGCCGGCGTCCCCGGCACCGCGGTGGTCATGGCCACCGTCGTGCTGAGCGCGGCCAACCTGCCACTGGAAACCATCGGCTACCTCTACGCGATCGACCGCATCCTGGACATGATGCGCACCATGACCAACGTGACCGGCCAGATGCTGGTCCCGGTGATCGTTGCCAAGGAAACCGGCCTGCTCGACCGCGCGGTCTACGACAACCCATCCACCAACCTGGGTGTGGACGAAGGCGAAGAACGAACGTCCTGATGCAGGCACGAACGCAGCACCCAAAGACCGGCGAGAGCCGGTCTTTTTTTCCGCTTTGGGTGTCCGCGAGCGTCACGCCCCGAAGCGACCGGCAGGCCCGCACCGGGGGACATTCGCCGACAAGCGTAGCGAGGCCCAGCGCTCGACACACCGGCCGCCCCCGCCAGTGAACAGTTGAAGCGTTGCGCGCGCCAGGCAACCACCCTGAATCCGCACCGTAAACCCCTGTATCACCCGGTGTAACACCCGTGATACACCCGCACCGCGTCTACCTGTCAGCAACGCGTGATCACCGCACCGACCCATTCATTCGCCCAAATGCCAACGCCCCTGTAACAGCAATGTTGCGCGCCATTAACCCCAACCGCACGAAAGCCCAGCAAACACGGGCGTACAGAACTTGGCACGAATGCTGCTCCCCCCCTCCGCATGTCATCGGAGGTCGCCATGGACAGCGTTGCCGCACACCGCACACGACACATCACCCTGTGGCTGCTCGCCGCTGCACTCGCCGTGCCGGCCGCCGCCAACGCCTCCGGCGCACGCCAGGGCGTCAAGGCCCAGCCCGGCGAAATCGTCCTCCTGCGTGACGTCTCCGCACGACCGGCCTATCGCCCCGCACCTCCGGGCATGGCCCTCATCGCAGACCCCTCGCCGCGCCGCGAAATCGGCCACGCCCTCGGCACCTCCACCGGCATGGATGAACTCAGCGACGACGATTACGCCTCGCTCGGCTCCAACACCGGCGCCGGCATTCCGCGCAACGCCACCACCATCGAGCGCGTCACCGGGCATACCGTCAACGGCACGCTCGGCAAGGTCACCGACAGCGGCATGCTGTCCAGCGGCCAGTTCAGCAACACCATCGGCGGCCCCATGGGCGCGGTCGGCAACGCGACCCGCGGCATAGGCGACCAGGTGCGCGGCGCGCTCGCCCAGTTCCCGCTCGGCCAGCCTGCGGGCGGGCCCGGCAAATGAACACCGTGCTGCGCACCGCACTGCTCACGGGCCTGATGCTCGCGCCGTTGGCCGCGCATGCCCAGCAGGGCAACGACTACGCCGCGATGCTGTCCTATCTCAACCAGAGCCGCATCGACGGCCGCACCCTGGCCGGCGCCGATGGCGCCATGACCGTCAACATGGCCGCCGGTGATCTCAACCAGCAGGCCAACCTGATGGGCATCGCCAACGGCCGCAACGCCCACATCAACGTCGATGCGCGCCAGCAGCAGTCCAACAACCTCAGCATCAGCGACACCGCCATGGACGCCAGCGCAACGATCGGCGGCCAGGCACTGAACGGCGCCAGCGGCGTCGCATCGATCAACCAGGCCAGCGGCAATGGCAACGCGACGCTCAACGTCGTCACCGCCACGCTGGCGCAACAGGGCATACGCGAAACGAACGACGAGGCCTTGGCCGCGTCGGGCGCGCTCGCGTCAGCAGGGGGGCAGGGGGCCGTCAACAGCGGTCGGTCGGCCGGAACTCGCAGGGTGGCGGTCGAAGCCTCCGCACTGCAGGGATTCGACGGCGTCCTGCAACTCAATCAGATCGCGGGATCCGGCAACGCCACCGCAAACCAACTGAGCATTTCGGTGCAGTCCACCCCGTGAGTAGTCACATCCACCCGATTGTCTGTGATGAGAGAGAGGGCACCATGAACACCAACATGAAACGGACCGTACTGGCCATCGCCGTCGCCGCTGCATCCGCCTCCGCCGGCGCCAATGGCTGGGGCAATGACCGCGACAACCAGAACCAGAGCGCCAACATCAACCACCTGCACAACGTGGCTGAAACGCGCACCAACACCAACACCGATACCAACACCGAAACCAATACCACCACCAACACCGATACCGATTCGCGCACCTGGAACCGGACCTGGAACAACACCCGCAACAACAACAGCACCACCAACACCACCATCAACGACAACGTGACGAGCAACACCAGCGTCACCAGCAACCGCAACGTGACCAGCAACCGCAACGTCACCGAGAACGTCAACAAGAACAGCAACATCCAGGCTGACGAGCGCCAGGAAAAGAACAACCACGGCGTCGACGTCAACATTGAAAAGGACCTGCGCCTGAGCTCGGACATCAGCTTCTCGGGTGATCCGGAAATCACCGGCTCGATCGACATTGATTCGGCCGCCATCGCCGTCATCGACAACCGCCAGTCGGTCACCAACAATCTGGCCGGCAACAGCCTGGTGACCAACAGCGCCTCGATCGCCGACGACGTCGGTGCCGATGCCTCCGGCAACCTGGGCTTCAACGTTGCTGCCGGTGACAACAACGCGCAGGACAACGCCGCCTCGCTGTCCGCCGCCGATGCCTCCTTCAGCTTCGGCATGGCCGATGCGGAAGTCTTCGTCAACCAGTTCGGCGGTGGCAACACCACGATCAACTCCGGCGTGACCAACGCTGCGGGCCTGGGTGGCAATGCCTTCAGCGGTGCGTCCGGCAACATCGGCGCCAACGTCGCTTCCGGCAACAACAACGAGCAGAAGAACGCGCTCGCCGCATCGGTCGCCACCAGCGCCTATGCGACCTCGAGCATCAGCTCCAACCAGGTGTCCTCCGGCAACACCGTCAGCAACGCCGGCTACCTGCAGTCGATGACCGACACCGTGGACGTGAACCTGAGCGGTCGCGTCGCCGGCGCCACGTTGGCAGTGGGGGCGGGCCGTTACAGCGGCACGGGTAGTGCCTACCAGAAAGACAACTACTACCTGGACAGCTGGAGCGGCGCGCTGGATCACCCGAGCGGCAGCGCGAACGGCCACATCGATCTGGATAGCGATATCCAGAATGCCACCGCCAACCCGAATCGTCCGGGCGTGGGCGGCATTGCCTTCGATACCGATGAGCGCGGCACCAGCCAGTTCGTCGAACTGGGCGTGGCCGATCTCTACGCGAGCCTGAGCGGCACCGTCTCCACCACCCGCTGGGTGAACGTGGATGCGACCAACACCGCGGCGTTGTCCGGCAGTGCGTTCTCCGGCGCCTCCGGCAACATCGGGGTGAACGTGGCCTCCGGTACCGGCAACCTGCAGGCCAACAGCCTGGCCCTGGCGGTTGCGCAGCCCTCCACCGGCGGCGGTGGCGGCGGCGGTCCGGAACAGTAAGAAGGTTGTCCGTTTTCGCAGGCAGTACGCGTTGAGCGCAACAAACCCGGTCATCCGCCAATGACCGGGCTCCCCGGGAGCCCCTGTCCCTTCTCCCCCTTGGGGCAGGGGCTCCTTCCTGAGCCGGAGTAGACCATGTCCACACGTATGCGCACCTGGATGCTGGCCTGGGCACTGTCGATGCTGATGATGCCCATCGGCCTGGTGCGGGCCGGCGACATCGGCTTCAGCGGGGTGCTGCCCAACGGGGCGGTGCTCACCCAGCGCGTGGAGAGCATGCAGGAACGGCGCTTCCGCAACGTGGTAAGGCAACACACCGATTACAGCTGTGGGGCGGCAGCCCTGGCCACGATCCTGCGCTACGCCTACCACCTGGAGGCGGATGAGGGCACGGTGATCGAAGGGATGATGGGGGTCTCGGATCCACAACTGGTCCACCAGCGCGGGTTCTCGCTGCTGGACATCAAGCGTTATGTCGAATCGATGGGCATGCGTGGACGCGGCTACCGCGTCAATGAAGAGCGCCTGCGCTCACTGCGCGTGCCCGGGCTGGTGCTGATGGATGTGCGGGGCTTCCGCCATTTCGTGGTCCTCAAGCAGGTCCGTGGCGATGTGGTGGATGTGGCCGACCCGATCCTGGGCAACCGCAGCATTCCCGTCAGCGAATTTCTCCAGGCGTGGCCGTCGCGCGCCGTGTTTGTCGTGATCGGCAGTGACTTCGATCGCAACACGGTGCTGCTGCAGCCCGGTGAACGGCCGAGTGCCCGTTCGCTGTACGCCAGGCAGGGACCGATCACCGACGCGGAACTGGTCGATTTCGGATTCACCCATGCCGATCTGTTTTAAGGAGGCAACATGAACATCGCAACCTGGACGCCCGGCATCGTGCTGCTTGCCCTGCTGGGCATCGCACCGGCACATGCCGACGACAGCCGGCCCGGCAAGGGATTGAGCGAAATCCCCGATCCGGAATTGAACCTCATGCGTGGCCGCTACACCGTTGGTGGCAACACTGTGGCGTGGTTCGGCGTCACCATGGTCTCGCAATGGCAGACCGCCGGTGGGCAGTCGGCACAGAGCGCGCTGAAGCTGGGCATGGACTTCAGCCACGGCGGCAACACGCCGAAGATCAGCTTCGCGCCCAGCGTGAGTGTCACCGCTGCGGATGCGCCACTGCCGGTGACACCCGGGCGCAGCGTGGACGCCAGCGGCCTGCAGAACGTGGCCGGCCTGAGCCAGAGCATCCAGGTCGCCGGTGACGGCAACCTGGCCAGCAACGCCACCCAGCTGACCGTGCGCGATGGCACCGCGCCAACGCCCACCGGCGAAGGCGTGAACCTGGCCACCGTGCAACAGGGCGGGGTCAGTGCGCTGGCTCAACTGGAAGGCAACACGGCCAAGGTGCAGCTGCAGATCGAGGGTGTCGGCGCGGTCCAGCAGTGGATCCGCAACGGCAGCGTCGGGCAGAGCATCGCGCTGGGCAGTGATGGGCAGTCGGTCACCAACCGGCTGCAGATCGACCTTGTCAGGCAGTCAATGGCCAACAACGTGCCGCTCAACCAGAACGTGGCGCAGGCGATGACGCTGGTACGCGGGGTAGGCATGGGGCCGGGCCAGTGATCCATCGGCACGGCAGGGGGAGCGTCAACACAACAGTGGGCCAAGGCAATGCACACGATGATCCGCGCAACACCGCTGGCGCTGGCGGCGCTGGCACTGATGGCGGCTGCGTCCGCCCAGGCGCAGGCGCAACAGCCTGCGCCGGTTGACGAGGCCGACGTCAAGGCACTGATGGCGCAGCTGGAAAGCCTCAAGGCCAACTACGCGCAGGAAGTACGTCGCCTGCGCGAACTGGACATGCAGGTGCAGGCCATGCAGGCACGGCTGACCGGCAAGACCGCGCCGGTGGCCTCCAGCGCGCCTCCCCCGCAGCAGGCCCTGCCGGCGGGCACCCCGGCCGCACCGGCCAGTGCCGATGGCTATGCCAGCTCGGCGGCCGAAGCGCAGCAGGCCAAGCAGGAGTCGCGGCGCAGCGTGGATGATGTCAAACAGCAGCAGGCCGCACTCTTCAGCCGCCGCTTCACGATTGAAAACAGCCTTTCCTACGCCCGCTACGACCGCAAGCAGCTCAGCCTCAACGGCTTCCTGGCGCTGGATGCGATCTTCCTCGGCAACATCGCCATCGAGAACGTGGAGTCGGACACGCTGACCTACAACCTGGCCGCGCGCTGGGGCATCAGTCCGCGCCTGACCTTGAACCTGGACGTGCCGTACCTGGCGCGCAAGACGGTGTTCCAGAAGGGCGGTGCCGGTGGCTCGGCCGCGGCCATCGCGCAGGAAGAGACCACGGGCAACGGCATTGGCGACGTTGGCCTGAGCGCCAACTACCGGCTGTTCGCCGAGCGCGGGCGGCTTCCCGAAACCGTGCTCACCGTGGGCGCGACCGCGCCGACCGGGCGGGCGCCGTACGGGCTGGACTGGAAGGTGCTCGAGCGCGATGACGATGACTTCATCCGCTTTGCCGTGCCCGAGCAGCAACCGACCGGCAACGGCGTGTGGCAGGCCAACGTCGGCCTGTCGGCCGTGAAGACCGCCGACCCGGCGATCCTGTTCGCCAACATCGGCTACATCCATTCCTTCCCGCGCAGCTTCGATGACATTGATGCCAACCCGGACACCACCAACCCGGGCGACGTGAAGCTTGGAGGCTCCTATTACTTCGGCGCCGGCGTGGCGTTCGCGTTCAATGAGCGCACCAGCCTGAGCATCTCCTTCAGTGACAAGCTGAGCGCGCGTGCCTCCACGCGCTACAAGAACGGGCAGTGGTTGAAGGTGATCGGCAGCGACGCCAATGCAGGCACGCTCAACCTGGGCATCACCTATGCGCTCAACCAGAAAACCACCCTGGTCAGCCTGCTGGGTATCGGCCTGACCCCGGATGCACCGGACTTCACCCTGGCCTTCAAAGTGCCGTACAGCCTGTGAGCGCGCCCGCTCACTCGCTGCGCCGTGCGGCTCAACGCAGTTCGGGCAGCGCGAGCTGGTGCTTGCGGCACAACCGGTAGACCGTCACCCGCGAGACCTGCATGTGACGGGCGCAGGCGGTGACGTTGAAATCGTGCTGGCGCAGTGCATGCAGCAGCGTTTCGCGTTCGGCGATCTGCTTTGCGCCGTGCAGGCCGCGTTCGGTGCTGGCCAGAAGCGGCTGGCTCAACTCCAGGTCCGCCGCCGTGATCAGCTCGGCATCGCTGACGATCGCCGCACGCTGGACCCGATTGAGCAGCTCGCGCACGTTGCCCGGCCAGCCGAAGCGTTCGAGCGCCTGCACCGCCTCGGCCGTGAAGCCGCGCGCGCGGGTGACATGGCGATGCCGGAAGCTGCTGAGGAAATGGTGGGCGAGCAGTGCGATATCACTGCCGCGCTCACGAAGCGGCGGCAACGGCAGGCGCAGCACATTGAGCCGATAGAACAGGTCGCGACGGAAATGGCCTTGTTCGACCGCCTTCTCCAGATCCACGTGCGTGGCCGCGAGCACGCGCACATCGACCTCCAGCGGCCGGTTGCTGCCGACGCGTTCGACCGTGCCTTCCTGCAGCACCCGCAGCAGGTTGGTCTGCGCATCCAGCGGCAGGTCGCCGATCTCGTCCAGGAACACGGTGCCGCCACTGGCCGATTCGAACAGGCCCAGGCGCCGCGTCGCCGCACCGGTGAAGGCGCCGCGCTCATGGCCGAACAGTTCGGACTGGACCAGCGCAGCCGGAATGGCGCCGCAGTTCACTGCCAGGAACGGGCGCGCATGCCGTGCCGACAGCGCATGCAGCGCCTGGGCGGCGAGTTCCTTGCCGGTCCCGGTCTCGCCGGTGATGAGCACCGGCAGGTCCACCGGCGCGTACTTGCGGATGGCCGCACGGGTGACCTGCAGCACCGCGCTGTCGCCGATCAGGGACTGCGGGCCGTGGGCGGCGGGCAGGGATTCGGCGCCGGCCAGCTGCTGCAGCCGCTGCACGACGCGCGGCAGGTCGATCGGGGCGGCATAGGTATCCACGCACGCCGCCAGCAGCGCATCGAGCACCGGCGAGGAGCGCAGCGGCGCAGCAGGCAACAGCGCCAGCAGGCTCATGTGGCGGTGATCGACCAGCAATTGCTGCAGGTGGGCCAGGTTGGCCGGCACCACCGTGCGCAGGTCCAGCAGGCCGACCACCTGGTCGCTGCCGCGCATGCCGATCCCGGCGCATTGTTCGGGGGCCACGCTGCGGACCTGCCAGCCGGCCGCAGCCAGCGTTGCCCGTTCAAGCGCGAGGGGTTGCCCAAACCAGATCACACACCGGGCAGGAAAATCGGGGACAGCCGCCATGCGTCACCTTGTCGACAGGAATCGCGGGCGGTATCTGCTGCCTGATCGGTTGCCACGGACGTGCCGCCCCACGTCCGGGTCCGTCCCCCGCCGCAGCACGTGTGCGCCGGGCGCGTCGCCGGTCGGGAAAAAGACCGTGACAGAGAAGGGAACGCGGGTTGGGGCGCTCAGCGGCCACTTCCGCGGCCCAACGAAAAAGGCCGCTGCAGGGCAGCGGCCTTCGATCCGGTGGTCCCGCAGGGCGGCTCAGAGGTCGACGCGGCGGGCCTGCATGAACTTGCCACCCCAGTAGCCGCTGACCAGGCTGTCCACACGGACGTCCTTGCCAGTGCTCGGGGCGTGCAGGAAGCGGCCTTCACCCACATAGATGCCGACATGGTCCACACGGCCCTTGCGGCCGAAGAACACCAGGTCGCCAGCGGCCAGGGCGTTGCGGTCGTTGATCAGCTGGGCGGCGCCGTCATGGGCCATTTCGCGCGAGACACGCGGCAGCTCGACGCCCAGTGCGGTACGGAACACATAGCCGACCAGGCCACTGCAGTCGAAACCGCTGTCCGGCGAGGTGCCGCCCCAACGGTACGGGGTGCCCAGCAGGGTCATCGCACGGCGCAGCAGTGACTGGACCTTGCCGTTTTCGGCGGCGTCGCCGGCCACGGTAATCGCGCCGGTGCTGGCATCGTAATTGGCGAGCAGGCGGCTCAGATCGCCGGCGAACATCGCCGAACGGTCCATGAGGGGGATGGTGTCGTTGGCCGCCAGGTGCGGAAGCAGGGCGGCGAGGGTGGCGCTGGCAGCGGCATCGGCCTTGCTACGGGCCGGCGCATCAGCCTTGGGCTTGGCCGGCGCGGAGGAATCGGGGGCAACAGTGACAGGGGTTGCAGAAGCTTCGGGGGCGATCGTCGGTGCGGACTGCGCCCAGGCCGGAAGGCTGGCCAGGCAGAGCGCTGCAGCGAGGAAAGCGGGTCGGGCACGTCGCCGGGTTGCGGCGGTCTGGCCTTTGCAAGTCAGGTCGTCTGTCGTCACGCGGCGGTCACTGAATAAAAACGATGGGTGATGATGCCGTGTAAGCGCAGTGATTAGGTACAAATTCCGTTAATTTTTCGTTTACAACTATGTGATTCGCGTCACAAATTTGTACCTTACCCCTGTTCAGCTTAGTTAAGGACGCGTTTCGCGCCGGTGTAGTGGTCCTTCCAATAGGGGCCGCCGAGCGAGTCCAGCCGGACCGTGCCCCCGGTGCTCGGGGCATGCACGAAGCGCCCTTCACCCACATAGATCCCGACATGGAAGACGTTGCCCCTGTCGCCGAAAAACACCAGGTCGCCCGGTGCCAGTCGTTTGGGGTCGATCTTCGGCCCCTGCACCGCGGCCAGATCGCGCGAGGTCCGCGGCAGGCGCAGGTCGAGCATTTCCCGGTACACATACGCGACCAGGCCGCTGCAGTCGAAACCGGATTCGGGGGTGTTGCCGCCATAGCGGTAGGGCGTGCCGACCAGTCCGATCGCGCGCATCAGCACCGAGTTGGCGGCCTGCGGGTCGTTGGGGGTGACGCTGGGCCAGACCTGGGCCGGGGCGGGCGGCGGGGCCGGGCGGGTGGTCTTGCCGCCGCCGCAGGCGCTCAGCAGGGCGATGATCGCCAGCAGGGCCACGTGGCCGGGCAGGCGGGTCAGGCGCGAAACTGGCGTCATGTGCATGTTGTCCGGATAATGCGCGACCTTAGAAGGCCGTCATGATGGCGGCGTATCCGGCAGGCCACAACCCGCCTCACCCGTCTGCCCTCGGCAGTCTCCAGACCAGAGTTGCGCATGAAGATCGAAAAAGACCGCGTCGTCCGTTTCCATTACACCGTCGCCGAGCAGGGCCAGGAGCCGATCGAGAGCTCCAGGGACCGTGATCCGCTGGCGATCCTGATCGGCCACGGCAACATCATCCCGGGCCTGGAAAACGCCATGATGGACAAGGAAGCCGGCGCCACCTTCGAGGTGGACGTCAAGGCGACCGACGCCTACGGCGAGCGCCGCGAAGGCCTGACCCAGCGCGTGCCCAAGAAGCACTTCGGTACCAGCAAGCTGGTCCCGGGCCAGCAGGTCGTGCTGCAGACCAACTTCGGCCCGCGCGCGGTGACCGTTGAGAAGGTCGGCATGAGCGTGGTCGACGTCGACCTGAACCACCCGATGGCCGGCAAGGACCTGCACTTCAACGTCGAGATCGTCGACGTGCGCGAAGCCAGCAAGGAAGAAATCGAGCACGGCCACGTGCACGGCGACGGCGGCCACCAGCACTGAGTGCTGCGCCCCCTCGTTGATCCAACGGCCCGCTTCGGCGGGCCGTTTTCGTTTCCGCGGCAGGCCGCCGTGCGCACGGCATAATGACGGACCTGGTCAGCGGATTGCCTGTGAACGCAGCTTCTTCTCCTTTGCAGCCGGTGGGCGCGCATGAGCGCATCGCCGTCATCGATATCCTGCGCGGGTTCGCGTTGCTGGGCATCCTGCTGATGAACATGGAGGCGTTCAGCGGTCCGCTGGACCTGTCCTTCACCGGCATCGACCCGCACTGGCAGGGCGCGGACTACTGGGCCGACGCGGCGATCTACGTGCTGGTCCAGGGCAAGTTCTTCACCCTGTTCTCGCTGCTGTTCGGGGCCGGCTTTTCCGTCATGGCGCAGCGCGCCGAAACGGCTGGCCGCGCGTTCGCACCGTTCTATCTGCGCCGCAGCGCGGCCCTGCTGCTGATCGGCCTGTGCCATGCGCTGCTGGTGTGGTCCGGCGACATCCTGGTGATCTACGCGTTGATCTCGCTGCTGTTGCTCGCCTGCCGCGAAGCGCCGCGCAGTTGGCTGCCGGCGATGGGCGCGATCAGCTACCTGGGCGCGGCCGGGCTGGTGTTGGTGCTGGGTGCACTGATGAGTTGGATGGCCAGCATGGAGCACGCGCAGGACCCGCTGCGCGAGGCGATCGCCCAGGCCCAGCGCACGATCGAACTGCAACGGCAGGCGTACGCGCACGGCACGTGGGGCGAGGCCGTCGGCCAACGCCTGCGCGACCTCGGCGCGATGCTCTCGGGCATCTTCGTGATCGGTCCGGAAGTGCTGGGCATGTTCCTGATCGGCAGTTGGTTCGCCCGTAGCGGCGCGCTGGCCGAGCCGGAACGGTTCGCGCGGCTGTATGCGCGGCTGCGCTGGATCGCCCTGCCGGTCGGCCTGGTGTTGATGCTGGGCAGTGCAATCTGGCATCCGTACCAGGCCCCTGGCACGCTGGATCTTGCCGGTGGCGTGGCCTACGCCGTGAGTGCATTGGCCGGGCTGCTGATGTGCCTGGGGTACCTGGCCTGGATCGTGCACTGGCGCGCGCGGCTGCAGTTGCTGGCGCCGATGGGGCGGATGGCGTTGACCCACTACATCGGGCAGTCGCTGGTCTGCACCTGGGTGTTCTATGGATACGGACTGGGCGCGTTCGAGGCGATGCCCCGGCTGTGGCAGATCCCCTTTGCGCTGGCGCTGTTCGCGCTGCAGGTCGGCATCAGCCATGTGTGGCTGCGCTGCTTCCGCTTCGGGCCGCTGGAGTGGATCTGGCGCGCGATGACCTATCTGCAGTGGCCGCCGCTGCGCCGGACCTGACCCGTCGCGCCCAGCCCCTCACGTCTGGATCGCGGTCGGTCATGGCATGCTGGGAATGCGCATGAGCGGCGGCACCGGCGGTTGATGGCAGAGCTGATCAACTGCCCGCGCGCCGGCGATCGATCCTGCCCCTTACCGAGTTGAGCGATGCCAATGACGACGCAATACGACTATGACCTGATCGTGCTGGGCGGTGGTTCCGGCGGCCTGGCCGCGGCCTTCCGCGCTGCGCAGCATGGGCAGCGGGTGGCGATGCTGGAGCCGGGCGAACTCGGTGGCACCTGTGTCAATGTCGGCTGTGTCCCCAAGAAGGCGATGTGGCTGGCCGCCGATCTGTCTGCACGCATCGGCCTTGCCGCGGCGATGGGATTCGATGTCCCGGTACGCCCCCCGCTGGATTGGAAAGAACTGGTGGTACACCGCCAGGCCTACATCGCCAACATCCATGCCAGCTATCTCAAGCGCCTGGATGAGAACAAGGTGGTGCGCGTGCCGCGCCGTGGTCGGCTGGTCGACGCGCACACCGTGGAATGCAGCGATGGTGTACGCATCAGCGCCGCGCACATCCTGATCGCCACCGGTGCGCATCCGCAGCGCCCGGACATTCCCGGCGCCGAGCTTGGCCTGGTCTCCGATGATTTCTTCAACCTGTGCAGCGCGCCCGAACGCGTCGCGATCGTCGGCGGCGGCTACATCGCGGTCGAGCTGGCCGGGCTGCTGCAGGCCCTTGGCAGCCGCGTGACCCTGCTGGTCCGTGGCGAGCGCCTGCTGGAGCGCTTCGATGCGGAACTCACCGGACAACTTGCCGAGAATCTGCGCCATCAAGGCGTGCAGGTCCACTTCGGCTACCGCCTGCGCGAGCTGCGCCGTGACGGCGATGCCGTTGTGGCGTTCGGGCACGATGGACCCGCGGATGGCCAATTCGATGCCGTGTTCTTTGCCACCGGCCGGCGCGGCAACAGTGCCGATCTCGGGCTGGAGGCGGTCGGCGTGGTGGTGGGCGACAAGGGCGAGGTCGAGGTCGATGCGTGGCAGACCACCGCGGTACCCAGCGTGCACGCGGTGGGTGACATCGCCGGCAAGGTCGGCCTGACCCCGGTGGCGATCGCCGCGGCGCGCAAGCTGATGGACCGCCTGTTCGGTGGCCAGCCCCAGGCGAAGATGGACTATGAGAACGTGGCCAGCGTGGTGTTCTCGCATCCGGCGCTCGGCGCCGTGGGGCTGAGTGAAGAGGAGGCGTGTGCGAAGTACGGCGACGTGCGCGTGTACCGCAGCAACTTCCGCCCGATGCTGCAGGCGCTGGCCGACGGCACCCAGCGCAGCGTGTTCAAGCTGGTCTGCGTGGGCGAGGAGGAGCGCGTGGTCGGTGTGCACCTGCTGGGCGAATCCGCCGATGAAATCCTGCAGGGATTTGCCCTGGCGGTGAAGATGGGCGTGACCAAGGCCCAGTTCGACGACACCGTGGCGATCCATCCGACCTCGGCAGAAGAAGTCGTACTGATGCGCTGAAAGCGCGCCAGCGGCGTGTCGCCGCCGAAGCCGCGCCCGGGATCCAGGTAGTGCCACGCCATGCGTGGCAACCGCGCACGAAGCGGCACAGCCTTCCGCAGGCGCCGGGTCTGTCGGTCGGCCGAGCCCTTTCCGCCGTTGAAACAGGCTCGGAGCGCCGTTCCTGCAGGGTCTACCGGCACAAAACACCCGCCGCCAGCATGCGACAATGGCCGCCCCACCTGCTGCCCAGCCGCCTCCGTGCGGCTGTTCGCCGTCCTGATGTCGTCACCCGCTTCCTCGCTCCCCACGTCCTCCAGTCGCATCGCCGCCGGCGGCATCGCCTTGGCCGCGATCGGGGCCATTGCCGCCTCGGGCAAGGCGGTCATCGTCAAACTTGCGTACCGGCACGGCGTGGATGCCACCACGCTGCTGGCACTGCGGATGCTGATGGCCTTTCCGTTGTTCGCGGTGCTGGCGGTATGGTCGGCACGGCGCGCGCCGGCGTTGTCCTGGGGCGACCGTGGGCGGGTGGTGTGGCTGGGCTTCACCGGCTACTACCTGTCCAGCCTGCTGGACTTCCAGGGCCTGCAGTACATCAGCGTCACCCTGGAACGGCTGATCCTGTATCTGAACCCGACCCTGGTGCTGCTGATCAGCCTGGTCCTGCTGAAAAAGCGCCCCGGCCGCTGGCAGGTGGCCGCGCTGGTGCTCAGCTACCTCGGCGTACTGCTGGCGTTCGGCCATGACCTGCAGCTGGAAGGCGGGCGCATCGTGCTGGGCAGTGCGCTGGTGTTCGCCAGCGCGCTGAGCTATGCGCTGTATCTGTTCGGCAGCGGCCAGGTGGTGGCCCGGATCGGCGCGATCCGCCTGACCGCCTACGCCAGCTGCGTAGCCTGCGTGCTGTGCGTGCTGCACTTCGCGGTGCTGCACCCGATGTCCGCCCTGGGCCAGGCACCCCCGCCGGTGTACTGGCTGTCGCTGATCAATGCGACGGTCTGCACGGTGCTGCCCGTGATGGCGATCATGCTGGCGGTGAAGCGGATCGGCTCGTCGCTGGCCGCGCAGGTCGGTATGCTCGGTCCGGTCTCCACCATCGTGATGAGTCTATGGCTGCTCGACGAACCCATGGGAACGTGGCAGATCCTCGGCACGGCCCTGGTCCTGCTCGGCGTGCTGCTGGTCAGCCGGGTCCGCGCGTGAACGCCGCTGCCATGGGCGATGACGCGGCCGCACAGGCACGGGCGCGGATCCTGGCGGTGATCCATGCGATTCCGCGCGGGCAGGTGATGGGCTACGGCCAGGTCGCCGCCAAGGCCGGGCTGCCGGGCAGGGCGCGGCTGACCGCACGCGTGCTCGGCATGAATGACGATCCAGCTCTGCCGTGGCACCGGGTGCTGCGCTCGGACGGCCGCATCGCGATGCCGGAAGGCTCGGCCGGCTGGAAGGAGCAGAGCCAGCGGTTGCGTGCCGAGGGCGTGGTGGTGGAGCGCGGCCGGGTCAAGGGAATGCCGGTGGCCGGTGCCAACGATCTGGATGCCGCCCTGTGGGGACCGGGCTGACGCTGCCTGCGGGTTGAACGCGGGCGCTGGCGCGCAGATCGCAGCGGGGTGCTGCGGCTATGATGGAGGCAGTTCCAACGGATGCCCCCATGTTTCCCCGCCTGCCTACCGTCACCAAAGCGTTGCTGATCGCCAACGCCGTGCTGTTCCTGCTGCAGCAGCCGTTCCTGCTCGGCAATGCCACGTTCGAGCCCTTCATGCTGCAGCCCCTGGGCGGCGGCTTCGATCCGTTCTCGCCCGGCGGCAACTTCCAGCCCTGGCAGCTGCTGACCTATGGCTTCCTGCATGGCAGCTTCGGCCATCTGTTCTTCAACATGCTCGCGCTCTTCATGTTCGGCGCGCCGTTGGAACAGACCTGGGGCGAGAAGCGTTTCCTGACCTATTACCTGGTGTGTGTCGCTGGCGCCGGCCTGTGCCAGTTGGTGGTCGGCATGATGCTGGCCGATCCGGCCACGGTGCTGGGTGCCTCCGGTGGTGTGTTCGGCCTGCTGCTGGCCTACGGCATGCTGTTCCCCAACCAGCGGGTGATGCTGCTGTTCCCGCCCATCCCGATGAAGGCGCGCACGTTCGTGATCGTGTTCGGTGCAATGGAGCTGATGCTGGGCGCCACCGGCTGGCAGCCGGGCGTGGCCCATTTCGCCCACCTGGGCGGCATGCTGTTCGGCTGGCTGCTGATCCGCTATTGGCGCGGCCAACCGCCGTTCAAGAACCGGCGACCGCCGGGCCCGCCGAAGCGGCCCAATCATCTGCGCAGCATCAAGTAAGGCAAATAACAGGGACGGAGGTAGTCAATAACCACCTCCGTCCCCGTTAAATGAAAAGGGCGCCCAGTGGGCGCCCTTTTCGTTTCTGCTGTGCAGCGGGGCTCAGCGCCAGACCTTGATCTGGTCGTTGTCCACGCGCTGCATCGGCTGGCCCGGCTTGCAGGTGAACGTGGCACCGAAGGCCGGCAGGTTGGACAGCGGGCCGTTGGTGCGCCAGCGGCCCGGGGCCAGGATGTCCGAGCTCAGGCGCTGGGCGGCGACGTTCGGCGAGAGCTGCTGCGGCCACAGGCTCGCCCAGGCACGGAAGAAGCCCTGCTGTGCGGCCGGCTTGGCGGCCGGCTCAACGGCCTTGTAGGCCTCCCACGCCAGTTCGAGGCCGGCCAGGTCGGCCAGGTTCTCTTCACGGGTGAGTTCACCGTTGACCTTGGCGCCCTTCACGCCCGGGTAGTCATAGCCGCTGTACTGCGCGGCCACGCGGTTGCCGAACAGGGTCCAGGCGGTCTTGTCGGCCGGGGTCCACCAGCTGCGCAGTTCGCCCTTGGCATCCACCAGCGCGCCCTTGGCATCGATCGCGCGGGTCAGCTCGTGCGCGACCAGCGCGCCGTAGCTGCCGAACAGGTCGGCGGTATCGCCCTTGGCATTGAACACCGGGCCCTGCAGCACGGCGGCGGTGACGATCAGGCGGTTCTGCGCGATGTCGTAGGCCAGGGCCGGCTGCTGCGGCAGCACGTCCCAGCGACGGTCGGCGTTGCCCTTGCCGATGCGCTTCATCTCTTCGCGGTGGCGCCAGGTCGAGGCGATCAGCATGTTGCCGCCAAAGCTGCCACGGCCCATCGGCTGCACGGTGTAGTCCAGATCGCGCAGCGGGGTGCCGATCTCGATCTTCAGCGCGGCCAGCTTGGCCTGCGCTTCGGTCTTGGCCTCATCGCTCATCCAGGTGCTGCGCTTGACCGCATCGATCTGCACTTCGCGGATCTTGTCCACCACCAGCGCCGCCTTGCGACGGTCGTCGGCCGAGAGATGCTTGGCGGCGTACTCGCGGCCGACCATCGGGCCGGCGGCGACGTTGATCGCATCCAGCACCTGCTCCCAGCGTGCCGGCGGCAGGGTCTGGCCACGCATCACGCGGCCGCGGAACTCGAACTCGGCATCGCGGTAGGCCTTGGACAGGTAGGGGGCCATCGCATCACCCACGCGCCAGCGCAGGTAGACCTTCCACTGCTCCGGCTTGAGCCGGGTGACCATGCCGTCGAGCTGCTTGAACAGCGCCGGATCGGACAGCGAGACCAGGTCGTCATTGACGCCCTGTGCCTTCAGGAAGGCTTCCAGCTGCAGGTTGCGGTAACGGCTGTTGAGCTCCTTGGTGGAGATCGGCGCGTAGTTGTTGAACGGGTTGTTGATGCCAGCCAGCGACTGCGCATTGCGCGCCAGTTCGGTTTCCAGTGCGATCACCGACTGCGATTCGGCATCGAGCTTGTCCGCCGGGGTGCCGGTCAGCGCCAGCACCTGCTTGACGTAGGTGCGGTAGCGCGCCATCAGCGCGACGGTGTCGGCATCGGTACGGGTGTAGAACGCCGGGTCCGGCAGGCCCATGCCGCCCTGCATGAAGTAGCCGATGTGGCGGTCCAGTGCCTTCAGGTCCACGTCCGGGGCGAAGTTGAAGGCCACCGGGATGCCCACCTGGTGCAGCGCGGCGATCGAGGCCGGCACGTCCTTGGCCTTCTTGATCGCGTTGATGCGGGTCAGCAGCGGGGCGATCGGGTTGGAGCCATCGGCTTCCACGGCGGCTTCGTCCAGGCCGCTGGCCCAGAAGTCGCCGAGCAGCTTCTGCACGTTGCCCTGCGGCGCGGTCATCGCGCCATCCAGCAGTTCACGCTGCTGCTGGCGTGCGCGGTCGGCAAGCTGGCCCAGTGCGGTAGTGGCACCGGTCTGCGGCACCGGATTGGCTTTCAGCCAGGTCGCATTGGTGGCCTCGTAGAAGTCGCTGCACTGGGCGCTGACGGCCGGCGCACGCGCGGCGGCCTTCTTCTTCGGCGCGGCGTGCGCATCGGGAGCAGCGACCAGGGTGACCAGGCTGATGCCCAGGGCAATGGCAAGCGGACGGAGGTTGGACATGTAAAGCGAATCCAGCAGGATTGGGATCGCGCGAGTGTACCAAGCAAAGCGAAAAGAGCGTGATGGGTGCCCCCCGCACCAAAAGCAAAGGCCCGGGAAATCCCGGGCCTTTGCGTGCGCAACGCTCAATAAAGGGCGCTTGTTACCAGATCACGACCTGCTGGTCGCCAGCGCGCACCATCGGCGAGCCGGCCTTGCACTGGAAGGCCGCGGCGAAGGTGGGCAGGTTCGACGGGGCACCCATCGCGCGGAACTGCGCCGGGGCATGCGGGTCGGTCGCCAGGCGGACCTTCATGTTCTCCGGGGTGTACTTGGTGCGCCACACCGTGGCCCAGTTGAAGAAGAAGCGCTGGTCACGGGTGAAGCCGTCGACCTTCGGATCTTCCTTGCCGGCCGAGGCCTTCTGCAGGGCGTCGTAGGCGGTGGCCAGGCCACCCAGGTCGGCGATGTTCTCGCCCAGGGTCAGCTTGCCGTTGACCGGCTGGCCGTCCACCTTGTAACCGTCGAACTGCTTGATCAGCTTGCCGGTCAGGCCGCTGAAGTTCTTGGTGTCCGCCTCGGTCCACCAGTTCTCGAAGTTGCCGGTCGGCCCGAAGCGGCTGCCCTGGTCGTCGTAACCGTGGGTCATTTCGTGGCCGATCACCGCACCGATGCCGCCGTAGTTCAGCGCGTCATCGGCCTTGGGGTCGAAGAACGGCGGCTGCAGGATGGCGGCCGGGAAGACGATCTCGTTCTGCAGCGGGTTGTAGTAGGCATTGACCGTCTGCGGGGTCATGCCCCACTCGGTCTTGTCCACCGGCTGGCCGATCTTGGACAGCGCGAACTTGTAGTTGAACGCATTGGCGGCGCGGACGTTGCCCAGGTAGCTGTCGCGGCCGGTGGCCAGGCCGCTCCAGTCACGCCACTTGTCCGGGTAGCCGATCTTCGGGGTGAAGGTTTCCCACTTGGCGATGGCCTTGGCCTTGGTCTCATCGCTCATCCAGGTCAGGCCCTGGATGCGCTCCTTGAGGGCGGCGGCCAGGTTCTTGACCAGTTCTTCCATCTTGGCCTTGGCTTCAGGCGAGAAGGCGACCTTCACGTACAGCTGGCCGAAGGCGTCGCCGGCATCGTTTTCGATGGTGCCCAGCACGCGCTTCCAGCGCGGCTTCTGCTCCTTCTGACCGTTCAGGGTCTTGCCGTAGAAGTTGTAGTTCTCATTGACGAAGGCATCGGCCAGGTACGGCGAGGCGCTGTCCACGGTGTGGAAGCGCAGGTAGGCACGCCACACCGACGGATCGGTATCGCCCAGTGCCTTGCTCACTTCCTGGTGGAAGCTGGGCATGGCCAGCGAGAACTTCTCCGGGGCGGCGATGCCCTGGGCCTTGAAGAATTCGGTCCAGCTGAAGTTCGGGGTCAGCTTGTCCGCGTCGGCCACGGTGACCGGGTTGTAGAACAGCGAGACATCGCGCGAGAGCTCGACGCTGGACTTGGACGCCTTGGCCAGGCGCGTTTCGAACTTGACCACATCGGCGGCCTGCTTCTCAGCGTCGGCCGTGGCCACGCCGGCCAGTTCCAGCACCTTGGCCACGTGGGCCTGGTAAGCCTTGAGCTTGTCGGCGTTCTTGGCGTCGGTGTAATAGGTGGTGTCCGGCAGGCCCAGGCCGCCCTGGCTGGCGTAGGCCAGGTTCATGCTGGAATTCTTGAAGTCCGCTTCCGGACCGAAGCCGAACAGCACGTTCTCGCCCTTGGCGGCGCTGGTGCGCAGGTAGTTGGCGATCGCGTCCTTGTCCTGCAGGCCGTCAATGGCGGCCAGGTCGGCCTTGATCGGCTCGATGCCCTGGGCGTTGATCTTGGCCTCGTCCATGCCGGTGGCCCAGAAATCGCCGACGATCTTCTCGATGCCGGCCGGGTTCTTGACCGCCGCGACCTGCTCGGCGAGCTGGTGCTGCACGGCGACCGAGCGCTCGTCCAGGATGGTGAAGGCGCCCCAGCTGGTGCGGTCGGCCGGGATTTCATTGGCGGCCAGCCACTTGCTGTTGACGTAGTCACCGAACGCGCCACAGGCGTCCATGCTGGTGTCCAGGTCGGACGGGTGGAAGGCGTTGTAGGCCGGCAGCTTGCTCTCGTCGAGCTTGTACTCGGTGGCGGCCGGGGCCGCCGGCGCGGCGGTGGAGGCTGCGCTGTCCGTGGCCGGGGTTTCGTTCTTGCCGCAGCCGACCAGCGCGGCCGAAACGGCCAGGGTCAGCAGTACCAGTTTGGGTGTACGTGCGATCACGTGATTGGCCTCCAGGCCGGAAAAGTCGTGCAGGAATGGCCCCGAAGAGCCTGTGGGCCAGACGATACGCCGCCGGCCCGGCCTGCAAGGGTGTCGAAGGTCATGGCCGATGGCAAGAGGCCTGATCCGGTCAACTGCGGACGTGGCCCCGCCCGGCAGCGGCCATGGAAAAGCCCCGCCTTGCGGCGGGGCCTGGGGGTGTCATCCCGGGTTCGGCTCAGTTGGTCTTGGTGCCGAAATCGTACTTGGCCTGCACATACACCGCGCGTCCGTACGGGTTGTAGATGCTGCTGTTGTACGGCGAGGCGATGTTGCCGGCGTAGCTGTGGGCCTGGCCGTCGGGCATCTTGTTGAAGACGTTGTTGACCATCAGCGACAGGGTCAGGTTGTCCAGCGCCCGGTAGTTCACACTGAGGTTGTAGGTGGTGTAGGAGCCCCACTTGCCGGCTTTGTAACCGGACGGGTGGACGTAGTCGAAGCTCTCGCCCAGGTAGGACATGTAGTTCGGCGTCTTGCCGATGTAGTTGAAGTACAGCGTGGTGGTCCAGCGGTCCTTGGCCCAGCCCACCGAACCATCGGTACGGACCTTGGCGTAGGCGTCGTAGTACCACATCGCATACGGGTCGCGCAGCAGATCCAGATAGTCGTCGCCCGGCTGCGGCTGCAGCTCGCGCTTGAGGATGTTGGTGTAGTTGCTGGCGAACTGCAGCGAGCCGAAGCGGCCGATGTCCTGCACGTACTTGAAGCTGGCCGTCAGGGCCTGCAGGTTCTGGCGCGCGACGTTGAGCTTGGGCGTGAAGATCTGCTCGATGTTGCCGGCCGCATCGCGGGTGATCCAGTCAGCGACGTTCTCGCAGCTGGCCGAGGTCGGGTTGCCCTGGCCATTGCGGCAGTAGTACTCCGCGCGCAGCAGCTGGTCCGAGCTCAGGGTGTCGACTTCGTTGTCGATCTTCCAGTTGTAGTAGTCGACCGAGACCGAGAGGTTGTTCATCGGCGCCCAGACCACGCCGGCGTTCCAGACATCGGCGGTGATCGGTTCCAGCTCCGTGTTGCCCGCCTGCACGCCGAACACCGACTCGTTGCCGTACGGGCAGGCGAGGGTATCGGCCGGGGCATAGCCGAGCTGGCCGCAACGGTAGTAGTCGACCGCGCCGTTGGCGTAATACCCGCTCTCGCCCTGGAAGGCGTCGGGCAGGGTCGGCGCACGGAACGCGGTGCCGTACTTGCCACGGAACAGCAGGCTTTCGATCGGACGGAACTCCACGCCGACGCTGTAGGTGGCCTTGTCGACGGTGTTGTCTGCGATCTTGTAGGCGTCGTAGCGACCCGAGCCGGTCACGGTGAGCGAGTCGATCAGCGGCAGGCGCAGTTCGGAGGTCACCGCGTAGTTGCTGCGATGGCCATTACCGGCCACCGAGGTGGTGCCCCACACGCTGCCATCCATCAAGCGCTCGTCCGGGCGGTAATCCCAGCCTTCGCTGCCGGCTTCGGCGACCACGGCAAAGCCTGCATCGCCACCGGGCAAGGTGAACAGCGAGCCGTTGGTGAGCTGGAAGCGGCCCAGGTTCTGCCAGGTCTTGCTCTGGTTGTAGGTGTAGCCGGTGAAGGTCTGGAAATCGCCGGCTGGCAGCTGCGAATAGAACGCGCCCCAGTTCGGGCTGTAGATGTTGTAGCCGTCATCGGTGGTACCCAGCACCGGGCCGAGCACGCGGTTCTCGAAGTAGCTGTCGATGTCATCGGCCCAGCGCACGAAGCCGCGCTCGGTCAGCTTGTATTCGCCGCGGCTGAAGCTGGCGCTGTAATCCCAGTTGCCGAACGTGCCACGCCCGCCCAGGGTGACCTGGTAGGCCTTGTTGCGGTCGGTGTTGAGGATGTCCTTGTAGCCGTTCGGCCCGATGTCCTCCGGCGCGAACGCGCGCTGCAGGTTCATGTACTGATCGGTGTCCTGGTCATAGAACGCGCCGAAGCTCAGGTCGCTGCCCCAGAACGTATACCCCGAACCCGGCGTGTACTTGACCTCTTCCAGGCTGTACAGCGCATCGGCGAACAGGGTGAAGTTGTCGTTCACATCGAACGTCATCGAGCTGTAGAACTGGCTGCTCTCCTTGTCGTTCTTCAGCGTGCGGTAGCCGGCGCCGTAGGCCGAGCCGCAGGACTCGCCGGCCGCGCGCGTGCCCAGCACGGTGGTGCCGCCGAACTGACCGGCGACGCTGGCGCAACGGGTCGGGTCCATCATCACGAACGCGTTGTTGTCGGCGGGCAGATAGACCAGAAAATCGTTGGCCGGCACCTGCGCGCTGTAGCCGACGCGGTTGTTGGTGCGGGTCAGGTCGCGCTGGTAGCCCCAGATCGGGTTGCTCTTTTCGTACTGCACGTTGACCAGTGCATTGAAGCGGTCATCGGCGCTGTTGAAGCCCCTGGCGCCGCTGACGCGGATGTTGTTGCCGCCGCCTTCGGTGGTGGCGCCGCCGCGGACATTGAGCACGCCGCCATCCATGCGCTCCTTGAGGATGATATTGACCACGCCGGCGATGGCGTCAGAGCCGTACAGCGAGGACTGGCCGCCGGGCAGGATCTCGATGCGCTCGACGATGTCGATCGGAATGCCGCTGAGGTTGTTGAACGCGTCGCTGCCGTTGTACAGCGCCGGGTACTGCAGCATCGGCCGGCCGTTGATCAGGTATTTGGTGTAGCCCGGGTCCAGGCCGAACATGCCGGCCGCTTCGGCACCCTGGGTGAAGGAGGCGGCGGTCTGGCCGCCCTGCAGGCCGCCGGTGGTCAGCGAAGACTGCTGCAGCACCTCGGAGATACTGGTGAAGCCGCGGGTCTGGATGTCCTCGGCGGTGACGGTCAGCACCGGTGTGTGGTTCTCGATCTCGGTCTGCGGGATCAAGGACCCGGTGACGGTGACGCGGTCGAGATTGGTGGCGGCGTTGTCCTGTGCGAAGACGGTGGCGCTGGTGAGCAGCAGGCCGGTGAGGACGGCGGCGACAAGCGGATGACGCGAGATCGAATTACCTTGGCGAGACATGTGCAACCCCATGTAGTGGTGATGTCGTGGCTTGCCCTTCCGTGGGACCTCTTGATTGCGTGCAACAACGATCCGGTATCAGGCCTGCATGGCCGTCCTTGGGTGTTTCATTCTGCGTTCAGTCGGTACCGGCGTGCCGCGAACGTAACACGCGCTTAACGTGAAATACGCTGAATGGGCTCGGCCTGTCTGCGGCGAAGGCGAGGCGTTGTTGAAATATCTTCAAAAACAATGGGCTGGATGAACATGAAACTTTATTCATATTGCGCCGCGGCCTGGCTGCTGAACAGGGAGGTGATTAACAAGTGGGATTAAACCGGTAATCGCATTCCGAATGTACGATGCCGCATGAAAAAAGCCCCGCCTTTCGGCGGGGCTTTCTGGTGTCAGTGCTGAGTGGCTATCGTGTTACTTCCCGCCAAATTCATACTTGGCCTGCACATACACGGCCCGGCCGTAGATGTTGTAGAAGTAATTGTTGTAAGGCGTACCGGAGGTGCCCGGGTAGTTGCTCGCCTGGTTGTCGGGCATCTTGTTGAACACATTGTTGACCATGACCGAGAAGGTCATGTTCTCCGCTGCCCGGTAGTTCACGCTCAGGTTATAGGTGGTGTACGAACCCCACTTGCCAGCCTTGGCGCCCGAGGGGTGCACGTAGTCGTAGCCGTTGCCGGCGTAAGCCAGGTAGTTCGGGGTCTTGCCGACATAGTTGAAGTACAGCGTGGTGGTCCACTTGTCCAAGGCCCAGGCCAGCGAACCATCGGCGCGCACCTTGGCGTAGGAGTCGTAGATCCACATGTTGTACGGATCGCGCAGCAGGTCCAGGTATTCATCGCCCGGCTGCGGCTGCAGCTCGCGCTTGATCATGTTGGTGTAGTTGGTGGAGAACTGCAGTGCACCGAAACGACCCAGTTCCTGCACGTACTTGGCACTGGCGGTGATGGCCTGCAGGTTCTGGCTGGCCACGTTCATCTTCGGGGTGTAGATCTCGTCCAGAACGCCGGACGCATCACGGGTGATCCACTCGTTGACATTGTCGCAGCTGGCCGAGGTGTTGTTGACCAGGCCGTTGCGGCAGTAGTACTCGGCCAGCAGCAGCTGGTCCGAGCTCAGCGTGTCGACTTCGTTCTTGATCTTCCAGTTGTAGTAATCGACCGAGAAGGACAGGTTGCTCAACGGTGCCCAGACCACGCCGGCATTCCACACATCGGCGGTGATCGGTTCCAGGTCCGGGTTGCCGGCACGCTGGCCGAACACCGAGACGCTGTCATAGGCGCAGCCGGTGGTATCGGTCGGCGCATAGCCGAGCTGGCCGCAGCGGTAGTAGTCGGTGGAGCCGTTGGCGTAGTAGCCGCTCAGGCCCTGGAACGCATCGGACAGGCTGGGCGCGCGGAACGCGGTACCGTACTTGCCGCGGAACAGCAGGCTCTCGATCGGACGGAACTCGACGCCGACACTGTAGGTTGCCTTGTCGACGGTGCTGTCACCGATCTTGAAGGCGTCATAGCGGCCCGAACCGGTGACGGTCAGCGAATCGAGCAGCGGCAGGCGCAGCTCGGAGGTCAGCGAGTAGTTGCTGCGATGGCCTGCACCGGCGACCGCGGTGGTGCCCCATACGCTGCCGTCCATCAGGCGCTCGTCGGGGGTGTAATCCCAGCCTTCGCTGCCGGCTTCGGCAACGACGGCGAAACCGGCATCACCGCCGGGCAGCGAGAACAGCGTGCCGTTGGTGAGCTGGAAACGGCCCAGGTTCTGCCACGTGCGGCTCTGGCTCTCCGTGTAACCGGTGAAGGTGGCGAAGTCGCCGGCCGGGATCGGCGCATAGAAGGCGTCCCAGTTCGGCGCGAACACTGCGTAGCCGCTGCGGGTGCCCAACTGCGGGCCCAGTACGTGCTCTTCGAAGTAGTTGTTGATCGGATCGGCCCAGCGCACGAAATTGCGCTCGGTCAGCTTGTACTCGCCGCGGGTGAAGCTGGCGCTGTAATCCCAGTTGCCCAGCGTGCCGCGGCCACCCAGGGTCACCTGGTAAGCCTTGTTGCGGTCGGTGTTGAGGATGTCCTTGTAGCCGTTGGCGCTGATGTCTTCCGGGGCGAACGCGCGCTGCAGGTTCATCCACTGGCCGCTGGTCTGGTCCCAGAAGCGACCGTAACCGGAGGCCGTGCCCCACCAGGTGTAGTTGGAGCCGGTGGCGTACTTCACGTCCTCATAGCTGTACAGCACGTCGCCGAACAGCTGCAGGCTGTCACTGGCATCGAAGGTGAACGAGCTGTAGACCTGCGCGCTGTCCTTGCCGTTCTTGACGGTCTTGTAGCCCGGGCTGTAGATCGAGCCGCAGGACTGGCCGGCCGCACGCGTGCCGAGCACGGTGGTACCACCGAACTGGCCGGCGACGTTGGCGCACAGGTTCGGATCCATCATCAGGTAGGCGTTGCCGGCCGCCGGATTGACGACCAGGAAGTCATTGGTCGGCACCTGGGCGGTGTAGCCCTTGCCATTGGTCGTCTTGGTGACGTCGCGCTGGTAGCCCCAGATCGGATTGCTCGACTCGAACTGGGCATTGACCAGCACGTTGAGGCGATCGTCGGCGCTGTTGAAGCCGGTCGCGCCGCTGACGCGGAAGGTGCTGCCGCCGCCTTCGGTGTAGGTGCCGCCGCGCACGTTGAGTACGCTGCCGTCCATCCGCTCTTTCAGGATGATGTTGACCACGCCGGCGATCGCATCCGAGCCGTACAGGGAGGACTGGCCACCGGGCAGGATCTCGATGCGCTCGACGATGTCGATCGGGATGCCGCTGATGTTGTTGAACGTATCGCCGCCGTTGTACAGGGCGGGGTAGGACAGCATGGGCCGGCCGTTGATCAGGTACTTGGTGTAGCTCGGGCTCAGGCCGAACATGCCGGCCGCTTCAGCGCCCTGGGTGAACGAGGCGGAGGTCTGGCCGCCCTGCAGGCCGCCGGTGGTCAGCGAGGACTGCTGCAGCACATCGGCCACGCTGGTGAAGCCGCGGGTCTGGATGTCTTCGGCGGTGATGGTCACCACCGGGGTATGGGTTTCAATCTCGGTCTGCGGGATCAGCGAACCGGTGACGGTGACCTTGTCCAGGTTGGTGGTACCGGTGTCCTGGGCAAAGGCGGTGACGGCGCTGGTCAGCAGCATGCCGGTCAGTACGGCGGCGGTCAGCGGGTGGCGAGACAGAGTGGAGCTGTGGCGAGACATGGGCATCCCCGAGTGCGGTGTCGACGTGGGTAGGGCCGTCCATGGAAGCGATTACATCTGCGTGTGAAGCTTTCCGTGCTTCGTCATCGAACGTAACACGGGCTTAACGATGCTTACACGGCTCAGTCACATAGCCATTGGCCATAAGGCTGGAGGTTCGATAAAAAGTGTTTGAAAATCAGTCATGTATGAAAATGTAACAATTTGTAACAACGGAGTGCATGACGCAATGCTGAATGGTGGCGGTTGAAAACGATTACTGTTTCCAAGGTCGTCGTTTCGGTTTCGCTTCCTCTTTCGCGCCGGTGGCGGCGCGGGTGATGTGGCAGCCCCACAAACGCGAAACGCCCCTTTCGGGGCGCTCCGGATGGCGAACCGGCAGGGCAGGGCCCTGCACGGTCGCCGGTGTGGCCTGCGGCGGTTACTTGCCGAAGTCGTACTTGGCCTGGACGTACACGGCACGGCCGTACGCGTTGTACAGGCCGGTGTTGTACGGCGCACCCGAGGTGCCCAGGTAGCTGTAAGCCTGGCCGTCGGGCATCTTGTTGAACACGTTGTTGACCATCACCGACAGCGTCAGGTCCTCCTGGGCGCGATAGTTCACGCTCAGGTTGTACGTGGTGTACGAGCCCCACTTGCCTGCCGCCTTGCCCGATGCCGGGTGGACATAGTCATAGCCGTTGATGCCGGCCAGGTAGTTCGGGGTCTTGCCGATGTAGTTCGCGTACAGCGTGGTGGTGAACTTGTCGACCGACCAGCCCACGGAGGCATCGCTGCGGACCTTGGCGAAGTTGTCGTAGTTCCACATCGCGATCGGGTTGCCCAGCAGATCCTGGAACTCCTCACCCGGCTGCGACTGCACTTCACGCTTGAGCATGTTGGTGTAGTTGGCCGAGAACTGCAGCGAGCCGAAGCGGCCGATGTCCTGCAGATACTTGAAGCCGACCGTCACGGCCTGCAGGTTCTGGCGAGCCACGTTCATCTTCGGGGTGTACAGGCTGCTCAGGTTGCCGGCGGCGTCGCGCACGACCCAGTCGGCCACGTTCTGGCAGCTGGCCGAAGAGCCGTTGGGCAGGCCGTTGCGGCAGTAGTACTCGGCCAGCAGAAGCTGGTCGGTGCTGGCCGTATCGACTTCGTTCTCGATCTTCCAGTTGTAGTAGTCGGCCGAGATGGAGAGGTTCGCCATCGGTGCCCAGACCACGCCTGCATTCCAGACATCGGCCGTGATCGGCTCCAGGTCCGGGTTGCCGGCGCGCTCGGAGTACACCGAGACGTTGTCGTGGTAACGGCAGTCGGCGGTGTTGCCCGGTGCATAGCCCAGGGTGCCGCAACGGTAGTAGTCGGTCGAGTTCGCGGCGTAGTACCCGCTCTTGCCCTGGAAGGCATCGGACAGGGTCGGTGCGCGGAACGCAGTGCCGTACTTGCCGCGGAACAGCAGGCTGTCGATCGGACGGTATTCCAGGCCCAGGCTGTAGGTGGCCTTGTCGACGGTGTTGTCGGCGATCTTGAACGCGTCATAGCGACCCGAAGCGGTCACCGTGACCTGCTCCAGCACCGGCATGCGCAGTTCGGAGGTCACCGCATAATTGCTGCGGTGGCCATTGCCGGCCACGGCCGAGGAGCCCCACACCTGGCCGTCCAGCAGGCGCTGGTCGGGGGAGTAGTCCCAGCCTTCGCTGCCACCTTCAACCACCACGGCGAAGCCGGCATCGCCGCCCGGCAGCGAGAACAGCGAGCCGTTGGTGATCTGCACGCGGCCCAGGTTCTGCCAGGTACGGCTGCGGTTGGTCGCGTAGCCGGTGAAGCTGGCGAAATCTTCCGGCGAGATCGGCGAGTAGAACGCGTCGTAGTTCGGGTTGTAGATGCCCCAGCCGTCGGCCGTGGTGCCCAGCTGCGGGCCCAGCACGTGCTCGGCGAAGTAGTTGTTGATCGGGTCCTTCCAACGCATGAACTTGTTTTCGGTGAGCTTGTACTCACCGCGGGTGAAGCTGGCGCTGTAGTCCCAGTTGCCGGCCATGCCCTTCGCGCCCAGGGTCACCTGGTAGGAGCGGCTCTCGTCACTGTTGAGGACGTCGTTGTAGCCCTGGCCACCGATGTCTTCCGGGGCGAACGCGCGCTGCAGGTTCACCACCTTGCCCGAGGACTGGTCGTAGAAGCCGCCCATGCCGCTCTTGGTGCCCCACCACAGGTAGCTCGAACCGGAGGTGTACTCGGTCTTTTCCTTGCTGTACAGCACGTCGGCGAACAGCTGCAGGTTGTCGTTGACGTCGAAGGTCATCGCCGAATAGAACTGGCCGCTGTCCTTGCCGTTCTTGAGCGTCTTGTAGCCGGCGCCGAAGTAGGTGCCGCACGACTGGCCGGTGGGGCGGGTGCCCAGCACGGTGGTGCCACCGAACTGGCTGGCCACGTTGGCGCAGTTGTTCGGGTCCATCATGTACAGGCGGTTGGTGTCGGCGTCGATGACGGCGAAATCGTTGCTCGGCAGCTGCGCGGTGTAGCCGTTGGCATTGGTGGTGCGGGTCAGGTCGCGCTGGTAGCCCCAGATGGGGTTGCTCGACTCGATCTGCACGTTGACCAGTGCGTTGAAGCGGTCATCGAACGCGCTGAAACCGTGCGCGCCGCTGAAGCGAACGCTGTTGCCGCCACCTTCGGTGTAGGTGCCGCCGCGCACGGAGATGCTGCCACCGTCCATGCGTTCCTTGAGGATGATGTTGACCACGCCGGCGATGGCGTCCGAACCGTACAGCGACGACTGGCCGCCCGGCAGGACTTCAATGCGCTCGACGATGTCGATCGGAATGCCGCTGATGTTGTTGAACGTGTCGCCGCCGTTGTACAGCGCGGGATACGACATCATCGGACGGCCGTTGATCAGGTACTTGGTGTAACCCGGGTTCAGGCCGAACATGCCCGAGGCTTCCGCGCCCTGGGTGAAGGACGCCGAGGTCTGGCCGCCCTGGAGGCCGCCGGTGGTCAGCGAGGACTGCTGGAGGACTTCGGCCACGCTGGTGAAGCCGCGGGTCTGGATGTCCTGCGCGGTGATGGACATCACCGGCGTCTGGGTTTCGATATCGGTCTGCGGAATCAGCGAGCCGGTGACGGTGACTTTGTCCAGCGTCGTGGCTTTATCCTGTGCCATGGCCGGAGCGGCTGCGGTGGCGATCAGGGCGGAGAACAGTGCAGCGGCGAGCGTGTTGCGACGTGCGGTGGTGCTGTAATTCATTGATAGTCCATAGAACAAAACAGAAAGCACTGACGCCAATGATTCCCTCCCGGAACGCGCGGAAAACGCTCAACGTAGTGCGTTTCGACCGTAACATGAACTTAACGAAAATTGCATGCTTTCGTAGCAATCGGGATTTTCAGTCAGGTGCAGTCAAGGTTGTATAGTGTTGCGTCCAATTGTTGTGTTCCCGGAGTGCCCGCAGTGAGTGCCAGCCAAGTGCGTCGTCCCCACGCCAGCCAAGTGCAGAAGGGGTTGTCGCCGCATCCGCGCGTGCGCAACGTGATCGCAGTGGGGTCGGGCAAGGGCGGGGTCGGCAAGTCCACCACCGCGGTCAACCTGGCTGTCGCACTTGCCGCGCTCGGCGCGCGCGTGGGCCTGCTGGATGCCGATATCTACGGCCCCAGCGTGCCCGCCATGCTCGGTCTGAGTGGCCGTCCGGAAAGCCCGGACAACAAGTCGATCGAGCCGATGCGCGCGTTCGGGGTGGAGACCATGTCGATCGGTTACCTGATCGAGGACGAGACGCCGATGATCTGGCGCGGGCCGATGGCCACCTCGGCGATGACGCAGTTCTTCAATGACACGCTGTGGGACGACCTGGATTACCTGCTGATCGATCTGCCGCCGGGCACCGGCGACATCCAGCTCACCCTGACCCAGAAGATTCCGCTGGCCGGTGCGGTGATCGTCACCACGCCGCAGGACATCGCCACGCTGGACGCGAAAAAGGCGCTGAAGATGTTCGAGAAGGTGGAGGTGCCGGTGCTGGGCATCGTCGAGAACATGGCCGTGCATACCTGCAGCAACTGCGGCCAGGTCGAGCATCTGTTCGGCGAGGGCGGTGGCGAGCGCATGGCCGCCCAGTACGGGGTGCCGCTGCTGGGGTCGCTGCCGCTGGAGATCGGCATCCGTGAACAGGGCGATGCCGGTACGCCGATCACTGCTGCCGCGCCGGCGTCTTCTGCGGCCCAGGCCTACCTGCGCGCGGCCGAGCGGTTGATCGAGGAAGTGGCCAAGCGGCCGCGGGCAGCCATCCCGATCCTGTCCTCGTTGCTGTAAGGCTTTTGTTCCCTGCAGAAAAAACCGCCGGCATGAGGCCGGCGGTCAAGAGAGAAAGCAACGCGGGTTTTCGGCTTACCAGTCGTACTGCACCTGGAACCGGACATAGCGCGGATCGTTGAAGTACTTCGGCGTGTTGTAGTTGTAGAAGGTCCGGATGGTCGGTGCCGAGCTCGGGCGGCCGTACTTGGTTTCGTACACCTGGACCGGCTTGATGTTGTTGAAGGCGTTGATCACCGAGACCTGCATGCTCAGCCCTTCCAGCCAGTTCGGCGTGTAGGTGATGTTCGGGCTGACCGTGAACTGCCACGGCGTGCGGCCAGCGCTGCCCACCTTGGAGATCTCGTCGGTACCCTGTTCGCAGGTGTGGAACACGCCGGTATAACCGTACTCGGTGTCGAAGCTGCCCCAGCCGCCGCCGAGGCAGCTTTTCGGTGCGCCGGACTGGGCCAGCACGTTGACGCCGACCGACCACTCGTCGGTGAACTTGAAGCCGCCGAAGAGCTTGAAGCTGTGGCGGTGGTCGTTGAACAGGTAGCCATCAGCGCCGTACATGATCTCGGCAAAGTCGAAGTCCGAGGTCGTGCCGGTGTCATCCTGGCCGTTGGTGCTCTTGACCAGACCTTCGTAGTTGCCCTCCAGCTTGGACCAGGTGTAGGAGAGGCTGGCGTACCAGCGCTCGGTCTGCTTGTCCGCGCTGAGGGTGACGGCCTTGTAGGTGCGCTTGGCCTTCGGCCCCAGTGTGTCGCCCGGCACGTTGATCTCTTCCACCGTGCCATCGCCGTCGACATCCAGGGTGACGTTCAGGTCGCTGCCGGGGTTGTAGATCCAGCAGCCGGGCAGGCCTTCCGGCACGGTCCACGGGTCGGACCAGTTGGACAGGTCATAGCCGGCGGCAACCGCTGCGTTGTAGAGCGAACGCGAATCGCAGGTGTCATCGATCGCATTGTTGATACGACGGTAGGTGGCCTTGATGCCCACGGTCCAGTCATTGAAGAAATCGATCGACGAATTGATCTGCTGCTGGTAGCCCAGGATGACTTCGTCCTGGGTGTACGGCTTCAGGCCCCGCGACGCGACTGCGCGCGGATCAGGCGTAGCACCGCTTTCGCCGTTGATCACTGCGTCATACGCACCGTCCTCGAAGCTGCCGGTGACGATCGGCGAGCCGTTCGGATTGATGCCGCTGTAGGTGAAATACTCGTCCAGATAGTACGAGGCACTGGCTGCGCGCAGCGCGACGTTGGCGGCGATCGGCAGCGAGTACCGGCCAACCGAGGCGAACAGCTTGCTGCGACCGTCGCCCAGGATATCCCAGGAGAAGCCTGCACGCGGCTGCCAGATGTCATCCTGCTTGACGAAGGAGATGCCGTCCGAGTTCTTGTTGTCGAACGAGTCATTGCGGATGCCCGCATACAGCATGAAGTTCGGGGTGATCTGCCAGTTGTCCTGCAGGTACCACGACTGCTGCTTGATCTCGATGGAGCCGCCGTTGCGGAAGTTCACCCGCTCGGCGTAGTCGTCTTCCAGGTACCACAAGGCCCCGCCGGAGTAGGACGTGCCCTGCACGGAGGTCCATTTCTCGTCGCTGTAGCCGAAGCCAATCTTGTGGTCGCCCAGCTGCCAGTCGAGATCCAGGCGGGTGCCTTTGCGCTCGTTGCGGCCGCCGAAGATGCCGACGGTGCTGGCCACGGCGCAGCCAATCTGCCGGCCGGTTCCGCCGGTCTCGGACCGGTAGTCCAGAACGTAGGGGCAGCTGCCCTGCGGGCTGTTGATGTCGCCGTCGTAGGTGCTCATCACACCGTCGGGGCTGATCGTGTGCTCCGAGCTGCGGTTGCGCATCTGGCCGTACTGCAGCGATGCAGTCAGGTTGTCGGTCAGGTAGCTGGTCCACTTGAAGACGTCGGTCTGGCCGCCGGACTTGCCGATCAGCGCGCCGAGGGCGCTGGTCTTGGCCGGTTCGCCACCACTGCTGGGATCATCATAGGCAGCGTTGTAGTAGTCGTAATTGTAGCGGCGGCTGTTGTCGAAACCGGTGTACTCGAGGTGGTTGCTGTCGTTGAGGTACCAGTCCAGCTTCAACAGCCAGTACGGGGTCTTGGACTCATAGTCGTAGGCCGACGTGGACAATGCGGTAGCGGAGGGCGGACGGCCATTGGTGGTGTACTGCGAGCCGCGGTTGCCGTAATTGCCGGTCTTGGAGTTGCTGAACTGGCCCATCGCAAACACGAACAGCTTGTCTTCGATCAGCGGGCCGCCGGCCCAGACGCTGTAGACGTTGGAGCTGCTGCTGTTGCGATCATAGGAACGGAAGAGCGAGCCATCGTCGTAGTACGTATCGGGCGCGCTCTCGCGCAGCGAATCCGGGGCGCCGGTCCAGCTGAAGCCACCCTTCCATTCGTTGGTGCCGCGCTTGACGTTGACGCTGGTCACGCCGCCGGTGGAGAAGCCGTACTGCGCGCCGTAACCGCCGGTCTGCACGTCCAGCTGGTCGATGGCCTGGTAGGGGATCTCGGAGAACGACAGGCTGTCGTACAGATTGGTGACGTTGAAGCCGTTGACGTAGTAGCTGTTCTCTGCGGCCGAGGCGCCGCCGAACGATGCCGGGCCGAAATATCCACTTGATGCAACGGTCCCGGGGGTGAGCAGCGAAACGCTCGTGATATCGCGTGCCACGGGGAGGGAATTGAGCTGGTCGGCGGTAAAGGTGGTGCGCGATTCCACGCTACCGAGATCGATGGCATTGGCCGCGCTGAGCGCGCGCACATTGACCGTGTCGAGGGAGGTGGCGCCGCTGGATGCCGAGGCGAAGCTGGCAGTGGTCGACTGGCCGGCGACGACATTGACGCGCGTGGTGTTCACCGCACTGCCGCCACTGAAGGTGGTGACCTCATAAGTGCCGATGGGCAACTGCGAGAAGCTGAAGCGGCCGTCGGTTCCGACGGTGACTTCGCGGGTGGCACCGGAGGCCAGGCTCCTGACCTGAACCTTCTCCGCCGTAGCGCTGCCGTTGATGTTGCCGGAGGTGCTTTGTGCGAAAGAGGTGCCGATGCATGCGCTCAACATCAAGGCGAGTGCGGTACGGGCGAACTTGCGTCCATGGATGGTGTGTTTCATCAGATTCCTTTGCGTGATGCTTTACGGTGACTGAATATCCCTACCTGAATCGAGCGTTCAGGCTTAATGAAACCATAATGAACAGTTCTTCGCGGCGCAACCATTCTGTAAAAATGAGATAATTAGAGGTTATATGTCTCACTTTAGAGCGAGAGTAGTTGGGCTGATTCGCGCCTTTCCCGGTCACGCTGAAGCGCGTAGGCGAGCATCACAGGTCGCTGTAGAATCGCTGGCCCGGGCGTCTGTCCAATTGTCCCCAGCCAGGATCGAACATGAGCATCAAGAGTGACCGCTGGATCCGTCAGATGGCCGAGCAGCACGGCATGATCGAGCCGTTCGAAGCTGGCCAGGTCAAGCAGGCCAACGGCCAGCGCATCGTCAGCTACGGCACCTCCAGCTACGGCTACGACGTCCGTTGCTCGCGCGAGTTCAAGGTGTTCACCAACATCAACTCCACCATCGTGGACCCGAAGCACTTCGACCCGGGCAGCTTCGTGGACATCGTGGGTGATGAGTGCATCATCCCGCCCAACAGCTTCGCGCTGGCGCGCACCGTGGAGTACTTCCGCATCCCGCGCGACACGCTCGTGGTGTGCCTGGGCAAAAGCACCTACGCGCGCTGCGGCATCATCGTCAACGTGACCCCGCTGGAGCCGGAGTGGGAAGGGCATGTGACCCTGGAATTCAGCAACACCACGCCGCTGCCGGCGCGCATCTATGCCAACGAAGGCGTGGCCCAGATGCTGTTCTTCCAGGCCGACAAGGACGATATCTGCGAGACGTCCTACAAGGACCGCGGTGGCAAGTACCAGGGCCAGACCGGCGTCACGCTGCCGCGGACCTGATGATCACGCCGGTGGCGCGGCGCACCTGATCGATCCCCGGGCGTGCTGCCGCGTCCGCGCCTGGTAGAGCCGACCGTTGGTCGGCTGCTTCTGCGGTTACCGTCACCCATCAAGGGGCGACCACAAAAAAAGCGCGGAGTACTCCGCGCTTTTTTTGTGGCTTGGTCCGACGTGCGGCGTGGTGACCCAAAGCAGCGGGCCGAAAAGCAGCGGACCAACGGTCCGCTCTACTTGCCTCGGCCGAACAGCAGGCCGATGCCAACCGCCACCAGCACGACCGGCCACCAGGTGAGGATCAGCTTTCCCATGTTCATGTTGGTCCAGCCCAGATTGCTGGCCAGCAGGAACAGGCCGACAAGGATCAGGACGATGGCGGCGACAAGGTTGGAACGCATCAGGGGCAGGGTCCGCTAGGGCTGGGGCGAATATCCTAGCCGTTCCTTCCAGAGTGCGACACGCTCGGCCAGCACCTCCGGGTCAAAACGGTGTGCCTGCCCCTGGCCCCAGACCGGGCCCGGCCATGCCGGATCGCCGACGTGGCGCCCGATCACATGGAAATGCAGCTGGCGCACGATGTTGCCCAGCGAGCCGATGTTGATCTTCTCGACCCCATCGGTGCCCTTGAGCGCCTTGCACGCCCGGTTCAACTCGGTCCGCAGCTTGTCCTGCTGCTCGCCATCCAGGTCGATCCATTCGGTCACGCCACTCAGGCGTGGGACCAGGATCAGCCAGGGATACCTTTCATCGTTCATCAATCGCACTTGCGATAACGGCCCTTCTGCTACCAGTACGCTGTCGGTGGCCAGGCGTGAATCCAGTTCGAACTCGCTCATCCAAGATGCTCCGCAAAGAAGTCCAGGGTGCGTTCCAGCGCCAGGTGGGCGCTGTCTGGATCATACGCATGTCCGACGCTGCGGTTGAAGGCATGATCGGCCGGGTAGACGAACGTGGCCATCTGCGGCAGCTTCTCGCGGTGGGCCTTGATCGCTTCAGGCGGGATGCTCTTGTCCTGGGCGCCGAAGTGGAACATGACCGGCGCCTTGGGCGTTTCGTCCAGGTACTTCACATTGCGGGCGCCGTAATAGCTGACCGAGGGCAGGCCCAGGCGCAGCGCGGAGAGCAGGGCGATGCTGCCGCCCCAGCAGTAGCCCACCGTGCCGACCTTGCCAGCCGGTGCCAGCCGCGACGCGGCGGCCCGGACGATCTCCAGCGCTTTTTCCACTCCGAGTTCGTCCACCATCTGCAGGCCGGCGGCCACGCCTTCACTGTCATAAGGCAGTTCCGGCGGTTCGGTCCCGTCCGGGGCCGAATCGGCCAGGTCGAAGAACGAGGGGGCCAGCACCGCATAGCCCTTGGCGGCATAGTCGTCGGCCACCGCGCGGATGTGCGGGTTGGCGCCGAAAATCTCCTGGATCACCACCAGGCCCCCGCGCGGTTTGCCTGCCGGCGTTGCCTGCCAGGCGCGGACCGGTCCGTAATGCGTATCGAGCGTGATCCACTCACCCATGGTGCGAGACTCCGTTGGTTCAGGCATTCATTATCGGCCCCGCGCGGGTTAGCGTGATGTCAGCGGGAATGCGGTATCTGGCGGGATCGACCCGATCCGGTTCAGGGGCGCGGGCTGAACGCCGGTATACTTGCCGCCGTTTCCGGCCCCAGGTCCCCACGCCATTCCGGCATGGGCCCAGGCCCCCAGAGTCCTTGCGATCCATGTCCCAGCTGAACCCCAAAGTCGGCTTCGTCAGCCTTGGCTGCCCGAAGGCCCTTGTCGATTCCGAGCGCATCCTGACCCAGCTGCGGTCCGAGGGCTACGACATCGTTCCCTCTTATGACTCGGCCGACGTGGTGGTGGTCAACACCTGCGGCTTCATCGATTCGGCCGTGACCGAGTCGCTGGATGCGATCGGCGAGGCGATGAACGCCAACGGCAAGGTGATCGTCACCGGTTGCCTGGGCAAACGCCCGGAGCAGATCCGCGAGGCCTACCCGAACGTGCTGGCGGTGTCCGGTCCGCAGGACTACATGAGCGTGATGGAGGCCGTGCACGCCGCGCTGCCGCCCAAGCACGATCCCTTCGTGGATCTGGTGCCCGATTACGGCATCAAGCTGACCCCGCGCCATTACGCGTACCTGAAGATTTCCGAAGGCTGCAACCACAAGTGCAGCTTCTGCATCATCCCCTCGATGCGCGGCAAGCTGGTCTCGCGCCCGGTGGATGAGGTGCTGCGCGAAGCCGAGCGGCTGGTGCGTGGTGGCGTCAAGGAACTGCTGGTGGTGTCCCAGGACACCTCGGCCTATGGCGTGGACGTGAAGTACGCCGAGCGCATGTGGCGCGACAAGGCCTACCAGACCCGCCTGAAGGCGCTGTGCGAAGGCCTCTCCGAGCTGGATGCGTGGACCCGCATGCATTACGTCTACCCGTACCCGCACGTGGACGAGATCGTGCCGCTGATGGCCGAGAACCGGATCCTGCCGTACCTGGATATCCCGTTCCAGCATGCCAGCCCGCGCATCCTCAAGCTGATGAAGCGCCCGGGCGCGGTCGACAAGACGCTCGAGCGCGTGCAGCGCTGGCGCCAGCTGTGCCCGGACATCACGGTGCGCTCGACCTTCATCGTCGGCTTCCCCGGCGAGACCGATGCCGAGTTCGAGGAGCTGCTGAGCTTCCTGGACGAGGCGCAGCTGGACCGCGTCGGTGCGTTCGCTTACTCGCCGGTCACCGGCGCGACCGCCAACGATCTGCCCGGTGCGGTGCCCGAAGAAGTGAAGCAGGAGCGCCTGGCCCGCTTCATGGAGCGCCAGGCGGAGATTTCCGCCGCGCGCCTGGAAGCCAAGATCGGCACCGTGCAGCAGTGCCTGGTCGATGCCATCGAAGACGGCATCGCGGTGGCCCGTTCCAAGGCCGATGCGCCGGAGATCGACGGTCTGGTGCATATCCAGAACGCGGAAGAAGCCAAGCTGCGCGTGGGTCAGTTCGTCGATGTGGAGATCACCGAGAGCGACGACCACGATCTGTTCGGTGACGCGATCCTCGCCGCCGAAGCGCGCAAGCCGTTCGATCTGCACGTGCTGTGATCGTATCGGCGTCGGCTGCCGATACTGGCGGTCGACGCCGCTTCATCGCACCACCGCGCAACGCGGTGGATGCGGCCTGCTTCGCACAGCCGATCTATGCCGGGCTGCGCGAGTTCCAGGATCTGATGGGCGCACCCGACTGGCCCACCATCGCAGCGCTCGACGCACGCCTCGCGTTGCCGGACAAGCATCTGGCCGAGCAGGACGAGGCGTTGCTGGCTGACGGCCTGCACTATGAAACGCGCATCGCCGGGCGCGGCCGGATCGCCACGCGTGCGGACAACTGGCATGACCTGTTCAACGCCCTGATCTGGGCGCGTTACCCTGCCATCAAGCGCGCGCTCAACCAGCAGCAATGCCGGCACATCGCGGCGATGGCGCCGGGGCAGCGCAACCGTGCGCAGGCTGCACTGACCCAGTTCGACGAAACAGGCGTGATCGTGCGGGTGCGCTACCCTGCGCTGCTGGGCGCATGGGACCGGCACGACTGGCCGGCGCTGTTCGTGGACGGAGCAGGGCACTGGTGCAACGGTGATATCGCCGTCGCGGCGGTGATCGGGCATGCGCTGCTGGAGCAGGCCCTGCTGCCGGACCGCCTGCTGGTCGGCAAGTGCGTGCTGGTACAGGGCGATGACGATGCCAGTGCGGTCGCGGCGGTGGCGCAGGCCATCGCGGACGGTGAGTGGCTTGGTGATCCGCTGGAGCTGCGTCCGTTGCCGTTGGCGGGGATTCCCGGGTGGCACGCGCGGCAGGCGGCGACCTTCTATGCGCGGGCCGACTACTTCCGCCCGTTGCGCCCGGGGCGCGTGTATCCCACAGCGCTGGGGTGATTCGGCGGCTGCTCTAGCCCCGCTGGTTTCCGGCGCCACCTGTAGATCCACGCCATGCGTGGATGCACTCCCTTTCAGCCCGGGTACGCCACCGACAGGATCGCAAACCCATGGCGGCCGCTGGGAAGTTCCACTTCGAACTCATCGTCCACGCGCTTCTTCAGCAATGCGCGGGCCAAGGGCGAATCGATGCTGATCCAGCCGGCACCGGCGTCGGTCTCGTCCGGACCAACGATGCGGTACACGTGGATATCGCCCGAGTCGATGTTCTCCAGCTCGACCGTCGCGCCGAAGAACACGGCGTTCGGATCGGTCGGCGCCGTATCGACGATGCGCAGCGCCTCCAGTCGCTTGGTCAGGTAACGCACGCGCCGGTCGATCTCGCCCAGCTGCTTCTTGCGGTAGGTGTACTCGGCATTCTCGGAACGGTCGCCTTCCGCGGCGGCTGCGGCCAGGGCCTTCACCACCTCCGGGCGCTTGTGCCGCCACAACTCGTCCAGTTCGGTCTTCAGCCGCTGGTGGCCCTGTGCGGTGATCAGGGCCGTGCTTTTTTCCGCGGGGGGACGCCAACGCGACATCAGGTCTGCTTGTGCTCGTCAAAAGGTGCCGCGCCATGCGGCGCGACACGGAGTATCAGCGCTTTCCGCCGAAAATACCGCCCAGCAGGCCGCGCACGATCTGGTTGCCCAGCTTGGTGCCGACGGTGCGCGTGGTCTGCTTGGCCATGGTCTCGATCATGCCCTGGCGGCGCTTGGTACCGAAGATCGCATCCTTGATGCTCTGCCCGAAGCCGCCCTCCTGCGCCTCATCCTGCTGGCGGGTGCGGGCCTTGGGCGCATCGGCCTGCTCGACCGTCTTCTGCGCGCGCTGCGCCAGCCGTTCCGCCGCCGAGTCGCGATTGATCGCGGTGTCGTAGCGGGTGCCGACCGGGCTGCCGGCGCGCACCTGCGCACGTTCGGCCTCGGTGATCGCGCCCATCCGGCAGCGCGGCGGTGCGATCTGGGTCTGCTGCACGGGGGAGGGGATGCCCTTGTCCTGCAGCGTGGAGACCAGTGCCTCGCCGGTACCCAGCTTGGCCAGCGTGGCAGCCACATCCAGTTTCGGATTGGGCACGAAGGTTTCGGCGGCGACCTTCACCGCCTTCTGGTCGCGCGGGGTGAACGCACGCAGCGCGTGCTGCACGCGGTTGCCGAGCTGGCCAAGAATGTTGGCCGGCACGTCATCGGGGAACTGCGAGCAGAAATACACGCCCACGCCCTTGGAGCGGATCAGCCGGACCACCTGCTCGATGCGCTGCGCCAACGCCGGCGGTGCGTCATCGAAGAGCAGATGCGCTTCATCGAAGATGAAGACCAGCTTGGGCTTCTCCAGATCGCCCACTTCGGGCAGTGTTTCGAACAGCTCGGAGAGCAGCCACAGCAGGAAGGTCGAGTACAGCCGCGGTTTCAGTACCAGCTGGTCGGCGGCGAGGATGCCGATCACGCCGCGGCCGTCGTGGTTGACGCGCATGATGTCGGCCAGCTCCAGCGCAGGCTCGCCGAAGAAGGCCTCGCCGCCGTCCTGCGACAGGCGCAGCAGCGAACGCTGGATGGCCGCCACCGTCTGCGCGCTGACCAGCCCGTATTCGGTGGAGATGTCCTTGCGCTCTTCGGCGACCAGGCCGAGCAGGGCGCGCAGGTCATCCAGGTCGAGCAGCAGCAGGCCGCGGTCGTCGGCGAGCTTGAACACGATGTCCAGCACGCCAGCCTGGGTGTCGTTGAGCTCCAGGATGCGGGCCAGCAGGGTCGGGCCCATCTCGCTCACCGTGGTGCGTACCGGGTGGCCGAGCTTGCCGTACAGATCCCAGAAAATGGTCGGGCTGGCGGCGGGCGCGTAGTCGGCCACGCCCAGGTCCTTCGCACGTTGCAGCAGCGCATCCGTCCCGGCACCGGCTACAGCGAGGCCGGACACGTCACCCTTCACATCCGCCAGGAACACCGGCACGCCGATCCGCGAGAAGCCTTCGGCCAGCGTCATCAGGGTGACGGTCTTGCCGGTACCGGTCGCGCCGGCCACCAGGCCGTGCCGGTTGCCCAGCCGCGGCAACAGAGTGACGGGGATATCGTCGGTGATGCCTTTGCCGAGCAGAATCGGATCCATGGTCAACTCGCAGTGTGAATAGGCGGGATTCTAAACGTCGGCACTGACCGGCCGGCAGACGGGTTGCCCCGATGCAAGCGGCACGGCTACTCTGCCCCATCGTTCGCACACAGTGCCAAAAATGCCCGTTCCTGTCTTGCTTGTCCGTGGTTGGCCGTTGCTGGCGGTCGCCGCGATGCTGTCGTTCGTCCCCGAGGCCCATGCCCAGCGCGTCTCCGCCCGCGACAAGGCCAAGGTGGAGGCGCTCGATCAGCGCATGACAGCCGCCGAGAAGCGCTACAACGCGGCGCTGGTGCTGGTGAACAATGCCGACCCGAAAGGCACCAACGAGGCCGATGCCGCGCTGGAGGACATGGAGGATGTGATCAGCGCCTGCGTGGCCCAGAAGGGCTGCCAGGTCAGCAACCTGCTGCCGACCTACAAGCGCCTGCTCAAGAGCAACGCCGACAGCCAGCAGGACAGCGAGGACGGCACCGTCATCGCCGACGGCACCCTGCTGGAGGCCGACCCGGACCATGTCGGCCCGCTGGCTGCCGACGTGCCCGAAGCTGCCCGCGCCGCAGCGCTGCTCAATGACAAGCGCCACGCCTTCGACACCATGGTCGAATACAACCCGGCCGTGCAGGCGGGCATCCGCCGCTGGCTGACCGACATGCGCCCGGCGCTGCTCACCAGCTACGAGAACTACCAGAACCTGCGGGCGGTGATGTGGCCGGAGTGGGAAAAGCGTGGCCTGCCCGAAGCATTGCTGTTCGGCATCATGGCCAAGGAATCCAACGGGCGGGTGCATGCGTCCTCGCGTGCGGGCGCGGCGGGGTTGATGCAGTTCATGCCGGCCACCGGCCGTCGTTTCGGCCTGGGCCCGGATGGCACCGGCTTCGACACCCGCTTCGATGCGCGCAGCGCGGCCGAGGCCAGCGCCACCTACCTCAACGAGCGCATGCGCGAGCTCAACAACAGCGTGGAGCTGTCGCTGGCCGGTTACAACGGCGGTGAGGGCCGTGCCATCCGGGTGTTCCGCCAGTATCCGGGCCAGAGCTTCTGGACCGACAGCGTCTACAACCAGTTCCCGGGCGAGACCAAGGACTACGTGCCGATGGTGATCGCCGCGGCCTGGATCTATCTGCACCCGCAGCAGTACGGCGTGGAGTTCCCGAAGATCAGCGCACAGCCGGCCACCATCCGCCTGGCCAAGTCGACCACGATCTATGAGCTGACCATCTGCCTGGGCAGCGCCGGCACCCGCGACGGCTACATGCGCGCGCTGCGCAACCTCAACCCGCGCTATGAGGCCGACGGCTGGATTCCGGCCGGCACCACGATCAACGCGACCACCCGCATCGCCGGGCTGTACAACCGCTTCTGTGTCAGCGGCCCGCGTGCCGATCTGGCCCGCACCCTGATCACCGCCGACCTCAATGCGGCGATCGTGCGTCCCACGGCCGTCAGCTACACCGGCAACGTGGCGGTGGGCAGCGTGGTCCCGGTCGCCCAGGCCCAGGCCATGCCGGCGGTGACCCCGGCTGCGCCCGTCGCCGTGCCGGTCGCCAAGCCGAAGGCCAAGCCGGCCCGCAGTTACAAGGTCGGCAAAGGCGAGACCCTTGGCAAGATCGCGGCCAGGTTCCAGTGCGACGTACCGACCCTGGCCCGGGCCAACGGCCTCAAGGCGCCGGCCTATTCGCTCAGGCAGGGCCAGAGCATCAAGCTGCAGGGCTGCGACAAGTAAGCCATAACCGGGTAGGCTCGCCGGCATCACGCCTGCGGCCGCCCGGCCCAGCACATCCATCGCAGCGTCGGCCACGGGTCGGTGCTCACCGCAACACGCAGACAGGACAGCAAGATGGATATCACCGCGATCAACGAGATGTTCGCCAACATCCGTGAAAACACCGATTGGGACCTCAACGGCCCGATGCTGTGGGGCTACTTCTTCGTCAACACCACCCCGGAGCCACTGCACGGCCTGGGCGAGAAGCTGGTCGAGATGGGGTACACCCTGGTGGAAGTGTTCGAGCCGGACCTGGAAGAGGGCGAGGCCCCGTACCACGTGCTGCACGTGGAGCGCGCCGAGGTCCACACCGAAGCCTCGCTGGATGCCCGCAACCACGAGCTGCAGGCGCTGGCCGAAGCGAACGGCGTGGAAGACTACGACGGCATGGACGTCGGCCCGGTCGAGGTCTGATCGAGCGGAACATCGCACACAAAAAAACGCCCCGGTTTCCCGGGGCGTTTTTTTATGGGCGTGAGCCCGGGTAGTGCCGGCCATGGGCCGGCACTACCGTCACTTCAGGGTGGCCAGCGCCTGCCCCAACTGCACCGCATGCTCGGCGTCCAGATGCGGCGCGAACTCGGCCACGCCCGGCGGCAGCAGCACGATCACGGTCGAGCCGTAATTGAAGCGCGCCATCTCCGCAAAGCGCTCCAGGGTGATGCCCTTGCCGCGGTAATCCTTGCGGGTGATGGTATCGCCGTAGGCCGGGATCTCCTCGCCGCCCCACACTGTCTCCACGCCGGAGACCAGCAGTGCGCCGACCATCACCGAGACCATCGGGCCGAAATCGGTATCGAAGTGACAGACCAGGCGCTCGTTGCGGGCGAACAGCCCGGGCACCTTGTTCACCGCCGCCGGCCCGACACTGAACAACCGACCCGGCACATGCACCGTCTCGCGCAGCGTGCCGGTCCACGGCATGTGCACGCGGTGGTAATCCTTCGGCGAGAGATACACCGTGGCGAACAGGCCGTGGTGGAAGACTTCCGCATCCTTGGCATCGCCCAGCAGTTCGGCGGCGGTGAAGGACTGCCCCTTGGCCTGGAAGATGCGCCCGTCCTCGATCGTGCCCAGCTGGCTGATCCGGCCGTCGGCCGGCATGACCAGCGTGCGCGGATCGGCATCGGCCACGCGCGCGCCCGGCTTCAACGCACGGGTGAAGAACTGATTGAAGGTGCGGTAGCTGCGCGGGTCCGGGTTGGCGGCTTCGGCCAGGTTCACGCCGAACTTGGCGGTCACGGTATCGATCAGCCAGCGCGAGATCCGCGGGTTGCTCGAGTACGCCAGTCTGCGTGCCATGGACGACAGCAGGCGGTGGGGCAGGGCGTAGCTCAGCGTGGTCATCAAACTCATGGGGCGGATTTCTCGGTCAGCAGTTGCAGGTCGCGGGCGATGGCCTGCGCTTGGAAAGGAGGGCGGATCAGGCCGGCCAGGCGGCCTTCCGGGTCCAGCACGGCCAGGCTGGCCGAGTGCTCGAGGGTGTAGTCCTCGGGGTTTTCATCGAAATGCTTGCCCGGCACCTTCTGGAACACGAAGCCCAGCGAGGTGGCGAAGCGCTCCAGCGAGGGCACATCCGCCGTGGCCGCCAGCGTGTCCTTGTGGAAGGCGTGGACGTACTCGCCCAGCCGCGCCGGGGTGTCGCGCTCGGGATCGACCGAAATGAAGACCAGCCGCGGGCGCAGTGTTTCAGGCAGGGCTTCCCACTGCTTCTGGGCCTGGGCCAGATCGGCCAGCGTGGTCGGGCAGACGTCCGGGCAGAAGGTGAAGCCGAGGAACACCAGGGTCCAATGGCCCTTCAGCTCGCCGGGGATCAGGCGGGTGCCGTCGGACTGGCCGAGGTTGAAATCGGGCAGCGGGCGCGGCTGCGGGTAGAACGTGATCGATTCCGTGGCGGGTCGTTCACCGCCCGGCTTGGGCGCGAAGACCTTCTGGGCCACGACCAGGCCCAGCCCAGCGGCCAGGGCGATCAGCAGGATGATGCCGACATTGCGATTGAACATAAGGGCCCCGTCCCGGAAGTGGCCACCATGATAGAGGGATGCGGGCGGTGGCGTCCCATGCGGCAGCCGCACCCGTTTCGACTGCAACGGATGCCCCGGCCCGCCCCAGCGCCTATAATCGAGGGCCACTTTGTCTGTTGCCCCGCCATGACTGCCGAAACGGCCGCCGAACTCCACACGATCATCGACCTGATCCGCTACGGCACCAGCCGTTTCAACGCCGCCGGGCTGACCTTCGGGCACAGCTACGACAACGCCCTGGACGAAGCCACCCAGCTGGTCCTGCACAGCCTGCACCTGCCGCACGACCTTGGCCCGGCCTATGGCCAGGCGCGCCTGCTGCAGGACGAAAAGGTCCGCGTGCTGGAGCTGTTCCAGCGCCGTATCGACGAGCGCATCCCGGCCGCCTACCTGACCGGTGAGGCCTGGTTCGCCGGCCTGAGCTTCAAGAGCGACGCGCGCGCCCTGGTGCCGCGCTCGCCGATCGCCGAACTGATCGAGTGCGGCTTCGAGCCGTGGCTGGCCGGCCGCGATGTCCATCGCGCCCTCGACCTGTGCACCGGCTCGGGCTGCATCGCCATCGCCATGGGCCACTACTACCCGAACTGGGAAGTGGATGGTGTGGACCTCAGCGACGAGGCCCTGTCGCTGGCCGAAGAGAACAAGGAACGGCTGCAGACGCCGAACGTCACCCTGCTCAAGTCCGACCTGTTCAACGGCCTGACCGGTCGCCATTACGACCTGATCGTCACCAACCCCCCGTACGTCACCAACGATGAGACCGATGCCCTGCCGCAGGAATACTCCTACGAGCCGGAAATGGGCCTGCGTGCCGGTGACGATGGCCTGGACCTGGTGCTGAAGATCCTGCGCGATGCCCCGCTGCACCTGAGCGAGGATGGCCTGCTGATCTGTGAAGTGGGCGAGTCCGAGCAGCACCTGTACAAGCTGCTGCCCGAAGTGGATTTCCGCTGGGTCGAGTTCAAGGTCGGCCAGATGGGCATCTTCGCCGTGGAGTGCCGCGAACTGATCGCGCACAGCGCCCGCATCACCGAACTGGCAGCGCAGCGGCCGTGAGTTCCAACAGCTTCGGCAAACTGCTGACCGTCACCACCTTCGGCGAATCGCACGGTCCGGCGATCGGCTGCGTGGTGGACGGCTGTCCGCCGGGGCTGGAGATCAGCGCCGACGAATTCGCCCACGACCTGCAGCGGCGGGCCACCGGCAAGAGCCGGCACACCTCCGCGCGGCGCGAAGCCGATGAGATCGAGATCCTGTCCGGGGTGTACGAAGGCCGTACCACCGGCACCCCGATCGGCCTGCTGATCCGCAATACCGACCAGCGCAGCAAGGATTACACCAACATCGCCCAGCAGTTCCGTCCGGGCCATGCCGACTACAGCTACTGGCAGAAGTACGGCATCCGCGATCCGCGCGGTGGCGGGCGTTCGTCCGCGCGCGAAACCACCATGCGCGTCGCTGCCGGTGTCATCGCCAAGAAGTGGCTGCTGCAGCGCCATGGCGTCACGGTGCGTGGCTATCTCTCGCAGCTGGGCGAGATCACCCCGACCGGCTTGGACTGGTCGGCGGTGGAAGACAACCCGTTCTTCTGGCCGGTCGCCGATCAGGTGCCGGCGCTGGAAAGCTACATGGATGCGCTGCGCAAGTCCGGTGATTCGGTCGGCGCGCGCGTCAACGTGGTGGCTGACGGCGTGCCGCCGGGCTGGGGCGAGCCGATCTACGGCAAGCTCGATGGCGATCTGGCGGCCGCGCTGATGAGCATCAACGCGGTCAAGGGCGTGGAGATCGGCGACGGCTTTGCCAGCGCTGCGCAGAAAGGCACCGAGCACCGTGACCTGCTCACCCCGCAGGGCTTTGCCAGCAACCATGCCGGCGGCATCCTCGGTGGCATTTCCACCGGCCAGCAGGTCACCGCCTCGATCGTGCTCAAGCCGACCTCCAGCCTGCGCCTGCCCGGTGCCACGGTGGACGCCAGCGGTGCCTCGGTCGAGGTGATCACCACCGGTCGCCACGATCCCTGCGTCGGCATCCGCGCCACGCCGATCGCCGAGGCGATGATGGCACTGGTGCTGATGGACCAGGCGCTGCGGCATCGCGCCCAGTGCGGCGATGTGGGCGAGATCACCCCGCGCATCCCGGGCATGATCGATGGCTGACCCGCGCGCCAAGGTCTGGGTCAGCCAGCCCCTGTTCGACGATGTCGTCGAGCAGCTCGGGCAGCATTTCGACCTGACCATGACCGGCGACGTCACCCGCTATACGCCGCAGGGGCTGGCCGAGCAGTTGGCTGGCGTCGATGGCGCGCTGATCACCCTCAACGAACGCATCGGCGCGGCCGAGATCGCCAACGCGCTGCGGCTGCGCGCGATCGCCAACGTCGGTGTGGGCTACAACAACCTGGATATCGACGCGCTCAGCGCTGCCGGCATCCTGGCCAGCAACACCCCGGACGTGCTGACCGAAACCACGGCCGACCTCGGCTTCGCGCTGCTGATGGCCACCGCGCGCCGCATCACCGAATCCGAGCGCTGGTTGCGCGATGGCCAATGGGGCCAGTGGTCGTTCCAGACCATGCTCGGTGCGGATATCCACGGCAGCACGCTGGGCATCCTCGGCATGGGCCGCATCGGCCAGGGCATCGCCCGCCGCGGCGCGCACGGCTTCGGCATGCGCGTGCTGTACCACAACCGCTCGCGGCTGCCCGAGGCCACCGAGGCCGAGGTCGGTGCGCAGTACGTGGACCTGGACACCCTGCTGGCGCAGGTGGATCACCTCGTCCTCGTGCTGCCGTACAACGCCTCCTCGCATCACATCATCGATGCCGCCGCACTGGCGAAGATGAAGCCGACCGCCACCCTGGTCAACATCGCCCGGGGCGGCATCGTGGATGAGCTGGCGCTCGCCGATGCCTTGGCCAAGGGGCGCCTGGCCGCGGCCGGGCTGGATGTGTTCGAAGGCGAGCCGACGGTGCGCCCGGAGCTGCTCGCCCTGCACAACATCGTGCTGACTCCGCATATCGGCAGTGCCAGCCAGGCCACGCGCCGGGCGATGGTGCAGCTGGCCGTGGACAACCTGACCGCCGCACTGGGGCAGGGGCCGAACGCGGGCCATCCGCCGAGCGCGATCAACGCCGACGCTGTCGCTGCCGTGAAAACCGGCGGCGCGACCGTGGGCGGCAAAAAAATCGACGACGCAAAACGATAGGGAACCGCGCTGGCCAACAGGCGAGGTTCCCGAACCGGAAGGTGCCGACCGTCGGTCGGTACGCATCCCCAAGGCACGGCAGGTACCGATCGTTGGTCGGCACGCACATTCAACATTCCGGCAGATACCGACCGTTGGTCGGTACGCCCAACACGAGGTTTCCCCATGAGCAATCCAGATCGTCGTTTCCACGTCGCCGTCGTCGGTGCCACCGGTGCTGTCGGCGAAACCATGCTGGCCATCCTGGCCGAGCGCAACTTCCCGATCGCCACGCTGAGCCTGCTCGCGTCCTCGCGCTCGGCAGGTGGCGAGATCGAGTACCAGGGCGAGAAGATCAAGGTCCAGGACCTGAGCACCTTCGATCCGAACGGCGTGGACATCGCGCTGTTCTCTGCCGGTGGCAGCGTCTCCAAGGAATTTGGCCCGAAGTTCGCCGCCGCCGGTGCGGTGGTGATCGACAACTCCTCGGCCTTCCGTTACGACGATGACGTGCCGCTGGTCGTCTCCGAAGTGAATCCGGAGGCGCTGAAGCACCGCCCGCGCGGCATCATCGCCAACCCGAACTGCTCGACCATGCAGATGCTGGTCGCACTTGCCCCGCTGCACCGCCAGTACGGCATCGAGCGCATCAACGTGGCGACCTACCAGTCTGTCTCCGGCGGTGGTCGCTCGGCGCTGGAAGAGCTCGGCAAGCAGACCGGCCAGCTGCTCAGCTTCCAGGACATCGACCCGCAGCGCTTCCCGGTGCAGATCGCGTTCAACCTGATCCCGCACATCGATGACTTCCAGGACAACGGTTTCACCAAGGAAGAAATGAAGCTGGTCTGGGAAACGCGCAAGATCCTTGGCGATGACAGCATCCTGGTGAACCCGACCGCCGTGCGCGTGCCCGTGTTCTACGGTCACTCCGAAGCGGTCACCATCGAAACCCGTGACAAGGTCACCCCGGACGCGGCGCGCGAGCTGCTGGCGCGTTCGCCGGGCGTGGAAGTGGTGGACAAGCACGAGGCCGGTGGCTATCCGACCCCGGTCACCCATGCCTCGGGCACCGATGCGGTGTACGTCGGCCGCATCCGCGAGGATCTGTCGCACCCGCGTGGCCTGAATCTGTGGATCGTCTCGGACAACATCCGCAAGGGCGCGGCCCTCAATGCCGTGCAGCTGGCCGAGCTGGTCGCCGCCGAAGGCTGATCGCGTGGCTGTCGGCGGCATGGGGATGCCGCCGACAGCCCGCATTGAAACATCGCCGATCACGGGGGGAGCCGCTATATTGGCCGCCATGAAGAACCGGGCTCCGGGCGCAGTGCGTCCGCTCAAGTATGTATCGACGCTGCTGCTGGCCCTGGCCAGCAGTTCGGCCATGGCCCTGGGCCTGGGCGATATCCGGGTGCTGTCCAAGCCGGGCCAGCCGCTGCTCGCCGAGATTCCCGTCATTTCCGCCGATCCGTCGGAACTGGAAAACCTCCGCGTCGCGCTGGCCTCGTCGGCCACGTTCGCCCGGGTGGGCCTGGAGCCGCCGTCCGGGCTGGTCAGTGAGCTGCAGTTCGAGCTGACCCGCAATGCGCAGGGCCGCGCCGTGGTGCGCGTGAGCAGCCAGGCACCGGTCGCCACGCCCTCGTTGAATTTCCTGATCGAAGCCGACTGGGGGCAGGGCCGCCTGGTCCGTGAGTATTCCGCCCTGGTGGACGCGCCCAACAGCGCCGCCACCGTGGCCGAGCCGGAGATCGTCGCCCCTGCCGGCGCGATGTCCAACGCCATCATCCGTGAGCCCGCACCGGAGGCCGCACCTGTTGCCGCCACGCCGTCGCGTGGTGCGCAACCGGTCACCACGCCACGCCCGGCCGCGCCACGTGCGGCACCCACTGCGCCGGTCGCCGCTGATGGCAGCGTCACGGTGCAGCGTGGGCAGACCCTCTCGCAGATCGCAGGCTCGCTGGCCCGCGAGCAGGGCATCAACCGCGACCAGGCGATGATCGCGCTGCTGCGGGCCAATCCCGATGCCTTCATCCGTGGCAACGTGAACCTGCTCAAACAGGGCGCGGTGCTGCGCACGCCGGGCGCCGACGGGGTGGCGCAGATCGATGCAAAGCAGGCTGCGGCGATCGTGCGCGAGCACACCGCGCAGTGGCGGCAGTCGCGTGCGGCGATCCCGCAACCGGCCGACAGTGGCGTCGTCGCAGCGCCGGCACCCGCCACCGTGGCCCCGGCCGCCACCCAGGGCGCTCGCCTTGAAATCGCGCCGGCCGTTGCCGCCGCAGGCACCACCGCAGGTACAACCACCGGCACCGCTGCCGGCACCGAGGGCGACATGCTGGCTAACGAACAACTGCGACAGGCCAAGGAAGACGTTGCCACGCGCGATGCCGAGATCCAGGAACTGCGTGAGCGCGTGGCCGAGCTGGAAAAGCTCAAGGCGCAGCAGGCCTCGCTGATCGAGATGAGGGACACCGACCTGGCCGCCGCGCAACAGCGTCTGGAGCAGGCGCCCGGTACGCGCGACAGCGCCGGCGGTGGCTGGTACTGGCTGGGCCTGGTCGTGCTGCTGCTGGTGGTCGGGGGCTGGGCGCTGGTGCGCCGCCGCAAGCCGTCGCCGCTGCCGCCACTGGCGCGTGATGGGCTCGACGGCGCCTCGCTGGCCGCGGCCGTGCCGGCGGCCGATGATGGGGACGAACTGGCCGTACAGCGCGATGACGCGCACCGCTTGCCCGACGAGCAAGCCGTTGCCGACGCCGACGTCTATGCCGGGCTGCGCCGTGAGCCGGTCTTCTCGCCCACGCCTTCCATGCACGACGCCGAGCCGCAGGTTCCTCTCGATGATCCTCGCTGGAGCGCCCCCGCGACGGACGAAGCGCCGGTGTTGCCGGAGGTCGAGGCCACGGCTCCATCCGCCTACGGCATCGAGGCCGACGCGCAGCATGTGACCGTGGACGATGCGCTGTTCCGTGACCCGGCACCGCTGATCGAGCCGCCGGCGCACGCGTTGGAAGCCCAAGCGCACCCCTCGTTCCGCGGCGTCTTCGAATTCCCGGACGAATCCGCGGCGGGTGAAGCGCACGGTTCAGAGGCGAGCGATCATCCTGAGGGTCTCGACGCTGCGCCGGCCATCGCCAGTGCGGATGACATTGCCGATGCCGATGCCGATGCCGATGCCGCTGCTCCGCCGGCCGACGAGGCCCCCATCGCCCCGGTCGGCAGCCCTGGCCGCGACCGCCTGGAACTGGCCATTGCCTATCTGGACCTCGGCGACGCCGAGACCGCGCGCACCCTGCTGCACGAAGTGGCTGTCGGTGCCGACCCGCACAGCCAGGCCGAGGCGCGCGAACTGCTGGCGCGGCTGGGATGAGCCACGTCCGCCCGATGGCAACCCGCGCACGCCCGCTGGAGCACGTCGCGTTCGCTTCCAGCGAACCGGCCGTGTGGTCCGAGCGCGACGCTGCCTGATGCACCACCCGGCGCCTGCGCCGGTCCCCCAAAACACAGAGGTTCACCATGCGCTACGCACTGGGCGTGGAATACGACGGCAGCGAATTCAAAGGCTGGCAGCAGCTCGGTGAGAGCGGCTGCCCGAGCGTGCAGGCCAGCCTGCAGGAAGCGCTGTCCTCGGTGGCCAATGCGCCGATCCAGGTCGTGTGTGCCGGGCGTACCGATGCCGGCGTCCACGGCGAATGCCAGGTCGTGCATTTCGATACCGACGTCGTGCGCGATCCGCGCAGCTGGATGCTGGGCACCACCACCCGCCTGCCGCGCTCGATCGCCGTGCGCTGGTGCGTTCCGGTGGCCGATGAGTTCCATGCGCGCTTCGCCGCGCGCGCGCGCCGCTACCGCTATCGCCTGCTCAATCGCCAGGTCCGTCCGGCGCTGTATCGGCAGACCTTGAGCTGGGAGCGCCGGCCGCTGGATGCCGGGCTGATGCATGCGGCAGGGCAGGCCCTGCTGGGCGAGAACGACTTCAGTGCCTTCCGCAGCGTGCAGTGCGAGGCCCTGCACGCGCGCCGGAACATGCAGTCGCTCTCGGTGACCCGCCAGGGCGAGGTGGTGGAGGTCGCCGTTCAGGCCAATGCATTCCTTCATCACATGGTGCGCAATATCGTCGGTTCACTGATTCTGGTCGGTTGTGGTGAGCAACCGGTCTCGTGGATGGAGCAGTTGCTGGCCGGGCGCGACCGTACCGTCGCCGGCCCGACCGCTCCGCCGCAGGGATTGGTCTTCGTTGGTCCCCTGTACCCCGACAACTGGCAGCTGCCTGCCGAGGTCACCTTATGAGCCGCTCCTTCTACCGCACCCGTATCAAGTTCTGCGGCATGACCCGTGCCGGTGATGTGCGCCTGGCCGGCGAGCTCGGCGTGGACGCGGTCGGCTTCATCTTCGCCCGCGAGAGCAAGCGCCGGGTCGCCCCGGCCGAAGCGCGCGCGATGCGCCAGGCGATCGCGCCGATGGTGGATGTGGTGGCGTTGTTCCGCGACAACAGCAAGGAAGAGGTGCGCGAGGTACTGCGTACCGTCCGGCCGACCCTGCTGCAGTTCCACGGGGACGAAGACGAGTCGTTCTGCCGCAGCTTCAACATGCCCTACCTGAAGGCCGTGGCGATGGGCGGCAAGGATGAGGTCAACGCCCGTCAGCTGCAGCTGCGATACCCCAGCGCGGCCGGGTTCCTGTTCGACAGCCACGCTCCCGGCGGCGGCGGCGGAACCGGCGTGGCCTTCGACTGGACCCGCCTGCCGACCGGTCTGCACCGGCCGTTCCTGCTGGCCGGGGGAATCACCCCGGACAACGTGTTTGATGCGATCGTGGCGACCCTGCCATGGGGCGTGGATGTCTCCAGCGGTATCGAGTCCGAGCCGGGCATCAAGGACGGCTACAAGATGCGCAAGTTCGTGGAAGAAGTGCGCCGCGCCGATTGCCACGAAGCGGATTGATCCGCAGGCCCCACGCGGAGGCCACGACCGTTGGTCGTGGCGCGCTCATCCCGCCAGCTGCGCCGTGAGCCAGTCCGCCAGCGCATCCACCCGGGGGTCCGCCGCGCCCTCCGGGGTCGCCAGAACCCAGAACCCGCCGGTTGCGCCGAATCCCCACGGTGCCAGCAACCGACCTGCGGCCAGGTCATCGGCGACCAGCGGCTCCGGCGCGATCGCCACGCCAAGGCCCGCGACCGCCGCTTCCAGCAGGTAGTACAAATGCTCGAAGCCGCTGCCCAGCTGCAACTGCGCCGGGTCCAGCCCATGCGACAGCGCCCATGCCGGCCATGCCTGCGGGCGCGAGGTGGTGTGCAACAGGGGCTCGGCCAGCAACGCTGCCGGCGGCTGATGGCGCAACCGTGCCGCCGCTGGGTGGTGGGGGCTGATCACCACGCCCACCCGCTCGGGGGCCAGTTCCCGCACCTGCCACCCGCGCGGCCACGGTGGCTGGGCCAACAGCAGAACCGCATCCAGACCTTGCTGTTCGCTGGTGAAGCTGCCGTCCTGGGCAGACCAGTGCAACGGCAGCTGGGGCAGGGCGCTCTGCAGCGCCTGCAGGCGCGGAATCATCCACCGCGCCAGAATGCTGCCACTGCAGCCGAGCACCAGCGCTTCGGGCCGCTGTTGGCGCTTGAGCGCCACGACCGCCTCGCGGATCTGTTCGAAGGCGCCTTCGCAGGCGGCCTGCAGGTCCGTGCCGGCGCGGGTCAGGCGCAGCCCACGGCCTTCCCGCTGGAACAACGCAACGCCCAGGTACTCTTCGAGCAGACGCAACTGGCGGCTGATCGCGCCATGGGTGACATGCAAGGCGTCGGCCGCCCGGCCGACCCCGCCCAGGCGGGCGGCCGCCTCGAAGCTGCGCAGCGCATTGAGCGGGGGCAACGGTCCGTCGGTCATGTGAGTTTTCCTGACAGGTCGCGACAGATATTATCGATATTCCTGTCATGACAGGTGCGTTAAATTGGCAGCCTGTCTCCACCGGCTGTCGCGCTATGTCCGCTTCCCCCACGTCCCCCATCGTCGATTTCCACGCCTACCCCGATGCCAACGGCCATTTCGGCCGCTATGGCGGGAGTTTCGTCGCCGAGACCCTGATCGGGCCGCTGCAGGAGCTGGCCGCCGCCTATGACCAGGCACGTCGCGATCCGGCCTTCATCGCCGCCTATGACAAGGACCTGACCCACTACGTGGGCCGTCCCAGCCCGATCTACCATGCCGAGCGCCTGAGCCAGCAGGTCGGCGGTGCGCAGATCCTGCTCAAGCGCGAGGACCTCAACCACACCGGCGCGCACAAGATCAACAACACCATCGGCCAGGCGCTGCTCGCCGCGCGGATGGGCAAGAAGCGCATCATCGCCGAAACCGGCGCAGGCCAGCATGGCGTGGCCAGTGCCACCGTGGCCGCACGCCTGGGCCTGGAATGCGTGGTCTACATGGGCGCCACCGACATCGAGCGGCAGAAGATCAACGTCTACCGCATGAAACTGCTCGGCGCGACAGTGGTGCCGGTCACCTCCGGCTCGGCCACCCTCAAGGACGCGCTCAACGAGGCGATGCGCGACTGGGTCACCAACGTGCGCGACACCTTCTACATCATCGGCACCGTGGCCGGCCCGGATCCGTACCCCCGCATGGTGCGCGATTTCAACGCGATCGTTGGCCGCGAGGCGCGCGCGCAGATGCTCACCGATTACGGCCGCCTGCCCGACGCGATCACCGCCTGCGTCGGTGGCGGCAGCAATGCGATCGGCCTGTTCCACGCGTTCCTCAACGATCGCGACGTGCGCATCGTCGGCGCCGAAGCGGCCGGCGATGGCATCGAGACCGGCCGTCATGCCGCCTCCATCGCGGCCGGCCGCCCGGGCGTGCTGCATGGCAACCGCACCTATGTGATCTGCGATGACGACGGCCAGATCACCGAAACCCATTCGGTCTCGGCTGGCCTGGACTACCCGGGCGTCGGCCCGGAGCACGCCTTCCTGGCCGATGCCGGGCGCGCCGAGTACGTGGGCATCACCGATGACGAAGCGCTGGCCGCGTTCCACCAGCTGGCGCACAGCGAAGGCATTCTGGCGGCGCTGGAATCCAGCCATGCGGTGGCGCAGGCGATCAAGATCGCCCGCGAACTGCCGCGCGACAAGCTGGTGCTGTGCAACCTGTCCGGCCGCGGCGACAAGGACGTACACACCATCGCTGCGCGCGAGGGTCTGGTGCTGTGAATCCGCTGCTGCGCCAGGGAAGTGCGCTGCTGATGGTGGTCGGCCTGACCGGATGTACGCCGCCGGATCCGCCGGTGTTGCCGGCACCTGCCGCAGCGGTCGGTGCGGTCGCACCGGCGCGGCAACGGGCCAGCAATGACGATGACATCGCCAATCGCCCGATCGAGGACGAGCCGGCGCCGCCTGCCGCGGCGGAGGCCACCGTGGCTGACGAGGCCGCCCCTTCGGTGGTCTCGGTCGCGCTGGATCATGCCGGCGATGTGCTGATCGGGCAGCGCTTCACCGAGCTCGCCGCCGACGGCCCCTGGCATTCGGCCGGGCTGAGCGAGGGCGAGCCGAGCGGTGCGTGCGAGTACTACGAGCGGGGCAACCTGCCCGAGGGCGTGTCGATGATGGTCGAGGACGATCACGTGCAGCGCTTTGAACTGGCTCCGATCGAGGACTCCTACGAGGCCATCACCCAGCCGGGGCCGTTCGGGCTGCGCCTGGGCATGACGCTGGATGAAGCGCTCAAGCGCTTGCCGCCGGGCAGTACGCGCGCACCGCATGCCTATGACCCGGAAACGGGCGAATACCTGACCTGGCAGGACCCTGGTTCGGATCTGGCGATCCGGCTGGAGATCTTCGACGGGGTGATATCGAAGCTGTACTGGGGCGCCAGTGGCGCCGTTGAACTGATTGAAGGATGTGCCTGAGATGTCCGTGGACCGTATCGATGCCTGTTTTGCCCGCCTGCGCGATGAAGGTCGCAAGGCGCTGATTCCCTTCATCACCGCTGGTGACCCTGGCCTGGACGCCACCGTGCCGGTGATGCACGCGCTGGCGGCTGCCGGTGCGGACGTCATCGAACTGGGGGTGCCGTTCTCCGACCCGATGGCCGACGGCCCCACCATCCAGCGCAGCTCCGAGCGCGCGCTGGGCCGCGGGGCGGGGCTGCGCTACGTGCTGGAAACGGTCGCAGCCTTCCGGCGGGACGATGTCACCACGCCGGTGGTGCTGATGGGCTATCTCAACCCGATCGAGATCCATGGCACGGCCCGCTTCGCGCAGTCGGCGATCGCCGCGGGCGTGGACGGCATCCTGCTGGTCGACCTGCCGCCGGAAGAAGCCGCCGAAACCCGTGAGATCTTCACCGCGGCCGGTCTGGCGCTGATCCTGCTGGCCTCGCCGACCACGGCCGACGCTCGTCTGGATACCTTGTCCGCGATGGCCGAAGGGTACCTTTACTACGTCAGCTTTGCCGGCGTGACCGGCGCATCCGAACGGCTGGACAGCAGCGCCGCCAGTGCCCGCCTGCGCGACCTGCGCAGCCGCTCCAGCGTGCCGGTGGTGGCCGGCTTCGGGATCAAGGATGCGGCCAGTGCGGCGGCCATGGCCGTCGAGGCCGATGGCGTGGTGGTGGGCAGTGCGCTGGTGGCCGCATTGGGCGAGGCGCCCGATGCCACGGGCGCAGCACGGACCGCGCAGGCATTCCTCACGCCGCTGCGACGCGCTCTCGACGCCGCCTGAAGCACGCAAACGTACGTACCAGAATGGTTTACGTCAGCCCCCCGGCAACCCCCGGGGGGTGCCCGAGCATGGAAACGGTGAGCTAGACTGTCCGCCTTTGCGGCCCCCGGGCCGCCCTGAACGGAAGTAGCATCCCGCATGAGTTGGCTCAGCAAGTTGATGCCGTCTGGCATCCGCACCGACAACGTCCCCAGCAAGAAGCGCAGCGTCCCCGAGGGCCTGTGGGAGAAGTGCAGCAGCTGCGGCAGCGCGCTCTACCGTCCTGAGCTGGAAGAGAACCTGGAAGTCTGCCCCAAGTGTGGCCACCACATGGCCATCCGCGCGCGTGCGCGCCTGGCCGCGCTGTTCGATGCGGACAGCACCACCGAGATCGGTGCGCGCCTGGGGCCAACGGACCTGCTCAAGTTCAAGGACCAGAAGAAGTACAGCGAGCGCATCAAGGCCTCGCAGAAGAACACCGGCGAGTACGACGCACTGATCGCCATGCAGGGCCTGATGAAGGGCCGCCCGCTGGTCGCCTCCGCGTTCGATTTCGCCTTCATGGGCGGCTCGATGGGCTCGGTGGTCGGTGAGCGCTTCTCGCTGGCTGCGGAAAAGGCCTTGGAGATCGGTGCGCCTTACGTGTGCTTCTCCGCCAGTGGCGGCGCGCGCATGCAGGAAGGCCTGTTCTCGCTGATGCAGATGGCCAAGACCTCGGCCGCGCTGGGTCGCCTGCGCGATGCCGGCCTGCCGTACATCTCCGTGCTGACCCACCCGACCACCGGTGGCGTGTCGGCCTCCTTCGCGATGCTGGGCGACATCAACATCGCCGAGCCGCAGGCACTGATCGGCTTCGCCGGCCCGCGCGTGATCGAGCAGACCGTGCGCGAAAAGCTGCCGGAAGGCTTCCAGCGCTCGGAGTTCCTGCTCGAGCACGGCGCGATCGACCAGATCTGCGACCGCCGCGAGATGCGCGATCGCCTGTCCGAAATCCTGGCCATGCTGGCACGCCAGCCGGCGCCGGCACCGGACGCGGCGGCCTGATGGCGTCGCGCAAGTATTTCGGCACGGATGGCATCCGCGGCAAGGTCGGTGAGGGCGTCATCTCCGCCGATTTCGTGCTGCGCCTGGGCAATGCGCTCGGGCGCGCGCTGACCGAGCGCAACGGGCACCGCCCGGTGGTGGTGATCGGCAAGGACACGCGCATCTCCGGCTACATGTTCGAAGCCGCGCTGGAGGCCGGGCTGGTCGCGGCCGGTGCGGACGTGCAGCTGCTCGGCCCCATGCCGACGCCGGCGGTGGCCTTCCTCACCCGCACCCTCGGTGCGGATGCCGGCATCGTCATCAGCGCCTCGCATAATCCGCATTACGACAACGGCATCAAGTTCTTCTCCGCCGATGGCGAAAAGCTCGATGACGCCACCGAGCTGGCCCTGGAAGCGGCGCTCGATGCGCCGTTCACCACGGTCGAGTCCGAGCGGCTGGGCAAGGCCATGCGCGCGCGGGATGCGGTCGGCCGCTACATCGAATTCTGCAAGGCCAGCGTGCCGCGCGGGTTCGATCTGCGTGGGCTGAAGATCGTGCTCGACTGCGCGCACGGTGCCACCTACCACGTTGCCCCGCTGCTGTTCCGCGAGATGGGCGCGCAGGTGGTCAGCATCGGTGATGCACCCAACGGGCTGAACATCAACGATGGCGTCGGCTCGATGCACATCGACAATCTGGCCGCGAAAGTGCGCGAAGTCGGCGCTGATTTCGGCATCGCCTTCGACGGTGATGGCGATCGCGTGCTGATGGCTGATGACCAGGGCAATCCGGTCGATGGCGATGACCTGCTGTTCGTGCTGGCCCAGGCCTGGCAGCGCAGCGGTCGCCTGCATGGCCCGGTGGTCGGTACGTTGATGACCAACTTCGGCCTGGAGCAGGCACTGGAACGGCTGAACATCCCCTTCCAGCGCAGCGACGTCGGTGACCGGTACGTGCATCAGGCGCTGGTGGAAAACAACGGGGTGCTCGGCGGCGAAGCGTCCGGCCATCTGCTGTGCCTGGACCGCGCCACCACCGGTGATGCGATCGTCAGTGCGCTGCAGGTGCTGGAAGTGCTGCGCCGTGACAGCACCTCGCTGCGCCAGGTGCTGTCGGTACTCAACAAGGTGCCGCAGAAGACCGTCAACGTGCGCCTGCAGGGCGCTGCCAAGGCCACCGTACAGGCCGAGAGCGTGCAGGCTGCGCTGCTGGCTGCACAGCAGGCAGTGAAGGGGCGCGGCCGCGCGTTCCTGCGGCCCTCGGGCACCGAGCCGGTGGTGCGTGTCACCGTCGAGGCCGACAGCGCCGAGTTGATGCAGTCCACGCTGGACAGCCTCTCGGCGGCGGTGAAGGCGGCGGCCGCGGCCTGAGCCGGGCAGCGAGGCCGGAAACTGGAAACGCCCCGGGAAACCGGGGCGTTTTCGTTGCGGCGGGGTAGCGCGTTACGGCCCCGGCACCATCTTCTTTTTCTTCGCCTTGAAGCGGTTGAACAGTGGCGCGACCAGCGGGTGGTAACTGTAGGCGATGCGCTTGCGCAGCCAGCTCGCCGGCCGGTTGCGGATCGCGAAGCGGTAGATGTGTTCCGGATCGCCACCGACCACGTTGCGGCCGAACGGATGGGTGGTATGCAGGTACTTGAAGCCGTGCGCCCGCGCGATCTGCACATAGTCCTCGTCGAAATCGCCGTACGGCCAGCACAGGGTGTCCGAGACCTCGCCCAGCTGCTGCTGCAGGACGTCGCGCGCCACCGACAGGTCGCCGGCGATGCCCTGGCGCTTGTGCTCGCGGGAGATCGCCTGCTTGAGCCAGCGGGTGTGCGTGTGCGTATGGCAATGTACTTCGAAGGTGCCGGCGGCGATCATCGCGCGCGCCTCGCTCCAGCGCATCATCACATCGTCCGGGCGGTTGTCGCGCAGGATCGCCTCCTCGCAGCCGCGATGGTCCGGTGTCGCGGGCAGGGTGGCGCCGGGCTGGCCCGCATGCGGGCGGACATCGCCTTCGCCCATCCAGCCGGTCACCACGAACACGACCGCGTGCATGCCGTACTTGGCCAGGATCGGATGCGCGTACACCCAGTTGTCCAGGTAACCGTCATCGAAGGTGATCACGATCGACCTGGCCGGCGTCGGCTTGCCCGCGAGGAAATCCGCGTACTGGTCCAGCGTCAGCGAGGTCCAGCCATTGGCCGCCAGCCAGGCGATCTGGCTTTCGAAGTTTTCCGGCGAGACCGTGATCATCCCCGGGGACGGGGAGACATGGTGGTGCATCAGCACCGGGACGGATCTAGCGTTGGCCATGGCCCAGTTCCTTCAACCACTGGTGGTAATAGTGTTCGGTCGCTTCAGTGTGACCGGTCGGGGTGAAGCGGTGCGCGCTGCGCATCCATTCCCAGCCCGCCAGGCCCATCTGCTGGCGGCGGTCGGGCTGTTCGATCAGGGTACGCAGTGCGTTGGTCAGCGCGGCCTGGTCGCCCAGCGGCGCGAGCAGGGCATTGCTGCCTTCCACCACCATCTCCGGCACGCCGCCCACGCGCGTGGCCACGATCGGCACGCCGACGTAGGCGGCCTCGAGGAACACCGTCCCGGCCGCTTCCTTGTGGGTGGCCAGCGCGAAGATATCGAAGCCGGCCATCAACCGGCAAGCGCCCTGGCGGTAGCCCAGCAGGTGCACCTGCGCGGCGATGCCGAACTGCTCGCGCAGGGCGATCAGGCGATCCATCACCGGCTGGCCATCACCGACGATCACCAGCTGCACGCGCGGGTTGGCCTGGCAAAGTGGCGCCATCGCCTTGAGCAGCTCCAGGTGGCCCTTGGGTTCGCGCAGCACTGCGACACAACCGACCACGATCTGCTCGTCGCTGAAGCCCAGTTCGGCGCGCACGTCGGCGCGGGTGTCCTGCAGGCACTGCCACGGGTCGCGCTTGGCGATCTGCGACCACTGCGGCGGCACCGCGATCGGCGGGACGATTCCCACGCGCGCATCGTCGATGCCGCGGCTGACCATCAGTTTCTTGACGAAGCTGCTCACGGTCATCACCCGGTGGGGCAGGCCGGTGTAGGTCAGCAGCGAATTGATCGGGCTCATCAGGTGGCGCGAACGCACCACCAGCGGCGTGCCGCCCAGGCGCGCGCCGGCGGCGGCAATCAGGCTGTCGCGGCGGCTGGTGGTGTTGACCACGTCATAGCCATGGCGACGTACCAGGCGCGAGACCGACCAGATGCCGCGCAGCATGCGCAGCAGGCCGCCCATCCTGAGCGCGTGCACGGTGAAGCCGGCTTCGCGTGCCATCTCGCCCAGCCGCGCGCCGGGCTGGCACAGCAGCGAGACGTCATGGCCGCGATCGCGCATGGCCAGCATGTGGCGGTAGATGTAGATCTCCTGCCCGCCAAATCCCTTGGCAGCCTCGGTATGGAGAATTTTCAGTGGAGCGTTCATCGGTGGACAGTCCATGTGTGGAAACGCGCCCGCGGCAGGCGCGGGCGGCCGTCGTCATTGCCTGCGGAATCGCGCCAGCGCATCCCATGCGCTGTGCGGTGCCGTGGGTGGGAGGTCATGCGTGCACATCGGCCACGGGGTCGGCCCTGCCGGCGTGAGCCGGCGCAACGCCATCGGCGATGAGGGGGAGGGCAGGGCATCCATCAGGCGGGCGGGGCAAGGAGTAAAGGGGGCGGCGCGTCAGCGTCACCGTTGGCCCGTTCTGGCCGTCTGGGCGCGCGCATTGTATCGGTTTGTATCAATGTATCGGTGGCGGGGTTGGCCCGATCTGGCACAATGTTCAGCCGGGCCACAGCTGGCCCACCGACCACCATGAACAAGCAGGAATCGCTGTGAGCCAGATCCCCACCCTCGACATCACCCGTTTCGACACCGACCGCGATGCGTTCGTGGCTGAGCTGGGTGCGGCCTACCGCGAATGGGGCTTTGCTGGCATCCGCAACCACGGCATCCCGCAGGCCGATATCGACGCCGCCTACGAGGTCTTCAAGGCCTTCTTCGCGCTGCCCGAAGAGACCAAGCGTCAGTACCACGTGCCGGGCAGTGGCGGCGCGCGCGGCTACACGGCTTTCGGCGTGGAGACCGCCAAGGGCTCGCAGCACTTTGATCTGAAAGAGTTCTGGCACATCGGCCGGGAGATCCCGGACGACTCCCCGTACCGCGAGGTGATGGCCCCGAACCTGTGGCCGAGCGAGGTGCCGGGCTTCCGTGAGCGGGGCTACGGGATCTACCAGGCGCTGGACAAGCTGGGCTCGCGCGTCCTGTCGGCGCTGGCGCTGCACATTGGCCTGCCGGAGGACTTCTTCGCCGACAAGACCAACAACGGCAATTCGATCCTGCGCCCGATCCATTACCCCCCGATCACGGCGGAGAACATCCCGAACGTGCGCGCCGGGGCCCATGGCGACATCAACTTCATCACGCTGCTGGTCGGCGCCAGTGCGGCCGGCCTGGAAGTGCAGTCGCACGAGGGCAAGTGGGTGCCGTTCACCTCCGACGCGGACACCATCGTGGTCAACATCGGCGACATGCTGCAGCGCCTGACCAATCACGTGTACCCCTCCACGATCCACCGCGTGGTCAATCCCCCGGGCGAGCAGGCGCGCCAGCCGCGCTACTCGGTGCCGTTCTTCCTGCACCCGAACCCGGATTTCCTGATCGACGTGCTGCCGACCTGCATCACCCCGGAGAACCCGAGCCGCTACCCGGAGCCGATCACCGCCCACGGCTTCCTGGAAGAGCGCCTGCGCGAGATCAAGCTGAAGTAAGCGATCCGCCGGGACACAAGAGAAGGCCGCCGCAAGGCGGCCTTCTTCATTCCGGGTCGTGCCGGCCGCTGGCCGGCTTGCTCCACCGCACTCCGATGCGCGCCAACCCACCTGCGCCCGCCCAGCCCGGGCGCCCCCGCCGCCGCTGTCGCCCTCGCACTTGCCTTTCGTCCGCGGCGGAAAATAAATATCCAATTGAAATGTAAGCGTTTTCTGACCAACGCCATTTCGTTGCATCCGTTATCATGGCCGGCTGATACCCAAAGGAGCCCCCGCCATGCGCCGCAAGATCGTCGCCGGTAACTGGAAGCTGCACGGCAGCCGCCAATTCGCCACCGACCTGGTCAGTGACCTGGTTGCCGACCTCCCGCTGCAGGGCGTCGACGTCGTGGTCCTGCCGCCGCTGCCGTATCTGGGCGAGCTGGTCGAAGCCTTCGAAGGCCGCGCCGTTGCGTTCGGCTCCCAGGATGTCAGCAGCAATGAAAAGGGCGCCTACACCGGTGAAGTCTCGGCCACCATGCTGGCCGAAGTCGGGGCCCGCTACGGCCTGGTCGGACACTCCGAGCGCCGGCAGTACCACGCTGAAAGCAGCGAACTGGTCGCCCGCAAGTTCGCCGCCGCCCTGCATGCCGGTCTGACCCCGATCCTGTGCGTCGGTGAGACGCTCGAGCAGCGCGAAGCCAACCAGACCGAGGCGGTCATCGCCGCCCAGCTGGCCCCGGTGCTGGATCTGGTCGGGGCCGCAGGGTTCGCCCAGGCCGTGGTCGCCTATGAGCCGGTCTGGGCCATCGGCACCGGCCGGACCGCCTCCAAGGAGCAGGCCCAGCAGGTCCACGCGTTCATCCGTGGCGAAGTGGCCAAGCTCGATGCTAGAATTGCGGATTCACTGTCGATCCTCTATGGCGGCAGCGTGAAGCCCGACAACGCCGCGGAACTGTTCGCACAGCCCGATGTCGATGGTGGGCTGGTGGGCGGCGCCTCGCTGGTGGCCGCGGACTTCCTTGCCATCGCCGCCGCGGCGGCGGGGCGCTAATTAGTTACGTTGTCGGCCCAACCGCCGGCACGACATGTCCGAGGACGGATTCGAAATGCTGATGTTGATCCTCAATGTGGTCTACGTGCTGGTCGCAGTGGCCATGATCGCGCTCATCCTGATGCAGCGTGGTTCCGGCGCGGCCGCAGGGTCGGGTTTCGGTGCCGGCGCCTCGGGCACCGTGTTCGGCGCACGTGGTGCGTCCAACTTCCTGTCCAAGTCGACCAAGTGGCTGGCCGTGGTGTTCTTCGGCATCAGCCTCTTCATGGCCTGGTACGCCAGCCATGGCTCGCGCCCGGCAGCACAGCAGGACCTCGGCCTGATGTCGGCGCCGGCCGCCACTGCGCCGGCCGCACCGGCAGGTGAGCTTCCGGCCGTGCCCAAGGCCCCGGAAGCCCCGGCGCAGCAGCCTGTTCCGTCGGCCACTGTGCCGGCTCAGGCGGAAACTCCGAAATCTGGTGAAGAAAAGCCTTCGGAAGGCACCCAGACTCGCTGAAGACGGTTACAATATGCGGCGCACTGGAGAACAACCGGTGCGATCGTAAGCCCAGGTGGCGGAATTGGTAGACGCACTACCTTGAGGTGGTAGCGACGAGAGTCGTAGGGGTTCGAGTCCCCTCTTGGGCACCATTTGTTTGTAAGCGGGTTCGTCTGGCGCGCAAAGCGCCAGGTAGCGGTATCCGTCCACTCCCCCATGCCAAAGCGCCTGCAGGCGCAGCGGCAGAGGCAAGAGAGAATCGCTGTGCTGGCCGAATATTTGCCGTCTCTGCTGTTTCTGATCGTTGCCACCGGTATCGGCGTTGCGCTGATGCTGGTTGGCCGATTCCTCGGTCCCCGACGTCCTGATCTTAAAAAGCTCTCGCCGTACGAATGCGGCTTCGAGGCTTTCGAGGACGCGCGCATGAAGTTCGATGTGCGCTACTACCTGATCGCGATTCAGTTCATCGTATTTGATCTGGAAATCATCTTCATCGTGCCGTGGACCCAGGTCTTCATGGAACTGGGCGCACGTTCGCTGGTCACGATGGGCCTCTTCGTAGGCATGCTTTTCCTCGGTTTCATTTACGTCTGGAAGAAGGGAGCGCTGGAATGGGAGTAATTCAGACGCTCGACGGCCTGATGAACAACCCGGTCCCGGAAGGGCGGGTCGATGACATCCTGCGCCCCGAAGGCGACAACCCCCTGCTCGAAAAGGGCTACGTGACCACCAGCGTCGATGCGCTGTTGAATTGGGCGCGTACCGGTTCGATGTGGCCGATGACCTTTGGTCTGGCCTGCTGCGCAGTGGAAATGATGCACGCCGGTGCGGCGCGCCTGGATCTTGACCGTTACGGCGTGGTGTTCCGCCCGTCGCCGCGTCAGTCCGACGTGATGATCGTGGCCGGCACCCTGGTCAACAAGATGGCTCCGGCCCTGCGCAAGGTCTATGACCAGATGCCGGACCCGAAGTGGGTCATCTCGATGGGCAGCTGTGCCAACGGTGGCGGCTACTACCACTACTCCTATGCAGTAGTGCGTGGCTGTGACCGCGTGGTGCCGGTGGACATCTATGTCCCCGGCTGCCCACCTACCGCCGAAGCGCTGGTGTACGGGATCCTGCAGTTGCAGAAGAAGATCTGGCGTACGCAGACCATCGCCCGCTGACATCCCTCCTGACAAGAGCACGCCAAGCCCCCATGGCAGAGCAAGCACATTCCTTCATCGACCGACTTTCCGCACGTTTCGCAGGTGCGCAGGTCTTCGTGGTCGAACCCCGCGGCGAAGTGACGCTGGAAGTGCCCGCCGCTGACTGGCATGCCACCGCTCTGGCGCTGCGCGACGAATTCGGTTTCGAGCAGGCCGTTGACCTGTGCGGCCTGGATTATCTCGGTTATGGCAGCGACGAATGGGATACGGCCGATGTGTCGTCCCAGGGTTTCAGCCGTGGCGTCGAGGGCAAGTCCGTCGGCCGTTTCGCCTGGGGTGAATTCCCCACCCGCGAAACCAGCGATGGCGCCCAGCCGCAGCCGATCCCGCTGCAGCGGTTTGCCGTGGTCGCCCAGCTGCGTTCCTACCAGCACAACCTCACCATGCGCATCCGCTGCTTTGCGCCGAACGAGGAACTGCCGGTGGTCGCTTCGCTGACCAACATCTGGCCGGGCCTGAACTGGTTCGAGCGCGAAGCGTTCGATCTGTTCGGCGTGATCTTCGAAGGTCACCCGGACCTGCGCCGCATCCTGACCGACTATGGCTTCGTCGGCCATCCGTTCCGCAAGGATTTCCCGCTGATCGGCAACGTCGAAGTGCGCTACGACGAAGAAAAACAGCGCGTCATCTATGAACCGGTGACCTCGGTCGAACCGCGTGTCGGCGTGCCGCGCGTGATCCGTGACGACGCCCGTTTCCAGACCGCTGCCGGTGAATCCGCGCAGTCGGAGGCAAGCAAGTGAGTGAATTCACCCAGGCCAGCCAGGCCTTTGCGAGCAACCCGGCCGAACTGCGCCAGGAGATCCGCAACTACACGATGAACTTCGGTCCGCAGCATCCGGCCGCGCACGGTGTGCTGCGCCTGATCCTGGAAATGGACGGCGAAACCATCATGCGTGCCGACCCCCACGTGGGCCTGCTGCACCGTGGTACCGAAAAGCTGGCCGAGTCCAAGCCGTTCAACCAGTCGATCGGCTACATGGATCGCCTGGATTACGTGTCGATGATGTGCAACGAGCACGCCTACGTGCGCGCGATCGAGACCCTGATGGGGATCGAGGCGCCGGAGCGTGCGCAGTACATCCGCACCATGTTCGACGAAATCACCCGCATCCTGAATCACCTGATGTGGCTGGGTTCCAACGCGCTCGATCTGGGCGCGATGGCGGTCATGCTGTACGCCTTCCGTGAGCGCGAAGAGCTGATGGACTGCTACGAAGCGGTCTCCGGCGCGCGCATGCACGCAGCGTACTACCGTCCGGGCGGCGTCTACCGTGACCTGCCGGACCACATGCCCAAGTACAAGGAATCGCGCTGGCACAAGGGCAAGGCCCTGAAGAACCTCAACGCCTCGCGCGAAGGTTCGCTGCTGGACTTCCTGGAGAACTTCACCGTCGAGTTCCCCAAGCGCGTGGACGAATACGAGACCCTGCTGACCGACAACCGTATCTGGAAGCAGCGTACGGTCGGCATCGGCGTGGTCACCCCGGAGCTGGCCCATGCCTGGGGCATGACCGGCGTGATGCTGCGTGGCTCGGGCATCGCCTGGGATCTGCGCAAGAAGCAGCCGTATGCCAAGTACGATGCGGTCGAGTTCGACATCCCGCTCGGCAAGGAAGGTGACTGCTACGACCGTTACCTGTGCCGCGTGGCCGAGATGCGCGAATCCAACCGCATCATCAAGCAGTGCGTCACCTGGCTGAAGGCCAACCCGGGTCCGGTCATGGTCAAGAACTTCAAGGTCGCGCCGCCCAGCCGCGAAGACATGAAGGACGACATGGAAGCGCTGATCCATCACTTCAAGCTGTTCAGTGAAGGCTACTGCGTCCCGGCCGGCGAAACCTACGCCGCCGTCGAAGCGCCCAAGGGCGAGTTCGGCTGCTACCTGATGTCCGATGGCGCCAACAAGCCGTTCCGCGTGCACCTGCGCGCGCCGGGCTTCGCCCATCTGTCCTCGATCGACTCGGTCGTGCGCGGGCACATGCTCGCCGACGTGGTGGCCATGATCGGCACCTACGACCTGGTGTTCGGTGAGGTGGACCGGTGATCGCATCCGCTTGCACGATGCCTGACACCCGCCGGCTGCTGCCGGCGCTGCAGGTTCTGGTTTTTAACGATTTCGTATTCGCTGAGGTCGGCCGATGAAGGCGACAGGTAATTTCGAGGCGGCGCGCGACGTCGACCCGATGGTGGTCTTGAGTGACAAGACCCGTGCGCACATCGATCACTGGCTGGCCAAGTTCCCGCCGGATCGCAAGCGCTCGGCTGTCCTGCAGGGCCTGCACGCCGCACAGGAACAGAATGCGGGCTGGCTGACCGACGAACTGATCGCCGGCGTCGCCAAGTACCTGGACCTGCCGCCGGTGTGGGCCTACGAGGTCGCCAGCTTCTACTCGATGTTCGAACTGGAGAAGGTCGGCCGCCACAACGTCGCCTTCTGCACCAACATCAGCTGCTGGTTGAACGGCGCCGAAGACCTGGTCGCGCACGCCGAGAAGAAGCTCGGTTGCAAGACCGGTCAGTCCACCGCCGATGGCCGCATCTACCTCAAGCGCGAAGAAGAATGCCTGGCCGGTTGCGCCGGTGCGCCGATGATGGTCATCAACGGCCATTACCACGAGCGCCTGACCGTCGAGAAAGTCGACGAGCTGCTGGACGGGTTGGAGTAAGACATGGCACATCATCACGCACCCAGTGGTCCGGTCGGTCCCGCACCGTTGCCGCACCAGGTGGTCTACACCACCCTGCATTACGACACTCCGTGGTCGTATGAAAACTACCTCAAGACCGGCGGTTACGCCGCCCTGCGCAAGATCCTCGAAGAGAAGATCTCGCCGGAGCAGGTCATCGAGATGGTCAAGCAGTCCAACCTGCGCGGCCGTGGCGGCGCGGGCTTCCCGACCGGCCTGAAGTGGTCCTTCATGCCCAAGGGCACGATGCAGAAGTACATCCTGTGCAACTCGGATGAATCCGAGCCGGGTACCTGCAAGGACCGCGACATCCTGCGTTACAACCCGCATTCGGTGGTGGAAGGCATGGCGATCGCCTGCTACGCCACCGGCTCGACCGTGGGCTACAACTACCTGCGTGGCGAGTTCCACCACGAGCCGTTCGAGAACTTCGAGCAGGCCCTGGCCGACGCGTACGCGAACGGCTGGCTGGGCAAGGACATCCTCGGCAGCGGCGTGGACATCGACATCTACGGTGCGCTGGGCGCCGGCGCGTACATCTGCGGCGAAGAAACCGCGCTGATGGAATCGCTGGAAGGCAAGAAAGGCCAGCCGCGCTACAAGCCGCCGTTCCCGGCCAACTTCGGCCTGTACGGCAAGCCGTCGACGATCAACAACACCGAGACCTATGCCTCGGTGCCGGCGATCATCCGCAATGGTCCGGAGTGGTTCCAGGGCCTGAGCCTGACCAAGAACGGCGGCCCGAAGATCTTCTCGGTCTCCGGTTGCGTGCAGAACGGCGGCAACTTCGAAGTGCCGCTGGGCACCACCTTCGACGACCTGCTGGAAATGGCCGGTGGTCTGAAGCCGGGCCGCACGCTCAAGGGCGCGGTCCCGGGCGGCGTCTCGATGCCGGTGCTGAAGGCTGAAGAGCTCAAGGGCCTGCAGATGGACTACGACACCCTGCGTGCCCTGGGCACCGGTCTGGGGTCGGGCGCCATCGTGGTGCTTGACGACAGCGTCTGCTGCGTCAAGTTCGCCTGCCGCATCAGCCAGTTCTTCCACAAGGAATCCTGTGGGCAGTGCACCCCGTGCCGTGAAGGCACCGGCTGGATGCACCGCGTGCTGGAGCGCATCGTCGCCGGCAAGGCCACGATGGAAGACCTGCATCAGTTGAAGACGGTGGCCGGCCAGATCGAAGGCCACACCATCTGCGCGTTCGGTGAAGCGGCGGCATGGCCCATCCAGGGCTTCCTGCGCCAGTTCTGGGACGAATTCGAGTACTACATCGTCAACGGTCATTCGATGGTTGACGGCAAGAAGGTGGAGGCAGCCGCCGCATGAGCGCGCAACCCGTAAACCCGAGCGTGCCACCGGATCACGTGACCGTCGAAATCGACGGCCAGTCCCTGGTCGTGCCCAAGGGCTCGATGATCATCCAGGCCGCCGACAAGGCCGGCATTCCGATCCCGCGCTTCTGCTACCACGAGAAGCTGCCGATCGCCGCCAACTGCCGCATGTGCCTGGTCGACGTGGAAAAGTCGCCCAAGCCGGCACCGGCCTGCGCCACGCCGGTCATGGATGGCATGAAGGTCGCCACCCGCAGTGAAAAGGCGCTGAAGTTCCAGCGCTCGGTGATGGAATTCCTGCTGATCAACCATCCGCTGGACTGCCCGATCTGCGATCAGGGCGGCGAGTGCGAGCTGCAGGACGTTTCGCTGGGCTATGGCCGTTCGGTCAGCCGCTTCAACGAGCGCAAGCGCGTGGTGCCCGACGAGGACATCGGTCCGCTGGTGGCCACCGAAATGACCCGCTGCATCCAGTGCACCCGCTGCGTCCGTTTCACCGCCGACGTTGCCGGTACCTACGAACTGGGTGGCATGTACCGCGGTGAAAACCTGCAGATCGGCACCTACGACGGCAAGCCGCTGACCACCGAGCTGTCCGGCAACGTCGTCGATGTCTGCCCGGTCGGCGCGCTGACCAACAAGGTCTTCCAGTTCCGCGCCCGCCCGTGGGAACTGACTGCACGCGAGTCGCTGGGTTACCACGACGCGATGGGCTCGAACCTGTTCCTGCACGTGCGTCGCGGCGAAGTGCTGCGCGCAGTGCCGCGCGACAACGAAGCCGTCAACGAATGCTGGCTGTCCGATCGCGACCGCTATTCGCACCAGGGCCTGTACAGCGATGACCGTGCGGTCAAGCCGCTGCGCAAGGTCAACGGCGAGTGGAAGGAAGTGAGCTGGGCTGAAGGCCTGGCCGCCGCAAAGGAAATCTTCGCCGCGAACCAGGGCGACGACCTCGGCGTGCTGGTGCACCCGTCGGCCTCGAACGAGGAGGGCGCGCTGCTGGCCCGCCTCGCCACCGGCCTGGGCACCACCAACATCGATCACCGCATCAACAACCGCGACTTCTCCGACGCCGCCACCGCCGAAGTCTTCGGCCTGCCGCTGGCCGAGATCGAAGGCGCGGACAGCATCGTCGTGCTCGGCAGCAACATCCGCCACGAGCTGCCGCTGCTGCATGCCCGGCTGCGCAAGGCACAGACCACGCGCAACGCGAAGATCCATGCCGTCAATCCGGTGGACTTCGATTTCGCGTTCAAGCTGGCCAGCAAGCAGATCGTTGCCCCGTCGGCCTTCATCGACGCGCTCGGCAGTGCCGACCTGCGCGACGCGGTCAAGGGCGCCAGCAATGCCGTGCTGATCGTCGGTGGCATCGCCGAAAACCACCCGCAGGCTGCCGCGATCCGCGCCGCCGCGCGTGATTTCGCCGCTGCGACCGGTGCCAAGCTGTGCCGCATCCCGCAGGGCGCCAATGCCGTGGGCCTGACCCGCGCCGGCGTGCTGCCGGCCGGCAAGGATGTCAACGCCATGCTGGCGCAGCCGCGCAAGGCGTACGTCATCTACGGCATCGAGCCAGGCCTGGACTTCGCCGACGCCGCCGCTGCCCGCAAGGCACTGGCCGGTGCCCAGGTGGTGGCCTTCAGCCAGTTCGCCTGTGCCTCGACCCGCGATGTGGCCGACGTGATCCTGCCGATCGGCGCGCTGCCGGAAGTGGATGCCACCTTGACCAACCTCGATGGTCGCGAGCAGTCGGCGCGTGCCGGCGGCAAGCTGCCGGGTGAGGCGCGTGAAGGCTGGCGCGTGCTGCGTGCACTGGGCGGCGAACTGTCGCTGGCCGGTTTCGAGTTCACCGATCTGGCCGGCCTGCGCGCCAGCCTGGCCGCGGTCAGCGTCAACGTGTCGTCTTCGGCGGCCACGCCGGTGGCGGGCGAGGGCCTGGAAGTGACCTCGACCGGCGCGATCTACCGCACCGATGCGGTGGTCCGTCGTGCCCAGGCGCTGCAGTCGCATCCGCTCAACAACGCCCCGCGCATCGTGCTCAACGCCGACGACGCTGCCCGCCTGCAGTTGGTGGAAGGCCAGATGGCCAAGGTCGGCACCGATGCCGGCCGTGCCACCTTGCCGGTGGTGGTCGACGCCCGCGTTGCCGCTGGGTCGGTCTGGATTGAATCGGGCCACGGTGCAACCGCACCGCTGGGTGCCGCACGCGTAACGGTGGTGGCTGCATGAACGAATTGCTGTTGAACGCGGTCGACCCGCTGCACCAGTGGCTGCTGTCACTGGGCGACATCGGCGCGCTGCTCTGGATCATCCTGAAGATCCTGGTGATCGCCATGCCGGTGATCATCTCGGTGGCCTTCTACGTGGTCTGGGAGCGCAAGCTGATCGGCTGGATGCACGTGCGTCATGGCCCGATGTATGTCGGCATGGGCATCTTCCAGGCCTTCGCCGACGTCTTCAAACTGCTGTTCAAGGAAATCATCCAGCCGAGCAGCTCGCACAAGGCGATGTTCATCCTGGCGCCGCTGATCACCCTGGGCCCGGCCTTCGCGGCCTGGTCGGTGATTCCCTTCGACGCGCGGATCGTGCTCTCCAACGCCAACGCCGGCCTGCTGTACCTGCTGGCGATGACCTCGCTGGGTGTGTACGGCATCATCCTGGCCGGTTGGGCCTCCAACTCGAAGTACGCGTTCCTGGGCGCCATGCGCGCCTCGGCGCAGATGATCAGCTACGAAATCGCGATGGGCTTTGCCCTGGTCGGCGTGATGATCGCTTCGGGCAGCCTCAACCTGAGCAACATCGTGATGGCGCAGGCGGGCAACTCCGGTCTGTTCGACTGGTTCCTGCTGCCGCTGTTCCCGCTGTTCATCGTGTACTGGGTGTCCGGCGTTGCCGAAACCAACCGCGCGCCGTTCGACGTCGTGGAAGGTGAGTCGGAAATCGTGGCCGGCCACATGGTCGAATACTCCGGTGGTGCGTTCGCGCTGTTCTTCCTGGCCGAATACGCCAACATGATCCTGATCAGCTTCCTGATCTCGATCTTCTTCCTCGGTGGTTGGCTGAGCCCGTTCCAAGGTTGGTTCGACATCCAGCTCAGCAACCAGGTCATTGCGCCGTGGGTTGAGTGGATCTGGGTGGGCGGCTGGCCGTGGCTGCTGCTGAAGGTCTTCTTCTTCGCCAGCTCCTACATCTGGTTCCGTGCCAGCTTCCCGCGCTTCCGTTACGACCAGATCATGCGTCTGGGCTGGAAGGTCTTCATCCCGCTCACCATCTTCTGGATTGCAGTGACGGCGTTGATGGTGTTTTACGGCGTGATCCAGAAGGGCGTCTAAGCGATGAACCGAATTACCCATTACTTCAAAAGCCTGCTGCTCCTTGAGCTGCTCGGTGGTCTGTGGCTGACCCTGAAGTACGCCTTCAAGCCCAAGTACACGCTGATGTACCCGATGGAGAAGTTCCCGCAGTCGCCGCGTTTCCGCGGCCTGCATGCGCTTCGCCGCTACCCCAACGGCGAGGAACGCTGCATCGCATGCAAATTGTGCGAAGCGGTGTGCCCGGCGCTGGCGATCACCATCGATTCGGCAAAGCGCGAGGACGGCACCCGCCGTACCACCCGTTACGACATCGATCTGTTCAAGTGCATCTTCTGCGGCTTCTGCGAAGAAAGCTGCCCGGTGGACTCGATCGTCGAGACCCACATTCTCGAGTACCACTTCGAGAACCGTGGCGAGAACATCGTTACCAAGCCGCAGCTGCTGGCCATCGGTGATCGGCTTGAAGCCGAGATCGCCGAGCGTCGCGCCGCCGATGCCGCTTTCCGCTGAGGTCGAATGATGGATTGGGTAAATATCAGTTTCTGGGTCTTCTCCATCGTGGCGGGCATTTCCGCCGCGGCGGTGATCAGCGTGCGCAATCCGGTCTATGCCGTGTTGTGCCTGATCCTGACCTTCTTCTCCGTGGCCTGCATCTGGATCCTGGTCGGCGCCGAGTTCCTGGGCGTGGCCCTGGTGCTGGTCTACGTCGGCGCGGTCATGGTGTTGTTCCTGTTCGTGGTGATGATGCTGGACATCGATCCCTCCAACCTGCGTGAGGGCTGGGTGCGTTACCTGCCGCTCGGCCTGGTGGTGGCGGTCACGATGCTGGTGCAGATGCTGGTGCTGATCGGCGTGAAGGGCAGGGCGGTCAATCCGTTCCCGGCCGACAACGCTGCCGCGCTGGCTGCCGACACCTCCAACATCACCTGGCTGGCCCGCAGCCTGTTCACCGAATACCTGCTGCCGTTCGAGTTCGCCGCCGTCATCCTGACCGTGGCCGTGGTTGCCGCCGTGATGCTGACCCTGCGTCGCCGCACCGGCCTGAAGACCCAGAACCCGTCCGAGCAGACCATGGTCAAGGGCAGCGACCGCCTGCGCGTGGTCAAGATGGACGCGGAGAAGCCGGTCGTGCACACCAACATCAAGCCGTCCAGCAACGAGGAGGCGCAGCCATGATCACGCTTGGCCACATTCTGGCGCTCGGCGCGGTGCTGTTCTGCATCAGCCTTGCCGGCATCTTCCTCAACCGCAAGAACATCATCGTGCTGCTGATGTCCATCGAGTTGATGCTGCTGTCGGTCAACATCAATTTCGTCGGGTTCTCGCGTGAGATGGGTGATACGGCCGGACAGCTGTTCGTCTTCTTCATCCTGACCGTGGCCGCGGCCGAGGCCGCCATCGGCCTCGCGATCCTGGTAACCCTGTTCCGTACTCGCCGCACCATCAATGTCGGCGAAGTCGATTCGCTGAAGGGCTGATCCGTAGATGGAAATCACTCTCTCCAAGAGTCTGTTGATCGCAGTGGTGCTCGCACCGCTGTTCGGCAGCATCATCGCCGGCCTGTTCGGTCGTCAGGTCGGTCGCGCTGGCGCGCAGGCGGTCACCATCCTCGGCGTGGCGGTCAGCTGCGTGCTGTCCAGCTATGTGCTGTACATGCTGCTGTGGGGCGGCGCCCAGCCGTTCAACCAGAACATCTATACGTTCTTCGAAGTGGGCCAGTACTCGGCGCACGTCGGCTTCATGGTCGACAAGCTCACCGCGATGATGATGGTCGTGGTGACCTTCGTGTCCTTCCTGGTGCACGTGTACACCATCGGCTACATGCAGGACGACCCGGGCTACCAGCGGTTCTTCAGCTACATCTCGCTGTTCACCTTCTCGATGCTCACCCTGGTGATGAGCAACAACTTCCTGCAGCTGTTCTTCGGCTGGGAAGCGGTGGGCCTGGTCTCGTACCTGCTGATCGGCTTCTGGTTCAAGCGCCCGACCGCCATCTTCGCCAACATGAAGGCCTTCCTGGTCAACCGTGTCGGTGACTTCGGCTTCATCCTCGGCATCGCCGGCGTGTTGTGGGTGTTCGGCACCCTCGATTACGCCACCGTGTTCGCCAATGCGCAGGTGCTGGGCCACCCGGATGCGCTGATCCAGATCTGGTCGGGCACGATCAACCTGTTCGGCACCTCCATTCCGGTGATGAGCGAGCCGGTGATCTGGTCGGTCGCCACCGTGATCTGCATCTGCCTGTTCATCGGTGCGATGGGCAAGTCGGCCCAGGTGCCGCTGCACGTCTGGCTGCCGGACTCGATGGAAGGCCCGACCCCGATCTCGGCCCTGATCCACGCCGCGACCATGGTCACCGCGGGCATCTTCATGGTTACCCGCATGTCGCCGCTGTTCGAGCTGTCGCAGACCGCGCTGAACTTCGTGCTGTTCATCGGTGCCACCACCGCGTTCTTCACCGGCCTGATCGGCATCGTGCAGAACGACATCAAGCGCGTCGTCGCGTACTCCACGCTGTCCCAGCTGGGCTACATGACCGTCGCCCTGGGTGTGTCGGCCTACTCGGCGGCCGTGTTCCACCTGATGACCCATGCCTTCTTCAAGGCGCTGCTGTTCCTCGGCGCGGGCTCGGTGATCATCGCCATGCACCACGAGCAGGACATGCGCAAGATGGGCGGCCTGCGCAAGTACATGCCGATCACCTTCATCACCATGTGGATCGGTACGCTGGCCCTGGTCGGCACCCCGTTCTTCTCCGGCTTCTACTCCAAGGACACCATCATCGAGGCCGCGCAGCACCACGCGCATGTCTCCTCGAGCTGGGTCGCGACCTATGGGTACTGGGCGGTGCTGGGTGGCGTGGTCGTCACCAGCTTCTACAGCTTCCGCCTGCTGTTCCTGACCTTCCATGGCAAGGAACGCTTCCGCGATGCGCATGACGATCACGGCCATGGCCATGACGATCATCACGCCGCAGACGCGCATGCAGCCGACGCCCACCATGGCGACGCGCATCATGACGATCATGGCCACGGCCATGGCGCGCATGAGCCGCACGAAACCCCGTGGGTGGTGACGCTGCCGCTGATCCTGCTGGCGATCCCCTCGATGGTCATCGGTTTCTTCAGCATCGGTCCGATGCTGTATGGCACCGACTGGGCCGGCCACCACGCCGACACCGCCATCCCGGGCCAGGTGCACTCGTTCTTCACCGGCATCGTTGATTTCTACGACCCGGCGCGCAACACCATTGGTGCGCTGGCCGAAGAATTCCACGGCCCGGTCGCCTTCGCGATCCACGGCATGATGGCCCCGGCCTTCATCCTGACGGTGGTCGGCTTCCTGCTGGCGGCGCTGTTCTACCTGTGGAAGCCGGAACTGGCCGGCAAGGCCCGCAAGACCTTCGCGCCGATCGTGTCGGTGCTGGAGAACAAGTACGGCTTCGACAAGCTCTGGATCGGCGGTTTCGCCGGCGGCGGTATCAAGCTCGGCAAGGTTTCGCGCGCGATCGACACGAATGTGGTCGATGGTGTGGTGGTCAACGGTTCGGCGCGCCTGATCGATCTGGCGGCCAACCTGCTGCGTCGCACCCAATCCGGTTTCCTCTATCACTACGCCTTCGCGATGATCATCGGCCTGATTGCCCTTCTGGGCGTCCTGATGCATTACCTGCGTTGATGACCTGTACGGAATAAGAAGACGTGTCGAACTGGCCCCTACTTAGTGTTCTCATCTGGCTGCCGATCATCGGCGGTGCATTGATCCTTGCCATCCGGGATGCCCAAACCGCCCGGTGGGCGTCCCTGGGCGTCGCGGTACTGACCTTCGTGGCCAGCCTGTCGCTGCTCAGCGGCTATGACAGGGGAATCGACGCGCTGCAGTTCGTCGAGACCCGCGCCTGGATCCCCGCCTACGACATCGGCTACAACCTCGGCGTCGACGGCATCGCGATCGCGTTGATCCTGCTGACCACGCTGGTCTCGGTGCTGGCCCTGATCGGTGCCTGGAGCGCGATCGACAAGCGCGTGAACCAGTACGTGGCCGCCTTCCTGATCCTGGAGGGTGTCACCGTCGGTATCTTCTCGGCGACGGACGCGATGCTGTTCTACGTGTTCTTCGAAGCGATGCTGATCCCGATGTTCCTGATCATCGGTGTCTGGGGCGGCCCGCGCCGCATCTACGCCGCGCTGAAGTTCTTCCTGTACACCTTCCTCGGCTCGGTGCTGATGCTGGTGGCCCTGATCTACCTGTACCTGAAGGGCGGCAGCTTCCAGCTGGCCGACCTGTACCAGCTGCAGCTGTCGGGCAAGGAACAGACGTGGATTTTCTTCGCCTTCCTGATCGCCTTCGCGGTCAAGGTGCCGATGTTCCCGGTCCACACCTGGCTGCCGGACGCCCACGTGGAAGCGCCGACCGCCGGTTCGGTGATCCTGGCCGCCATCGCCCTGAAGATCGGTGGCTACGGCTTCCTGCGCTTCAACCTGCCGATCGTGCCGGACGCCTCGCATGAGTGGGCCTGGCTGGTGATCGCGCTGTCGCTGGTGGCGGTGATCTACGTTGGCCTGGTCGCCCTGGTGCAGGACGACATGAAGAAGCTGATCGCCTATTCGTCGATCGCGCACATGGGCTTCGTGACCCTGGGTACCTTCATCGCCATGTGGCTGGTGCGCGACGCCGGCAACCCGGATGCCGCCCGTCTGGGCCTGCAGGGCGCGATGGTGCAGATGGTCTCGCACGGCTTCGTGTCAGGCGCGATGTTCTCCTGCGTCGGCGTGCTGTACGACCGCATGCACAGCCGCCGCATCGCCGATTACGGCGGCGTGGTCAACGTGATGCCCTGGTTCGCCACCTTCGCCATGCTGTTCTTCATGGCCAATGCTGGCCTGCCGGGTACCAGCGGGTTCGTCGGTGAGTTCATGATCATCATGGCCAGCTTCCAGCGCAATCCGTGGCTGGCACTCGGCGCGGCGAGCACCCTGGTGATCACCGCGGCGTATACGCTGTGGCTGTACAAGCGCGTGTTCTTCGGTGAAGTGGCCAACGCCCATGTCGCCGAACTGAAGGACATCAACGGTCGCGAGTGGCTGGTGTTGGGTGTATTCGCCGTGGGCACCCTTGCCCTGGGCCTGTACCCCAAGCCGCTGACCGACCTGATGGAGCCCTCGATCGCGAAGCTGGCGATGCAGATCGCATCCAGCAAGCTGCTGTAATCGGGCCGTCGAGAGTATTGATTCCAGGATTTGATGATGACCACCTCGCCGCTGTTGCCACTGACCGCCGCTGACCTCCCGCCGCTCGCTCCCGAGCTGGTGCTGGTCGGCAGTGCGTTCGCCCTGTTGATGCTTGATCTTTTCATCAGTGAGAAGAACAAGATCTGGACCCACCTGTTCTCGATCGCTGCGCTGGCGGTCGTGTTCATCATGCTCGCCACCGGAGTGGGCGGGCAGGGCGAGGTCTTCCACGGCATGTTCGTCCGCGACAACGCGGCCGACGTGATGAAGACCGTGATCGTGCTGTGCAGCGGCCTGACCCTGATCTACGGCTGGAGCTACCTGCGCGAGCGCAAGCTCTACCAGGGCGAGATCCCGGTGCTGATCCTGTTCGCCACTGCAGGCATGATGATCCTGGTCTCGGCCGGCAGCCTGCTGATGGTCTACCTGGGCCTGGAACTGCTGGCGCTGTGCTCCTACGCACTGGTCGCCAGCAACCGTGAAAACGGCCTGGCCTCGGAAGCGGCGATGAAGTACATCGTGCTCGGTTCGCTGGCCTCGGGCCTGCTGCTGTACGGCATGTCGCTGATCTACGGCGCCACCGGCTCGCTGCATCTGGATGCGATCAACGCTGCCATTCCGCACACCGAAGAGAAGATGCTGCTGCTGACCGGCGCGGTGTTCATGATCGCCGGCGTGGCCTTCAAGCTGGGTGCCGCCCCGTTCCACATGTGGCTGCCCGACGTGTACCAGGGTGCCCCGGCACCGGTCGCGCTGTTCATCAGCTCGGCCCCGAAGCTGGCCGCGTTCGGCATGGCCTACCGCCTGCTGGAGATGGGCGTGGGCCCGCTGGCCGACGAGTGGAAGTACCTGATCGGTGGGCTGGCCGCACTGTCGCTGGTGATCGGCAACCTGATGGCGATCGCGCAGACCAACCTCAAGCGCATGCTGGCCTTCTCGACCGTCTCGCACATCGGCTTCCTGCTGATGGGCATGGCCGGTGGTGGCGAGCGTGGCTACTCGGCGGCGCTGTTCTACGCCCTGAGCTACGCGATCATGTCCACGGCCGCGTTCGGCGCGATCATCGCGCTGTCGCGCAACGGCTTTGAAGCGGAGAAGATCGAAGACTTCAAGGGCCTCAATGCCCGCAACCCGTGGATGGCCGGCCTGGTGCTGTGCATCATGGCGTCGCTGGCAGGCATCCCGCCGTTCCTGGGCTTCTGGACCAAGCTGGCCGTCCTCGGCGCGGCGATCCAGGGCGACATGCTGTGGCTGGCCATGGTCGGCGTGATCTGCGCCGTGATCGGCTGCTTCTACTACCTGCGCGTCATCAAGGTCATGTACTTCGATGAGCCGGTGGGCGAGCCGCTGCCGGCCAACAACGACCGCGTGCTGGGTGTGGTGCTGGGCGTGAACGCGCTGGCGCTGCTGGCCCTGGGCGTGGCGTGGAACCCGATCATGGTGTGGTGCCAGCAGGCATTTGCACAAATTTCGTAAAAAACGATACAAACGTGCGCAACTCGTGTAATATTCATCTCCTGAGTTGTTGATGCAGCGGTTTCGCCAGAACATCGTTGCGGTAGGTACCAACCGTTGGTTGGTACACGACTCATCCGCTTCTGCTGCGGGGTGGAGCAGTCTGGCAGCTCGTCGGGCTCATAACCCGAAGGTCGCAGGTTCAAATCCTGCCCCCGCTACCATATAGCTCCGGTGCAAACCGGAGGCAGTGGACGAATCAAGCGATACCGGAAACGGTGTCGCTTTTTTCGTTCCAGTCCCGGTAGAGCCGACCGTTGGTCGGCTGCCGTTCCTGGGCGAGAGGGGAAACCGTTCCCCGGCTGCCGTTCCTCGGTGCGAGGTATTCGTTTCAACATGGGGTTGCACGGGAATGAAAACTCCCTTACAATTCCGCTTCTGCTGCGGGGTGGAGCAGTCTGGCAGCTCGTCGGGCTCATAACCCGAAGGTCGCAGGTTCAAATCCTGCCCCCGCTACCACAGAAAATCTGCAGTGCAGATGCAGTAGACGAAAAGGCGATCTCGGCAACGAGGTCGCTTTTTTCGTTGGGTCACGGCGCCTTCTTCGGACCTGCCCGCGCCGCTGCCCACGACGAGGGTTACACAGCCGCTTGGCTGTTCAGCTTTTCGAACAGGGACGCCAGAGGCCACCCCAACCATTGCACCAGCGCGGTGCAACGGCTATCATCAGTGGCTTAGCGGACTGTCTATTCCTATCCCCTCAAGGGATATGAACAGGCCCCGCGACCGGCTTCCAGGAACGGCAACCTGTACCCAGGCCGCCGTGACCCCCCGGAACGCTGGGCTCGCAGACTCGCACCACGTGCGCATCTGCACCGGAATCCAGCATGACCGGAGTTGTACCGGACAGGGGCCCAACGGGCCCTTTGTTGTTTCCGGAAGGTGGTCCAAGCCATGGACCAGACCGTATTTCTTTTCAACGAATCAAGGCCGACTGTGAGCGACAAGGCAACCGAAATCGCGAATCTGCTCGCCCCCACCGTTCAGTCGCTGGGTCTCGAGCTGCTGGGCGTGGAATATCTGACCGCCCCGGGTGGTGCCACGCTGCGCCTGTACATCGACGTGCCGCTGGCCGAACAGCCCGAGCGCATCGTCAACATCGACGACTGCGAGCGCGTCAGCCGCGAAGTGTCCGCCCAGCTGGACGTCGAAGACCCGATCACGGCGAACTACACGCTGGAAGTGTCTTCGCCGGGCGTGGACCGCCCGCTGTTCACCGGTGAGCAGTTCCAGCGCGCCATCGGCGAATCGGCCAAGGTGACGCTCAGCCTGCCGCAGGACGGCCGCCGCCGTCTGCAGGGCGAGATTCTCGCCGTGGATATCGAACAGGGCACGGTGACCTTCAAGGTCGACAATGCTCCGTTCACCGCCGACATCGAAAACATCGACAAGGCACGCATCATGCCGGACTGGGCCGCCCTCGGCCTGGCTCCGACCAAACCGACTGGCCCGGCACCCAAACAGGGTGGCAAGGCGAACAAGAAACCATCCAACGAGCCGGCGGCCAAAAAGCCGCGCGCGGAGTGAGCCAATGAGCAAGGAACTTTTGCTGGTAGTGGATGCGGTCGCCAACGAAAAAGGCGTCCCGCGCGAAGTCATCTTCGATGCCATCGAGGCAGCGTTGGCTTCGGCTGCCAAAAAGCGTTACCCGGAAGAAGAAGTGCTGGCCCGTGTGTCGATCGACCACAAGGACGGCAACTACGAAACTTTCCGCCGCTGGGAAGTGGTGGCCGATGACGTGGTCATGGAGTCTCCGGACCGCCAGATCCGTCTGATGGACGCCATCGATGAAGCCGACGGCGTGGAAGTCGGCGATTTCATCGAAGAGCAGATCGAAAACCCGGACTTCGGCCGTATCGCCGCACAGGCCGCCAAGCAGGTGATCGTCCAGCGCGTGCGCGAGGCCGAGCGTCAGCAGGTGGTCGATGCGTGGAAGGATCGCGTTGGCGAACTGGTCACCGGTGTGGTCAAGCGCGCCGAGCGCGGCAACATCTATGTGGACCTGGGCGGCAACGCCGAGGCCTTCATCCCGAAGGACAAGGGCATTCCGCGCGACGTGCTGCGCGCTGGCGACCGCGTGCGCGGTTACCTGGCCGAAGTCCGTTCGGAACCGCGTGGCCCGCAGCTGTTCATCAGCCGTGCCGCCCCGGAATTCATGATCGAACTGTTCAAGCTCGAAGTGCCGGAAGTCGGCCAGGGCCTGGTCGAGATCAAGGCCTGCGCACGTGATCCGGGCGACCGCGCCAAGATCGCCGTGCTGGCCCATGATTCGCGTACCGATCCGATCGGTGCCTGCATCGGCATGCGCGGTTCGCGCGTGCAGGCCGTGTCCAACGAGCTCAACGGCGAGCGCGTGGACATCGTGCTGTGGAACGAGAACCCCGCCAACTTCGTCATCAATGCGATGGCGCCGGCGGAAGTGCAGTCGATCATCGTCGATGAAGAAAAGCACTCGATGGACCTGGCCGTGGCGGAAGAGCGCCTGGCCCAGGCGATCGGCAAGGGCGGCCAGAACGTCCGTCTTGCCAGCCGCCTGACCGGTTGGCAGCTCAATGTGATGACCCAGGACCAGGTGACCGCCAAGTCCGAGGCAGAGCAGGGCGTTGCCCGCCAGCTGTTCATGGACAAGCTGGAAGTGGATGAAGAAATCGCCGCCATCCTGGTGACCGAAGGCTTCAACACCGTGGAAGAAATCGCCTACGTCCCGGTCGGCGAACTGCTGGCCGTGGAAGGCTTCGACGAAGACATCGTCGAAGAGCTGCGTGCCCGTGCCCGCGATGCGCTGCTCAACGAAGCGCTGGCGGTGGAAGAAGGTCTGGAGGACGGCTCGCCGTCGGAAGACCTGCTCGCCCTGGAAGGCATGGACGAGGCAACCGCCTACGCCCTGGCCGGTCACGGCGTGCGTACCAGTGAGGACCTGTCGGACCTGGCCGCCGACGAGATCCTCGAGTTCGGCATCGAGGACATGGACCAGGAGCGCGCCGCCGCCCTGATCCTTGCCGCCCGAGCCGAGGAGATCGCCCGCCTGGAGCGCGGCGAATGAGCCAGCGATGAACAGTGCCCTGACCCGCTCAGGGCTTAGACTCCGCGCTGCCTTCGCACGTTTCGAGGGAGCGCCAACCAGATCATAGGATCCGAATGTCGCAGCAAACCACCATCCGCAAGCTTGCCGAACTGGTCAATACCCCGGTCGATAAACTGCTCGTACAACTTGCCGAAGCCGGCATGAAGTTCAGCGGTCCCGACCAGGTCGTGACCAGTACCGAGAAGGTGAAGCTCCTGGGCTTCCTTCGTCGCTCGCACGGCAAGACCGAGCAGCCCGTCGAGAGCACCGACGAAGCCGCCAAGAAGATCACCCTGAACCGTCGCAAGTTGCAGGAAGTGACCGTCAGTGCCGGCCGCAGCAAGACCACCGTCAACGTGGAAGTGCGTCAGAAGCGTACCTACATGAAGGACGCCAGCGGCAAGCCGATGACCGCGGATGAGGAGCGCGCCGACATCCTGCGCAAGCTGGAGGAATCCCGCCAGCGCAATCTGGACGAGCAGCGCGCACTGGCCGAGAAGGACCGTGCGCGCGATGAAGAGATCGCCCGCAAGCGTCAGGAAGAAATCGACGCCAAGGAACGTGCCGAAGCCGAGCGCAAGGCGGCTGAAGCCGCTGCCGAAGCGGCCAAGAACGCACCGCCGGCCCCGGCCCCGGTTGCCGCCAAGCCGGCTGCTGCCGATGCACCGGCGCGCAATGCGCGCCCGGCGGCACCGTCGGCTGCCCGTCCGGCGCCGCGTTCGGACGATCGCAACTCGAACAACAACAACCGTCCGGGCGCCAAGCGCGACGACGATGGTGGCAACCGCTTTGCCGGTCAGCTGCATCTGTCGGCTGCCGATCGTGCCCGCCGCGGCAACAACAGCAACTCGCGCGGTCGTCCGACCGGGCGCGTGCAGCACGGCAGCCGCCGTGACAGCAACCAGTCGCGCAGTGGCGGTGGTGCCCATGGCTTCGAACGTCCGGTCGCTCCGATCGTGCGTGACGTCACCATCGGCGACACCATCACCGTCGCCGATCTGGCCCAGAAGCTGGCCGTCAAGGGCGGCGATGTGGTCAAGGCGCTGTTCAAGATGGGCGTCATGGCGACCATCACCCAGACCATCGACCACGACACCGCCGCGCTGGTGACCGAAGAACTCGGCCACAACGTGATCCGTGCCAACACCAACGACGCCGAAGACGCGCTGCTGGCGCTGGCCGGTGGCAACCAGGGCGAGCCGGTGGCACGTCCGCCGGTGGTCACCATCATGGGCCACGTCGATCACGGCAAGACCTCGCTGCTGGATTACATCCGCCGCACCAAGGTCGCCACGGGCGAAGCCGGTGGCATCACCCAGCACATCGGTGCGTACCACGTTGAAACGCCGAAGGGCGTGATCAGCTTCCTGGATACCCCGGGCCACGCGGCGTTTACGTCCATGCGTGCCCGCGGTGCCAAGCTGACCGACATCGTGGTGCTGGTGGTGGCGGCCGATGACGGCGTCATGCCGCAGACCAAGGAAGCCATCCAGCACGCCCGTTCGGCGGGTGTGCCGCTGATCGTGGCGATCAACAAGATCGACAAGTCCGGCGCCGATCCGATGCGCGTCAAGAACGAGCTGCTCACCGAGCAGGTCGTGTCCGAAGACTTCGGTGGCGATACCCAGATGGTCGAGATCTCGGCCAAGGCTGGCCTGGGCATCGACGACCTGCTGGACGCGATCTCGATCCAGGCCGAACTGCTGGAGCTGAAGGCCGTGGCCGACGGCCGCGCCAGCGGCGTGGTCATCGAGTCCTCGCTGGATAAGGGCCGCGGCCCGATCGCCACCGTGCTGGTGCAGCAGGGTTCGCTGAAGAAGGGCGATTACCTGGTCTGCGGTATCCAGTACGGCCGCGTGCGCGCCCTGTTCGACGAAACCGGCGCACAGCCCGACCAGGCTGGCCCGTCGATTCCGGTGCAGGTGCTGGGTCTGTCCGGCGTGCCGGATGCCGGCGATGACTTCGTCGTGGTCGAAGACGAGCGTCTGGCCAAGGACGTCGCGCAGCAGCGCGAAACCAAGCGCCGTGAATCGCGCCTGGTGCAGTCCGCTGGCAGCCGCATGGAAGACATCATGGCGACCCTGGGCAAGGGCGATGGCCAGCAGGTGCTGAACCTGGTGATCAAGGCCGACGTGCAGGGTTCGGTGCAGGCGCTGAGCCAGGCACTGGTCGCGCTGTCCAACGACGACATCCGCATCAACGTGATCCACTCCGGCGTGGGCGGCATCACCGAATCGGACGCCAACTCGGCGGTTGCCTCCAAGGCCACCGTCATCGGCTTCAACGTGCGTGCCGACGCCTCCGCGCGTCGCATCATCGAGTCCAACGGTGTGGACCTGCGTTACTTCTCGATCATCTATGACGTGATCGATCAGGTGAAGCAGGTGGCCTCCGGTCTGCTCGGCGTGGAAATCCGCGAAGAGATCATCGGTATCGCCCAGGTCCGCGATGTGTTCCGCAGCTCGAAGTTCGGTGCCGTCGCAGGCTGCATGATCATCGAAGGTACGGTGAAGCGCAGCAAGCCGATCCGCGTCCTGCGCGACAGCGTCGTGGTGTTCGAAGGCGAGCTGGAATCGCTGCGTCGCTTCAAGGAGAACGTCGAGGAAGTCCGCAACGGTACCGAATGCGGTATCGGCGTGAAGGCTTACAACGACGTCAAGCCGGGTGACCAGATCGAGTGCTTCGAGCGTATCGAAGTGCCGCGCACCCTGTAATGTTCCAGGCCGGACCGCATCACGCGGTCCGGCTTTTTCGCTTTCGCATCACCCTTCAAGACGAGTCCGCCTACCGTGCCAAAGACCTTCCATCGAACCGACCGTGTTTCCGCCCAGATCCGCCGTGAACTGGGAACACTCGTGCACAACGCAGTGCGTGAACACGGCCTGCCTTCGGTGAGCGTCTCCGACGTGGAAATCACCCGTGACATGGCACATGCCAAGATCTTCGTCACGGCGCTGATGCCCGAACGTTCGGTGGAAGCGATGAAGGGCCTGAAGGAACTGGCCTGGGGCCTGCGCATGGAGCTGGCGCGTGCGATGAAGCTGCGCCATGTGCCCGAACTGCACTTCCACTACGATGATTCGGTGGATCGCGGCGAGCGCATCGACAACATCCTGCGCGATCTGCCCGATACGCTGGCGGCAGAGAAGAGCCGGCAGGGCGATGACGACGGTGGCGACGATGCTGCCGACGAAGGCGAAAAGAACGCCTGATGGACCAACAGCCCGCAAGGGCTGTTGTCTTATGGGGCGGGGCCTGTCGCAGTGCGACCGCTCCGCCGGAGGCCGGATTGACCGGCAGCGCCACACGGCGCCGATTTGAATTGAATGCATGGCACCCCGAATTTCGTTCCGTCGCCTGGATGGCATCCTGCTGCTCGACAAGCCGACCGGCATGAGCTCCAACGCAGCCTTGCAGGTGGCACGCCGTCTGTACCGCGCCGAGAAGGGCGGCCACACCGGCAGCCTGGATCCGCTGGCGACCGGCCTGCTGCCACTGTGCTTTGGTGAAGCCACCAAGATCGCCGGTCTGCTGCTGGGCTCGGCCAAGGCCTATGACGCCGAGGTGGTGCTGGGCCAGACCACCGATACCGATGATTCCGATGGTGCGGTACTGCGCGAGCGGCCGGTGCCGGCCATCAGCGCGGCCGAACTGGAGGCGGCGCTGGCACCGCTGCGCGGCCCCATCCGCCAGCGCGCGCCGATCTACTCCGCGCTCAAGCAGGGCGGCGAGCCGCTGTATCTGAAGGCGCGCCGCGGTGAGGCCATCGAGGCCCCCGAACGCGACGTGGAGGTCCACGCCCTGGAGGTGCTGGACCAGCAGCCGACCCGTCTGTCGCTGCGGGTGACCTGCGGTTCAGGCACTTACATCCGCAGCCTGGCCCGCGATCTGGGCGAGACCCTGGGCTGCGGCGCCCATATCGCCGGCCTGCGCCGGCTGTGGGTGGATCCCTTCCGTGAGGCGCCGATGGTCACCCTGGAGACCCTGCGCGGCCTGGCCGAGCAGGGCGATGAGGCCGGCATGGAGGCCCTGCTGCTGCCGCTGGACGCGGGTCTGGCGCATTACCCCCGGATCACGCTGAACGAGGAGCAGACCCCTCGCTTCCGCGTGGGCCAGCGCATCCGCGATGGCGGCTGGCCGCAGGGTGGGGTGGTCGTGTTCGGGCCGGGCGAGGCGATCCAGGGCCTGGGGCAGGTCGACGAGACCGGTCTGCTGGCCCCGCAGCGCCTGTTCAACCTCTGACCGGCCCCGGCCGGGCACCACCCCGGTCCTTGTCCCGGACGGCCGCTGACGTTACAATTTCGCGGCCTTTTCAGGCTTCCCGCGTTCTGCGGGTTCATCCTTTCGTTAACGGCGAGTCGCGCGGTACGTCAACCGGACGTTTCTGCGGGCCACGCATCCAAGAGAAAACTGATATGTCGATCGACACCCAGAAGGTCATTGAAGAAAACAAGCGCAGCGCGGCTGACACCGGCTCCCCGGAAGTCCAGGTCGCCCTGCTGACCGCCCGCATCGAACTGCTGACCGGCCACTTCAAGACCCACAAGAAGGATCACCACAGCCGTCGTGGTCTGCTGCAGATGGTCAACCGTCGCCGCAGCCTGCTCGACTACCTGAAGAAGAAAGACGCTCCGCGTTACAAGGCCCTGATCGAAAAGCTCGGCCTGCGTCGCTAAGCACGAACCCCCACCGCGGCGCAGGAATGCGCCGCGGTTTTGTTTTGGTAGTACCGCAATAAACGCCTGGGCCGGACAACCGGTCACCCGTCGGCGGCAAGGGTCGCCCGCGGTCCATTGAAGAAAGCATCATCCAAGGAAACCCCCGTGGCAAAAATCACCAAAACCTTCCAGTACGGCAAGCACACCGTCACGCTTGAAACCGGCGAAATCGCCCGTCAGGCCGGCGGTGCCGTCATCGTCAAGTTCGACGACACCGTGCTGCTGGTCTCCGCCGTTGCCGCCAAGAGCGCGCGTGAGGGCCAGGACTTCTTCCCCCTGACCTGCGACTATCAGGAGAAGTTCTACGCCGGTGGCCGTATCCCGGGCGGTTTCTTCAAGCGCGAAGGCCGCGCGACCGAAAAAGAGACGCTGATTTCGCGCCTGATCGATCGCCCGATCCGTCCGCTGTTCCCGGAAGACTACAAGAACGAAGTTCAGATCATCGCCACGGTGATGTCGCTGAACCCGGACATCGATGGTGACATCGCTGCCCTGATCGGCGCCTCGGCCGCGCTGTCGCTGGCCGGCACCCCGTTCAAGGGTCCGATCGCCGCCGCCAAGGTGGGTTACAAGAACGGTGAGTACATCCTCAACCCGACCGTGACCGAACTGAAGGATTCGGAGCTGGAACTGGTTGTCGCCGGTACCGCCAACGCCGTGCTGATGGTGGAATCCGAAGCCGCGCTGCTGTCCGAAGACGTGATGCTGGGCGCCGTGACCTTCGGTCATCGCGAAATGCAGAAGGTCATCAACGCGATCAACGAGCTGACCGTGGAAGCCGGCACCAAGCCGTCGACCTGGGAAGCCCCGGCCAAGAACACCGCGCTGATCAGCGCCCTGCAGGAAGCCATCGGCCCGCGCCTGGGCGAAGCCTTCCAGGTGCGCGACAAGCTGCAGCGCCGTGACGCCATCTCGGCGATCAAGAAGGACGTGACCGAGTCGCTGGCAGGCCGTGTGGCCGCTGATGGCTGGAACCCGGCCGAGCTGTCGAAGGAATTCGGCGAGCTGGAATACAGCACCATGCGCAACTCGGTGCTCGACACCAAGGTCCGCATCGACGGCCGTGCGCTGGACACCGTCCGCCCGATCTCGGTGAAGACCGGCATCCTGCCGCGTACCCACGGTTCCTCGCTGTTCACCCGCGGTGAAACGCAGGCCATCGTGACCATCACCCTGGGCACCGCCCGTGATGGCCAGGTCATCGATGCCGTTGCCGGTGAGTACAAGGAAAACTTCCTCTTCCATTACAACTTCCCCCCCTACTCGGTGGGTGAGACCGGCCGCATGATGGGCCCGAAGCGTCGCGAAATCGGCCACGGCCGCCTCGCCAAGCGCGGCGTGCTGGCAGTGATGCCGTCGCTGGAAGCCTTCCCGTACACCATCCGCGTGGTGTCGGAAATCACCGAATCCAACGGCTCCTCGTCGATGGCCTCGGTCTGCGGTTCCTCGCTGGCCCTGATGGACGCCGGCGTGCCGGTCAAGTCGCCGGTGGCCGGTATCGCCATGGGTCTGGTCAAGGAAGGCGATCGCTTCGTCGTCCTGTCCGACATCCTGGGTGACGAAGATCACCTGGGCGACATGGACTTCAAGGTGGCCGGTACTGCTGAGGGCATCTCCGCCCTGCAGATGGACATCAAGATCGAAGGCATCACCGAAGAGATCATGAAGCAGGCACTGCAGCAGGCCAAGGCTGGCCGTCTGCACATCCTGGGTGAAATGGCCCACGGCCTGACCGCCCCGCGCGAAGAGCTGTCGGACTACGCGCCGCGCCTGCTGACCATCAAGATCCACCCGGACAAGATCCGCGAAGTGATCGGCAAGGGTGGTTCCACCATCCAGGCCATCACCAAGGAAACCGGCACCCAGATCGACATCCAGGATGACGGCACCATCGTCATCGCCTCGGTCAACGCCATCGCTGCGCAGGCTGCCAAGGCCCGCATCGAGCAGATCACCTCGGACGTCGAGCCGGGCCGCATCTACGAAGGCAAGGTCGCCAAGATCATGGACTTCGGTGCGTTCGTCACGATCCTGCCGGGCAAGGACGGTCTGGTCCACGTGTCGCAGATCTCCAGCGACCGCGTCGAGAAGGTCGGCGACGTGCTGAAGGAAGGCGATGTGGTCAAGGTCAAGGTGCTGGAAGTCGACAAGCAGGGCCGTATCCGCCTGTCGATGAAGGCCGTCGAAGAAGGCGAAGGCGCCGCTGCCGCCGAGTGATCGGCCCACGCCGATCGGAGGGTAGGTGAGGACCGTTGGTCCTCACGCTTTCGCAGACAAAAAAAGCGGGCTTCGGCCCGCTTTTTTTGTGCCTGCATGTCCAGCCAACAGCGCCGGTTCGCGGTGGAGTGCCATGCGATGCATGGCTGCCGTTGGGTGGGGCGCATTACGCCAGATAGCGCGATACCTCGATCAGATTCCGGTCCGGATCGCGGAAATACACCGAGAGGATCGGTCCGGTCGCACCCGTCCGCTGGACCGGTCCTTCTTCGACGGTCACGCCCTGCGCCTGCAGGTGCGCCAGGATCTCGTCCATGGTCGCGTAGGTGATCAGGCACAGGTCCGCCGAGCCCGGTGTCGGCCGTTCGGCCTTGGGGTCGAATTCGTTGCCGTGCGCATGCAGGTTGATCTTCTGCAGGCCGAAGCGCAGCGCCTTGCGCCCCTCGCCGAAGGTATCCACCTCCATGCCCAGCACGCGGTGGTAGAACTCACAGGTCGCGGCGACATCCGCCACGGTCAGGACCAGGTGGTCCAATCGGTCGATATGCAGGTCGGTCATCGGTGTCACGCAGCAGGCAGTCACTATCGCTGAACTGTAAAACCGATGACGCAAGGCGGGGGTGAACACCTGTCGCCGTCAGGCATGCAGGCATACATGTGGGCGGCGCGGGCGGGCGGCGCGGCAGAGCGGGACAGACCGCGCGGTCGTCGGCTGCGGGCGGCGACTTCGAGTGACGCGTCCGTGGCGCGTACCGGGTGTTGCCGCACGGCCTGTGGACAGCCGCCAGACCTGCGTGGGTCAGCCGTCAGTGTCCGCTGGACGGATTCGCAGGACATCACCGCGCAAAGCGCCCGCGCACCACAGCACGCTGCTAACGTGGCTTCGCCTTCGCCCCGGGAGATCCCATGTTCCGTCAAACCGTCGCTGTCCTGGCCGTTCTGATCGCCAGCGTGATGCCGCAGGCCGCCTCCGCCACGGAGTCGTTGCCCAAGGTGATCGGCGCGTACTACCCGGGGGGTTCGGCGGACCGCTACCCGGTGGAGACCATTCCGGCCGATACGCTCACCCATCTGTTCTATGCGTTCGCCACCATCGACCAAGGTCAATGCGTGGTCGCGCCGCAGGCCGATGCGCATTTCAGGGCACTGGCCGCGCTCAAGCGTGCGCATCCCACGCTGCACACCCTGATCTCGATCGGCGGCTGGAACGCGGGCGGGTTCTCCGATGCGGCGCTGACCACGGAAAGCCGCGAACGCTTCGTGGCCTCCTGCGTGGCGATGTTCTTCGAGCGCCATCGCGGCAGCTTCGATGGCGTGGACATCGATTGGGAGTTCCCGGTATATGGCGGCCCGACCCAGATCACCGACCGCCCGGAAGATCGCCGCAACATGACCCTCCTGGTGCGCGAGTTCCGCCGCCAGCTCGATGCGCTGGACAAGAAAGACGGCCAGCACCGGCTGGTCACCGCTGCGCTGCCCGCCGGGCGCGTGCAGACCGATGGCCCGTATGATCCGGCCCGCAGCTATGAACTCAAGGAGCTCGGCCGCACGCTCGATTTCATCAACCTGATGAGCTACGACATGGGCACCGGCTTCTCGGCGGTGTCCACCTTCAACGCGCCGCTGCACGCGGTGCCGGAAGATCCGCTGGCGCCGGAATTGAAACGCTGGAACAGCGTGGCCGGGGCGGTGGCCTACTACGAGCAGCACGGTGTGCCGAAAGACAAGCTGGTGCTCGGCGTGCCGTTCTACGGCCGTGGCTTCCAGCTGGAAAGCGATGCCAACCAGGGCCTCTACCAGCACTACAGCGCGCCGCATCCGGCCGGCGACTGGCGGCAGATCCAGGCCAGCATGCTCGGCCAGCCCGGCTGGGAGCGGCACTGGCACCCGGTCGCGCAGACGCCGTGGTTGTACAACGCCACCGGGAAGCTCTTCGTCAGCTATGAGGATCCCACCTCGATCGGTCTGCGCGCCAGCTTCGCCAAGGACAGCGGTCTGCGCGGCGTCTTCATGTGGGAGCTGACCGGTGACGACGCGCAGGGCAGCCTGCTCAAGGCCATGGTGGCGCCGTTCCGGGAACCTGCGAAGTAAGCGCGCCGAACGCCGCCGCCACGCACGCGGCGTGCCCTATGCTTGCCGCCATGGAGACTGCCCGCCTGCTGGATCTGCACATCGACCGCCCTGCCCAGCAGGTGCGGCGAGGGGATCAGGTATTGCCGGTCGCCGGGTTGAGTTGGCGGCTGCTGGACTGCCTGCTGGCCCACGGCAACGCCGTCGTCGATTTCGACACGCTTGCCGATCAGGTCTGGGCACCGGCGGTGGTCGGCGAGGATGCGATCAGCCAGCGGGTGAAGCTGCTCCGGCAGGCGCTGGGCGATGACGGTCGCCGGCCGCGCTACATCCGCTCGGTCCGTGGCCGTGGCTACCAGTTGTGCGCCTCGCCGCAGCCGGTGATGCGTGATGCCGTTGCCAGCGCCAGCACGGAGGGCGCTCCCGTCGCACCCGGCGCGCGCGCACCCGCACGGTGGGTCTGGCTGGCTGGGGTAACGGTCGCCGCTGCTGCCGTCGTGTTTACCTTCGTACGTCCCGCCAGCGCACCGGCGTCGCCAGCGGAGGCGGTGCTGCAGCGCGCCGCCTATTACGCGGGTATCGGCCAGACCAGCAACAACGAACGGGCGATCGCGTTGTACCGCCAGGCGCTGCAGATCGACCCTGAATCGCTTATCGCACGGCGTGGACTCGCCCGGGCGCTGGCGGCCGATGCCTGCTTGTTCAACGGCGCGCGCGAGCGTGCGCAGGAGGCGCTGGTGTTGAGCAGCCAGCTGGTGCTCAAGGCGCCGGAAGATGCCGCCGGCTGGGCCGCACGCGGCTATGCCCACGACTGCCTCGGTGCGATGTCGCGCGCCATGGCGGACTACCGGCAGGCACTGCGGCGCGACCCGGGTGACGAGCGCACGCGCGCATCGCTGGCCTATCTGCAGCAGGAAAAAGGCGACCTCGCGCAGGCCCTGCAGGACAACCTGGCGCTGCGCGCGCCCGAGCGGGTTCGGTTCCGCGATGTGCAGGTCGCACGCGAGCTGGAGCTGTTGGGGTTCACCGATGCGGCCGCTCGCCGGCACGCGCACAACTTCCAGCTTTATCCGGACAATGTCTTCGCCAACATCGCCTGGCCGCACAGCCTGTTGGCAATGGGGGAGTCGGCCAAGGCACAGCAGGCGCTGGATCAGGCACTGGCTCGCGGGACGCCACATCCGCAGTTGCTGCGCCTGCAGGGCGAGATGCTGCTGTTGAGCGGGAACCGGAAGGGCGCCGCCGAAGCCTTCGAGCAGAGCCGGGCATTGCGCCCGCAGCAGTCGATGGGGCAGACCCTGGCCGGCCTCTATGACGATCCGGCGCCTGCCCCGACCTGGATCGCCGAGCGCCTGCAGATGCTGGAAGGGCAAGGCGATGATGGCTGGTCCGACACCGCACTGGAGCGTGCGATGTTGCTGCAGGCCCAGGGCGATGAGGCCGCTGCGCTGGTGGCCCTGCATCACGCGGTGAACGCTGGCTTCCGCGACGCGGCGTGGTTGCGCGCCACCCCTTTGTTTGCGCCGCTGCACGGTGCGGCCGGCTGGCAGGAACTGCTCGACACGATCGAGACAGACATATCCGCCCAGCGCGCCCGGGTGTTGGCCGCCCCATGGCGGCCAACAGACCTCGATGGCCTCAGCGCAGCGCGGGCAGCAGGAACTCGGTAAGGATGCGGCGCGACTGCGGGTGGGCGTAGCTGCGGTTGTAAGCCTGGCTGGTGATCACCGCGACCAGCTTCTTGCCGGGCATCACGAACACGTAGTTGCCGCCGTTGCCGGACATCGACCAGACCGTGGTCTGGTGCCCATCGACCGGAAGCTTCAGCCCCCACCACTGATAGCCGTAGTCGCTGCCATCACCGGTGGTGGCCTGGGCGCTGACCATCGCGCGGACATAGCGGGCCGGGATCAGCTGCTTGCCCTGCCAGCGCCCCTCGGCGAGCACCAGCTCGCCCAGCCGCGCGAGGTCCCGGCTGCGGTAGCGCGTCCCGCCGCCGCCCATGCCGATGCCTTCCGGGGAGCGGTTCCATCTGCTCGTCGTGATCCCCAGCGGTCGTTCCAGCGCCTGCGCGGCATAATCGGCCAAGGGCTGCTTGGTGGCCTGTTCCAGTACCGCGCCGAGCACGAAGGAATTGGCCGTGCAGTAGGCATGCGCGCGACCGTGCGGGCTGTCTTCCGGGCGCGTCATCCACGGTGCGAAGCCCTTGACCGGCAGCGACAGCACGAAATCCAGCCAGTGCTCGGTCACGTACATGCGTTCCTCGTGGCCGGCCGAGAACGCGTTTTCGTCATTACATTCCCACAGCGTGCTCATGGTGAGCAGGTCTTCCACGGTGGTGGCGCGCAGTCGCGGGTCGATCGGATGGTGGGCCGTGAACGCCGGGAAGTAGTCGTACACGCGGGCCTGCACGCCGGGCAGGGAGCCGTCGCCGATCGCCGCGCCGACCAGCATCGCGGTGACACTCTTGCTGGCCGAGCGCACGTCGTTGAGGGTGTCGGCCGTGCCGCCGTTGAAGTAGCCCTCGTACGCCACCTGGCCGTCCACCAGCAGCACGATGCTGGTGACCTGCTTGATGTCCTGGCTGGCGATCGCCGACTCCAGCGCGGTGATCCGGGCTGCGTCCAACTTGGTGGGCCCGGCCAGTGCGGTCGGTGGCAGGGCCACCGCCAGGGCGAAGATCAGCGCGGCGGAAAAACGGGGGCGACAGGGGTGCATGGGCAAGGCTCCTCGAGATGAGGGCCGACTACGCCATCGGGCGGTCTGAAGTGCTGGAAACCCGGCTGAAGAATTCTGAAGGCCCGCCGCCGCAAGCCTTCGAGGCGATCAGCGCGGTGCACTCCAGACGCTGTTCGGATCACCATGCCGTGCCCGGCGCAGGCTCGCACGCGCCAGGGTGGCAAAACCAAAGGCCAGTGCCAGCGCCACCGCGTCCACCCAGAACAGCGGCCAGTAGCCCCGTGCCGCGCTCGCCCACGGCCAGAAGCCGGTCAGGGCGCCATGCATGACCGCTACCAGCGCGGTGCTGATCGCGGCCGCCCACAGCAGCTCACGGGCCGCCTGGTCGGGGCGACGCAGCGCCGCCCACAGGGCGCAGACGCCCCAGGTGACGAAACAGATCCAGCGGATGCCGTGGTCCACCGCCTGCGGCGCGACCTGCTCCAGGATCTGTGCGCCGACGAAGCTGGCCGAGATCGCCACGCACAACCCGATGCATACCCCCACGGTCGCGCGGGCCATGTTGATCTGCGCGCGGCCTTGTTCGACCTGGCGTCGCTTGCGCCGCGATTCGATCCACAGCAGGTTGCCGGAGTAGAACAGGAAGGCGCCGCCCAGGCCGAGCAGGAAGTACAGCCACACCACCACGCCATTGCCGAATTCACCGAAATGCAGCGCATAGGCGGCACTCAGGGTGGCGTGGTTGGCATCGCGCTGGCCAGGCAACTGGCTGCTCAGCAGGCGGCCGCTGGCCGCATCCAGGCCGACCGCGCCGAGCGGCCCCAGGGTGCCGCCGGATTCGCCGGTGATCTCGATCGTGGCGTTGGCATCGCCGGCATGGGCGAGCTTGAGGAAGGCCGGCTCGAAATCAGCCACGCCCTGCGCCCGGGCCACCTCGATGGCGCGGGCATGCAGCATGCGCAGGTTGGTGTCATCGCCTGGCTGGCCGCTGGGCTCGCGTATCGGCGCGGTGTCCATCGCTGCCGGCACCGCCTGCAGCAGCTTGCCGTCGAAGATCAGCGGATTGAGCGCCGCCATCTGCAGGAAGACCAGGCAGAGCAGTGCGCCGGTCACCGCGAACATCAGGTGGAAGGGCAGGCTGAGTACGCCGATCACGTTGTGCGCGTCCTGCCACATCTGCTTGAGATTGCGGCCCGGGCGCAGCGCGAACAGATCGCCCAGCAGTCTGGGCAGGTGGATGACCAGCCCGCTGAGCAGGGCCACGCCATACAGCAGGCTGACGATGCCCATCAGGTAGGTGCCCGCGACCGGCAGGCCGAGGCTGTAATGCAGTTCGTTGACCAGCTCCGCCAGCCCGGTCTGCGGCGGCGTGACACTGCCGTCGTAATGGTCCAGCCACGCGTACAGCCAGGTGCCCTTGGCATCCTGCCAATACGCGATCGGCTGCGGGTGATCGCCACCGGGGAAGGTCATGCCGACGTGGGCACGCGCGGCCGGGTGGCGTTCGAGCACGCCATCGAGCAGGCGTTGCGCGTCGTCCAGGCTCGCGGCCGGCGTGTCCACCGCATGCGGGGTCTGCCACAGCGGCAGGTCGTGGTGGAACAGGGTCAGCGCGCCGGCGTAGAACGCGACGAACAGCGCGAAGCCGGCGACCAGGCCGACCCACGTGTGCACGGTGGTGAAGGTACGCAGGGTCTGGGAACTGAACTTCATCGCATCGCTCTCATTGCACCGCGCCGGTCAGGCGCAGCAGCCACAGCAGGCCGAACCCGGCCACGGCGGCGGCACTCATCACGGCCCACGCCCGCAGCCCGGTGCGGAAGCTGAAGGCCCAGATCGCGGCCAGCATCCACAGCGGGATGAACGCGATCAGGCTGGGTACCAGCGCGTTCTGCCACGGTCCCGGTGGCAGCCAAGCGATCAGCCCGGTCGCCGCGGCGGCCACGAAGAACCCCGCCAGGACGCCGGCGCCGGCCCGTGCCCACATCAGCGTGTCACCTGCGCCGGGCGGTGCCAGGCGGCGAGCAGGGGCAGCGCGATCGCCACCAGCATCCAGCTGCACAGCATCACCACCACGCCGGTGGCGATGCCCAGATTGGCGATCCACAGCCAGAGCGCCGCCACCGCGGCGACCAGGCTGATCTGCCGACCCAGGCGGCCGGCCCGGCGCAGGCGCGGCCAGCGGCAGTGCGGCGAGGCGGCATACAGCGCCAGCGCCGAGAACGCCGAGCCGGCCAGCGCCAGGCTGCAGAAGCCAAGCGAGGTCAGGGCGACCGTGATCATCGGGTGGCCGCCAGCGCACGCGGCAGGGCGCGGCAGGCCGGGAAGGAAGCGGGGCAGGGCATGGGGGAATCCAATCGGCAACCCTGTCCTGGTCAGGACAGTAACCCGCGCATGGTAATCATTGCCGTTTATGGGCGCCACACGTACACATTCAGGCGCCTGGGCAGGGGCATGCCGGCGCGCGGCGGCGCATTCATCGGCAGATTGGTTTAAGATCAGGGCATCTCTATCGAGGCAACAAGGTGGCCCGCGCCCTGCGCCGGTCTAGCGTGTGACATGAGCACTACCACCGCCCACCGCTGAACGCCCCCGACAGCCCCTGACGCAGGCGCCTTCGTGGCGCTTTTTTATTGCCTCGCCCCCGGATTCTCCAGGCCCCCTGCGGGCCACCAGACCAAAGCACTCTCATGATCGCGATCACGCTCCCCGACGGCAGCCGCCGTGAATTCGAACATCCCGTCAGTGTCATGGACGTCGCCCAGTCGATCGGCGCCGGCCTGGCCAAGGCCACCATCGCCGGTTCGGTGGATGGCGTGCTGGTCGATGCCAGTGACGTCATCGACCACGATGCCAGCCTGCGCATCATCACCGCCAAGGACGAGGAGGGCGTGGAGATCATCCGCCACTCCGCCGCCCATCTGGTCGGCCATGCGGTCAAGCAGCTGTACCCGGACGTCAAGATGGTGATCGGCCCGGTCATCGCCGAAGGCTTCTACTACGACATCTACTCCGAGCGTCCGTTCACGCCCGAGGACATGGCCGCCATCGAAAAGCGCATGGGCGAGCTGATCGCGCAGGACTACGACGTGATCAAGAAGGTCACTCCGCGTGCCGAGGTCATCGAGATCTTCAAGGCCCGTGGGGAGGACTACAAGCTGCGCCTGATCGAGGACATGTCGCCTGACATCCAGGCGATGGGCATGTACTACCACCAGGAATACGTGGACATGTGCCGCGGCCCGCACGTGCCCAACACGCGCTTCCTGAAGGCGTTCAAGCTGACCCGCATTTCCGGCGCCTATTGGCGCGGCGACGCGCAGAACGAGCAGCTGCAGCGCGTCTACGGCACCGCCTGGGCCGACAAGAAGCAGCTCGATGCGTACATCAAGCGCATCGAAGAGGCGGAGATGCGCGACCACCGTCGCATCGGCAAGCAGCAGGACCTGTTCCACCTGCAGGAAGAGGCCCCGGGCCTTGTGTTCTGGCACCCGAAGGGCTGGGCGCTGTGGCAGGTGGTCGAGCAGTACATGCGCAAGGTGTACCGCAATACCGGCTACGGCGAAGTGCGCTGCCCGCAGATCCTGGACGTGTCGCTGTGGCAGAAGTCCGGCCATTGGGACAACTACCAGGACGCGATGTTCTTCACCGAGTCGGAGAAGCGTACCTACGCGCTCAAGCCGATGAACTGCCCGGGCCACGTGCAGGTGTTCAACCAGGGGCTGCACAGCTACCGCGATCTGCCGATCCGCTACGGTGAGTTTGGTGCCTGCCACCGCAACGAGCCCTCCGGCGCGCTGCACGGCATCCTGCGCGTGCGTGGCTTTACCCAGGACGACGGCCACGTGTTCTGCACCGAAGACCAGGTCGAGGCGGAAGTGACCGCGTTCCACCAGCAGGCGCTGGCGGTGTACCAGCACTTCGGCTTCGAGGAGATCCAGGTCAAGATCGCGCTGCGGCCCGAATCGCGCCTGGGCGATGACAGCACGTGGGACAAGGCGGAGGGCGCATTGCGCTCGGCCCTGTCCAGCTGCGGGGTGGAATGGCAGGAGCTGCCGGGCGAGGGCGCCTTCTACGGCCCGAAGATCGAGTACCACCTCAAGGATGCCATCGGCCGCACCTGGCAGCTGGGCACGATGCAGGTCGATTTCATGATGCCCGGCCGCCTTGGCGCCGAGTATGTGGACGAAAACAGTCAGAAGAAGCATCCGGTCATGCTGCACCGCGCGATCGTCGGGTCCATGGAGCGTTTCCTGGGCATCCTGATCGAGCACCATGCCGGCCAGTTCCCGGCTTGGCTGGCCCCGACCCAGGTGGTGGTGGCCAATATCACCGACGCTCAGGCTGAATACGTCAGTGAAGTCAGGAAAACCCTTGCAGATCAAGGGTTCCGCGTGAACGCCGATTTGCGCAACGAGAAGATCGGATATAAGATTCGCGAGCATACGCTGCAGCGGGTCCCGTACCTGCTGGTGGTTGGCGACCGTGAGAAGGAAAATGGCGCCGTGGCCGTGCGTACGCGCTCTGGCGAAGATCTGGGCAGCATGTCCGTCCAGGCCTTCATCGAGCGGTTGCAGGCAGAACAGTCCGTGTAAGAAAGTCCCGGCCCTGCGGATGCTCCGCGATGGGCCGGTTTGATTCCTCTGGGAGATTGCAATATCAGTACCCCTGACAACAAACAGAACCGCAAGAATCAGGAAATCCGGGTGCCGCGCGTCCGCGTGATCGGCAGCGACGGAGAAATGATTGGTGTGTTGACGCGTGACGAAGCGCTGTCGATGGCCGAAGACGAAGGTCTGGACCTGGTCGAGATTCAGCCGCAGGCTGATCCGCCGGTGTGCAAGATCATGGACTTCGGCAAGTTCAAGTTCGAAGCGCAGAAGAAGGCCAACGAGGCCAAGAAGAAGACCAAGCAGGTCGAGATCAAGGAAGTGAAGTTCCGCCCGGTCACCGATGAAGGTGATTACCAGATCAAGCTGCGCAAGATGCGCGGGTTCCTGGAAGAGGGCGACAAGATCAAGGTCAACATCCGCTTCCGTGGCCGTGAAATGAGCCATCAGGAACTGGGTCGCGAGATGGCCAGCCGGATCGAAGGTGATCTGGGCGAAGACATCGTGATCGAGTCCCGTCCGCGCCTTGAAGGCCGGCAGATGGTGATGATGATCGCGCCGAAGAAGAAGTAACCGGCCATCGGGCCTTGCCCGAACCGGCGGGAGGTAGAGCCGACCGTCGGTCGGCTGCCCGGCTCCGGCCGCACCTCTTCGTGCACCACGCAGCGGGCGCCCATCGGCGCCTTCTGTCGTTTCCCGCGCGCGACCTGGCGTCACGCCCGGGCTGGCGTCACGCCCGGGCTCGCGCCCGTTCCGTTCAGGTTCGGCCGCGCCGCGGTAAACACCCGCCCAATCAAGCGTTTGCAACTGTCCGTATACACGGGCATAATGGGCGGCCCCGTTTTGCGGGGGTGCTGTTTTGAACGGTTTCCCGCCCCACAAAGGCACGCTGTTCCAGCGGCAAACAGGACCGGCCTGGTTCCCATCGGGGATCCCGGGCTTACAAGCAGGCAAGGGCACGGACGGAAAGTGTGGCAATGCCACCGCCCTGGTCAGTGACAAAACATCATCAAGGACATAGCAATGCCCAAGATCAAGACCAACCGGGCGGCGGCCAAGCGTTTCCGCAAGACCGCCTCCGGCAAGTTCAAGGCTGGCCACGCCAACCGCAGCCACATCCTCACGAAGAAGTCGACCAAGCGGAAGCGCAATCTGCGTCAGACGAACCATGTTCGTGCAGAAGACGCAGGCCGTTTGAACCGTATGCTTCCCTACCTCTGAGGACTGACCCATGGCACGAGTAAAGCGTGGCGTACAGGCGCGTCGCCGCCACAAGAAAATTCTGACCCTGGCGAAGGGTTACTACAACGCTCGCCGCAAGGTCTTCCGCGTTGCCAAGCAGGCCGTGATCAAGGCACAGCAGTACGCCTACATCGGCCGTAAGCAGAAGAAGCGCAATTTCCGTTCGCTGTGGATCACCCGCATCAACGCGGCTGCCCGCATCAACGGCCTGAGCTACAGCCGTTTCATGAACGGCCTGCTCAAGTCCGGCATCACCCTGGACCGTAAGGTTCTGGCTGACATCGCCGTGCACGACGCAGCTGGTTTTGCTGCACTGGCCGAAAAGGCCAAGGGCGCACTGGCGGCATAAGTCCATTCCCCTGCCGTTGCCGTTCACGCGCAACGGCTGTGGGTAAGGCAAATGCATGGGGAAGGGCGCAAGTCCTTCCCCATTCTTTTTTGTGTTGGCGGTGGCCCTCCCGGTGCCATCGATCGACAGCGCTGGCGACGGGGGTCGGCCCGACGCGCATCGCGATGGCATACCGACGCGAGGCTCCGGCTATCCATGAGTGACATCCAATCCCTGACCACGCAGGCACTGGCCGACGTGGCCGCTGCCCAGAGCCCCGACGCGCTGGAAGCCCTGCGCGTGGCCCTGCTGGGCAAGAACGGCAGCATCACCGCCCAGCTCAAGCAGCTTGGTGGCCTGCCGGCCGATGAGCGCAAAGCCGCCGGCGAAGCCATCAACCGTGCCCGTGACGCGCTGACCAGCGCGCTGGGTGATCGCAAGACCGTGCTGGAAGACGCTGCGCTGGACGCGCGCCTGGCCGCCGAAGCGATCGACATCACCCTGCCGGGCCGTCGCGAAGAGCGCGGTGGCCTGCACCCGGTGACCCGTACCCTGGAGCGCATCACCGAGATCTTCGGCCGCCTGGGTTACGAGCTCTCCGAAGGCCCGGAAATCGAAGATGACTGGCACAACTTCGAAGCGCTGAACTTCCCGCCGCACCACCCGGCGCGCGCGATGCACGACACTTTCTATTTCGGCGATGGCCGCCTGCTGCGCACGCATACCTCCGGTGTGCAGGTGCGCTACATGGGCGAGCACGCTCCGCCGCTGCGCATGATCGCGGCCGGCAAGGTGTACCGCAGCGACAGCGACCAGACCCATTCGCCGATGTTCCACCAGGTCGAAGGCCTGCTGGTCGACGAGCACTCCACGTTCGCCGATCTGAAGGGCACGCTGTCCGAGTTCGTGCGCGCGTTCTTCGAGCGCGATTTCGAGATGCGTTTCCGTCCCAGCTACTTCCCCTTCGTCGAACCCGGCGCGGAAGTGGACATCGCCTGGCAGCAGCCTGACGGCAGCACCCGCTGGCTGGAAGTGCTTGGCTGCGGCATGGTCCACCCGAACGTGCTGCGCAGCGTCGGCATCGATCCGGAGCGCTACACCGGCTTCGCCTTCGGCCTGGGCGTGGAGCGCTTTGCGATGCTGCGTTACGGCGTCAACGACCTGCGCGCGTTCTTCGAAAACGACGTGCGGTTCCTGAAGCAGTTCGCGTAACAGCGGAACCGCCGGGCAGCCCCCGGCGCTACGTCGCACCACCATTCATCACGGCCCAGGCGCCTGCGCCGGGCCCACCAGGGTGACACCATGAAATTCTCTGAAAACTGGCTGCGCAGCCACGTCCCGACCACCGTCTCGCGCGATGAACTCAGCGCGGTGCTGACCGCGATCGGTCTGGAAGTGGAAGAGGTCGATGCGCTGGGCGATGGCCTGCAGCATGTGGTCGTGGCGAAGATCATTTCCGCCGAACGCCATCCCGAAGCCGACCGCCTGCAGATCTGCCAGGTCGATGCGGGGCAGGGCGAGCACCTGCAGATCGTGTGCGGTGCGCCGAACGCGCGCCCGGGCCTGGTCGCACCGCTGGCAATGGTGGGCGCCCAGGTCGGCGATCTGAAGATCAAGCCGGCCAAGCTGCGCGGCGTGGAATCCAACGGCATGCTGTGCTCGGCCAAGGAGCTGGGCCTGGACACCGATGCGTCCGGCCTGTTCGAACTGCCCGACGATGCCCCCGTTGGCCAGACCCTGGTCGAGTACCTCGGCCTGCCCGACGCCAGCATCGAGATCAAGCTGACCCCGAACCGCGCCGACTGCTTCAGCATCCGCGGCATCGCCTTCGACGTGGCCGCTGCGTGCGCCAGTGAAGTGGTGCCGTTCGACGCTGCGCCGGTGGCCGCCGTGGGCACGCGTGAACTGTCCATCCAGCTGGACGCTGGCGCCGAAGCGCCGCGTTACGTTGGTCGCGTGATCGAGGGCGTCAACGCCCGTGCCGCGACCCCGCTGTGGATGGCCGAGCGCCTGCGCCGCAGTGGCGTGCGCCCGGTGTCGCTGCTGGTGGACGTCACCCAGTACGTCATGCTGGAACTCGGCCAGCCGATGCATGCCTTCGATCTGGGCACCCTGCAGGGCAGCATCGGCGTGCGTCGTTCGCGTGCCGGTGAGACCCTGAAGCTGCTCGATGGTCGCGACGCCGCGCTGGACGACAGCTTCCTGCTGGTCACCGATGCCGACCGCCCGATCGCGCTGGCCGGCCTGATGGGCGGCTTCGATACGCGCGTCACCGACGACACCACCAACGTGTTCCTGGAGGCCGCGCACTTCGCGCCCGCCGCAATCATGGGCCGTGGCCGCAAGCTGGGCCTGCACACCGATGCCGGCCACCGCTTCGAGCGTGGCGTCGACCCGGTGCTGCCGCGCGCGGCGATCGAGTACGCCACGCGCCTGATCCTGGACCTGGCTGGCGGCACGCCGGCGCCGGTCACCGAGGCCGTGCGCGACGCCGATCTGCCGGCGACCGCCACCATCGGCCTGCGCCGCGCCCGTATCGCGCGCGTGCTGGGCATCCAGATCGCCGATGCCGATGTGGAGCGCATCCTGCGTGCGCTGGGCATGGACGTGGCCGCGACCGCCGATGGATGGCAGGTCACCGCGCCGAGCCGCCGTTTCGATATCGCCATCGAAGAAGACCTGATCGAAGAGCTGGCCCGTATCCACGGCTATGAGCAGATCCCGACCACGTTGCCGGGCGGTGCCTCGCGCATCGCCATGCCGACCGAGACCCGCCTGGACGACCTGAGCGTGCGCCGCCAGCTGGTGGCCCGTGACCTGCAGGAAACCATCAATTACGCCTTCGTCGATGCCGCGCTGCTCGCACAGTGGCAGCTGAGCGAGGGGCTGGTCGCGCTGGCCAACCCGCTGTCGGCCGAACTGGCGGTGATGCGCCCGTCGCTGCTGCCGGGCCTGGTCGCCACCCTGGGCCGCAACGCCGCCCGCCAGCTGGGCCGCGTGCGCCTGTTCGAACTGGGGCGCGTGTTTCACCAGCAGGCTGGCGAGGGCCAGCCCGCGCCGCTGGAAACCCAGCGCGTGGCTGCCGCGATCTGTGGCGATACCGACACCCAGCAATGGGGCCTGCCGACCCGCAAGGTCGACTTCCATGACCTCAAGGGCGACCTGGAATCGCTGGCCGCTGCCAGCGGCGCCGAGCTCGAGTTCAGGCCCTCGCAGCGTCCGTACGGCCACCCGGCACGCTCGGCCGAGGTCTACCGTGACGGCGTGAGCCTGGGCTGGATCGGCCAGATCCACCCGCGCCTGGCCAAGGCCATGGATATCGACGTGGACGTGGTCGCCTTCGAGCTGGACCTGGCCCCGCTGGCCGCCCGCGCCCTGCCGCGCGCCACCGAGCTGTCGCGCTTCCCGTCGATGCGCCGCGATCTGGCCTTCCTGGTGCCCGAGGCCGCCGCCTGGGCCGACCTGGAAGCCACCCTGCGCCGGGCTGCCGGCCCGCTGCTGCGCGAGGTCACGCTGTTCGACCGGTACGTCGGCCAGGGGGTCGAGCCGGGCTTCAAGAGTCTCGCTATGGGCTTGATTTTGCAGGACAAGTCGCGCACTCTGACGGACCGCGACGTGGATGCGGTGGTGGCCGAGGCGGTCTCTGCCATGGAGCGTGAACATCACGCCCGGATCCGCGGTTGAGCGGGAAGCATGGGGGATAGCAGGCAATGGCATTGACCAAGGCGGAGATGGCCGAGAAGCTGTTCGACGAAGTCGGTCTGAACAAGCGCGAAGCCAAGGAATTTGTCGACGCGTTCTTCGATGTGCTGCGTGAAGCATTGGAACAGGGACGTCAGGTGAAGCTGTCCGGCTTCGGGAATTTCGACCTGCGGCGCAAGAACCAGCGCCCGGGTCGCAACCCGAAGACCGGTGAGGAAATTCCGATTTCCGCCCGTACGGTGGTCACCTTCCGTCCGGGCCAGAAGCTCAAGGAAAGGGTAGAGGCATATGCTGGATCCGGGCAGTAACCGAGAACTTCCGCCGATACCGGCCAAGCGCTACTTCACCATCGGTGAGGTCAGCGAACTGTGCGACGTCAAGCCGCACGTGCTGCGCTACTGGGAAACCGAGTTCCCCAGCCTGGAGCCGGCCAAGCGCCGGGGCAATCGCCGCTACTACCAGCGCCACGACGTGCTGATGGTCCGCCAGATCCGCGGCCTGCTCTACGAGCAGGGCTACACCATCGGCGGTGCGCGCCTGCGCCTGGAAGGTGCCGATGCGCGCGAGGAATCGGCGCTGAGCAACCAGATCATCAAGCAGACGCGGATGGAACTGGAAGAAGTGCTGCAATTGCTGCGCCGCTGAACCATTTTTCACCCAAACCCGTTATACTCGTCGGCCCGCTGAGAGGCGGGGACATTGCCAGCATCATCGGGGCGTAGCGCAGCCTGGTAGCGCATCTGCCTGGGGGGCAGAGGGTCGTCGGTTCAAATCCGGCCGTCCCGACCAATGTTGGTGATTCGATCAAAGGCTTGTGCAGCGATGCGCAGGCCTTTTTTCTTTTTGGCTGCTCGGTACCTGCGGCGTTTCACGCGTTACCTGAGCCAGCGGGCCAACTCACGCTCGCCGTGAGCGGTGAGATTCAACACGCGCGATCCTGGTCGCTGCCTCACAAGGTCCTGCGCCAGCATCACCTGCAGCAGGGCCATGCCGAGTTGGCCTGCCATGTGACAACGGCGTTCGCTCCAGTCCATGCAGCCGCGTAACGTTGGCCTTCGTTGCCCGGCGGGAAGGACAACCCCCATCGCCTGAAGGCCCTCGCGGCCCGATGCGGTCAGCTGCCACGTGTCGCCGTTGATGACGAACCAGCCCCGCTGAAGCCAGTGCTCGGTCAGCTGTACGGCGATCTCACCGGCCATGTGGTCGTAGCAGACACGCGCGCGCCGAAGCCCGGTGTCCGCAGGCCCCACCCGATGGCGGGGCTGGGTCGCAGCCGACACGACGAGCATCGCTTCCAGCGCATGCGCCACCTCGGCGCTGGCCAATCGGTGATACCGATGTCGCCCCTGTTTCTCGATGACAAGCAAGTCGCCTTCGACCAGTTTCGCGAGATGACTGCTGGCCGTCTGTGGTGCGATCGTCGCTTCCCGTGCCAGTTCGCCAGCGGTTCTGCTGCGGCCATCCATCAGGGCCGAGAGCATCCGCGCACGTGCCGGATCACCGATCAGGCTCGCAATCCGGGCGATAGGGGGCAGGGTGGTCATGGTTCGATACTCGCCGAAGCGTTGAGGGCGGGGCGCGCAGGATACTGCGCGCATCTTCACATGACTGATCCCATGAAGCGCAGAGCGATGCTGAAACTTCCTGGACTCGCCTTGGGTGCGAGTGTGTTTCCCGTTGGCGGGCGAGGTCCATCCCGGTTGCCTCCTACCCAGTCATACACGTTGCCATGGCAGCATGCTGGCGAATCGCTCAAGCTTGCCCTCCATCGCCAGCCCGCGGACGGTGATGTGGTCCTGTACGTGCACGGCGCCACGTTTCCCAGTGCGTTGGCGGTGGGGTGGAGGATGCAGGGTGTGTCCTGGATGGATGATCTGCAGCAGGCCGGATTTGATGCCTGGGCACTGGATTTCGCCGGCTACGGCGACGCGCAGCGGCCAAGGGCATTTTCCGCGGAGACGAACGCTGGCTCACCCTTCGGTCGATACGACGCGGCTGCCGAACAGATCGGTGTGGCGCTGCAGTACATCCGCAGGGTCAGGCCAGAGGCCCGCATCCATCTGATCGCACACTCCTGGGGCACCTTGCCCGCGCAGCGCGCGGTGATCCAGTACCCCGACAGGGTGTCGCGGCTGGTGCTGTTCGGCCCGCTCGTGCCCCGCGATGGCACTCCGATGGGGAGTCCCACCGAGACCTGGGCATTGATTGACGAAGCAGCGCAGCGGCCCCGCCAACGTACCGGCATGCCTGAGGATCTGCCCACGCCGGTCGATGAGGCCGAACTGGATCGATGGTGTGCGGCTTACCTGGCCAGCGACGCAACGGCATCACAACGAACACCCCCGTCGGTACGCATTCCGAATGGCCCATCAGCCGATGTCACCGCGTCATGGGGCGGACAGTCCCTGATTGACAGTGCGCTGATCCAGATTCCCGTGCTGATCGTGCGCGGCGAATGGGATCACGTCACCACCGATGAGGACGCGCGACGTCTCTTCGATGCACTGCGCGGTGCCAGCGACAAACGCGACGTCAAGATTTCCGGGGGCAACCATTGGCTGCACCTGCAGCCGCGCCGTGTCGCGTTGTGGACCGAGGTCAGAAGCTTCCTCGGCGAGCGCTGAGCCACCGCGCGGGGGACGCTTCAGTGCGGCTACCTCAATGCCCGTGCAACGGCAATGGCCGGTCGATCACCACGTCCTTCATCACCAGGGTCGAGGTCAGCCGCTGCACGCCGGGCAAGGCGGAAAGGTGTTCGTCGTAAAGCTGCCGGAACGCGGCCAGGTCGCGGGTGATGACGTGCAGCAGGTAGTCCGGATCGCCGAACAGGCGCTGCGCCTGCAGCACCTGGGGCACCTCGGCGACGGCCTGCTCGAAAGCGTCCACGGCGTGGCGGTCGCCGTCGCGCAGGGTGATGAACACCAGCGCCGAGAACTTCAGGCCCAGCGCGGCGGGATCGAGCTCGGCGCGGTAGCCCCGGATCGCGCCGGACTGTTCCAGCGCCCGCACGCGACGGTGGCAGGGCGAGACGCTCAGGCCGATGCGCTCGGCCAGTTCGGTCACGGTGAGGCGGCCGTCTTTCTGCAGCTCGGCAAGAATCCGCTGGTCGGTGATGTCCATGCGCGAGAGTTTCCTCCTGAGTGGCCGTGCCGGGCAAGTATTTGGAAGCACATTCCAAAGGAGCGGGAATATTCTTCTGTCTGGCACACGGATCGCGGCAAGACCGCCCTTTGGACCCCCATGCAACCCAGCGTCATTGCCGCCTTCTGGGCGGTCTCGATCCTCTTCGTGCTCACCCCCGGCGCGGATTGGGCGCACGCGATCGCTGCCGGCCTGCGCGGGCGCGCGGTAGTGCCGGCGGTGGCCGGGTTGTTGTCCGGTCACCTGCTGGCGATCGGGCTGGTCGCTGCGGGCGTCGGCGCGCTGTTCGCCCAGGCACCGGTCGCGCTGCACGTACTGACCGTCCTGGGCGCGCTGTATCTGCTGTGGCTGGGCATCGGGCTGCTGCGCCATCCGCCGGTCGCCGCCGCCGAAGCGGGGCAGGCCGTGGCGGGCTGGCGCCACTGGGCGGTCAAGGGCGCCTGCGTGAGCGGGCTCAATCCCAAGGTGCTGTTGCTGTTCCTGGCGCTGCTGCCCCAGTTCATTTCCGCCAGCGCGGCATGGGCGATGCCTGTGCAGATCCTCGCGCTGGGCATGGTGCATCTGGTCAGCTGCGCGGCGGTCTATCTGGCCGTGGGGTATGGCGCCGGTGCCGTGCTGCGTACCCGCCCGCGTGCATCACGCGTGGTCGGCCGCATCTCGGGCGCCGCGATGATCCTGATCGCGGTGCTCTTGCTGAGCGGAACCGGCACACTCTGACCCCACGTTGTTCCCCCACCAGGATCCTTCGCATGACCGAACAGCTCCATCCCTACGCGACCCCGGGCAGTGCCCCGGTCCCGGCCCCGCGCATGCGTATCCCGCATCTGCAGCAGATGAAGGAGCGCGGCGAGAAGTGGGCGATGCTCACCGCCTACGACATGTATACCGCGGCGATCTTCGAAGACGCCGGCATTCCGGTGCTGCTGATCGGCGATTCGGCGTCCAACAACGTGTTCGGCAACGACTCGCTGCTGCCGGTCACGGTCGATGAGCTGATGCCGCTGGTGCGCGCGGTGAGCCGCTGCACGCGACGGCCGCTGGTGATCGCCGATCTGCCGTTCGGTTCCTACCAGGCCTCGCCGGAGCAGTGCTTCCATACCGCCGTGCGTTTCCATGAAGGAAGGCGGGGCGCATGCGGTCAAGCTGGAGGGCGGCATCGAGATGGTGCCCCAGGTGCGCAAACTGGTCAGCTGTGGCATTCCGGTGATGGCGCACATTGGCTTCACGCCGCAGTCGGAGCATCAGCTGGGTGGCTTCCGCGTGCAGGGGCGGGGCGACGATGGCGCCCGCCTGATCGAGGAGGCGCGTGCGCTGGAGGCGGCAGGTGCGTTCGCCGTGCTGATGGAGATGGTGCCCGGCGCGGTTGCCGCCCAGATCACCGCGGCGCTGAAGATCCCCACCGTCGGCATCGGGGCGGGCAGCGAGTGCGATGCACAGGTGCTGGTCTGGCAGGACATGGCCGGGCTGCGCACCGGCAAGCTGCCGCGCTTCGTGAAGCAGTACGCAGACATGCACGGGCTGCTGCAGAAGGCGGCGCGTGAGTTCGCGGCAGAGGTGGGGGCAGGCACGTTCCCCGGCCCGGAACACACGTTCTGATCGACAGGCGTATCGCCTGAGGCGCGTGCCCACGGCGCCCAATGCCGCCGGCCAGCATCCGGCGCTGGATCATCTGGAGATGATCGTGGCGCGCAGGGCGATGCGCAGGGGCCAAGCATGCGCACGCGGGTGTTCGGGGCTGGCGATTGGGCCGGGGCAGCAGTACCGCCGAGCGCTCGCCCCTGCCCGATGTGCCGGATGAGGATTCCTCGCCTGCCCCGCGCATGCGACGAAGGATGGGCGGGTAGGGGCCATCGGGGTAGAGTGACTGCTCAACCCCATGGACGAGGAAAGAGAAAAAGATGGCGGTGCGCACCTTGGTAGCGGCGGATCTGGAACAGGCCAGCCGCATCTGCATGGCGGCCTTCATGGGATCGGTGGCCGATTCACTGACCCCAGTTGGTATCGAGACGTTTTCCCGCATCGCTTCGGTGGAAGGATTCCGTACGCGGATGTCGCACGACAACCTCATGCTGGTGTTCGAACAGCAGGACCGTATCGTCGGTGTGGCCGAGCTCAAGGAGGGCCGCCACGTGGCGATGTTGTTCGTGGACCCTGCCGCTCAGCAGCAGGGCATCGGCAAGGCGCTGATGGCCGCCATGATCGATCACGCACGCGTGGACGTGCTGAGTGTCAGCGCTTCGCTGTCGTCGGTGCCGGCGTATGAGCGCTATGGCTTTGCGTGCGCAGGCGAGGCGGCCGAATCCTCCGGCCTGCGGTATCAGCCGATGAACATGCAGCTCATGGCCCGCCCCTGACTTCACACCGTTCAGCCGACGCGTTCACGAAGGTGAGACAGCCCAGTGGCTACCGTGGAGTCCTGTCATTCAACCCGATTCGGGGAAAGGATCATCATGATCAAGTGGGCCATCATTTTTGCTGTCATCGGCCTGATCGCCGGCGCCCTCGGTTTTGCGGGCATCGGTGGCGCCGCCATCGGCATTGCCAAGTTCCTCTTCTGGGCGGGCATCATCATCGCCGTCGTGCTGTTCGTACTGGGCATGACCGTCGCCAAGAAGGTCACCTGACCCGGCGCGCGCCTGCGCCAACGGTCAGGAACGAAGGCCTGCGCGGTTTCGCGCAGGCCTTTTCATTGGTGGCTCTCGTTCCAGCACACGCAGCTCACTGGAAATACACCGATACCCCCAGCCCGGCCTGCGTGTCCGGGCTGTCCTCATCCAGGCCCACGTCGAACGAGGCATCCAGCTGGACTGTCGGGGTCACCATCCAGGTGATGCCAGCCCCCGCTATTCCGGTCGAAGGCTCACCGTCGGTATCGGTGAAGCCGGCCTCCAGATAGGTGCTGATGGTATCGGTGGCGGCAAAGCTCAGGCTGGGTGCCCAGGTCACGCTGTCCTCGCTGCCACCGCGGGTGACATTGGCGTACAGCGCGCCGGTCCAGTGATCGTTGAACGCGTACTCGTAGCTCGCACCCAGCGCGTACTGCGTGGCGCCTTCGCTGAAGTCGCGCGAGCCGGTGGCGAAGGTGGTGCTGGCCAACAGCGCCACGGCGTGCGTGTCCGAGGGCAGGGGCAGGGCGAACTTCAGGCCGACGCCCACATCACCGGCACCGCTGCTGCGCTCGGCGGGGGCATTGCGCGGTGCCACGCGCAGCTGGTTCCAGGGCGAGGTGAAGGCCTGCAGTTCCACATGGCTGGCCAATCCGATACGAAGGTTGATGTCGGCACTGTACTGCGTGCTCAGCACGCCCGCGTCGTCGCGGTCGCGGCTGAAACCGGGCAGCCCCGCCTCGAGCGCCACGCCACCGCGTGGCAGGGTCGAAGCGGCAAAGCCGATGCCGGGGCGATCGAAGGCCAGGTCCGGCGGCGCGTCCTGCTGCGCGTGCACCGCACCGGAGAACAGCAGGGAAACCAGCAGGGCCGAACACCGCATGCGCACGCTCCAGGCCGGCCGATACCGGCATCAGGCGCAGTCAGCCTGCCCCTTGGCCGGAATGTAGCACGGTGATTTCGGCGGTCATGTGCAGGTGTCGGCGACACCCGCCCGCAGGGCGGTGTGCGATGTCGCTCAGCGCGCCGGCCGGGTCATGGCGATGAGGGCATCACGCACGCGCTCGGTCGCCGCGTCCGGCGTGGCGTCACAGCCGAGCACGCAGGCGCGGAGCAGGAAGCCATCGGCGGCATGCCGTGCGGCGGTCAGCTGCGCATCACCACGGTCCAGCGGATGTTCGCGCAGGACCGCATCGAGCCACGCACGCCGTGCGGTGATCCAGTCGCTGTCGACGTGGTGCGGCCGGCACTGCGCACTGATGGTGCGCCCGATATCGAACAGCTCGGCGATGTAGGCACGCGAGAACCGGCCATGGGCCTGGCTGTCACGGTCCATGCGCTGCTGGATCGCGCGGTGGAGATTGGCCACGATCGCATGCGCGGCCAGGTCGTCATTGGCTGCTCGCAGCAGCAGGGTATCGGTTGCGTTGTGCATTCGCGCCTCCAGGACACCGGTGGGGGAAAAACGTGGGTTCAGCCGCGTGGCAGCGCCGGACCGCCCTGCCGCAGCAGGGTGTCCAGCAGCGCGACGACGCGTTCGCCCTGGCCTTGGCAGGCCAGTTCGAACGTGGTCTGCCCGTCGAGCGCGGGCAGGGGGGAATGCAGAATCCATTCAAGAACGGCGGCGCGGTCCGGTTCGATCTGCAAGGCCAGATCCGCGACACGACGTACGATTCCCTGACGCATGATCAGAATCCGTAACTGAGGGAGAGGGCGGCGGTGTCCATGTGATCGCCACGGGTCATCGGGCTGTCGCGCACGGCATCGGCCAGCGACGTGCGACGGATCGATGCGGTCGCGGTCCAGCGCCGTCCCAGCGGCATCACCGCGGCAATGTCCATGTACGGCGACACGCCACTGCCGGCCGAGTAATGGGCCAGGCCACTACGGGCCGCTTCGCGTTGGCTGACGCCGAAGTAGTAGTCGTTGAGATCGGCGCTGGTGTAGGTCACCCCCACCGCAGGCATGAAGGTCACGCGGCCGGCGGGAACCGGGTAGGCGTATCGGGCATCGGCCGAGAAGCCGCCCCCGTGCCCGGTCACTTCGGCCTGCGCGTTGGCCTGCAGCACGCCCCAGTCGGCCTGGTGGCGCCAGGACACGCCCAGCATCCCGGACAGGCTGCGGTTGTCCAGCTGGCGCAGCTGCGGGTCATGACTGTCGCGGCGTTTGAAGCGCATCACGTACGGCGAGGCGGTGAGTGCCAGTTCGGACTGCGCGGTCTGGTGCAGGCGATAGCCCACGCTGCCACCGCGGAAGAAGAACGAGCGGCCTTCCCAGCTGACGATCGGGGCGGCCAGACGATCGGTGTCATAGCCGGCGTACGGGGCCTTGAGGGCGACAACAGCGATGCCGACGCTTCCTTTCCTGCCCGCTTCGGGGGCATCGGCGGCCTGGGCGCCGGTGGCGGTCAACGCAGTGCCCAGGGCCAGGCCAAGCAGAGCGGAAGAAGGACGCGAAAAACGGAAACGGACGTGCATGGACCTGCCGAAGGGGAACAACCGGAGCCTCATGGTGGGCGCCCTACATTGTCGGAACGTTACGTCGGCCTGCGCGGTACCATCGCCTCCTTCGTACCCCGCAGGCACCGCTCCCATGCGCCTTCTTCTCCTGGAAGATGATCCGGAAATGGCCAGCGCGATCCAGGTCAGCCTGGCGCGCCATGGCATGGTGGTCGACGTGGTCGGCTCGATGGCCCAGGCCGATGAAGCGCTCAAGGCCGGCGTACACCAGATCCTCCTGCTGGACCGCCAGCTCCCCGATGGCGATGGCGCCAGTTTCGTCCAGGTCGCCCGTGAGCGGGTGCCGAACCTGCCGGTGATCATGCTGACCGCGCGCGCTTCGGTGGCCGACCGGGTCACCGGGCTGGATGTCGGTGCCGATGATTACCTGACCAAGCCCTTCGCCGTGGAAGAACTGCTCGCACGGATCCGCGCGATCTCCCGGCGCCCCTCGCAGATCACCCTGCCGGTGTTGTCACTGGGCCGGCTGCAGTTCGATTTCGTGGCGCGCGAGGCACGCGTTTGCGATGTGCTGCTGGCATTGCCGCGGCGGCAGCTGCTGGTGCTCGAAGCGCTGGCGCTGCGCCAGGGGCGCACGGTGGGCCGCGCTTCGTTGCTGGAGGCCGTGTACGGCTTTGACGATGCGATCCAGTCCAACGCGCTGGATGCGCATGTCTCCAAGCTGCGCAAGGCGCTGCTGGAAGCCGATGCCGGCGTGGAGATCCATGTCATGCGCGGCATCGGATACCTGCTCAAGGACACGCCGTGAGACTGCTCAAACCCGATTCCCTGGCCTTCAACCTGGTCTGGAAGGTGTGCCTGATCCAGGCGGCGACCATCGCGCTGGCGTTGAGTGCGATGGTGTTGACCTACGGCGACCGTCGCTCGGCCTACATCGACTGGAAGACCAGTGACCAGATCGCATCGGCGATCTCCGTTGGCGCTCAGGGGCTGGAGGCGGATCCACCCAAGGTCGCCCTGGCCGTGCCGCGCCCGCCGGCCACGTTCTGGTTCGCCGCCGCCGACGAACGCGGCCGGCGGCTGGTGCATGGCGAGGTGCCCGTGCAGTACCGCCCGTTGGTCGCGCGGCTGGATCACATCGAGCAGACCGATATCCGCACCCGCATCAATGCCGATGCGCTTGCCGTGCGCGTGGTCGTCGTGGATCGGCCCGAAGGGCGATTGCACGTGGCGGTGGGCGGCATTCCCGAACGCAGCATCGTGCGGCAGCTGCTGTTGATCTTCCGCTATCTGGGGGGCTGGATCGCATTGCCGGTGCTGGTGATCACGCTGGTGGTGGCGCCGTGGGTGATCCACCGCGCGCTGCGCGGGGTCAACCGCGTGGCAGCGCAGGCGGCCGCGATCCAGGTCAACGAGCGTGGCAGTGGCCTGGATACGCGTGCGGTACCGCTGGAGATCTACCCGCTGGTGGATGCGTTCAACGCGGCGGTGCGCCGCATCGGTGAAAGCTACGACGCCCAGGACCGCTTCCTCGCCGGCGCTGCGCATGAGCTGCGCATGCCGATCGCGATCCTGGCCACGCGGCTGGCCGATCTGCCGCCCGGCGAGGCACGCTCGCGCCTGCAGCTGGACCTGAGCCGCCTGAGCAACATCGCCGAGCAGCTGCTGGATCTGCAGCGGCTGGACCGCCACGGCAGCCAGTCGCAGCGCATCGACCTCTCCGCACTGACCCGTGAGGTAGCCGCCGACGTGGCGCCGCTGGTCGTGGATGCCGGTTACGGCTTCTCGGTGGACGCCCCCGACCAGCCGATCTGGGTCCGCGGCGATCCACATGCACTGCACCGTGTCATCGCCAGCCTCCTGCAGAACGCCATCGCGCACGGCGGTGGCCGCGGCATGATCGCGGTGGCGCTGCACGATGACGGCAGCCTGTCGGTCAGCGATGAAGGCCCTGGTGTGCCCGAGGCCGAGCGGCTGTCCGTGTTCGAGCCGTTCCATCGGTTGCGGCCCAGCGGCAGCGGCAGTGGGCTGGGCCTGCATCTCGCGCGTGAGATCGTGCTGCGGCATGCCGGCACCATCGCCGTGGACAGCGCCCCCGGTGGTGGCGCGCGGTTCCTGGTGGTGCTGCCGGTGGATCCGCGGCCGGTGCTGGCAGCGACCCCGGCATGACCAATGGCAGGTGATCGGGCAGAGGCATCGTGGGACAACGGACAGGCCCCCCTTTCAGGTGCCGGTTCGATGCGCGTACATTCGCTGTTCGGTGTGATGGTGACGTCCGGCCTGGCCCTGTCTGGCCTGTCCGGGTGCGCCACCTATGACGATGTCGCCTCGCGCCCGCAGTGCGAGGATTCGCCGCAGGTGAAGGACCTGCCGGCGCAGGTCGCCCGCCGGGAAAGCCGCTGCAATGAGTTGAACATCCGGTTCAATGATGGTCGCGGCGGCGACAGCAAGCCGCTCGATTTCGGCGGCAAGAACAAGGACGGCTGATCCCGTGTGGGATCAGCGTTTCGCCGGCCCGGCCGGCGGCTCAGCGCAGTAGGCGGTGATGACCTCGGCGGTATTCTCCAGCCCCTTGGCCTTCGCCAGCTCCCAAGGACGTTCGCACTGCTGTGTGCGTTCGCACCAGCGGTAGCCTGCCGAGCCGATGCACCCGTGCGCATCGCGGTCTGCGCCCGGTACGCCCGCAGTGGGTGAGGGTGGCGGTGCAGGATGGGCGCAGGCGGTGAGGGCGGCGAGCAGGGCAAGCAGGGCGGCTCGAATGGACATGGACCCTCCATGGGCGCTTGAGGTCGCAGGCAGTCTCGCGCCGGGTCCGTCGATGCCACGTGCAGGATGCCGGGTTCACTCCTCCATCACTTGGCGTGGGCTGATATGACGAGGAACGGTTCCGCCGATGCTGCGTTGTAGTGCATGACCAGCGCCGTGGAAGCGATGATGCGTTGAAGCAGGATGCTTGCGACGAGTCTGCGTGGATATCGCCTGTATCAGGTTCGACGCCAGCTTGTCAGCGCCACGGCCAGGAGGCACCCCATGAAACTGCTGTTTTCGATGCGTCACATTGCGCTTGCTGCGGCACTCACCTGTGTCTGCGCCCAGGCCGATGCCTGCACGCGCGTGGTGTACCTGGGCGACAACCAGGACGTGATCACCGCCCGCTCGATGGATTGGAAAAGCGATGTCGCCACCAATCTATGGGTGTTGCCCAAAGGCATCAGCCGCGATGGCCAGGCCGGGCCGCGCTCGATCCGCTGGACGTCGCGCTACGGCAGCGTCGTCGCCACCGGCTACGACATCTCCACCACCGACGGCCTCAACGAAGCGGGACTGTCAGCCAATCTGCTGTGGTTGGCCGAATCGGAGTACCCACAGCAGCGTGGCAGCAAACCCGGGTTGGCGATTTCGTTGTGGGCGCAGTACGCGCTCGACAATTTCGCCACCGTTGCCGAGGCCGTCGCCGCGCTGGAACGCGAGCCGTTTTCCATCGTGACCGACAAGGTGCCGGGCGAATCGCGACTGGCCACGCTGCACCTGTCCTTGTCCGACGCCAGCGGCGACAGCGCCATCGTCGAATACATCAACGGCAGGCAGGTGATCCATCACGATCGCGCTTACCAGGTGATGACCAACTCGCCCGTGTTCGACCAGCAGTTGGCGCTGAACGCGTATTGGCAGGAAATTGGTGGCACCGTGATGCTGCCCGGCACCAACCGCTCGGCCGATCGGTTCGCACGCGCGAAGTTCTACATCAACGCCATTCCCAAAAGCGAAGATCCGGTGGTGGCGCTGGCGAGCGTGTTCAGTGTGATCCGCAATGTGTCGGTGCCCTATGGAATCACCACGCCGGGGGAGCCGAACATTTCTTCCACCCGCTGGCGAACCGTCGCCGATCACAAGCGCAAGCTGTATTTCTTCGAATCGGCGATGACCCCCAATACCTTCTGGGTGGATCTCAACAAGGCCGATTTCTCGCGCGGTGCGCCGGTGCTGAAACTCGACCTGGGGCCGGACCAGCGCAATGTGTTCGCCGGCGACGCGCTGCCCCGATTCCAGCCGGCCGAACCTTTCCGGTTCCTTGGTACCGATAGTTGAGCAAAATCAGACTAATCCGATACCCGTAGGCTGCGGCCTGCTCTATCGTTCCTGCTGAGGGACGGATCCCTCCCGTCGTGAGCTTCTCGCCCAGGCATGCCGCAAAGGAACGATCCGCATGGTGATCAAACTGCAACATATCGAACGCCGCTGGCACGTCGTGCATCCGGCCAAATCCGCGCCGATCGCATTCCGCAACGGTGCTACCGCCTTTGACTTCGCCGATGCCCTGGCGCGCGAGCATTTTGCCGAAACCGGCAACAGCAGCGCCGTCCGGGTGCAGGTGCTGGAAACCTACGTGGACGCCGTGCGCTACGGCTGAGCGGCGGTGAAGCAGCCACCAGAACGGATGTGACCGGCTTCGGTCGGCCCAGTCAGCCTCGCGTCGGGTACCTAAATAGGGCATGAAATCAGCGACTTCTGGCCTATGTCGCCCGGCCGGACGATCACCGATCCTGTGCGCCTCCCCACACAGCATCGAGGTCCCCCATGTCCAACAACCGCCCTTCCCAGGCAGCCAGACGATTGCGCTGGGCCGTGGTGCCGGCCCTGATGGCGCTGGCCGGTGCCGCCCAGGCGCAGAACTACGACCGCTACTACGACGATGGATACAGCGGCGGCCCGGTGCGTTGCGAGTCGATCAAGAACCGCACGCAGCAATGCGCTTTGCCGGGCCGTGCCCGTCTGGTGCGGCAGATCTCCGGCTCGCCCTGCGTGGAAGGGCAGACCTGGGGCCAGGCCCGCAACGGCGTATGGGTGACGCAGGGTTGCCGGGCCGAGTTCATCGCCGAAGGTGGCCGCGGCGGCCGCTGGAATGGCGGCGGTGGCTGGGGGCACAACGGCGGCGGCAACAGTGGCCGGGGCCAGATCCTGACCTGCGATTCCAAAGACCATCGCCGTCAGCGCTGCGTGGCCAATGTGCGCCGCGAGGCGCGGCTGATCCGCCAGACCTCGCGCAACGCCTGCATCGAAGGCCGCACCTGGGGCTGGGACCGTACCGGGGTCTGGGTGGACGGCGGCTGCCGGGCACAGTTCCAGATTTACTGAGGGCCGCTGCACAGCGCCAGGGTGCGTGATGCAGGCTGAAACGAACGAGGCCGCGTCGATCAGACGCGGCCTCGGTGTTTCTGCGGCGAGCCCACCCGACGGTGGCCGACAGTGCGTCAGCCCGCTGCGCTGAGCGCCTGGCCGCTGTTGACCAGCATCGGCCAGCGCTTGAGCACGGCCTGGCGGATCCCGCCGGCATCGATGCCGGCTTCGGCCAGCAGGTCTTCGCGGCTGGCATGGTGCTGGAAGCTGTCCGGCAGGCCCAGGTGCAGGAACGGCTTGAGCACGTTCTCGGCGTTGAGCAGCTCGGCCACGCCGGAGCCGGCACCGCCGGCGACCACGTTGTCTTCGATGGTGACGAAGCCTTCGTGGCGCTGCGCAAGGTCCAGCAGCAGGGCACGGTCCAGCGGTTTGATGAAGCGCATGTTGACCACGGTCAGGCCCAGCTCGCGGCCCACCTGTTCGGCGGCGGTCACGGTGCTGCCGAAGGCGAGCAGGGCGATGCGGCTGCCCGGCAGGCGCAACTCGGCCTTGCCGATTTCCAGCGTGGAAAGGTCGGTGCCGGCCGCAACGCCGGTGCCGCTGCCGCGCGGGTAGCGCACCGCTGCCGGGCCGACATGACGCAGGCCGGTGGTCAGCATCTGGCGGCACTCGGCCTCATCGGAGGGGGCCATGACCACCATGTGCGGAACGCAGCGCAGGAAGCTCAGGTCCAGGTTGCCGGCATGGGTCGCGCCATCCGGGCCGACCACACCGGCGCGGTCGATCGCGAACAGCACATCCAGCTCCTGCACGGCCACGTCGTGGACCAGCTGGTCGTAGGCGCGCTGCAGGAAGGTCGAGTAGATCGCCACCACCGGCTTGGCGCCCTGGGTGGCCATGCCCGCCGCCAGGGTCACGGCGTGCTGTTCGGCGATGGCCACATCGAAGTAGCGGTCCGGGTATTCCTTGCTGAAACGCACCAGGCCAGAGCCCTCGCGCATCGCCGGGGTGATGCCCATCAGCTTCGGTTCGGCTGCGGCGGCATCGCACAGCCAGTCGCTGAAGACGTCGGTATAGGTGGGCTTCTTGGCCCCGCCCTTGGCGACCAGGCCCTTGTCCGGATCGAACGGGCCAACCGCGTGGTAACCGATCTGGTCACCTTCGGCGCGCTCGTAACCCTTGCCCTTGGTGGTCATCACGTGCAGCAGCTTCAGGCCTTTCAGGCTCTTGAGCGTTTTCAGCGTGGCGACCAGCGCCGGCACGTCGTGGCCGTCGATCGGCCCGGTGTAATGGAAGCCCATTTCCTCGAAGAACGTGGACGGCACGAACATGCCCTTCCAGTGTTCTTCCCAGCGCTTGACGAAGCGCGCGGTCGGGTTGTGCTTCTTGTCGCCGAGGATCTTCTTGCCGCCTTCGCGCAGCGCGTTGAGCGTGCGGCTGCCGGTGGCCCGGCCGAGCATCTTGGTCAGCCCGCCGACGGCCTCGGAGATCGACATGTTGTTGTCGTTGAGGATCACCAGCAGGTTCGGTTCCTGCTCCATGCCGCCGGCGTGGTTGAGGGCCTCGTAAGCCATGCCGGCGGTCATCGCGCCATCGCCGATCACGGCCACGACCTTGCGGTCATCGCCTTCGGCCTGGCGTGCGATCGCCATGCCCAGCGCCGCGGAGATCGAGGTCGAGGAATGGCCGACGCCGAAGGTGTCGTACTCGCTTTCCTCGCGCTTGGGGAACGGCGCGACGCCGTCCTTCTGCTTGACCGTGTGGATCTCGTCGCGGCGGCCGGTCAGGATCTTGTGCGGGTAGGTCTGGTGGCCCACGTCCCAGACCAGCTGATCCACGGGCGTCTGATAGAGGTAGTGCAGGGCGACGGTCAGTTCGATCACGCCCAGGCCGGCGCCGAAATGGCCGCCGCTCTTGCCTACCGACTCAATCAGGTAGGCACGCAGTTCATCCGCGATCGCGGGCAGTTCGGATTCATCGAACCTGCGCAGGTCATCCGGTGACTGGATGCGCGCAAGGCGGGGATAGCGGGCGGAGTCGATCATGTTTATCGCGCTTCTTCTGAGCGCCTATTTTCCCCCCCAAATGGGGGTGGGGCAAGCAAACCGCCTTTTCAGTGAGTAAACGGTGACGGCAGCTGCGACAGAACGTCGCAGCGCACTCAGGCGCAGAGCTTGGACCGCTTGGGCAGCTGCGCCTTCAGGAACGCCATCTGGTCGGCCAGGATGTTGCGGTTGGACAGGATCATGTGTTCGATCCAGCTGGGCCGGTAAGGCACGGCCAGCAGCGGCATGCCGGCCTGCTGCGGGGTCCGGTTGCTCTTGCGCGAGTTGCAGTGGAAGCACGCACTGACCACGTTCTCCCACACGTCCAGGCCGCCCTTGGAGATCGGCATGACGTGGTCGCGGGTCAGTTGCGGGCGGTTGAACTGTTGCCCGCAGTACAGGCACAGATGCGCATCGCGCGCGAACAGGGCCGGATTGGAGAGATTCGGGGTGGGGTCGATCGCACGGGAACGGGCATGCCCGCGGGCGGCGATGATCGGGTGCAGGTCCAGGCCGCTCTGCAGGCCGGTGGTGCGGCAGATGCCGCCACGGATGTGCAGGCAGGGGTCACCGAGGGTCCAGGCGACCGCACCGCGTGCGTAGAGGCAGGACGCGTCCTGCCAATTGATCCAGTCGAGCACGCGCCCGTGGGCGTCCAGGGCCAATAACCGTACCGAGCCGGGCCGATGCAGCGTAACGATCGGCGATACCTCGGCGACCGGGGCGGACGAGGCTCCGGTATCGATCAGACCCAAGCGTGTAGTGTCTGTCTCCATCGGGAAAACAGCTTATACCCGAATCGTTACCAAATGGGTATAGGCGGCAAGCGCCTACCCATTTGGTAACGATTCGGCCCCGGGCATTCCACCTTATCCCCGCGCCGTTGGCGCGCCCCCTTGAACATCAAGGGGGCTTTTCTCCAGAACGTGTATCGGGGTGCCGACCAACGGTCGGCACCTACCGACGATCAGGTATCGGTGCTCCGACTGGCGGTCGGCACCTACCGACGATCCGGCGTCGGTGGTCCGGCGACCGATCAACCTTCGCCGAAATGCGCGTCGGTCATCGCCATCAGCGGTTCGGCGCCGGCCTGGATCGCGGCGGCGTGGCTGAGCGTGCGCGGCAGCACGCGGGCGAAGTAGAAGCGGGCGGTCTCGCGCTTGGCCTGCTTGAACGCAGCGCTCTGCGCGGAGGCATCGGCGGCGGCGACGCTGCGTGCCCACCAGTAGGCCAGCACCACATAGCCCGAATAGAACAGGTAATCGAAGCTGGCCGCGCCCAGTTCGTCCGGGTTGGTGGCCGCGCGCTGCAGCGTCGCCAGGGTCAGCTTGCCCCATTCGTCCGCCTTGGCGCGCAGCGGGGCGATGAACTCGGCCAGCGCCGGGTTGCCTTCATTGGCCTTGGCGAAGGCCTCGATCTCGGCCAGCATCAGTTTCAGGCCGGCGCCCTGGCTGGAGGCGGTCTTGCGACCGATCAGGTCCAGCGCCTGGATGCCGGTGGTGCCTTCATACAGCGTGGTGATGCGGGCATCGCGCGCCAGCTGTTCCATGCCGTGCTCGCGGATATAGCCGTGGCCACCGAAGCACTGCAGCGCGTTGTAGGTGTTCTCGATGCCCCATTCGGTCTGGCAGGCCTTGGAGATCGGGGTGAGGAAGCTCACCAGGGTGTCGGCGCGTTCGCGTTCGCCGGCATCCTGCGCATGGTGGGCGACGTCGATCAGGGTGGCCGCGTGCAGGGCCAGCAGGCGGCTGCCTTCCACCAGCGATTTGATGGTCAGCAGCATGCGCCGCACATCCGGGTGGACCAGGATCGGGTCGGCCGGCTTTTCCGGGTTTTTCGGGCCGCTCAGCGAACGCGACTGCAGGCGCTCGCGGGCGTACTTCAGGGCGTTCTGGTAGGCGCGTTCGGACAGGCCGATGCCCTGCAGGCCAACGCCCAGGCGTGCGGTGTTCATCATGGTGAACATCGCCTGCAGGCCCTTGTGCGGCTGGCCCACCAGATACCCTTCGGCGCCGTCGAAATTCATCACGCAGGTGACCGAACCCTTGATGCCCATCTTGTGCTCGATCGAGCCGCAGCGCAGCGCATTGCGCTCGCCCATCTTGCCCTCGCGGTCCACCTTGAACTTCGGGGTGACGAACAGCGAGATGCCCTTGGCGCCGGCCGGTGCATCCGGCAGCTTGGCCAGCACCAGGTGCACGATGTTGTCGGTCAGGTCGTGCTCGCCGGCGGTGATGAAGATCTTGGTGCCGGTGATGGCGTAGCTGCCGTCCGCGTTGGGTTCGGCCTTGGTCTTGAGCAGGCCCAGGTCGGTGCCGCAATGCGGTTCGGTCAGGCACATGGTGCCGGTCCAGCGGCCTTCGATCAGCGGCTTGAGGAAGGCCTCCTGCTGCCACGCTTCACCGTGCTGCTTGAGCGCCTCGATGGCGCCGTGGGAGAGCAGCGGGAAGTTGCCCCACGCCAGGTTGGCGGCATTGATCATTTCGTTGAGCGGCACGCCCAGCGTGTGCGGCAGACCCTGGCCACCCAGCTCCGGCGCAGCGGTCAGGCCGGTCCAGCCGCCCTCGACAAACTGCGTGTACGCCTGCTTGAAGCCAGGCGGGGTGGTGACCTCGCCGGTGCTCTGGTCCAGTGCACAGCCGATCTCATCGCCCACGCTGTTCAACGGCGCCAGCACGCTGGCACTGAAACGGCCGGCTTCTTCCAGTACGGCATCCACCACATCGGCGGTGGCATCGACCAGGCCGAGGCGCGCGAACAGCGGCTCGACCTTGAGCACGTCATGCAGGGCGAAACGGATATCGGAAAGCGGGGCGGTGTAGCTGCTCATCGGGGACGGTCTCGATCAGTGGCGAAGGGTGGCGGACAGCCCGCCGGTCAGCGCAGGACGCCGGGCAGGCCAGGGGCCTGGTTGAGCGTGCTGCGGCTGTCAATCTCGAAGGTGCGTTGCTTCTTTTCCTGCGGGGTCGCGCTTACCGAGCCCTTCAGCGAATAGGCCAGGGTACGGTTGCCGGCCAGCGCGTCGGCCATCACCAGGCGCGCGCCCGAGCTCGGCTTGAGGTCGACGTTGACCACATCGGCCGACACGCCACCAATCGACAGCGCCGGCTGCAGCTGCAGCGCACCGGCGTCCTGATCGCTCACCTTGAGCTGCAGGGACACGTTGTCGAAGGTCATGGGCATGGAGCTGAAGTTCTGCAGGCGCAGCGCGACCGTCCAGCTGCCATCGGCACGCACCGTCAGTTCCTGCACGCTGGCGGCCGGCTCGGAGACGCGTTTGACCGTCTTGTTGCAGGCGGCAAGGGCCAGGCAGGCGACGGCGATCAGGCCGATGGGCAGGGCGGAACGGAAGCGGTGGGACATGGCGCAATCCTCGGGCGGATACTGCATGGGTATGAGCATACTACGGCGTATGGTGTCCGTGCTGCTCCAGGGGAGCAGGGGGGCAAGGGTAGGGCACCGGCATGACCGGGCCACGTGCTTTTAGTCTGGGGAGCACGGCCGGGCGGCGGCGCGGCGCGTGGCCGGCGCGCCAGGTCAGTCCAGCGGCGCCATCACCCGCAACGGGGCCAGGTCATAGCCCATCGCCTCGGCACGCGCCTTGAGCTGCTCGAACAGCGCGGTGTCCATGCTCGGCGAACGTGAGAGGATCCACAGGTATCTGCGGTCCGGCTCGCCGACCACCGCCCACTGGTAGCCCGGATCCAGGGCGATCACCCAGTAGTCGGCCCAGACCAGCGGGACCCAGGAGAGCCAGTCCGGCACGAAGCGCACCTGCAGCCTGCCAGGGTGACCCTCGACGGGCCGTGCCACGCCATCGGCGGCGACGCGATCGCCATCGGCCTGGCGGCATGCGTTGTGCACGCTGATCCGGCCATCGGCGCGCAGGCTGTAGGTGGCGGTGATGTCGCCGACGCACTTCTTCTGGAACGATACCGGCAGGTGCGCGATCTCATGCCACTGGCCGGCGTAGCGGTCCATGTCCAGCGCTTCCACCGAGGTCACCGGCGCGGACGCCCAGGCCGACCCGCTGGCGGCGAGGGCGAGCAGGGCACTGATCAGATAGCGGCTGCGCATTGTCGACACTCCACACACAAGACGCAGCGAGCTTAGGCACAGGCAGGACGGAAATTGTGAATATTCCGTCATGCAGTGGCCGCACCACGTCGCTGGCGTGCGCTTGGCAGCGTGCGGCACCCGCGCTACCGAGTGTCAGCGGAGAGTTCCCGCGTGGCGTTGCCGTTCTCGTCCAGGAAGCGCACCTTGGCGTCTCCCGCGGGCGTGACCACCAGCTCGAGCCGCGGCTTTCCTTGACCATCGCGCAGGGTCAGCATGGCATCGCGCGCATCAGATTTGCCAAGGAACACGCGCTCGGTGATCGCAGGTACGCCATTCCGATGAAGTGCCTCGTCCCGCTTGGAGAAGAACGGACGGTCCAGGCCATCGGCAACATCATTGAAGGTCAGCCCTGCCGAGTGTGTCCCTGCTTCGTCCACGCCCAGCAACTGCATCTGCTGGTCCTGCTGATAGCGATCAAAGGTCAGGCTCATGCCGCTGGAGGGCTTGCCGTTCTTGTCGAGCGAGCCGTTGTAGATCAGCCCGCCGTTTTCCGTGCCTTCATCGTTGAAGAACAGCATGCCTGCCATCGGGCGCGGATGCGGTTGCTCTTTGTTGTGGATGAGCACCCCGGGAAAGAGCGTGCGATTGGAGATCGCCAGTCGCAACGTCCCATCAGGTTCCTTGATGTTGATGCGCTGGGCATCGATGACGTCGAAGCTGGCGCTGCGCTGCGACGTCGCCCCCATCATCAACGCCGCCACGGCCAGGACGCCGAACCCCGCGTAGCCCAGCGTGAGTCTTCGTTGACTGCGTTTCAGCTGCGCGATCTGCGCCTGCAGCACGTCGATGCCGTTCGACATTCACTTCTCCCTGTGTGCGCGGCCATGAGGTGCGAACAAGCGTGGCCGCAGACGATCCTGTCCGCCAGGTGAGCATGCCAGCGCGTGGCGAAGAACGGCAAGGCATGCCATTGCGTCACGCAGGACATCATCCCTGGTCGCTTTGCCCGCTCTGCAATGCGCACGAACCATGTGCAGACGCGCCTTCCTTGAACGATGCGCGATGTGGCCTGGGCGAACGCCAGACAAAAAAAATGACCTGCATTTCTGCAGGTCATCTGAAATTGTGGTGGCCGGGGACGGAATCGAACCGCCGACACGGGGATTTTCAATCCCCTGCTCTACCAACTGAGCTACCCGGCCACTTCATCGCTGCGTTGCCGCTGGCGAGGACGCGAATAATACGGAGGTATGAGGGGTTCGGCAAGCGTTTCGCGAAAAAAATTTCACATTTGTTTCCAAACCCTTGTCCGCCCACATCCAAGTGCTTGATCCACCGGGCTCGAGCACATCACCGAAGCGCATGAACGTCGGTTCAGGCGGATGCGTTGCGCCGGTGCAGTTGATCAGCCCGGGGTGGATCGTGCGTCGTTGGGCATGCACCACAACAGCACGATGCCGATCACCATCATGATCGCCGCCAGCACCAATGCGCCCTGGTAGCTGCCGCTGTCGCGCGCCAGCGTGCCGGCGATCGCGGGGGCGATGATCTGGGCGACGCCGTAACTCAGCGTCAACGTCGCCATCGCCTTGGCAGGATTGTGCGGGTAGTGGCGACCGACCACGGTCAGGGTCAGGCTGACGATGCCGGCGAAGGTCAGGCCGAACAGCACCGCGCTGGCCGCGCCGGCCCACAGCCCGCCATCCAGCAAGGGCAATACGAAGGACGTGGCCTGCAACGCATACGCGAGCATCAATGCACGGATCAGGCCCAGCCGGTTAGACAGCCGGTCCCAGGCAAACGTCGAGGGGATGGCGGTGAGGCCGACCAGCACCCACACCCCACTGCCGTGGCCGGCGAAGGCAGGGGTCTGCACCAGGATGGCGACGATGAAGGTCGCACTGACCACGAAGCCGACCCCCGCGCAGAAGTACGAGGCGATCAGCAGCCAGCGCCAGCGCCGCCCGGGTGGCGGGGGAGCGTTGGCACCCGTCGCGCTGGAGATCGCTGCCGGCGGCGGCATCCATGCCCAGGCCGGGATCAGGAACACCACCGCCAGGGTGCCCAGGGCGATCCACTGCCGGGAGGACACCAGTTGATCGGCCATCGCCGCAGCCGCCAGGCCCGAGACCGCGATCCCCACCCCGAGGCCGGCGAAGTGCAGGCCGAGCTGTGGGCGGCGCTGATGGGCGAGCAGCCAGTTGAGCACCAGCCCGGAGGCGAGCAGCAGGCCGGCGGTGCTGGACAGGCCGGCCACGAAGCGCAGCACGCCCCAGATGGCCATGTCCGTGGTGGTGCCCATCAGGCCGGTGGATACCACTGCCAGGACCAGTCCGATGCGGTAGAAGCGGAATTTCAGCTGCATGTCGCCGACCCGGGCGACCAGCACGGTGCTGGCCAGGTAGCCCAGATAGTTGAACGTTGCCAGCCAGCCGCCGCCGGCGGCCGTGAGCCCGGCGTCGAGCCGCATCACCGGCAGCAGCGGGGTGTAGGCAAAGCGCGCCAGGCCAACCGTGAGTACCAGCGCGCAGATGCCGGCCGTGATGACCTGCCAGGCGTGGCGAGGAGGCGGGATCGTGAGGGACATGGGTAGGGAGGGCAGCGGGGAGGGCCCATCGTCGTGGACGGAGGTGATCGCGTCTTTCGATAGAATGACCCATCCTGTCGATGAGACGTCACATGGCCATGGCTGAACCCACTGCGGCGGGTTGGCGCGAAGTCGCGGTGCCGCCGCTGCGGCGTCTGCCCTGGCCGGTGGTGGCGCGCAGCCAGCGACTGGAGGCCGGCGAGCGCTTCCCGCCGCACGTGCACGGCTGGAACCAGCTGGTCCATGCCAGCACGGGTGTGCTGCAGGCCAGCGCCGGGCAGGCACGTCACGTGATCACCCCGCAGCAGGCGCTGTGGGTGCCGACCGGCACGCTCCATCACACGGGCGCGTTGAACACCTCGGCGTTCCGCAATCTTTACGTGGCCGATGGGCCGGAACTGGGTATGCCCACGCATTGCGCGGTACTCGATGTGTCACCGCTGCTGCGCGAACTGATCATTGAACTCGATCGCACCGTGCCCGATCACGACCGCACCTACTACGCCACGTTGTGTACCCTGATCACTGCGCAGTTGCCGCGCCAGCGGCAGCACACCCGGCACCTGCCCTGGCCGCAGGATGCGCGCCTGCAGCGCTGGTGCCAGGCGCTGTACGAGCAACCTGCCGACACCCGCAGCGTGGAGGACTGGGCGCCCTTGCTGGGTGCATCGCCGCGTACCCTGGCGCGCCACTTTGAACGCGAGACCGGCATGCGCCTGCGTGAGTGGCGGTTGCGGCTGCGCCTGCTGCGCGCCATCGAGTGGCTGGCGCAGGGGCGTTCGCCCACGGTAATCGCGCACGAGCTGGGCTATGCCTCGGCGTCGGCGTTCAACTACATGTTCCGGATCGAGATGGGCATGAGCCCGCTGCAATGGAAGCGCGCACGCCCTACGGCGTGACCGGGCAGGCCAGGCTGACCAGGCGGTCATCCTCGAAGCGTGCGCGGATCATGCCGTTGTCGGCTTTGCCTGCGGGCCAGTCCGCGTCGGCCCCTGCACCGGGCAGGGGATTGCCCAGGTGGAAGTACACGCGGCCACGGCTGTCGCCGACCTGCACCTTGTTGCATGCCACGATGGGTGAAGCCATCTCGCCGCAGTCGCCCTGCAGCAGGCACAGGCGCGTGTGGCACTTGCCTGCACCGGACGACCAGTGGCCTTGCGCGGCCAGGCAACCGGGCTCGGTCGCCAGGATTGCCCAGCATGCCAGGCCGAACACGGTGGTGGCGGACATCAACCCCGGCAGCAGGTAGCGGCGTCGGCGGGAAGCGGGAACGTTCATGACGCGATCATGCGCCCTGGCCGGCGGCGCGGGCAACGCATGCGCGGTGCAGCGTACGGATGGAATGCTGTGACGCCATCGGGATGGTCGGTCCCTGTCGCACAAGGTGATTGCACAGCCGCATCGTCCTGCACCGATGGAACGCTGTTTTACCCCCCGCCCGCACGTGCCCGGACGGCGTACTGTCGGGATCCCTTTTCCGTCTCCCCGGAGCGATCCGCTGATGAACGCACTTACCAACACCCGCATCGTGCTCGCCTCTCGCCCGAACGGTGCTCCCGTCTCATCCAACTTCCGTATCGAGCACGTGCCGGTGCCCGCGCCTGGCCCGGGCGAGGTGCTGCTGCGCAATCGCTATCTGTCGCTGGATCCCTACATGCGTGGTCGCATGGAGGAGGGGCCGTCCTACGCCGCACCGGTTGCGCTGGATGCGGTGATGGAAGGGCGCACCGTTGCTGAAGTGCTCGCCTCCAACCATCCCGGTTTCGCCATCGGCGAGCATGTGCTGGCACCGGGCAACTGGCAGACGCACGCGGTCATCCATGGCGATCAGCTCAGCCGCAAGCTCGAGGACAACGACCTGCCGATCAGCACTGCACTGGGTGTGTACGGCATGCCCGGATTCACGGCGTACGTGGGCCTGCAGGAAATCGGCAAGCCGCAGCCGGGCGAAACCCTCGTGGTGGCGGCTGCCAGTGGCCCGGTGGGCGCAACGGTGGGGCAGATCGCCAAGCTGCAGGGGGCGCGCACGGTCGGCATTGCCGGTGGCGAGCAGAAGCGCGCGTACCTGGAAACACTGGGCTTCGATGTGGCGCTGGATCACCGCGCCGACGATTTCGCCGCGCAGTTGCGCGCGGCGGTGCCCGATGGCATCGATGTCTACTTCGAAAACGTCGGCGGGCATGTGTTCGATGCGGTCGCGCCGCTGCTCAACGATTTCGCGCGCATTCCCGTGTGCGGCACCATCGCCACCTACAACGCGCGCGGCGCGGTGCTGCCCGGGCCGGACCGGCTGCCGGGTTTCATGAGCCAGGTGCTGCGCCAGCGCCTGACCGTGCGCGGCTTCATCCAGTCCGACCTGCACGCCTTCCTCCCGGCGTTCCTGCGCGAGATGGGGCAGTGGTTGAAGGACGGCCGCGTGCAGTATCGCGAAGACATCGTGGAGGGCCTGGAGAACGCGCCCGAGGCGTTCTTCGGGCTGCTCAAGGGGCGCAACTTCGGCAAGCTGGTGGTCAAGCTGGATTGACCGGCGTATCGCGCGTGAGCGCGACGTGTGCGAGGCCGTGTCGATCGTGATTCGTGCATCACGATCGGCTGGTTAGTCTGCCCTTGAAGGCGCCGTCCCGGTGCCCGCATCAGTGAGTAGAACCATGGCAGACACCAAGCCCAGCGAACAAGGCAAGCAGGAAGGCATCGAAGAGAGCCAGCAGGACCGCAAGCAGGACGAAACCGCCAAGCAGCGGCCGGCGCAGACCGATCAGGCGATCCACGATGCAGGCACGCGCCGGCCGGAGCGCAAGGACAATCCCGAGGGCGCGTAAGCAACCCGCGCAACCTGCAGAAACAACAACGCCCCGGAAACCTGGTTTCCGGGGCGTTGTCTTGAATAGTGGTGGAGCCAAGGGGAATCCCGGTTAGCCTGTAGACCCTTGTGCCAGTAGGGCGGGGCCACCCCTTGGATGGCGGATGCCCCCACATATGCCCCCGCTTCATGCGGCTTTCGGCAAACCGTCCTCATTGACCTGACGGGCATCCATTTTCGCCTGAATCCATCTGTTGATCTCGTCCTCCGACCAGGCGACGCAGTTGCCCCCGAGGTCGATTTGCGCAGGAAACTCCTTTTTCCGGATCCGGTCGTAGATGGTGTTCTTGGACAGCCCGGTCTTGGTGATGACGTCTTTCAGGCGCAGCAGGTTGGGGGCTCGGCGTTCGGCGGTGCTGGTCATCTGGTCTCCTTCGCCGCGGCGTGCGGCTGATTCGTTTCGGTAAATGGCGGTCACGCTGCGTTGCCAGCGGCCAGGCCGGGCAGCCGCATCTGCACCACGTTGTCGACGATGGCCGGCTCAGGCGTCCGGCGCGCGCGCGCGGGGCGGTTGACCTGCCTCCATTCCGCGAGCGCGGCGTCCGGCTCGGCATGCTTCCGGGTATGCCGGCACCGGCACTCGACGAAGTGGCCGCCGCCGGCGGCGATGCTGCGCAGGTCGTGGATGTGGCGCGCGCTGTGACCGGCGGCGCAGTCCGGCAGCGGCTCGGGGTGGCTGATGTGTCGCTGTGTCATGCGAACAGCTCCGGTTGGATGGGAAGTGCCGGCGGCGCCGGGCGGGGAAGGGCAGCAGCGCGGAGGCGGGCGGACTGGGCCATGCGGAACATGCACCAGAAGCCGTGGCCCGCCAGCCGCCGGGCACGCGCCTCACCGATGAGCACGCGCGCTGTGTGCTTGGGCTGGGGGATCGCGTCCATCAAGCATCCCTCCGGGCCGCTCGGCGAGCGACTGCATCGATGTAGGAGCGCCGCCACCGGTACGCGGACGCCCGGCAGCAACCGAACCTCTGCTGGATATCAGCTGCAGTCGGGGTGTCGTTCTTTTGAGCCGCCCAGTCGTTGAAGTACATGGGGAAGTCCAGCCCCGTTGAAAAGCCCGGTGGGAGGTAGCGTAGGCAGCTCGGCATTCTGTCCATCAGACGTCCTCCCGCAGCCTGGTGCGCAGGTCACGCGGCGGCTTGACGGTGGCCAGGGTCGCGAATCCAGAGCGGGGCTTAGAGGGCATGGCAGAATGCTGGCCATCCGACTGAGGGGTTAGGAAATGGAGCTTCTGAATGCGATGGGCGTTTGCTGGTGGCCCGGGCAGGGATGCACGCCACGATGGGAGGCTTGGGCAGTCGCGGCGGCGATCTTTGCAGGGCTTGGGAGTTGGCTGGCCGCTGGCGTTACGTACTACGCGGTCGTCGCTCCTATCGAAAGGAGAAAGCTTGTTGACCGAGCAATTGCGACGGCTGCGATGGAAGAATTCGCTGTGCAGCTCATCCAGCTGCGGGACGACCTCGGAACGGCGGCCCTGACAATTAACTGGATCAAACCGACCACGAAGCCCGATTTGGCGTCCACCCTTGTCAGAGCGCTTTCTCGGTACACCGTGGCAGTTCCCGCACTTGAAGCGACCCCGGAGACCCTGCCTTTGGTCAACTCGCTCAGCCGGCTTAGAAACGCATTGGCCAAGTGGACTCAGGCGATCGCAACATTTGATCTGTCGCCCGATCCAGAGTTTCCTGACGAGTTCGCCGAGCACGCCATTGCCTGGCTGAGAACGACCCACGCCGCAGCTATGAAGGAAATTCGCGATGTTGCTTCCCGCGTTAAGGAACTGGTGCCAGCACACGCCCAGGAATTGACGCGTGTCACTACGGCGGGGGATGGCTTTGACGCAAGGGCTCACATAGATGACCGTGATCAGTAGAGGCATGCTTACCGCCCGGACGAGTCTCCGAATACCGCGCTGAGGTCTTTCGGCGCGGTGTTTGTCAGTGGTCATGACTGGCTTCCCTTCTCGTGGTCTTTGATGCGGTCAATGAGGTAGGTGGTTTCGTTGCGCCACTTGGTCCGTTCGAGCGGGCTGAGGAACTTGGTCAGGTACTGGAGCTTTTCGAGCGGTTCGATCAGCCAGGTGATGCGGAAGGGCATGGATGAGCGGTGGTCGCGGAGCGGAGCGTGTGGTCGGCAGTCCGGCCCTGCGAGCCACTCGGCTTCGTCGCAGTCCAGGCACCTGCCGTCACCGGTACTTCCGGGCGGCCAGCGGTGCTGCTGCTTTACGACCGGCGGGTGCAGGTAGAGCGCGCGGATGGTCAGATTCCGGCGCCGCGGGTTGGTCACGTCCTCGGGCTCGGCCTCTTCCCAGGGCTCTCTGCTGCCGCGCCGCCGGCACTCGTAGCGGACCGGCTTCTGCATCCCATACAGCTGCTCCATGAAGACCTTCGCCCATGCAGCTGCGTTATCGGCCGGCACCGGCTCACCTGCGGCGCCTGCACGGCGCATCTCGCGCACGGTGGAGGCCACGGTCGGATCAGCCATCGCGGCCGCGCCTCCACGCGTCGGGCACCTGGGTGGCGCAGAGCAGGGCGCCCATGAGCAGGTAGACGCCGGTGTCCTGCATGCCGTGCGAGGCCATGGCGAAGGCGATGGTCGCGAGCAGGGCGCCGAGCAGCACCAGGCCGCCGGCACGCCAGTGGCGAATCAGCCCGTGCATCGGATCTGCTCCATCAGCGCGGCGAAGTGCTCTTCCTGGCGGCGCTGCAGCCAGGCGGTGGCCACGAGGGCACCGGCGACGAAGCCGACTATCAGGCCGAAGGCGAAGTCGATCCCGCTCATGCGGCACCCGGGGTGTGGTTGCGAACGCCATAGGACAGGTCGCGCGTCATGTCGGCGACGGCGCGAGCCGCGCTCTTGTGGCCGTCCAGCACCTCGCGGCGGGCGAGGGCAGCGGCGCGGGCGATGTGGTGGGGGCGGTAGCCCATGCGCTTGGCGGCGATCGCCACGGCCAGTCCGGCGCCGTTGGCGCGCGCTGCGGTGCTGGTGGGGAACTGGAGGATGACGGCGCTCATGCGGCACCGCCTTCGAGTCGAGCCAGGGTGTTGCGCAGCTCCTCGATACGGCGCCGGTCCTTTGCGGCATCGATCTGGTAGCCAGCTGCCACGCGTGCCGAGGCGGCGCGGTTCGGGTTTGCTGGGTTGTTCGCGCGGCGCTCGAAATGACGCGCCCGGCGTGATGCGCCTCGCTCCAGGCGAATCCACCATGCGAGGTTGCTGCGAAGTTGCTGGATCGCAGGGGAGGCGCTCATGCCTGCGCCTCGACCAGGTGGGCGCTGCCGAGCTGCAGGGGGCCGATGCGCATGCCGGTGCGGATGTGGTTGGCGCGCAGTTCGAGCGCGGCGCTGGAGCCTTGCATCGCCAGCAAAGCCCAAGCGCTTGGGGAGATTTCCAGTAGGGTGCGGCCAGCGACGGCGATCACCACGGCTTCGTTGGCGTGGTCAGGGGTCACAGTGACCGGGCCGGAAATGCTTTCCAGGCAGCTCGGGGCAGCTGCTGCCATCAGGTCTTCGCCGAGCTTGGCAGCCTCGCCAGCGTCCAGCGAGATCAGTGCCTCGCCAATCCTGATGGCGACGGATTTGCTACGTGGGCGCGCTTCCACGACGGCTTGTGCGCGGGCGCTGACGATGAGGTGCGGCATGGAAGTCTCCGTGCCCCGGCCCGGATGGGCTGTTACTGGGGCGACGGAAGTACATTACCGAAACGGTTATAGCCGGTCAATACCAAAACGGTAATCAATCGGGGCGGCGCGTCTCAGTGCTCGGCGCGGGGGCAAAAAAAGACCCCGCGGGGCGGGGTCTTTACCTGGACTGGGCCCTATCCGTACCTGGCCCGGAGGAGGCCGGCATCTTCGAAGGTGACGCCGTCCCGGATGCAATCTAGGGCGCGTTCCAGGTCTCGGTGCAGTGACACCAGTTGATCGTCGCTGAGCTCTTCCATTCCAGCCAATCCAAAACACGCCTGGTCAATCAATAGCTGCATCGACGGTCCCCAGTGATGCCGGTAGTGCCGGATCATTCGGTAGTGCGAGTCCCTCGTGATGCTGTCCATGGCCTGACGCATGGGTTTCGTAACCAATCGAAGCCGGGGTGAGGCTGGCCGTTGATCGCCACCTCCATCCATCGCTTTAGCCAGTCGCTTTGCCAGTTCCTGCAACTGGTCCTCTCGTAACGCCATCCTTACCCCCTTTTTGCTCCAACCGTTCAACAAACGCACGCATGAAATCCAGTACGTTGCTGTCATCCAGCGACCGAGCCTGCGCCACGATCGTTTCGTAGGCGACTGCCAAGGCCTCTGCATCGATGGTTGGCACGGGGCCGCCACCGCGGATCTCCGATACCAACTGCAGCAAGCGTATTGCAGAGCGGAGAGTAGGGACATCAAGTCCCAAGGCGTGAGATTCGCCGGCGGGTCGATCTAACGTGCCGCTGGGAATGCCCATAGCGGCTTCCAAGTCACGCGCAAGGCGATGACCTATCCCTTTCGGGTTGGATTCCGATATCCACTGGCTGACTTGGGGCTGCTGCCAACGCGAACCGCCGAACTGGCGAGCCCACTCGGCTGGACCACCGGCCGCAGTGACGCGGTCGCGCATGTTGATCGTTCTGAGGGTGCTGGCATCCATGGCCGCAATGGTCCTATCCATTACCGTTTCAGGAAATGACCGTAACGGTATTGCAGAGGCATAACCAAAACGGTAATGTAAGCGGCATGAACCTTACCGACTACGCCATTTCGAAGGGGGGCACCGCAAAGCTGGGCTGCCCGATTCTGGCCAGCACGGCCGCGGCAGCCAAGTGCAGTGCTGCCACGCTGTACATGATCGCGCGAGGCCACAAGCAGGTTAGCGCCCAGCTCGCCGTTCGCATTGCCACCGCGACTGACAACGCGGTCACCACCAGCGACCTGCGGCCCGATCTTTTCGGCGTCGCCGCGGCGACCGGGCCTGCTCTGGTCGCACCCGCGGTGCTGGTTGCCCCAATCACCAAGCGCGCGCTGCGCGAGAAGTTGGGGCTGGGCAATGACGGACATCTGGCCAAGGTGCTGAAGCTTCCCATTGCCCAGGTCCAGGCCTGGCCGGACGAGCAGGGCGTCCCAGCCCTCCCGCAGATTCTGCAGCTGTTCGGGCAGGTGCCTGCGCCCCTCGACACCCGGCCCGATGATCCCGACGCAGACCGTATCGATCTCGGCGTCCATGCCGCCTGACTGGCCGTCCTTGGCCTTCGTCCTTGAACTGAATTCATCCATGGCGCTGATCGTGCGCCAGCCGGGCCCGGCCCGAAACCTTGAAATACCCGTCATCCCAAGGTGAACCATGACCTGCCGTACTTCCGCCCTCAACTGGATCGACGTCCTCTACAACTCCGTGCGCGAAACGCCCGGCGGCGTACAGGCGGCTGCCGCGTATCTCGCGCAGCGCCGCGGCAAATCGATGCACCCGGAGACGCTCCGTGCGAAGTTGCGCGGCCTAGAGGGCGAATCGGTAACCATCGAGATTGCCGAGCTGCTGACTGAGTGGATGCAAGAGCAGACCGCGAGCAAGGAACGCGCGCTGGACTGGTTGCAAGCATTCGCCGGACGCTTTGATCTGGCGGTGGAAGTGGTTCCGCCCGCGCCCGAAGGTGGCTGGGCGGATGAGGTTGGGGCAGTCCAGACAAAGCTGCTGGAGATCAACAGTTACATGGGGCGCCTCGCTGGCACCGCCGTGAAGGCCATGGCCGACCGCCGCATTGATAGCGATGAAGCGCAACTCATGATCCGTGAGGCACGTTCGATTATCACGATGGCGTACCGCCTGATCCGCAACATCGCCCGCGCTGCCGCAAAGGGGAGGGCAGCGCGATGAATCATCCGGCCCGTGCATGCGACCCAGGCACCAGCCACGAGGCTGCTCGCCACATTGTTGCGAGCGGTGTGCAACTCGATCAGCAGGCTGTTGCCCTTACCGCGGTCAAGCAAGCGCCTGGGCTCACCAGTAACGAGCTGGCCCAGCGGACGGTGCTTGATCGCTACATGCTGGCCCGCCGTCTCCCCGAGCTGGAAGAAGCCGGGCTGGTGTGGCGCGGCCCGAAGAAGCCGTGCGAGGTAAGTGGCCGCAGCGCATGCACCTGGTGGCCGGTAGCCCTCGGCCAGAACTTCGTGCTGGCGGTCTGACATGAGCTTTGAAGCGTTCGCATGGGCTGCTCGCCAGCGCGTCACCAGCACACAGAAGCTGGTGCTGCTGATGTTGGCCGAGCGCCACAACAAGGACACCGGGCAGTGCAGGCCGAGCCACGACACGCTGGCAGACGATTGCGGCCTGACCCGCCGTTCGGTGATCGACCAGATCAGCAAGCTCGCCGAGGCCGGTTACATCAGCGTCCTGCCGCGCGCAAAAGACAACCGTCGGCTGCCGAATCAGTACCGGCTGAACTTCCACTTTGGCATCCAGGCTGAGCCGAAGGTTCCCGAGCACGATCCGTATCTGGTGGTGAATGACGTTCACCACCCGGTAGTGAACGAGGTGCACGGGGTAGTGAATGACGTTCACGGGGGTGGTGAACGACGTGCACAGGAACCAGGAATAGAACCAGGAAGAGAACCTAAGAGCAGAAAGAAGCGCGCAAGCGCGCCGACCGCCCACTCGGCAGATCTGGATTTCTCGACCTGGCCAACCCCGCCGTCCCCCCAGGTCCTGGCCGACTGGCTGCAGCTTCGCCGCCAGCGCCGCGCCCCGGTAACCCCGACCGTGCTCGCCAGCTTCGGCCGCGAGCTGCATCTGGCCGAGGCCTTGGGCTTCACCGTTGATGACTGCCTCCGCAAATGCTGCAACCGCAGCTGGCAGGGCTTCGAAGCTGCCTGGCTCGAACGCGAGCTGACCACCACCAACCGTCCCACTGGAGGCACCCATGCAATCCGTCGCGAATCTCCTGCCGAACGCGTCATGCGCCTTGCCCTCGACGGCGAGCGCGCCGATGCCGAGCGCGGCCCTGTCATCGACGGTGACCCGCACCCTCTGGGTCCGCATGGCTGAGATCTACGGCCCGAAGTGGACGGCTGGCTATGGCGACAACCCCAATACGGGCGCGGCGCTGACTTGGGCCAAGGGCTTGGCTGGGCTGACCGGCGAGCAGCTGGCCGCTGGCATCGGTGGCTGCATCACCTGCGCGGATCCCTGGCCGCCGACGCTCCCTGAATTTCGCCTGCGTTGCCTGGGCGTGCCGGCCTTCGCTGCGGTGCGTGCCGATGCTGGCAAGCGGGACGGCTTCACCCGGCTGGTCTGGCAGTACCTCGATGGCCATCGCTACCGGCTGGCGAGCTCGGACATGGCCGACCGCCTGTTGCGGGAAGCGTACGACCAAGCCCGCGAGCACGTGATGCGAGGCGGGGCACTGCCGGAGGCGCCGGTGGCCGAGATTGAGCACGAGGTCCGCGTGCAGGTCCCGGCCAGCCGTGAGCAGGTGCAGCAGCACATGGCCGAGATCGCCCGCGAGCTGAACATGGCCGGCGCTGCCGAGGCCGCCTGATGCGCTCGGACAACAACCAGCTGGACATCTTCGAGCACGACCCGCGCCTGGCCGGGAAGAAGCTGGCAAGGCTCTACCGCGAGTCTGCGGACGAAGCGCTGAAGCAATACCAGTTCAGTGCCTCGGTGAGGCAGGACCGGCACGACCACTACATCGCGGAGGCGGAACGGCTTGAAGCCATCGCCCGCAACGCACAACGCGCGGCCCGCCGCCGCACCCGCAAATCCAAAGGAGCAACAGCCCGATGAAACCACTGGTTATCTACCACGCCAACTGCGCAGACGGGTTCACCGCGGCATGGGCCGTCCGCCAGGCGATGGAATGCGACTTCCACGCCGCCGTCCATGGTGAACCGCCGCCGCCGGCCGAAGGGCGCGACCTCGTGCTGGTGGACTTCTGCTATCCGCCGCGCGTGATGCTGGACCTGCAACTGGTCGCCCGGTCGATCTTGGTGCTGGACCACCACAAGAGCGCCGAGGCGGATATGCCAGCCAATCCCTTGACCGCTGACGACCAGCTGACCGTTGTTCGCATTGAAGGCTTCGGCGTCGATGCCGACCCGACCTGGCGCCACTTCCAAGGGTGGGTTGAGCAGGACAAGTGCGAGGGCATCCGCAAGGCGATGATCTACGCGCTGTTCGACATGGATCGCAGCGGCGCGGGCATCGCGTGGGACTTCTTCCACCCCGGCGCGCCGCGGCCTGAGCTGATCGACCACGTGGAAGACCGGGACCTGTGGCGCTTCGCGCTGCCGGGCACGCGCGAGATCCAGGCGGCGGTCTTCAGCTACCCCTACGAGTTCGACGTGTGGGACCTGCTGATGGAAACGCCGGCGGAGACCCTCCGCGCCCAGGGCGTGGCGATCGAGCGCAAGCACCACAAGGACGTGGCCGAGCTGGTGAAGGTGGCGAAGCGCCAGATGGTGATTGGGCACTACGACGTGCCGGTGGCGAGCCTGCCGTATACCCTGGCCAGCGACGCCGGCCATCTGATGGCGAAGGGCAAGCCGTTCGCGGCCTGCTACTACGACAAGGATGGCGGCCGGGTCTTCAGCCTGCGCTCGACCGATCAGGGCGTGGACGTGAGCGAGGTCGCCAAGCTGTACGGCGGTGGCGGGCACGCGCGCGCTGCAGGGTTCACGGTCCCGCGCGACCACGAGCTGGCACGGGCGTGATGGATTTCACCGCCTTCAGCACCCGCAGCACCTACGCGGCCCAGATCAATGCCGGTTACTCGGCCCGATTGAACGGTGAAGGGCTGAGCACGAACCCGCACATGGTGTGGGTGCACACCCAGGACGAGCTGGAACCGCGCAAGGTGCAGCCGCTGGACGACAAGGCACTGGCCTGGCAGCACGGCTGGCGGTTGGCGGACAAGGACCAGAAGGGAGGCGCGCGCTGATGTGGTCCAAGGCGCCGCCGCCGACAGCCGCAGAGGGGGCACGCATTGAGGCCGCCAAGGTGGGGCCGTGCATGGCCTGCATGGTGCTGGCCGCCATGCGCCTGCTGTCGGGCAGCCAGGTGTTCTACGGCTGCGACTACAACCACGCCAAGAGCGGGAACAAGCGCCGCGGGCATGCCTTCGGGTACGCCCTGTGCGTGTGGCACCACCGCCGCCATCCGATGCAGGGCAAGACCTTCGCCGAGATGCGGGAGACGTGGGGGCCCAGCCTGATGGACGGCTCGCGCACCTTCCACGAGACGTATGGCAGCGACGACGAACTGATTGAACAACAGACCTACATCATCGAGCTGAGGGCAGCTGCGTGAGTGAGAGCAAGAAGACATGCGCCGATCGCGTTCGCGCGGCGTTCGAGCAGGCCCCGACAGAAGGGCTGAGCTATGCGGGGCTGTACGAGAAGTTGGCAGCTGATGGCATGGACACGGACAAAGCGAAGGATGGGATCAACAGCACGCTGCGCTACCTGGTCGCGCGGGGCTACCTGCTCAGGACTGGCGAGCGTGAAGACGCGAGGTTCCGCAGGAGTGGCGCGGCGATGACTCGGCCCCGGCTGACCGAATCGCAGAGGGCAGAGCGCACCAAGGCAAAGAACCGCCGTCGCGTGGAGAGGGCAAGGGCTGCGCGCGGCGCGACGGTCGGGCTGCGGGCCGCAATGATCCCCAAGCCTGTACGGGCGGCACCAACAGCCACGCCGGTGTTCGAGACATATGAGGAGTATCGGAAGCGCGGCGGACGTGTTGAGTACCTGCCTGCTTCTTGGAACAGCGTGAATAGGTAGGCGCGTCGCGACCGGTGCGACGCACTGGGAAGAGGCTGGACGGATGGACCTGACCCGCTACGACGACAAGGCGCTGGCGCTGCTGAGCAGCATCCAGCAAGACATAGCCGCGATGCGATGGACGAGGGCGTGGACCGCCCCAGCCGTACGCCGCGAGGCAGAGCAGGCACTGCGCCGGGCACGCGCGCTGCGCCGTGAAATCAATCGACGAGAGCACAAGGGGAAAGGCCATGGGGAATGTACGTGAGCTGCTGTCCAGCAGGATGGGGCCGACAACCGTGAAGTTCGACACCGGCCGTGGCGGCACGCCGGACCTGACCACGCAGGATATTGCCGCGGCGCTGGGAATGGTGCCCGCCGGCCTCGGTCGTGAGCTGCTGGAGGCCCTGTGGTGGCCAGAGAGTGCAGCCCGTCGGATCGACCATCTGCGAAAGGCCGTCATCGCGCTGGTGGCTCCGGAATACAACCGACACCAGCAGGTGCTGAGCCTGGCGCGGACGGAATACGGCATCGCCAAAACCTGTATGGGCTGGGCGGGCAATACGGTTACGGACATGCAGCGCCGGGAATTTGCGCGCGCTGAGGCAAAGCTGGAGGCCACGCGCGCGCTGTGTTGGCCCATCAGCACCATGGAGCAGCTTGGCGGACTGGCGGTGGCGGTGATCGGTGAAATGGCCGCTGCCGGCTGCTGCAAGCGATGCGAGGGATTGCGCACACAGGCTGCACCGGAGGGCGCCGGCGTCGTGGAGTGCGAAGCATGCGACGGCAGTGGCCTGGAGCAATTGAGCGGCCGGAAGCGCGCAACAGCCATCGGGGCCGATTGCTCGGCATACAGCAGGTTCTGGCAGCCAGTGTACGAATGGATGCTCATCCAGATGCGAGCCGCAGAGAACGAAGCTGCGCGACAGCTCAGTCAGGCGCTTTCGCGCGCTGCATAGCGATGACTTGAAGGGTCATCGGAAACCGGGGCATTCTTGCCACTATCCAGACGCAAGCCCCGGCCAAGCCGGGGCTTTCTCGTCCTACCCTTGCGTGAGATATTCGGCGCAGATTTGACAGCGCATAGGGGCAAGGCCAATGGGACACGGTGCTGCGTGGACGGAAAATGATGTGCTCGAAGCGGTCCGGCGCGCTGACGAACGTCAGGCTAAGGGTAAGGTGGAGCGGCACATATGGCTGTCTGATCACGTCATCATTGATGGCATGGTCTGGGCTGAAATGGAGAACATGGCCTTGCTTGAAGAGGCGCGAGTATCATTCATCTACGGAAGGTATCTAGCAGCGCTCATTCTTGCGTGCGCGTTCTTTGAGCAGACTGCCGCCGACATTGCGCAGTCTTCTCCAGGATGTTGGGGGGATGATCGAAAAACATGTGTTCAGAAGGGTTTGCCCGACGAACTGATGACAGAGTGCGATCGGCTGTACAAAATCAGAAATGCTTACTGTCACAGGAAATCAAGATCTCATCAGACGCGATTGTCGATAAGATTCAGGGCGACGAAATGTCACCCCGATCAGATCAAGCTGCAGGATGCACGTGATGCGATGGTGGCAATGTACAAACTGCACGGCCTGACTTTGCAGCCTGTCTCGCTGGCCTGAGCACCGCTCTGCTGAATACCGGCCCGCCAATGGCGGGCTTTTTCTTTGCCCGCTTCCCAGACCGGATTAACCCTCGCGCCAAGCCGGCAGCGGGGCGGGCACCTATTGACCAAACCGGGAGGGGCGATATGCCGAACCGGACAATCCACGGGGCAACCATGCGGGACGAAATCATCAGCACCGCGGCGAGTGCTGCAGCAAAGGTCACGCCGCCGATCGCGGTGGCCGGGGCCGTCGCCGGCGGCGTCAACCTCGACCGTCTGGTCGTGATCCTGACTGTCGTGTACCTGGTCGGCCAGATCACCCATCTGGTTTGGCGCTGGGTCCGCGAGTGGCGGCAGGCTGCCAAGGCGACCAAGGCGACCAAGGCATGAGCCGGCCCGGTGGCGCACCAGGTCGGTCGCTCGTGGCGCTTCTGGTCCTGAGCGCTGCCGGCTTGGTCGCGATCGTATCCAGGGAGGGCTATACCGATACGGCCGTCATCCCCACCAAGAACGACCGCCCCACGGTCGGCTTCGGATCGACCTTCCACGCCGACGGGACGCCGGTGCGGCTCGGTGATCGAATCACCCCGGATCGCGCCCTGCATACCGCTCAGGCGCACATCGCCGGCGAGGAGAAGCGATTCCGCGCCTCGCTCCCTGGCGTCTACCTCACGCAGAGTGAGTACGACCTCTATCTGGACTTCACGTACCAGTACGGGACAGGCAACTGGCAGTCATCGTCTATGCGTCGCCAGCTGCAAGTGGGCAACTACCGCGCCGCCTGTGACGCCCTTCTGCTGTGGAAGCGTGCCAGCGGCTACGACTGCTCGACGCTGATCAACGGCAAGCCCAACAAGGTGTGTTGGGGCGTGTGGGATCGGCAGCTGGAACGACATGCCAAGTGCGTTGCCGAGCTTGCCCCATGAGCCGGGGCTACTTGGTCGTTGGGCTGCTGATCGCATGGGTCGCGTGCTGTGTGCTGTCGTTCGCTGCAGGCTGGTCCTGGCGCGGCGATCGCGCGGCTCTCAGTGCGGCCACGGCCGAGGTGGCCGACGGACGGGTGGCCTTGGCTGGGGAGCAGGTGGCGCGGTCTGTCGATCGCGAGCAGGTAGCAGGCGTCCAGCTGGCGGGAGATACCGCCGACGAGCGAGAGGAAAAGATCAATGCTGACTATCAAGAGCGCATCGCGGCTGCTGTTGCTGGCCGCGATGGTGAGCTTGGCCGGCTGCGGGGCCACTGGGCCAGTTGCGAAACCAGCCGCCTGGCCGATGGTGCCGCCGCTGCCGCAGCGGCTGCAGAACAAGACCGACTACGCCGGCTCGGTGCGGCAGGAATTGTACGGGCCTGCGAGCTCGCCCAGTCCGAGCGAGACGAAACCGTAGACCGATACCGGGCCGTCGAGACGGCCATCAACGGCGCCAAGCGCCCCTGATCCTTGGAGATCACCATGTCCCGAACCATCAAAGTACTCGGCGTCACCCTGTGGCCGACTCTCACCCAGCGGCTTGCACAGCGCCTGCGCGCCCTCGAGGTGGAAGGTGAGGCTGTGCGCAGCGAGCTCGCCGCGGTCAAAGCGCACGGCGAGGATGTCGATTCCGCTGCCGGCTCGCAGATCAGTTCGCTCACCAGCCAGCTGGCCGCGATCAATGGGGTTCTGATTGAAGTGCAGGACCGCCTTCCTCCGCTGCCCAAGAGCACGAAGGCCAAAGCCCAGGTCCGCCGCCGCAGCCCGCGCTGATGGCGGGGCAGGGCAAGGCCATGTTGGCGCTTGGCCGGCTCAAGGTCGGCCAGATGAACAAGACCGAGGCCGCCTACGCGGAGCGGTTGCGCCAGCTAGAGGCCGTCGGTGAGATCCAGTGGCACAAGTTCGAGGGCATCAAGCTGCGCCTGGCTGACGGCATGTTCTACACGCCTGACTTTGCGGTGCTAGCCGCTGATGGCGTGATGGAGCTGCACGAGGTCAAGGGCTTCTGGATGGACGATGCCAGGGTCAAGATCAGGATGGCTGCCGCGCTGTACCCGATGCGCTTCATTGCGGTCCGGGTGAAGCCCAAGCGGGACGGAGGCGGCTGGGCCGTCGAGGAGTTCTGATGGACGAGCGCATAGATCGCCTGCTGTCGTTGGCCGAGCAGCAGCACGCCACGATGGTGGAGCAGGGACGACAGATCGCTCAGCAGGCTGAACATATCGGTCTGCTCACACAGTCGGTCGTGCTGTTGCTGGGCGAGGAACTCGGCGTGCCGGTGCCTGACGGAGACGCTACGCCCGAGCCGCCGCGCACCGACATGGATGGGAACCCGTACTGATGCCGACCAGGCCCGCGCAGCACCGGCCGACCGGCTGGAAGCCCTACAAGGAAGACGCTCGGCAGGTGAGGCGGCGACAGGCCCGCCGGGCGTTGCCGACCAATTCTGCCGCATGGCGAAAGATGCGGGCCGCCCACCTGGCGCGTGAGCCGCTGTGCCGACACTGCGCTGCATTGGGCAGGGTCAAGGCAGCAACGGATGTAGACCACATCGACGGCGACGACGCCAACAACGACCCGGGCAACCACCAGTCCCTCTGCAGGCCCTGCCACAGCGCGAAGACCGCGCGCGAGAACGGCGGATTCGGGCGGCCGGCGTGGAACCCCAACGGCCGTGACGCGTTCCACGGCGGAGGTCGCCAAGGGAGGGGGGAGGGTGAAAGTTGAGGCTGAACGCCTCGCGATACGCGCCCCCTCTTTTGGTCGCATTTCCACAGAATTTGAATTTCGAGGTTGGCCCCGATGGCGAGGCACAAGCAGCCGGCCGAGCTGGCCAAGCTCAAAGGGGCCGAGAAAAAGAACCCCCAGCGCTACAAGAAGGTTGCCCCGACCACGGGCAAGGCACTCGGCAAGCCGCCGGGGCACCTGCCCGATGACGTGGTCGATGTCTGGAAGGAACTGGACAAGTGCTCGCTGCCGGGGGTGTTGACCAGCGCTGACCGGTTCGTCATGGAGGTAGCCGCGTCGCTGCTCGCCGAGTTCCGCGCGAACCGCGCTGACTTCAAGGCGGCCAAGTACTCGCACCTGATCGGCTGCCTGGCGCGGCTCGGCCTCACGCCGGCGGATCGCCAGAAGCTCGGGACCGAGAAGCCCCGGGAGGGCAATCCATTCGACGAGTTCTGATGCATGACCCCGAGCGAATCTGCCAAGGCCTACGCACGCAGCGTGGTGGCCGGGAAGATTCCGGCCGGACGGTACATCATCCTTGCTTGTCAGCGGTTTCTGGATGACCTGAAGCGCACCGGCCCTGACTGGCCGTACAAGTACGACGCGGCCAAGGCCGATCGCGCGGTCAAGTTCCAAGAGCTGATGCCCCACACCAAGGGCAAGTGGGCGGCAAAGAAGCAGCTCCTGGTGTATGAGCCGTGGCAGCACTTCATTGAGTGCAACCTCTTCGGCTGGGTCCGCAAGTCCACCGGCATGCGCCGGTTCCGCGAGTCCTACGAAGAGATCCCCCGAAAGAACGGCAAGTCGCTGCGCCTTGCGGCACGAGGCCTCTACCTGTTTGCCGCCGACGGTGAGGCCGGTGCGGAGATCTACTCGGGCGCCACCAGCGAGAAGCAGGCCTTCGAGGTGTACCGGCCGGCCTGGCAGATGGTCCAGAAGATGCCCGCGCTGCGTGCGCGCTTCGGCATCGAGCAGTCGGGCAACCCGAAGAACCCCGGCTCCATGTTTGTCATGGAGGACATGTCGAAGTTCGAGCCAATGATTGGCAAGCCGGGTGACGGGTCCAGCCCGCACGCGGCGCTGGTGGACGAATACCACGAGCACGACACCGACCACATGGTCGATGCGATGCAGACTGGCATGGGCGCGCGCGAGCAGCCCTTGCTGGGGATCATCACCACCGCCGGGACCAACCTGGGCGGGCCGTGTTACGAGAAGCGGCGCGATGTGATACGAATTCTGGAAGGCGAGGTCACCGACGAAACCATCTTCGGGATGATCTTCGGCATCGACGAGGGCGACCGGTGGGACGATCCGGCGAGCCTGCGCAAGGCCAACCCCAATTACGGTGTTTCGGTCTTCGAAGAGTTCCTGTTGGCGCAGCTGGCGCAGGCCAAACGGTCTGCCAGCAAGCAAAGCGCCTTCCGGACCAAGCACCTGAACGACTGGGTGGGCGCCAAGCTCGCCTGGATGAACATGCTGGCGTGGCAGCGGCAGAAGCGGTCGTTCGACCTCGACGACTTCGACGGCTGCCGCTGCTGGGTCGGCGTCGATCTCGCATCGAAGCTGGACGTTGCCGCGGTGGTGATGCTGTTCGAGAAGGACGGCTCCTTCTACGTTGTTCCGCGCTTCTACGTGCCGGAAGCGGCGGTAGAGGAAAACGAACGCTACCAGCTGTATGTGCTGGAAGGCCTGATGGTGGCCACGCCAGGGAACATGACCGACTACGCCTTCATCGAAGAAGAGCTCAAAGAGCTGGCCGCGCGCGGGATCGACATTCAGGACATCGCCTTCGATCCGACCCAGGCTACGTACGTCATGACGCGGCTTGGCCAAGAAGGCTTGCCGGTCGTGGAGATGGCCCAATCGGTACGCAACCTGTCCGAGCCGATGAAGGAAGTGGAGGCGCTGATCTTGTCCCATCAGCTTTGGCACGACGGCAACGCCGCGCTGACTTGGATGATGGGCAACGTGGTGGCGCGGGTAGATGCGAAGGAGCATGTGTACCCCCGTAAGGAATCGAACGACAACAAGATCGACGGCGCGGTGGCGCTGATCATGGCTATGGCCCGCGCGATGCAAGCGCAGGACACAGGTCAAATTCAACAGGGCTTCGTGGTGATGGACTGATGAGCGCACAAATTGCACGCAACCGCTTGGACGTTGCCATCGGCGTAGACCGTGCCGTCCGGGCTATGGCTCCAACCGCAAACGCGCTGACTGAGGGGGGCACCGTAGCCTCATCCGATCTTCGGATGTTTGAGGTCTTCGGCAACCCCGCGACTGCATCTGGCGCTGTCGTGACCGACAAGACCGCGATGCGGGTGTCAGCCGTCTACAGTTGCGTGAGCCTGATCGCTGGCTCGATCGCACAGCTGCCGTTGCCGGTGTTCGAGCGGATGGAAGACGGTCGCCAGCGCGCCAAGCACGACTACTGGTGGATCCTGAACGAGCAATTCGGCCCGGCATGGTCCGCATCCACCGCGTGGGAGTTCCTGATCTCCCAGATGCTGTTGCGCGGAGACGGCATCGCCTACGCCACCCGCAACCGCAGCGGCACGGTAACAGGACTGATCCCTTGGCCGCGCGATCGGGTGACGATCTTGGAGCAGGAGCGATCCAGCCCCAAGGAACCACGCCGGCTGCAGTACACGTTCTACGACACCCTCGGCTACTTCACGGTGGACCAGGACGACGTGCTGCACATCCCGGGCTTCGGCTTCAACGGCGTGTCATCAATGTCGGTGATTCAGTGGGGTGCCCGCAACGGAATCGGCATCGCCATTCAAGGCGACGAACACGCCGGCAAGTTCTTCAGCGAGGGCGGCAAGCCGGAGGTGGCGATCACGGCCACCAACAAAATGACGCCGGATATGCAGGAGAGCTTCCGCGATGCCTGGGTGAAAAAGTACGGAGGTATCCAAGGGAACCGCCGCATCCCCCTGATCCTGACGGAAGGCCTGGACGTCAAGGAGCTGACCATGTCGGCCGTGGACCAGCAGTTGCTGGAATCGCGGCAGTGGCAGGTGATCGACATCGCCCGCGCCTTCGGCGTTCCGCCGCACATGATCGGTGAGACCACGAAGGCCAGCAGCTTCGGCACTGGCATCGAATCCATGGGCATCGGATTCGTGAAGTACACGCTGGGTTCCCACCTGAAGCGGGTCAAGGACGAGTTGAACCGCAAGCTGTTCAGGACCGAGCGCTTCTACGTTGAACACAACGTCGACGGCTTCATGGCCGGTGATTCCAAGGCCCAGGCGGAGTACTTCAGCAAGGCGCTCGGCGGGCCAGGCGCCCAAGGCTGGATGTACGTCAACGAGGTTCGCCGCCTGAAGAACCTGCCGCCGATCCCTGGCGGAGACACGCTGTACCTGCCCACCGAGGCGGCCAAGCCGCCCGGCAACAAGAACGATCCCGATAGGACTGATGACGATGCCGATCCCGAAGCTACTGCAGCTCGCGCGTAACAACGCGAACGCCTCCAAGCCGCTGCGCGCCGAAGCTGGCGACGGTGTGGCCACAATCTACCTTCACGGCGTGATCGGAGGGTGGTGGGGCGACATCGACGAAACCGCCTTTGTGCGTGAGCTGGCCGCACTGGATGTGGAGACGATCCATCTTCGGATCGACTCCCCTGGTGGTGACGTGTTCGCGTCGCGCTCGATGATGACCGCGATCGCCCAGCACCAGGCGAAGGTGATCGCGCATGTTGATGGCATCGCAGCCTCTGCCGCGACCGGCCTTTGCATGGCCTGCGACGAGGTGGAGATCAGCCAAGGCGCTCAGTTCATGATTCACAACGCCTGGACGATCGCGATCGGCAACAAGTCCGAGATGTCGAAAACCGCGGAGCTGCTGACCAAGATTGACGCCGGGCTCGCCGGCGATTACACCCGCCGCTCCGGACAGAGTTCCGAGCAGGTTGTGCAGTGGATGGACGAAGAGACCTGGTTCACCGCTGATGAGGCGGTGCAGCACGGCTTCGCCGACCGCGTGGTGGAGGTGGTGGGCAAGAAGGGCGCCAGCAACAGCTGGGATCTCTCTGCCTACAACAACGCCCCGGCCGCGCTCGGGAAGCCCAAGAACACTGCGAGCGATGACGATGCCGCCATCGCCGCCCATCGAACCGGGCTTGATCGGCGCCTTGCGCTGCTCGAGCGCGCGCCTGCGTAAGCGACTCCCGCCCGCAGTTCATCAGCCGCCGCAAGGCGGTTTTTTTTCGCCCAAAGGAAACTGACACATGCCCCTTAACATTCAGGCCGAGCGGGAGCGCCGCACCGCGCTGGCAAAGGAAACCCGCAACCTGCTGGACACCAGTACCGGTGACGGCAACACCTGGACCGCCGAGAACCAGGCCAAGTACGACACCAATATCGCCGAGATCGAGCGTATCGACGCTTCCATCGAGCGCCACCAGAAGGTCATGGACCTGACCGCGGACAACCACATGCGCGATGCCGGCGTGCGCGAGCACCAGGCGCCCGGCAACAGCGAGCGCCCGCAGGACCGCAAGCTCTTCGACAAGTGGGCCCGCGGTGGCGACAAGGCTCTGAGCGCTGAAGACTGGACCCAAGTCAATGCCGCAATGAGCGGCAACCCGAACGTCAACCCGGAACAGGGCGGCTACACCGTCCCGACCACGCTCGCAGGGCAGATCCTCGAAGCACTGAAGGACTTCGGCGGCATGCGCCGTGTCGCGGACGTCTTTAGCACCGCCGGCGGCGAGCCGATGCAGTACCCGACCAGCGACGGCACCTCGGAAGAGGGTGAGGTCGTGGCGGAGAACCAGTCGGCGACCGACGATGACGTCGAGTTCGGCACCAAGGGCCTGGGCGTGCACAAGTACAGCTCCAAGGTCGTCACGGTGCCCTGGGAGGTGCTGCAGGACACGACCTCGGACATCGAGGGCTTCATTACCGGCCGCCTGCAGACCCGGTTGGGGCGCGTCACCAACCGTCATTACACCGTGGGCACCGGCGTCGGCCAGCCGATGGGTCTGATCACTGCCGCCAGCAACGGCAAGATCGGCGCGGCTTCCGCCGTTCCGCTCATCCTGTATGACGACCTGATCGACCTCGAGCACAGCATCGACCCGGCATACCGCGCCAACGGTAAGTGGATGTTCCACGACGACATGCTGAAGATGGTCCGCAAGGTCAAGGACGAAAGCGGCCGCCCGATCTTCGTGCCGGGCTACGAGCAGGGCAACCCGGGCGGCGCTCCGGATCGTCTGCTGAACCGGGACATCGAGATCAACCAGCACATGGCCAGCCCGGCCGCTGGCGCCAGGTCGATCGTCTTCGGTGACTTCAGCTACTACAAGATCCGCGACGTGATGGCGGTGACGCTGTTCCGCTTCAACGATTCGGCTTACATCAAGAAGGGGCAGGTGGGCTTCCTTGCCTGGATGCGGACCGGCGGCAACCTGGTCGACGTGGGTGGCGCGGTCAAGACCTTCCAGCACGGCGCTGCGGCGTAAGCCGGCGCCATTGAATGGCCGGGCGGTCTTCGGGCCGCTTGGTCTGTATCAGGAGCAGGACCATGGCAAAACAGAAACCCCAAGCCTTGCCGGCCAGTGAAGCTGCGGTGGGTGAAGATCAAGCCGCAGTTGCGTCCGTCGCTGAAGTGCCCAACGCGGGCGGCGTTGCTGCCGTCACCACGCTCGATGGCGACTCAATCGGAGGGCCCGACGGCGTCACTGACCAAGCGGCTACCGAGAGCGCCGCCACCGGGGCGGCCGACGCAGCGACGGTCGAGGAACCCGGTCGGCAACAGGCCCACAATGAACAGGCCCCACCGGCGCAGATCCTGCCGGGCGCGAAGGTGCGCGCCTTGGTGCTGAGCGACAACGCTTTCGGGCGTTGCGGCGAGGTCCGGGAATTCGAAGGCGCACACGCTGCCGCGATCGAGGCGGGCGGCTTCATCGACACCCATCCCAATGCCGTAGCTTCCGCTGAAGGGGATTGATCCATGCTGCGTACGCGAGCCCCAGCCACTGAAGAGCCGGTGAGCTTGGCGGAAGCGAAAGCGCACCTGGCTGTGATCCATGCCGCAGACGACCTCCTGATCGGTGCCCTGATCGTGGCCGCCCGCGAGGTGGTTGAGCGCGCGACCGCCTACGCGCTGGTGGTGGCCAGCTACGAATGGAGTCCTGTAGGCGAGCGGAGCGCGCCGCTACCGATTGAACCAGGCACCGTCACAAGCGGTCCCGGTGAGTACCCCATTCTGTTCGATACTGTTCCTGGACCGGTGCCGGCGCCGCTACGCGCGGCGATGCTTCTGCTGATTGGCGAGCTGTATGCGAACCGAGAGGTAGGCATTGCGTCAGGCACGATCGAGAACCCTACGATCGACCGCCTCATGTTTCCCTATCGGAGGGTGATGCCATGAGGCGCGCCGGCAAGTATCGCCATCGGATCACGCTGCAGGACTTCACCCCGGTGCGCGATCAGCTCGGCGGCGACCGGAAGGCCTGGGCAGACTGGCACAGGGACGTACCAGCGGAGGTGGTGCCGCTGTCAGGGCGCGAGTTCACCGCGGCAAGTGCCGAGCATGGTCAGGTGACGGCTCGCATGGAGATCCCGTATCTGCCGGGTGTCCTCAACACCATGCGGGTGACGTTCGACGGCCAGGTGTACGCCATTCGGGCGGTGCTGCCGGATCCCACTGCCCGCAGCCACATCAACCTCATGGTGGATGCGGGGGTGTCGGATGGCTGAGGAACTACAGCTTCATGGCCTGAAGGGGCTGTTGACTACCCTGCGCGGCTTGCCGGACGAGGTCCGCGGCAAGCCACTGCGCACCGGCATGCGCAAGGGCGGCAACATCATCCGCGATGAGGCGCGGAACCGTGTGGTGAAGCACTCCGGCTTCCTTGCCAGCGAAATCGTGGTCCGCAGGGCCAATGCGAGGAACCGACGCCGGGCAGGGGTGGGCAAGGACGGGGAGTACTTCACCGTCGGTGTCCGGGTAGGCCGAAAGGCCAAGTACTCGAACACGAAGCGAAACCAGCGCCTGCGCCGCGTCGGCAAGGTTTATGAAACCACCGGCTGGGCACACTACTGGCGGCACGTTGAGTTCGGGACCAAGAAGATGGCGGCAAAGCCATTCCTGACGCCCTCGGCGGAAGCCCGTGGTCCGCAAGCGGCCCAGGCGATCATCAATGAAACGTGGATCGCGATCACTCGCGCGCTGAAACGGCAAGGCTGGGTACTGTGATGATTCCTCCGATCCAATCGATCTTGCAGGCCAGCGGTGCTGTGCGCGCGCTGTTGGGCGACCCGATTCGCGTGTGGCCCGGGGTGGCGCCCGAGGGTGCGGCGCTGCCCTACGCGACGTGGAGCGTCGTGGGCGGGTCACCGCAGGCGCAGCTTTCCGATCCTCCGCCGTCGGATGGCTGGCGCGTTCGCCTCACCGTATGGGGCGACGGCACGAGCCAGGCGAACGCGGCTGCTGTGTCCATCCGCGACGAGGTGGAGCGACACGGCAGTATCGAGTCCTACAACCCCACGCCCGATGACGACGACACCGGCGCCTTCGGCATTTCCTTCGACGTGCGGCTGCTGGCCATCCGGTAGCCGGCCAACTTCGCAATCCCAACCGCCGGCGCAAGCCGGTTTTTTTGTGCCCGGCGACCGGGCTTCTACAAGAGGTAAACCGCAATGGGCGTTTTGAAGTCCAAGCATTCCCAGCTGTTCATCGCGATCGGCGCGGCCGAAGTCATCAAGGTGACCCGCCTGCGCTCGGTCGGCTTCCCCGACGGCCAGGCGTCGGAGATCGATATCTCCGACTTCGACGACGACTGGGATCAGTTCGTCGCCGGCCGTAAGGCCACTGGTAGCACCACCATCGAGATCAACTACGACCCGGTCGACCACGAGAAGATCGAGGCGCTGCACGAGACCGGCGCCGTGGTGGACTTCCTGGTTGCCGCCCCGCTGAGCGAAACGGCCGGTGTCCCCAAGCCGGTCGCCGTGGCCGGAAAGATCACGCCGCCGACCACGGTGGTATCCAAGCAGTTCCAGGGCTTCGTCCAGAACTTCGCAGTGAACGTGGCCGACAACGACATCTGGAAGGGAACCATCACGATCCGCGGGACCGGCCCCGTCAAGACCAGTCGTCCCAACGGCAACCCCTGACCCAGATAAACGGCGCTCTCTCTTTCAGCCCGCTTCGGCGGGCTTTCTCTTTGGCCGGGTGCGCGGGAACCCCCGCGTGTTAGCCGTGCGCGGCCTGCGTGCCCAGCCACCATTTCAGGAAACGGCCCATGAGCAAGACCAACGACACCCCGGCGACCGATACGCGCGCCACCGAACAATCCGTGCTCCAGGCATTCACCAGCCTGGGCATGTTCGCCTCCAAGGACGTGCATGCGGACACCATCACCCTGCCCAGCGGCGACAAGGCGCAGTTCCACGTGCGCGAACTGCCGGATGCGGAGTTTCGCAAGCTTTTCCAGGACGGCGATCGCGCCAAGCTGATCGCGGCGACCATCTGCGACGAGAACGGCAAGCCGGTGATGACGGACGCCCAGGCGGCACAGCTGAAGCCGCTGGTGGCCGCCGAGCTGCAGCAGGTGGCCATGAAGCACTCGGGCTTCGGCGACAAGGCCGCTGACGCCCAGGCCGAGGCGGGAAACGCCTAAGGCAGCGGGGCGAGGACTGGTTCTGGCATGTGCTGGCCGGCCATCTGCATCGCACGGTGGCCGAGCTGCGCGGGACCATGTCGCGCAAGGAGTTCCTGCGGTGGTGGGAGTTCCACAAGCGAAACCCCATCGATCCGGTGGGGCTGCACATCAAGCCGGCCGCATTCGCTGCCTTCACCTTCGCCGCGCACAGCCAAGCAGGCACGAAGCGCGGCATGCAGGACTTCATGGACGTGCTGGTGCCCCGGTCGGACGACGACGAGGCGCAGGACTGGTTCGATTCACTGGGATGACCAATGGCTGACAATTTCGGGCGCTTCGCTGCGGTTCCCATCGGCCCGCTGCTGGCGGCGCGAGACGGCGGCCTCACACTGGCCACCACCGCCGCGGCCAATATCAGCCGCATGGCCAAGTCGGACGTGGCGCAAAGCACGGGAACGGTGGGGGTCGAGTTCGCCGTTTGGGGCGATGATCCGATGTCGGCAGTGGTCGGCATTGTCACGGCAGCAGCGCCGCTCAATACCTACCCGGGGGCCACGGCTGCGGGCGTCGGATGGGAGCTGGGCACGGGGCGAGTGATGTTGAACGGCGCGGCTGTCGCCAGCGGCTTGCCGATCGCCAAGCCCGGTGACATCGCTGGGCTGCGGTTGGTCTTCGGCACACCGACCCGGATGCAGTTCTACCTGGGGGCCACGCAGGTTCATCAGCGGGATATCACACTGGCTGGCCCGTTGCACTTTGCCGCCGCGCTAGCGGCGAGCAAGGCTGGCGGTCTGTGCATGGTGGTGAACGCCGGGCAGTGGAATGCGCGGGGGCCGGCTGCGCTCGCCGGCTGGAGGGTGGCCAAGGCCTCCGGGCCCGTCACCCGCCTGTCCGACGTGGACTGGCTGACTGCACCGGGCGACCTGCCGGCCAACGCACGCTACGAGGGGCTGATCGCCGAAGGGGTGAGCCTGATCAGCGAGATCAACTTCTGGCCGTGGGGCGGCGACCCGGTCACCCAGACCAGTGCTGCTGAGTGCGTGGTTCTCGACGCCGAGGGGCTGCTCGACAGCCTGGCGCTGTCCGGCGCCTCAGGGATGCCGGTCCAGATCCGGGCAGGCAGCTCCGCCGGCATGCTGGCGGACACCTCTGCCCTGTTCCGCTTCACCGTGGACCGCATCGAGATCAACGACGACGGCAGCAAGACGGTTCACTTCCGCGATGCTCACGACGATCTGGACGAGACGATCAACCGCGGCGTCTTCATGCCCAACATCCCCGCCTTGGCATGGAAGCCGCAGCCGGTCGTGATAGGGGCGGTGGCCAGCGTGCCGGCGATGGGGGCCAATTCGGATGCGACGGCGATGTTCGTGGCCGACGGCCTGGTCTACGCTGATGCGGTGATGGACCGTGGTGACCTGATGGAGCCGGGCACGTTCTCTCTGTCGCCCGACGGACAGCAGCTCATCATGAAGTCGCCGCCGGTCACGCCGGTGGTGGCCGACCTTTCCAGTGTTGGGCCCGGCCAGCGCCCGGCCACGCTGCAGCAGGCGATGGCGGACATCATGGGCCGCCTGGGCAAAACCTCATGGTCGGGCGGCGACTGCGCCGCGGTGGATGCTGCAACCGGCTACGCGGGCGTGGGCTACTACGCCGGCAATGCGATCACCGGGCGGGATGCCATGAACGCCATCCTCCCGAGCTACGGTGCCGCCTGCTACCAGGACGCCACCGGCGTGCTGCGCTTCACCAGGGTGGTGGCCCCCGAGACGATCTCCGGTGCTCCGGCGTTCGAGCTCACGGCCAACGATCTGGCCGAGGATCTGCTCGCGGTGCCAGACGACGCACCGAACCTGACGCGCCGCATGGCCTACCGGCCGAACGCTCAGGCGTTGGCCGCTTCGGATCTGGTCACGGATGTGGTGGACGTTCCGCAGGCGCGACGCGACGAGCTGAGCGGCTTGTTCCGCGCACAGGTTTACGGAGGCGGGGTGCTGCACCAGCACTATCGCCGGGCGGACGCGGCAGATCCGGTGATCTCGCTCTTCTGGAACGCAGCCGACGCCCAGTCGGAGATCGACCGGGTGGTGGGCATGTACCGGCAGCAGCGGTTCTTCTACCAGGTGATTGTGCGCGGCGATCAGAACTTGGCGCCGCAGCCCGGGCAGATCGGCCGCCTGACGTACCCGCGGTACGGCCTGGAAGAGGGCAAGGCGGTGCTGGTACGGCGCGTTGAGCGCAACCCGGCCACGGGCGACGTGGTCCTGACGATGTGGGGTTGATCGCATGCTGATCGGATTTGGAATGCCAACCCCTCAGTCGGTGGCGCTGGTAGGTGGGACCTGGTTGACGGCAGACGGAGGCGCGGCGCTGTTCGACGGCAAGCCCGCGCGCCGGGCGCGCATCGCCCGCACCGGTGCACTGTCCGTAAATATCACCCTGGCTGAGGCTGTTGTGCCGGGCATCGTGGCCGTGCTGGGCCTCAACGTACCCGCCGGCGTCGCCGTGCGGGCGGCGGGCGCCACCGGCCAGACCGTACGCCTGCCGACCGGGACCGTATGTGCATGGCTCTTCCCGACGGGCACGGCCGCAGTCAGCAGTGTGGCGGTCCAGATCGAAACCACGGTCGCCAACGTGGAGGTGGGGGAGATCGCGATCTTCCGGACGGTGGACGTTGGAATCACGGATGGATGGGCGGTGGCGCCGATCGACGCCAGCACCCACACGCGGACCAAGGGCGGCCAGGTGAACACGGTAGCCGGTGCCGTGTACCGCCGCCTGACCGCGACGCTGTCGGGCCGCGCGACGGCAGTGGTGCGCAAGGGCGGCCTGGCCGGAACGGACTGGGAGACGGTGGCAATGGCGATGGCGGGGCGCCAGCGCGCATGTGTCGTGCCGCAGTACCGCGACATTCAGACCAAGGTGTTCGATCCGGTTCTGGCCGCGCGCGCTGCCATGTATGGCCACGCCACCCAGCTGCCCTCTGCCGAGAACATCAGCCGGCAGTACTTCAGCGGATACCTGGAGTTTGAAGAAATTCCCGCCTGATTTGGCCGCGTTCGACGGTGATGCCAAACTCTCATTTCAACAAAGGAGGTTGCAAATGAGGAAGTTGGTAGTGCTGGCTCTGCTTTCAGCGCTGGTCAGTTGCGGGGGATCGGGGCCAAAGGTTTGGCGTGTAGTGGCGAAGCAGGGGGACTTCCACTTTGTGGAGATCGATGAGCGCTTCGCAGGAAATGCTGATGTTATCGGTCGTGCGGTAGCGGATGTGTGTAAGGAGAAGCGCTTCTGCTTTGTGGGTGTTTGGTCGTCCAAAGATCGGACCCCATCTGCACTGCCAATGAGTGACGATGCGGTGGCTACGCAGCTGGCGTCGTACCGACAGAACACTTCGACCGGACTGCAGAAGCTGATGCTGAAGTGCGGCAGATTTGCCGGTCAGGACGAGAGCACGTGCTTCTCCGACTGACGCGACTTCCGAGAATCTGATTGCTGCCCAGGCCTGTGCCGGGGGGATTAATCAAACAAGGCCCGCCATGTGCGGGCCTTTTTTTATGGACGGACCATGGCTCTCTACACCCTTACCGTTGACCTGCTCGCCGAAACCGGCAGTTTCGAGCGTGACCTGGGAAAAGCTGCGCGCGCGTCGGATCGATCTGCTCGAGCCATGCGGCAGATGCAGCGCGAGATGTCAGATAGCTTCGCCCAGGCTGCACGCGACGCCAAGTTGTCTGTCACCAGCATCGAAGTAAGCATGGCCACGCTGGCAAAGGGGTTCGGCGCGATCGGCGGCGGCGCGCTTCTCGGTAAGTTCATCACCGAAACCGTGAACGCTCAGAACGAGCTGGCCCAGTTGAATGCGGCCCTGAAATCCACCGGGCAGGCTGCCGGCTTCAACAGCAAGCAGCTGATCGACATGGCTGACAAGATGGCGAAGGCGACGGTCCATTCGTCGGGCGAGATTGTAAATGCACAGACGCGCTTGCTGTCTTACACCGGCATCGTGGGGGAGAACTTCCCGCGCGCGCTGCAGTTGGCGATTGATCAGTCCGTGCGATTGGGTGAGAACATCACTCAGTCTGCAGAGACCATTGGCAAGGCACTGGAGTACCCGGCAGAGGGTGTCTCAGCGCTGACGAAGCAAGGCTTCAAGTTCACCGCCCAGCAGAAGGACATGCTGGCGTCACTGGAGGCAGCTGGCCGACTCGGCGAGGCTCAGGCCATCGTAATGGGGGTGATGGAAGAGTCCTACGCGGGCGCCGGCAAGGCTGCGCGTGAGACGCTGGGCGGTGCCCTCAATGGCTTGAAAGAGTCATTTAACGGTCTGCTCGGCAGCCAGGCGCAGAGCGGAGGCATCGCCGCGGCCACGGCGGCGGTCAACTCGTTTGCCCAGAACCTCAACGTCGTGGCAGCGGTCGCCGTTCCGCTCGGCGTCGGCTTGGGCGTGTTCTACGCCGGCGGAAAGCTGACGAAGGGAATTGCAGCTCTAAACACGCTCTGGGCCACCAATGCAGTCGTGGCCAATCGGGCTTCGGTCGGCATGATGGGAATGGTCCCGGCGACCGTGCGCCTTACTGCAGCACAAACCGCCGCACGCGTCGCCGCAAAAGGCTTGGCATCTGCCTACGCGGCTCTGGGAGGTCCAGTTGGGATCGCCGCCGCCCTTGCCACGGCAGCAGCGGGATGGTGGGTGATTCGCGACAGTACCAAGGATGCGGACAGCGCGCTGATTGACTTCAACGGCACGCTCGACGAAACGATTGCAAAGTATCGGGAGCTGAACAAGCAGGAGCAGGCCGGTGAGCTGTTGAAGCTCGATGCCCGCATCAGCGAGTCGTATAAGGACGTTGCGGCGTCAATTGGCCAGATGACCTCGGCTGCAGCTGCCTTTGCTGACGTCTCTAAGGCGGACGCATTCATCAAAGAGACGGACCGGCTGAAGGTCTCGCTGCGTGCCGGAAAGATCACTGCGGACGAGTTCTCCGAAGGACTTGAGGCCGCCTGGAAGGTAATGGCTGATGGGTCGCCAGCGGCCGCCGCAATCTCCAAGGCGCTTACTCAGCAGACTGCAGCTGCTGCAACCAGCAGCCGGGAGCTTGAGAGGCAGCGCGGGTTGATGGAAGCTCTCACAGGTGTTAGCGGTGAGGCCGAGAAGCAAACAGACGCAACCACCGCGGCGTTGAATCGCCAGGCAGTGGCTTCCAAAGCCGCTTCTGATGGGATCGACCAGCACCTGAAGTCCCTGCAGTCCAGCATCGATGGCCAGCTCGTCAACCTGGTGCGCCTGAAGCAAGGCGCCGAGGCGGCCTTCATGGTCGACGTTGGCCAGAAGATCAACGCCGCCGGCGGCGCGGACAAGCTGAGCGCGGAACAGCGCGCTGAGTACAACAAGCAGATCGCGCTGGGCTTGAATTTGATCCGCCAGACGGAGGTGGCGCAGAAGGCTGCTCAGGCCTCGAAGGCCGGCGACAAGGCGGCGATCAAAGAGCACAAGGCGGCGACCGAGGCGCTTGAGCGCTACCGGCAGCAGGCGGAACTGGCCGCAGCGGCGATGAATGGCCCGCTCGACGAGGCGATGGCCAAGCACCTGCAGAACATGGCCGAGTACAACGCCGCGCTGGCGAAGGGCAACATCGCCCAGGCCGACGCAAACGTGCTCATGGCCCAGAGCGCGATGGAATACGCCAAGGTGGCGGCGGAGGTGGATCGGGCCATTTCGAGTCCAGAGGCCCTGCTTGCGACCATGGACGGCGAGCTGGCCATGCTGGGCAAGATCGGGCGCGCGCGCGAGCTGTACCGCCGGCAGCTGCTCAATGAGCGCGACATGCGCCAGGAGCTGCAGAAGGCGGTGGAGGCCGCCGGTGGCAAGGAAGCGCTGGCGTTGGCCAAGGGCGCGGCGAGCTATGAAGAATACGAGCGGTCGATGCTGGCCGCGGCTGATGCTTCCGCGGCGCTGTCGCTGCAGGTGGAAGAGGCCGCGGCCAATGTCGAGGCGTGGGCCAACGTGGTGATCTACGGCGTCGGCGATGCCGCGGATGCCATGGCGGACTTCGTTGCCGGCGGGCTGCGCGACTTCAACGGCCTGTGGGATGACCTGAAGGACGTGGCAAAGCAGGGACTGCGCGACCTCGCGCGGCAGCTGCTGCAGCAGAAGCTGGTGATCCCGATCCAGACCCGGATCATGGAAGGCTTCAGCAACTGGGGCAGCCAGGGCGGCGGCTTCAGCATGCAGAGCATCATGGGCATGTTCGGCGGGAACGGATCCGCCGCCGGCGGCCAGAACGTCGGGACCATCGCCGGGCTGTTGTCCAAGGGGCAGGGCCTTTTCAGTGCCGGATCTGCCGCGTCGAGTGGCGCCAGCGCGGGCAGCCTCATGGGCTTCGGCAACAACGTGGCAGCACTCACTGGCGGCGGCGCCGCGGGTGGGTCTGCAGCAGCTGGCGCTGGTGCTGCCGGTTCTTCCGCCGCGGCGGCGGTGCCGATCATCGGCTGGATCATCGCCGGCATGATGAAGAACGCGGAGCTGTTCGATCAGGGATGGGACATCGCCAACGGCGAAAGCTGGGCGGGCAAGATCGCCACGGCGGGCGCTGTCGGCTTGGCAGACAAGGGGTTCCGTGGACTGGGCCTCAACGACAAGACGGCATCGATCCTGTCCGGCTCCAGCATCCACGCAAAGCTGTTCGGCCGAAGCGCGCCCAAGATCACGGGCCAGGGCATCACCGGCAGCTATGGTTTCGATGGCTTTGCCGGCCAGAGCTATGCCGACGTAAAGGCCAAGGGCGGCCTGTTCCGCAGCGACAAGAAGTGGACCCAGTACACCGGCCTCGACCCCAATATTGATCGCACCTTCGACATGGCCGCGCGCCAGGTGCGCGGGGCGACGACGGACCTCGCCAAGCAGCTGGGTGTCGATTTGACGCAGCAGCTCGCCGGCGTCCGGGTGAGCCTGGGCAAGCTGACGCTATCGGCCGACTCGGCCGAGGCTAAGGCCCAGCTGGAGGCCTATCTGGGCGACATGACCGATCGCCTGTTCACCGAGGCGGTGCAGGCGGCCGGCTTCGGCAACCAGCTCGACGGCTACTACGAGTCGGCCGACGTGTTCTCCGCGCTGAGCGCATCCATCGCGCTGGCCGTGGGCAATGCCGACGAGCTGGGTCGGGCGCTCAACAGCATGGAGATCGAGAAGGTCAACAAGGCGGTCGACTACTTCCAGGACTTGGCCGGCGTCGCCGGGACGGATCTGGCGACCCAGATCGAGAAGGTCACCGGGCTGCTGGGGAACTACGCCACGCTGATGGCCGACGTGTCCACGCAGCTGCTCACCGGCAACCTGACGCAGTACCAGTCGCAGGCGCTGACGATCGAGCGCACGTACCGCCAGCAGGTGAAGGCGGCCAACGACTACGCCAAGGCGCTGGGCTTGTCAGGCGCCCGGGCGGAAGACCTGGCCAAGATCGAAGCACTGCGGGCGACCAACATGGGCAAGCTGCAGGCCCAGATAGACGCCGACAAGAAGGCCATGAAGTACGGGCTGTCGATCAGCGACTTATCGCCGCTGACCGATCAGGAGAAGCTGCAGGAGACGATGCGGGAGCTGGAGCGCGCGGTGTCCGGCGGCGACAGCAGCGCGGCGCAGGCGGCCGCACAGGCGGCCCTGGGCTTCGGGCGCAACCTGTTCGCCAGCGGCAAGGACTACAACAACCTGTACGGCCAAGTCACTGGCCTGATCGACAGCATGAAGGTGGGCGATCTCGACCTCGAGGACGGCACCAGCATGGGCAAGCTGGCCGACGTGATCGAGGCTTTGCCGGACAACTTCAGCCGGGCGGTGTTCGATCTGGTGGTCGATGGGAAGGGTCAGGCCGAGACGACGGCGGCCGTACAGCAGGGCAATACCCTGCTGGCCGAACAGAACCAAGTGCTCCGCGACCTTCTGCGCGTCACCACGTCCGGCGTACGCACGAGCAACAGCGCGTCACTGCGCGAAGCGCTGAACTAAGGATCCCCAATGCAAGAACGGAAAATTACCCTGATCGATATCGGGGCGGGCGCGCTGCCGTCTGTCACCCCGGTGACGGCGCAGAACTCGTCATGGTTCCCGACGGTGTACGTGTCCGCAGAGACGCCGCCGGTGGACGGCGTGACACCGGAGCCGGTGGCCGACGGCGTTCTGATCGAGTGGGACGCCGTCGATCAGGCCGGGGTGGTCTACATCATCGAGCGGGGCCCCAGCCAGAATGGGCCGTGGACGGAGATCCACCGCACCACCGAAACCCGCTACCTCTACAGCGATGGCAGCGGGCAGAAGTGGTTCTTCCGAATCACCGCGTCCGTGCGGGGGAAGCCGGGGCAGGGCACGGTGGTGGAGGCAACACCCGCGCCGACCACCGCCGAGCTGGTCGCCGCCCAGCAGAAGCTGGACAAGGAGATCGTGGACCGCGTGCTGGCTGACGCCAATGAGGCCGCCAGCCGCGCCCGCGATATCGGACTGGTGAACGCCGGACTGGTGCAGGAGGCGCAGACTCGCGTCACCCAGATCGGCCAGGCCATGGATGCGGTCGCTGCCGAGAGCCGGACCCGCGCCACGCAGCTGCTCAACGAGAAGATGGAGCGCGAGGCAGCCATCACCGCGGTCAGCGAGACGCAGCAGAATGGATTCGATTCCCTGTCACGCGCGCTGTCGGAGGTCGCCGCTGGCAGTGGCACGCAGTTCGACAGCAAGCGTATCTGGGACTTCAACCTGACCGTTGAAAGCTGGACGGGCAACGGTGCGCCCGTGCTGGTAGACGGCTGGCTGCGCCCGGCGAATGCTGCGGCCAATCCCTACGTGCAATCGCCGGGTGGGCTGGGGATCGACGGCAGCGCCTACCGCTACGTCAAGATTCGAATCAAGAAGGTCGGTAAGCCCTCCTGGGCGGGCGCACTCCAGTGGGTCACCACCACGGACGCAACGTGGAACGCCGCCAAGCGCGTGGTCATGACCGAACCGGCATGGGACGGCAACGGCGTCGCCACGATGGATGCGGCTGACGTGCCTTGGTGGCCGGCGACCGTGGCGGCGATCCGCCTGCAGCTAGGTGCGGCCCAGACACTGACCGATTACTACGTGATCGATTGGGTTGCGATCGGTCGGCCGTCGCCAGGCGCCAGCATGGCTCTCGTGCAGGAACAGGCCCAGGCGCAGACCACGGCACTTGCCGCCGAAGCCAGCAAGCGTGATGACCTGGCTGTGCAGATGCGCGGCAGCTACACGGGTAGCGATCTGAGCAAGGTGACCCAGGGCTTGATGGCGGACGAGCGAACTGCCCGTGCTACGGCCGACAGCGCGCAGCTGCAACGCATCACGACGATGGAAGCCCGCATGCCTGCCGGCAGCGGCGGCCTCGCCACGAGCGCATCGGTGACGACGCTGCAGGACGCGATGGTGGCCGCTGACCAGGCCAATGCCCAGGCGACGACAAAGGTGTCGTCGGATCTGCGCGCCGCAATGAGCCGCGGCGTGAATCTGGTGAACAACGGCGATATAGGCAACGACCTCGCTGGATGGCAGATCTCGGGCGGTCAGCCTGGCGCGTGGTCGGTCAGCGCCACGGAAGGTCGCGGTGGCGGCAGGTGTCTGAAAGGTGTCAGCATGCCGGTTGGGGTGGTCGCCTCGGCACAGGCCAACCTCAATGAGGGAATCGAGGTCAAAGTAGGACGGCGATACCGGCTGCGGGCCTGGGTAAAGGTCAGCGCTGACTACGTCGGCGACACCGACAATTCAAAGATCCGCGTAGGTGCCATCCGCACTGACGGCACGGAAGTACTGCTGTGGTCGCGCACCTATAACTCGGGTTGGACCAACTGGACGTTGGTGGAGGCTGTCTTCACGATTGCAGAGGGCACAGCGCGGTTCCGCCTGTCAGCCGGCATTCGCAATACTGCGGGCTATGTCCTGGTCGATGACTTCGAACTCGTCGACGTCACCGACGAAGAGCAGATAGCGGCCACCGCATCTGGCTTGTCTTCCCTCACTACGCGAACCGGCATCATCGAAGGGACGCAGAATGCGCAGGCAACTTTGATTGGGCAAGTCCAGTCCGGGCTTACTCAGACCAACGGCAACGTCACAGCCGCCCAGCAGGCTGCGCAGGCTGCAGCCGATGCCGCAGGGGCAAAAGGCAAGGTCATCTATGGGGCGGCGTTGCCGGCTGCTAACGATCGCTTGCCGCAGAACCTGTGGATCGATTCCACTGGAAATTCCAATACGCCCAAGCGGTGGAACGGGACGGCGTGGGCTGCCGTCAGCGACAAGGTGGCTACGGATGCTGCCGCGGCTGCAGCAGCAGCGCAGCAGACCGCCAATGCGGCGCAGAGCCAGGCAAGTGCCAACGCCGGTGCGCTCAGCACCTTGGACACAAAGGTCACGCAGCAAGGAGCAGCACTGACCTCGCTGGGTCAGGCGATCACCACCGTCAACGCAGAGCTCGATGGCCTGCGCACGCTCGGCGACAACCTGATCCCCAACAGCAACTTCTCCGCTGGTCTGCAATGGTGGTCCCTGCAGGCGCCGTTCCCGGTGTGGAGTGAAACAGCTGGCGACAGCCGCCCTGGCGTAACGATGACACGTACCACGTCGTCGAACCCTGCCTTGGGTGCGATGGACGCACAATGGATTCCAAACCGTGGGGCAAGGCGATACCGAGCCATCGTGCGCGCAATGGGCGTGTCCGGTGCCATGAACCTGATGGTGCGCTTGCAGCGCCAAAACCGCGAAACCCTCGCTGTTGGCTACAGCGACAAGCAATTGACGCTGGCGTCCAGCTTCGCCACATACGCCGTCGACTTCGATGCTGTGGATGCCACGATCGGGGCCGTGCGCCTGTGGGTCTATAACTACCCCAACAATGCGGTGGTGAGGGTCGATAGCGTCGAACTCTACGACATCACCGACCAGCTGGCTGCAGAGGCGAATGCAGCCGCCACCTCGACGCTCAGCGGCAAGGTGACTTCGCTGGAGGGCACCACCACAGCTCAAGGGGAGGCCATCACCAGCGTGAATGCCGCGATTGCCGCTACGCAGGCTGCCGGCCCTAACATCGTCATTGATGCGGGGTTCGAGGGATTCGCGTCAGAGCAGATCATCCATACCCTTGCCGCGGCTGGGGAGTTCCGCGCCAAAGCAGGCAATGCAGGTAGCTCGTGCTTCGAGGGCACCCGGGTCGGCTTGCTCCGTCGCACCGTTGCGCCATCCACCGGCAACACTGATGCGTACTTCGGGCCCAGCATCTCAGTGGTGACGGGGCGGACTTACTTTATTGAGGCGGTGGTCCGCAATAACAGCTTCTTCTCAGGAGTGGCGCCCGGTGCGGCGGTGTTCCGATTCGGCCTCAGCGTGCTCACCAGCGGTAACGCCCGAGCATGGCATGCCGGTGTCGAAAATCGCCGTTTGGACGCGCTGAGCCAGTGGACACGCGTCTCTGCCTACGTGACCGTGACCACCCCGAATGCGCGGTCAGCTCAGCTCTGGGTATCAATTCCGGGGTCGATGCCAACGGGCGGGTTGACCGATCAGAACGTGGGCGTGTTGGTAGACAACGTTATCTGGCAGGACGTGACCGACGCGTATGGCGCCAAGACGACGGCCGATGCGGCCGCTACCGGCCTATCCGCGCTGACCACGACCGTCACCCAGCAGGGCGGCCAGATCACTGCCCTCGGGCAGCAGGTCAACCAGGTCGGTGCCAGCGTTGCGGGCAAAGCTGACACTCAGGTCGTGCAGACGCTCACGGCCATGGTGAAAGACACGATGACCGGTGGCGGCAACCTGCTCTCCAACACGTTGTTCAAGGATGGGCGTCGCGGTTGGGGATGGTGGAACTCTGGCAACGGCACGTGGCACGAACTTGGGCTGGTCGCCGGGCCGGAGTGGGCCCCGCCTGGCTTGGTCCATTTCGGTGGATTTGCACCCTCGAATCTTGCCTTGAACACCCAGTTCTGGGCCGGTGACGAGCAGCCCGTGCCCGTTGTGGCAGGTAAGCGCTACTGCTTTTCCGCCTACATCAACTGCCACCGGGTGGGCTTGGCTCTGCTGATTTCCTTCAGGGACGCCAACGGCAATACGGTCGGTGAGCAGTATTCCGGCCCGGCCGATGCCACCAACATCACCCCACCCATCACGCTGGAGAGGTTGAAGCGACTGACCGTCGCCATGGTGGCACCTGCCGGTGCCGTCAGTGCGCGGGTCGGGTACTACCTCAGGGGCCTGGGCCTCAGCAACAACGAGGGCAACTACTTCTGGATCTTCCAGCCGATGCTGGAAGAGATGCGTGAGGGGCAGACTGGCCCGTCCCCGTACTCGGCGGGCGGAGGCGAGACTCTGGCTGGCTATAGCCTCTACGTCACGGCCGACGGCTTGACCGGCGGCATGGTCACAAAGAACGACGGCAAGGTCGTCGACATGAAGATCTTGGCGAACGTTCTTCAGATCCTCAGTCCGAACCAGCCGGAAGGCATCGAGATGCGCGATGGCTACATCCGCGTATGGAAGGGGAACTCGCAGCGGATCATCGGCACCGGCTTTGGCAGCGGCGACCTGATGGACTACTTCGGTCCGAACGTGGGTGCCGGCGCCGCCAACAAGATGAACGCCACGATGTGGATGGATGTGAGCGGGAACGCGTACTGGGGCGGTTCGCTGTCGGCAGGCATCTGGAAGAACGCCAATCGCACCAGCAGCACCGCCGCCAATCCGTACGTCGAGGTCGGTCCTTTCGCAGCGCACGGTAAACAGCGGGTGGTGGTGGCATCGTTCAGCACGTTCTCTCCGACCTACACCACCTGGTATGACGGAAGATCCTCGAGCAACGAGCCGCCGCCGCCAGCAATCGCGTCCAGCACCGTTCTACGTCTGCGTCGAAACGTGGGTGCTGGTCTGGAGTTGGTTTCACAGCAGGCTTTCCCCGCGTCCGCCGTATTGGTCAACCTCACCTATCACGATCGTGACGCTGGTATCCGGGAATTGCCCAACGGTGGGTGGCAGCAGGAGTACTACTTCGCCTGCAGCGGTTCCTTCACCGCTACCGAGCCGGGATCTACCTTCCAGAACTTCATTTACGAGGGCGCGATCACCACGCAGGCGATCCCGCAGATCGTGAGCCAGACCATCGCAGTGGTCAGTACCGAAGAGCCATAGGCGGCACCGCTGCCTCCTACCAATCGCTGACGCGGCGGCCAGCGTTCCCAGCCGCCGCACTACCAGGAGAGAACTATGAAATTTCGTGCAAAGCTGCAGATGGAAATGAAGACGGCAGACCAGCGCGGCGTCGTTACGCTGAGCTTCGTTCCGCTCGATGCGGGTGTGCCGCAGATGACGCTATCGGTGTCGCCAGCGGCTGCGGCCGGCATGGAGGTCGGTCGGATCTACAGCTTCACCGCGGAGGTCGAGCCCGAAGACGAGGTCGCCTGACGCGTCAGGCAACCTGGTCCAACAGGGCCGGTTGGTTGTTGCGCGGCGTGTTCACAGCGCGGCCGACGCGATAGGCCTCCATCGCCGGCGGCTCGCTGGCCAGCAGCATCGCCATCGCGTCGTCGGGCTCGGCCGCCAGCCAATCATCGGCTTGGCCGGCCGTCAGCCAAACCGGCATGCGGTCGTGGATATCGGCAGACACGCCACTGCTGTCGCCGGTGATAACGGTGAAGGTGCCCAGGTTGTCCGGGTCGAGCAGGGGGCTGGTGTCTTCCCACAGTCCGGCCGCCAGCAGCGGGCCGGCCGCGTGGATGAACCACGGATCCTTCTTTCCGTCCTCGGCATTGACCGACCACTCGTAGTACCCGGCCATGGGGATCAGGCAGCGGCGCTTCTTGAACGCAGACCGGAACGCGGGCTTGGTGGCCACCGTCTCGATGCGGGCGTTGATCGTGGAGCCCTGCAGCTTCTTGGCCTTGGCCCGGAAGGGGAGCAGGCCCCAGGAAAGCCGGGTGACCTGCAAGCCGGTGCCGCGATCGAGGATCACTGAGGCGCGCTGCGTCGGCGCCAGGTTGTAGCTCTCCGGGATCGACAGCAGGTCGCCGACCAGCTGGGGGAAGCCCAGGGTGTCAGCGTTCCGGATGGGGGTCTGGACGAATCGGCCGCACATTTTTTGTTCCCAGAATGACGGCGAGCCGAAGCGACGACTCGCCTATTGAGGAAATAGTCCCATTTCAACAGCTTTCGCCTCTACGGCGTCAAGAATATTCTTTACCACAGATTCAACATAGGAGAACGTAGGTTCAATCGGTTGCCCACAGACGACTGGGATGTCTCCAAATACAAGATGTACGCTAAATGTGATCTCGCCGATCACAAGGGATGTGTCTTTTGTTACTTCGGCAATCATCATTTCACCGTTGCCTTCGTTCCAAGGGCCCATTATTGAACCCGTTCCGCTCATGCTGACGTCCTTGAGGCTGGCCCCCGATAATGACCCGGGAAAGGTCTTGGTGATTCGGTGCTTGCTGGTATTGGCTATCTCGTTAAGTGCCCAGAGTTGCTGGTCGCCGTCCTTGTATGGGCGAAATGAAACCATCAGTTCAAAGATTTCCTCAGGCAGCTCGCGGCTCACCCCGGTAGATCTACCTCTAACTTCTTTTTCTGTGTCGCCGAATGGGAATGCACAGTTCTTTCCTCTCATGTTCGCCGCCTTTGCTACGGCGTAACCAACCTGGTCGAGAGCTTTGCGTAATGGCTCAAAAGCGTCGTTGACTGCGGCGGCGACAAAAATGGGAGTATTCTTTACCCGGCGTAGCACAGTCTTTTGCATGCCAGTAGATGGGGATTCCTCTGTGACCACGGCAAATGGTGTTGTTAATGCATATTTTGCGAGCGCTGCCTGGATGTCTTGGAACTTCTCCCTCGCCCTGGCGAGTTGATACCTTGGGCTTTCCATTGGTGCTACGTTGTAAATGCCGCTGGTCATGGTTCTGCCAAAAATAGGAATTGGTTCGTCTAATCCCACTTTGGCGATCGCTTTGTCAATAGACGGGGTTGGTACTGGGCCCCTGAAGGTTGATGCGCGCTCGTTTGCAGGGGTCGAGGTCATCTTTGCATGGCCCTGACGCACCGTCGCGGAATCTGAGACCCCGGCCCGTATCCTGCGCGCATGCTTCCTCCCGACTTCCGATGGCGCTCGGTCGCCAGCCGTGCCGATCAACTTCCCGATGCCATCTACTGCGGCATGACGGAGGTGTTGCGCCTGTCGCAGCGCGTGGACGATAAGGTCTGGTGGGTCGAGGTGGACCGTCATCTTGACGACCAGCACCGTGGCCGCCGGTTATGCACCAGCTACGAGCAGGGCGTAATCGGGTCGGAGCTATGGGCTGTAAGGCATCAGCAGCGGCTTCGCCTGGAGATCAATCAGCGTGAAGTGGCTCGCGCGGCCCAGCGGAAGAACCGGACCTGGTAGGCAGTCAGCCGGCGTTGCCTCCGTATCGGCACGTGCGACCGCCGGCGGCGACAGTGGCTCCATGGATCAGAAGAGCATCGGCAAGGCGCGCTGGGCGCGCGCGAGGGCGGCTTCGCTATGGCAGCAGGCCGACGACCTGGACATGAATCACAGCGGCGACTGGCGGGCAAGGGCGAGTCGCCGGCGTGGCGCTGACCGCCTCCGCGCGGAGGCCTCGAGGTTCGACGGCATCGCAAACCGGCTCCAGCCCTGGGACGACGACCAAGCCGCCTGATGCACTGACCCCAAACTGACCCCGGGCCACTGGTAAGTCATTGATTTCCGTAGGCCACCAATGATCGCGGGTGATCGGCTTAGTCGTTGTTTTTGTTGATCTTCCGCGACCTTGACATGGTAGGGGGCCATGCAACAATCCGATTTTGCGCTCCAGGATGAAACCAATGGTGCAGCACCCGGAACTGATAGCGGCATATCGCGAGCTGTTGCAGGGCATGGTGGCCGTCTATAGGGATCTCGAAGGGGGAATGACGCCACCGCAGAGATTTCCAGCGGGGAAGCGGGGGTACATCGACAGGCTCCCGAACCAAGATGCCAATCACGCGATCGTGCTGAAGCTAGCGGCAATGCTCAACTTCCTGAGTGGCGCACTGGTGTTATGTGAGGCGGGAGTGGTGGTGCCTCAAGGTGCAGTGAAGCGGATGGCGGACGAGGCCGGCGAGGATGTGCTGTTCCTGGTCATAGGTCTGACGGAGGGTATGACAGACCGTCACGAGGCATTCCTTGATTATTTTTGGCGAGAAGACTTCGCAAACTTCGACGACCCGCTCAATTCTTTTCAGAGCCGACCGCAGGTGCCGCGTGAGAAGATCGTTGCAGCGATTCATCGGATCACCGACGACCCCAGCACCGGCAACCGGGTTGCGAAGCTATTGTCGAAAACCTATTCTGGGTTTGTGCATGCAGCTGCCCCGCATGTCATGGAGATCTACGATCAGGAGACACAGACGTTCGCGGTTGAGTCGGGGCCAGCTATTCGCCGCAGCGATCACGAACGCGATCTGTGGAACTACATGTTCCGTGGAGCCGGCGCTGTGGCCGTTGCGGCCAAGGGATTTGGGAGTGACGCGCATTTCCAGAGAATGAAGTCGATCATCGATCACTTCGAGCGGCGCACCGAGTCATATGGCTTGGGTCGATAGCACGACTGGGGGACAGTTCCAAAGCTAGATGTGAAACCTCGGGCGCGATCCGTCTCTACGAACTTCCAATGCCAAATCGGCCCCGCTGATTCGCCGCATTGCGGAAGCAGCAATGAACTGGCTCGCAACTGCAAGCTCAACAATTTGCATGCGGCTCAGTCCTGAAGAGCCATATCGGCTAGCGACGAGGTTCGGCATCTTTTCGCAAACGCGTAGCAGCTCTTCGTCTTCATGATGCGGGCGCTCTTTCGCAAGCTCGCGAGCTAACTCAGGGAGTCTGTGTCCAAATTTGTCTTTAAGGACCTTCACCGGAACCCCAAGCTGAAGAAGCGACCCCTTCAACGCCAGTTCTGCTATCAGCAAGATGTGCTGTAGAGCAGCTTCGGAGGTTCTACCGGTATTCGACAGGCTTGCTGAAAGGTCTCCCAAGTGTTGCATCGCGCGATGAAAATACATGTGCTGCTCCGAATTCTGGGGCAAGCTGTCGAGGCCGCAACTGAGGTCGTGCAAGTCGGCGAACGCGTACGCTGATTTCGAGGCAATTTCTGGATCGTTGCGGCACCAAGCTCGCCACTCCGATGCGTCGGCAAACCCCAGTCCGGTGTGCAGGTCGACAATTCTCGGTCCAGAAACCACAGGCATCGTTATAAGGTGAACTCGATCAACTGAAGCGGCGAGACCCTGGCCGGCGCCAGGCCAGAAATCGCTTCCTGGAAACAGCGCACGATAGGCTGTGGAAATTTCTTCCAGCCCATCACTGGTGTGGAAGGGACCAATCGAGAAGCTAGGCCCTAAGATGCGCACTGCGGCTTGGAATGGCCGTGCATGGAGAGGAATGTTCTGCTCCGCGAATTCCCGATCCAGATTTAGCAGGTCGTCATTGGTGAATCTGGCCATCGCGGTTGGTCCATCCATGTTTTCACGATTTGAGCATGCCTAGTCAGCCCTGTGCAACGACGGGACAACGCAGCCGTTCCAGATAGTCCGCCCACTCCTGCATCATCCGCACGCGCTCGGCCATATGGGTCGTGCGGTTGTAGGCTCGGCCGTTTGGGTCGCGCACGGCGTGCGCCAGCTGGTGCTCGATGATGTCGGGCCGGAATCCGAGCACCTCGTCCAAGATCGTGCGCGCGGTGGCCCGGAACCCGTGGCCAGTCATCTGATCGCTCTCGAACCCCATCCGCCGCAGCGCGGTGTTCACCGTGTTTTCGCTCAACGGCCGCTGCACGCTGTTTCGGCCGGAGAACACGTACCTGCCCCGGTTGGTCAGCGGATGAATCTCCCGCAGGATGTCCAGAGCCTGCCGCGACAGCGGCACCAGGTGCTCGGCGCGCATCTTCATCCTGTCGGCGGGGATGAGCCACACGGCAGCGTCCAGATCGAACTCGGACCACTCGGCCTGGCGCAACTCTCCCGGCCTCACGAACACCAGCGGAGCCAAGGCGAGCGCCCAGCGCGTGACTGGCCTGCCCTGATAGGCGTGGATAGCGCGCAACAGCGGTGCCAGCTCCTTCGGCTCGGCCAAGGCTGCGTAGTGGCGCTTCGGCTTTGGCTGCAGCGCACCGCGTAGGTCGGCGACTGGGTTGCGCTTTGCCATGCCCGATGCAATGGCATAGCGCATGATCTGCCCGCAGTTCTGTATCACCCGATGGCCGGACTCGATGGCGCCGCGCCGTTCCATGCGTCGTGCGATCGACAGGAAATCCGGCGCCTCGAGTTCGGCAGCCTGTCGGGAGCCAATCCACGGGAACACGTCGTTCTCCATCCACGCCTCGACCTTGATGCGATACGACGGCGCCCAGATCCGGCCCTTCATCCACTCCCGCCCGATGGACTCGAACGTCAATGCGTCCAGCCCCGCCTTCGCTGCGGCCGCGTCCTTCTTCTGCTGGCTTGGGTCTGTGCCCTGGGCGAGCAGCCGGCGGGCGTCCTCGCGGCGGTTGCGTGCCAAGGCCAGAGTGACCTCCGGATACACCCCGAGCGCCAGGCGCTTCTCCTTGCCGCCGAATCGGTACTTCAGTCGCCACCAGCGGCCGCCTGCCGGCGAGATCTCCATATATAGGCCCCCGCCGTCGAAGAGCTTCTGTGTTTTGCCACTCGGCTTGGCGCGACGAATAGAGAGATCGGAGAGTGGGGGCATCGGTTCTGGGGGCATGGGGCAGGTGCCCCAAAATATGCCCCCACCGTCTCACTAGCTGCAACGTGCGGGGCGGTACTCGCTCGTCCAACGAAAAAGGCCGAAACCCCTGTTTTTTCAGGTGTTCCGGCCTTTCGAGTGCCCTATCGGGCTGAATAGTGGTGGAGCCAAGGAGGATCGAACTCCTGACCTCGTCGATGCGAACGACGCGCTCTCCCAGCTGAGCTATGGCCCCACGGGTGGTGCAACTGCGTGGCGTACCCGACCTCGGCCGTACCTCGCGATGGGCCTAGTCTAGCGCCGACCGGCGTTGCCTGCCAAGGGGTGCCTGGTCCGGGTCACGGGCCGGCGCCGTGTGTCCTGCCAGGTGCCCGTTCGACCTGCCGCAGCAGCGCTTTGTCCAGCTTGGCCGCCACGCCGACGCTGCGCCCGGCCAGGTTGGCCACCACGAAGCTGACCGAACTACCCAGCACCTGCGCTGTCTCGGACAGGCTCAACCGGTCGTCCTGCTCCAGCCACTGCGCCATCCCGGCGGTGGCCGCGTGCAGGGCATCCTCCAGCGAGTGGTCTGCTCATGGATGACCGGTTCAGTGTTCGCCGCCGCCAGGGCGACAAGTGCCGGGCGACATGTGGCCGATGGCCCGGTAGGCGTCCAAACCCGAACGCTGCCCTTCCGGCGCGCGCGTGGGCCGGGCATAATCCGCGCCAGAAAACGCGGCCGCATAGCCAGTGGACCAGGGGGGCCGGACAGCCGTCGCCCAGAACGCCCTGACACCAATCTGCAACATCCAGCCAATACCGTGCCGCATCGCTGTCTCCACAGCGGTGTCGATTTCCTATGGTGCCCGGCCATCTCGCCGGCTGCCCCGATCTGTACTACCAGAGACCTCTGCATGCCCGCTCTACGCCACGCCCCTGTGTCGACGCGTCTTCTTTCCCGTTCCCTGCCGGCCGCCCTGCTGCCGCGCCGCCACGCCCTGGCGCTGGCCTGCGCCTCGGCTGCGCTGATGCTGTCCGCTGCCGCCTCGGCGCAGGACGCGCAGTCGGCCAGCGCGACCTCGCTGGACACCATCACCGTCACCGCCGACCACCGCGAGCGCAACCTGCAGGAAGTGCCGGTCTCGGTCGGTGTGGTGCAGGGCGAGAAGATCCGCGACTACACCGCCGGCGGCGACGACACCCTGCTGGCGCTGTCGGGCAAGGTGCCCAGCTTCTACGCTGAAACCACCACCGGCCGCATCTTCCCGCGCTTCTACATCCGCGGCCTGGGCAACATCGACTTCTACCTGGGTGCGTCGCAGCCGGTCTCGATCATCCAGGACGACGTGGTGCTCGAGCACGTGGTGCTGAAGTCCAACCCGGTCTATGACGTGGACCAGATCGAAGTGCTGCGCGGCCCGCAGGGCACGCTGTTCGGCCGCAACACCACCGCCGGCATCGTCAAGTTCGACACCATCAAGCCGAGCCAGGACTACAGCGGCCGCGTGCAGGCCAGCTACGGTACCTACGGCAGCGTGGCGATCGACGGCGGCTTCGGTGGCCCGATCAACGATATCGCCTCGTTCCGCGTGTCGGCGCTGTACCAGCACCGCGATGATTACGTCGACAACACCTACCGCGGCCCCAGCGCCGATGGCACGGTCTCGCCGAAGAAGAACGCCATGGGCGGCTTCGACGACCGCAACGTGCGCGCGCAGCTGCTGCTGCAGCCGACCGAGAACTTCTCGCTGCTGGCCTCGGCCCACGCACGCGACTATGACGGCACCTCGACCCTGTTCCTGCGCAGCGCGCTGACCAAGGGCTCCAACAAGACCGACGTGCCGCGCGACCAGGTCGCCTACGACGAAGCCGACAACAACCCGCAGGCCTACAAGACCTACGGCGGCTCGGTGAAGGCCATCTACGATTTCGGCAACGTCTCGCTGACCTCGATCACCGCCTACGAAACCACCTCCGGCTACAGCCGCGGTGACACCGACGGCGGCGCGGCCGTGAACTACCCGGTCAACGGCGTGCCGAACGGTTACGGCCAGTCGATGGGCCAGATCCGCGATCTGGACCAGTGGACCCAGGAGTTCCGCCTGGCCAACGCCGACGACAACCGCCTGAAGTGGCAGGTCGGCGCGTTCTACTTCGACGGTCGCGACACCACCGATTTCTACCAGCGCGCCTGGTTCCTGCAGGGCAACGCGCGCAACCCGAACAACTGGGTGCGCCTGCGCAACGTCAACACCTCCTGGGCCGGCTTCGGCCAGGTCAGCTATGACGTGACCGACAAGTTCACCCTGACCGCCGGCCTGCGCCAGACCAAGGACGAGAAGAAGACCCGCCTGCTCAAGACCGCCGATACCGCCGCCGGTGCCGTGACCTACAAGGGCCGCACCTACGTGGAGATGTCCGACACCACGCCGAGCTGGGACTTGAGCGCGATGTATGCGTTCAACCCGCAGCTGAGCGTGTACGCGCGCGTGGCCCGCGGCTTCCGCGGCCCGACCATCCAGGGCCGTTCGGCCGTGTTCAATGCCGACTTCACCACGGCGAACTCGGAAACCATCCTGTCCTGGGAAGCGGGCATCAAGAGCAGCCTGTGGGACAACCGCCTGCGCGTGAACGCGGCTGCGTTCACCTATGTGGTCAACGACATCCAGCTCAACGGCAACGATTCGGACGGCAACGGCGTGCTGTTCAATGCCGACAAGGCCAAGGCCTACGGTCTGGAAGCGGACATGGAGCTGCGCCCGATCCCGAACCTGGCCCTGAGCGCCGGCGTCAGCCTGCTGCACAGCAAGATCCAGGACGACCGCGTGTACGCGCAGGTCTGCGCCCTGAACGGCGCCGTGGTGTGCACCGTGAATGACCCGACCATCAAGGTTGGTGCCAACACCTTCGCGCAGATCAACGGCAACCCGCTGCCGAATGCACCGAAGTACAACATCAACCTGGCCGCGCGTTACGACATGCCGGTCAATGACGCCGATGTGTTCTTCGTCTCCACCGACTGGAACAAGCAGGGTTACACCAGCTTCGTGCTGTACGACTCGGCCGAGTTCAACTCCAAGGGCAGCTTCGAAGGCGGCCTGAAGCTGGGCTACTCGGCCAACTACGGTGCCTGGGAAGTGGCGCTGTTCGCGCGCAACATCACCAATGAGAAGAACCTCAAGGGTGTGATCGAGAACTACATGGCCGCGGTCTACAACGAACCGCGCACCGTGGGTGTGTCGCTCAACATGAACTGGTAAGACCCACGTCGCCGGTGCTGCGCTGCTGCGGCACCGGTGCGTCGGATCCAAGAGACAACGCCCCGCAGATGCGGGGCGTTGTCGTTTCAGGCAGGTGGCAGCAGGGGGGCCAGGATCGGCTCCAGCTGCGCCTGGCGCCAGCCGGCCAGCGCCGTGGGCCATTGGCGGCGTTCAATGTAGCTTTCCAGGTGCTTGCGCGAGGCCAGTACGCCGTCGGGCAGGCCGAGTTCGGCGCTGCGCGCGCTGACCGCATCCTGCAGCCGCTTGAGGGCCTGCTTGTTGGCATCGGTGGCCGGCAGCGCCAGCGGGGCTTCGGCTTCATCGGCAAGCGGGGTGATCAGCGCCTGCCAGACCTGCGCGGCGAGTTTGCGCGGGGCCTTGGGGAAGCCTTCCATCAGTTTGGACAGCGCATCCACATCGGCCGGCGGCGTGCGTGCCAGCACGGCAGCCAGTTCGTTGTCGAGCACCCAGCTGCGCGGCTTGTCGCTGGCACGGGCCTGCACGTCGCGCCAGCGCAGCAGGCGCAGCAGGCGCAGCTGTGCCGGGGTATCCATGAACTGCGCCGAGCGCATCGCCACATGCGGCCAGCGCTCTTCATCGTGTTCCACACTGGCGAGCAGGCGCTCGGCATCGTCCTGCAGCCACTGGCGGCGGCCGAGTTCTTCCAGGCGTGCGTCGATGGTGTCGTGGATCTGGAACAGGTACTCCACGTCGTCGGCGGCGTACTCCAGCTGTGCCTCCGAGAGCGGGCGGCGCATCCAGTCCGAACGGGTCTCGCCCTTGGCCAGGGTGACGCCGGTGACCGCGGTGACCAGCTTCTGGTACCCCATGCCGCCGCCGATGCCGGCCAGCGCAGCGCCGATCTGGGTGTCGAAGAGCGGGCGTGGCAGCACGCCGCAGGCGACCTTGAAGGTGACCAGGTCTTCGCTGGCGCTGTGCATGATCTTGAGGATCGAGGTATCCGTCAGCCACGGGGCAAGGGCCTCGTTCATGCCGGGGATCAGCGGGTCGATCAGCAGGATTTCATCGCCGACCGCCATCTGTACCAGGGCCAGTTGCGGCCAGTAGGTGCGCTCGCGGATGAACTCCGTGTCCAGGCCGATGCGGGTGGGGCGCTGGCGGAAGCGCTCGTCCAGTTCCGCCGGGGTTTTGATCCAGTAAGCCACGTGGGATTCCATGTACTGCAAAGGGGTGCTCAGGTCGGGGAGGATAGCCTAACCCCGTGCCACGGCCGGCATGCCTGCGCAGTGCGATGAACGCCCGGGCCGCCAGCGGTCGCCGCCTGCGACGGTGGCGATTATGATGATCGCCTGTCCGCACCTGCGGCATGCCGCCTGGAACGCGACTGCACCCGGGGCACACGGCGTGCGGCAGGGTGCAGGCACTGCAAGACGATGCCATGCCCCAAGGACCCCCATTTGCGACCGCCAGGCACATTGCCGCTGCTGTTCACCGCACTGCTGGGGGTGCTGGCCGCCTGTTCGCCCGCGCCTGCGCCCGCCCCGGCAACCCCAGCGGCCACGCCCGCTGCGCCGCGGCCCACGCCCAGCGCACCGGTGGCGCAGGTCACCATCGGTGGCGAGGATGCGGCCGAGACGGTGGAGCGCTGGCAGCCACCTGCGGTCACCCTCGTCGACGGCGAAGTCGCGCAGGCACGCCGTGACGCCGCGCGCGCCTTCGAGGAAGACCGGCTGTACCGCAGCGCCGAGGATGCGATTCCGATCTGGCTGGCGCTGCTGCAGCGCGATCCCAAGGACAGGGTGGCCCAGGCCGGCCTGAAACGCGCCCGTCAGCGTCTGCTGCAGGAAGCGTCCGCCTTGTTGGACCGCCCGCTCAAGCAGCGTGAGGCGCTGGCCCAGGCCAGCGAGATGGCCCTGGTCCTGCTGACCCTGGCGCCCGACGATGCCAAGGTACGTGAGCTGCAGTCGCGGGTGGAGATCGCCCAGCGCGTGGTGGCCTACAACCGCGCCGGTGAAGAGGATCTGCGTGCCGATCGCATCGGCGAAGACGGCGATGGCGCCATCCCCAATTTCCGCGAGGCGCTGGCGCTGGATGCGGACAATCCGCGTGCCCGGCAGGGGCTGGCGGCCGCAGAGAGCGCACTGATCCGGCGTGCGGAAACGGCCGCGCGGGCCGCTGACTTTGCGACCGCGGGAACGTGGCTGGCCGAAGCGGCCAAGGTGCGCGACTCTTCGATCACCATCGCCGATGCCTTCGAGCGCATCGAGAACATCCGCTCTGACACGCTGGCGCGGCTGCGCAACGAGGGCCTGCGTGATCTGGCCACGCCGCAGGGTCTCAAGCCGGCGCGGCAGAAACTGGAAGACGCCCTGCGCATCGCATTGCCCGGCGATCCGGTCGTGGGCCAGCTGCGCGAGCGCATCGAACTGGTCACCCATTACGGCAGCTTCCGGCCGCGGCAGGTGTTCAGCGATGCTCTGCGCGATGGTGGCCGCGGGCCCCAGATGATCGTGGTGCCGCATGGCGGATTCCAGATGGGCGCCGCCGAGAACGAACTGGGCGCGACCGATGCCGAGAAACCCTCGCATTACGTGCGGTTCGAGCGCGGCTTTGCGATGTCGATCACCGAAGTGACGGTCGCCGATTTCCGCCGCTACGTGCAGGCCACCAAGGCCCGCCCACGTGCCACGCGGCGCGGGCATTCGATCGTGTACGACGAGCGCAGCGGCAACTTCGTCCGCCGCAGCGGCGTGGACTGGCAGTCCGATTACAACGGCGCCGAGGCGATCGCCAACCTGCCGGTGATGCACGTCAGCGTGCGCGATGCCGAGAATTACGCGACCTGGCTGTCCGAACAGACCGGACGCTCGTACCGGCTGCCCAGCGAGGCCGAATTCGAATACGCGCTGCGCGCCGGCAGCAGTGGCCGCTACCCGTGGGGCGATGCGGGCACGCCGCCCGCGCGTGCCGGCAATTTCACCGGCGCCGAGGATGTCTCACCCTCCGGCCGGCACTGGTACAACGCCTTCGTCGGCTACGGCGATGGATACTGGGGCCCGGCGCCGGTGGGCAGCTTCGATCCCAACCCCTGGGGCCTGCACGACATCGCCGGCAACCTGAGCGAGTGGGTGGCCGACTGCTGGCATGCCAGTTACCGGCGGGCACCTGCCGATGGCGTGGCCTGGTTCAACCCCGGCTGCCGGCAGCGCGTGATCCGTGGCGGCAACTGGGCCAACGCACCAGCACAGACCCGCGCGGCGTGGCGGCAGTCGCAGGACTCGGACACCACCAGCGCCCGGATCGGCTTCCGCCTGGTCCGCGGCATCTGACCAGCGGCGCGCCGGGCCGGATTTTCACCCGGCCACCCACGGCGCGTTCTAGGATTGGCGCAGTGTCGGGCAGGGTGCCGCGGCCATCTCAGGAAGCAAGCGCATGCGCAACGATCCATTCGGCGGTCAGCAGCAGGGCCGCGCCCGGCGGCCGGGCCTGTTCGGCAACATCCGCTGGTGGGTACTGCTGGCCTTCGCCGGCTATGCCGCGTTCTACTGGTTCTCCAACCGTGCGGTGGATCCGTACACCGGCGAAAGCGTGTTGATCGACAGCTCGCTCGATGCAAGCCAAGAGAAGGCGCTCGGCCTGCAGGCCTACCAGGAAATCCTGGCCCAGGAGCGGCCGTTGGATCCGAATGCGCCACAGTCGCGCGAGATCCAGGCGATCGCCCAGCGCCTGATCGCCAAGGTGGACGTGGTGGAAACCGCGCTCGCCGAGGAACACGGACTGAAGCCTGCGCACTTCGCGCGTGACTTCGAATGGGAGGTCAACGTGATCCCCTCCGACCAGGCCAATGCGTTCTGCCTGCCGGGCGGCAAGATGGCGGTCTATACCGGGTTGATTCCGGTCGCGCGTACGGTGGATGCGATGGCGGTGGTGATGGGGCATGAGATCGCGCATGCCTTGCTGCGCCATGGTGCCCAGCGCATGGCCCAGCAGAAGATGACCCAGATCGGGCAGATGGCCGGCGCCGCCAGCGGCATGGACCCGCAACAGCAGCAGATGATGATGTCGGCGATGGGCTACGGCTATCTGTTGCCCTATGCGCGCAGCCATGAAACCCAGGCCGATGAAGTGGGCCTGATGCTGGCCGCCGCAGCGTGCTTCGACCCGCAGGAAGCGATTCCGTTGTGGGAGCGGATGGGGCAGGCCAGTGGGGGGCAGTCGACCTCGGAATTCGCGTCCACGCATCCCAACCCGGGCACGCGCATCCAGAACCTGCAGGCGTTGATGCCCAAGGCGATGCAATACCGGCAGAAGTTCTGCGAAAGCGCGGGGCGTTGAGGGCGAACGGCGTGGCGTGGGCGCGCTGGGTCAGCGCGCCGGTTCGTTGACCGTTACGTCGATCACGCCGTCCTGCACGCGTGCCTTGAGCGTATCGCCGGGGCGCACCTGTAGCGGCGAACGCACCAGGCTGCCATCGTCCTCGCGGGTCAGGATGGCGTAACCCCGCGCGACGGTGGCCAGCGGGCTGACCGCTTCCATCGAACGTGCGAGCGCGCGCAGGCGCAGGTTGTCGCGCTGCAGCTGGCGGCCGATCGCACTGTCCGCACGCGGCAGCAGCCGTTGCAGGCGCTCACGCAGGGCATCCAGCCGGCGCTGCGGGTGACCGCTGCGCAGTACAGCCGCGGCGTGGCGCAGATGGGCCAGGCGGCCCTGATGCTGTGTCGTCCACGCTGCGTGCAGGCGGCGCGCGACATCCTGCTGGCGGCGCTGCAACAGCTGCAGGCGTGATTGCGGGCTCTGTGCGTTGAGGCGCAGCAGGGCGCGGTCCGCGCGCTGCATCGCTTGCCCGAGGCTGTGCCGCTGCAGCTGTGCCAGGCGCGCATCCAGGCGGCGCACGCGCAGCAGCAGGTCGCGCTGGTCGGGTACCAGCAGTTCGGCCGCGACCGAGGGCGTGGGCGCACGCAGGTCGGCGGCGAAATCGGCGAGGCTGAAGTCGGTTTCGTGACCCACCGCAGAGACCACCGGTGTCTGGCTGGCGGCAATCGCGCGGGTCAGCTGCTCGTCGTTGAACGCCCACAGATCTTCCATCGAGCCGCCGCCGCGGGTCAGCAGGATCACATCGTAACGGCCGCTGGCATCGGCCGAACGCAGCAGCGAGGTCAACTGCGCGGCGGCGCTGTCGCCCTGCACGAGGCTGGGCAGCAGGTCGACCTCAAGCATCGGGAAACGCCGTTCCAGCACGCTCAGCACGTCACGCACCGCCGCGCCGGTGGGCGAGGTGATCACCGCCAGGCGGCGCACATGGGCCGGCATCGGCCGCTTGCGCCCGGGCGCGAACAGGCCCTCGGCCTCCAGCCGCGCCTTGAGCTGCTCGAAGGCGCGGCGCAGGGCACCTTCGCCGGCTTCTTCCATGTGGTCGAGCACCATCTGGTACTCGCCGCGGGCTTCGTACAGGGTCAACCGGCCCCGCGCGAGCACGCGCATGCCTTCGCGCGGCACGAACTTCAGCCACTGGCTCTTGGGCTTGAACAACGCCGCGCGGATCTGCGAGCGCGCGTCCTTCAGCGTGAAATACATATGGCCCGAAGCCGGACGGGTAACGCTGCCCAGTTCGGCTTCCACCCAGATCAGCGGGAACGCGCCTTCCAGCAGGTCGCGGGCCAGGATGTTGAGCTGGCTGGGCGTGAGAATCTGCGCGCTGCGGTCCATGGGGGGCATCAGGCCAAACGGTACGAACGGGGGGCCATGGTCGCACGTCGGCGGCGATGCTTCATCCTGCGGTGGCGCGGTCGGCGTGCTGCTGCAGGGCCCAGGCCACATGCTCGCGCACGATCGCCGAAGGGTGCTCGCGCCGTGCCTGCAGTGCGGCCATGGTCTCGGCATGGGTCGGCGCATTGCCCAGCGCCACGGCGATGTTGCGCAGCCAGCGTTCATGCCCGCTGCGGCGGATCGGGCTGCCTTCGGTGCGACGCAGGAATTCGTCTTCTTCCCAGGCGAACAGCTGGGCGAGCGAGGCGGTGTCCAGGTCATTGCGCGCGCGGAAATCCGGCTCGTCGGTGCGCTTGGCGAACTTGTTCCAGGGGCAGACCAGCTGGCAGTCGTCGCAGCCGTAGATGCGGTTGCCCATTGCGGTGCGCATCTCCTCGGGAATCGCACCGTCATGTTCGATGGTGAGATAGGAAATGCAGCGGCGTGCATCCAGGCGGTGCGGGGCGATGATCGCCTGGGTCGGGCACACATCGATGCAGCGCGTGCAGGTGCCGCAGTGCGCGCTCGCGGGTGTATCCACCGGCAGCGGCAGGTCGATGTAGATCTCACCGATGAAGAACCACGAACCGCCCTGCTTGTCGATCAGGCAGGTGTGCTTGCCGATCCAGCCCAGCCCGGCATTGCGCGCGAGGGCGCGCTCCAGCACCGGGGCCGAATCGACGAACACGCGGTAGCCGAAGGGACCGATCTCGGCGGCGATGCTGTCGGCGAACTTCTGCAGCCGGTTGCGCATCAGCTTGTGGTAATCGCGGCCCAAGGCGTAGCGCGCTACGTAGGCGCGGTCGCCATCATGCAGGGTGTTCCAGGCTTCGGCGTCATCCTTGTGGCCGTAATCCATGCCGACCGAGATCACCCGCACCGTGCCCGGCAGCAGTTCATCCGGCCGCGCGCGCAGGGTGCCGTGCCGCGCCATCCACTCCATCGTGCCGTACAGGCCCTTGCCCAGCCAGTCGGCCAGGTGGGCTTCGTCCTCGCGCAGATCGATCCCGGACACGCCGCAGCGCTGGAAGCCATGCACGCGCGCGATCGCACGGATGCGGTCGGCGGCGCGGGCCAGGTGGACGGGGGCGGGGAGGGGGACGGCGGACATGGCCTGGGCGGAAACGGAGCCTGGGAAGGGCGCGGCAAGGCTGCGCCTGGGCGACAAGTATAGAATCCCGGCATGCCCGAGCTTGCTGAACTGTTCGATATCACCGCCGCGCGCCGCCTGGATGCGCAGGCCAGCGCCCTGCTGGGCGATGGGGGAGCCTCGCTGATGCAACAGGCCGGCTTGGCCGCCTGGCACTGCCTGCTGGAGCGCTGGCCACAGGCGCAGCGCATCGGCGTGGTGGTGGGGGCCGGCAACAACGGCGGCGATGGCTATGTGCTGGCCGGTCTGGCCCGTGCAGCCGGCCGCCAGGTGACGGTGCTGCGGCTGGCGACCGATGCCCCGGCCACGACGTTGTCGCAGCAGGCCGAGCAGGCGTTCATCGCCGCCGGCGGTGCGGTAGCGCATTTCGATGGCGGCCTGCCGCCAGTGGACCTGCTCGTGGACGCGCTGTTCGGCATCGGCCTGAACCGCGCGCCAGCCGGTGGGGCGGCCGATCTGATCAACGCGATCACTGCCTCGGGCCTGCCGGTACTGTCGCTGGACGTGCCCAGCGGCGTGGATGCGCAGACCGGTAACGTGCCGGGCGTCGCCATCCGCGCCACGGTCACGCTGCAGTTCATCGTGCGCCACCAGGGGCTGTATACCGGCGCGGCGCTGGAGCATGTCGGCGGGCGTCGGCTGGCCGCGCTGGAACTGCCTGCCGACGGCGACCAGGGCGTGCAGCACAGCGCCGAGTGCTGGCAGCAACCACGCCTGCGCGCGCAACTGCCGGCCCGCCGCGCCAACACCCACAAGGGCGAATCCGGCCACGTGCTGTGCGTGGGCGGCAATCTCGGCAGCGGCGGCGCGGTGATGCTGGCCAGTGAATCGGCATTGCGCGCGGGCGCAGGGCTGGTGAGCGTAGCGACCCGGGCAGCGCATGTCGCACCGCTGCTGGCGCGGCTGCCCGAAGCGATGGTGCATGCCGTCCAGGACGCACAGGACCTGCAGGCGATGCTGCCACGCGCCGGAGTGATCGCGATCGGGCCGGGCCTGGGCCAGGACGACTGGGCCCACGAACTCTGGCGGCAGGTGCTGGCCAGCGGCAAGCCGCTGGTGATCGATGCCGATGCCCTGAACCTGTTGGCCAAGGCACCGCAGCCGCCCGGTGATGCGATCCTGACCCCGCACCCGGGCGAGGCCGCGCGCCTGCTTGGGTTGAGCACGGCGCAGGTGCAGGCGGACCGCTTCACTGCCGCCAAAGCGCTGGCCGACCGGTTCCACGCGGTGGTGGTGCTCAAGGGCGCCGGCAGCGTGGTCGCCGCGCCAGACTCGGTGCCGCGGGTGATCGCCGCCGGCAACCCCGGCATGGCCGTGGGTGGCATGGGCGACCTGCTCACCGGCATCATTGCCGCCCTGCGTGCGCAGGGCCTGGGCGCGTTCGATGCGGCCAGTATCGGCGCTTTGCTGCACAGCCTGGCCGGCGATGCCGCCGCCAGTGACGGCCAGCGGGGCCTGCTTCCCACCGATCTGCTGGCGCCGCTGCGCCGGCTGGTCAATCCGGACGTTTGAACATGATCGAGTTTTTCCTCGCGCAGACCCAGGACACCGACCTGCTCGGGCAATGGCTGGCCGCGACCCGACCACCGCAGGCGGTGATGCAGCTGCAGGGCGACCTGGGGGCCGGCAAGTCCACCCTGGCCCGCGCCCTGCTGCGCGCGCTGGGCGTGCAGGGCGCGATCCGCAGCCCGACCTACACCCTGGTGGAACGCTACCCGCTGGCCGACGGGCACGAGGCCTGGCATCTGGACCTGTACCGGATCGGCAATGCGCAGGAGCTGGATTTCCTGGGGCTGGACGAGGGCAGCGCCTCGCTGTGGCTGGTCGAATGGCCCGAGCGCGGCGCCGGTGCGCTGCCGCCGACCGATCTGGAAGTCGCACTGGAGATCCATGGCCAGGGGCGGCGCGCCCGGCTCACGGCGACCAGTCCTGCCGGTCGCGAATGGCTCGAACGGCTCCCCCAAGGAGGCGACTTGCAGGCCCTTTCTGTCGGCTGACACTAGGAACCACCGGCAGGTTACGGATTATTAAGGGAAAAGGAGTTGCATTTCATTCAGCGCGGTGATTGAATCCAGACCCATGCCAATGGGGAAATCACTCACCGCCATCTGCACCGCCGTCGGACTCTGTCTGGCGAGCGCGCTGTCGTGGGCGGGCGAAGTCCGCCAGGTGGCCGTGGAGACCGGTGCGACCGGTACCCGTGCGGAGATTTCGCTGGCCGGCAGCGGGGGTTACAAGACCCTGTCCCTGGCCGGTCCGAACCGCCTGGTGGTCGATTTCCCGGACTCCAGCGCGATCCGCAACCTCAAACTGCCGGCGCCCAAGGGTGTGGTCACGGCGGTCCGAACCGGGCAGCCGGTGCCGGGCACGTTCCGCGTGGTGTTCGACCTGGCCGAATCGGTCGCGCCGTTCCGCCCGCAGATGATCAAGCAGGGGGATCAATCGCGGCTGGTGATCGAGTGGCCGGGCGATGCGCCGACGTCCACCCGCGTGGCCAGCGCGCCGAGCCCGACCCCGACACCTGCCGCTGCCCCTGCGCCGACGCCTGCGCCAGCGGCTTCCACGCCGGCCGCAGCCGCTCCGACCCCCGCGCAGGCCGCTGCCCAATCCGCACAGGCGCGCAGCGACGCCGCGCGCGCCACCGCCTTGCTGACCGCCTCGGTACGTCAGCAGGCCAGCGCCACCGTCGCCACCTCGGCACCCGCGCCGGGCCCGGCGGCGACCACCGCCACCACCGTCAACGTGGCCGCTGCCGGCACCGCCAATGCCGCCAGCAACAGCGCTTCACCGGCCGCCATCCTCGCCGGTCAGTCGACCACGGCCGTGGTCGCCAGTGCGCCGGTGCCCACCCCGGCGCCGACGCCGACCCCGGTGACGCCGCAGGAGAACCCGCGTCCGGCGATGCCCAGCGACGCCTCGCGGGTGAAGATGCGCGCCGGCATGCGCCCGCTGGTGATCGCGATCGACCCGGGCCACGGCGGCCAGGATCCCGGCGCGGTCGGCCCGACCGGCAAGCGCGAAAAAGACATCACCCTGGCAGTGGCGCGTGAACTGGCCCGCCAGGTCAACGCAACGCCCGGCCTGAAGGCTTACCTGACCCGCGACAGCGACGTGTTCATCCCGCTGCCGATGCGCGCGCAGAAGGCGCGCGCCGCCAAGGCCGACATGTTCATCTCGATCCACGCCGATGCCGCCGAGAACCGCGCGGCCACCGGTTCGTCGGTCTACGTGCTCTCGACCAAGGGCGCGTCCTCGCAGCGTGCGCGCTGGCTGGCCGACAAGGAAAACGCGGCCGATCTGGTCGGTGGCGTACGCCTGCAGCAGACCGAAGGCACCCTGGCCAACGTGCTGCTGGATCTGGCCCAGAGCGGTTACATGAAGGCCTCCGAAGACGCTGCCGGGCATGTGCTGGGCGGCCTGAAGCGGATCGGCAAGAACCACAAGCCCAACATCGAACGGGCGAACTTCGCAGTGCTGCGCACCTCGGACATGCCGGCGATGCTGGTCGAAACCGCGTTCATCTCCAACCCGGATGAAGAGCGCCGCCTGATCGATCCGGCCTACCAGCGCCAGATCGCCGGTGCCGTGCTTGATGGCGTGCATACTTTCTTCAGCCGCCAGCCGCCGCCGGGCACCCTGTACGCTGCGCGCGCCCAGGCCGAGATCGACGCCGCCGGTACCGTGGCGGGCGGCAGCAAGTAAGCCCGCCAGCCACCGCCCGGCGCACGCTATCATCACGGGATGACGTCTGTTTCCCGAATCCCCCTCGCCGCTGCGCCCCTCACCTCCGTCAGCCGGAGGTGCGCATGAGCATCCGCCAGCTTCCCGAGATCCTGATCAACCAGATCGCCGCTGGCGAAGTGGTCGAGCGGCCCGCGTCCGTGGTCAAGGAACTGGTCGAGAACGCGCTGGACGCCGGCGCCACGCGGGTTGATATCGACCTGGAAGAGGGCGGCGTGCGGCTGATCCGCATCCGCGATGACGGCGGTGGCATTGCACCGGAAGAGCTGCCGCTGGCGGTGTCGCGCCATGCGACCAGCAAGATCGCCAGCCTGGATGATCTGGAGTCGGTGGCCACGCTCGGCTTCCGCGGCGAAGCGTTGCCGTCGATCGCCTCGGTCAGCCGCTTCACCCTGAGCTCGCGCCGTGCCATCGACGAGCACGGCTCGGCGTTGCAGATCGAAGGCGGCCGGCTTGGCGAGGTGACCCCGCGCGCGCATGCGCCGGGCACCACCGTGGAAGTGCGCGAGCTGTTCTACAACGTGCCGGCCCGCCGCAAGTTCCTGCGCGCCGAGCGCACCGAGCTGGGCCATATCGAAGAGTGGCTGCGCTCGCTCGCGCTGGCGCGGCCGGATGTCGAGCTGCGCGTGTCGCACAACGGGAAACCTTCGCGCCGTTACAAGCCCGGCGATCTGTACTCGGACGCGCGCCTGGGCGAGACGCTGGGCGAAGACTTCGCCAACCAGGCGCTGCGCGTGGACCACAGCGGTGCCGGCCTGCGCTTGCACGGCTGGATCGCGCAGCCCCATTACTCGCGGGCCAGCACCGATCAGCAGTACCTGTACGTCAACGGCCGCTCGGTGCGTGACCGCAGCGTCGCCCACGCGGTGAAGATGGCCTACGGCGACGTGCTGTTCCATGGTCGCCAGCCGGCGTATGTGCTGTTCCTGGAGCTGGACCCGACCCGTGTCGACGTCAACGTGCATCCGGCCAAGCATGAAGTGCGCTTCCGCGATTCGCGCCTGATCCACGATTTCGTCTACCGCACGCTCAAGGAAGCGCTGGCGGAAACGCGCGCCGGGATGACCGCTGCCGGTACGCAGGTGCACGCCACGGAGAGTGCCGCGACCGCGGCGCCGGCCTACGGTCTGCCGTCGTCAGGCAATGGGGGCTATGCACTCGCCGGCAGTGCAGCCGGTGGTGGCGGTGGGGGTAGCATGGGCGGCGACTGGCGCCCGCAGCAATCGCCACTGGGCCTGCGCGTGGCCGATGCCCCTTCCGCCTATGCGGCGCTGTATGGCGCGCCCGGTGGCACCGCCGCCGGCGGCAGCCTGCCGCCGATGCCGAGCGAAAGTGGTTTGCCGGTCACGGCGGCCGATAGTGGCGTACCCCCGCTGGGCTATGCGATCGCGCAGCTGCATGGCATCTACATTCTCGCCGAGAATGCCGAAGGCCTGATCGTGGTGGACATGCATGCCGCGCACGAACGCATCGGCTATGAGCGCCTGAAAACCGCACACGATGGCATGGGCCTGCATGCGCAGCCGCTGCTGGTGCCGATCACCCTGGCGGTCGGCGAGCGCGACGCCGACACCGCCGAACGCGAAGCGGAGACCTTGACCTCGCTGGGCTTTGAAATCACCCGCGCCGGCCCCGGCTCGTTGCACGTGCGCAGCATTCCCGCCCTGCTGGCCAATGCCGAGCCGGAGGCGCTGCTGCGCGATGTGCTGACCGACCTGCGCGAGCATGGCCAGAGCCGTCGCATCGCCAGCGCCCGCGACGAACTGCTGTCGACCATGGCCTGCCACGGCGCGGTGCGCGCGAACCGGCGCTTGACCGTGCCGGAAATGAACGGCCTGCTGCGCGACATGGAAATCACCGAACGCTCGGGTCAGTGCAACCACGGCCGGCCGACCTGGGCCCGTTTTTCGCTGGCGGAAATCGACCGCTGGTTCCTGCGCGGACGTTGAGAGGACGGTCATGGGCAAGCACTGGGGAGTGTGGGCGGCCGCGCTGCTGCTGGCAGTGAGCGTGTCGGGATGTGGCGAAAAAGCGGAGGATGCCCCTGCGAAGGTGGCGATCGATCCAGCCTTCGAGGCCGAACAGCAGCAGTGGCGCCAACAGCGCTACGAGGAACTGCATGCCGCCGACGGCTGGACCAGCCTGGTCGGCCTGCATTGGCTGGAATACAAAGCGCATTACATCGGTCGCGGCCCGGGCAGTGGCATCCGCCTAGCCGTCGGCCCGGACAAGCTGGGCATGGTCGCGCGCGAGGGTGACACCGTCTGGTTCACGCCCGAGCGTGGGGTGGCGATGCAGGTGGATGGCAAGCCGGTCACCGGCCGCATCCGCTTCTTCAGCGATCGCGACCCGACCCCGACCGTCATCGCCTTCGACGACGGCAAGGGCCGGCTCAGCCTGATCCATCGCGGCGAGCGGTTCGCGCTGCGGGTCAAGCATGCCGACGCGCCTTCGCGGACGAACTTCACCGGCTTGACGTACTGGCCGGGCGGCGCGTCCTGGCGCGTCACGGCGCGCTTCGTGCCGCACCCGGCCGGCCAGACGCTGCCGATCGTGGACATCACCGGCCTGACCACGAACATGCCAAATGCGGGCGCCCTGGAGTTCGAGCGCGACGGCCGCACCTGGCGGCTGGAAGCCATCGGCGAGCCGGGCCGCGCGCTGTTCGTGATCTTTGGTGACCGTACCAGTGGTCACGGCAGTTATCCGGCCGGCCGTTATCTGGATCTGCCTGCGCCGGATGACCAGGGCCGCGTGGTGATCGATTTCAACCAGGCCTACAACCCGCCGTGCGCGTTCACGCCCTTTGCCACCTGTCCGCTGACGCCCCCTGAAAACCGCCTGGACCTGCGCGTGGACGCCGGTGAGCAGGCGTACCACGCCCCCGAAGGAGAGGCTTGAACATGTCGATGTTGTCGCGTCTGTTGTCCCCGTTGCTGATTGCTGCGGGCCTGTTGGCCGGCACGGTCAGCGCCGACGCGCGCCCGGTCGCGCCGCGTGCACCCGCAACCGCCAAGGCCAGCCCGCCGGTTCCACTGCTGTGGAAGGTCACCGGCCCGGGCGACAGCCGCGTGTACCTGCTGGGCTCGTTCCATCTGCTGCAGCCCACGGACTACCCGCTGTCGGCGGATGTCGACCAGGCCTTCGCCGCCTCGCAGCGGGTGGTGTTCGAACTCTCGCCGCAGGACATGGAGTCGCCCGAACTGGCGCATAAGATGGTGCAGGCGGCGATGCGCACCGATGGCTCGGAACTCAAACGCGACCTCGATGCGGCCACCTGGACCCGGCTGCAGGCCTATGCGCAGGAAAACAAGCTGCCGCTGGCCCAGTTGCAGGGCATGAAACCGTGGTTCGTCGGCCTGACCATCACCCTGAGCCAGTTCACCAAGATGGGCCTGGACCCGGCGCTGGGCCTGGACCGGCATTTCATGACGCGGGCCGCCAGCGCGGGCAAGGCGACTGCCGGGCTGGAGGATATCGACACGCAGATCGCGGTGCTGTCGGGCATGTCGGCCAAGGAGCAGCAGCAGATGGTGGCCGAAGCCCTGGAGCAGGCCGGCAAGGGCGATGAAATGGGGCGCAAGCTGCACGATGCCTGGCGCCGCGGCGACGACAAGCTGCTGTGGACCTCGATGGCCACCGAGATGCGCGGCCAGTACCCGCAGCTGTACAAGCGCATCAACACCGACCGCAACGATGCCTGGGTGCCGAAGCTGCAGCAGCACCTGCAGGCCGGGCAGGGGGGCACGCTGGTGGTGGTCGGCACGCTGCATCTGCTGGGCAACGATGGGGTCGTGGAGAAGCTGCGCGCCAAGGGCTACAAGGTCGAGCGCGTCTGCACCGGTTGCGCCAAGCCCAAGCGCTGAGGGCATCGGGCACAGGGGCGTCGACAGTGACGCCTGGCCCCGGAACGAGAAAAGGCGCGGCCCGGAGGCTGCGCCTTTTTCTTTTCTGCAGCGGAACCGGTCTCAGCGGCGGGTCTTGCCTGCGCCCGGCGCCGGGGTTTCCGGCTTCTTGCCGGTTCCCGTGCCGGTACCGGTACCGGTTCCGGTGCCGCCCGGGCGGCCGCCGAAGCCGGTGCCCATGTTGCGCTGGAAGTCCTGCCACATCTCCATGTTGCGCTCGGTCAGCTGGTTCATCATCGCCCACGGGGTCTGGCCCAGCAGATTGCCCATCTGCTGGCGGAACTGCTGCTGCTGGTCCAGGAAGACCTGCATGCTGCGCTCCAGGTAATTGCCCATGAAGCCCTGCAGCGAATCGCCATAGAAGCGGATCAGCTGGCTGAGCAGCTGGGTGGACAGCATCGGTTCGCCGTCCTGTTCCTGGTCGGCGATGATCTGCAGCAGCACCGAGCGGGTCAGGTCATCACCGCTCTTGGCATCGCGCACCTCGAAGTCCTCACCATCCAGGATCAGCTGGCGCACATCCTCTATGGTGATGTAGCTGGAGATTTCCGTGTCGTAGAGCCGGCGGTTCGGATACTTCTTGATAATGCGGGTCGCAGCCATGAAGCAGTCACTCATCACAGTAGGCGCGCAGCATGGCGCAGTGCAGCAGCCTATGCAACCGCCATAAGTAGCAAGGGCCCGCATTTATGTTGCGCAGCATAGGGTGCAGCAATTTGGCCCTTCGCCCGCCGTTGGCCCGCACATCCCGCCCGGTCCGCGCGCCCTCGGCGCATCGCCGCCCTTACCACCCCATGTGGTGGCCACCGTTGATGTCCAGGTTGGAGCCGGTGATCCAGGAGGCCTCCTCGTTGACCAGGAACGCCACCGCGTAAGCGATTTCCTCCGGCTTGCCGAGGCGGCCGGTGGGAATGTCGGCGATGATCTTGGCGCGCACTTCGTCCGGCACGGCCATCACCATGTCCGTTGCCACGTAGCCCGGAGAGATGGTGTTCACGGTGATCCCGAAACCCGCGTTCTCACGGGCCAGGGAAATGGTGAAACCGTGCATGCCGGCCTTGGCCGCCGCGTAGTTGGCCTGGCCGTACTGGCCCTTCAGGCCGTTGATCGAGCTGATCTGGATGACCCGGCCCCAGCCGCGGCGGCGCATCCCCTCGATCACCGGGCGGGTGACGTTGAACACCGAGTTGAGGTTGGTGTTGATGACGTCGTGCCACTGGTCCGCACGCATGCGATGGAACGTGGTGTCGCGGGTGATGCCGGCGTTGTTGATCAGGATCTCGACCGGGCCCAGCGCCGCTTCGACGGCCTGCACCATGCTTTCGGCCGTGTCCGGCTCGGATACATCGCCCGGAAAGATCGCCACATCGCAGCCGCGGGCCAGCATCTTCTCGCGCCAGGCCTTGGCCTTGGCTTCGTCACGGTAGTTGGTGGCGACCCGATGGCCCTGGTCGGCCAGGCGTTGGCAGATGGCAGTACCGATACCGCCGGTACCACCGGTGACCAGTGCGACGCGAGATGTCATGAGCAGCTACTCCGAAAGGCAGGGCCAACAAGGGGGAACAGGATTCTGCAACATCAGCGGGCAAAAGGGGCAGCCCCGTCAGCCGCTTGCCGCATGGGGATGTCGGCCGGTGGCAATCGCACCGGATCGAAGCAGGCCGCCGCCTGGTGCAGCCAACCGGAAACGTCCTCGACACCCGCGCCGATCGCCGGGTCCTGGCCGAGCTGCGCCCAGGCCCGGCGCAGGGCCGGCAGCGGGTCGGCAGGGTCGATCGGCAGAGCGGCCTCGGACTTGGAGAGCTTGCGCCCATCGGGACCCAGCAGCAGCGGCAGATGCAGGTAGCGCGGGGTCGGCAATCCCAGCGCCTGCTGCAACAGGATCTGGCGTGGAGTGGAATCGAGCAGGTCCGCGCCCCGGACCACGTCGGTCACGTGCTGCGCGCCATCGTCGACCACCACCGCCAGCTGATACGCCCAGTATCCGTCGGCCCGGCGCAGCACGAAGTCGCCGACCTCGGCGTGCACGTCCTGCACGATCCGGCCCTGCAGGCCGTCCTCGAACCCCACCACGCTGCCCGGCGGTACCCGCAGCCTCACCGCCGGTTGCGCACGCGCGGCGCGGGCCACGCAGTGGTGATGGATGCCGCCCTGCGCGGCCAGCTCGCTGCGGCTGCAATGGCAGGCGAACGCCTTGCCCTCGCGCAGCAGCCGGTCCAGCGCCGCCTGGTACAGCGCGCTGCGCTGGCTCTGGTGGACGATCGGCCCGTCACTGCACAGCCCCAAGGCTGCCAGCACGGCCAGTTGGCCGTTCACCGCGCCGGGCACCGTTCGAGGAGGATCGACATCCTCCACCCGCACCAGCCAGCGGCCGCCGGCATGGCGCGCGAGCAGCCAGCTGCCCAGCGCCGCCAGCAACGAGCCGGGGTGCAGCGGGCCGGTGGGCGAGGGCGCGAAGCGCCCGCAATAGGAGGAATCGGACATGGACTATGAATCGTCGGTCAGTTTGCGACTTGAATTCAAGCTGAAGTCCCCGCAGATTTGCAGTCATCAACCTCCAACGAGCGTCCTTTTCCCATGTTCAGTCGCATTGCTCTCTTCCTTCTGACCAACTTTGCGGTGCTGATCCTGGCCGGCATCGTGATGTCGGTGGCGGGCGTCAATCCCAACCAGATGAGCGGCCTGCTGATCTTTGCAGCGATCTTCGGCTTCGGTGGCTCGTTCATTTCCCTGCTGCTCTCCAAGTTCATGGCCAAGCGCTCCACCGGCGCGGTGGTGATCACCGAGCCGCGCAACCAGACCGAACGCTGGCTGCTGGCCACGGTCGAGCGCCAGGCCCGTGAAGCCGGCATCGGCATGCCCGAAGTGGCCGTTTACGACGGTCCGGAAATCAACGCCTTCGCCACCGGCGCCAACCGCAACAAGGCGCTGGTCGCGGTTTCCACCGGCCTGCTGCACAACATGAGCGAAGACGAAGCCGAAGCCGTGCTCGGCCATGAAATCGCCCACGTCGCCAACGGCGACATGGTCACCATGGCCTTGCTGCAGGGCGTGCTCAATACCTTCGTGATCGTCCTGGCCCGCATCGTCGGTGGCTTCATCGACAGCGCCCTGTCCGGCAACCGCGAAGGCGGCGGCCGCGGCTTCGCCTACTACATCATCGTGTTCGTCCTGGAAATGGTGTTCGGCCTGTTCGCCACCATGATCTCCATGTGGTTCTCCCGTCACCGCGAGTTCCGCGCCGACGCCGGTGGCGCGCACCTGGCCGGCCGCCAGAAGATGATCGCCGCCCTGGAGCGCCTCAAGGTCAACCACGGCCAGAGCACCCTGCCGACCCAGATCGCCGCCTTCGGCATCGCTGGCGGCGCCGCCAGGAAGCTGTTCATGAGCCACCCCCCGCTGGACGAGCGCATCGCCGCCCTGCGCGCTGCCAACAACACCGTGGTGTGATCCGCACCGCGATGCGCTGACCAGAACGCCCGGCTTTCGCCGGGCGTTTTTGTTCCCACACACAACAACGGCGCCCGAAGGCGCCGTCGTCATGCAGATCACATCCAGCCCGATCAGAACTTCGCGTCGAACTCCGCCGCGTAGCCCGTATTGACCAGCACCTTCTGCAGCGCATCGCTGATCTTCACATTGCCGGCAACGATCTGCTGGGTTTCCGGACCACGGCTGTCCATGCGGGCCGGCGTGGCGCCCTTGAAGTCGCATACGCGGCCACCGGCTTCGCGGACCAGCAGCACACCGGCGGCGATATCCCAGGCCTTCACGCCGGCCTCGAAATACGCATCGGCACGGCCACAGGCGACATAGGCCAGATCCAGCGCCGCCGAACCGGTGCGGCGCACATCTTCTGCCTGCACCAGCAGCGCATCGACGGCCTTCAGCTGTGCACTCGTGCGCTGGCGCTCACGCGGCGCAAAACCGGTATGGATCATCGCGCCGCCCAGATCCTTGCGTTCGGCAATGCGGATACGGCGGTCATTGAACACCGCGCCGGCACCCCGGCTGGCGGTGAACAGCTCATTGCGGAGGGGATCGAAGATCACCGCGTCGATCGGCTCACCGTTCTCGACCAGGGCGATGGAGACGCAGTAATGCGGGAAGCCGCGCAGGTAGTTGCTGGTGCCGTCCAGCGGATCGATGACCCACATGTAACGGTTGACCGACTGCACGCCACCTTCCTCACCCATGATCCCGTACTCGGGATAGGCGCGCTTGAGTTCCTTGACGATGACCTTTTCCGCATCTGCATCGACTTCACTGGCATAGTCCATGCGGCCCTTCTGCACGACGTTCAACGCCTCGAGCTTGTTGATGTTGCGCAACAGGACGTTGCCGGCGAGGCGGGCGGCCTTGACCATGACGGTGACGGCGGGTTTCTGCATGGCGAAAAGCTCCCGTAAAGGCAGAGTAGGGGTTTGGCGGGGGAAAAGAGCGGTCCCGGCGCAGAGGCCGGTCGCACAGTTTACCATTTGTCGCTGTCCTGCTCGCATTTGGCCCGTTCATGTCCGTAGAAACCGCTCCCGCCCGCATCCGCTTCGTCCTGGTCGGCACCCAGCACCCCGGAAACATGGGGGCGGCCGCACGGGCCATGAAAACCATGGGGCTGGGCCGCCTGGTCCTGGTCGCGCCCGAGAAACCGCTGGATGAAGAGGCCTTCCGCCGCTCGGCCGGGGCCGAGGATGTCCTGGGCGATGCCCCGGTGGTGGCGACCCTGGCCGAGGCCGTGGCCGACTGCCGCTTCGTGCTGGGCTGTACCGCCCGCTCGCGCCGGGTCCAGCTGGAAGAACTGCTGCCGGCCGTGGCCGCCCAGCGCGTGCTGGCCAAGGCCGCCGAACCGGCCGAAGTGGCCTTCGTGTTCGGCCGCGAGCGCACCGGCCTGACCAACGAAGAGCTGCAGCTGTGCCATGCCGCCGTGCATATCCCGTCCAACCCCGAGTTCAGCTCCTTGAACCTGGCGGCCGCCGTCCAGGTCCTGGCCTACGAAGTGCGCATGGCGATCCTGGGCGCAGCCGATGCGCCGGTCGCCGCGCCGGCCGAGCCCGGCTTCGGCGAAGCCCCGGCCAGCCATGCGCAGGTCGAAGGCCTGTTCGGCCAGCTTGGCGACACCCTGGATGAGATCGACTTCCACAAGGGCCGTGCGCCTGAATCGGCGATGCGCAAGCTGCGCCGCCTGTTCCTGCGCACCGAGCTGAGTGAACAGGAAGTGCGCCTGCTGCGCGGCATCCTGTCCGACGCACAGCGCATGGCGCGATTGGCGACCAACAAGCCTCTGTAAGCTGACGCAGTTCTCATTTTTTCGGGTAGTCTGTCTCGATTCCTTGGGGGGAGTGATGGGCTTGTCGGGACTGCGAAGGCTGCTGCAGAGCGTGCTGCTGTGTCTGGCCATCGCCGCGATGACCGGTCCGGCGTTTGCCGGACCCGCCCATGTCCTGGTGCTGGGGCGGATCAGCGACGACCCCAGGTCACACTATGCGCAGCTGCAGCCCCTGCTCGATTACGTGATTCCGCGCCTGCACGACGTCGGCATCACCGAAGGCCGGATCCTGATGGCGCGCGATACCCAGCAGATGGGCAGCTACCTGCGCCGCGGCCGCGTGGACTGGGTGACCGAGACCTCCGGCACCGCCGTCGCATTGGGGCTGCGCAGCGGTGCCAGGCCCTTGCTGCTGACCGAACGCAGCGGCGTGCGCGAGTACCGCACCGTGTTCTTCGTGCGCCGCGACAGCCCCATCCAGACGCTGGAAGCACTACGCGGGCACACCCTGGCCCTGCAGAACACGGCCTCCACCAGCGCCTATCTGGTGCCGGTGATGACCCTGTTGCAGCACGGCGAGACACCGGAGATTCTCTCCTCGCTGGGCGATGTCGCCGCCCCGGACACCGTCGGTTACGTCTTCGCACGCTCGGAAGCGAACATCGCCACCTTCGTGCACAAGGGCCTGGTGGATGCCGGTGCGGTGAGCAGCGTGGACTGGTCTGATGGCAAGCGCATTCCGGCCAACTTCCTGCGTGATTTCCGGGTCATCCATCGCACCGAACCGTATCCGCGTGCGGTGGAGATGGTGCGCGAAGGGCTGGATCCGAAGGTGCGCGACCGGCTGCAGCAGGTGCTGCTGGATGCCGCATCCGATCCCCAGGCGCAGCCGGCATTGAAGACATTTTTTGGTACTTCCGGGTTCCACCGGGTGGATGCGCAGATGCAGCACCGGCTGGATGAATTGAAACAAGGCTTGATGCGCGTGCGGATGGAAGTGGAATGAGTCGCTTGGGTTCGGGAATGCAGGCCCGCTTCGTGCTGGCGATGGGCGGCGCGATGCTGGTCGTGGTGGCGATCGTGGCCGTGGTGCTGGGGCGCCAGGCGACGATGCAGGACGAGGTGCAGCATCTCAGCGGCACGGTCATCCATGACCTGTTCGACCGCAGTGTGCGCAGCCGTGGTGAAGCACTGGCCCGCGAGTTGTCCGATGCGCTGGCCAACCCGCTGTACTACAACGACCTGGAGCAGGTCGGGGCGCTGGTGCGCAACACCTCCCGGCAGCAGGTGGTGCGCTATGTGCTGGTGTTCGACGAGAACGGCCGGCTGATCCACGACGGCACGGTGGACGTGCTGGAGTTCGGCCAGCCGATGACCGACCCGCTCGCCGCCGGTGCCGCCGGCGCGCGCGAGCTGGTGGTCCAGCAGTCGCCCAAGGTGCTCGACAACGCGATGCCGATCATGATCGGCAACCAGCGGATCGGCGGGGTGCGCGTGGGCATGGCGCTGGACGATGTGCAGGCCATGGAGCAGCAGGCCAACCAGACCCTGGGCGACCGCCTGCAGCAAGTCGGCAAGCGCCACCTGGGCTGGCTGCTGCTGATGCTCGGGCTGCTGGTCGGGATTGGTGCGGTGGTGATCATCTACGTGCAGCGCACCCTGGTGACGCCGATCCGCTGGCTGGCCGGGGCGGCGCGCCAGATCGAGGCCGGTGACTACACCCTGCAGATGCCGGAGATCCGGCGCCAGGATGAAGTCGGTGAGCTGATGCGTGCATTCGGTCGGATGAGCCAGGCGATCGCCCGGCACGACCGCGAAGTGCGGCACATGGCCTATACCGATGCCCTGACCGGGCTGACCAACCGGCTGGCATTCCGCGAGGCGCTGGACCACCGGCTGATGGCCGCGCGGGCCTCCGGCCACCGGCTGGGCCTGCTGTTCGCGGACATGGACGACTTCAAGCGCGTCAACGACACGCTCGGCCACGAGGCCGGCGACGAGGCGCTGCTGCAGTTCGCCCAGCGCATCAGCGCGGCGGTGGCCCAGGCCGGTGGGGACGAGGCGCTGTTGGCGCGCTTTGGCGGCGATGAATTCGTCATCCTGATCGGGGAGGGCGATGTCGCCGCCGGCGCCCGCGAACTGGCCGAGATCCTGGTGCGCGAACTGGGCAAGCCGCTGGTGGTGCAGGGCCGGGAGCTGTTCCTGGGCTCCTCGATCGGCGTGACCCTGTTCCCCGATGACGCTGCCGACGCCACCACGCTGCTCAAGAACGGCGACATCGCGATGTACCAGGCCAAGATGGCCGGCAAGAACTGCTACCGCTACTACAGCCGGGCAATGGACCATGCGGTCGAGCGCCGCGTGCACATGGAGCAGGAGCTGCGCGGTGCCTGGGAACGGGGCGAGCTGCGGCTGGCCTACCAGCCGATCTTCCGCACCCGCGACCGCCGCATGGTCGGCGTGGAAGTGCTGCTGCGCTGGCAGCACCCGACCTTGGGCACGATCCCGCCGTCGGTCTTCATCGAAGTGGCCGAGCAGAGCGGGCTGATCGAAGTGATCGGCCCCAAGGTGCTGCGCGCGGCCTGCACCGAGGCGGTGCAGTGGCCGGTCGGGGGCGATGGGGAAGGGCTGTTCGTTTCGGTCAACGTCTCCCCGCGGCAGTTGCGCGGCGGCGAACTGCCCACGCTGGTCGCCGACTGCCTGCGCGACACCGGCCTGCCGGCCTCGCGGCTGCACCTGGAGCTGACCGAAACGGCGGTGATCGGCGATGAAATGCTGGCCGCCGCCCTGCTCGACAAGCTGCACCGGACCGGTGTGAAGGTGTGGCTGGACGATTTCGGGACCGGTTTCTCCGGCCTGAGCCATCTGCGCCAGGTGCCGGTGGACGGGGTCAAGATCGACAAGAGTTTCGTGGCCGACATGCAGCGCGATGCGGACGACCTGGCCCTGACCACGGCCATCATCGCCATGGCCCATGCCCTGGGGATCACCGTGGTGGCCGAGGGCATCGAGCAGGAAGTGCAGTTCGACCTGCTGGCCCAGCGCGGTTGCGACCTGGCCCAGGGTTACTGGCTCAGCCATCCGGTCAGCGCGACCGATGTGGTGCAGCTGCTCGAATCGGGCAGCTGATCAGACCGGGCGCTTGCTGCTGTCGCCGGAGATCTCGCGGACCAGCTTGGGCACCAGGTAGCCGGACAGGCGCGCAGTGAGCTGCGCATGCAGGTCCTTGGCGGTGTCGTCGGCTACTTCGAAATGGGCCACGCCCTCGACCCGGTCCACCTGGTACAGGTAATAGGGCAGCACGCCGGCGGCGAAGCTGCGCTCGCTCAGTGCCTGAAGCGCCTGGATCGAATCGTTTACCCCGCGCAACAGCACCGCCTGGTTGAGCAGGGTGGCACCGGCCGCGCGCAGGCGCGCCATCGCGGCATCCACCGACGCATCGAACTCGTTGGCATGGTTGGCATGGATCACGAACGCTACCGGCCACGGCAGCGAGGCGATCCACTGCACCAGTTCGTCATCCACGCGTTCGGGCAGGACCACCGGCAGGCGGCTGTGGATGCGCAGCCGGCGCAGGTGCGGAATCTGCTTCAGCGCCGCGGTCAGCTCGACCAGCTTGTGCGTGGCCAGCGACAGCGGATCGCCCCCGGACAGGATGACCTCATCGATGTCCGGGTCCTGGGCGATCGCATCCACCGCATCACGCCAGCCCTCGCGGGCGGCGTTTTCGGTGCCGTAGTCGAAATGGCGGCGGAAGCAGTAGCGGCAATTGATCGCACAGCTGCCGGTGGTGACCAGCAGGGCACGGCCGCGGTACTTCTGGATGACCCCGGTGGCCTTTTTGGCCGCACCGTCGCCGACCGCATCCAGGCTGAAGCCGGGCACGACCTTCAGCTCGTCGGTGATCGGCAGGACCTGGCGCAGCAGGGGGTCATGGCGGTCGCCGTGGCGCATCCGGGCCGCGAAGCCCTGCGGTACGCGCACCGCGAACTGGCCGGCCGCCTCATCCGAGACCCCCAGCGCCACCGGATCCAGCCCCAGCTGCCGGAGCAGCTCGCGCGGGTCGCGGATCGCCTCGCGCCACCGTTGCTGCCAGCGGACGGGGGCGGCCAGGGGCGTGGCGGAAAGCTGCATGGAATGGGGGCCTGCGGTTATCATGTGGGTCAGAAATATCGAGTCACCCCACCGGTGTCGGTGGGATTTCCCATTCTATCCGGCTCGCCGCGCCTGCGCGGCGTTTGCCCATTCAGGAGTTTCAGCATGGCCACTGTTGGCATGAACGACGTCAAGAACGGGATGAAGATCCTGGTCAACAATGAACCAGCGGTCATCACCGAGACCGAATACGTCAAGCCGGGCAAGGGCCAGGCCTTCACCCGCATGAAGTACCGCTTCATCAAGTCCGGCCGCGTGGTGGAAATGACCATGAAGGCGACCGATGACGTGGAGAAGGCCGACGTCGTGGATACCAACATGGACTTCATGTACAGCGACGGCGAGTTCTGGCACTTCATGGACCCGGAATCCTTCGAGCAGGTCCAGGCCACCAAGGCCGGCATGGGCGGCGCGGAGAAGTGGCTGAAGGGCGAAGAGTCCTGCATCGTCACCCTGTGGAACGGCGAGCCGATCTTCGTCCAGCCGCCGAACTTCGTCGAGCTGAAGATCACCGAGACCGATCCGGGCGTCCGTGGCGACACCTCGGGCGGCGGCGGCAAGCCGGCCACCCTGGAAACCGGCGCGGTGGTCCGCGTGCCGCTGTTCGTCAACCAGGATGAAATCATCAAGGTCGACACCCGTTCGGGCGAATACTCCGCACGCGCAGGCAAGTAATCCGGGTACGCGGCAGCGCATTCGCGCTGGCGCTCCCACGATCCGCGCTGCGGATCGTGGGCCCCGACTCACCAGCACCCATACCCCGCCGCTTCGCGGCCGCCCCTGACTCAGGGGCCAGTCCTCCAGAAGCATCGCGGTAGCCGTCCAGTAGGGGCCGGTCTTCTGAAGGCTCGAGGTAGGCCCTGCCGCAGGCTGACCTGTTTCTCCAGCAAAGTGAGTCCGCATGACCGACACCGCCCGCATTCCCGAAACCTGTGATCTGCTGATCGAAGCCGGTTACGTGGTCCCGATCGAACCGCATGCGGTGGTGCTGGAAGACCATGCCGTGGCCGTGCGTGGCAGCGAGATCATCGCGATCCTGCCGCGTGCCGAAGCACGCGAGCGCTTTGCGCCGAAGCAGACCGTCTCGCGCCCGGAGGCGGCGCTGATGCCGGGTCTGGTCAACGCACACACCCACAATCCCATGACCCTGCTGCGGGGCGTCGCCGACGACCTGCCGCTGATGGTCTGGCTGCAGCAGCACATCTGGCCGGTGGAAGCGGCGGTGATCGGGCCGGAGTTCGTGGCCGACGGCACCACCCTGGCCATCGCCGAGATGCTGCGCGGCGGTACCACCTGCGCCAACGAGAACTACTTCTTCTCCGACGTCCAGGCCGCCGTCTACAAGCAGCACGGGTTCCGTGCGCTGGTCGGTGCGGTGATCATCGATTTCCCGACTGCCTGGGCCAAGACCGACGACGAGTACTTCGCCAAGGCCGGCGAACTGCACGACCAGTGGCGCAACGATCCGCTGATCGGCACCTCGTTCGCGCCGCACGCGCCGTACACCGTCAACGACGCCAATTTCGAGCGCGTGCGCATGCTGTCCGACCAGCTGGACATGCAGGTCCACCTGCACACGCATGAAACCGCGCAGGAAATCAGCGACTCGCTCAAGCTGCACGGCCAGCGCCCGCTGGCGCGCCTGGACCGGCTGGGCCTGGTCAACGACCGCCTGATCGCCGTGCACATGACCCAGCTGACCGAGGCCGAAATCCACCTGTGCGCCGAGCGCGGCGTGAGCGTGGTGCACTGCCCGGAATCCAACCTCAAGCTGGCCTCCGGCTTCTGCCCGGCCTGCGCCCTGCAGCGCGCCGGCGTGAACCTGGCGATCGGCACCGACGGCTGCGCCAGCAACAACGACCTGGACATGTTCAGCGAGAACCGCACTGCGGCGATCCTGGCCAAGGCCGTCGCCAATGACGCGACCGCGCTGGACGCGGCCACCACGCTGCGTGCGGCCACGCTTGGCGGCGCCCGCGCGCTGGGCTTCGGTGACCGCATCGGCTCGATCGAAGTCGGCAAGCAGGCCGATCTGATCTGCGTGGACCTGTCCGCACTGGAAACCCAACCGCTGCACCATGTGCTCTCGCAGCTTGTGTATGCCGCCGGCCGCCATCAGGTCAGCGATGTCTGGATCGCCGGCCAGCCCAAGCTGGTCCAGCGCGAACTGGTCGGCATGGACACCGCGGCGATCGTCGCCAACGCGCGCCAGTGGCGCGAGCGTATCCGACACATCCGTGCTTGATGCACCAAGGATCCCCATGAACACCCCCCATGCGTCCACCAATTTCGATCAGGCCGAACTGGACAAGTTCGCCGCCCTCGCCAACCGCTGGTGGGACGTCGACGGCCCGCAGAAGCCGCTGCATGCCCTGAACCCGGTGCGCCTGCAGTACGTCGCCCGGCGCGTGACCCTGCGCGGCGCCCGCGTGCTCGATATCGGCTGCGGTGGCGGCCTGCTCAGCGAAGCGCTGGCCAAGGAAGGCGCGGACGTGACCGCGATCGACCTGGCCCCGGAGCTGGTCAAGGTTGCACGCCTGCACGGGTTGGAGACCGGCGTCACCGTCGACTACCGCGTGCAGGCCGCTGAAGACCTGGCCGCCGAACAGCCGGGCAGCTTCGACGTGGTCACCTGTATGGAAATGCTCGAGCACGTGCCGGACCCGGGCGCGATCATCGCCGCCTGCCACCGCCTGCTCAAGCCCGGCGGCCAGCTGTTCCTCTCCACCGTCAACCGCACCCCGGCCGCGTTCGCCGTGGCGATTGTCGGCGCCGAGTACGTGGCGCGGTTGCTGCCCAAGGGCACGCACCACTACCAGGATTTCATCAAGCCGGCCGAGCTGGGCAAGTGGCTGCGCGAGGCCGATTTCAACCTGCGCGATGTCAGCGGCATGGCCTATGAGCCGTGGCGCAACCGTGCCCGCCTGAGCACGCGCACCGACATCAATTACCTGGCCCACGCGGTCAAGCCGGACGACGCCGCACGTGTCTGAGGCCGGTTTCCCGCCGGCGGTGCTGTTCGATCTGGACGGCACCCTGCTGGACAGCGCGCCGGACATGCTGGCCACCGCCAATGCGATGCTGGCCGCCCGCGGGCGCGCGCCGATCACCCTTGACGCGCTGCGCCCGATGGTCTCCAAAGGCTCGCGTGCGATGGTCTCGGTGGCGTTCCCCGCGCTGGGGCAGGTCGAGCGCGATGCGCTGGTGCCGGAGTTCCTGGAGCGCTACGAAGGCCTGATCGGCCAGCACGCCGTGTTGTTCGACGGCATCGCCGGCATGCTCGAGGCGCTCGATGCGGCCGGCTGTGCCTGGGGCATCGTCACCAACAAGCCCGAATACCTGGCCCGGCTGATCGTGCCGCAGCTGGGCTGGGAACAGCGCTGCAAGGTGCTGATCGGCGGCGATACCCTGGCCCAGCGCAAGCCGCATCCGCTGCCGCTGCTGGTCGCCGCCGAACGCATGGGCATCGCCCCGGGCACCTGTGTCTATGTGGGCGATGACGAGCGCGACATCGTCGCCGCCAACGCCGCCGGCATGGCCTCGGTCGCCGCGTTGTGGGGCTACCGGCTGGACGCCGACGATCCGCTGGCGTGGGGTGCCGACACCCTCGTCGCACTGCCCGAACACCTGCAACATGCCAAGGCGTGGCCGCTTCCGCGCACGCTCTAGCCTTTCAAGGAATACATCGTGAGTACTTCCAGCGCCCTGGACAGTTTCCTGGACAAGTGGCGGACCCGCTGGCCCGAGTGGCAGGTGGCCGAACGCTTCGTTCCCGAGCGCCAGCGCACCCTGGTGGTGGCGTGGTTCTCGCTGCTGCAGGAGTTCGACGACATCCTCAACACCGCCGGCGACCCGATGCCCTCCGACGCCAAGCTGGCGTGGTGGGGTGAGGAGCTGCGCAGCTGGTCCGTGCAGCGCTCGCGCCATCCGCTGGGCCGGGTGCTCGAGCCGGTCCGCGCGCCGTGGGCGCAGCTGGCAGACACCCTGCCGGACCTGATCGAAGCGCGCGCGGTACCGGTTGATCCGGCCCAGGCGCTGCGGTCGTTGCAGGCCTATGCGGCCGCAGTGGCCGCGGTGGAAGCGGTGATGTTCCAGACGCCGGCGCGTGGCGATGTCGCCACCCCGGTGCTGGTGCAGACCCTGGCCCAGCGCCTGCACGAGAGTGGCGTCGCGGCCATTCCGCGTTCGCTGCTGGCCGAGGACGACAGCGCCGCGCCACGCCGGTGGGCGCAGCAGCTGCTGGCGAAGTGGCCGGCCCGGGTTGCAGGCCCGCGCCCGCGCCGTCTGTACGCCGCCCTGGCGCGCGCCCGGCAGAAGACCTGGGCGCAGGACCGCCAGTACCAGGCCACGCCGATGCGTACGCTGTGGCTGGCCTGGTGGGCGGCGCGCGGCTGACTGTTTCTGGTGGGTGCGGACCTTGGTCCGCACGCTCTGTGCGATCGTGCCGACCAGGATCGGCACCCACCACAACGTTACTTCCGTTCCAGCACCAGCAGCGGATCGATGCGGGTATCGAACCAGTTCATGCCCCAATGCAGATGCGGCCCGGTCGCGCGGCCGGTCGCGCCCACGGCGGCAATCACCTGACCCTGTTCAACGCGGTCGCCGACCTTCACATCGATACGCGACAGGTGCAGGAAGTTCGAGCTGATCCCGAAGCCGTGATCGAGCAGCAGCGTGCCACCGGTCAGATACAGGTCGGGACCGGCGAAGGTGACCACCCCCGCCGCCGGTGCCTTCACCGGGGTGCCGGTCGGCACCGCGATGTCCATGCCCGAATGGCCTGAGCCGGGCTGCCCGTTGTAGACGCGCGCATTGCCGAAGCGGCCGCTGATCCGGCCCTGCACCGGCCAGATGAAGGCCTGCGCGAAGTCGGCGCGGTTGTCATCGCGGGCACGCGCGGCGGTGACCTGGGCCTGCTCACGCTTGATCCGCTCGGCGATCGCCGGGGGCGGATTGACCGTTTTCGGTGGCACGCCGTTGACGCGCTCGGTCGGCCAGTCACGCGGGGTGACCGCAATGCTGACCGTCTCGCTGCCGCCGTCTGGGCGCGTCACCTGCACCTCCAGTGGGCCCTTCTCATCGCGGCCGATGCCGAACACCACGCTGCCGTACCCGCTCACGCGCAGGGTGCGGCCGCCGTACTGCACGACGCTGCCGGCCGGCACCTTGCCGATCACCATCGCGCCCTGCGAGGCACTGGCCGGGAACACCACGCGCGCCTCGGCTTGGGCCATGACGGGCGAGGGCAGCAGACTGCCCATCGCCGCGACGCCGGCGGCCGCCAGGGCCGCACTCAACACCCGTGCCCGCATCAGCGGTCGAAGCTCATGCGCTGGCCATTCGGCGCGCCCACCAGCTTCTCGCCATCCCATGCCAACTGCCCGTTGACCCAGGTCGAGGCGATGCGCGAGCGGAAGGTGGTGCCCTCGAAGGGCGACCAGCCGCACTTGGAGAGCACGTCTTCACGCTTGACGGTGAAGGGCACGTCCTCGACCAGCACCAGATCGGCGAAGTAGCCCTCGCGCAGGTAACCGCGCTGGCTGACGTCGAACAGCTGCGCCGGGGCATGCGCGAACTTCTGCACGACCTGGGTGATCTCCAGCTTGCCTTCGTGCACCAGCTCCAGCGCGGCCACGAGCGCGTACTGCACCAGCGGCAGCCCGGACGGCGCCTGTGCGTAGGGCTTCTGCTTCTCTTCCCAGGTGTGCGGCGCATGATCGGTGGCGAGCACGTCGATCACGTCATCGGCCACGGCGCGGGTCAGCGCCTCGCGGTCGCTGGCTTCCTTGATCGCCGGGTTGCACTTGATCAGGTTGCCCAGGCGCGCGTAATCGCTGCGGTCAAAGCGCAGGAAATGGATGCAGGTTTCGGCGGTGATCTGCTTGCGGCTGCCATCGGCGCGGATCAGCGGGCCACGTTCGAACAGGGCCAGCTCATCGGCGGTGGAGATGTGCAGCACGTGCAGGCGGGTGCCATGCTTCTTCGCCAGCGACACGGCCAGCTCGGAGGACTTCAGGCAGGCCTCGCGCGAGCGGATGTCCGGGTGCTGCTCGGCACTGAGGGCATCACCGTACTTCTCGGCGTACTCCTTGGCCTTGGCGTCGATCATCGGCGTGTCTTCGCAGTGCGTGATGATCGGCGTGGGCGCATCGCGGAAGATCGCATCGAGCGTTTCCGGGTTGTCGACCAGCATGTTGCCGGTGGAGGCACCCATGAAGACCTTGATGCCTGGCGCCGTCTTGGGGTCCAGCGACTGGATGTGGGCCAGGTTGTCGTTGCTGGCGCCCATGTAGAAGCCGTAGTTGGCGCGCGCACGGCCGGCGGCGGCATCGTACTTGGCCTGCAGGATCTCGGCATTGAGCGTGGGCGGGTTGGTGTTGGGCATGTCCATGAAGCTGGTCAGGCCCCCGGCGACGGCCGCGGCCGATTCGGTCGCGATGTCGCCCTTGTGGGTCAGGCCGGGCTCACGGAAATGGACCTGGTCGTCGATCATGCCCGGCAGCAGCCAGCGGCCGGCGGCATCGACCACGGTTTCGCCCGGACGGGCGTCCAGGCCGGGGCCGATCTGCGCGATGCGGCCATCTTCGATGCGCAGGTCGCCCTGGGTGATGGTGCCTTCGTTGACCAGGCGGGCGTTGACGATGAGCGTGGAGGACATTCAGTGTTTTCCTGTGCAGCGGCAGGCGGCGTCGTGCGCGGCGCGCGGCGGCACCTCGTCGATACCGCCGGGATGGAAGGGATGGCAGCGGCCCAGCCGGCGCGCGGCCAGCCAGCTGCCGCGCGCGGGGCCATGGGTGGCGATGGCTTGCATGGCGTATTCAGAACAGCTGGGCATGAAGCGGCAACGCGGCCCCAGCAGCGGGCTGATGAAGCGCTTGTAGAAGCGCAGCAGGGCGATGAGCAGGCGTGAGATCACCCCCCAATCTTATTCCAGTTGGCATGAAGGCCGCATTTGTCGCAGGATGGGGCGTTGGACCCGTCCGCACCCACGCGCGCGACGGGCCGCCCCGGCGGTGTCGCCGGGTCAGGTACCGAACTGCGCACGTCGGCCCGCCAGCCAGGTGGACCGGTCGCACGCCTTGCGACTCCGGGGCTGAACGGAGTAGGCGGTGTGGTTGCTGCTGCTGGTCGGGTAGGCTATAAAGGCCCGCTTTCCCGGGCCCCGGGGAATCCAAGGAAGAGCGTTTCGTGGCTGCTAAAAAAACTGCAAAGAAGGCCGTCAAGGCCGCCAAGAAAACCGCCAAGCCTGTTGTAAAGAAGTTGGCGGCCAAGTCCGTTGCCAAGAAGCCGGCCGCCAAGCCGGCGGGCAAGCCTGCATCCAAACAACCGGCTGCCAGGACGGCACCCGTCAAGAAGGCGGCCAGCAAGTCGCCCGCCAAAGCCGTCAAGAAGGCGGTCGCCAAGAAGCCTGCTGCCAAGACGGTGGTGGCCAGGAAGACCGTCGCCAAGAAGGTCGTTGCCAAGAAGTCGACGGTCGCCAAGCCGGTTGCCACGCCCGCCAAGCGCGCGGCGGGCAAGCCGGTAAGCAAGGCGCCCATCAAGAAAACCGCTGCCAGCAAGACGGCGGCCAAGAAGACCGTGACGCCTGCTGCCGCCAAACCGGCATCCAAGCCGGCACCGGCGAAGAAGACCGCGGTCAAGCAGGCACCGGCCACGCCGGTGAAGGCCAGCAAGACCGCCAGCAAGCCCGTGGCATCCAAGCCGGCCGCCAAGCCGGTTGCAGCACCCGTAGTGAAGTCCGCACCGAAGCCGGCATCGCCGGCCCCGGCCAAGTCTGTCCCGGCCAAGAGCGCGGCCAAACCTGTCACCCCTCCGGCCTCCGCGCCGGCGCCGGTCGCAGCCACCCCCGCCTCCAAGGCCCCGCAAAACAAGAATCCCGTGCCCGTTTCGAAATCGCCTGCAAAAACCCCCGCCAAGTCCGAGTCCGCCCCCAAGCCCGTGTCCCGCCCGGTCGGCAAGGTCGCCGTTGCCGTGGCAGCGCGTTCGGCCGCCCCGGCCCCGCGCACCAAGGTGAAGGTGGTGGAATACAAGACTGACGAAGCCACCGGTCGTCCGATCCTGCCCGACGGTTACAAGCCGAGCGCGGAAGAGGAATACATGAGCCCGCTGCAGCTGGAGTACTTCCGCCAGCGCCTGCAGCACTGGCGCAATGATCTGGTCGAGGAATCCAAGCAGACCATCGCGAATCTGCAGGAAGAAGTGCGTGATATCGGCGATGAGGCCGAGCGCGCCACCCGTGAGACCGAGAACTCGCTGGAACTGCGTACCCGTGATCGTTACCGCAAGCTGATCGGCAAGATCAACAGCACGCTGAAGCGTCTGGAAGACGGTGACTACGGTTTCTGCGTGGATACCGGCGAAGAGATCGGTCTGGATCGTCTGGAAGCCCGTTTGACCGCTGAGCGCACGATCGATGCGCAGGAGCGTTGGGAGCACCTGCAGAAGCAGCAGGGCGACTGATCGCGCTGTTGATTGTGCTGTTCTACGAAAAACCCGGCTTCGGCCGGGTTTTTTTTGGCCAAATCCTCAATGCAGATCGCGCAGATTCAACCGCCGCAGCGTCGGATTCTTCCACGCCGTGATGCCGGCCACGCTCAACACCGCAAAGCCCCCCAGCACCACCGCCGGGACCAGCCCCAGCAGCTTCGCCATCGTGCCCGCATAGAACGCGCCCAGCTCATTGGACGAACTGATGAAAATGCCATTGATCGACGACACCCGCCCGCGCATCTCCTCCGGCGTCGCCAACTGCAGAATCGTCGAACGCACGACCACCGAGACACCATCGAAGGCACCGTAGAACAGCAGGATCGCCGCCGACAACCAGAAATTCGACGACAACCCGAACCCGATCACGCACAGCCCGAAACCGGCCACCGCGAACAACAGCACGCGCCCTGCATTGCGCTGCAACGGGCGACGCGCCAGCCACAGGCCCACGCACACCGAGCCCAGCGCCGGCGCCGCGCGCAGCACGCCCAGGCCTTCCGGGCCGTGGTGGAGAATCTCGTGCAGGAACGCCGGCAGCATCGCCACCACCCCGCCGAGCAGCACCGAGAACATGTCCAGCGCCATCGCCCCGACCATGATCCGGTTGCCCAGCACGAAGCGGCCGCCCTCGGCGATGCTCTTGAAGATCGGCGCCGCCGGGCCCGTATGCACCGGCTCGGAGACACGCAGCGCCGCCAGGCAGCCCAGCGCGATCAGCGACACGCCGACCGCCACGCCGTAGGCCACCCCCTTGCCGCCCCAGGCCACCAGCACGCCGCCCAGCGCGGGGCCGGCCACCATGCCCGCCTGGAACACCACCGCGCCCAGGCCCGCGCCGCGCGCGTACTGGGTGCGCTCCAGCACACGGGCGAACAGCGCGTTGTAGATCGGCGAGAGGAACGCGCGGACCATGCCGGTCAGTGCGATCGCCGCGTAGATCGGCCACACCCCGTGGAACGGCAGCCAACCCTGGGCCACCGCGGTGAGCACCAGCGCGGTCATCACCAGCCCGCTGCAGGCGACCATGCCCAGCCGGCGGCGGGGCAGGTGGTCGACCAGGTAGCCGGCAAATGGCGCCACGCAGAAGAATGGCAGTACCTCGGCCAGGCCGATCAGGCCCAGCGAGAACGGATTGCGGGTGACTTCGTAGATATGCCACCCGACCGTCACCGCGACGATCTGGTAGGAGAGCATCGCGAAGATGCGATACGCCAGCACCAGCGAAAAGCCCGGGCGGGCCAGCAGTTGCAGGGCGCTGTCGGGCTCCTGCGGATCGGCGGAGAGCGTCACGACTGCGCTTGCGCGGTGTCGCGGATGAAGGCCAGCATCGCCGCCACGCCGTTGCTGCGGGTCGGCGAGAGGTGACGCGACAGCCCGATGTCCTGGATGTAGCTTGGCTCGGTGGCCAGGATCTCGGCAGCGGAACGGCCCGAATACACGCGCAGGGCCAGGTAGATCAGCCCGGAGACGATCGCCGAATCACTGATCGCGTGGAAACGCAGGGCCTCGGCGTTGCCCTCCGGCACGATCCAGACCATGGACTGGCAACCGAGCAGGCGGTGCGCTTCGGTTTTCCATTCTTCCGGGAAGGCGGGCAGCTTGCGGCCCAGGTCGATCAGGTACTGGTAGCGCTCGGACCAGTCACCGAAGAACGCGAATTCCTCGGCGATGGCAGCCTGGGCTTCGGCGGCGGTGGGTTCGAGCGGGAACGGGGAGGTGGGGGTCATGGGGGCTCCGGGTCGGTGTTCGCCGTCCGTGGGTGACCGTGCGTTTGCGGGGGAAGCAGCCTGGCCGTCCGTGGCCGGGCCTGTGTCGTGGCGACGCCCGGCGGACCGGGCAGTGTCTGGCAGCGCCCGACGGTCAGCCGGGCGGTCGTTCAGCGTCTGCGCGACCAGCGCACGCCCTGGGCGGTGTCTTCCAGCACGATGCCTTCGGCGGCCAGCTGGTCACGGATCGCATCAGCACGGGTGAAATCACGCGCCTGCTTGGCGGCGGCGCGTTCGTCGATCAGGGCCTGGATGGCCGCATCGTCATCGGTGCCGCCTGCAGTACCGAACCAGGCGGCCGGCGCCTGCTGCAGCAGGCCCAGCGCCAGACCGGCGCCAAGCAGGGCGGATTTCCAGTGCGCCTTGTCGGCGTCGCCGGCCCTGCGTGCCTCGCCGGCGATGCGGGCCAGCTCGGCCAGTGCCTGCGGCGTGTTGAGGTCGTCATCCAGCGCGGCCTCGATCTCGGCCGGAATCACCGCAGCGGCATCCACGTCGACCAGGTCGCGCAGGGTGCCGTACAGGCGGTCCAGCGTACGCACCGACTGCTCGATCAGCGCGTCGGACCAGTCCAGCGGCTGGCGGTAGTGAGCCGACAGCAGCGCATAGCGCAGCGCCTCGGGGGCATGCTGGCGGACCAGGTCGTGCACGCGCTCGATGTTGCCGATCGACTTGCTCATCTTGGCGCCGCCGAAGTTGAGCATGCCGTTGTGCAGCCAGAACCTGGCGAACGTCTGCCCGCCGTGCGCGCACTCGCTCTGCGCGATCTCGTTCTCGTGATGCGGGAACTGCAGGTCCACGCCGCCGGCATGGATGTCGATGGTCGGCCCCAGATGCGCGGCGGCCATCGCCGAGCACTCGATGTGCCAGCCCGGGCGGCCACGGCCCCAGGGCGATGCCCAGCCGGGCAGCTCGTCGCTGGAGGGCTTCCACAGCACGAAGTCGCCCGGGTCGCGCTTGTACGGCGCCACGTCGACGCGCGCGCCGGCCAGCATCTCGTCCGGGTCGCGGCGCGAGAGCTTGCCGTAATCGGCGTAGGAGCCCACCGAGAACAGCACATGGCCTTCGGCCGCATAGGCGTGGCCGTTGGCGATCAGTTGCTCGATCATCGTCACGATCTGCGGGATATGCGCGGTGGCTTCCGGCTCGATGTCCGGCGGGACAACACCCAGCGCGGCCATGTCCTCGCGGTAGGCGGCGGCGAAGCGGTCGGTGATGGTGCTGATCGGGACCTGCTGCTCGCGCGCGGCCGTGTTGATCTTGTCATCCACGTCGGTGATGTTGCGGGCATAGCGCAGGCCGCCGAAACGGCGCCGCAGCAGGTCGGCCAGCACTCCGAACACCACCGGGCCACGGGCATTGCCGATGTGGACGTAGTTGTAGACCGTGGGGCCGCACACATACAGGGTCGGACAGGTCGGATCGAGCGGGGTGAACGGTTCGAGCTGGCGTGTCAGGTTGTTGTGCAGGCGCAGGGTCATGAGGGTCGGGAGCGGGGGTAAGCGGTCGATTTTAGAACGTGTCGGGGCCTTTGGGGGGATGCGGGGCAGGGCATGCAGGCGTTCGCGTCACCACGGCCGCCGGCTGAAGGCTTCAGCCGATCGGCCCCGTGGAGGCGCGCCCCGGGGCCGCGTCTGGGCCCGGCCTATGGGCATACGCGTCACGGAAGGGTAATGTTCAGCCCCTTGTGCCTGGCACTGCCTAAACTATCCCCCTTGTCCTTTTCCTTGTTGCCAATGAAATCCGCTTCGTTGTTGACGCTGGTCTGCCTGCTCGGAAGTGCCGCCTTCGGGGCGCGCGCCCAGGACGGTGAGGTGCGCAACCGGGTGGTGATCGTGGAGAACGTCAAGTTCGACTACGCCCAGGTGCTCAACGTGGAGCCGGTCTTCCAGACCCTGCGCGCCACGCGTACCGAGGAGCACTGCGAGCCGGTCTCCACCCGCACGCTGGCTCCGGTCAACGTCACCGGCGAAGAGCCGCAGGAAGACAAGGGTCGTTTCGGACGTTTCATGGATTCGGTGCGCTCGATCTTCCGCCGCGAAGATGGCAGCACCGATGAGAGTGGCTATTCGGAAACCGTCGTGGTGGAGGCCGCGCCGGCCAATACCGGTCCACTGCTGACCCGGGACTGCAAGATCATTCCGGTCGGCCGTGAGTTCCGCCGCCCGATCGCCTACGACGTGGACTACGTCTACAAGGGCACCAAGTACCGCTCGCGCCTTCCCGAAGACCCGGGCAACCGGCTCAAGATCCGGGTCTCGATCACCCCCTGGGTCGGCAATGAACAGGCCGGCGGCGCCAATCCGTGACCCCTCCCGTCGCCCCATCGGCGACACCTTCAACCTGAATTTCCATTCAGGCCTTGCGCCCACTCCGGGTGCATGCAAAGATGGGCGGCCATGAAACTCACCGACTTCCAGCACGACACCAGCGCCGCCCGTATGGCTACGGGCATGACGTCGCGTGCCCGCCGACCGGAACCCCACATTTTCGCTGGGTAACCGGAGCTTCGTGCTGTCTGTTCGGAAAACCCAGCCCCCGCGCTGGGTTTTTTCGTTTCTGCGATCTGAAAAGTTTCATCTGTATGTGTTTTGTAGAGCCCTGACCGCGCCCCGGCGCCCCCAACCTCCGCCGGAAACGGTGGAAAACCAGCCGCAAAGGATCGATCGATGTCCCTGAAGCACTTCCTGAACACCCAGGACTGGAGCCGCACCGACCTGGATGCCCTGCTGACCCAGGCCGCGCTGTTCAAGCGCAACAAGCTGGGCGACGAGCTCAAGGGCAAGTCGATTGCCCTGGTGTTCTTCAACCCCTCCATGCGTACCCGCACCAGCTTCGAGCTGGGCGCGTTCCAGCTGGGCGGCCACGCGATCGTGCTGCAGCCGGGCAAGGATGCCTGGCCGATCGAGTTCAACCTGGGCACGGTGATGGACGGGGATACCGAAGAGCACATCGCCGAAGTGGCCAGGGTGCTGGGCCGCTACGTCGACCTGATCGGCGTGCGCGCGTTCCCGAAGTTCATCGACTGGACCAAGGACCGCGAAGACGAAGTGCTCAAGAGCTTCGCCAAGTACTCGCCGGTGCCGGTGATCAACATGGAAACCATCACCCACCCGTGCCAGGAACTGGCCCATGTGATGGCGCTACAGGAACACTTCGGCACCCAGGACCTGCGCGGCAAGAAGTACGTGCTGACCTGGACCTACCACCCCAAGCCGCTGAACACCGCCGTGGCCAACTCGGCGCTGACCATCGCCACCCGCATGGGCATGGACGTGACCCTGCTGTGCCCGACCCCGGATTACATCCTGGATGAGCGCTACATGGGCTGGGCCGAGCAGAACGTGGCCGAGAGCGGTGGTTCGCTGCAGGTGAGCCATGACATCGCCAGCGCCTACGCCGGCGCCGATGTCGTCTACGCCAAGAGCTGGGGCGCGCTGCCGTTCTTCGGCAACTGGGAGCCGGAGAAGCCGATCCGCGACCAGTACAAGCACTTCATCGTCGACGAAGCCAAGATGGCGCTGACCAACAACGGTGTCTTCAGCCACTGCCTGCCGCTGCGCCGCAACGTGAAGGCGACCGACGGCGTGATGGATTCGGCGCAGTGCATCGCGATCAACGAAGCCGAGAACCGCCTGCATGTGCAGAAGGCGATCATGTCGGCGCTGGCAGGACGATAAGCAGCACGGCGGCCGTAGAGCCACGCCATGCGTGGCTTCGCGACGCCCAACGAATAGCAGCCACGCATGGCGTGGCTCTACCGCCTCGAAAAACGCATTCCACATTGCATTCCCACTTGGACCTGACCCCCATGAGCAAGAAAGACATCGTCCTGGCCTTCTCCGGCGGACTCGACACCAGCTTCTGCGTGCCCTACCTGCAGGAGCGCGGCTACAACGTGCACACCGTGTTCGCCGATACCGGTGGCGTGGATGACGAAGAGCGCGATTTCATCGAAAAGCGTGCCGCCGAACTGGGCGTCACCAGCCACGTCACCGTCGACGGTGGCCCGGCCATCTGGAGTGGCTTCGTCAAGCCGTTCGTGTGGGCCGGTGAGGGCTACCAGGGTCAGTACCCGCTGCTGGTCTCGGATCGTTACCTGATCGTGGACGCCGCGCTCAAGCGCGCCGCCGAACTGGGCACCAACATCATCGCCCACGGCTGCACCGGCATGGGCAACGACCAGGTCCGCTTCGACCTGGCCGTGAAGGCACTGGGCGACTACCAGATCGTCGCGCCGATCCGCGAGATCCAGAAAGAACACACCCAGACCCGCGCCTACGAGCAGAAGTACCTGGAAGAGCGCGGGTTCGGCGTGCGGGCCAAGCAGCAGGCCTACACCATCAACGAGAACCTGCTCGGCCTGACCATGTCCGGCGGCGAGATCGACCGTTGGGAAGCCCCGGGCGAGGGTGCCCGCGGCTGGTGCGCACCGCGCAGCGAATGGCCGGAACAGGCCCTGACGGTCACCCTGAAGTTCGTCGAAGGCGAAGCGGTCGAGCTGGACGGCAAGGCGCTGCCGGGTGAGCAGATCCTGGCCAGGCTCAACAAGCTGTTCGCCCCGTACGGCGTGGGCCGTGGCGTGTACACCGGCGACACCGTGATCGGCCTGAAGGGCCGCATCGTGTTCGAAGCGCCGGGCCTGGTCTCGCTGCTGGCCGCGCACCGCGCGCTGGAAGACGCCGTGCTGACCAAGCAGCAGAACCGCTTCAAGCCGGACGTGGCGCGCAAGTGGGTGGAGCTGGTGTACGAAGGCTTCTACCACGACCCGCTCAAGACCGACATCGAGGCCTTCCTGAAGTCCTCGCAGGCCAAGGTCAACGGCGAAGTGGTGCTGGAAACCCGCGGTGGCCGTGTGGACGCCGTTGCGGTGAAGTCGCCGCACCTGCTCAACACCAAGGGTGCTACGTATGCGCAGTCGGCCGACTGGGGCGTGGAAGAAGCGGAAGGCTTCATCAAGCTGTTCGGCATGAGCTCCACCCTGTACGCGCAGGTGAACCGCTAAGGCGATGCACCGGGGTGCCGGCCCCTGGCCGGCACCTGGCAACGCCGATCGATGGTAGTGCCGGCCGCTGGCCGGCGCGTGGCACGGCTGGATCATTGCAGAGCCGGCCAGCGGCCGGCACTACCGATGTTGAACCCTACGGATACTCAGACACATGCTTGAACAGACACTCGATCACCTGCAGCAGCTCGTGTCCTTCGACACGCGCAACCCGCCGCGTGCGATCACCACTGGCGGCATCTTCGATTACCTGCGTGCGAACCTGCCCGGGTTCAACGTGGAGGTGCTCGACCATGGCGACGGTGCGGTCAGCCTGTATGCGGTGCGTGGCACGCCGAAGTATCTGTTCAACGTGCACCTGGATACCGTGCCGGACTCGCCGCATTGGACCGCCGACCCGCACGTGATGCGGCGTGCGGACGATCGCGTGATCGGGCTGGGCGTGTGCGACATCAAGGGCGCTGCGGCGGCCCTGGTGGCCGCGGCCAACGCCAGCGATGGCGATGCTGCGTTTCTGTTCTCCAGCGACGAGGAGGCCAACGACCCGCGTTGCATCGCCGCCTTCCTCGCCCGGGGCATTCCGTACGAAGCGGTGCTGGTGGCCGAGCCGACGATGAGCGAAGCGGTGCTCGCGCACCGTGGCATCAGTTCGGTGCTGATGCAGTTCAAGGGCCGGGCCGGGCATGCCTCGGGCAAGCAGGATGCGGCCGCCAGCGCCTTGCACCAGGCGATGCGCTGGGGCAACCGCGCGCTGGACCATGTCGAGTCGCTGTCGCATGCGCGCTTTGGCGGGCTGACCGGCCTGCGCTTCAACATCGGGCGCGTGGAAGGCGGCATCAAGGCCAACATGATCGCGCCCGCCGCCGAGGTGCGCTTCGGCTTCCGCCCGCTGCCGTCGATGGATATCGACGCGTTGCTGGCCACCTTTGCCGGTTTCGCCGAACCGGAGGCCGCGGTGTTCACCGAGACCTTCCGCGGGCCCAGCTTCCCGGCCGGCGATATCGCCGAAGCAGAAAACCGCCGTCTGGCTGCGCGCGACGTGGCCGATGCCTTGGATATCCCGATCGGCAACGCGGTGGATTTCTGGACCGAGGCCTCGCTGTTTTCGGCCGGCGGTTACACCACGCTGGTGTACGGCCCGGGCGACATCGCCCAGGCCCACACCGCCGATGAGTTCGTGACGCTGGAGCAGCTGCAGCGTTACACCGAGTCCGTGCACGGCATCATCGCGCACGGCGCCTGATCGAATGACGCCGTCGTGGTCCCCCACTGACGGAACTCCCATCGCGGCTGCGGCCGCCTGCGACGATATCGAAATGCCTTCTTCCCAGCCCCACCGCCAGACCCGTCAGACCATCGTGCGCCTGCTCTCGAGCATGGCCAGCGCGAAGGAGATCAGCCAGTACCTCAAGCGTTTCTCGCAGCTGGACGCCAAACGCTTCGCCGTGGTCAAGGTCGGCGGCGCGGTGCTGCGCGATGACCTGGACGCGCTGACCTCCTCGCTGTCGTTCCTGCAGGAAGTCGGCCTGACCCCGATCGTGCTGCATGGTGCCGGCCCGCAGCTGGACGCCGAGCTCTCGGCGGCCGGCATCGAGAAGCAGACCGTGAACGGCCTGCGCGTGACCTCGGCCGAAGGCCTGGCGATCGTGCGCCGGGTGTTCCAGGCCTCCAACCTGCAGCTGGTTGAAGCGCTGCAGCAGAATGGCGCACGCGCGACCTCGATCACCGGGGGCGTGTTCGAAGCCGAGTACCTGGACCAGGCCACCTACGGCCTGGTCGGTGAGGTCAAGAAGGTCAATCTGGCTCCGATCGAGGCCAGCCTGCGCGCCGGCTCGATCCCGGTGATCACCAGCCTGGGCGAGACCCGCTGCGGGCAGATTCTCAACGTCAACGCTGATTTCGCCGCCAACGAGCTGGTGCAGGAACTGCAGCCGTACAAGATCATCTTCCTGACCGGCACCGGCGGCCTGCTGGATGAAGAGGGCAAGGTGATCGATTCGATCAACCTCTCCACCGAGTACGACCAGCTGATGCAGCAGCCGTGGATCCATGGCGGCATGCGGGTCAAGATCGAACAGATCAAGGACCTGCTGGATCGCCTGCCACTGGAGTCCTCGGTGTCGATCACGCGCCCGGCGGACCTGGCCAAGGAGCTGTTCACCCACAAGGGCTCGGGCACGCTGGTGCGCAAGGGCGAGAAAGTGCTGCGCGCCACCCGCTGGGACGAACTCGATCTGCCGCGCCTCAAGCAGCTGATCGAATCCAGCTTCGGCCGCACCCTCGTGGCGGATTACTTCCAGAAGACCAAGCTGCTGCGTGCCTACGTCAGCGAGAACTACCGCACCGCGGTGATCCTCACCGATGAAGCGGAAGGGGTCTACCTGGACAAGTTCGCGGTGCTCGATGACGCGCAGGGCGAAGGCCTTGGCCGCGCGGTCTGGAATGTCATGCTGGACGAAACCCCGCAGCTGTTCTGGCGCTCGCGCAACGGCAACCCGATCAATCACTTCTATTACGCCGAATCCGATGGCTGCTACAAGCAGGGCCACTGGAAGGTGTTCTGGTTCGGCGCCGATGGCTTCGACCGCATCAAAGCGTACGTCGAGCATTGCGCCGCACGCACCCCCAGCCTGGAGGGCTGAACCCGATGAATCTTGCCGATTGGACCAAGGTCCCCACGCTGGCCGGCACCCATGCCCGGCTGGAGCCGCTGCAGATGGCGCATATCGATGGCCTGCGCGGCGCACTGGGGGATGGCACCTTGTCCAAGCTCTGGTACACCCAGGTGCCGAGTGCGAAGACCATGACCGCCTATGTCCAGGCCGCGCTGCAGGCGCAGGCCGAGGGCAAGGTGTTGCCGTTCGTGGTCCTCAACGATGCCGATGAAGTGGTCGGCACCACCCGCTACTACGATCTGGACGCCGAGGTGCCGCGCCTGAGCATCGGCTACACCTGGTATGGCGAAGCCGCCCAGCGCACCGGCATCAACACCGAAACCAAACTGATGCTGCTCACCCATGCCTTCGAGCGGCTGGAATGCCTGAGCGTGGTGTTCGAGACCAGCTGGTTCAACGTCACCTCGCGCACCGCGATCGCGCGGCTGGGCGCCAAGCAGGACGGCGTGCTGCGCAACCACAAGCGCCACCCGGACGGCACCCCGCGCGACACCGTCATCTTCTCCATCATCAATGCGGAATGGCAGGGGGTGAAACGCCACCTGCAGTACCGCCTGGACGCACACGCATGAGTACCAAGATCTTCACCGTCGGCATCGTCGGCGCACGTGGCCACACCGGCGCCGAGCTGATCAAGCTGATCGCCGCCCACCCGAGCCTGCAGCTGGGCTTCGTCTCCTCGCGCGAGCTGGCCGGCCAGCGCGTGAGCGATCACCACGGCGACTGGCAGGGTGAGCTGCAGTTCGAAAACCTGGATGCCGATGCCGTCGCCGCAAAGGGCATGGACGCGGTGATCCTGGCGCTGCCCAATGGCCTGGCCGCACCGTTCGTCGCCGCGCTGGATGCGGCCCGGCCGGAGACCGTGATCGTCGACCTGTCGGCCGATCACCGCTTCGAGCCGAGCTGGTATTACGGCCTGCCGGAGCTGACCCGCGGCGATTACCTGGGCCAGAAGCACATCAGCAACCCGGGCTGCTATGCCACCGCGATGCAGCTGGCGATCAGCCCGCTGCTGCAGCAGCTGGCCGGCCCGCCGCAGTGCTTCGGTGTCTCCGGTTACTCCGGTGCGGGCACCACGCCCTCGGACAAGAACAACCCCGAGCTGCTGCGCGACAACCTGATGCCGTATGCGCTGACCAACCATGTGCACGAGCGCGAAGTCACCGCGCACCTGCGCGTGCCGGTCGAGTTCATGCCGCACGTGGCGCCGCATTTCCGCGGCATCACCATGACGGTGAACCTGTGGCTCAACACGGTGGTCAAGCGCGAGGATGTGATCGCGCTCTACCAGAAGTATTACGCCGACGAGGCGCTGATCGAGGTGCTCGACGAAGCGCCGTGGGTCAGCCAGATCGCCGGCCGGCATGGCGTTCAGATCGGGGGCTTCGACGTGGCCCCGGGCGGCAAGCGCGTGGTGGTGGTGGCGACCCTGGACAACCTGCTCAAGGGCGCGGCGACACAGGCGATGCAGAACCTCAACCTGGCGCTGGGCCTGGACGAACTGGCCTCCATCCCGCACTGATTCCCACGGCGCTGCGCGGCCCCCTGCGCGCGCCCTGACAACCCGGCGGAGCGAATCCGCCTACGGAGCAAGACATGGCAGACCTTCTGTGGCAGAAGCCCGGCGTGGCGGTAGACGCCAAGATCCAGACCTTCCTGGCCGGCGATGATGTGATCCTGGACCGTGAGTTCTTCCTGTACGACGTGGCGGCCAGCAAGGCGCATGCGCAGGGCCTGGAGAACATCGGCATTCTCGGCAACGACGAACGCATCGGCCTGCAGCGCGAGCTGGACGTGCTGGCCGAGGATTTCCGCAGTGGCGCGTTCGTGCTGGATGAGCGCTTCGAGGATTGCCACTCGGCGATCGAAGCGCGCCTGACCGAGCGCCTCGGCGATGCCGGCCGCAAGATCCACACCGGGCGCAGCCGCAACGACCAGATCCTGGTCGCGACCCGGCTGTGGTTGAAGGACAAGCTGATGCGCGTGGCCGAGCTGAGCCGCGAGATCGCCAAGGTCGCGCTGGACCGCGCCGAGGCCGAGAAGGACCTCCCCGTGCCGGGCTATACCCACATCCAGCGCGCCGTGGTGTCTTCGGCGGGGATGTGGTGGGCCGGCTGGGCCGAGGCCTTCATCGACAACGCGATCCGCGCGCACGACACGTTCAACCTGGTCGATGCCAATCCGCTCGGCACGGCCGCCGGCTACGGCGTGAACCTGCCGCTGGACCGCGCGCACACTACTGAAGCGCTCGGCTTTGCACGCATGCAGATCTCGCCGATCTACGCGCAGCTGTCGCGCGGCAAGTTCGAACTGGCGGCGCTGGAAGCACTCGGCGGCGCCACCCTGGACCTGCGCCGCATCGCATGGGACCTGTCGCTGTTCACCAGCGGCGAGTTCGGCTTCGTGGCGTTGCCGGCGCAGTACACCACCGGCAGCTCGATCATGCCGAACAAGCGCAACCCGGACGTGATCGAACTGATGCGGGCCACCCATGCCAGCGTGGCCGCGGCCCGCACCGAGATCGAGCAGCTGCTGTCGCTGCCCTCGGGCTACCACCGCGATCTGCAGAGCAGCAAGGGCGCGATCTTCCACGGCTTCGGCCGCGGCCTGGCCGCGCTGGAACTGCTGCCGGCGCTGCTGGCCAACCTGGAATGGCGCGACGACAAGCTGCGCGCGGCGATCGACTCGGGCATGTACGCCACCGATGTCGCGGTGGAGGCGGCCGTGGCCGGTGTGCCGTTCCGCGAGGCCTACAAGGCCGCCGCCGCGGCGGCGGACACGGCAGGGCAGGGGCGAACCCCCGAAGGCAGCCTGGCCGCGCGCGTGTCGCCCGGCGCGGCGGCCGACCTGCGGCTGGATGAACTGCGCGCCCGCTGGGCGGCGCTGGTGTGATCACGACGGCGGCCGCGAGGCCGCCGTTTTTGCAACGTCTCGCCGGGCCTTGCCTGGAGAAAGGAGCGCCATGAAAACCTGTTACCTGGTGATGGTCACCCGTACGCCGGACTTCCGCGATGAGGTCGGTGCCGAACACGCGCGTTTTCTCGATGAGGTGCGTGCCCGCGGGCAGCTGCTGTTGACCGGTGGCTTCACCGACAAGAGCGGCGGCGCCTACGTGCTGCAGGACATCGCCGACCTGGCCGCTGCGCAGGCGCTGGTCGACAGTGATCCGCTGCTGTTGCACGGCAGCGCCACCGCCCGTATCCACGAATGGAGCACGCGCTGAGCGCGCCGACCACATGAACCAGCCCGTGCCTTCGCCGTTTACCGAACAAGCCGTCCCGCAGTGGAAACGCGCCGTACTCAAAGTGGGCAGCAGCCTGCTGGCCGCTGACGGCGGCGGCCTCTCGCCACGCCACGCACTGGGCCTGGCCCAGTTCGTCTCGGCCAACGTGTTGGCTGGGCGCGAGGTGGTGATCGTATCCTCCGGCGCGGTTGCGGCCGGAAGGGCGATCGTGCCGCGCGCGCTGGAAGCCGGCGCGGCGATGGCAGCGCGGCAGGCGCTCGCGGCGCTGGGCCAGGCACAGCTGATCGGGCTCTGGCAGCGCTTTTTCGAACGCCCGGTGGCGCAGGTGCTGCTGACCCATGATGACCTGCGCAACCGCCGCCGTTACCTCAACGCCCGCGCCACGCTCAACGAGCTGTTGCGGTTGGGCGCGCTGCCGGTGGTCAACGAGAACGACACCGTCTCGGTGGACGAGCTCAAGCTCGGCGACAACGATAACCTCGCTGCGACCGTAGCCGCGTTGATCGACGCCGATGTGCTGTTCATCGCCACCGATATCGACGGCCTGTACAGCGCCGACCCGCGTCGCGATCCGCAGGCACGGCCGATCCATGACGTGCCGGAGTTGACCGTGGAGGTCCTGGCGATGGCCGGCGGCGCCGGCAGTGGCGCCGGTACCGGTGGCATGCACACCAAGCTGGAAGCCGCAGCCAAGGCCGGGCGGGTGGGCATCGAGACCTGCCTGTTCAACGGGCGCAGTGCCGAGGTGGTGCGTGCGCTCAGCCAGGGGCGGTTGTTCGGCACCCGCATCCATGCCGCCCAGACCCGGGTGGCCGCGCGCAAGTACTGGCTGCGGCACGCGCCGCTGGAGCCGGGCGCGATCCTGGTCGATGCCGGCGCAGCCGATGCCCTGCGTGGCAAGGGTGCCTCGCTGCTGCCTGGCGGGGTGCTGGGCGCCGAGGGCGACTTCCGCCGCGGCGACATGGTCGAGATCCGGCAGCGCCTTGAAAGTGGGGAGGTCTGCCTGGCGCGTGGCGTCAGCCAGTATTCGGCCAGCGACATCCGCCGCGTCGCCGGGCGCCACTCGCGCGACATCGAGAGCGTGCTGGGCTACAACTACGGTGGCAACGTCATCCACCGCGACGATCTGGTGATGCTGTAAAGCGTAAGAACATCCACGGTAGGGCCACGCCATGCGTGGCTGCGCAACCTGGGTCCGTTCGACATCCCCCGGCCACGCATGGCGTGGCCCTACCGTTTTTTCCGAGGTTATTGAGATGGTCGCCAGCTCCACCACCGACATCCGCAGCCAGGCGCTGGCCTGCCGGGACGCTGCCCGGCAGCTGGCGCAGTTGTCTGCCTCGGCCAAGGCCGATCTGCTCGACGCGATGGCCACCGCGCTGGAAGCCGATACCGATGCGATTCTCGCGGCCAACGCACGCGATCTTGCGGCGGCGACGGAAAAGGGCATCGGCATCGCGATGCTGGACCGCCTGGCACTGAGCCCACAGCGTCTGGCCGGTATCGCCGCCGCGCTGCGCGAGGTCGCTGCGTTGCCCGATCCCGTCGGGCAGGTGACCCGCGATGACGTGCGTCCCAATGGCATCCGGGTGCAGAAAGTGCGCGTGCCGCTGGGCGTCATCGCGATGATCTACGAAGCGCGCCCGAACGTGACCGCCGACGCCGCCGCGCTGTGCATCAAGGCCGGCAACGGCGTGATCCTGCGCGGTGGCTCGGAGGCGATCCACTCCAACACTGCCATTGCCGCCTCGCTCAAGCGCGCGCTGCGCGAGGCGGGCGTCGCCGATGCCGCACTGACCCTGGTGGAGGATCTGCGCCGCGAGACCATGCTTGCCCTGCTGCAGCTCAACGATCTGATCGATCTGGCGATTCCGCGCGGTGGGGAAGGGCTGATCCGGTTCGTGGCCGAGCATGCCCGTGTGCCGGTGATCAAGCACTACAAGGGTGTCTGCCATCTGTACGTGGACCGCGCCGCCGACCCCGCGCTTGCGCTGCGCCTGCTGGTGGACGGCAAATGCAGCCGACCCTCGGCCTGCAACTCGCTGGAGACGCTTCTGGTCCATGCCGACCTCGCGCCGAGCTTCCTGCCGTTGGCCGCGCATGCACTGGCCGAGCGCGGCGTGCGGGTGCGCGCCGACGCGGTGGCGCGACAGTGGCTGCCGGATGCCGAGCCGGCCAGCGAGGAGGATTACGCCGCCGAGTATCTGGATCTGATCATCGCCGTGCGCGTGGTCGATGACCTGGAACAGGCACTGACGCATATCCAGCAGTACAGCTCGGACCATACCGAAGTGATTGCCACGGAAGACGCCGCGGCAGCCGAGCACTTCGTGCATGCGCTGCGCTCGGCGGTGGTGATGGTCAACGCCTCCTCGCGCTTCTCCGACGGGGGCGAGCTGGGCCTGGGTGCGGAGATCGGCATCTCCACCACCCGCCTGCACGCCTATGGCCCGATGGGGCTGGAGGCGCTCACCGTCGAACGCTTCGTCGTCCGCGGCGAAGGCCAGACGCGCGCGTGACCCGGTAGAGCCGGCCGCTGGCCGGCTCCTTCGCATCCTGGCAATCCGTGGCGCCGGCCAGCGGCCGGCACGACCGGTCGGCCAACACCCGCGCGATTACCGGTATGCGACCGCCAATGCCCCCGCGGTGACCCGTACCGGCCGCGCGTGCTCGTCCATGTGCAGCGTCACCGACTTGCCATCGGCCAGCGACGCGGCCACCGCCACGCTCGCGCCGAGGTCGTGCGCCATCTCCTCGCGGGTCACATCGTCATGCGGCAGCCGGCGCTCCTTGCCGGTGAACCGCATGCGGTTGTACTCGGCCCAGGCGATCAGCAGCGCCGCGCAGCACACCAGCATCACCGGCAGCGCGATCACCACGAACGGATCGACCGTCTGCTTCTGTTCGTACAGCTGCGCCCACGCCATCCGCCCGCCGAGCAGCCACGAGATCAGCGTGAACAGCGGTGCCCACAGGTAGAAGTAGAACGCCCAGAAGGCGATGGTCACAAAGCCCCAGGCGGTGCGCTGCAGGCGCGGTTGCTGGCGCGGTTTCTGGATCAGCCGCGAATCGAAGCGGCGGGTGGATTTGACGGTGTTCATCGGATACCCCGGTCAGGACTGACCCAGACCGCGCGCTTGCCACGACGTTTGAACAACGTCTTGGGGAACGCCACCAGGGTCGTGAACAGACTGATGAGCCAGTACGCCATCGGGTACCAGATCACCCAGAAGTAGTTACGTCCAATATGCGTTTCGTAACGGCGGTCGATGATCAGGCTGCTGGCGAACTGCATCAGGCAGACCAGGGCCAGGATCACGCCATGCCACTGCGGCAGCAGCGTGGCGATGTACAGCTCCGGCGGCAGCACCATGAACTTGCCCACCGCCCACAGCACGATGATCGCCAGCATCGTGTAGGCCCACAGCACGCTGAGGATGTACTCCAGCAGCACGCCCCACATGCGGCGCTTGCGCCAGTGGAACAGCGAGCCGCCATGCCGCAGCAGCACTTCCACACCGCCCTGGGCCCAGCGCAGGCGCTGCCGCCACAGCCCCTTCAAGGTTTCCGGCATCAGGATGAAGCACAGCGCATTGGGCTCGTAACGGATGTCCCAATGGTCCAGCTGCAGGCGCCAGCTGATGTCGATGTCCTCGGTCACCATGTCATCGGACCAGTAACCGATCCGGTGCAGGGCCGTGCGACGGAACGCGGCGATCACCCCGGAGATGGTGAAGATGCGCCCGTACACCCGCTGCGCCCGCTTGATCATGCCGATGATCGAGGAGAACTCGGCCACCTGCAGCCGGCCCAGCAGGGTGGAGCGGTTGCGGATGCGCGGGTTGCCGGTCACCGCACCCACGCGCGGGCCCGAGGTCAGGTGCCACACCATCCAGTGCGTGGCGTACTCCTCCAGCATCGCATCGCCATCGATGCACACCAGGAACTCCGAGCGTGCGGCGAGTGCGCCCATGCGCAGCGCATTGGCCTTGCCCAGGTTGCGGTCCAGGTGCACCACCCGCAGCCGCGGGTGCAGGGCGGCCAGCGCATCCAGCCGCGCGCCGGTATCGTCGCTGCTGCCATCGTTGATGGCGATGACTTCGAAATCCGGGTAATTCTGCTTGAGCGCCGAGCCCAGCGTGTCGTCCAGATTCTCCGCTTCGTTGTGGCAGGGGATCAGGATCGAGGCGAACGGATAGACATCCATCGGCGGCGGGTCATCACGGTCACGGGCCTTTCGCTCGCGCCGGAAGAAGTAATACAGGCCGCCGGACATCCAGAAGAACGCCATCACCATCGGGTAGAAGAAGGCGAACTGGAACAGCGCGTAGAGAAGAGGATGCATGGCGACCTCACTTTTCCTCGTACGGGAAGCTGCGGGCCGACATGGCCGCGCGGGCGTCATACGTGGAGGGACGTCCGGCGATGAAGTCATCCGGATACCAGGCGAAATGACGCACGCCCTGCGCCTGTAGACGACGGATCTGCGCGCGCAGGCGGTCGCCGGGGATCGGCTTGCCGGTGCGCCAGTCCAGCGTCTGCAGCTCGAACATCGTCTGCGACAACTGCGGATCGTGCTGCTTCACCGCCACCACCAGCCGGTCCAGCCAGCGTTCCGGGCTGCGGCTGCCTTCCATCCACGGCATCGCCATCAGGGCGGTGTGGTCGTAGGCCTTGTTGAACAGGTCCAGGCGCTGGGCGAACCAGCTGGCGCTCTGCGGTTCCAGCACCGGCTGGGCATACAGGTTGCGCACCGTGCCCAGCTTGGGCCGCCAGCGCTGCGCGGCGTTGCGCAGCTCCAGGGTGAAATCGATGAGTGCCTGGGTGCGTGCACCGTCATCGCCTTCGGGCGGCAACTGGGTCAGCTCGGTGTCGCGCAGGTAGGCGTCATCGTGGAAGAGCAGGCCCTCGAAGTAGGAGTTGATCGCCAGGTCTTCGTAGATGTCATTGATGATCCGGCGCACCTGCGGCCGGGTGAAATCCAGCCGGAAGATGCCATCGCTTTCCGGGCTCTCGATGGCCAGGGCCTTGCGGATGGCCGGGTCTTTGAGCTCGTAACCCAGCACCGGCAGCCACGCGAACACCTTCACCCCGGCGCGCGTCTTGAGCTGCCATGCCACGCGGTTGAACAAGTCCGCACGCATCGGCAGATGCCGGTTGGGGAAGTACAGCGCATCGGCCGAGCCATTGCCGTCCGGATCGGCGAAGGCCTGCAGGAACACGTGGGTCGGGCCGATCTTCTTGACCCGGTCGATCAGCGCATCCAGGTTCTTGCCCTGTTGCACCGGGTCGGTATCGTAGACGGCATCCAGGTCGATCTGCAGCGCACGCATGCCATCGCGTTCCACATCCCGGCGCAGTTCGTAGGCCAGCTGCACCACGGTCGGGTTGTTGGTCACCAGCAAGCGCGCCAGGCCATGCAGATCACGTTTGACCGGCGTGCTGCGCCCTTCCAGGTCGAACGACACCGGCATGCCCAACTGCTCGGCGATATCGTTGCTCAGTGCGTTGTAGGCGGCGTACGGCCATACGATCGCCTTCGGGGTGACCCCGACATTGCGCTGGATGCGCTCCACGCTGCGGCCCAGGTCGGCGCGCAGGCGGGCTTCGTACTCGGCCGCGGTTTCATAGGTCTTGCGGGTCGGGTCGTAGATGCGCGTGATCACCGCCGGCGTGGAGTTGCCCTGCGGGTTGGACTGCACGCCATGGTGCAGGTTGTCGGTGTGGCTGGCCAGTTCGATCAGCCCGCTCTTCTGCATCTCGCGCAGCTGCGCCCAGGTCAGGAAATCATCGCGGGTGAACGGGCGGTAGCCGTAATCGATCTGGCGCCCGGCCGGCATGTCCACGTAATCGGTGATCACGGCGACCAGCGCCGGATAGTTGTAGGCGCGCAGCAACGGGAAGACCTTGCTGTACACACTGCGCAGGCCGTCATCGAAGGTCAGCAGCACCGGCTTGGGCGGCAGCGGCGTGCCGCCCTGCGAGGCGGTGATCAGCTGCGACAGCGAGACCGGGTGATACCCGTGCGCGGACAGCCAGTCCAGGTGCGCGGCGAAGTTCTGCGTGCTGACGGCATACGCATCCGGGTCGCCGCGTTCGGCCACCTCATCGCGGACGTCGTGGTAGCTGAGCACCAGCAACCCGTTATCGGCCGCATCAAGCATGGCCGGTCGTTGCTGGGCCTGGGCCGGCAGCACGACGGTGAGCAGGGCCAGCAACAGCCAGTGGGTCCAGCGTTTCAAGTCCATGTGCCGCATGTCATTCTCCCCACCGCAGGCCGGCATCCAGGCCGATGTGTCGTTCACGCTGCCCGTCATAGACCGGTCGCGACCAGCTGATGCCGTACTCGAAAATGCGTCCTTCGCCGAGCTGCCATTCGTGGCGGTACTCCGCCGAGGGCACGATCGCGCTGCCATACCCCTGCTGCCAGTACTGGCCCACCGAGACCGTCAGGCGATGCCGGAAGTGGCGTTCGTAGTGGCGCCACAGCTGCTGGTCCACGCGCAGGCCGATTTCCACCGAGTGATCCTCGGACGGATTGAAGTAGGGCACGTCGTCGCGGCTGCCGCGGCTGGCGTACAGGCTGCCAAGGCCGTCCAGGAACACGGTGGGCCGCGTCATCAGGCGCTGCTCGATGGCGGTGCTGACGGTATCGCGGCGGTTGCCGTCGTCGTAACGGAACTGGCTGGCGCCCAGGCTCCAGTGGGTACGTTCATCGCGACGATAGTCCGCCGCCAGGGCGATGCTGTCGGCGGTGAGGCCCGAGACACGTGCCTGCATCGAGGCATCCGGATCGTTGCGTGCGGCCGTGATGCCGGCATGCCATTGATCGCTGAACTGCCAGCCGAACCCGGCGCTGAGGCCGGTATCGCCGATGTGGTCATTGGCGCGGTTGACGAAGGCTTCGGCATCGGCGCGCCCGTAGCGGTAGCGCGTGCCCACGCCGACCCGCAGCGGGTCGATGGTCTGGTCCTGGAAATCCACGCTGCGCCGGTCGGCGAAGGCGACCAGCCGCCAGCGGTCGTCCAGGACCGGCGACTGCACTTCCACGCCGTAACGACCGTCGTCGTTGCCCAGCGGTGAGGCTCCGCTACCGCCCGAGCTGCGGCCGCCTTCGGCGTAGGCATGCCATTGCCAGCCGCGGTGCGCACGCCAGCTGCGGTCCATGCGCTGCACGGAAGGCTGGTTGGGGTAGGCGGCAAGCAGGGTGTCGTGGAGGGGGCGCGCCAGGTCATCGCGCTGGATCTGCACGTAGGCGTCGTACTGGCCCAGCCGCGCCGGGACGTCACGCGGGTCCAGCGTGTTGGCCATGCTGTAGCGCTCCAGCGCCCGGCGTGGCCAGCCGCGCATCAGGTAGATGTTGCCCAGCGAAGACTGCGTGCCGGTGTTGCCCGGCCCGATCTCGACCATCTTCTCCAGGTCATGCTGGGCGGTGGGCAGATCGCCGCTGTAAGCGCGCACCATGGCCAGGTTGAGATCGGCCTCGTAGCGCGGCCAGTTCGCATACGGCGCTTTGGCACCGTTTGCCCAGCGCCAGGCCGGCTCATCGGCCTGCCACTTCTTCAGCAGGGCGATGGCGGTATCAGCCTGCTCGTCTTCCAGATAGGCGTAGGCCAGTTCCGACCGCGCCTGCGGCAGCGACGGATCGGCCTTGAGCGCCGCTTCCAGTACCGGGATCGCCTCGGCGGGATGCTGGGTGGCCATCAGCGAATCGCCGACGGCGGCCAGCAGGTAATTGGGAACGGGGTGCCCCTCGGCGAGCAGGCTGCGGTACTCATCGCGTACCTGTGCATGGCGGCCCAGCCGGTTGAGCAGGATCAGGCGGTCGTAGCGGATTCTCAGCGGGGCCTGCTGCACGGTGGTGCCGTCGCGCTCGAGGTACTGCTGCATCTGCACCAGGGCCGCATCGGCTTCATCCAGGCGGGTGTCCTCGCTGGGGCCGTAGGCCAGGCTCCAGCCCACGAGTTTGGCCAGGTAATTGCCTTCCAGCCGTTCTTTCTGGGCGGCGTCGAACAGGTCCGGTCGTGCCAGGTACAGCTGCCAGGCGCGGTGCGCGTTGCCGATGTCGGACAGGGTCAGCACCTGCAGCCGATACAGCAGTTCGTCGTCGGGCGATTGCACCCGGGCCCGCTCGATCACGGCCAGCGCATCCAGCCAATGGGCCTGGTCACGGTAGTGGCCGATCTCGGCCAACGCATCCGCCCGCGGGTCGGCGGATGCCGGAGCCGGAGCGGAGAAAGCGAGTGCGGCGCATGCCAGGCCGACGCTGAGCGCCAGCGGCCGATGGTCGTACATGGAACCCCCCTTGGAGCGTCCTTTCAAAAGTGCGTAGCGTCAAAAGTGTGACGCACATCACATGCCAATCGTGCCTGACTGCGCAGTTGTTGCCAAATCGTCAAGACGCGGGTACGACCGATCAGCCCCCGGGTGGAACCCGGAGGGGAGAGGCAAGTCATTGAATTGCTACACGTTCAACCCATGTCGCCAGCATGGAAAGCGCACTCCATCGCGATGAAGCTGTTCAGCCGGCTGGCGGCGCCAGCGGCTCCGAACACTGCCCGGTGCAGCACACCGGGTCAGTTAGCGACACGCTACGTCAGCAGTTGCGCACAACGCGTGTAGATGGACGCGCCAGCGGCGCTTACCACTGGTCTTCGAGCTTCTGCGGTTTGCAGGCGACCCACGAGGCGCACAACAGCACCACCGCGCACAGCACCAGGAAAGCAAACGGCAGGTGCCAGCCGTCGCTGACGGCATGCAGCCAGCCGAACAGGAACGGGCCCAGGCAGCTGAAGGCATAGCCCACGCCCTGCATGAAGCCGGACAACGCGGCAGAGCCGGCGGGCGTGCGGGTACGCAGGTTGATCAGGGTCAGCGCCAGCGGGAAGGTGGACGGCCCGATGCCGAGCAGCACCGCCCACAGCCACGGGGCCTTCATCGGCGCGAACAACAGGCCGGCGAAGGCGATCAGGAACGCGCTGAAGCCGATCAGCACCAGCCCGAACGGGTTGCGCAGGCGCACGGCCAGGGCCGGCATGGTCAGCGACGGCAGCAGGCCGCAGGCCGCGAAGATGGCCACCATGATGCCGCCGAAGGCCGGCGTCGCACCGGCTTCGACCACGATCCGCGGCAGCCAGGTGAACATCGAGTACGTCATCAGCGAGGTCATGCCGAACATCAGCGTCATGCCCCAGGCCAGCGGGGTTTTCCAGACCTTGCCGTGCGGCGCGCTGGACGGATCGTTGGCCGCGCTGATCGTGTCCGGGTGCGGCCGTGCACGCGAGAGCATCAGCCACGGCAGCGCCGCGGCCAGCGACATCAGCGCCCAGATGCCGAGCGACACACGCCAGCCCGCCTGCTGCGCGACCGGGACCGCCAACAGGGCCGGCATCATCGTGCCGATCTGCAACACGGTGATGTAGAGCGTGCTCATGGTGCCCACGCGGTTGGCGAAGTAGCGCTTCACCAGCGGCGGTACCACCACGTTGCCGATGCCCATGCCGGCCAGCGCCACCACCGAGCCGAACAGCAGGCTGCCCACGCCGCCGGCCATCGACCGCAGCAGCAGCCCTGCGGTGGCCAGGCTCATGGCCAGCAGGGCGGTCCGTTCCAGGCCCAGGCGACGCGCCACTGCCGGGGTGGTCACGCCGAACAGGGCGAACGCTGCGGTCGGCAGCATGCCAAGCACGCCGGTCATGGTGGTGCCGAAGCCGAAGGTCTGGCCGAGCACATCCAGCAGCGGGGTCAGCGAGGTGACCGCGGTGCGCAGGTTCAACGCGGCCAGCAGGATCGCGGCGAATGCAAGAAGGCGCCCGTGCAGCAGGGACTGGGACGGTGGGGTGGGGTGAGTCATCAGCATGTTTCCTGACAGGTGGCGCACCGCGGCCATGCCGGCGCGCGGGTGCAACGGCAGAGACCGGCCAGTGGCCGGCAGCTGCGGGGTAGGGGACTGGGCCGCTGCCGTAAGCAGGGCCAGGACCGGGCATTGTACGGGTTCGATCCCGACAGGTCGCGCAGGGTGGGGCGAGGTGATGCGGCGCGGACGCGACAGGCCCGGCCGCGGGCACGATGCCGCCCCGCGCGCAGCCCGGGGCGCTACGTGTGAAAACGCCTTCACAACAAGGGCCACGCGGTCCCCTTCCATGTGCGCTGCGTCAAAAAAATGACTATTTAGGAAAATCCCTACAAGCGAGCGGGTAGTTCTCTTACGGGGTGGGTGGGGTTTTTGACGGTTCTCATGTCGCGAATAGCTCTTAAATTGGCGGGCCTCCATAGGGGCGGTCTATAGCGAACGATGGTTCGTGCCAGCCCACGTTCGAGATCCTGCATGCCAAACAACGCACTACCCACCCCGGCTCGCGCCGGTATGCGCCGCGCTTCCCGGCGCACCCTGCTCCTGGCCCCGCTGGCCCCGCTGGCCGCCGCCGTCGCATTGATCTGCACGCCGGTGCATGCCCAGCAGCTGCCCGCCCCCGATCAGGAGCTGCTTCGCCAGCAGGAGCGCGAACGCGCCCTGCGCGAGCAGCTTGAAACCCGGCCCGATGCACGTCTTCAGGACGCACCGGTGGCCGCACCGGAGCGGCTGCCCCAGGACGAAGCACCCTGCTTCGTGATCAACCGGATCACCCTGGAAGGCGAGCAGGCCGACCGTTTCCAGTGGGCGTTGCCCGCAGCCAACGTCAAAGGCGATCCGGCGCTCGGCCGCTGCCTGGGCACCGCCGGCATCAACGTGGTGATGTCGCGGGTACAGAACGCGATCGTCGAGCGCGGCTACGTCACCACGCGCGTGTTGGCCCAGCCGCAGGACCTCACCACCGGCACGCTGGCACTGACCGTGGTGCCCGGCACGCTCCGCCAGATCCGTTTCGCCGAGGGCACCCATCGCGACGCCACCCTGTGGAACGCGATCCCGGCACGCAGTGGCGACCTGCTCAACCTGCGGGATATCGAACAGGGGCTGGAGAATTTCAAGCGCGTGCCGACCGCCGAGGCCGACATCCAGATCAGCCCGGCCGAAGGCGCCGACGCCGCACCTGGCCAGAGCGACCTGGTGGTGCAGTGGTCGCAGCAACGGCTGGTCCGCTTCAACCTCAGCCTGGACGATTCCGGCAGCAAGGCCACCGGCAAGACCCAGGCCGGTGCGACGATGTCGCTGGACCACGCGCTGCGCCAGAACGACCTGTTCTACGTCAACCTCAACCATGACGTGTTCAGCGGCGGCAAGCGCGGCACCAAGGGCTTCACCTTCCACTACTCCGTGCCCGTCGGCTACTGGCTGTTCGGCGCCACGCGCAGCGGCTACGAGTACGAGCAGACCGTGGCCGGCAACCAGCAGTCGTATCTCTACAGCGGCGAGAGCTACAACGCCGAAGTACGGGCTACGCGCCTGCTGTTCCGCAACGCGAGCAGCAAGACCAGCATGTACCTGCGTGCCTGGGAGCGCGACTCGCGCAACTTCATCGACGACACCGAAATCCTGGTCCAGCGCCGGCGCATGGGCGGCTGGGAGCTCGGCCTGAACCACCGTCACTTCATCGGCCAGGCCACGCTCGATGGCACTGTCGGCTTCCGCCGTGGCACCGGGGCCTTCGGCTCGATCGCAGCGCCCGAGGAGCTGTTCGGTGAAGCTACCTCGCACCCGAAGATCTACTTCGCCGACGCGCAGCTGAGCCTCCCGTTCCAGCTCGGCCAGCAGCGCCTGCGCTACACCGGCAGCTGGCGAGCGCAATGGAACCGTGGCGGGCTGGTGCCGCAGGACCGCTTCGCGATCGGCGGCCGCTACACCGTGCGCGGCTTCGACGGCGAGATGTCGCTGATGGGCGAGCGCGGCTGGTTGATCCGCAACGACATCGGCCTGGCCCTGGGCGGCGGGCAGGAATTCTACGTCGGCGCCGATTACGGCCATGTCGGCGGCAGCGCCACGCAGTGGCAGGTAGGCAACGACCTGGCGGGCAGCGTGATCGGCCTGCGTGGGTCGTATCGCGGCCTGTACTGGGACGGCTTCGTCGGCGCCCCGCTGAAGAAGCCCTCTGGTTTCCAGAACGCCTACACCGTCACCGGATTCACCCTGAGCTGGTCGTTCTGATTTCAGTGCGGGCGCGTTCGCGCCGCACCGACCGCACGCATACAAAGGAATTGTCATGAACAAGCATCTGTACCGCCTCGTGTTCAACCACGCCCTCATGCTCTGGCAGGTCGCCGCGGAGATCACCCCGCGCCCCGGCGGCGCCGGTACCGGGCAGGATGGCGATCGCACGGCGGCACTGCGCCCGATGGCGTTCGCGCTGTGGGTGATGCTGGGCTGGGTAGGCGTAACCGGCCTGGCGGCGGCGCAGGTGGTCGCGGACCCGAATGCCCCCGGGAACCAGCGCCCGACCGTGCTGGAAACCGCCAACGGCACGCCGCAGATCAATATCCAGACGCCGAGTGCTGCCGGTGTTTCGCGCAATACCTACCAGCGCTTCGACGTTGACCAGCAGGGCGCCATCCTCAACAACTCGCGCGGCAATACGCAGTCGCAGCTCGGTGGCTGGGTGCAGGGCAATCCCTGGTTGGCCGGCGGCACCGCACGGGTGATCCTCAACGAGGTCAATGGCGCCAACCCGAGCCAGCTGCGCGGCTATGTGGAAGTGGCCGGCGACCGCGCGCAGGTGGTGATCGCCAACCCGGCCGGCATCGATTGCGATGGCTGCGGCTTCATCAACGCCAACCGCATCACCCTGACCACCGGCACCCCGATGTTCAATGGCGGCGCGCTGGAGGGATACCGCGTGCAGGGCGGAGCGATCCACATCTTCGGTGCCGGCATGGATGCCAGCCGGGTCGACTACACCGATCTGATCGCACGCTCGGTGCAGCTCAATGCGGGCCTGTGGGCACAGCAGCTGCAGGTCACCACCGGCGCGAACACGGTGAGCGCCGATCTGGGCCGCGTGCAGGCGCAGGCCGCCGAAGGCAATGCGCCGCAGTACGCGCTCGATGTGGCCCAGCTGGGCGGCATGTACGCCAACAAGATCCTGCTGATGGGCACCGAGCACGGCGTGGGCGTGCGCAACGCGGGCAACCTCGGGGCGCAGACCGGCGAACTGGTCGTGACTGTCGATGGCCGGCTGGAAAACACCGGCAAACTGCAGGCGCGCGACGATACGCGTATCGCTGCCAGCGGCGGTGTGCGCAACGAAGGGCTGGTCAGTGCCGGGCGTGAACTGAACCTGCGCGCCGGTCAGGATCTGGACAACACGGGTGGCCAGCTCAATGGCACCCGTCTGGACCTGGAGGCGGCCTCGCTGGTCAACCGTGGCGGCAGCATCGAACAGGCTGGCGTGCAGGTCCTGGCGGTGCAGAGCGGGCGCCTGCAGAACCGTGACAAGGGCAGCATCGGCGCACTGGCCCGGCAGGACGGTACGGCGCCGACCTCACCGGGCGATGGCGACGGCACGGGCAGCCCGGGCACGGGAACCGGCAGCGGCAACGGCAACGGTGGCACCGATGGCAGCACCCCGGGCTCGACACCGCCGGCCACCGCGCCGCTCGCACAGGGCCGCGTGGTGATTGCCGGCGTGCTCGACAACGATGCCGGCGCGGTCCTTGCCGGGGGTGATATCGATCTGCGCGCGGGCGACGTGGACAACGACGGCGGTCGCCTCGGGGTGCGCGATCTGGCCGTGGAGGGGGGCGGCCTGTCCAACCGGCAGGGCGAGCTGACCACGGGGCGCGACCTGCTTGTGCAGGGCCAGGCGCTGAACAACGACGCCGGCGTCATGAACGTCGGCGGCGCGCTGGATGCGCGCACCGCGCAGCTGTCCAACCGCAGCGGCACGATCGCCCACAGCGGCAGCGCACCTGCGCAGCTGCAGGTGGCGGGCACGTTCGACAACACCGGCGGCAGTCTTGCCAGCAACGCTGCCTCGCTGGCACTGACCAGCGCGGTGCTGGTCAACACCGATGGCAAGCTGATGCACGCCGGCAGCGACGGCCTGCAGCTCACCAGCGACATGCTGGACGGCCAGCGCGGCGAGATCGCCACGGCCGGCACACTTACCCTGCGCGCAGGGACGGTCGATCACCGCCAGGCGGAACTGCAGGCCGGCACGCTCGATGTCCAGGTCGATACGCTCGACAACCGTGGCGGCCAGGTGCTGGCCACCGGCAGCGAGGGCAACCGTATCGGGGCGACGAGTGCACTGGACAACGACGGCGGCACGCTCGCCAGCAACGGCGATCTGGCCATCGATACCACCTTGCTGCGCAACGCGGGCGGCCAGGTGCAGCAGGCCGGCAGCGGCCGTTTGGATATCAACGCCACAACGCTGGCCGGGGCGGGCGGCAAACTGCTGAGCAATGGCGCGCTGCAGCTGCAGGGGCAGGCGATTGATGTCTCCGGTGGCATCACCTCGGCGGCGCGCATGGCGATCGATGCCGGGCAGCTGGACAACCGTCGTGGCGAACTGATCGCCACCGGCACCGACGCGCTGGCCCTGCGGGTGACCAACGCGCTGCTCAACGACAACGGCCAGATCATCGGTAACGGTGCGCTCGCCGTGCAGGCCGGGAGCCTGGCCAACCGCGACGGCAAACTGCTGGCGGCAGGTGAGGCGGCCTCCACGCTGCAGGTGAGCGGCGCGATCGACAACCAGCGCGGCACACTGGCCAGCGCCGGTGATCTGAGCCTTCGGGCCGGCCAGCTGGACAACCAGGCCGGCACGGTCCAGGCGGCCGGCGACAGTGCATTGCAGCTGGACGTGGACGGCCTGCTCGACAATCGCCAGGGCGGCCTGGTCGCCTCCGGCGGTGCGCAGCAGCTGCGCGCCGGCAGCCTCGACAACCGCGGCGGCACCGTCAATGCGGGCGATACGCTGGACGTGGCGGTGACGCAGGTGCTGGACAACAGCGCCGGCACCGTCGCTGCCAACGGCACGCTGCAGGTGCAGGCCGGCCGCATCGTCAACCGTGACGCCGGCACGCTGGCGTCCATCGAGGGCGATGTCACGCTCGACAGCGCGAGCGATATCGACAACACCGCCGGTGTGATCCAGGCCGAACGTGCGCTCTCGGTCGCCAGCCAGGGACTGGCCAACGTGCGCGGCACCCTGGCCGGTGGATCCCTTGCACTGGACACCGGCCTTGGCAGCGTGGACAACAGCGAGGGCATCATCGCCGCCACCGCCGGCACGCTGGATGTCCGCAGTGGTGCGCTGGAGAACCGCGCTGGCCTGCTGCAGTCCAGTGCGGCGATGCGCATCGATACTCACGGCCAGCGGCTGGGCAATACCGACGCGGGCGCGCGCGGTGGCATCGTCAGCGGTGCCGGGCTGAACTTGCGTGCCGGTGAGCTGGACAATCGTGCCGGCCTTGTCCAGGCGCAGACGGCGCTGGACGCGCGGCTGGCCACGCTGGACAACCGCAGCGGCGGGCAGGTGGGAAGCGGGGCCTCGTTGCTGCTGCAGGCGCAGCGCGTGGACAACAGCGGCGGCCGCCTGCAGGCTGCCCAGAATCTGACCCTGGATCTGAGCGGTGAGCTGGTCAACCAGGCCGGCCTGGCCGTGGCCGGTGGCGATCTGGTCGCCCATGCCGCGCGCATCGACAACCGCGCCACCGCTGGCGGCAGCACTGCACTCGGCCTGCAGGGCGGCAGCGTGGACCTCGCCGCCGCGCAGATCGACAACAGCACCGGCATGATTGCCGCCGACCAGCACATCGCACTGCAGGCCGGCGATGCACTGTTCAACCAGCAGGGCCTGGTGTCTTCGGCGGGCAGCCTGGACGTGCGCGCCGGTCAGGTCGGCAACGCCGATGGCACGCTGCTGTCCGCGGGCAACCAGACGCTGCATGCCAACGCACTCAATGGCACGGGCCGGGTGTTGTCGCAGGGCGATCTGGTGCTGGCCTTGCAGCAGGATTACCGCAACGATGGCCAGATCACCGCCAACGGCAAGGCCACGGTCTCTACGCAGGGGCTGTGGACCAACGCGGGCAAGGTGCAGGCCGGTGATCTGGACCTGCACGCCGGCCAGATCGACAACCTGGCCACTGGCGAGATCAGCGGCATCCGCACCCAGGTGCGCGCCGATGGCGTGCTCGGCAACCGCGGGCTCATTGATGGTGTGGATACCCGCATCGATGCCGATGTGATCCTCAACGTTGGCACCGGCCGCATCTATGGCGACCGCCTGTCGATCGGTGCCACGACCCTGGTCAACAGTGATGAAACGCTGGAGGGCGTCACCCGCGCAGCCACCATTGCTGCGCGTGAGCGCCTGGACATCGGCGCCGGCTCCGTGGTCAACCGCGAGCAGGCGCTGATCTTCAGTGCCGGCGGTGGCGACAATGCACTCAACATCGGCGGTGCGCTGGATGCGCAGGGCCATGCAGTCGGTCGCGCCGGCTCGGTGCACAACGCCAGCGCGACCATCGAGTCACTGGGTGGCTTGAGTATCGATGCCACGCGCCTGCTCAACAGCAACGAGCATTTCGCCACCACTGAAGTGATGGTGGTGGGCCCGACCAAGAAGCTGTACATCCAGCCCAAGGGCACGCCCGGCATGCATGATGCCAGCGAGTTCACCTGGTCCAGCTGGAGCCGTGCCGGCAAGTACTGGTGGAAGAACGGCAACGGCGACGTCAAGGACTGGACCCAGTACGACGTCACCCACACCGAGTACGAAACCCAGGTCACCTCCAGCGCGCCGGGTCGCATCATTTCCGGCGGCAACATGACGCTGCGTGGCGATGAGCTGATCAACGACAAGAGCCAGATCCTGGCCGGCGGCGCGTTGCTGGGCGATCTCGGCAACCTCCGCAACATCGACGCATTCGGCGAGTACCGGGTGCACGAGGAAGGCACCAGCCAATACACCTACAGTCGCTGGCGCGGTGGTTTCAAGCGCTATCACGAGCGCAAGTGGGACCGGAAGATCGCCTATCGCCCGGCCGATGAAGTGCGCACCATCAATCTGGGCGTGACCCGCACCGAACAGAACACGCGCGATGGTGGCAGCGGCTACCAGGTGGGCGGGGTCAGCACCGGTTCCGTCGGTGGGCAGGTCGGCGGCGCGGCCGAGGCCGGTGCCGTGGGTGGGCAGCGCCAGGTGACCGAAGTCAGCGCCAGCGTGGCCTCGCTGGCCGGTCCCGGCAGCACGGCGGGCACCGGTGCGCAGGGCGCGGCGGGCAACCAGCCGACCGTGATCCGCACCATCGGCGTGGAGGCCGAACTGCCGCAGAGCAGCCTGTTCCAGAGCGGGCCGAATGCCGGCCAGTACCTGGTCGAAACCGATCCGCGTTTTGCCGATTACCGCAACTGGCTCGGTTCGGACTACCTGCTGCAGAAGATGGGGGTGGACCCGGCCAACGTGCAGAAGCGGTTGGGCGATGGGTTCTACGAACAGAAGCTGGTCCGCGATCAGGTCGCCCAGCTCACCGGCCGCCGCTTTCTGGACGGCTACGCCGACGATGAAGCGCAGTACCGCGCGCTGCTGGACAACGCGGCCACCATCGCCGACGCATGGGGCCTGCGCCCCGGCGTGGCGCTGACCCCGGCACAGATGGCCCAGCTCACCAGCGACATCGTCTGGCTGGTCGAGCAGCGCGTCACCCTGGCCGATGGCAGCACCACCACCGCCCTGGTTCCGCAGGTGTATGTTCGCGTGCGACCCGGCGATATCGACGGCACCGGCACGCTGCTGGCCGGCCGCTCGGTGGAGCTGAACCTGCGCGGCGACCTGGTCAACAGCGGCACCATCGCCGGCCGCACCGCGGTGAAGATCGACGCGCAGAACCTGCGCAACCTCGACGGCCGCATCAGCGGTGACACGGTCAGTGCCAACGCGCGTACCGATCTGGACAACCTCGGCGGCCTGATCGATGCGCGCAGCGTGCTGGTCGCCAGCGCCGGCCGTGATCTGAACCTGGTCACCACCACCCGCAGCGGTCAGAACACCGCGGGGTTGAGCGACTTCAGCCGGACCAACATCGACCGCGTGGCCGGGTTGTTCGTGAGCGACCAGGGCGCCACGTTGCTGGCCAAGGCCGGTCGCGACCTGCGCATGGACGGCGCCCAGGTGGTCAATGCCGGCGCACAGGGCCAGACCCTGCTCGCGGCGGGCCGCGATCTCTCCCTGGGCACGGTCACCGAGGCACGCCAGGAAAACAATGTCCGCAACAACGACAATTACCTGCGCCAAGGCTACGAGCGCGAGGTCGGCACTACCATCGACGCAGCTGGCGCGGTGCAGCTGCAGGCCGGCCACGACGTGGACCTGCGCGCCGCGCAGGTCTACAGCAGCGATGGCGCGATTTCGGTGATGGCCGACAACGACGTCACCATCGCTAGCGGCGAGCAGAGCAACAACTGGAGCGAGGGCCGCAAGCACACCCATCGCGGGCTGTTGAAGTCCACCACCACCACCACGCGCGACAGCCTGGAGGAAACCCAGGCCATCGCCAGCACGCTCAGCGGGCACCAGGTGGCGGTGCGCGGCAGCAACATCACCGTGACCGGCAGCAACGTGGTCTCCGATGCGGGCACCGTGCTGCTGGCCGACAACGATCTGACCGTGCAGGCGGCGACCAACACGCGCGGCGAGAGCCACTACAAGCGCAAGGACGAAAGCGGGTTCCTCTATAACGGCGGCGTCGCGTTCACGGTCGGCACGCAGATGCAGAGCCGCGATGCCAAGGACGTGAGCACCAGTGCCGCGGCGTCCACCATCGGCTCCACCGCGGGCAACGTGGTGATGGTGGCGGGCAACAACTACCGGCAGGTCGGCAGCCACGTCGTCGCGCCCGAGGGCGACATCGACATCCATGCGCGCAAGGTCGATATCGTCGAAGCCCGCGAGACGGGCGTCGCCACCCAGGAGGACAAATTCCGCCAGGCTGGTCTGACGGTGGCGTTGACCGCGCCGGTGATTTCGGCGATCCAGAGCGCCGAGCAGATGAAGAAGGCGGCCAGCCAGACCGACGACAGCCGCATGAAGACCTTGGCGGCAGCGACCACCGTGCTCAACACGGCGGCAGCGGTGGGTGCAGTGCAGGCCGATCCGGGTGCGGCGGGCGGCATCAACATCTCCATCACCGTGGGCGGCGCACGCAGCGACAGCAAGACCACCACTACGCACGACAACGCCGCCGGTTCCAGCATCACCGCAGGCGGAGACGTGCGCATCAGCGCCACCGGCGCGGGCAAGGACTCGGACCTGACCGTGGTCGGCAGCAACATCACCGCCGGCAACAACGCGTACCTCCGGGCAGATGGCGATATCGCCCTGCTGGCGGCGAAGAACACGCTGGAGACCGATCGCAAGAGCAGCGCGGCCAGCGGCGGTGTCGGCGTGGCCATCAGCATCGGCTCCGGTGGCGCCAGCGCCGGCATCACCGCCAATGCCAGCGGCTCCAAGGGCAAGGGTGAGGGCACCGACGTGAACTGGACCAACAGCCACGTCAATGCGGGCAACACGCTGGTGCTGCAATCCGGCGGCGACACCACCCTGCGTGGCGCGGTGGCCAGTGGCCGCCAGGTGATCGGCGACATCGGCGGTGACCTCAACATCGAGAGCCTGCAGGACACCTCTACCTTCCACAGCAAGGACACCAGTGTCGGCGGCAGTGTCACGGTCGGGTTGGGCTTCTCCGGCAGCGCCAGCTATGGCAACACCAAGGTCGATGGCGACTACGCCAGCGTGGTCGAGCAGAGCGGGATCAAGGCGGGCGACGGCGGCTACCAGGTACGCGTGGGCGGCAACACCGATCTGATCGGTGGCGTGATCGCCTCCAGCGAACAGGCCATCGCCGACGGCCGCAACCAGCTGATCACCAGCACCTTGAGCGTGCGCGATCTGGACAACCGCAGCGATTACAAGGCCAGCAGCCTCAGTCTGTCCGGCGGCTTCAGCAAGAGCGGCACCGGCGCCCCGTCCAGTGGCGGCAACAGCGGCCGTGGCAACGACGGTACGCCAGGGTCCACCGGTGCGGCCGGGCAGGGCAGCAGCTGGTCCTGGCAGAACTTCGGCAACGATGCCAGCGCTGCCGCACCCGGCTATGCCAGCGACACGGGCAGCGATGCCAGCACCACCCGCAGCGGCATCAGCGCAGGCGGGCTGACCATCACCGATGGCAACGCGCAGCTGGCCAAGACCGGCAAGAGCATCGACGACACCCTGGCCAGCCTCAATCGCGGTGTGCTCAGTGGCGACGATGCCAACGGGCTGATCCGTAACTGGGATCCGGTGGAGCTCGCGCAGAAGGTGCAGGCCGAAGCGCAGATCAGTGCGGCCTTCACCCAGCAGGCCCATAGTGCCGTGGGCAGCTATGTCGCCAGTCGCGGTGCCAGCATCAGGGAGCGTTACGAGGAAGCCTCCACGCCGGAGCAGAAGGCTGCGCTGCAGGCTGAAGCCGATGAACTGCGCACGCAGGAGAAGATGCTCAACATCCTGATCGGCGCGGTGACCGGCTCGGCGACCAGCGCGGTGTCCAAGGAGGCGCTGGCCAGTGCGGCGGACTGGATGCGGCAGGAGATGATCAAGAATTCCAGCATCTTTACCGGCGTGGTGGACCCTGCCAATCCCGAAGTCGACCCGACCTCGAAGGATCCCACGGTGCTCAACAACATCAATGGGATCAGCGTTGGTGTTGACGGCGATGGGATCAAGCTGGGCGGTACGCGCGTCGACCTGGATCAGCTGTGCGGGGAGAGCAACGAGCGCTGCATGACCCTGCCGGGGAGCAAAGCACTCGCCTTGGACGACAAGGGGCGTGTGCAATGGGATTCGGCCAAGGCGAAGATGACGCTGTCGGAGTTTCTGCAGAGCCCGGCAGGCAAGGGCATGGGCGGGCTGACCGGTGGCATCCAGGGCATCGAGGGCACCTTGAAGGGCACGCCGTACGCGTCTGGCGCGTGGCAGGACAGGCTTATCGAGTACTTCGCCGGCCCGCACGACATGATCGGCGGCCAATGGGGTGGCCTGTACGATGAGCAGGGCAATGCAACCCGCGGTCGCCCGTCGCCGCTGAAGATGGTGCATGAAGGATGGAGTGTGGTGGCCATTCCCGTAGCTGCGCCGTTCGCGATGGCCAAGGCACTTCCACCGCAGGTATGGGAAGCGATCTCCATCCTTGCACGCGCGTCGCGGTGAGGATGGCAGGCTGTTCATGGACGATTCTCAGGAGGTGGTAATGAAAGGCAAGCATGTTTTTCGCGTCGTGTTCGGGGTGTGCCTGGCCACGGGTCTGACCGCCTGTGGTATCGGCGGCATGTGGATGAATGGCAATCCCAATGCGACCTCGCACCTGGTTCCGCCGGGCCATGACTGGAGCAAGCCGGGCGCCGGCGCCTCGGCGCGTGACACGGACTGGCAGGCCTGCGGTGGCCAGCGCAGTGGGAACATCTCGCCAGACCGGCAAGGTGCTACGGGCAAGGAAACGGCGGATCTTTCCCGTGACAAGCTCTATGCGGCACAACGCTGCATGCTGGGCAAAGGCTACCGTTACACCGGCACCTGCGAAGGTGACATCCCGAGCCGCTATCCGGCCTGCCAGTCCTCGCCGCGTTGAACGCGATGAGGCCGATGAGAATCGCTGCTGCGGCGCTGGCCGTGGCGCTTCTCTCCGGTTGCATGATCGGCAACGGTCATATCTGTGGCCCGCAGACACCGATGGTCTACTGCAACAAAGCGGCGTATCAGCGGTTGGCCAACCCGCCCTCCTTGATGGAGAACTGGCAGCACCCGTCGAGAGCACCTCAAGCGCGTCAGCTCGACTGGGTGTCCTGCGGCGGCACGGAAAAGGGGAGCTACGCCGTGGTCTCAGGCACTACAGGTACCGAAACGGCGGCGCGCTCCGGTGAGAAATTCGACCAGATTCAACGCTGCATGATGGGTAAGGAGTATCACTACACCGGTACCTGCCAGGGAGAGATTCCCAGCAGGTTCCCCGCGTGCCAGCGCGCGGACGATGCGTTGCCGGCGCGCTGAGCCGCACGGGCGTCCGTGATGTCGATGCAATGATCACCACCCTGCTTGGGAGCCAGAGAACATGCCGTCACCCTTTCTTCCACTGCCTGGAACGTATGCCCGCGTTGCGCTGTATCTGGGCCTTCTCGGCATCGCGGGCGCAGCGTTCGCCGACCCGGCGGAGGTACCTCAATCGCCGCAGTCAGTGCCATCAGAGCAATGTGCGGCGTTCTACATCGATGTTCCCTCGGCGGGCAACCGCGTGGCCAACCTGATGATGGGATCGGTGGTGGGCAAGGCCGCTTGGATGGATCAACTGAAGGCCCTCATGGCCCGCGGCGCCGAACCACCGATGACCCGCCTGGTTGTCGCCGGTGAGAGCGAAGATGTCACGCGCAAGGCAGTGCAGTCGGCACTTGATACCTTCAAACAGCAGCGCCTTTCGCACCTGACCCTGACAGTCGTAGGCAAGTCGCCGAAGATGCAGGGGCTGCAGAGTGCGGCCGAGCAGTCGGGCATCACGTTCCGCGCGGTGCCGCCCGAACCCTCGGCCGCGTCACCCGCATCGCGGGCGGAAGCGTATCTGCGGGGTGTGTGTGATTGAGCGGCACCCACGCGGCGTCGCTGCCCTGTGCCTGGCCTTCAGCCTCAGCGCCTGCGGCATGGGCGGCATGTGGATGAATGGCGATCCATCGGTCGGCCGCGCCCTCGTGCCGCCACGGGACACCTGGGAGAAGGTTGGGAATGACGGCGCGACCCGCAATGCCGATTGGCTGGGGTGCGGCGGCGCCGCCAATGGCGGTTACCACGTCTCCACGCCGGAGGGTTCGAACGCGGCGGCGATCCAGCAGGCCCTGGGCCGCACGTTCGATGACCTGCAGCGCTGCATGCTCGGGCAAGGCTACCGCTACACCGGCAGCTGCGAAGGGGAAATCCGCAGCCGCTACCCGGCGTGCCAATCGCCAGACACAAAAAAACCCGGAGGACGGTGATGTCTTCCAGGCTTGATTGTGACCATCAGATGGTCGGGGAGACAGGATTCGAACCTGCGACCTCTACGTCCCGAACGTAGCGCTCTACCAGACTGAGCTACACCCCGTAAGGAGCCGCCTATTGTATCGATCCCGCCGGTCGGCGGCAAGGGGGGATCGCGTTTTTCGCCTTCGGTGCCGTGTTGCCACGGCCCTTGATAAAGAAGCCTGGAAACGTGTTCCCAGGCTTCAATACGACCACCGGAGTGGTCGGGGAGACAGGATTCGAACCTGCGACCTCTACGTCCCGAACGTAGCGCTCTACCAGACTGAGCTACACCCCGAAGGAGCCGACAAGGATACGGTGTGAAGACCCGATCGGCAACCTTTTTTTAGCCTTCTTCGTGATCCGTACGGCTCTGCTCGCGGGCTTCGAACCACATGCCGTTGAGAATGGCCACGACCGAAGCCAGCCCTGCACCCAGAATCCAAGCGAAGTACCACATGGTGAGTCTCCTATGGCGCCGTGGGGCGCGTCAGTAAGCGTTGGGGTTGTCGCCCATCTCTTCGGCCGTGGTCTTGCCCTTCATCACGCGGTAGACCCAGGAGGTGTAGGCGATGATGATCGGCAGGAAGATGGCCGTGGCGATCAGCATGATCCCCAGGGTCAGGTGGCTGGAGGAGCTGTCCCAGACGGTCAGGCTGGAGCCCGGCTGGCTGGAGGAGGGCAGCAGGAACGGGAAGATCGCAAAGCCGACGGTCAGGATGATGCCGGCGATGGACGCACCCGAGGCCAGGAAGGCCAGGCCACCACGGCGGGCCCGCAGCAGCACCGCGCTGGCCAGCGCACCCACCAGCCCGAGGATCGGGGCCAGCAGGGTCAGCGGCATGGTCTGGTAGTTGCGCAGCCAGCCACCGGCCACTGCACCGGCGGCAGCGGTCTTGAGCAGCGGGTTGGTCGGGCCATCGGTGACCACCTGTGAGGTGATCTGGTAGCCCGGCAGGCCGAAGGCCACCCAGACGCCGGCCAGGGCGAACAGCACGAAGGTCAACACCGCCGCGACGCTGCCATAGCGGGCCGAGCGCTCGGCCACCGGGCCGTCGGTCTTGAGCACCAGCATCGCGGCACCGTGCGAGACCACCATCGCCACGCTGACCAGGCCGGCCACCAGGGCGAACGGGTTGAGCAGGCCGATCAGGGTACCGGTGTAGAAGATGCGCATGCTGTCATCGAAGTGGAACGGCACGCCGACCAGCACGTTGCCCACCGCCACGCCGGCGATCAGTGCCGGCAGCAGGCCGCCGACGAACAGCGCACGGTCCCAGTTCTCACGCCAGCGCTTGCCGGGCATCTTGCTGCGGTACTTGAAGGCGACCGGGCGCAGGATCAGCCCGAACAGCATCAGGAACACGGCCAGGTAGAAGCCGGAGAAGCTGACCGCGTACAGCGGCGGCCAGGCGGCGAAGATCGCACCGCCTCCGAGCACCAGCCACACCTGGTTGCCTTCCCACACCGGGCCGACGGTGTTGATCACCAAGCGGCGTTCGTCATCGGTCCTGGCCACGAACGGCAGCAACGTGCCGACGCCGAGGTCGAAACCGTCCATTACCGCCCAAGCGATCAGCAGGATGCCGAGCAGCAGCCACCAGATCACGCGGAGCGTGGTGTAATCGAGTCCAATGAATTCCATCTGGGTTCTCCTGCCTTACGCCCGACCGTGGGTCGGCGCAGCGGCATTGGGGGAAAGGGACGTGGCTGCAGCCTGCAGCGACGGCAGGATGTCGTCCGGGCCCTTGCGGATCGCCTTGAGCATCAGCTTCACTTCGATGATCAGCAGCACCGTGTACAGCCCGGTGAACACCGCCAGCGTGGTCAGGATTTCATGCAGAGCCAGGCCCGAAGCGGCGTAGAAGGTCGGCAGCACGCCGTCCACCGCCCACGGCTGGCGGCCGTACTCGGCCACGAACCAACCGCATTCGATCGCGATCCACGGTGCCGGCAGCGACCACAGGGCAAGCTTGAGGAACCAGCGCTTGTCCTGGAAGTTGTGGCGGCACGAGTAGTAGAAGGCCAGGGCGAAGAAGGCGATCAGGTAGAAGCCCAGCCCGGCCATGATGCGGAAGGTCCAGAACAGCGGTGCGACCCGTGGCACGGTGTCCATCGCGGCCTTGGAGATTTCTTCCGGAGTGGCGTTGAGGATGTCCTCGCGATAGCGCTTGAGCAGCAGGCCGTGGCCCAGATCCTGCCAATGGCGGTCGAACATTTCGCGCGCTTCGACGTCGTTCTTGTCCTTGCGCACGCGTTCCAGTGCACCGTAGGCCAGCTGGCCACCCCGCACGCGGTGCTCGGCACGTTCCACCAGTTCCAGGATGCCCGGGATCGGCTGGTTCAGCGAACGGGTCGCGATCAGGCCCATCAGGTACGGAATCTTGATCGCGTAATCGTTCTGCTGGGTGGCCTGGTTCGGAATGCCGAAGGCGGTGAAGTCAGCCGGCGCACGCTCGGTTTCCCACATCGCTTCGATCGCGGCCAGCTTCATCTTCTGGTGTTCGCTGGCGGCATAACCGCTTTCGTCACCCAGCACCACCACCGACAGCGAGGACAGCAGGCCGAAGGCGGCCGCCACCGCGAAGGAACGGCGTGCCATGTCCTTGTGCTTGTTGCGCAGCAGGAACAGGGCGCTGATCGACATCACGAACACCGCACCGGTCACGTAGCCGGCACTGACCGTATGCACGAACTTCGCCTGCGCCACCGGGTTGAACAGCACGGCGGCGAAATCCACCACCTCCATGCGCATCGTTTCCGGGTTGAAGATCGCGCCGGTCGGGTTCTGCATCCAGCCGTTGGCGATCAGGATCCACACCGCCGAAAGGTTGGTGCCCAGGGCCATCAGCCAGGTCACGGTGAGGTGCTTGACCGGGGTCAGACGCTTCCAGCCGAAGAAGAACAGACCGATGAAGGTCGCTTCCAGGAAGAACGCCATCAGGCCTTCGATCGCCAGCGGTGCGCCGAAGATGTCACCCACGTAGTGGCTGTAATACGACCAGTTCATGCCGAACTGGAATTCCATCACGATGCCGGTGGCGACGCCGATGGCGAAGTTGATGCCGAACAGCGTGCCCCAGAACAGCGTCATCTGCCGCCAGACCTGTTTGCGGGTCATGACGTAGACGCTCTCCATGATGGCCACCATGAAGGACAGGCCAAGCGTGAGGGGAACGAAAAGGAAGTGGTACATCGCGGTCAGAGCGAATTGCAGCCGCGACAGTTCTACGACTGTCTGATCAATCATGGCCTGGCTACCTCGTTGGGTTTTGCCGTTTCAGGTGGCGGGAAGGGGGGTCTACGGGGTGAATTCTGTGACCAGCAACTTCAAACAGCCTTGATTCAGATCAATGTACAAACAGACCGGCGCAGGGATCGTATGCATCCCACCCCTGCGACCGCTGGCCGCACGGGGGCGGGGCCAGCACCTACTACAATCGACGGAACCTCCCTGTGGCCGCCAGTGACTTGTTTTGAGCATACCCCCCGACGCGTCCATTGTTGAGACAACCGCCCTGCGCCGCCGTCGCCTGCAGTGGCTGGGTGGGCTGGCCGCGGCCGCGCGCGGCAAGCAGCGCCTGGCAGCGATCTGCATCTGCGTGTCCGGCGCCCTGCTGATCGGGCAGGCGGCCGCCATTGCGTGGCTGATCCAGGCCGTGCTCGTCGATCACCGCCCGTTGGCCGAGGCCACCCCGGTCCTGCTGGGGCTGCTGGCGGTGCTGGGCATCCGCACCCTGCTGGGCAGCGTGACCCAGGCCGCCGCCGGGGACGTCGCCGATGCCGCGCGCCTGGCCCTGCGTGAACGGGTCTACCAGCGGCTGCTCGGCCGCGGTCCGCTGTGGCTGCGCCAGCAGCGCACCGGTGAGCTCGGCGAGCTGATGCTGGCCCATGCCGATGCGATTGAGAATTATTACTCGGGGTACCAGCCGGTCCGCATCGAAGTGGTGGTAGTGCCGCTGCTGATCGCGATCGCCGTGGCCTGGACCGATTGGGTGATCGCCCTGATCCTGCTGTTCACCGCGCCGCTGGTGCCGTTCTTCATGATGCTGGTCGGATGGGGCGCGGAAGCTGCCGGCCGGGCGCAGTTGGGTGAACTGGCGCGGATGAGCGGCCACTTCGCCGATCGCATCAAAGGGCTTGGCCTGCTTCGCCTATACGGGCGAGGCGAGGCCGAGCTGGACGGTGTGGCCACCGCGGCCGAAGGCGTGCGCGAGCGCACCTTGAAAGTGCTGCGGATCGCCTTCCTCTCTTCGACGGTGCTGGAGTTCTTCGCCTCGGTGAGCGTCGCGATGGTCGCGCTTTACCTTGGCCTGAGCTACCTGGGCCTGATGTCGCTGCATGCGCAGGTGCCGACCCTGGGCGTGGGCATGTTCTGCCTGCTGCTGGCACCGGAGTTCTACGCGCCGCTGCGGCGATTGGCCGCGCACTATCACGACCGCGCCAATGCGCTCGCCGCCGCGGCGGAAGTGGCGCGCCTGCTTGGCGAGCTGCCTGCCGCAGCCGTTGTCGATGACGCACCGCCCGCCACCGCGCGCGCGCCGGAGCTGTTGGAACAGCACGCGCCCCCGGTGGTCGTACGCGACGTGAGCCTGCGCCCGCTCGGTGCGCACCACGATGTGGTGCAGCACCTTTCGTTCCAGATCGAACCGGGGCAACGCGTGGCGCTGGTCGGGCCCAGTGGCAGCGGCAAGAGCACGCTGCTGGAAGCGCTGGCCGGGTGGCTGCCACCGCGCGAGGGCAGCATCGTGCTGCGCCCCGGGCTGGAAGTGGGCTATGCCGGTCAGCGCCCGTATCTGTTCCACGGCACCATCGCCGACAACCTGCGCCTGGCCGCGCCGGGGGCGACCGACGCGCATCTGCACGCGGTGGCCGAGGCGGCGCAGGTGATGCGCTTCGCCGCCGCATTGCCGCTGGGGCTGGACACGGTGATCGGTGAACGCGGCTTCGGCTTGTCCGGCGGCGAAGCGCGCCGGATCGGATTGGCGCGGCTGTTGCTGCGCGATCCACACCTGCTGCTGCTTGACGAGCCGACCGCCTTCCTCGATCCGGAGACCGAAGCCGATCTGCTGCGCACCCTGGCTGCCTTCGCGCGTGGGCGCAGCGTGGTGATCGCCACCCACAGCGAAACCGCCATGCGGTGGGCCGACACCCGCCTGACATTGACCGCCGGCGGTGCACGCCTGGCCTCGGAGGTGTCGCCATGAAGGCTATCCGGATCGATTCGCTGAAGGGGGTGTTCTCCCGGCACCGCGGCCGGCTGCTGCTGACCGTGCTGCTGCTGTGGACCACGATGCTGGCCGGTACCGCGTTGCTCGGGCTGTCCGGCGGGTTCCTGACCGCCGCCGCCTTGGCCGGGGCCGCCGGGCTCGGCAATGGCTTCAACTTCTTCTCGCCCTCGGCGGGCATCCGCGGGCTGACCATGGCGCGGATCGTGTCGCGCTACTTCGAAAAGCTGGTGGGCCACGATGTCACCTTGCGCATCGCCCGCGACCTGCGCGTGTGGTTCTTCCGTCGCGCGCTGCCGCTGGCGCCGGCCCGCCTGGCGGGGGTGCGCACCGGTGAACTGCTGGCGCGGCTGATGTCCGATATCGGCGAGGTCGACGGCCTGCTGGTGCGCGCGATCGGCCCGCTGCTGGCGCTCGGTGGCATCTCGCTGGTCGCGGTGGTCTCGGCCGGCATCATCTATCCGCCGGCGGCCGGCCTGCTGGCGCTGCTCGCAGTGCTGATCGGCGTCGGCGTACCGTGGTTGACCGTGCGGGGCGCCGCGGACCAGGAGCGTGACCGCGCGCTGCACCGCGCGCAGCTGCGCACGCAATCGTTCGAAGGCCTGGAAGGCGCGGCCGACCTCGCCGCGCTGCAGGCGCGCGAGCATTGGAACCAGCGCGTTCTGGTGGCGTCCAAGCAGCTGAAGTCACGTGACAAGCGCCGTCGCTGGCGCCTGATCAGCGGCAACGCGCTGCATGGCCTGTGCGGCGCAGGGGGTCTGGTGGCGATGCTGTGGCTGGCCCTGCAGGCTTTCGAGCGCGGCAGTGTGGATGCCGCGTTGGCGGCCGCACTGGTGTTCCTCACCGTCGCACTGCTGGAGCTGTGGGCCGGCATCGGTCTGGCCTGGCAATCGTGGTTGTCCGGCCGCGTCGCCGCGGTGCGGCTGGAGGCCATCGTGGATCAGGCGCCGGGCGTGGTCGAGGCGCGGGCGCCGGTGGCCGTGCCCGCGGTGCCGGCCACGCTGCGGTTTGATCAGGTGGTGTTCCGCTGGCCCGGCCAGGCGAGGGTGCTGCTGGACCAGGTGCAGCTGCAGCTCGCGCCCGGCGAACGGATCGCGATCCGCGGTGACAGCGGTAGTGGCAAGACCACGCTGTCCTCGTTGTTGCTGCGGCTATGGGATCCCGAGGCGGGCAGCGTGCGTTACGGCGATGCCGATATCCGCGGATTCGCGCAGGCCGAGTGGCACCGCCAGATCGCCTGGCTGCCGCAGAATGCGCCGGTGTTCGCCGGCACGGTGGCGGACAACCTGCGGCTGGGCGATGCAGCGGCCAGCGACGCGCGCCTGTGGCAGGTGTTGGCAGAGGTAAGACTGCAGACGTGGGCCGAACAGATCGGCGGGCTCTCGGCCTGGGTGGGCGAGAACGGCGCGACCATGTCGGCCGGGCAGGCGCGGCGCCTGGCGCTGGCACGTGCGCTGCTGCGCGACGCGCCGATCCTGCTGCTGGACGAACCGACCGAAGGCCTGGACGTGGATACCGCGCATGCGTTGTTGCACGACATGGTCGCGGCGCTGGGCAACCGCAGTCTGTTGATGATCACCCACGACGAACTGCCGGACGGCATCGTGCATCGCAGTTATCGTTTGCGGGATGGGCGGTTGGAAGGGTAGCGGCGAAGGCGATCTGCACACAGCGTGGAACGTCATCCACGCTTGAGGTGGATCTACCCGAGGAACCTGCCGTCGCGGATCAGCCATCCCAAGCCTGCGACGTTGATCACCACCGCTACCCAGAACACCCGCTGGAAGGACGCTTTGCGGTTCTTGTGCCGCAGCATGGCCTGCGCCATCAATGCCCCCGGCCAGCCGCCCAGGAGGGCCAGGCCCTGCAGCGTGCTTTCCGGTGTGCGCTGGCGATCATTCTGGGCGGCGGATTTGTCATGCCAGTACCACGCAAACGTGACCACGCTCAGGACAAGGTAGATGCCCGGCACCCACATCGGCCAGTGCTTCCACAGCGCCACAGCAATGAGGCCGGCGAGGAACACCAGCGCAATGGCGGTACGCGGCAATCGATCCGGCCCCGCACCCCGCACCGCAGCGCGTGCAGCAGGGCGGCGACCATCGCGGCCCAGCGCAAACCGTACCGCCACCGCATTGCGGCGTCCCTGCGCATCATTCTCCACGTCATAGGTGATCACATCGCCCAACACCGGGCGTCGATCACGTGCGGCGAATGCGCGGATATGCACGAAGCACCGCTCGCCACCGCCATTGGGCTGCACGAAGCCGAAGCCACGCGCATCGTTCCACTCGCTGATCTTTCCTTGAAGGCGCATGGTCCAACTCAGAGTGAGGACAGGAACCCGCTGACCGCCGGCCCGAACCGTGCGAAGTCCACCAGGAACGCATCGTGGCCCTGCGGCGAATCCAGCCCGATGAACTGTGCGTCGGCACCGCCGGCGCGCAGGCCATCGGCGATCTGCTGTTGCTGCTGTACCGGAAACAGGATGTCGGTGTTGGCGCCGATCGCCAGCGCCTTGTCCACCTGGATCTTCGCCAGCCCGGCCATCACGTCGCCGTCGGCGTATTCGGCCAGGTCGAACCAGTCCATCGAGCGGCTCAGGTACAGATAGCAGTTGGGATCGAAGAAGCGCACGAAACGGCGTGCGTGTCCCTCCAGATAGCTTTCGACCTGGAACTCCAGGCCGAACGGATCGTCATCGGCCTGATCCGAATCCAGGCGCACGCGGCCGAAGCGGCCGTCCCATTCCAGGGCGGACCGGTACGTGATCACGCCGAGCTTGCGCGCCATGCGCATGCCTGATTCCGGATAGGCCTGATCCGTATAACGACCGCCATTCCACTGCGGATCGAGCCGGATCGCTTCGCGCTGCAGCGAGCGGATCGCGATCGAGAACGGCAGCGCCTGGGCACTGCCGGAAATGTTGATATGGCTGCGTGCGATGCCCGGGTGCAGCAACAGCAGCGCCAGCGCGGTCATCCCGCCCATCGAGTTGCCGATCACGCAGGCCAGTTCGGTCACGCCCAATGCGCGCACCACCTCCACCGCCGCACGCGCGCCATCTTCGATCGACAGCTCGGGAAAACGCAGGCCATACAGCTCACCGGTGGCCGGGTCGATGCTGGCCGGGCCGGTCGATCCCTTGCAGCTGCCCAGCGAGTTCACGCAGATCACGAACCAGCGATCCGTATCGATCGGCTTGCCCGGGCCGACCATCGCCTCCCACCAGCCGGCGGCCGGGTTGTCGGCGTTGGCTGCGGCATGCGCATCGGGGGAGAGCCCGGTGACGATCAACACCGCATTGCCGGCGTCCGCGTCGAGCGTGCCCCAGGTTTCGTAAGCCACGTGGGCATCGCGCAGCTCACCGCCGCGCTTGAACGCGAACGGCGAGGGCAGGGCGTGGTAGCGGGTGCCGGGGGGAATGAATTCAGTCATGCGCGCATTTTAGCCGGGCGCCGCGATGGCGCCGTGGTGGTGGGCGGCACGCTGCGTCGCGGCCGCGCACCGATCAAGGGCGATCAAACACCAGTGGCACCGGCCCGGCATGCGGCAGGCGTACCCGTACCGGGGCGGTTTCCACATCGTCCGGCTGGCGGTTGGCCTGGCCCGAACGCGACAGCCGCGCCAAGACCTCCACCTCCTGCACCTGCGACAGCGTGCTGGTCGGCATCGGGCTGTCGCCATCGCCGAGCGTGACCAGCAACGGCAACCGGCTGGCCGGGTGTTTCTGCACGGCGATCGGCATCGGCGGGCCGTCCGGCGCGCGCGCGATCACGAACACCGTGGCGTTGGCCAGCGCCGGATCCGGAGCGGTTTCCGACGCGAACCGCACCTGTACCGCGAGCGCGTGGTTCCCGGCCGCCGCAGTGGCCGCCGCAGGGGCCGGCGTCTCCGGCAGGGGCGGGAGACCGGCATTGCCGCGCGCGATGGCGATCTGCTCGCGCAGCGCGCGCGCCGCGCCCGGCTCCAGCCGTGGCAGCAGCGCTTCCCAGGCGTTCGCGGCCTCGGCGTCCTGCCCGCGCTGGCGCAGGGCGATGCCGATCAGCCAGCCAGCGCGTTCGCTCTCCGGCGCGAGCGCGTTGGCGTGGCGCAGCCATTGCAGGGCCTGGTCATCGAATTGTTTGCCCGGCGCTGCCTGGGCCCGTGCCTGGGCCGCTTCGACCAGCACGCCAGGGTCGTCCGGCGCGAGCCGCACGGCCCGGTCGAACGCCGCCGTGGCCTCGTCCAGCTTGCCCAGCGCCAGCTGCGAGCGGCCGAGCAGTGCCCAGCCATCGGCGCGTTGCGGATCTTTCGCCAGCGCCTGTTCCAACGCCTGGACGCCATCCTCCAGCGTAGCGGGCTCGGCGTTGGCCGCGGTCCGCTCGACGGCATCCGGCGTGCCGACCAGCAGGTACAGCGCGCCGCCGGCCAGCCCAAGGGCCAGCATCGCGATCACGAAGGGGCCGCGTTGGCCGCCTGCACGCAGCGGCCGCAACACGAGTGCAGCGACGGCAGCGGCGACGACCGCAGCGCTCAGGGCCATCCAGAGACTCACCAGCGCTCCTCGCTCTTGTCCATCGGTTCGATCCCACGGCTGCGACGGCGCACCACCCAGATCAATACGCCGGCACCGATCAGCAATGCCGCCGGCGGGCCGAACCAGAGCAGCGCATTGCGGGCCTCCATCGGCGGCCGGTACAGCACGAACTCGCCATAGCGGTCGACCAGGAACTGCTTGATCTGTGCATCGCTGTTGCCCTGCTGCATCAGCACCAGCACTTCCCGGCGCAGGTCGTGCGCGATCTGCGCATTGGAATCGGCCAGCGACTGGTTCTGGCACTGCACGCAGCGCAGCTCGGCAGCCAGCGCATGGAAACGGGCTTCCTCGGCGGCATCGCGGTACTGCAACGGGGTCGGGTCGGAGACGGCCTGCGCCATCACCGGCAACGCCACGGCCAGCGTCAGCGCGATCAGCACGACACTGGCCAGCCGGACAAGGCGGTTACGGCGAAGCGGGCAGCTGCGGCTGGGCATCGGCATGGGCACGCTCCACCTTTTCCAGTTCCGGGATCAGCTGGGTATCGATCACGCGCTGGCTGAGCGCGCCGCTGTACTTCCAGCGCACCACGCCGCTGGCGTCGACCAGGAAGGTCTCGGGCGCGGCGGTGACGCCCCAGTCGATCGCAGTGCGGCCTTCGATGTCGCTCAGCACCAGCACGAACGGATTGCCCAGCTGTTCCAGCCAGCGCAGCGCATCGGCCGGCTCGTCTTTCCAGTTGTAGCCGATCACGCGCACGCGCTTGGTTTCGGCAAATCGGGTCAGGATCGGATGTTCGTCACGGCAGGCCGCGCACCAGCTGCCCCAGACATTGAGCACATACGGGGCGCCGCGCAGCTCGGTGCTGCTGACCTTGATCTGTGGATCGTGCAACACCGGCAGTTCGAAGGCCGGGGCCGGCTTGCCGATCAGCGCCGAGGGCAGCACGTCGCGGTCCGGTGCGCCGGATTTCATCACCCCGTAGATCATCAGCCCCAGCAGCCCGAAGAAGAACAGCACCCCGATGACGATGGCCACGGGCGGCAGCGGACGGGAGGCGGGGCGGGGATCGGACACGGGAAACTCCTAGGGACGACGGAAACGACGATCGGCAGCGGTGACGAAACCACCCAGCGCCATCAGCAGCGCGCCCAGCCAGATCCAGCGGACGAACGGTTTGATGTGCACGCGCACGGCCCATGCATTGTTGCCCAGCGACTCGCCGAGTGCCACGTAAACATCGCCGTTGAGACGGGCGTGGATGCCGGCCTCGGTCATCACCTGCCCGCCACTGGCGTACAGGCGTTTTTCCGGATGCAGCAGGGCCAGCTGGCGGTCATGCTGGAACACGCGCAGGTGGCCGCGATCGGCCACGTAGTTTGGTCCCTGCTGGTGGTCCACGCCTTCAAAACGCACCTCGTACGTGCCCACCACGAGCGACTGGCCCGGGGCCAGCGCGACTTCGCGCTGCACGTTCAAGGCCTCCACCAGCAGCGCGCCGGCCAGGAACACGGCCACGCCACCGTGGGCAAGCAGCATGCCGACCATTTCGGCGGTGAACTTCCCGTTGCCGCGCAGGCGGGTCCAGACGAAGCGCCCGGTACCCAACGCCACCCAGGCCGCACCGGTCACGCCGGCGGCGGTCTTCAACGCGCCCTGCGGCGCCATGAAGTAGGCGACCACGCCGAGCAGCACGGCCAGCCCGGCCCACGGGGCCAGCATCGCCAACCGGCGCGAGGCCTGGTCGCGCTGCCAGTTGACCAGCGGCCCGAACGGCAGCAGCGCCACCAGCGGCGCCATCAACACCACGAACAGCGTGCCGAAGTAGGGCGGCCCCACCGACACCTTGCCCAGACCCAGGGCATCGGCCAGCAACGGGTACAGCGTGCCGAGCAGGACCATGCCGCAGGCCGCGGCGAGCAGCAGGTTGTTGGCCAGCAGCAGGGTCTCGCGCGAGGTCGGCAGGAAGCCGCGGCGCGGGTCGTCACTGGTCAGCGCACCGGCACGCAGTGCGTACAGCAGCAGCGCGCCGCCGATCACCAGCGCCAGGAAGATCAGGATGAAGGTGCCGCGCGAGGGATCGGCGGCGAACGAGTGCACGCTGGTCAGCACGCCCGAGCGCACCAGGAAGGTGCCGAGCAGCGACAGTGCGAAGGCAGCGATCGCCAGCAGCAGCGTCCAGCTGGCGAAACTGCCGCGCTTTTCAGTGACGGCCTGCGAGTGGATCAGCGCCGCACCGGCCAGCCAGGGCATGAAGCTGGCGTTCTCGACCGGATCCCAGAACCACCAGCCGCCCCAGCCCAGTTCGTAATACGCCCACCAGCTGCCAAGTGCGATGCCGATGGTCAGGAAGCCCCAGGCCACGTTGGTCCACGGCCGCGTCCAGCGCAGCCAGCGCGCGTCCACGCGGCCTTCCAGCAGTGCGGCGATCGCGAATGCGAACGGCACCGAGAAACCCACGTAGCCGATGTACAGCATCGGCGGGTGGATGATCAGCCCGGGATCCTGCAGCAGCGGGTTGAGGTCACGTCCTTCCAGCGGCGCCGGAATGAGCCGCGCGAACGGATTGGACGTGAAGATCAGGAACGCGAGGAAGCCGATGCTGATGATGCCGAGCACCCCGAGCACGCGCGCGCAGACCTCGGCCGGCAGCCGCTTGGACCACAGCGCAACTGCGCCGCACCACAGCGCCAGCACCAGCGCCCACAGCAGCAGCGAGCCTTCATGCGCGCCCCAGACCGCCGAGTAACGGTAGGCCAGCGGCAGCAGCGAGTTGGAATTCTCGGCCACATAGCGCACCGAGAAATCCTGGGTGACGAAGGCTGCTGTCAGCACGCCGAACGCGCCCAGCAGCAGCGCCAGCTGGGCGTACGCCGCCGGTCGCGCCACCGCCATCCACGTGGCGCGGCCACGATGGGCGCCCCACAACGGCAGCACGGTCTGCAGCACGGCCATCAACAGCGCGGTGACCAGCAGGATCTGCCCCAGTTCCGGCAGCACTCAGTACGTCTCCGGTGCCGGCACGGGCACATCGTGCTTGGTGTGCGCCTGGCCCATTTTGTCGGCCACTTCCTTGGGCATGTAGGTTTCGTCGTGCTTGGCCAGCACTTCTTCGGCGACGAAGCGGCCGTCCTGCAGGCGCCCGGTGGCGACCACGGCGGTGCCCTCGGCGAACAGGTCCGGCAGGATCCGCGAGGTGACCACCGGCAGGGTGGCATCGCCATCGGTCACCACGAAGTGCGCATCCAGCGAGCCGGGCGCGCGCTGCAGCGAGCCTTTGACCACCATGCCGCCCAGGCGGAACCGGGCATGGTCGCCGGCATCACCGCGCAGTACTTCGGAGGGTGTGTAGAGGTAGGCGATATTGCGTTGCAGGGCCATCGCCACCAGCGCGGTCGCCAGACCGGAGGCCAGCACCAGCAGCATCACCCAGAGCAGGCGGCGACGCCGGACCGGATTCATCGGGTCAGCTCCGGCGCGAGCGGCGGTGCGCTGCCGGCGGCCGTGCGGGCCTGCTGGCGCTGCTGGCGGCGCGCGGCCAGGCGGCGCGCCCAGCGCAGGCGCAGCCAGGAACCGATGGCATCGCTGCCCAGTACCAGTACGAACACCGCATAGGCGGCGATCACATAGGGCAGGTGGGTCATGGGCGGGTGTCCTCCAGCGGTGCACGGGTGCCGGCGGTGACCCAGGCCTTGCCGGCCTCGCGCAGCAGGTTGTCGGCGCGGGCCTTGGCCAGCAGCGAGCCGGCGAACCACAGCTTGGTGCCGATCACCATCAGCCACAGTGGCAGCGCCATGCTGGCATCCAGCGTGGACTCGCCGAACAGGCGGATGGTCTGGCCCTGGTGCAGGCTGCCCCACCATTCCACGGAATAGCGGATCACCGGCAGCAGGCTCACCCCGACGATGGACAGCAGGCCCGCCGCGCGCGCGGCGCTGCGACGGTCCTCGATGGCGTGGTAGAGGCCGATCACGCCCAGGTACAGGAACAGCAGGATCAGCTCGGTGGTCATGCGCGGGTCCCAGTCCCACCAGGTGCCCCAGGTCGGCTTGCCCCAGATGCTGCCGGTCAGCAGGGTGATCAGGGTGAAGCCGGCGCCGAGCGGGGCGCAGGCCATCGCCAGTACCTCGCAGGTCTTGATCCGCCAGATCAGCGCGATCGCCGCGTACAGCGCCATCAGCGCGAACACGAACAGGCTCATCCACGCGCTGGGGACGTGGATGTAAAGAATGCGGAAACTGTCCAGCTGCTTGGAATCGGCCGGCACGACGGCCAGCGCCTGCCAGATACCGACCAGCAGCACCGGTACCGCCGCCAGGTAGAACACCCGCGACCAGCGCGCGGCAAAGCGGTCGAAGGTGGGCGGGGAACCGAGTTGGTGGAACCAGCGGACGATCGGGTGCATGCGGCAGTGGCTATCCAACGAAAGGCGGCGATGAAACGGACGTGGAGTGGCTCGGCAACGGATGACGCGGAGGCAGGTGACGCTCACAACACAGCACACGCCACCGACAGTACGCCATACCGCTCAACTCAGCGAGATGCGGATCGCCGCGGCTGTCGCCAGCGGGGCCAGCACCAGCGCCACCACCAGCCCGGCGCCCAGCATCAGCAGGGCGCCGATCGGGTCCTGGCCGCGGGCGACCGCGGCCACGCTGCCCGCGCCGAACACCAGCACCGGCACATACAGCGGCAGGGCCAGCAGCGCCACGAGAATACCAGAGCGCCGGATGCCGACCGTCAGCGCGGCGACCACCCCGCCGATCAGGCTCAACAACGGCGTTCCCAGCAGCAACGATGCCAGCAACATCGGCAGCTGGTCATGCGGCAGATGCAGCATTTCCGCCAGCAGCGGCGACATCACGATCAACGGCAGGGCGGTGGTGACCCAGTGCACCAGCACCCGCACCAGGACCAGCCAGGCCAGCGGAACCGGGGCCAGCAGCCATTGCTCCAGCGAGCCATCTTCGGCATCGCTGCGGAACAGCGAGTCCAGCGCCAGCTGGCCGGCCAGCAGCACCGCCAGCCACATCACCGCGGCGGCTACGCGCGCCATCGCCTCTGGGTCGCGGCCCAGCGCCAGTGCGAACAGCACCACCACCAGCAGTGCGAACAGCAAGGGCTGCAGCGCATCGCCGCGGCGCCGCCAGAGCAGGCGCATGTCGCGGGCAATCAGGGCCCGTGCGGTCTGCCACAGACCCGGTTCGGTGCCTGGCGCGATCATGCCGCCGCTCCCAGGGTCAGCAGGCGCGTGCGCACCGGCGGGGCCGCGTAGGCGCCGTGGGTGGTGACCAGGGCGGCGCCGCCACTGCGCAGGTGCGCGGAAATCATGCGGTTCACCAGGTTGATGCCGTCCAGGTCGAGATTGGCGTAGGGCTCATCGAGCAGCCACAGCGGCGCGGGCGAGAGCCAGATGCGGGCCAGCGCCAGGCGGCGCTTCTGCCCGGCCGAGAGCTGTCGCACCAGGGTGTCTTCATAGCCGGCCAGGCCGACGATCGCCAGCGCGTTGCCGGGCATCTGGCGGGCGCGGCGGCCGTGCAGTCCGCACAGGAAATGCAGGTTCTCCAGCGTGTCCAGGTCCGGCTTGAGTGCGGGCAGGTGGCTGAGGTAGGCCACATAGTGGGCGCGCTCCTTGTGCCCGGCGCGCTTGCCATCGATCTCCACCTGGCCGCTGCCGGCGCGCAGCAGCCCGGCCAGCACCCGCAGCAGGGTGGTCTTGCCGGCACCGTTGTCGCCCTGCACCAGCAGGGCTTCCCCGGCATCCACGTGCAGGTCCAGCGGGCCGAAGACGGGTTCGTCGTTGCGACTGAAGCCAAGGCCATGCGCGGCCAGCAACGGAGGGGCGTTCAAGGGGCGGGATCTTTGCACCGGAATGGGCCGCCATTGTATCGGGGGAACGGGTCGGATGATTTGCGTACACTGGGAGTTCCCCCGGTTCTTTCCCTGCTGCCGATGCAACCGCAAACCAAGCTGCCCAAGGTGGGCACCACCATCTTCACCGTGATGTCCCAGCTCGCTGCCGGACACGGCGCGGTCAACCTTGGTCAGGGCTTTCCGGATTTCTCCGCACCGCAGCGGCTGATCGATGAAACCATCGCCGCGATGCAGGGCGGGCTCAACCAGTACCCGCCGATGACCGGCGTGGCGCCGCTGCGCCAGGCCATCGCGCAGAAGTCGCTGGATCTGTACGGCGCGCAGGTTGATCCGGACACCGAGATCACCGTCACCAGCGGCGCCACCGAGGCGATCTTCAATGCCATCCACGCCGTGGTCCGCCCGGGCGAGGAAGTGATCGTGCTCGACCCGGCCTACGACTGCTACGAACCGGCGATCGACCTGGCCGGTGCGCGCGCCGTGCACGTACCGCTGGACCCGCAGACCTTCGCGGTGGACTGGGACCGCGTGCGTGCGGCGATCAGCCCGCGCACCCGCCTACTGATGGTCAACACCCCGCACAACCCGTCCGGCGCGATGCTGACGGCCGATGACATGCAGGCCCTGGCCGATGTGCTGCGCGGCACCGACATCTACCTGATCTCCGATGAGGTGTACGAGCACATCATCTACGACGGTCGCCGCCACGAATCCTCGCTGCGTCATCCGGAACTGCGCGAGCGCGCGTTCGTGATTTCCAGCTTCGGCAAGACCTACCACTGCACCGGCTGGAAGATCGGCTATGCGATCGCGCCGCCGGCGATGACCGCCGAATTCCGCAAGGTGCATCAGTACAACACCTTCACCAGTTTCGGGCCGGCGCAGTACGGCTTCGCCGCGATGATCCGCGACGAGCCGCAGCATCATCTGGAACTGGGCGCGTTCTACCAGGCCAAGCGCGACCGCTTCCGCGAGCAGCTGGCCGGTACCCGGCTCAAGGCGCTGCCGGTACCGGGCGGTTATTTCCAGCTGGTGGACTATTCGGCGATCAGCGATCTGCCCGACCACGAATTCGTGAAGTGGCTGACGATCGAGAAGGGCGTGGCGGCGATCCCGCTGTCGCCGTTCTATGAGACCGCGCCCGCCGGCCAGCGCCTGGTTCGCCTGTGCTTTGCCAAGAACGACGCCACGATGGACGCGGCGATCGAACGCCTGCGGGCACTGTGATGGGCACCGTGGCCGAACTGCAGGATCTGCGTATTTCCCTGGTCCAAGGCGACACCCGCTGGCACGATCCGGCCGGCAACCGTGCCTACTACGGTGCGCTGCTGGCACCGCTGGCCGGGCAGACCGACCTGGTGATCCTGCCGGAAACCTTCACCAGTGGCTTCTCGAACGACGCCATCGACAAGGCCGAAGGCATGGACGGCCCGACCGTGGCGTGGATCCGCGAGCAGGCCGTGCGGCTGGGCGCGGCGGTGACCGGCAGCGTGCAGCTGCGGGTAGGCGAGGGCGTCTACAACCGTCTGCTGTGGGCCACGCCGGATGGCGAGCTGCAGTACTACGACAAGCGCCATCTGTTCCGTTACGGCGGCGAGCATGAGCGCTATGCCGCCGGCAGGCAGCGCCTGAGCGTGGAGTGGAAGGGCTGGCGGATCAATCCGCAGGTCTGCTATGACCTGCGTTTCCCGGTGTTCTGCCGCAACCGTTACAACGTGGAGCGCGCCGACCAGCTGGATTTCGATCTGCAGATTTTCGTGGCCAATTGGCCCTCGGCACGCGCCTACGCCTGGAAGACGCTGCTGCGCGCGCGCGCGATCGAGAACCTCTGCTACGTGGCGGCGGTCAACCGGATCGGCGTGGACGGCAACGAGCTGCATTACGCCGGCGACAGTGCCGTGATCGATTTCCTGGGCCAGCCACAGGTGGAAGTGCGCGAACGCGAGCAGGTGGTCACCACCGCCATCTCGGCAGCGGCCCTGGCCGCGCACCGCGCGCGCTTCCCGGCGATGCTTGATGCGGACAGCTTCAGCCTTCAGGAACGCAGCTGAAACGGTAGTGCCGGCCGCTGGCCGGCTCTGCACGTTGCAGGCGGTGCGCATCGCCGGCCAGCGACCGGTTCTCATGGGCATTGCAGGATTGCCTGGAGCCGGCCAGCGGCCGGCACTACCGGGGCCGCTCGGGCTGAACAGACGCCGGATGCGGGCGGTGTGCATCATCCGCGCCACACGCGCACGCTGCTAGATTCGGCGCGTTACCCCTTCAGTACGAGCGGACCCGCATGAAGAAGTTCTCCCTGGCATTGATCGCATTGGCCGGTATCTCGGCCGTCCCGGCTGCGCAGGCCGCCGGCAACATTGATTGCGAGCTGCACTACAACCTGGCCGGGTGGTCGGTGCTGTACAAGACCGCTTCCGGCACAGGCACCATCCAGTGCGACAACGGCGCGCGCATTCCGGTGAAGATCACCGCCAAGGGCGGCGGCCTCACCGTGGGCAAGTCCAAGATCGTCGATGGCAAGGGCAAGTTCTCCGGCGCCTACTCGGTCAACGACCTGATCGGCTCCTATGCCGCCGTTGAAGCGCACGCAGGTGCCGACAAATCCAGCAATGCCCAGGTCATGACCAAGGGCGATATCTCACTCGCCCTGGCGGGCACCGGCAAGGGCTGGGACCTGGGCGTGGGTGTCGGCCGCTTCACCATCGAGCGACGTTGAGGGGTAGAGCCACGCCACGCGTGGCTGCACCACCGTCTCGGGCATGACGCGCAGCCACCCATGGGGTGGCTCTACACGACCGGGTTGATCGCCGCCCGCGCGGACCCAACAAAAAACCCCGGCCGAAGCCGGGGTTTTTTTGTGTCACTGATCAGCCGCCGCGCGGGCCGCCACCACGGTGACCGCCGCCGCCCGGGCCACGGTTGCCGCCGGGACGACCGCCCGGGCCGCCCGGACCGCGACCACCCGGGCCCCGGTTGCCGCCGGGACCACCGGGGCCGCGATTGCCGCCCGGACCGCGCGCATTGGCGCCGCCCGGACCACGGTTGCCACCCGGACCACCCGGACCGCGGTTGCCCGCCGGGCGCGCGCTGCCGTACGGGCTGGCGCCCGGATTGGCGTGGTCGGACGGGAAGCTCGGCGCATTGCCCGGATGGCCATACGGATGGCGGGACGGACCCTGGCCACCCTGGGCGCCGCGGTTTCCACCGCCGCCCGGACCGGCCGGACGGCCCTGGCCGCCATAACCGCCACGGCTTTCGCCACCGCCGGCATAACCGCCGCGGCCTTCAGCGCCGCCACCGTAGCTGCCGCGACCCGGGCCGCCTGCGCCACCCGGACCCTTCGGCTTGCCGTACGGACGGCCCTGGCCGCCGGCGCCTGCGCCGGCACCCGGACCACGTGCACCCGGGCCACGGGCAGCGCCCGGGCCGGCATTGCGGTGGCCGCTCGGGCCGGTGCTGACACCGTCGGGCACATACCAGCTGCGGAACGCGGCCGGGTTGCCTTCCGGCAGCGCACGGTTGCCCTTGTCCGGGCGCGCCTTGAACGGGCGCTGCGACTGCTTGGCTGCTGCTTCGCCGCTGACCGTCAGGCCACCCTTGAAGCCGCCGCCCTTGCCGCCGCGGCCACGGCCGCGCTCTTCGCGCACGTTGTCGAAACGACGCAGTTCGCGGCCTTCATCGGCCGAGTTGTGGCCGTTGACGTAGGCGTTGCCACGGCCACCCTCGCGCGAGACGCGCACGGTGGTCTTGGCGGCGCGGCGCTGGCCGATCACCGGCTGCAGGGTCAGCGCCGACGGCGCGCCTTCTTCCAGCTTCAGTTCGGCGCGCAGGGCTTCGACCTGCTTGGCCGGCAGTTCGACCGACTGGCCACGCAGCAGTTCGCGCGGCAGGCTCACCTTGCCGTAGCGGGTGCGCTTCAGGCGGCTGACCTGGCAGCCCTGCGATTCCCACAGGCGGCGCACTTCGCGGTTGCGGCCTTCCTTGACGACCACGCGGAACCAGTCGTGCGAGTCGGTGCCGCCGATGCGTTCGATCTCGTCGAACTTGGCCGGGCCGTCTTCCAGCGCGACGCCACGGGCGAGGCGGTCGACGATGCTGTCCGGCACCTTCTCTTCGCCTTCCGGGGCACGCACGCGCACCACGTATTCGCGCTCGACCTCGTAGGAAGGGTGCATCATCGCGTTGGCCAGCTCACCGTCGGTGGTCGCCAGCAGCAGGCCGGTGGTGTTGATGTCCAGGCGGCCGATCGCGATCCAGCGCGCGCCCTTCAGGGCAGGCAGCGCTTCGAACACGGTCGGGCGACCTTCGGGATCTTCGCGCGTGGTCACTTCGCCTTCCGGCTTGTTGTAGGCCAGCACGCGCGATGTTTCGGTCAGCGCGGTGGCCACGAAGCCACGGCCGTCCAGTTCGACTTTGTCGCCGCTCTTGATCGACTGGCCGGTCTGCGCGACCTCGCCATTGACCTTGACCAGGCCATCGGCGATGCGCTGTTCCAGCGCGCGGCGCGAACCCAGGCCCGCCTGCGCCAGCACTTTGTGCAGGCGCTCTTCGAGCTTGGGCTGTTCGGAGGCGGTTTCGCGCTTGAGCGAAAGCTTGTTCAACGACGGCTTGCGGGGGGTGTCACTCATTTACTTGGCTCCGGCCGGCAACGGATGCGTCGGCCTCTGGTTCGGGATCGGCTTCGTCAACAGCCACGGTCGTCTTCGCGACGGCGTTGTTTTCGGTTTCGTTCTGGGGCGCCGCGCGCTCTCCCGGCGCGGTATCGGGTTCGCCATCGCTGGCGGTCGTATCCGCGTCGTCGTCGGCAGGCGACAACGGCGCATGGGATGGGGTGTCCGAAGCGTCCGCATCGGCGGAAGCTTCGCTATTGTCCGGATCTGCCGGCTGCTCCGCCAGCCGCGCCGAGGCCAGCGCCACGCGGGCGGCCAGGCGGGCGGCGGCCGGGTCCACCGGGTCTGCAGGATCCACCGGCGCTGCAGGATCCAGCGGCTCCGCAGGGTCCGTCGGCGCCGGGGCGTCGTCGTCGTTGGCCGCGTCGCTGTCCAGCGCCGCATCCGGTGTCGCCGCGCCTGCGGGCAGGCGGCCGGCCGGCTGGCCTTCGCTGTCCAGCGGCAGCTGCGGTTCCAGCTCACCCAGGTCGCGCAGCTCGGACAGCGGCGGCAGTTCGTCCAGGCGCTTGAGGCCGAAATAATCCAGGAAGCCCTTGGTGGTGCCGAACAGCGCCGGCTTGCCGGGCACGTCGCGGTGGCCGATCACGCGGATCCATTCGCGCTCTTCCAGGGCCTGGATGATGTTGCTGCTGACCGCCACGCCGCGGACCTGTTCGATCTCGCCGCGGGTGATCGGCTGGCGGTAGGCGATCAGGGCCAGCGTTTCCAGGGTGGCGCGGGTGTAGCGGGTCTTGCGTTCGGTCCACAGCCGGGTGATGTAACCGTGCACCTCGCTGGTGACCTGGAAGCGGAAGCCGGAGGCCACCTCGACCAGTTCCACGCCGCGGTCCTGGCAGCCTTCGCGCAGCAGTTCCAGCGCGCGTTCGATGCTGCCCGGCGGTGCCGGTTCCTCTTCCGGGAACAGACCCTGCAGCTGCGCCAGCGTCAACGGCTCGCTGGCGGCCAGCAGGGCGCCTTCGACAATACGGTTGATCAGCGGTTGATCCATACGTGGGTCGGGTGCTCAGTCGGATTCGTTGGCGGCGTCGTTGTCGTCGAACTCACTGTTGAACTGCAGCGGTTCGTTGGTGTTGCCGGCGGCCAGGGACTTGACGTAGATCGGCGCCAGCGGAGCTTCCTGGACGATGTCCAGCAGCTGTTCCTTGGCCAGTTCGAGCAGGGCCAGGAAGGTGACCAGCACCCCCAGCTTGCCTTCTTCGGCGGTGAACAGCGTTTCAAACCGGTAGAACCTGCCGTCTTCCAGACGACCCAGCACGTCGCCCATCCGCTGGCGCACGCTCAGTGCCTCGCGTTTGATCGCGTGGCCGGTGAACAGCTCGGCGCGCTTGAGCACGTCGTGCAGCGCCATCAGCATTTCCTTCAGATCCACCGGCGGCGGCAGCTTGACGGCCGCGCGGTCGGGGACGAAGGCGTGGGCCACGGTGGTATCGCGGTCCTGGCGGGGCAGGCTGTCGATGTCTTCGGCAGCCTGCTTGAAACGTTCGTACTCCTGCAGCCGGCGCACCAGCTCGGCGCGTGGATCGGCTTCCTCGCCCTCGATGCTGGGCGGCCGCGGCAGCAGCATCCGCGACTTCACTTCGGCCAGGATCGCCGCCATCACCAGGTATTCGGCCGCCAGTTCGAAGCGCAGCTCCTGCATGACGTTGATGTACTCGACGTACTGGCGGGTGATCTCGGCCACCGGGATGTCCAGGATGTCCAGGTTCTGCCGGCGGATCAGGTACAGCAGCAGGTCCAGTGGACCTTCGAAGGCATCCAGGATGACTTCCAGCGCGTCCGGTGGGATGTACAGGTCCTGCGGGATCTGCAGGACCGGCTGTCCATGCACCACGGCCAGCGGCATTTCCTGCTGCTGTGGGGCGGGCACTCGGGTTGGCGGGTTCGCGTCGGGCGCGAGTTCGGCAGTCATCAAATAGACGTCAGTATTGCAACGGACCGGTCGCCGCACCATGCCAGCGTCCGGAACGGTCCCGGGCGGCAGGATGGCAAGCCATGACACGCCTGGGTCGGCGCGGTTCCACACTTCAAACAGCAAGGCGCGCCGCGATGGGCAGCGACAGAACTACGGGGAGGTCGTCTACGTGTGCTGGTGTGGGGCAGTGGATCGGTCGTCGGCTGGCGGTGGAGCCGGGGGCCGACGGGGCGCTGCGTCCAGCCACGTGCAATGGAGCTAAGACTACGGGGTTGGGGCGCCAGTGTCCAGCCAGCCCCGCTAGAATGCGCGGGATCGATTCAACAAGACCTCGGAGTTGCCCGTGTGGTATGTGATTGAAGGCTATGACGGCACCGATGTGCTGGCCGCCCGTCTGGCGTCGCGCCCGGCCCATCTGGCCCGGCTGCAGGCCCTGCAGGATGAAGGCCGGCTGCTGCTGGCCGGCCCGTGCCCGGCCATCGACAGCGAAGATCCCGGTCCGGCCGGCTTCAGCGGCAGCGTGGTGATCGCCGCGTTCGATTCGCTGACCCACGCCCAGGACTGGGCCGCCGCCGATCCCTATGTGGAGTCGGGCGTCTACGTGCGCGTCCAGGTGCGTCCGTTCCGCAAGGTCCTGCCATGAACCGGGTCGAGCGTATCCGCGAGGCGCTGCAGCAGGCGCTGGATCCGGAGCTGCTGGAGGTCAAGGACGACAGTCATCGCCATGCTGGCCACGAGGGCGCGCGTGATGGCCGGGGGCACTTCAAGGTGCACGTGGTCAGCGCAGCCTTCGAAGGAAAGCTCCCGCTGGCGCGCCATCGGGCCGTCTATGCGGCCCTGGGGACGATGATGGAGACCGATATCCACGCGTTGTCCATTCGCGCCGAGACACCGGTCAAAAACCGCTGAAACCCTTGTCCCACCTTGTCCTGGTCGGTCCGGGACAGGGTCGCCATGGACAGCTTTTGGTTACCGCCGTACGACATGAGGCTAACGTAGTGTTTACATCCGGGTTTGAAAACGCTTACATTCCGCGCCAAGCCCAGATCTCTAAGCCGTGGAGGGCGGCGAAGTGAACAAGGCAGCGATCACTATCAAAGATGTCGCCCGTGAAGCCCGTGTCTCTGTTGCCACGGTCTCGCGCGCACTCAATGGCCATGAAAATGTTGCCGAGCCCGTGCGCAAGCTGGTGCTGGAGGTGGCGGCGCGACTGCGCTACACCCCGCATGCAGCGGCCCGGAGCCTGAGCAGCCGGCGGACCAATACCATTGGCGTGGTGTTGCCCGATCTCTATGGCGAATTCTTCTCCGAACTGATGCGCGGCATCGATGGGGTGGCCCGCGAGCGTCGCCAGCATCTGCTCGTGTCCAGTTACCACGGTGACCAGGAGCAGCAGGGCGCGGCCCTGCGGGCCATGCGCGGCCGTGTCGACGGGTTGCTGGTGCTCTCGCCGTATGCCGAGAGCCCGGGCTTCCTGACCGACAACCTGCCGCAGTCGTTGCCCACGGTGCTGATCAACACGTATCTGCCCGAGCAGGATCATCCGGTGCTGAGCATCGATGACCATGCCGGCGCGATGGCCATGACCCGCCATCTGCTGGACGTCGGGCATCGGCGCATCGCCTTCATTTCCGGTCCGGACCTCAACTACGACGCCCGTGAGCGCCTGCGCGGTTTCCGCGATGCGCTGGCGGCCTTCGGCGATGCTGCCGAAGGGATCGAGTTGCCCGGTGACTTTGACGAAGCTTCCGGCCATCGCGCCGGACAGGAGTTGCTGGCAGCCGGCACGCTGCCCGACGCGGTGTTCGCCGCCAACGACATGATGGCGCTGGGGTGTCTGTATGCGTTCGCGCAGGCAGGCGTCCGTGTCCCGTTCGATGTCGCATTGGCGGGGTTCGATGACATTCCGCTGGCACGTTTCGTTCACCCATCGTTGACAACGATGCAGGTGAGTATCGCCGACCTCGGCGATAAGGCCGCGACGCGCCTGCTGCAGTTGATGGATGGCAACAACACAGAAGGGGCCGGCGACAAGCAGACGCTTGTACCGACCCTGATCGTGCGTGATTCGAGCAGAGCCAGAACCGAGCAGTAGGTCACGACCGTTGGTCGTGACGCCCTAAAAAAACGCACCACATAAAACGACAGGGGCCGCAAAGACGGCCACCACCACCCGGAGAGTTACATGACGTATTCCAATCACCGCAACCGCGCGCCCGCACGCAGTCTGTTGTCCAGCGCGCTGGTCACCTGCCTGATGCTGGGCGCCGCCCCGAGCGTGATGGCGCAGTCGGCCACCTCGTCGCTGCGCGGCCAGGTCGCCGAGGCTGCCGCCGGCACCGAAGTCACCGCCACCAACGTGGCCAGCGGCACCGTGCGCCGCGCCACCACCCGTGCCGATGGCAGCTACTCGCTGATGGGCCTGGACCCGGGCACCTACAACGTCGTGGCCAATGGCCAGACGCAGAAGGTGACGGTCACCGTGGCCTCCACCGCGACCCTGAACTTCAGCGGCGCACCGGCCAACGGCGGCACCGCCAACGCCACCAACCTGGACACGGTCAACGTCATTGCACCGACCCTGCTGCAGGAAGTGCGTACCTCCGAAGTGGGCAAGACCGTCAGCCTGCAGCAGATCCAGACCACCCCGCAGGTGTCGCGCAACTTCCTGGAATTCGCCGACGCGGTCCCGGGCCTGATCTTCACCCGTGATGCCAAGGGCAACACCTCGCTGCGCGGCGGTGCCACCAACTCCGACGGCACCAACGTCTACATCGACGGCGTGGGCCAGAAGAGCTACGTCAAGGGCGGCGGCGTGGCCGGCCAGTCCGGCAGTGCCGGCAACCCGTTCCCGCAGCTGGCGATCGGTGAATACAAGGTCATCAGCGGCAACTACAAGGCCGAATACGGCCAGGTGTCGAGCGCGGCCGTGACCGCGGCCACCAAGTCCGGTACCAACGAGTTCAAGGGTGAAACCTTCTACCGTTACACCAACGAAGACATGCGCGCCAAGACCCCGGCCGAGCGCCAGGCTGGCCAGAGCAAAGAGGCATCGGCCGAGAAGGAATACGGTTTTGCATTGGGTGGCCCGATCATCCAGGACAAGGCGCACTTCTTCGTGACCTACGAAGCCAAGCGCTTCGACCTGCCGGTCACCATCGCGCCGGACGGCGCGGTCGGCCGCGCTGCCGCCCTGCTGCCCCCGGAAGGCGCCGCCGGCCTCGGCCCGGCCAGCCAGCCGTTCCAGCAGGATCTGATCTTTGGCAAGATCGACTTCGAGCCGACCGACAACGATCGCATCGAGCTGACCTTCCAGGACCGCGATGAAACCCAGTCGCAGTTCAGCGGCCAGACCTCGCCGGAAGCCGGCCGCGAAGTGGTCAACACCGACCGTCGTTACGCCCTGCGCTGGAACCACAGCGGCGAGCGTTACTACAACGAATTGATGGTCACCCACGAAGATTCGTTCAACAACCCGACCCCGCTGACCCTGGCCAACGGCATCACCTACACCGCACCGGACGGCACCGAAGACCGCACCGTGGTGAAGATCGGTGGCGCATCGGCGCTGGATTCGCAGGTGAAGGGCCAGAAGGGCTGGTCGATCGAAGACAACCTGACCCTGGACGGCATCGAGTGGCAGGGTGACCACACCATCAAGATGGGCGCCAAGTACAAGCAGATCGATCTGTACGCATCCGATGCCGCGCAGATCAATCCGACCTTCACCTACAGCCTGGGTGATCCGGACTTCCCGTCTTCCATTCCGTACAAGGCGCAGTTCGTCAAGCCGGTGACCGGCGTGTCGGGCGTGTCGGGAGAAGTGCGTTCGAAGTCCAAGCAGATCGGCCTGTTCATCCAGGACGACTGGCAGGTCAACGACCATCTGCAGCTGAACCTCGGCCTGCGTTGGGACTACGAGAAGACCCCGTCCTACCTGGACTTCGTGACCCCGCAGCAGGTGGTCGACGCGATCTACTCGCAGGATCCGCGCGCCGCCGCGGGCCAGACCTACGCCGATTCGCTGGCGCTGGGCGGCCTGAACATCGGCGACTACATCAGCAACGGCCACAACCGCAAGGCGTTCAAGGATGCCTGGCAGCCGCGCCTGGGCTTCTCGTATGACGTCAATGCCGACGAGCAGCACGTGTTCCACGGTGGTGCCGGTCGTTCGTATGACCGCGATCTGTTCGACAACCTGCAGCTGGAAACCACCAAGCTGGCCCTGCCGCAGCCGACCATCTACTTCCGCAACCCGGCCACCGGCACCTGCATCGACGGCCAGGCCGCCTGCTATGACTGGAACCCGAACCTGCTCAACGGCATCGGCAACCTGCAGGCCCTGGTCGGTTCGACCAGCAACGCCGGCCTGGAAGTCGATCTGCTGAACAACAACCTCAAGGTGCCGTACTCGGATCAGTTCAGCTTCGGCATGAGCAACCAGGTCGGTGAGTGGCTGACCGATGCCACCATTTCCCGCACGCTGAGCTACGACGGCTTCGCCTTCACCCTGGGCAACCGTTACCCGACCGGCCAGTTCTTTGATGACCCGCGCCTGTGCGGCGGCACCGACCCGGGCCTGAGCCAGGCCTGGAGCTGCAACGTGCCGGGCTTCGGCAGCCTGATCATCGGCCAGCAGGGCATCAAGACCCGCGCGACCCAGGTCCTGCTGTCGGCGCAGAAGCCGTTCACCCAGGAAAGCGGCTGGGGCACCTCGGTGGCCTACACCTGGACCACCGCGCGCCACAACCGTGACATCAACGAGAAGTACGCCTTCGACCGCGGCCTGATCGAAGATTATCCGACCATCCGTTCCAACGGCGCGCCGCGCCACCGCCTGGTGGTCACCGGTTCGTACGCGGGCTTCTGGGGCATCACCTTCGGTGGCAAGGTCACCCTGGCTACCCCGACCGCCGTCAACGACTGGTACCCGGTGCCGCAGGCCAGTGGCTACAACCTGCCGACCCCGCAGGCAGCCGTGCCCAATGCCAATGGCAAGTTCCTGCTGGGTGGCAAGATCTTCGGCTACCGTTCGGTCGATCTGCAGGCGACGAAGACGTTCAAGATGCCGGGCGAGACCGAGCTGTACGCGCGTATCGACATCATCAACGTGTTCAACTTCGACAACTTCTCGACCTACAACTACGTCAAGACCAACGGCAAGCTGCAGGCCAGCTACAACGAGACCGGCGACATCATCGGTACGCCGCGTCAGGTCAAGGCAGAAGTCGGCTTCCGCTTCTGATGCAACAACGGCCCCGTCTTTGGACGGGGCCGGTTTCATGGCAATGGCTGGCCTTCGGGCCAGTCCATTGTCCAGGCCGCTGCCACGGAGGGTGGCAGCGGCCTGGGCAATGACCCGCTTGTTCGGACCACGCACGCGTGGTTTTTTTAAGCGGCGTTCTGTAAACGATTTCAGGTCATTGGACGTTATGCTTCCCAGTCACGAACACCGTAGAAGGAGTTGGCCCATGCAGGCACGCCACCTGTTGACCGCTGCGGCGATCAGCGTCGCCGCCGTTGCCTGTCAGCCGCAGGCCCAGCAGGAGCCGGCCAAGCCCAAGCCGCCCGTGATCCTGGTCGAGGCGGATGTGCCGCCGCGGCCGATGAAGCCGGAACTGCCGCCGCTGTTCGACGATATCGAGCGCCGCACCTTCCAGTTCTTCTGGGATACCACCAACGAGGTCAACGGGCTCAGCCCTGACCGTTACCCGTCGCGCCCGTTCGCGAGCATCGCCTCGGTGGGCTATGCACTGACCGCCTATCCGATCGGCATCGAGAACGGCTGGGTCAGCCGCACCCAGGCGATCGACCGCCCCCTGCTGACGCTGAAGTATTTCCGCGACCTGCCGATGGGCCCGCAGCGCACCGGCAAGGCCGGTTACAAGGGCTTCTACTACCACTTCCTGGACATGCAGGAAGGCCGCCGCTACGACAGCTGGGTGGAGCTCTCCAGCGTGGATACCGCGCTGCTGATGATGGGCGTGCTGTTCGCACAGTCCTATTACGACGGTGACGACGCGCGCGAGAAAGAGATCCGCGAGATCGCCGACACGCTCTACAAGCGCGTGGACTGGCCCTGGCTGCAGCAGCGCGCACCGCTGATCTCGATGGGCTGGTTCCCGGAGAGCGGCTTCATCGATCACGACTGGATGGGCTACAACGAGGCGATGATGGTCTACATCCTCGCGCTCGGCTCGCCGACCCACCCGGTCAGCCCGGACGCCTGGACGGTCTGGACGCGCACCTACGACAACGACTGGGGCGTCTACCAAGGCCAGGAATACCTGTCCTTCGGCCCGCTGTTCGGCCACCAGTACACGCACGTGTGGGTGGACTTCCGCGACATCCAGGATGCCTACATGCGCGAGCGGGGCAGCACCTACTTCCTCAACAGCCGCTCGGCCGCCCTGGCGCAGCGCGAATACGCGATCGCCAACCCGATGAACTGGAAGGATTACGGCCAGAACGTGTGGGGCCTGACCGCCAGCGACGGCCCGCAGAACACCACCCAGGAGTACCGCGGCGAGCAGCGCCAGTTCCGCCATTACTCCTCGCGCGGCGCGGGCCTGCGCGAGAATTTCGATGACGGCACCATCGCACCGACCGCCGCGATCTCCTCGATTGTGTTCGCCCCGGAAGAAGTGATCCCGGCCGCGGTGGAGATGCACAAGCGCTACGGCGATTACATCTACTCCAGCTACGGGTTCCTGGATTCGTTCAACCCGAGCTTCAACTACGACATCCCGATCAAGACCGGTCGCCTGGTCCCGGATCGCGGCTGGGTGGCCAGCGATTACATCGGCATCGACCAAGGCCCGATCCTGACCATGATCGCCAACTACCGGAACGATTTCGTCTGGAACGTGATGAAGAAGAACGCGCATATCCGCAAGGGTCTGGAGCGCGCCGGCTTCAGCGGTGGCTGGCTGACGCCGGAAGGCGAGGACCAGCCGATGGAACTGCAGAAAGATGAAAAGGCGGCCTCGGCCCGCTCGGTCGGCATCGCCGAATCGCGTGCGGCAGCCGCCCAGGAACAGAAGAACAATTCCAATTCGAACCGCAACCAGCAGCAGGGGAAGTAAGCAGTGCCATCGTCGTCGCGCCCGAAGCTGGGGTTGAGTCTGTTGCTGCTGCTGGTCGGCAGCCTGTTGTTGAGTGCCTGCCGGAAAGAACCGGAAGGCGTGACCGTGCGTTTCTGGGCGATGGGCCGCGAGGCCGAAGTCGTCACCGGCCTGATCCGTGAGTTCGAGGCGGAAAACCCGGGTATCCATGTGGATGTGCAGAACATCCCGTGGACGGCCGCGCATGAAAAGCTGTTGACCGCGTTCGCGGCCGACGGCCTGCCGGATGTGTGCCAGCTGGGCAATACCTGGATTCCCGAATTCGCCGAGCTCAATACCCTGACCCCGCTGCAGCCCTACGTGGCGCAGTCCAAGGTCGTGGACCCGGCCGATTACTTCCAGGGCATCTGGGATACCAACGTCATCCATGACGAGCTGGTCGGCGTGCCGTGGTACGTCGATACCCGCCTGCTGTATTACCGCAAGGACATGCTCGCCAAGGCCGGTTATGACCATCCGCCGCGCACCTGGGAGGAGTGGAACGCGATGATGGCGGCGATCAAGAAGATGCAGGGCGCGAACCGCTATGCCGTGTTGATGCCGATCAACGAGTTCGAGCAGCAGCTGTCCTTCGCCCTGCAGCAGCCGGACCCGCTGCTGCGCGATGACGATACCCGCGGCAACTTCAGCAGCCCCGGCTTCCGCAGGACGCTGGGCTTCTACGAAAACATGTTCGCGCAGGGCTGGGCCCCGCGCATGTCCGAGACGCAGATCTCCAACGTCTGGGATGAATTCTTCCGTGGCTTCAACGTGTTCTACGTGTCCGGCCCCTGGAACATCCGCGAGTTCAAGAAGCTGCAGCCCAAGGCGCTGGAAGGGCAGTGGGGCACCGCTGCGCTGCCGGGCCCGGACGGCCCCGGCGCCGGCATCGCCGGTGGAACCAGCCTGGTGATCTTCCGCTCGTCGCAGCAGAAGGAAGCGTCGTGGAAGCTGATCGAGTTCCTGTCGCGCCCGGCGATCCAGGAACGCTTCCATTCGATCATCGGTGACCTGCCGCCCCGGCGCAGCACCTGGGATTACCCCTCGCTGGCCAACGACCCGTTGGCGCAGCCCTTCCGCGACCAGCTCGAGCGGGTCAAGCCCACGCCGAAGGTGCTGGAGTGGGAGCGCATCGTGCAGGAAATGCGGATCATCACCGAACAGGTGGTGCGTGGTGGAATGGATCAGGACGTGGCAGTGAAAGAACTGGACAAACGCGTGGACAAGGTCCTCGCCAAACGCCGTTGGATGCATGAGCAGCACCGGCGCGACGCCTCCGGGGTGAGCGACAAGCAGCACTCCAGCGCGGTCGCCACGGAGGCGGCGCCATGAAGCAGCGTTCGCTTGCCGGCTGGATGTTCGCCGGCCCGGCCATCCTGGTCATCGCGGTGTTCTTCGGCCTGCCGGTGTTCTCGGCACTGGCCCTGAGCATCACCGATTTCGATCTGTACGCACTGGCCGACGGCGAGAACCTGCGCTTCGTCGGGCTGGGCAACTACATCGACCTGCTGCAGACCCCGATGTTCTGGAAGTCGCTGTGGAACACCACCTACTTCGTGATCGTCGGTGTGCCGATGTCGATCGCGGTGTCGCTGGGCGCGGCGATCCTGCTCAACGCCCCGGCCGCGCGCTTCAAGGCGCTGTTCCGCACCGCACTGTTCGCCCCGGTGGTGACCACCCTGGTGGCGGTGGCGGTGATCTGGCGTTACCTGTTCCACACCAGCTACGGCCTGGTGAACTACGGCCTGGGCCACCTGGGCATCAGCCCGATCGACTGGCTGGGCGATCCGAACTGGGCGATGCCGACCATCATGCTGTTCGCGGTGTGGAAGAACTTCGGCTACAACATGGTGATCTTCCTGGCCGGCCTGCAGGCGATCCCGCATGACCTGTACGAGGCGGCCCGGATCGACGGCGCCTCGCGCTGGAAGCAGTTCCTGCACATCACCCTGCCGATGCTCGGCCCGGTGCTGCTGGTGGTCGGCGTGATCACCGTGTCCGGCTATTTCCAGCTGTTCGCCGAGCCCTACGTGATGACCCGTGGCGACCCACTGCAGAGCACCGTCAGCGTGCTGTACTTCATGTTTGAAGAAGGCTTCAAGTGGTGGAACCTGGGCCGCGCCTCCGCGGTGGCGTTCCTGCTGTTCCTGATCATCCTGGGCGTGACCAGCATCATGCTGCGTTTCGGCCGCAAGAGGCAGTTGGTATGAGTCGTGAAATCGGTCAATCGCGCTGGCACGCCTGGTGGGTCAATGGTGGCCTGCTGGTGCTGGCCGCGCTGAGCCTGGCGCCGCTGTTGTGGATGCTGTCGGTGTCGTTCATGCCGACCGGCGAGGCGGCGCATTTCCCGCCGCCGCTGGTGCCCTCGTCGCTGACGACCGCGAACTACCATGAGTTGTTCGCGCGTACCGGCATGGCCAACAACTTCGTCAACAGCCTGATGGTGTCGCTGGCGATCACCTTCGGCTCGCTGCTGCTCAACACCATGGCCGGCTATGCCTTCGCCAAGCTGCGCTTCGCCGGCCGCGAGCGCATCTTCCAGCTGCTGCTGGCCGCGCTGGTGATCCCGGCGCAGGTGGCGATGCTGCCGCTGTTCCTGCTGATGAAGCAGCTGGGCCTGGTCAACAACTTCGGCGGCGTGATCGTGCCGGCGCTGGCGACCGTGTTCGGCATCTTCCTGGTCCGCCAGTACGCCCGTTCGATCCCGGACGAGCTGCTTGAAGCGGCCCGGATCGACGGGGCAGGGGAGCTGCGGATCTTCTTCCAGATCGTGCTGCCGATGCTCAAGCCGGTGCTGGTGACGCTGTCGATCTTCACCTTCATGGCCGCGTGGAACGATTTCATGTGGCCCTTGATCGTGTTGACCGACCAGGAGCACTACACTCTCCCGGTGGCCCTGGCCACGCTCTCGCGCGAGCACATCATGGACGTCGAGATGATGATGGCCGGCGCGGTGGTCACGGTGGTTCCGGTGCTGCTGCTGTTCCTGGCATTGCAGCGTTATTACATCCAAGGTCTGTTGCTGGGGAGTGTCAAAGGGTGAAGCATGCCGTCGTCGCGGTGGGTCTGGGTCTGGTCTGGTCACTGGCGGCCTCGGCCGCACCGCCGGCGACGCCGGTGCTGCCCGCACCCAAGGTGCTGGACAGCTTCGACGACATGACGCCCTGGAAGCTGGTCGTCTCCGACCAGGTCAGCGGCTCGCTGCGCAGCGTCGCCGGCAACGGCGGCGGGCGCGCGCTCTGCCTGGACTACGACTTCCACAACGTGTCCGGCTACGTCGGCATCCGCCGCGAGCTGGGCATCCAGTACCCGGAGAATTACCAGTTCGGCTTCCAGCTGCGCGGTGATTCCCCGGCCAACGATCTGCAGTTCAAGCTGATCGACGCCAGCGGCGACAACGTCTGGTGGGTCAACCGGCCCGGCTATGCCTTCCCCAAGGCCTGGGCACCGGTGCAGTACCGCAAGCGCCAGATCGACAAGGCCTGGGGGCCGGAAACGGACCCGACGCTCAAGCGCAGCGCCGCGATCGAGTTCACCATCTACAGCAAGGTCGGCGGCAAGGGCACGGTCTGTTTCGACCGGCTCACGCTGCAGGGACTGCCGGCGGCCGATACCTCTTCACTGAGCCCGTCGGTGATCGCCGATACCGCCACCGCGCTGCAGAACCGCATCGTCGATGGCAAGCCGGACACGGTCTGGATCAGCGGCGGCGTGGCCGAGCAGACCATCACCCTGGACCTGCACAAGGTGCGTGAGTTCGGCGGGGCGGTGATCGAGTGGCTGCCCGGGCTGGAGGCCACGCGGTATGAAGTGCGCTCCTCGGCCGACGGGCGCAGCTGGGACACGCGCCGCGAGGTGACCGCCGGCGGCGGTGGCCGCGACTGGCTGGCGCTGCCGGATACCGAGGCGCGCTATCTGCGTTTCGACCTCAAGGGCGGCCCGAGCTGGCGCTACGGCATCCGTGACATCACGCTCAAGCCGCTCGAGTTCGCCGATACCCCGAATGATTTCGTCCGCTCGGTGGGCGCCGACCTGCCGCGCGGTTCGGTGCCGCGTGGCTTCACCGGTGAACAGCCGTACTGGACGCTGCTGGGCCTGGATGGTGGTCGCGAACAGGCCCTGATCGGCGAAGACGGTGCGCTGGAAGTGGCCAAGTCCAGCTTCAGCGTGGAGCCGTTCGTGCTGGTGGACAACAAGCTGCTGAGCTGGGCCGACGTCAAGACGAGCCAGTCGCTGCAGGATGATTACCTGCCGATCGCCAATGTCGGCTGGACCCACGACAAGGCCGGCCTGCAGGTCACCGGCTTCGTGCAGGGCACGCCGGACAATGCGCAGCTGGTCGGGCGTTACACCCTGCGCAACCCGGACAAGGTCGCCCACGAGTACACCCTGGCCCTGGCGGTGCGCCCGTGGCAGGTCAACCCGCCGACCCAGTTCCTCAACACCGTTGGCGGTGTGAGCCGGATCGACAACCTGTCGGTCGACCCGACCCATGTGGACGTCAACGGCAAGCCGCGCCTGTATCCGGCGCAGGCGCCGGATGCGGCCTTCGCCACCGCCTTCGACAGCAAGCTGGACGTGGTCCACCTGGCCAGCGGCAAGCTGCCGGGCACCACCGAAGTGAAGGACGGCACCGGCCTGGCCTCGGGCGCGCTGCTGTATCGCTGGAAGCTGGAGCCCGGCCAGAGCCGGGAGGTCGCCATCGTGCTGCCGCAGACCGGCAACTGGACGATGCCCAAGGCCTTTGATGCCGCCAAGGCGCAACAGCAGGTCGCCTCGATGTGGCGGACCAAGCTGGACCAGGTGACGCTGCAGGTGCCGGCCGCCGGCAAGCCGCTGGCCGATACCCTGCGCACCGCGCTGGCGCACATGCTGATCTCGCGGATCGGGCCGAGCATCCAGCCGGGCACGCGCTCGTACTCGCGCAGCTGGATCCGCGACGGCGCGATGATTTCCGAGGGCCTGCTGCGCATGGGCCGTAGTGATGCGGTGCGCCAGTACGTGAACTGGTACGCGCCGTATCAGTTCGACAACGGCAAGGTGCCGTGCTGCGTGGACTCGCGCGGCAGCGATCCGGTGCCGGAGAACGACAGCCACGGCGAGTTGATCTTCAACATCGCCGAATACTGGCGCTACACCGGCGACACCACCTTCCTGGAAGTGATGTGGCCGCACGTGCAGGGCGCCTACCAGTACATGGAGCAGCTGCGCCTGAGCGAGCGCACCGAGGAGAACCGCGCCCGCAACCCGGCCTTCTACGGAATGATGCCGGTCTCGATCAGCCACGAAGGCTATTCGGCCAAGCCGATGCATTCCTACTGGGACAACTTCTGGGCGCTGCGTGGCTACAAGGATGCCGCGATCATCGCCAGCACCCTGGGCAAGGCCGAGGCAATGCAGATCAGCGAGTCGCGCGATCAGTTCCGTGACGACCTGCAGGCCTCGTTGCTGGCAGCGACCGCGCAGCACAGCATCGACTACCTGCCCGGTTCGGCCGAGCTGGGCGATTTCGACGCGACCTCGACCACCATCGCACTGGCCCCGGCCGGTGAGCAGGGGCGCCTGCCGCAGCCGTACTTGAACAACACCTTCGAGCGCTACTGGAGCGAGTTCGAAGCGCGTCGTGATGGCAAGCGCGAGTGGAAGGACTACACCCCGTACGAGTGGCGCAACGTGGCTGCGTTCGTGCGCCTGGGCTGGCGTGACCGCGCCTGGCAGGCGACCGAGTTCTTCTTCAAGGACCGCGCGCCGCAGCCCTGGAACCAGTGGGCCGAAGTGGTCTCGCGCACGCCGCGCAAGCCGTTCTTCCTGGGCGACCTGCCACACGCCTGGGTGGCCTCGGACTTCGTGCGCTCCGCGCTGGACATGTTCGCCTACAGCCGCGACATCGACGACAGCCTGGTGCTGGCCGCCGGGGTGCCGTCGCGTTGGCTGGAAGGCAAGGGCGTCGGCGTGCAGGGCCTGCGCACGCCGAACGGTCAGCTCAACTACGCACTGGTCCGCAATGACAAGCAGCTCACCCTGACCGTGTCGGCCGGCCTGATTCCGCCCGCCGGTGGCGTGGTGTTGCCATGGCCGTACAGCGGCGAGCCGGGCGCCACCACCATCAACGGTGAGCCAGCGCAATGGGTGGGCGGCGAGCTGCGGGTGATGCAGGTGCCGGCCAAGGTCGAGATCGAGATTCCGGCATCGGTACGCCGGGCGGAACGCAAGGCACCGTAATGCGGCAGATGATGAGGATGAGGCGCGGCCTGCTGGCCGCCGTGCTGGCGTTCGCGCCGGTGGTCGCGATGGCGCAGGCCGCAGGGGCAGGGGCCGGGCAGGAGATGACCATGGTCACCTTCAACCTGCACCACGACCGGGAAAACTGGCCGGCCCGCCGCCAGGTGATCCTGCGGGAGCTGCAGGCCCTGCAGCCCGATGCGATCGCGTTGCAGGAGGTGATCCAGAAGCCCCATGTGCGCAACCAGGCCGCGTGGCTGGCGCGCAAGCTGGGCTATGAGTACCAGTTCGTTTCCACCGATCCGCCGGGGCGTTTCAAGCGCTATGGCAATGCACTGCTGACCCGGCGCCCGGTGCTGACGCGCAACGACCACCTGCTGGCACCGATCAACGACTACCGCACCGTGGCGCATCTGCGCATCGATGTGGACGGTCGGCCGGTCAACGTCTATGCCACGCACTTGAACGAGCGCTCGGACGAGGTGGGCAGCCGCATCCGCGGCGAGCAGGTGGCCGATCTGCTGACGTTCATCGCGCAGACCGCAGGTGATGCGCCGGTGGTCGTGGCCGGGGACTTCAATGCGCTGGTGGATGCAGGCGATCTGAGCGAGCTGCGCAATCACTACGGCGACAGCTACGGCAGCGTGCACGTCAACAACGAGCTGGCCCAGGTCAGCACGCTCAACCGCCATTACTACGATGCACCATCGCGCATCGACCATATCTTCTTCCAGCAGGATCGCCTGCTTGCCCGCGAAGCGAAGCTCCTGTTCGATCAGCCGTACGCCGATGGCCGCTGGGCCTCGGATCACTACGGCGTGTGGACCCGGCTGCAGTTCGCGCCGGGTACCGGCAACGCTGGCGCGACGACGCCCTGAGGCGCGCGCCGCGTCGCCGGTGATGGTGTAGTGCGCTACCGGTTGCCTCCACGGATGACGTGGATCTGCCCTTGATGCGACCGATCCGGGATCCACGCATGGCGTGGATCTACCCTTGCTGCATCCCGCGGCCTGTGTAGATCCACGCCGTGCGTGGATACGTTCAACGCCGCCATCATGACTGCCTGACCCGCGCCGCTGGCTCCGCCATCCAACCGCCCAAACGCAGACAGCGGCCCGAAGGCCGCTGTCTGTTTGTTGCGTCACTCACCCAGGATCAGAGCGTGTCTTTCTTTTCCTGGTCGGCCTTGTCGCCTTCGTCGGCCTGCGGGGCATCGGTGGGGATGTCCTCGCGGGCCTCGGCCTGGGCGGCCTGTTCGGCGGCATTGGTGGTGGCCGGGGTTTCGCTGGCGGTCGCACCGAACAGCTGGCCGTTATGCACGACCGGGCCGGCCGGGGCCGATTCGGTGCGTGCCGGCGGCGCTGCCGGCTGTGCCGGGGCCTGGGTCGCATCGACGGCATCCAGCATGCTGGTCTGCACCGGTGCGGCGGTCGGCTCCTTCACTTCTTCCGGGGCGGTCTCGACGACCGGGGCCGACGGAGCAGCGACCGGAGCCGGAGCTGCCGGAGCAGCCACCGGAGCCGGAGCCGCCGGAGCAACCACCGGGGCCGGAGCCACCGGAGCAGCGACCGGGGCCGGAGCTGCCGGAACCGGAGCCGCCGGAGCAGCCACCGGAGCCGGAGCCGCCGGAACCGGAGCCGCCGGAGCAGCCACCGGAGCCGGAGCCACCGGAGCAGCCACCGGTTCAACCACACGCGGTGCTTCCACCGGTGCAGCCGGCTGCGCAGCGGCCGGGGTCGGCTTCGGGCTTTCCACGAACGGCACCGGGTCGTTGTAGGAGGCCGGGGCCTTCTCGGCGACCGGTTCGGCTGCCGGGGCAGTGGCCTTTTCAACGACCGGGGTCGGTGCCTTTTCGGCGACCGGTGCTGCCACCGGCGCCGGGGTCGGCTCGGTGTGGCCCGCCGTCACGACCGGGCTGCTGACCACCGCCGCCGGAGCGGCAGCGGCGACAGCGGCTGCCGGCGCCGGGCGCGGGGCCTGGACCTGGGCAGGGGCGGCGGCCGGCGCGTTGCCGGATTCGTCGTCGAACTCGAACTCCGGCTGCGGCTGACCATGGTTGGCGACCTGGCGCTCGGCCGGGGCGGCGGTGTCGCCGTCCTGATCGCCATCCTGATCGTCGCCCTCGTCATCCAGACCGTTCTCGTCACCATTGAGGCCATCGCTGCCGGCGGCCTGCTCACCGTTGCCACGACGACGACGACGGCCACCGCGACGACCGCGACGACGACGCGAAGCGCCTTCGCCGGTACCGTCTTCGGCGTTGGCCGGGGCGTCACCCTGTTCGGTGGCCTCGCTCACTGCAGCCTGCGCATCCTCGGCCACAACGGCCTTGGTCGCGTCCTGCGCGTGGGCAGCCGATGCAGCAGCATCGGTGGCGACCACGGCAGCGGCGGCGATCACCGCGGCATCGGCGGCGACCGGGGCAGCGGTGGTCGGCTTGGGTGCATCGGCCTGCGGCTGGCGCGCGGGCTTTTCGCTCACGGCCGGCTTGTCGCCGTCATTCTGCTGGGGCTTGGCCTGGCCGTTCTGGCCCTGCTTCTGCTTCAGCTTCGGCTGCTGCTGGTCATTGCGCGCTTCATTGCGCGGCTTGGCCGGCTGCTGCTCGTTGCGCGGCTTGCCCTGGCTGGGCGCCTGCACCTGTGCTGCGTTGCCATTGGCCGGTGCGGCGGTGTCCTGGCGGCGCTCGTCACGACGCTCGCCCTTCGGGCCGCGCTCGCCACGCTCACCACGGTCCTTGCCACGGCCCTGCGCCTGCGCATTGCCGTTACCGCCGCGCTCGCCACGCTCATCGCGGCGGCCGTTGCGGTCCTTGCCGTTGCGGTCCTTGTTGCGACCGCTGCGGTTGCCGTCCTGGCCCGGGCGGCTGCTCGGCTGCGGTGCGGCGGCCGGGGCCGGTTCGCCACCGAAGATGCGCTTGAGCCAACCCACCACGCCGGTGGCGGCAGGGGCGGCCACGGGGGCGGCGACCGGGGCCGGTGCGGCCACCGGTTCCGGGGCTTCACGCACCGGGGCCGGCTGGCTGTGCTTGACCTGGGTAACCACCGGGGCGACCGGGATGTTCAGCTGGGCCTTGGTCAGTGCATGCACCGGCAGCTTGCGCGGGGTGCCGCGCTGGTAGCTCGGCTTGCCGCTCTCTTCGCCCAGCTCGTTCTCGCGCAGGCGGGTCACTTCGTAATGCGGGGTGTGCAGCTGCTCATCGGCCACGATCACGATCGGCGCGTCGTGGCGCTGTTCGATCTCACGCAGCGCGCTGCGCTTTTCGTTGAGCAGGTAGTTGGCGATCTCGACCGGGGCCTGGACCAGCACCTGCCCGGTGTTCTCCTTCATCGCATGCTCTTCCGCCACGCGGATGATGGACAGCGACAGCGACTCGACGCTGCGCATGCGGCCATGGCCATCGCAACGCGGGCAGACGATCTGGCTGGATTCGCCCAGGCTCGGGCGCAGGCGCTGGCGGCTCATTTCCATCAGGCCGAAGCGCGAAATGCGGCCCAGCTGCACGCGCGCACGGTCGTACTTGAGCGCGTTCTGCAGGCGGTTCTCGACTTCGCGCTGGTGCTTGTTGGAGGCCATGTCGATGAAATCGATGACCACCAGGCCGCCCAGGTCGCGCAGGCGCAGCTGGCGGGCCACTTCTTCAGCCGCTTCCAGGTTGGTCTGGAAGGCGGTGTCCTCGATGTCGCTGCCCTTGGTGGCGCGCGAGGAGTTCACGTCGATGGCGGTCAGCGCTTCGGTCTGGTCGACCACGATCGAGCCGCCGGACGGCAGGCGGACATTGCGCTCATACGCGCCTTCGATCTGCGATTCGATCTGGAAGCGGTTGAACAGCGGGATGTCGTCCTTGTAATGCTTGAGCTTGCGCAGGGTCTGCGGCATCACCTGCTGCATGAACTCCTGGGCGGTCTCGTACAGCTCCTCGGTGTCCACCAGGATCTCGCCGACATCGGCGCGCAGGTAGTCACGCAGGGCGCGCACGATCAGGCGCGATTCCTGGTAGATCAGGAACGAGGCCGGCTTGGTCAGCGCCGCTTCGGCGATCGACTTCCACACCTGCAGCAGGTAATCCAGATCCCACTGCAGTTCTTCGGCATCGCGGCCGACGCCGGCGGTGCGGATGATCACGCCCATGTCGTCGGGGATGTTCAGCTTGTCCAGCGCGTCTTTCAGCGCGGCACGGTCTTCGCCCTCGATGCGACGCGAGACGCCACCGGCGCTCGGCGAGTTCGGCATCAGGACCATGTAGCGGCCAGCCAGCGAGATGAACGTGGTCAGGGCAGCGCCCTTGTTGCCGCGCTCTTCCTTGTCCACCTGGACCACGACTTCCTGGCCTTCACGCAGCAGCTCGCGGATGCCGGCCTTGTTGTGGTCGACGCCAGCCTGGAAGTAATCGCGGGAGATTTCCTTCAGCGGCAGGAAGCCATGGCGCTCACCGCCGTACTCGACGAAGGCCGCTTCCAGTGAAGGCTCAAGGCGCGTGATGCGGCCTTTGTAGATGTTCGACTTCTTCTGTTCCTTGGACGGCTGTTCGATGTCGATGTCGTACAGCGTCTGGCCATCCACGATGGCTACCCGCAGCTCTTCAGCCTGCGTGGCATTGATCAGCATTCGCTTCATTCTTGCGTTCCTCGCGCGCTGCTACCGCGCGGAACGCCATGGGGTTTCGCTTCTGGTCACGCTTCACCGCCCATCGCGCATGCGCGGGGAGGGCGGTTTGGGTTTCCAGCGCTACGACACCACGGCAGGCCGCGGGAGCGCTTCATTTGTTTTGGTTTGGGTGTAACTGGGCCGGAGGCAGCTTTCAGCCAGGCTGGAGCGCCACAGGGACATGTTCAGCGCGAATGTGTGTCAGACATCCGGCGATGGCCGGGACCGCCGGTGAGCCGCTAACATGGCCGCCCCGGGGGCGGTGGCTGCGCACTGTGCCGGAATCGCGGGAAGTCGGGCTTCTGGCCCAGAGCAACTTCCAACGAAATCAATCCCTTATCTCGCCCGCCGAGTGTAACAGAATAAAAGGCCAATGACCGTTACCGAGCCCACCCCCAAAGCCGCTGAAGCCATGACCAGCGTACGTATCATCACTGTTCCGGCCGACCGTGCCGGGCAACGCCTGGACAACTTCCTGCTCGGCCAGCTCAAGGGTGCACCGCGCAGCCTGATCTACAAGCTCGTGCGAAGCGGCCAGGTCCGCGTCAATGGCGGCCGCGCCAAGGCCGAGCGCAAGCTGGAGGGCGGCGACGAAGTCCGGGTGCCGCCCGTCCGTCTCAACGAAGAGGGCGACAAGGCGGGGCCGCCGGCCGCGTTCATGAAGCGGCTGGAAGATGCCATCGTGTTCGAAGACGATCGGCTGCTGGCGCTGAACAAGCCGTCGGGCGTGGCCAGTCACGGCGGCAGCGGCATCAGTTTCGGCGCCATCGAAACCCTGCGCGCACTGCGGCCGGGCAAGACCCTGGAGCTGGTCCATCGCCTGGACCGGGATACCTCCGGCCTGCTGATCGTGGCCAAGAAGCGCTCGGCCCTGAGCGAGCTGCAGGCGCTGCTGCGTGAAGACCACGGCGCCGGCATCCGCAAGCGCTACCTGACGCTGCTGGCCGGCCGCATGCCCGATGGCACCATGACCGTGGACGCCCCGCTGCACGTGGGCCTGCGCCAAGGTGGCGAGCGCCACGTGCAGGTCAATCCGATCGGCAAGGAGTCGATCAGCCACTTCAAGGTGCTCGAGCGCAAGGGCGGCCATTCGTACTGCGAAGTGCGGATCGAAACCGGCCGGACCCACCAGATCCGCGTGCATGCCCAGCATCTGGGTCATCCGGTGGCCGGTGACGACAAATACGGCGATCCGGACGTCAACAAGCGGCTTCGTGAGCAGATCGGCCTGAAACGCCTGTTCCTGCACGCGGCCTCGCTGGAGTTCGCGCTGGATGCGGGCAAGACCCCTTATCTGATCAATGCGCCGCTGGCCGAGGAACTGGTCGAGGTGTTGAACCGGCTCAAGTAAGGCCGACCGACAAGGGTAGTGCCGGCCGCTGGCCGGCTCTGCACAATCCCGACCGATAAAGGTAGTGCCGGCCGCTGGCCGGCTCTTCACGGTGTCGATCGAGAAGGGTGCCGGCCAGCGGCCGGCACTACCGGGCGGTGTGACCCTGCGCCGACGTTATCGGGCGACAGGGCTCGGCGTTATCGGGATAGAGCCCTCGGCATCACCACTTGAACAGCACCAGGCTGATCGCCAGGCTGCCCATGCCGGCCACCAGGCCGTACACGGTCTCGTGGCCCTTGGCGTAGCGCTTGGCCGCCGGCAGCAGTTCGTCCAGGGCCAGGAACACCATCACGCCCGAGATGATCCCGAACACCCAGCCGAAGGTGGCATGGTTGAGCACCCCTGACAGTGCGACATAGCCGATCGCCGCGCCGATCGGCTCGGCCAGCCCGGACAGCAGGCTGGCGCCGAACGCATAGAACTTGTTCTGGGTGGCGAAATACACGGGCACCGCGATCGCGATGCCCTCGGGGATGTTGTGGATGGCTATGGCGAAGGCCAGCGGCATGCCGACCGAGGGGCTCTCCAGGGTGGCGAAGAACGTCGCCAGCCCCTCGGGGAAGTTGTGCGCGGTGATCGCCACGGCGGTCAGCAGGCCGACCCGCTTGATGTAGGCCTTGTTGTTGTCGCGGAACAGCGGGTCCTGCTTGTCCAGGCTCTCGTGCGGGTTCGGGATCAGGTGGTCGATCACCACGATCAGCAGCACGCCGACCAGGAAGGCCGCGGTGCCGTAGGCGAAGCCCAATCGGGCGTCATAGGCCTGCGTGAATGAATCGATGGCCTTGTTGAGGATCTCCGTCAGCGAGACGAAGACCATCGCGCCACCGGCAAACGCCAGCCCGAACGCCAGCAGGCGCGGGTTGGGGCGGCGCGAGAACAGCACCATCAGGCTGCCCAGCGCGGTGGCCAGGCCGGCGGCCAGGGTGACCGCCAGGGCGATCCATACGTTTTCACTGGAAATATCAGGCATCCGCCAACGCGTCCTTGTACGAGAAAAGTGCGCCGTGCGGTCCCCACCTCCCCACCGGGCCGCTGAAATGCGGTGCTCCGTGGGGGCGGTGTTCACCGGGCGCGTGGCGACGCGTCGATCCGACGGGCGCCTTGACGATCCATGATGCGCGGTTTGCGGCGGCTGACCTCAACACCCTGCGGCGATCAGCCGCCGCGACGCAGCCGTTCTTCGATCGCGAAGCACTCGTCCGGCTTGGGCTGCGGCGGATTGAAGCTGACCGGTACCTGGATCGTGGTCGAGACCGTCTGCCCGGCACGGGTGCCCGCCTTGAACTGCCAGGCCTGGACCGCCTTCTGCGCCTGCTCGTCGAGCTGGGCGTTGCCGCTGCCACTGGCGAGCTGGACCTGACTGGGCTGGCCGTCGGCGGCGATGGTGACCTTGAACGTACTGGTGCCGCCGATCCCCTGGCAGGCCAGTTCGATGGGGTACTCCGGCGGTGGCGTCTTGACCGCGGCGACCTCGGTGGGCGCAGCGACCGGGGCGGCCGGTTGTTCGGGCGTCTTGTTGCAGCCGGCCAGGGCTGCCACGGCAAGGCTGGACAGCACGATGTACTGCAGTTTCATGGGCTTACTCCGTCAGGGCCGAGGCTTTCGCCGCGCAGATGAAGTCGTTTTCGCTCAGGCCACCCACATCATGGGTGGAGAATCGCACCACGGCGCGGTCGTAATGCACGCCCAGGTCCGGGTGGTGGTCTTCGCGATGGGCAACCCAGGCCAGGGCGTTCACGAAGGCCATGGTGCCGTGGTAGTTGTCGAAGCGGAAGGTGCGGGTCAGCGCCTGGCCGGCCTCGGCCAGCTCCCATCCGGGAATCTGGGCCAGCAGCTCGGTGACCCGGGCGGTGCCGAGCCTGTGGTCGCTGCCTTTGCGCGGCACACAATGGGCCTGCGCCAGCGGAATCAGGTCGGCCATGGGTTCCTCCACATCTGGATGACTGAACAATGCGCGGTCGGGTGTATAAACCGAATGAGCGCATAACAAGGGATTGGCTAGAATAGCCCGATGATCCAGATATCCGACACTGCCCAATCCTATTTCCGCAAGCTGATCGAGCGTGAGGCCGTGCCCGGCATGGGTGTGCGCCTTACCGCCGTCGATGCGGGTACCCCGCGCGCCGATGCCCGCCTGGAGTTCGCCGATCCCGGCGAGCTGCTCGGTGATGAGTGGGCGGTGGACTGCGATGGCTTCACCCTCTACGTGGCCGCCACCAGCGTGGCCTGGCTTGATGGCGCCGAGATCGATTTCGTCACCAACGCCACCGGCAGCCAGCAGCTGACCATCAAGGCGCCGAAGATCAAAGGCGAGGCGCCGACGGAAGGTTCTTCCCTGGTCGAGCGCGTGCGCTGGGTGGTGGAGAACGAAGTCAATCCGCAGCTGGCTTCGCATGGCGGCAAGGTCGCAGTGCAGGAAGTCTCGGCCGAGGGCGTGGTGCTGCTGCGCTTCGGTGGCGGCTGCCAGGGCTGCGGCATGGCCGACGTCACGCTCAAGCAGGGCATCGAAAAGACCTTGATGGGACGTGTGCCCGGCATCACCGCGGTGCGCGACGCGACCGACCACGAGAGTGGCGACGCGCCGTACATTCCCCGCGGCACGGCTGCCTGATCGCGCTGCGTGCCACTGCGCCGGGCTGACGACATCCTCGATTGGCTGCTGGCTCGCCAGCCGGACAAGCGCATTCTCGAAAAAACCACGGGCCTCCCCTATGGGTGGGGCCTGTGGCTGCGCGCGTTGTCGCCATTGCCGCGGCCGTTCCGGGCCAGCGAAGTACTTGCCGAACTGGCCCAGCGTGAGCCGATGCCCGCGGGTGGGCGCCTGCCCGAACTGAGTTTCATCCAGGCGATGCGCCGGCTGCTCTGGCAGGGCTGGGACCCGGCCCCGCGCGATCAGCGTTGGATGCGCTGGACCTCGGCGCTGATCAGCGCGCTGCTGCATCTGATGTTCGCGCTGTTGTTGCTGTGGGTGGCCTTGATCCGCCCGTCAAGCGAGCCCGAACAGGGCGGCGAGAGCGGGCGCGTGCAGGTGGAGTTCGTCGGCCGCGGCACCCCGCAGCAGGAGCAAGGGGCGTCACCGGCCGCTGCCGAGCCGGCCACGGCGGACGCGGCGATCGCTGCGGCGATGGCCAATGCGCAGGCGATGGCGCAGGCCGAGGCGGATGCGCGCACAGCATCGGCCCCGCAGCCGACCGCGGCGCCGGCACCGCCAAGCGAGCCACAACCGGCGCCACCGGCGCCCGCGACGCCGGCGGTGGAGCAGCCCGTCCAGGCGACCGAGGTGGCCCAGGCCACGACCGATTTCGTGGTGCCGCCGACCAGCGTGCCGCGCACCGAAGTACGGGTGATGACGCGCGAGCCGCAGGACATCGCGGTGCGTGAGCGCACCGTGGTCACGGTGGAAGCGCCGACGCCGCGTACCACCGTGCCGGCCCCGCGCACGGCCGAACCGCAATTGCGCACGCCCGAGCTGACCGTGCAGGAGCGGCAGGTCACGGTGGTCGAAGCCCCGACTCCCACCGTGGCCATTGCCGGGCCCCGGGTGGAGGCCACCGTGCCGCAACGTGAGGTGCAGGTGCGCGAACGCGAGATCCGGCCGGTGACCGCGCCGGCGGTGAACGTGGCCACGCTGCCCACGCGCGAGGTGGCCGTACCGGGCCGATCGCCTGAGGTCGCCGTGCGCGAACGCGCGGTGCCCAACGCCGCACCGCGTCCGGCACCGCCATCACCGGCCGCGGCGAGCAGTACGGCGACGGCGCCGGCGGCCGCCAATGCCAGCACGGCGGCCAGCACGTCCACGGCGCCGGCCGCGACCCGCGCCCCGGCGAGCCCATCCAAGGCACCGCCCGGCAGCTGGACCACGCCCAACCGGTCCGATGACTGGGGCGCGGCCAATCATCCGCAGGACGCCGATCTCAATGGCCGTGCCGTCAGTGCGACCCAGGGCAATGGCAGCAGTCTGTTCAAGGCCGATGGCAGTGTGCGCGTGCCCGGCCAGGAGGGTCACGGCAACAGTGAGCGGGGCGCACCGGGCGGCGAGAAAGATGGCTGGAGCAAAGAGCGCATTGCGCAGTCCGGCACTTGGCTCAAGCGCCCGCCGTACGACTACACCCCGACCTCGTTCGACAAATACTGGGCGCCCAACGAATCGTTGCTGGCCGAATGGGTCCGCAAGGGCATCAAGGCGGTGGAGATTCCGATCCCTGGCACGAGCTCGTCGATTTCCTGCGTGATCTCCGTGCTGCAGTTCGGCGGCGGCTGTGGCTTGAGCGATCCGAACATGCAGGACCAGCCAGCCATCGCGCGTCCGCCGCCGGACATCCCGTTCAAGAAGGAACTGCAGGAAGACAACGGCAGCCGATGAGGCGCGGCCTCGGCGGCGGGTAGAGCCACGCCATGCGTGGCTGGGTTTCGGCCGGGTGTCACGGCGCCTCGCAGCCACGCATGGCGTGACTCTACCGGATGCTGGGCGTTACGGTGCGGGGTCCGCGTCCGGTTCCACGTCCGCGTCCTGCAGCGCGACGAACGCCCAGAACGGCACGTTGCTCTCGCCCCAGTAGCGGCTGGCTTCGTCCAGCACATCCAGCAGCGTGTCGAACTCCGCGCCCGCCTCGCTGCGCAGCGCATCGGCGTCGTTGAAGAACAGGGCATAGCCATTGGCCGGCAGCCACGCCAGGTCACGCAGGTTGTCGGTCAGTGCATCCCAGTTGCCGCCGAAGCCGGTCGGGAAGTCCAGGCGGGCGGCCAGCCGCATCAGCAAAGTGCGCTTGTCCTGGCAGCCGGCCAGGTCGATCTGGATCACACGCAGGCCGGCATCGCGCATCGCCGCCGACAACGGGGCGACATCATCGTTGCCGATCGCATAGATGCCGGCGTTGTTGATGTCGTGCAGGCCCAACTCGAATCCGTCATGCGTCATTGCCAGCTCCCGGCAGGTGGAACGTCGAAACTGCGGAACGTTTCATAGTGATCATCGGTATAGAACCAGCCAGTAGGGGGTGTGCCGCCGGTGACAATGCGCCGTGCGCCGCGATTGCCTGCGCCGGGCGTGTCCACCGTGTATTCGTGGTAATAGCCGCGCGGCCGCTGCGGCAGCCGCTGTTCGCGGTTGCTGAAGATGCTGCCGTCCTGCCGGTGCGGGAACGGGCCGCCACGCTGGATCAGCGCGATGGTGTCGCGCGCTTCGGCCGGCAGGAACGGGGGCAGGGGATCGCGCGTCGTCCGGCTCGATGACGCTGGTGCAGGGGCGGCCGGCGCGCTGTCGGGCTGGGTCAGCGATGGCGCGAACTGCGGCGCGGGCGGGCGCTGGGCCAGCTTGATGGCGGCCAGGCCTCCCACCAGCAGCACGATGGCGATCAACAACAACAGCGGCTTGCGCATGAGGGGCCAGCGAAGAGGGGCGAGGCCACTACTCTACTGCGATCACCGCCCGGCACGGTGAGGCCCAGCCGAACAGCCATGCTGCACCGCGGGGCCTGCGCCGCAGCGGTGCACACCGTCACTGTCGCGTAACGCGCCCGACACGCCATCGACCACGCAGGACGAAGTTTCCTTTACATCGCCCTTGGTAAGCTTGTCGGCCATCCCCATCATCGACTCCGCAACGCCCGGTCTTTGCCGGGTGAGTGAGCTACCAGGAGAACCACATGGCCTATACCCTCCCCAAGCTGTCCTACGCCTACGACGCGCTCGAGCCGCATATCGACGCAGCGACGATGGAAATCCACCACACCAAGCATCACCAGACGTACATCAACAACGTCAACGCTGCGCTGGAAGGCACCGAATACGCCGACCTGCCGGTGGAAGAGCTGGTCAAGAAGACCAAGTCGCTGCCGGAAAACCTGCAGGGCGTCGTGCGCAACAACGGCGGCGGCCATGCCAACCACACCCTGTTCTGGACCGTGATGTCGCCCAACGGCGGCGGCGCTCCGGTCGGTGACGTCGCCAAGGCGATCGATTCGCAGCTGGGCGGTGTCGAGAAGTTCAAAGAGGCCTTCACCAAGGCCGCGCTGACCCGCTTCGGCAGCGGCTGGGCGTGGCTGAGCGTCACCCCGGACAAGAAGGTCGTGGTGGAAAGCAGCGCCAACCAGGACAGCCCGCTGATGGACGGCAACACGCCGATCCTGGCGCTGGACGTGTGGGAACACGCGTACTACCTGAAGTATCAGAACCGTCGCCCGGAATACATCGGCGCGTTCTTCAACGTCGTCGACTGGAACGAAGTCGAGCGTCGTTACCAGGAAGCCATTGCCTGATCGGCACGGTCACCTGACAGACGAACGGCCAGGCAGCGATGCCTGGCCGTTTTTCGTTGCGCCCCCGCGAACGGTGCCGGTCAGGGCGCGCTGGTGCTTTCCGGCGTCTGCAGGCGCAGGGTGGCCATGGTGCCCAGCCGCATCGCCGCAGCGTCGCCCTCGCTGGCCGGCAGCTTGATGCTGTCCTGGCGGATGCCGCCGAAGTGCTTCACCTGGAACAGCACGTCCAGGCCGTGGCCCCGTGCCGCGCCGGCCAGCGACGGCGGATCCACGCGTTCGCCGGGGTTCTTGCGGGCCGGCTGGAAGCCCGGGGTACTTCCCACCAGCTCGGTGATCTCGGCCGAGAAGTCGCCGGCGATCAGCGAAGGCAGGCCGTCGGCGGTCGCGCCGATCCAGGTCATCAGATCGGTGGTCTGGTGCCGGCGGATCTGCGCGTCGTCCGGTTCCGGGCGCAGCCGGGCCACGTAGATGTTGATCAGTTCCTCGCGCAGCTTGACCCGCAGCATCCCGGCCGCGCTGAACTGCCCCGGCGGGTGCAGCAGGGTGACGGCGTCATCGGTCACCGGCAGCCGGGTCAGCATGGCGCTGCCGTGGCGCAGCGGCTGGCTGGGCGGATCGGCAGTGACGAAATCGCAGCTGTAGCGCAGCCGGCTGGCCAGCCAGCAGGCGGGGTTGCGGCCCTGGGTCTGCAGCACCCGCTGCACCGCGATCACGTCCGGCTGCATCGACTCCAGCAGCTGCAGCACCTGGTCACGCCGCTGTTGCCATTGGGCATCGTCCTGGGTCGGCAGTTCCAGCGTGGCGATCTTCAGCGAGGGAAGGGCGTCCTCGGCCTGGCGCGCATGCGCGCCGGCGGCGGGCGCGGCCAGCAACAGCAGCAGGATCCAGCCTGTCCAACCTCGGGTCCCACCGGTGATGTGCGTGCGCATAACGATAAGTTTACGCTTTCGCCGTCGACGATCCGTGACACGGGTGCCATCGCGCGGATGGGATTCCCGCCCGCCTGCCATGTCCGGTGGCCCCTGTCATGCAGCTGTGCAGCGTGCGCTGGGGTAGGGGCTTCCGGTAATCTTGGTCCTTTCGTGTTCGCAGGACAGCCCCACAGGATGAGCAATATCGCAGCCGCCAGCGCCGGCAAAGGAAAGATGCCGCGCCAGATTCCCTACATCATCGGCAATGAGGCCTGCGAACGCTTCAGCTTCTATGGGATGCGCAACATCCTGGTGCAGTTCCTGATCACCTCGCTGCTGTTGCAGGAGATCACGGCCGATGGCCGGGCCGGCGAGGCCAAGGACATCATGCACAGCTTCATGATCGGCGTGTATTTCTTCCCGCTGCTCGGTGGCTGGCTGGCCGACAAATTCTTCGGCAAGTACCACACCATCCTGTGGTTCAGCCTGATCTACTGCGCCGGCCACGCCTGCCTGGCCATCTTCGAGGACAGCCGCCAGGGTTTCTTCGTCGGCCTGGGCCTGATCGCGCTGGGTGCCGGCGGCATCAAGCCGCTGGTGGCCTCGTTCATGGGCGACCAGTTCGACCAGAGCAACAAACACCTGGCCAAGGTCGTGTTCGACGCCTTCTACTGGATCATCAACTTCGGCTCGCTGTTCGCCTCGCTGCTGATTCCGCTGGCGCTGAAGAACCTGGGTCCGTCGTGGGCCTTCGGCATCCCGGGCATCCTGATGTTCGTGGCCACCTTCGTGTTCTGGATGGGCCGCAAGCGCTACGTGCTGGTCCCGCTGCCGCCGAAGGACCCGCATTCGTTCGGCAACGTGGTGCGTACCGCGCTGTCGGCGCAGGTGCCGGGCAAGCGCCGTCCGGGTCGTACCCTGGCCATCCTCGGTGCGGTGCTGGCGGTGGCCTCGATGGGGCTGGTCGGCAGCCTGGGCATCGTGATCTGCCTGTGCATCGCGCTGGTCCTGCTGTTGGCCGGCATCGGTGGCGGTACCTGGATCCAGCTGGACCGCGCCCGCGCCGTGCACCCGGCCGAGGCGGTGGAGGGCGTGCGCTCGGTGCTGCGCGTGCTGGTGATCTTCGCCCTGACCACGCCGTTCTTCTCGCTGTTCGACCAGAAGGCCTCGACCTGGGTCCTCCAGGGCCAGCAGATGGCGATGCCGAGCTGGTTCACCGCCTCGCAGATGCAGGCGCTGAACCCGCTGCTGGTGATGATCCTGATCCCGTTCAACAACCTGGTCCTGTACCCGATGCTGCGCCGCTTCGGCTTCGAGCCGACCGCGCTGCGCCGGATGACCGCCGGCATCGCCTTCAGCGGCCTGGCCTGGATCGTGGTCGGCGGTATCCAGGTGATGATGGATGGCGGCAACGTCATGTCCATCTTCTGGCAGATGCTGCCCTACGCGCTGCTGACCTTCGGTGAGGTGCTGGTCTCGGCCACCGGCCTGGAGTTCGCCTACAGCCAGGCGCCGCAGGCGATGAAGGGCGTGGTGATGAGCTTCTGGAACCTGACCACCACCATCGGCAACCTGTGGGTGCTGCTGTCCAACGCGGCGGTGCGCAACGACACGGTGACCCACCAGATCGCCAGTACCGGCTTGAGCGAGGCGGCGTTCCTGATGTTCTTCTTCGCCGGCTTTGCGTTCCTGGCGGCGTTGGCCTTCGGTTGGTATGCCAAGCGCTATCGTATGGTCGACAACTACCGCACCGCCTGAGCCTGACATGACCCCAGTCAACCTGCTGCTGATCGCCATCACCGTCATCGTGTCGTGGATGGCGTTCAAGAACCGCGCGCTGGCCGACCGCCTGATCCTGTGGCCGCCGGCAGTGGACCGCAACCGTCAGTACGATCGTCTGATCACGTACGGGTTCATCCACGCCGACCTGTCGCACCTGGCGTTCAACATGATCACGCTGTTCTTCTTCGGCGGCTTCATCGAACAGGTGATGCTGCAGTTGAGCGGCAGCTACCTGACCTATCCGGCGTTCTACCTGGGCGCGTTGCTGGTCTCGATCCTGCCCAGCTACCTGAAAAACCAGAAGAATCCGAACTACCTCAGCCTGGGGGCATCGGGCGCGGTCTCGGCAGTGCTGTTCGCCTTCATCCTGATCAAGCCGTGGTCGATCATCCTGGTGCTGTTCATTCCGGCCCCGGCGATCATCTATGCGGTGTTCTACGTGGGCTACAGCATCTGGATGGACCGCCGTGGCGGCGACCGCATCAACCACAGCGCGCACCTGGCCGGTGCGGCCTTCGGCGTGCTGTTCATGCTGGCCATGCAGCCGAGCATCTTCAGCCACTTCCTGCGTGAGCTGAGCAACCCGACCTTCCGCCTCGGCGGTTGATTCGGCGCGTACCGACCAACGGTCGGTACCTACGTCGTCGCGCTGGGGGGCGGGTGTACCGACCCACGGTCGGTACCTACCGACGGTGGGTCGATGCGTCGTCGCGTCGGGGGGGAGCTCACGACCGTTGGTCGTGAGCCCGGCAACCGTCAGGCGGCTTTCTTGCCGTCCACGCCATAGGTGCTGAGCAGCCGGGCGTAGACCTCGTGGTTGATCTGGTCGAATTCCCAGCCCTGGGTCTGGCCGTTCACGGCCAGCTGGAACAGGCCCTCGAGCAGGGAGCTGTCGGCATCGCCGTGGGCGGCGGGGGCAGGTGCGGTGTTGTCCATGCGGACCTCCGGAAGAGCGGGTGCGTGCAGGCAGGTCTTCGCAAAAGCCATGCCAGCTTTTACGCCCTGTCCGGATCCGATATCGGCGTGGCGGCTCCAGCCTTTAGGGCCGGATGTGACGCGCCACGTCGCTGCTTGCCCCTGTTCAGGCTTCACGCGATCATGGCGGCCGGCTGCGCACTATCGCTGCAGTCGCCGCAGGAGACACCGCTCATGGCTTCGGTCACGCCGCCCGGACTGGCTTACGAGGTGGAGCACGATCTGGCCCATCACCGGTTCCAGGCCCGGGTCAAAGGGCATCTGGCGCTGCTGGATTACCAGATCAAGCGCAAGCGGATGATCATCACCCACACCGAGGTGCCCGAGCCGATCGCCGGCCGCGGCGTGGCCGGTGAGTTGACCAAGGTGGCGCTGCGCTACGCGCGCGAACACAGATTCAAGGTAGTGCCTGCCTGCGCGTACGCTGAAGCGTTCCTGCAGCGGCACGAGGAGTACGACGACCTGCTGGTCCGATGAGGGCAGCGGGTCATGCTTCAGGGATGGCTGATCATGATGGTGGGTTACAACAAGGGGATTTCAGGATGAACATCGCAGGAAACCGTTGCGCGCTGCGCACCAGCGCGTTGGCCTTGGCTATGGGCTTGGTGGTGGTGGCAGGCTGCAAGCGCGACGGTGACGCACAGGCGCCGGTGGCAGCGGCCGATACCGCCGCCGAACCGGCTGCACCGACGGCGACGCCGGATGCGCCGGTCGAGCTGCGCGACGTGATCGAGACCTCGCCGCAGGCGGTGGTCGGGATTACCTATCCGCCGGACATCGCGCGGTATCCGGGCCTGGCCAAGACGCTGGGCAGCTATGCCGACAGCGCCCGGGCCGAGCTGCAGCAGGCGCTGGACGGGCTGGGCAACGACAAGCCGACCATGCCCTACGAGCTCTCGCTGACCTTCGAGAAGGTGCTGGAGACGCCGCAGCTGGTGGTGGTGACCGCCGATGGCAGCCGTTACACCGGTGGCGCCCACGGTGAGCCGCTGGTGGCACGCTTCGTATGGCTGCCGGAGCAGCAGCAGATGCTGACCGCCGACAAGCTGGTGGCCGATGCCAAGGGCTGGAAGGCGATCAGCGACTACGTGGCCGACCAGCTGCGCGAACGCGTGGCCACGCGCCTGAGCGGCGATGAGATGGAGCCTGCGCAGATGCAGGAATCCCTGCGCAACGCCAGCCGGATGATCGCCGATGGCACCGGGCCCAGCGCGGACAACTTCAGCCAGTTCCAGCCGCTGACCGGTTCCGACGGACGCATCTCTGCGATACGCTTCGTGTTCCCGCCCTACCAGGTAGGGCCGTACTCGGACGGCACGCAGACCGTGGACGTCCCGGCCGCCGTGCTGGTGCCGCACGTGGGTCAGGATGTCGCGGGGTTGTTCGCCCGGGGCTGATCGACGGAGGCGATGTGGACGCTGGGCTGCAACGACGGGTCACGGGGTTGCTGCACGAAGCGGGGGTCACCGTTGACGGTGACCAGCCGCAGGACATCACGGTGCACGACCCGCGCTTCTATGCACGGGTCATGGCCCAGGGCTCGCTGGGCCTGGGCGAGAGTTACATGGAGGGGCAGTGGGATGCCCGCGCGCTGGACGACTTCCTCTTTCATCTGATGCAGGCGCATCTGGACGAACGCGTGCACGGCTGGCGCGATCTGGCCGATGCGATCAAGGCGCGGGTGTTCAATCTGCAGGCCGGCGCCGGCAGTTTCGAGGTCGGCCGTCGCCATTACGACCTGGGCAATGATCTGTACGAGGCGATGCTCGGCCAGCGGCTGGTCTACAGCTGCGGTTACTGGCGCGAGGCCGCGGACCTGGACGCGGCGCAGGAGGCCAAGCTCAATCTGATCTGCCGCAAGCTGGGCCTGCGCCCCGGCCAGCGCATTCTGGATATCGGCTGCGGGTGGGGCGAGGCGCTGAAGTTTGCGGCCGAGCGCTATGGCGTGTCCGGCGTCGGCGTGACGATCTCGCAGGAGCAGGCGGACTACGCGCGGCAGTTGTGCGCGGGGTTGCCGGTGGAGATACGGTTGCAGGACTACCACGACGTGGAGGAGTCCTTCGACGCGATCCTGTCGGTGGGGATGTTCGAGCACGTGGGCGACAAGAACTATCGCGGGTACTTCGAGATGGCGCGGCGCTGCCTGCGGCCGGAAGGATTGTTCCTGCTGCATTCGATCGGCAGCAATCTGTCGCGGCATCGCACCGACCCGTGGATCGCAAAGTACATCTTCCCGAACTCGATGCTGCCCTCGGCGGCGCAGGTGACCGACGCGTTCGAAGGGTTGTTCGTGCTGGAGGACTGGCACAACTTCGGCACCGATTACGACCGGACCCTGCAGGCGTGGCGGGCCAACATCGAGGCGGCGTGGCCGCGCCTGGACGCGCAGCGTTATGACGAACGGTTCCGCCGGATGTGGCGGTTCTATCTGGCCGGTTCGATGGCGAGTTTCCGCTGCCGGCATGCACAGTTGTGGCAGCTGGTGTTGTCGCCCAATGGCGTGCCTGGAGGCTACCTGGCGCCACGGTGAGATGAGCTGGCGGCACAAAAAAACGCCCGGCGGTGCCGGGCGTTTTTCGTCGTGCACGTCGTTGAAGCGAGCGCTTACTTCTTGCCGTCGCCCGAGGTCAGGCCGCGCTTCTCGAGCAGCGGCTCGATCTGCGGGGCATGGCCGGCGAAGTTCTGGAACAGTTCCATCGCATCGACGCTACCGCCCTTGGAGAGCAGGGTCTGGCGGAAGTGATCGCCGTTCTTGCGGCTCAGGCCGCCGTTTTCGCGGAACCACTTCTGGGTATTGGCGTCGAGCACTTCAGACCAGATGTAGGCGTAGTAGCCGGCCGAGTAGCCGCCCATGATGTGGCTGAAGTACGGGGTCTTGTAGCGCGGCGGGACGGGCGCGTAGAAGATGCCGTCCTTGGCCAGGGCCTCGGCTTCGAACTTCATGACGTCCTTCGCGGCCGGGACCTGGTCCGGACCGATCTGGTGCCAGCGCTGATCGAGCATGGCCGCACCCAGGTATTCGGTGGTGGCGAAGCCCTGGTTGAACTTGGCGGCGGCGACGACCTTGTCGAGCAGGGCCTGCGGCATGGCCGTGCCGTTCTGGTAGTGCTTGGCGTAGTTCTTCAGGATGACCGGATCATCGGCCCACATCTCGTTGACCTGCGAGGGGAACTCGACGAAGTCGCGCGGCACCGAGGTGCCCGAGAAGTAGGGGTACTTCACGTTCGAGAACATGCCGTGCAGGGCGTGGCCGAATTCGTGGAAGGTGGTGGTCACTTCATCCCAGGTCAGCAGGGTCGGCTTGCCGGCCGGCGGCTTGGGGATGTTGAGGTGGTTGGCGACCACCGGCTTGAAGCCGGTCAGCTCGGACTGCGAGACGTACGAGTTCATCCACGCACCGCCGCGCTTGGAGGCGCGTGCATACGGGTCGAAGATGAAGATCGCCAGCTGGCTGCCGTCGGCATCGAACACGTCATAGACGGTGACGTCGTCGTGGTAGACCGGCAGGTCGGTGCGCTGCTTGAAGGTCAGGCCGAATTCCAGCTGGGCGGCGTGGAAGACGCCGTTTTCGAGCACGTTCTTCATTTCGAAGTACGGCTTGAGCTGGGATTCGTCGAAGTTGTACTTGGCCTGGCGGACCTTCTCGCTGTAGAACGCCCAGTCCCATGCTTCCAGCTTGAAGGTGGGCTTGCCGGCGGCCTTCTGCTCCTTGTCGATCATCGCCTGCAGGTCGGCGGCTTCGCGCTTGGCGTTGGCGACGGCGGCAGGGGCGAGCTGGCCGAGCATGGCGTTGACCGCTTCGGGGGTCTTGGCGGTCTGGTTGGTCAGGTTGTAGGCGGCGAAGTTCGCAAAGCCCATCAGCTTGGCCTTGTCGGCACGCAGCTGCATGATGCGTGAGACCAGGGCGGTGTTGTCGTACTCACCGCCGCGGCTGCCGCGGGTGATGGAGGCTTCGTAGATTTTCTGGCGCAGGGCGCGGTTGGCCAGGTTGGTCAGCGGCGGCTGGCCGGTGGTGTTGAGCAGGGTGATGACGTACTTGCCGTCCTGGCCACGGGCCTTGGCGGCTTCGGCAGCGGCGGAGATCTGCTCCTGCGAGAGCCCGTCCAGTTCCTTGACGTCATCGACGGTGATCGCCGAGGCATTCACTTCTGCCAGCACGTTCTGGCTGAACTTGGTGCCCAGGTTGGCCAGCTCGGCGTTCATTTCCTTGAGCTTGGTCTTGTCCGCTTCGGACAGCTTCGCGCCAGCGCGCACATAGCTCTCGTAGTACTTCTCGACCAGGCGCACGCCTTCGGCGTCGAGGCCGAGCTGGGTGCGGGTGTCATACAGGGTCTGGATGCGGGCGAACAGCTTGCCGTTCAGCGCGATGGCGTCGCTGTGCGCGGCGAAGCGGGCGGAGTAGTCGGCCTGCAGCTTCTTGCGTGCGTCGTTGGTGTCGGCACCGACCAGGCTGAAGAACACGGTGGTGGCGCGGTCCAGGGTCTCACCGCTCTTTTCCAGGGCGATGAGGGTGTTGTCGAAGGTCGGCTTGGCCTTGTTGTTGGCGATCGCGTCCACTTCCTTCAGCTGCTGGGCCATGCCGGCGTCGAAGGCGGGGGCGAAGTCGCTGTCCTTGATCTTGTCGAACTGCGGGAAGTGCAGCGGCAGCGGGCTGTCGGCGAAGAACGGGTTGGCCTGCTGGGCGGTGGTCGCGGCCGGGGTGGCGGCGGTGGCGGAATAGGCGGGCAGGGCCAGGCCGAGGGTCACGGCGACGGCGAGGGCAAGACGGGTGGTCAAGGGGAATTCTCCGGTCAGACAAGTCTTTGAGGGTAACCCGGGCCGTTGGGGAGCGGCTTGTGTCGAAAGGCATGTTTTGGCCAGGCCAGGGCATTGCGAAGGGTGCACCACTGCAAGGGCCAGCCCGGTCGTTGCCGTCCCGAGGCGTAGTGCCGGCCGCTGGCCGGCTCCTCGGCCCACCGACCGGCTCCTCAGCCCATCAAGAAGCGTAGTGCCGGCCGCTGGCCGGCTCCTCAGCCCACCGGCCGGCTCCTCAGCCCACCAGGCCGAATACGCTGGGCGAGCTAAGATGAGAGGCCTTTCCACCGGAGCTCCCTGCCATGACCACTGCCTTCGATTTCCCGTTCGTGGACCTGTCGGGCCAGCCACAGGCGTTGGCGCAGTACCGGGGCAAGGTGTTGTTGCTGGTCAATGTGGCCAGCAAGTGTGGCTTCACGCCGCAGTACGAGGGGCTGGAGGCGTTGTGGCGGGAATTCGGGCCGCGCGGGCTGGTGGTGATCGGGTTTCCCTGCGATCAGTTCGGGCATCAGGAGCCGGGCGATGCGGCGCAGATCGGGGAGTTCTGTTCGCTGACTTATGGGGTCAGTTTCCCGATGTCGGACAAGGTCGAGGTCAACGGCGACGGCGCTGATCCGCTGTGGCAGTGGCTCAAGGCCGAGAAGGCCGGGGTGCTGGGCACGCGGGGGATCAAGTGGAACTTCAGCAAGTTCCTGGTCGGTCGCGACGGGCGGGTGTTGCAGCGCTATGCACCGACCGACAAGCCCGAGTCGCTGCGCGGCGATATCGAGGCCGCGCTGGCCGGCTGATACCGGCCGGAATGCGTCCCGGTAGTGCCGGCCGGTGGCCGGCTCCTCGCATCACCGCATTGCCCAACGTTCCAGCCACGCATGGCGTGGCTCTACACCACAGCGGTGGAATCAGCCGCCTGCTTTCCGGTTGCGCACGTCTTCGGGCAGGAGGGCGAGAATGTCGTCGACGATGTTCGGCAGGCTCTTCTCGGAGTAGCCGCGATGCACGCCGGCGATGCTGCCGTCGTGGCCGATGATGAACATGTGCGGGATGGTCTGGATGCCGTACTGGTCGCTGACCTCGCCCTTGGCGTCGTGGATGTAGTCCAGTGGCGGGGCCTTGCGGCTGCGGGCGATGGCGGCGAAATCGGCGCGCGGTTCCTTCAGGTTCACCGCGTAGACCTGCAGCGCGTCATGCCCGATGACCTTCTGCAGCTGGCCCAGGATCGGCAGTTCCTTGCGGCACGGGCCGCACCACGAGGCCCAGAACGTGACGATGACGACCTTGCCGCGCTGGCTGGCCAGGTCCACCACATTGCCCTGGCGGTCCTTGCCCAGGATCTGCGGCGGGATATCGCCGGCTCTCGGTGAGGGCGTCGCGGGCACGGCGGCGCTGGCAGCCAGGCTCATGGCGAGCAGCAGGCAGGCGAGGGCGGGGCGGATCTTCCTGATCATCGGTACGGCTCCAGGTCAGGCCCGGCCGTTGCCGGGCTGACGCGGAATATAGCCCAACGTGCATGCGATCGTTGCCGCGAGAGCCGACCAAGGGTCGGCTCTGCCCGGCAGGGCCGCGGTCGGCGAATCAGCTCCGTAGAGCCGGGCTCTGTCCGGCTGGCGCGCAGGTTGGTCGATCAGCCGCGCGGAGCCAGGCGCCGCGATTACTTTTCGACGAAGGCGCGTTCGAAGACGTAGTGGCCCGGGGTGCCGATGCGCGGCGAGGTCTGGAAGCCGCGGCTGTCCAGCACGGTGCGCAGGTCGGCCAGCATCTGCGGGCTGCCGCAGATCATGGCGCGGTCGTTTTCCGGATCCAGCGGCGGCAGGCCGAGGGTCTTCTGCATCTCGCCGCTTTCCATCAGCGAGGTCAGGCGGCCCTGGTTGGGGAAGGCTTCGCGCGTGACGGCCGGATAGTAGAGCAGCTTGTCGCCGATCATCTCGCCGAGGAATTCGTGCTCGCGCAGTTCCTTCTCGAACAGCTCGCGGTAGGCCAGGTCCTTTTCGTAACGCACGCCGTGGGTGAGGATCACCTTGTCGAAGCGCTCGTAGGTTTCCGGGTCCTTGATCACCGACAGCCACGGCGCCAGGCCGGTGCCGGTGCCGAGCAGGTACAGGTGCTTGCCCGGGTGCAGGTCGCTGATCAGCAGGGTGCCGGTAGGCTTCTTGCCGACCAGCACCTTGTCGCCCGGCTTGATGTGCTGCAGGCGCGAGGTCAGCGGGCCGTCCTGCACCTTGATGCTGAAGAACTCCAGGTTTTCTTCCCAGTTGGCACTGGCGATGGAGTACGCGCGCAGCAATGGGCGCGCTTCGGTTTCCAGGCCGATCATCACGAACTGGCCGTTCTCGAAGCGGAAGCCGCTGTCGCGGGTCGTGGTGAAGCTGAAGTAGGCGTCGGTCCAGTGACGGACCTCAAGCACCGTTTCGGCGCCAAAAGCGGAAGACATGGGGGTGGGGTTCTGGTCGGTTTCGTCGGGTCTAGTTTATCTTAAATGAGATAAATTCTCATTGACTGGCCGGACAGGCCTGTCGTGTCTGGGTTTCAGCGGTAACCGGCCGCCTGCAGTTCGAACAGTTCGGCATACCGGCCGCCTTGGGTCATCAGCTCGGCATGGGTGCCGCTGGCCTCGATCCGGCCGCCGGCCAGCACCAGGATGCGGTCGGCCATGCGCACCGAGGAAAAGCGGTGCGAGATCAACACCGCAGTGCGGTTGTCGGACAGTTCCTTGAAGCGCTGGAACACCTCGAACTCGCTGCGCGCATCCAGCGCCGCGGTCGGTTCATCCAGGATCATGACCTGCGCATCGCGCATGTAGGCCCGCGCGATCGCAATCTTCTGCCACTGGCCACCGGACAGGTCCACGCCCATCTTGAAGCGGCGGCCGATCAGCTGGTCGTAGCCACCGGGCAGGCCGGCGATCACCTCGTCGGCCATGCCGCGCCGGGCGGCATCGCGGATGCGGGCGTCGTCGCCCATCGCCTCGACCAGGCCGACGCCGATGTTCTCGCCGGCGCTGAGGTTGTAGCGCACGAAATCCTGGAAGATCACGCCCATGTTGGCGCGCAGGTCATCCAGGTCGTAGTCGCGCAGGTCGCGGCCATCGAGCAGGATGCGGCCTTCATCGGGGTCGTACAGGCGGGCCAGCAGCTTGACCAGGGTGGTTTTGCCGGCACCGTTCTCACCCACCAGCGCCAGTACTTCACCGGCACGCAGGTCGAAATCCAGATGCCGCACCGCCCAGCTTTCGGCGTCGGGATAGCGGAAACCGACGTTCTCGAACACGAAGCCCTGGGTGATCGGCTGCGGGATGGCGATGGCATCCGGGCGCGAGTGGATTTCCGGTTCGATCTGGAAGAACGAGAACAGATCGTCCAGGTACAGCGCCTGGCCGGCAACCTGTGAAAAGCCGATCAGCAGGCCTTCCAGCAGCTGGCGCAGGCGCAGGAAGCTGCCGGCCAGGAAGGTGAGGTCGCCGATCGAGAAATCGCCGCGCACGGTGCGCCAGGCGATGTAGGCGTAGGCGGCGTAATAGCCCAGCGTACCGAGTGCTGCCAGCAGCGTGCCCCAGATCGCACGCTTGCGGGCCAGCGCACGGTTGGCGAGATAGAACTTCTCGGCGAGTAGTTTGTAGCGATCGATCAGGAAGCGATGGAGGTTGAAGATCTTCACCTCCTTGGCGGTCTCCACACTGGCCCCGATCTGGCGCAGGTACTCCAGCTGGCGGCGCTCGGGCGTCCACTGGAAGTTGAGGCTGTAACCGGCTGCGTTGAAGTGCGATTCGCCGATGAAGGCCGGGATCAGTGCCACCGCCAGCAGCAGGATCAACCACGGCGCGTACACGATCAGGCCGACCGCGAGGCTGGCCACCGTGATGCTGTCCTGCACCTGGCCGAACAGCTGGCTCATCAGGTTCATCCGGCCCATGGTCTGGCGCCGTGCCCGGTCCAGTTTGTCCTGCAGGTCGGGGTCTTCGAAATCCTCCAGGTCCAGCTCGGCGGCGTGTTCCATCAAGCGCACGCTGGTGACGTTGGTGAACAGCTCCGACAGCAGGGTATCGGCGTAGCTGACCATGCGGCCGAGCAGGTCCGAGGCCATCGCCAGGCCGAACTCGAGCGCGAGCAGACCCAGCAGGGGATTGAGCAGGCCACTGGACAGCGCCTCGCCGAACGGCGGGAAGCCGGCATCATGCTGGCTGAGCTGCACGGCGGCATCGATGATCAACTTGCCGACGTACAGCATCGCCACCGGCAGCAACGCGCGGATCACGCGCAGGCCGAGGCTGGCCAGGGTCAGCCCCGGGCTCGTCTGCCAGACCTGGCGCAGGAACGGGGGCAGGTTGCGCATCGCATTGACGCGCTCACGCAGGCTGGGATTCTTCTGGCCGGGTGCACCGGCAGCGGGGGAGGCGGGCATGGGCGGTATTGTGCGCGCCGTGACCGTGGTTGATGCATGAAGTCAGTGCCTGCGCAGATTGCAGACGCGTACGTCCCGCAGAACGGTGGAACCGGTGCATCGCTACCCGGCACTACCCGTTGCTTATGGCAGCGGCGGCAGCAGGCCGGCGCCGAGGCGGTTCCAGGCATTGATCACCGCGATGCCCATGCTCAGGTCGCTGATGCCCTTCTCATCGAAATGCGGTGCCAGGGCGTCGTAGGCGGCATCGGACGGCGCGGCGCTGCTCAAGCGCGTCAGCGCCTCGGCCCAGCCCAGCGCGGCGCGCTCGCGCGCATCGAAGAAGCGGCTCTCATGCCAGGCTGGCAGCGTATCGAGCTTGCGCGGTTCGATGCCGCCCTTGCGCAGGGTGGTGGCATGCATGTCCATGCAGTAGCCGCAGCCATTGATCTGCGAGACACGCAGGAACACCAGTTCCATCAATACGGGGTCGATCGAACTGCCGTGCACGGCCTTGCTGGTGGCGAGCAGGCCCTTGAAGGCCTCGGCGGCGAGGCGGGTGTATGGAACGCGCGGTGAGGTGGACATCGGGGACTCCATGACGGCCGCAATGGCCGTCTTCATCAGGAGGACGCGCCAGCATCGCGCGCTGTGACAAGGCCGGTGAGTTTTTCCGGATTGAGCACGCTGAGCACGCGCACGATCCGTCCGGCATCGACCGTGATCATCGTCACCGAGTGCAGCTGGTCGCCCGCGAAACGCAGGATCGCCGGCTCGCCATTGACCTGGCCGAGCTGCGCCGGATGCTGGCCGTTGCGGCGCGCGATCGCCCAGTACAGCTGCGCGATGCGCTCGGCGCCGAGCAGGGGGCGGATCGCTGCGGTCACGCGGCCACCGCCGTCGGAGATCATCTCGGCATTGGCATCGAGCAGGGCGCGGATCGCGTCCAGATCACCCTGCTGCGAGGCGTCCATGAAGCGCGCCAGCAGGTCGCGGTGCTGGGCGGGCGAGACGGTGAAGCGTGGGGCGCCAGTCTGCAGTCGCTGCCGCGCCCGGTGCACCAGTTGCCGGCAGTTGGCCGGGGAGTGCTCCAGCAGGGGCGCGATGTCCGGGTAGTCGTAGTCGAATACATCCTTGAGCAGGAAGGCGGCGCGCTCATCCGGCTTGAGCTGCTCCAGCAGTGCCAGGAAAGCCACCGAGACCTCGTCGGCGAGGGCATGGCGCTGGGCCGGGTCCTGCAGCGGGTCCGGGTCCAGGGCGATCTCCAGCGGCTCGGGCAGCCACGGCCCGACGTACTCCACGCGCGCGCTGCGCAGGGCGCGCAGCCGGTCCAGGCCGAGCCGGGTGGTGGCCGTGACCAGCCAGCCCTCCGGGTCGCGGATCACGCCGGTGTCGGCGCCCTGCCAGCGCAGCCAGGCATCCTGGACGATGTCCTCGGCGTCGCTGCGGCTGCCCAGCAGGCGGTAGGCCAGGGCGAACAGGCGGGGGCGGTGGGTCTGGAAGGTATCGGTCGGGGTCATGCCAGGAGGACGCGGCCGGGCAGGCCGCTGTGACAAGGCGGGGCGCCCACTTTGCACCAAACCCCGCCACCGCGAGCGATTCTCAACGCCGCCGGGCGGTAGTTGTTAAAATCGGCGGTTCAACCCCCGCCAGCCTCCAGCAAGCGAGCAAGTCGTGACATCGATCAAGCAGGAAGACCTCATCCAGTCCATCGCCGACGCGCTGCAGTACATCTCGTACTACCACCCGGTCGATTACATCAAGAGCCTCAACGCTGCCTACGAGCGCGAAGAGTCGCCGGCCGCGAAGGAGGCGATGGCCCAGATCCTGATCAATTCGCGCATGTGCGCCGAAGGCCACCGGCCGATCTGCCAGGACACCGGCATCGTCACCGTGTTCCTGGAAATCGGCATGAACGTGCGCTGGGACGACGCCACCATGGGCGTGGAGGACATGGCCAACGAAGGCGTGCGCCGCGCCTACAACTACCCGGACAACAAGCTGCGCGCCTCGGTGCTGGCCGATCCGGCCGGCAAGCGCGTCAACACCAAGGACAACACCCCCGGCGTGGTCAACGTCAAGGTCGTGCCGGGTGACACCGTGGAGGTGATCGTGGCGGCCAAGGGCGGCGGTTCGGAAGCCAAGAGCAAGTTCGCCATGCTCAACCCGTCCGATTCGATCGTGGACTGGGTACTCAAGACCGTGCCGACCATGGGCGCGGGCTGGTGCCCGCCGGGCATGCTCGGCATCGGCATCGGCGGCACCGCCGAGAAGGCGATGCTGCTGGCCAAGGAATCGCTGATGGAGCCGATCGACATCAACGAGCTCAAGGCCCGTGGCGCCTCCAACCGCGCCGAAGAGCTGCGCCTGGAGCTGTTCGACAAGGTCAACGCGCTGGGCATCGGTGCGCAGGGCCTGGGCGGCCTGACCACCGTGCTGGACATCAAGGTCAAGGACTTCCCGACCCACGCCGCCAATCTGCCGGTGGCGATGATCCCGAACTGCGCGGCCACCCGCCATGCGCACTTCACCCTGGATGGCAGTGGCCCGGTGATGCTCGACCCGCCCTCGCTGGAAGACTGGCCGCAGATCACCTACGACGCCTCCAAGGGCACCCGTGTCGATCTGGACACGATCACTCCGGAAGACGTCGCCAGCTGGAAGCCGGGCCAGACCCTGCTGCTCAACGGCAAGCTGCTGACCGGCCGCGACGCCGCGCACAAGCGCATGGTGGAAATGCTGGACAAGGGCGAGCCGCTGCCGGTCGACCTCAAGGGCCGCTTCATCTACTACGTCGGCCCGGTCGATCCGGTGCGCGACGAAGTGGTGGGCCCGGCCGGCCCGACCACGGCCACCCGCATGGACAAGTTCACCCGCCAGGTGCTGGAGCAGACCGGTCTGCTGGGCATGGTCGGCAAGGCCGAGCGCGGCCCGGCGGCGATCGAGGCGATCCGTGACAACAAGTCGGCCTACCTGATGGCGGTCGGCGGCTCGGCGTACCTGGTGTCCAAGGCGATCAAGGCAGCCAAGGTGGTCGGCTTCGCCGATCTGGGCATGGAAGCGATCTACGAGTTCACCGTGCAGGACATGCCGGTCACCGTGGCGGTGGATTCCACCGGCGAGTCCGTGCACCAGACCGGCCCGCGCGAATGGCAGGCCCGCATTGGCAAGATTCCGGTCGTGGTGGCGTGACCCGGTAAATATCGACCGTGGGTCGATATCGCATCCAAAAAAACGGCGCCGCAGGGCGCCGTTTTTCGTTACCGCCGCGCATCTACCAGCATCCGCACCGCCAGCGCGCCCAGCACCGTGCCCATCAGCCCGCGCTGCGCCGCCTGCCAGCGCGGACGACCGGTCAGGAACGCGGCGATGCTGCCGGCGGCCAGCACGATCAACGCATTGACGCTGACGCTGGTGGCGATCTGCACCAACCCCAGCGCCACCGACTGCGCCATCACACTGCCGTGCCCATGCGGCTGGATGAACTGTGGCAGCAGCGAGAGGTACATCACCGCGATCTTCGGATTGAGCAGCGCGGTGAACAGGCCCATCGCGAACAGGCGGCGCGGGCTGTCCGATGCCAGCGCGCGCAGCTGGAACGGGGAACGGCCGCCCGGGCGCAGCGCCTGCCAGGCCAGGTACAGCAGGTATAGCGCGCCGGCGATGCGCAGCGCGTCGTATGCATGCGGCACGGCCATCAACAGCGCGGTGATGCCCAGCGCGGCGCACAGCAGGTAGACCAGAAAGCCGAGTGCCACCCCGCCCAGCGAGACCAGTCCGGCCACGCGCCCCTGGCAGATCGACCGCGACACCAGGTAGATCATGTTCGGCCCCGGGGTCAGCACCATGCCCAGCGAAATCAGGCCAAAAGCGAGCAGGTTGGACGGATCGGGCATGACGGTGGTCGCAGGCAGTGCAGATGCGCCGCATCCTATCCCTTGGGCCTACCGTCCAACAGTCACAGTGGGCACGCCGTGGGAAGGGCATCTGTATCCATCGCCTGCGGCAGGCGGCGAGCGCATAATCGGATGCTTCCCATGACAGGTGTCGCACGCATGGCCATTACGTTGTATGGATCGACCAGCACCGCATCGCTGGTCGTGCATTGGCTGCTGCTGGAGCTGGACCTGCCGCACGCGCTGGTGCTTCTCGACTTCGACACGCGGCAGCAGAAATCGGCCGAGTACATTGCGCTCAACCCGGCCGGCGTAGTGCCCACGCTGGTGATGGGAGATCAGGTGTTGACCGAGGCGGCGGCCATCGCACTGCACCTGGCCGATCTGCATCCACAGGCCGGGTTGCTGCCCGCACCGGGCACGTCCTTGCGTGGCGAAGCCTACCGCTGGATGTTCTGGTGCGCCAACACCGTGCAGCCGGCCTATCGGGCGTGGTTCTACGCGCAGGAAATGGCCGGCGCGGACAATGCCGAGGCCACGCGGCAGCATGCGCGCGAACGCCTCGAAGCGGCTTGGCAACGGCTGGCCGACCACCTGCAGGCCGGCGGTCCCTACGTGTTGGGAGCGCAGCTGAGCGTGGTCGATTTCATGCTGGTGATGCTGCTGCGCTGGTCGCGCAACATGCCCACGCCGAGCGACCACTGGCCGGTGCTCAAGGCCTACGCCGACCGCCTCAAGGCGCGCCCGGCCTTCATCGAGGTCTACCGACGCGAAGGCATCACCGACTGGCGTTGATGTCCCCCGGTTCTGGACGGCGCACGGGCCTGATAAAGTCGCAGGTGACGCGTTTCCAACCAGGAGTGGCACCATGCCAAGGATGTTCTGCGTGGCGGCGCTGGCCCTGCTGCTGACGGCCTGCAGCAGCGATAGCGAGCGCTATTCCGCACCGGGCCTGCGCGAGGTCACCGCTGCCAACCAATGCATGCAGCAGTGCCAGCGCCAGTACGACAGTTGCATGACCAGCCGTACCGGGTTTGGCAGCGGCGACAGCTGTGGCGCCGGGGTGGCGACCCAGCGCGACGCGAAGTGCGACAAGATCGACAACCCGGACCTGCGTAAATCATGCCAAGCCAGCAGCGACTACTGCCGCAACCGGCTGCCCGCACTGACCTGCGGCGAGGATAACAACCGGTGTACCAGCCGCTGCGGAGGCAGTTGACGCGCAGCCTTACGCCGGCAGGATCTCCAGCACCGTCTCCGGCGGCCGGCACAGACGTGCCCCGCGCGGGGTCTCCACGATCGGGCGGTTGATCAGCTCCGGGTGGGCGACCATCGCGTCGATCAGCGCGGCATCGGACAACGCGTCGTCGTCCAGCCCGAGCGAACCATAGGCCGGCTCCTTGCTGCGCAGCAACGCCCGCGGGGCGATGCCCATGCGCGTGATCAACGCAGCCAGCGTCGGGCGGTCCGGCGGCGTCTTAAGGTATTCGATCACCACCGGCTCAATGCCGTGCTCACGCAGCAGTTCCAGCGCCCCGCGTGAATTGCTGCAGCGCGGGTTGTGCCAGATCGTCACCGCCATCAATACCACTCCAGCAGCGACACACCTAGGCCCACATACGTGGCCTTGTGGTTGTAGTCGATCATGCTCTCGCCGTAGCCATCGAAGATCTGCACGTGACCGCGCAGCAGGTTGCTGATCGGGAAGCCGTAATCAAGCTGCAGCGCACCGTGCGAGCGATCACCGCCACGCAGCGAGTGCCGCGCCATCAGCGAGACCTCGTGACCGTTCTTGTTCCAGGTCAGGGTGGCGTCGCCGCGGCCCATGTAATCGGAGATGTCCGGGTTGTTGTCGTCCTTGCGGTCTTCCGGGATGCGATACCACGGGCGCAGGACCAGCGCCCAGTTCTCGCGGTCCAGGCCGACGGTGGCGATCACCCGGTTCCAGCTGCGCGACAGGGGATCGGCGCGGCCGTTGGACATGTGGTTGACACTGATCCCGCTCATGCGCCCGCGCCAGCCGCCGATCGAGTAGCCATTGCGGAACATCAGCATCACTTCCGGCTCGTAATTGGTCTCACGGAACGGACGCGAGTTGTCGGCGTTGTAGGCCTGCCAGCGCGAGCTCTGCGTGTAGCCGGCCCAGATGTCGCCGTTGTCGCCGAACAGATTCTCCACGACCTTGGTCTTGAAGCTGAGCTGGAACTTCAGTTCCGCGCTGTCCAGCTGCTGCGAGGTGGTGACCGTATTGACCGGGTTGGGCGACTGCGGCATCTGGTTCTTGTCGCTGGTCCAGAAGGCGGGCAGCAGGTAGACCGGCTTGTAGGCGCGCAGCTGGAAGGCGCCCAGCTTGGAGTCCTGGGCCAGTTCCCAGCGGCTGTCCAGCAGCGAGCCCTTGCCGGCGTTGGCCAGGGCGTCCTGATGGCCGTCGTTCTTGAACACTTCGCCAAGACGCTGCTTCACCCGCTGTGCAGCAGGCGCATCGGCATCGGCCCCGCGTGCGGCCTGGCGCTCTTCGCGGCGTTCCTGCTTTGCGGCGGTGGCCGCCGCATCGGCGGCCAGGGTCACGTCCGGCGTACGACCAAACAGCGTGTCGTAGCACGCCAGACGCGCCGCGTCGGTGTCCACCAGTGCGCAGGCCTCCGGTGACGCCGGCTTCGGTGCCGCCTCCTGTGCTGCAGCGGGCAGGGCGGTGCCGGCCAGGGCCAAGGCAGTGAACAGGGCGGAGCGGGAATAGGGCAGGGTCATGGGAGCAGGGCCGCGTGACAAAATGAATGGGTCTGATCGCACAGTGTCGCCGCTGCCCGGCATTCCTGCCAGCACGCGATGCCATCGATCTGACCGGGTTTATGCCGGTCAGTGGTGTGCTCGGGGTGTGAAAGTCCGCGCGCCGTGCGCGGTCAGAAGATCCAGGCAAAGGCGAACAGGCCCAGCATCGCGATCACCAGCGCCAGCTTCAGGGCGAATCCGAGCAGGATGCCCAGCCACGTCGCCAAGCCTACCTTGGTGGACCGCCCGAGCTCGCGTGTGTGCCAGTACTCGCCCAGCAGGGCGCCGGCCAACGGCCCGACGAACAGACCGATCGGCATGAAGAACACGCCGACGATGCTGCCCAGGAACGTACCCCACAGGGCCTTGCGGCTGGCACCTACGCGTTGCGCGCCGACCACGGTGGCCAGGATGTCCACGGCGAAGGAAACCAGCGTCAACAGGCCGAGCAGCGTCAGCGGCAGCCAGCCCACATGCACGAAGCCATCGGCCCATGCGGCCAGCAGCAGGCCGGCGAATACCAGGGGAATGCCGGGCAGGGCGGGGAGGATGATGCCGGCGATGCCGACCAGCACCAGCAGGACGGCTAGCAGATACAAGATGAATGAAGGGTCCATGCTGTCCAGTATGGTTCCTGAAATGGGGTTGACATCGCAAGCTTTTGGCTAGTTGCTTTTTCGTTTTGCTCGGGTTAAGTTGCAGGCGCTGAGCTTGGCAAGGTCACCGTGGATCGTGGCCTGATGATGGTAGATCTTCCGGATCCGCTGCATCGTTGCACCTCGCTTCCCCCTTGCTGTCAGCCGCCTGTACGGGTGTATCCAACAACAAGACAGTTAGGGAGTAGCTGAGATGGCTGAGAAGGGCACCGTCAAGTGGTTCAACGACGCGAAGGGTTTCGGGTTCATCAGCCGTGAGAGCGGCGAAGATGTATTCGTGCACTTCCGTGCGATCGAATCCCAGGGCTTCAAGAGCCTGAAGGAAGGTCAAGCGGTCGAGTTCGAAGTGGTGACTGGCCAGAAGGGCCTGCAGGCCGACAAGGTCAAGCCGCTCTGAGCGCACGCCGGGTCCTGCCTGGTTGAGACATGAAAAGGGCCCGCGCAAGCGGGCCCTTTTCATTGCACGCCGTGTGCGGGGCAGATCAGCGCAGGATCACCTTGCCGTTGACCACGCGGACATAGGTGTTCTCGCGGATCCCGCCCAGATCGCGCTGGTTGACCACGACCGTGCGACCGTCATCCATGCGTACCGTGATGTCGAAGGTATCGCTGGTCACGTTCTTCTGGATCTGGTTGCCGGCCAGTGCACCACCCACCGCGCCTGCGGCGGCGGCGATGTTCTTGTTGCCACGGCTGCCACCGGTGTGGTCGGAGATTTCATGGCCGGCGACCGCGCCGACGATGCCACCCAGGACCGCGCCGGTCGCGCTCGGCGCGCTGCGGCCCGAAGCGACCTGGTTGATGCGGGTCACGATGCCGCAGTCAGCGCAGCGGTTGGTGTTGTAGTTGCCGCCGGAATTGCCGTAACCGTTGTTGTAGCCACTGCTGCCGTAGCCCGGCGAGGTGGTGGCACAGCCAGCCAGGGCGACGGTGGCAACAGCAGCGGCGGCGATCAGTTGAATCTTCATGGTGTATCTCCTGGCCAGAGGGGTGGTCGAATGCGTCTGGTGCGCATGGGGCAGATCGTGTCCTGTGCTGCGTGAACAGCGTGCCAATCCCGGGCTGCCAGCGTGGCTGGAAGATGAATCAGCGGAAATCCTGGTGGCAGGCCTTGCAATCGGTCTGGATCTTTTCCACCAGCGTGGCCATGCCCGGGCAGTCGGTCGGCGGCGCGGCCAATGCCTCGTTGAGCGTGGCGCGCAAGGCGCTGGCGTGCTGCTGGAAGCCCTGGCTGTCCTTCAGGCCGGGAAAGGCCAGGTCCAGATCATTGGACAGCGAGCGCAGGGTCTGCAGCCGCGGCACGGTATCGGCCAGGCTGCAGCGGTTCTGCGCCTGCGCCGCCTGCAGCAGCTCCACCTGGCGGTTCATCACGTGCATCAGCGCATCCGGGAAGGGGTCCTGGCGGGCCTGGATGGCGCGCGAGACCATCACCGTGGCGATCAGGCCGATCACCAGCCCGAGCAGGCCGACGAACAGGTAGCGATAGGCGGCGGAGGGGCGGCGGGACGGCGTCACGGGATCGTTCATGGTGAAGGCTTCCTTGAGGGGTGGCTGCGGCGATGGTACGACGCGTCCTGTCCACGGCGCGTACCGGCGCTGGCCTGCGCGCATTAAAATGTCCGCATGAACGACGTACTGCGCGAACGATTTGCCGGCATCGACCGGTTGTATGGGGTAGGCACCGTGGATCTGCTCGCCACCCGCCGGGTGGCGGTGGTGGGCATGGGCGGGGTTGGCTCGTGGGTGGTGGAAGCGCTGGCGCGCACGGCGGTCGGGCATCTGACCCTGATCGATGCCGACGACATCTGTGTCTCCAACACCAACCGCCAGCTGCCCGCGCTGGCCGGCCAGTACGGCCGCAACAAGGCCGAGGCGATGGCCGAGCGCTGCCGCGCGATCAACCCGGACATCAGCGTCGATGCGATCGCCTCGTTCCTGACCGTGTCCAACATGGTCGAGCTGCTGGACCGCGATTTCGATCTGGTGATCGATGCGTGCGACAGCTTCCGGGTCAAGGTCGAGACCATTGCCTGGTGCCGCCGCCGCAAGCTGCCGATCCTGACCGTGGGCGCTGCCGGCGGCCGTACCGATCCCACCCTGGTGCGGATCCGGGATGTGTCGCGCACCGAGCACGACGCGATGATGGCGCTGATCCGCAAGAAACTGCGCAGCGACTTCAACTTCCCCAAGAACGCCTCGCGCTACTTCGGCGTGCCGGCGGTGTACTCGCTGGAGAACGTGAAGTACCCGCAGGCTGACGGCAGCGTGTGTGGCATCCGTCCGAACCTTGGCGCGGATGCGGCGCTGAAGCTGGACTGCGGCGCGGGCCTGGGCGCGGCCACCCACATCACCGGTGCGTTCGCGTTTGCGGCGGTGGGCAAGGCGTTGGAGATGTTGATGAAGCCGAAGAAGGGTGCAGCGGCCGCCGAGGCTTGATCCGGGCGGACCGGTCCACTCACAGGCCGAACAATGCCTCGGCATTGGCCGTGGTCTGCGCGGCAATCACCGCCGCCGGCTCCCCGCGCAGCCGCGCCACCGTTTCCAGAATCACCGGCAACCGCGCCGGCTCATTGCGCTCGCCGCGGATGCCTGCATCCGGCTGGTCCGGTGCGTCGGTCTCCAGCAGCAGCTGCTCCAGGGGCATGTTGGCGACTAGACGGTGCAGGCGCTGGGCGCGGTCATAGGTCAACGGGCCGCCCAGCCCGATCAGGAAGCCGAGCTGGTGCAGTTGCCGCGCCTGCTCGGGGCTGCCGGAAAAGCTGTGCACCACGCCGCGCAGGCCCCCGACCTGCTTGATCGCCGCGATCACCGCATCCACCGCGCGGCGCGCATGCACGATCACCGGCAGATCGAATTCGCGCGCGAGCCTCAATTGGCCGAGAAAGCAATGCTGCTGGGTGCCCGGGTCCAGCCCTTCGACGAAGAAATCCAGCCCGCACTCGCCAACCGCGCAGGGGCGCTCGCGCTCCAGCCACGCGCGTAGTTCGTCCAGGTGCTCGGGGCGGTGCTGATCCAGGAACATCGGGTGCAGTCCGTATGCCGGGTGCAATCCGTCGGCCAGCCTGCAGGCCTCCCGCAGCCCGGGCCAGCTGGCGGCGGTGACGGCCGGCACCACCTGCGCGAAAACACCCGCCGTGCGGGCGCGCGCGATCACCCCAGGCCGATCCGCATCGAACTCACCCGCATCCAGGTGGCAATGACTGTCGACCAACCTCACGCGCGGCGCTTGCTCGGCAATGGTGGTGGCGTCGAGTCGCCGCGTCGTTTCCAGTTGGCCAGCAGCAGCGTGCCCAGGCCGAACAGGATTTCATCCACGAACGGCAGCGGGTCGGGGATCACCAGGGTCACCGCGAACAGCGCGGCCGTGATCTTGAACAGGGTGGGGTAGCGCAGCCGACGCGCCCATTCCAGCACCGGCAACAGTATGGGATTGGACATGGGGCACTCCTGGGCAGATGCTGTAAACGCTATCACGAGCCTGGGGCTCACCGAACCTGAATGGGCGGGGGGATGTTCACGATCCGTCGAGATTCCGTTCAGGCTGGCCGTGCTGGAATTCACTCAAGAACGTTGCGGATCGTCCGCAAGGAGCCGGTTATGAAAAGTACAACTACTACTGCTTTGGTCGCTGCAGGTGCGCTGCTGGTCGGCGGGATCGCCACTGCTGCCTTCATGAAGGGCGGCAGTGCCTCGCCCGACGCGGTGACCGCTGCTCAGACCCGGCCCACCCTGGACACCACGCCACTCGCCGACGATGGCGCGCGCACCGACCAGCTGGCCATTGAAGACAAGGCCGGCAAGCTCGAGTACGCCGACATCGTCAAGGTCGATCCGCTGACCAGGAAGGAAAAGGCCTACGCCACCGTGATCGGCACCGAGCCGGTGCGCGAGACGTCCAGCACGCAGACCCCGCATGAAGTCTGCCAGGACGTGGTGGTCCAGGAACGCCTGCCCGAGCGCGATGGCAATGTCGGCGGCACCGTTGCCGGTGCCGTGATCGGCGGCCTGCTGGGCAACCAGGTCGGCGGTGGCAATGGCCGCAAGGCCGCCACGGCCGCCGGTGCCGTTGCCGGCGGCATGATCGGCAACCAGGTGGACAAGCGCCATGTGGGTGGCCGCGTGGTCAACCGCACCGAGCGCCAGTGCCACACCGAGACCGCGACCTCCGAGTCGACCCGGGTGACCGGCTACAACGTCACCTACCGCAATGAGGATGGCACCACCGGCACCATGCGCATGGCCAGCAAGCCGGGCAACCGCATCCCGATGGGCACCACCAATGCGGTCACCGGCTATAACGTGACCTACCGTTACGACGGCGCCGAAAAGACCGTGAAGATGGACAACAAGCCGAGCAGCGATCGCCTGCCGGTGATCGACGGTCAGCTGGTCACCCAGACCGCCGCGCTGGGCGCGAACAACCAGTAAAGCGCAGCCGTTCCAACGCACCACCAACACGCCGGCAACTGCCGGCGTGTTGCGTTGTAGGGAACGGGGCACGGCATGCCGGTGGCTGCGTCTGCGATCATGGCGGTACACACGCAACAGACGAGGACGCCATGAGCATTTTCGACCTCCAGCTGGAGACCGAGCGCCTGATCCTGCGCCCGCCGCGCGCCGAGGATTTCGATGATTTCCTGCGTTTCTGCTCGGACCCTGAGGTGATGCAGCACTTGGGTGGCGTGCAGGCCCCCTCCCAGGCATGGCGCAGTTTCAGCTGCCTGGTGGGCAGCTGGCACCTGTATGGGTTTTCGATGTTCTCGGTGATCGAAAAAAGCAGCGGCGAGTGGGTTGGCCGCATGGGCCCGTGGCAACCGCTGGACTGGCCGGGCACCGAGGTCGGCTGGAGCATCCGCCGCGAGAGCTGGGGCAAGGGCTATGCGCCCGAAGCGGCGGTGGCCAGCATGGACTGGGCGTTCGACACGCTCGGCTGGGAAGAGATCATCCACACCATCGATGCGGCCAACGAAAACTCCAAGGTGGTCGCGCGCAAGCTCGGCAGCTCGCTGCTGCGCATGGGCGAGCTGCCGCCGCCGCACGCCGGCAAGCCGATCGAGATCTGGGGCCAGTCACGGCAGCAGTGGCAGCAGCGTCGCGCCACGCAGCGGTGATGCTGCACCCGCGCTTGGCAAATGCGATGGGGTGAGGCCAGACTCGGCATCGTGGGCAGGCCGCCCCATCCGGTTGTCCGCCTAAGCAGCACGTCACGGAGGGTGATGCATGTTTGCCGTGGTTCCCGAGCCGATTCCCGCGCGCATGAAGGGCCTCAACCGGGCCGAGATCTGCGACGCCAACTTCATTGATTTCGTGCAGCAGTGGCGCGGCGATCCCGCGCCGACGCCGGCACCCGACGCGCCGATCCTGCCCGGCAGCACCCTGGATGCTCAAGGTTTCGCCGAACTGTTCGAATCACAGCTGGTCAGCCGCCATCTGGACCTGATGGCGCGCGTGCTGCGCGTGCAGAACAAGGTCTTCTATACGATCGGCTCGTCCGGCCATGAGGGCAATGCGCTGGTGGCACGGTTGGCGCGGCATACCGATCCGGCGTTCCTGCATTACCGCTCCGGCAGTTTCATGGCCGAGCGCTTCCGCAAGCTGCCGGGCATGGACCCGGTGATGGACGCGGCCCTCTCGTTCGCGGCCAGCCGGGACGACCCGGCCAGCGGTGGGCGCCACAAGGTGTGGGGCAGCAAACCACTGTGGGTGCTGCCGCAGACCTCCACCATCGCCTCGCACCTGCCCAAGGCCCTGGGCACGGCGCTGGCCATCGAAAGTGGGCGACGCATCGGCCACACGCTGCCGATTCCCGGCGACAGCGTGGTGATCTGCTCCTTCGGCGATGCCTCGGCCAACCACGCCACCGCGCAAACTGCGTTCAACACCGCGGCGTGGGCGGCGTACCAGCGGCTGCCGGCACCGATCCTGTTTGTCTGCGAGGACAACGGCATCGGCATCTCGGTGAAGACCCCGGATGGCTGGATCGCGCAGAGTTTCGCGCACCGCCCGGGCCTGGATTATTTCTACGCTGATGGCCTGGATCTGGTGGAGGGGCATGCACAGGTGGAGCGCGCGCTGGCCCATTGCCGGCAGACCCGGCGGCCGACCTTCCTGCACCTGCGCACCACGCGTTTGATGGGCCATGCGGGGACCGATTTCGAAATCGAATGGCGGCCGTTGCCGGAGCTGTGCGCGGCAGAAGCGAGCGATCCACTGCTGCGCTCGGCGGCGATTGCGATGCAGTCCGGCTGGATGACCGCCGCGCAGGTGCTCGATCTCTACGACCGCGTGCGCGCACGCTGTTTCGCCGCGGCCGCCGAAGCGGATCGACGGCCGAAGCTGACCGATCTGGCCGAGGTCGTGGCGCCGCTGGCCCCCTACTCGCCGGCGGCCGTCCAGGCAGAAGCCACGCGCACGGCCGCTGATGAGGCGCGCGTCGCTGCGTTTGGCGGTGCGGCGCAGCTGCCCGAAACACAACCGCCGCGCCACCTGGCGATCCAGATCAACCAGGCCCTGCACGATCTGATGGCCAAGTACCCGGCCACGCTGCTGTTCGGTGAGGACGTCGCGCAGAAGGGCGGGGTGTATACGGTCAGCAAGGGCCTGCTCAAGGCGTTCGGCCCGCGCCGGGTGTTCAACACCCTGCTGGATGAAACCATGATCCTGGGCATGGCGCAGGGCCTGGCCAACCTGGGCATGCTGCCGATTCCCGAGATCCAGTACCTGGCCTATCTCCACAACGCGGCCGACCAGCTGCGGGGCGAGGCGTGCTCGCTGCAGTTCTTCTCCAATGACCAGTACCGCAACCCGATGCTGGTGCGGATCGCGGGGTTGGGCTACCAGAAGGGCTTCGGCGGACATTTCCACAACGACAACTCGATCGCCGCGCTGCGCGACATCCCCGGCCTGGTGGTCGGCTGTCCTTCGCGCGGCGACGATGCGGCGATGATGCTGCGCACCTTGGCGGCGCTGGCGACGGTCGATGGCCGGGTCGCGGTGTTCCTCGAGCCGATCGCGCTGTACATGAGCAAGGACCTGCACGCGCCGGGCGATGGCCAGTGGCTGTTCCCGTATCCGGCACCGGACCAGGCACTGGTGCTCGGCGAGGGCCGGGTCTACGCGCCGGAGGCCAGTGACCTGGTCATCTTCACCTATGGCAACGGCGTGCCGATGAGCCTGCGTGCGGCGCGGGCGATCGAGCAGCAGCTGGGCTGGCAGGTGCGGGTGGTCGACCTGCGCTGGCTGGTGCCGCTCAACGCCGGGTTCATCAGCGGCCAGGCCGCCGATGCCCAGCGCGTGCTGGTGGTCGATGAGGGCCGGCACAGCGCCGGGGTGGGGGAGGGCGTGATCACCGCGCTGGTCGAGGCCGGGCTGGGGCACCTGCCGATCCAGCGGGTGTGCGGGGCCGATACCTACACGCCACTGGCGGGGGCAGCATTGTGCGTGCTTCCAAGCGACAATGCGGTATTGAACGCCGCCCTCGCGCTGGCGCAGGACCATTGATACATGTGTGGATTGGCAGGCATGCTGCTGCCCGCTCCGGCAAGGGAGCAGGCAGCACTGGAAGAACAGGCGCGGCGCATGGGCGACGCATTGGTGCACCGTGGCCCGGATGACAGCGGGGTATGGGCCGATGCCTCGGCCGGCATCGCGCTGGCGCATCGCCGGCTGAGCATCCTGGACCTGTCGCCGCTGGGCCATCAGCCGATGACCTCGGTGGATGGGCGTTACGTGCTGGCCTACAACGGCGAGGTCTACAACTTCGCCGAGCTGCGCGCCGAGCTGGAAGCGCTGGGGCATGGCTTCCGCGGCCATTCGGATACCGAAGTGCTGCTCGCCGCGATCACCCAGTGGGGCTTCGAGGAAACCCTGCAGCGCAGCAACGGCATGTTCGCCATCGCGCTGTGGGATCGCGCCGAGCGCTGTCTGTGGCTGGCCCGCGACCGGGTCGGCAAGAAGCCGCTGTACTACGGCTGGGCCGGTGAGACGCTGGTGTTCGGCTCCGAGCTCAAGGCTCTGTGGCAGCACCCGGCCTTCGACAACGAGGTCGACCGCGATGCGCTGACGCTGCTGCTGCGGTTGGATTACATTCCCGCGCCGCACTGCATCCACGAGCGCTGCTTCAAGCTGATGCCCGGCCGCGTGCTGCGGCTGGATGCCGAGGCGGTGGCCGCCGGTGCTGCCGCGCATCGCCCGGATCAGCTGCAGCAGCCATTCTGGAATGCGCGCGAGCGCATGCAGCAGGCGCTGGCCGCGCCGTTCACGGGCAACGATGCCGAGGCCGAAGAACGCCTGGATGCGGTGCTGCGCGACGCCGTGGCGCTGCGCATGGTGGCCGATGTGCCGGTCGGCGTGTTCCTCTCCGGCGGTACCGATTCGTCGGTGGTGGCCGCCTTGATGCAGGCGCAATCGAGCCAGCCGGTCCACAGTTTCAGCATCGGCTTTACCGGTTCGGACCATGACGAGGCGCCGCTGGCCAAGGCGCTGGCCCAGCACCTGGGCTGTGATCACACCGAGCTGTATGTCAGCGGCGCCGATGCGCTGGCGGTGGTGCCCAGCCTGCCGGCGATGTTCGATGAACCCTTCGCCGATGCCTCGCAGGTGCCCACGGCGCTGGTCGCCAGGCTGGCGCGGCAGGGCGTGACGGTGGCGCTGTCCGGTGACGGCGGCGATGAACTGTTCTTCGGTTACACCCGCTACCAGCGGGCGATGCGCAACTGGCGGCTGCTGGGCAAGGTGCCGGCGCCGCTGCGGCGCTGGATGGCCAGCCATTCACACACGCAGGGCGAGGCCTCGCGCACCGGTGGGCTGGCCGCGCTGCTGGCCGAGTCGGGCGCGCGCGGCATCGGCGATGTCTACCGCAACCGGATTTCCCGCTGGCGCGACCCGGTCGCTGCGGTACGTGGCGCGCAGGCGGCCGGCAGTTTCTACGACCTGGCCGATCCGCTGCACGGGGCAGGTTCGCCGGCCGACGCGATGATGCTGGCTGATTTCAGCACCTACCTGCCCGATGACCTGCTGTGCAAAGTGGACCGCACCAGCATGGCGGTCAGCCTGGAAGCCCGTGCACCGCTGCTGGACTGGCGCGTGGCCGAGTTTGCCTGGTCGCTGCCGATGGCGATGAAGGAGCGCGATGGCGTGAGCAAGTACCTGCTCAAGCGCGTGCTGGGCCGCTACGTGCCGCAGGACATGGTGCACCGCCCCAAACGTGGCTTTGGTGCCCCGGTCAGCGCGTGGCTCAAGGGTGACCTGCGCGGCTGGGCCGATGATCTGCTGGATCCGGCGCGGCTGGCCGAGGAGGGCGTGTTCAATGTCGAGGCGGTCGCCCCGCTGTGGCAGCAGTTCAAGCAGGGCGAGCGCAAATGGCACACGCACCTGTGGAACGTGCTGATGTTCCAGGCCTGGCAGGCACATTGGCGCAACGCACGCGCCGACGTGACGCGCGCATAGCGCCACGCGTGCGGGTCCGGTCACGGAAGGCAGCCACCCATGGGGTGGCTCTAGCGTATGTGGTGCCGGCCGTAGCGCCGCGCCATGCGTGGCTGACGTCGCCTTCACCGTTGCCGAAGGTAGGTCCGCCTAGGCTGGGCCTTTCCCCCCAACGGAGCAAACGTGATGGCCGAATACAAGATCGCCGTACTCGTCGGTAGTCTGCGCAAGGGCTCGCACAATCAGGCGCTGGCGCGCGCGCTGGAGAAGCTGGCCGCCGGCAAGGCGGCGTTCTCCTACGTGGAGATCGGCGACCTGCCGCTGTACAACCAGGATTTCGACAAGGACTACCCCAGCCAGGGCGTCCGCCTCAAACAGCAGATCCGTGACGCCGATGCGGTGCTGTTCGTCACCCCCGAATACAACCGCTCGGTGCCGGGCGTGCTCAAGAACGCCATCGACCTCGGCTCGCGCCCGTATGGCGACAGTGCCTTCGCCGGCAAGCCGGCGGCGGTGATCGGTGCCTCGATCGGCGTGATCGGCACCGCCCTGGCCCAGCAGCACCTGCGCAACATCCTGGCCTACCTGGACATGCCGGTGCTGGGCCAGCCCGAGGCCTTCCTGCACTTCAAGGAAGGGCTGATCGACGAGCAGGGCACGATCAGCAACGAGGGCACCAAGGACTTCCTGCAGGGCTTCGTGGACAGGTTCATCGCCTGGGTCGGCACCCACGGCGGCACGCACTGATCCACCGCGGGCGGGTGGCGCTTCTGCGATAATGGCGTGGACGGGCGTCGCAAGGGCGTCCGTCGCACGCACTGCGACGGCCCCGGCCGATCGTTCCGGCAGGCGCCGGTATCCCCAGCCCATCCACTGCTTATCCACAGGTTTGTGCATGGCTGCGGGGCTCCCCGCGTGCCTACCATGTCCCACGCCTCACACTGCAGGAAGTACGCCCCCCATGTCCGCCCGTTCTGGTTTCCGTTCCGACCGCAAAGACCGCGGTGACCGCTTTGATCGCGATGAGATGCGCATCGACGCCCTGCGCGTGCCGCCGCATTCGATCGAGGCCGAGCAGGCGGTGCTGGGCGGGCTGATGCTGGCCCCGGAAAGCTATGACCGGGTCAACGACCAGCTGACCGAAACCGACTTCTACCGCCGCGATCACCAGATGATCTACCGCGCGATCCGCGAGCTGTCCGAGCGCGACCGCCCGTTCGATGCGGTGACCCTGGGCGAGTGGTTCGAATCGCAGGGCAAGATGGAGCTGGTCGGCGATGGCGCCTACTTGATCGAACTGGCCAGCACCACGCCGTCGGCCGCCAACATCGCCGCCTATGCGGAGATCGTGCGCGACAAGGCGGTGCTGCGCCAGCTGATCCAGGTCGGCACCGACATCGTCAACGATGGCTTCCAGCCTGAAGGGCGCGAGAGCAGCGAGCTGCTCTCGGCCGCGGAAAAATCCGTGTTCGCGATCGCCGAGCAGGGCGCGCGCGGCCGCACCGATTTCGTGGCGATGCCCGGCGCGCTGAAGGATGCCTTCGAAGAGCTGCGCATCCGCTTCGAAAACGGCGGCAACATCACCGGCCTGCCGACCGGCTATGCCGACTTCGATGCGATGACCGCCGGCCTGCAGCCGACCGACCTGATCATCCTGGCCGCGCGTCCGGCCATGGGCAAGACCACCTTCGCGCTGAACATCGCCGAGTACGCCGCGATCAAATCCAAGAAGGGCGTGGCGGTGTTCTCGATGGAAATGTCGGCCTCGCAGCTGGCGATGCGCCTGATTTCCTCCAATGGCCGCATCAACGCCCAGCGCCTGCGTACCGGCCAGCTGGAAGACGAGGACTGGAGCCGCGTCACCGGCGCGATCCGGATGCTGAAGGAAACCAAGATCTTCATCGACGATACGCCAGGCGTGTCGCCGGAAATCCTGCGCTCCAAGTGCCGCCGCCTCAAGCGCGAGCACGACCTGGGCCTGATCGTGATCGACTACCTGCAGCTGATGAGCGTGCCGGGCAACAGCGAAAACCGCGCGACCGAAATCTCGGAAATCTCGCGTTCGTTGAAGGGCCTGGCCAAGGAGCTCAACGTGCCGGTGATCGCCCTGTCCCAGCTCAACCGCTCGCTGGAAACGCGTACCGACAAGCGCCCGGTGATGGCCGATCTTCGCGAATCCGGCGCTATCGAGCAGGATGCGGACATGATCGTCTTCATCTACCGCGACGATTACTACAACAAGGAAAACTCCCCGGACAAGGGCCTGGCCGAGATCATCATCGGCAAGCACCGAGGCGGCCCGACCGGCTCGTGCAAGCTCAAGTTCTTCGGTGAATACACCCGCTTCGACAATCTGTCGCACGATTCGGTGGGTTCGTTCGAGTAAGCGGCCGGGGCATCGCGCATTGGCCTGCACCGTGATGGCGCCCACAAACCGCTAAAGATCCCCTGCGCCGGGCCGTTACCGCACCCGGTACCAGGGGAATCCAGCCATGTCGCCACCGCCACGCGGTGTGCGGCCGTGTGCGTTTCCCCATCTCGACGATCACCACAGCGACGGCGTTGCCGACCGGACCACGGCGGCGCGCGCTGAACGGACGGGCAAGGGGAAGTGCGGATGCTGTCAGGGGCAGGGAAGGGCAGGCTGGCGCGGGCCGCCATCTGGATGGGCGCCGGTGTGCTGCAGCTGGTGCTGGGCAGCGGCATGGCCATGGCCGAATCACCGGGGTGTGCGGCGGTCAACGCGTTGAGCGGTGGCGTCACGATGACGACCAGTCAGCAGCCCACGAAATTCCTCCCGGGTGACATCGTCTCCGTCACCTTCCTCGACAGCGGGCTGGACCCCCGTATCAACCTGGCCCAGTCGGACAGCGTCATCCTGCGTGCGGCGAACTTTTCCTCGGTGGCATACGACTACCGCAGTTTCACCGGGACGCCAGGCCCTCATACGGGCAGTACGCCGGCCGGATACCTGGTGGCCAACGGCCTGTACCTTTCCGTGAGTACCCGCGGCGGCTACCTCATGAACGCGGTCGTACACTGTGAGAACGCCTCGGCCGCGCCGCTCACGCTGGACGCCACCACGCCGCCAGTGATGACCGTGGGCCGCAACGTCGACCAGACCCTGGGGGTTCGCGGCGGCACCGCGCCCTACGCCTTCACCATCACGGCAGGGCAACTGCCTGCCGGCCTGGTGCTGGAGCCCGATGGCCGCGTGCATGGCGTGCCCGAACAGGCCGGTGGCTTCAGTGCCACCATCACCGTGGCCGATGCGACCAGGGCCAGCGCCAGTTCGGGCTACGCGGGCAGCGTCGCGGCGGGTGTACCGGACGCGCCGACCCGGGTGGTCGCCTCCGCCGCAGACGGCGAAGCCAGCATCAGCTTCCAGGCGCCGGCCCGCAACGGCGGGGCGCCGATCGCGCACTACGTCGTGATCTCCAGCGGCGGCGCGCAGGCCACAGGCAGCGCCTCGCCGATCCCCGTCACCGGGCTGGCCAATGGCGTGCCGGTACAGTTCCGCGTGCGTGCCGACAACGGCACCGAGGTGAGTGTCGACTCGGACCCGAGCAACACGGTCACCCCGCAGGCCAGCCAGGCCATCACCTTCCCGTTGCCGGCCCCACAGCCGGTCGGCACCCTGTTGTCGCTCACCGCCACGGCCAGCAGCGGGCTGCCGGTGCAGTACAGCAGCCAGACGCCGTTGGTGTGCCAGGCCGAAGCGCCTGCCAGCGTGCGCCTGCTCAGCACCGGCACCTGTACCGTGCTCGCCGAGCAGCCCGGCACGGCCGGCATCACCGCAGCCACGCCGGTGGCGCGCAGTTTCATGGTGGTGCCCGGCACCGCGTCGGCCCCCACCATGTTGCGCGCCGAACGCGCGGGCGCCACCAGCGTGGACGTATTCTTCGACCCGCCTGGCAGTGATGGCGGCAGCGCGATCACGGCCTACGAGGTGATCACCCTGCCAGGTGCATCGGTGGTTTCCGGTGCCGCCAGCCCGGTACGGGTGGAGCGCCTGCAGGCAGGGGGACGTTACACGTTCCATGTGCGCGCACGCACGGCCAGCGGTCCCGGGACGATGTCGGTGGCCTCCAACCCGGTCACCCTGCCGACCGTGCCGCGGATCAGCGCGGTGCAGGTACCGGCCGCGGGTCGCTATGTTGCCGGCCAGTCGCTCGACTTCCAGCTTGTCTTCGACCAGCCGGTGCAGGTGACGGGTACGCCGCAGCTGATGCTGGTGATCGGCAGCGAGCGCGTGGCGGCGCAGTACGACGCCGGCTCGGGCGGCACCACGCTTGATTTCCGTTACACCGTACTGCCCGGCCAGCGGGATCTGGAGGGGATCGCGATCGAATCGCTCGGATTGAACGGGGGCACCCTGCGCAACGCCGACGGCGTCGATGCGGTGCTGGTCCTGGCCGGTGTCGGTTCCACTGCTGGCATCACCGTGGGCGCCGTGGCGCCTGATGCGCCGACCATCACCGCCGTCCGTGCGGACGACGGTACGGCGACGGTGACCTTCGATCCGCCGCTGCAGAACGGCGGCGGCACGGTGTTGGATTACATCGTCACCGTGCAGCCCGGTGGCCTGCAGGTACCGATGGCACAATCGCCGGCGGTGCTGACCAACCTGCGCAACGGTACGGCGTACCGCTTCACCGTCGCCGCGCGCAACGCGGCCGGCACGGGCGCGGCCTCGGCGCCATCGGCACCGGTGGTACCGATGGCCGACCAGCAGATCCAGTTCGCCGATCCGGGCCCGCAGGATCTCGGCACGTCACCGCGGCTGACCGCCACCGCCAGCAGCCAGTTGCCGGTGCAGTGGACGGCCGCCACACCGGCGGTGTGCAGCGTGGGCCCCGACGGCACGCTGACCCTGCTGGCGGCCGGCACCTGCGGCATCGATGCCGACCAGCCCGGCGATGCCGCCACCCGCGCCGCCGTACGCGTCTCGCATCGCTTCGAAGTGCGGGCGGTTGCACCGGGTGCGCCCGCGATCGTGCAGGTCGTGCTGGCGTCCAGCCAGACTGCCGAGATCCGTTTCGTGGCCCCCGCGTTCGACGGTGGCAGCCCGATCACCGGCTACCTCGTGCAGGCGCTGCCAGGCGGGCAGAGCGTGCGCGGCGCGGGCAGCCCGCTGCGCATCGGTGGCCTGCCTGCCGGCGTCGCGCAGCGCTTTACCGTTACCGCCATCAACCGCGTGGGCAGCGGCGCGGCCTCGGCGCCATCGGACGCGCTCACCGTGCTCGATGCGCCGCGCGTGCTGCGGGTGACTCCGCCTGCAGCGGGCCGCTATCTGGCGGGGCAGACGCTGGCGTTCCAGGTCGGCTTCGACCAGCCGCTGCAGGTCGGCGTGCCACCGGTACTGCAGTTGCGTATCGGCGCACAGCAGCGCGAGGCCGTGCTGCTCGCGCAGGCGGCCGATGCGCAGGGCACCGTGCTGCGCTTTGGCTACACCGTGCAGGCCGATGACCTCGATGAGGATGGGATCGCCGTGGAGGCGCTGCAGGCCGCTGCAGGCAGCCTGCGCAATGCGCAAGGCACCGACGCGGCGACGGCATTGCACGGTGTCGGCAGCACGGTGGCGGTGCTGGTCGGCGTCGAGCTGCCGGGCGCGCCGGCCGATGTGCGTGGCGTGGCCGCCGATGGCCAGGTGCTGGTGCATTTCGTTGCGCCGGCCCGCGCCGGCAGCGGCGCGATCCTCGACTACACCGTGAGCGCGCAACCGGGCGGCATCAGCGCCACCGGCAGCGGCTCGCCGATTGCCGTGACCGGGCTGGCCAACGGCACCGCGTATCGTTTCATCGTGGTCGCACGCAGCGAACACGGCCAAGGCGCGGCCTCGGCGCCTTCGGCGGCGGTCACTCCGTTGCCGGTCCTGGGCGCGGCGGACAGCCGCATCGGCATCGCTTACGGCGCAGCGGGCATCGTGCTGCCGTTGACGCTGCAGGGTGCCGTCACCCGCCTCGACGTTGTCCGCGCGCCGCAGCATGGCACGCTGGAGGTGCAGGGCACCACGCTGCGCTACACCCCGCACGCCGGTTACGCCGGCGCCGACAGCGTGGACTACACCGCCAGCGATGCCTTCAGCACCTCCGCACCGGCGACCGTGACGATCACCGTGGCCGCGCCGAGTGTAGCGATCGATGACATCGTGCCCGACGCGGCCACCGCCGGCCGCCCCTACACGCTGCAGCTGCTCAGCCGCGGGGGTAGTGCGCCCTACCGCTATGCGCTGGTGGGGGGCGCATTGCCGGCCGGGATGGCGCTGACGCCGGGCGGGCAGCTGATCGGCACGCCGGTGGTTGCCGGCCGTTTTGCGGTCGATGTCGAGGTTACCGACAGCAGCACCGGCGACGGCCCGTTCCAGGCCCGCCGCAGCATGGTGCTGCTGGTGGACGCGCCGCAGATCATCCCCGGCGACACTGCACCGCCGGAGGTCGCCCTGGGGCAGGCAGTGAGCACGCGCCTGCCAGTGCGTGGCGGCGTCGCCCCGTATGCGTTCCGGCTGCTGTCCGGCGAGCTGCCGCCGGGCGTGCGGTTGACTGCGGATGGGCTGCTTGAGGGCACCGCCATCCAGGCCGGCACGTTCGAGGTGCAGGTCGAGGTCCGCGATGCGCATGGCTTCACCGCCGCGCTCGGCTACCGCTTCGTGGTCGCGCAGGCCGCGCAGGCCATCAGCGCCTTCGTCGCCGATCCCGGCGCCCCGGTGTTCAGCGCGGGAGGCAGCTTCCTGTTGAGCGCCCAGGGCGGCGCCTCGGGGCAGCCGATCATCTTCGCCAGCACCACCCCGGCGGTGTGCAGCGTGGACGGCCCGCGCGTGGTCATGCTGGCGTCCGGGCGGTGCAGCCTGACCGCCGACCAGGCCGGCGACGCCAATCACCAGGCCGCCGCACAGCAGCGCCTGGACGTGGACATCGCCGCCGCGGTGCCGGTGCTGGCCTGGGCGGCAGACATGTCGCGTCTGCTGGAGCAGGGCAGCTTCGAGCTGCCGCTGCCGACCAGTGTCAGCCCCGGTGCGTTCACCTTCCACAGCAGTGCGCCGGCGGTGGCCAGCATTGAGGGCCGCACAGTCCAGGTACACGCTGAAGGCAGCGCCGTGATCACCGCACAGCAGGCCGCCAGTGGTGGTTACGCCGCCGCCCGCGTGGAACTGCGGTTGGTGGTCAATGTGCGCCCTGACCCGACCCGTGACCCGGGCGTCACCGGACTGCTGCAGGCGCAGGTGGATGCGAGCGTCCGTTTCGCCGCCGCGCAACAGGGCAACATCCGCGATCGCCTGCGCCAGGTACGCGACGGCGGCAACGCCGCCAGCAACACGCTGTCGGTGTCCAGTGGCGGTGGCGGCCCCAACGCCGCATCGCTGCCGCTGGGCAGCGCACTCGGTACCGGCGCAGCGTGGTTGCCGGCCGGCTGGGGAACCTGGGCCGCGGGTACCGCGAGCTACGGCCGCGGAGGGGCCACCGCAGGTGGCCGCTATGACCTGCGCAGCGACGGGCTGAGCGTCGGTGTGGACCGCCGTCTCGGCGAACGCACGCTGCTCGGCGTGGCCGGCAGCGTGGGCCGCAGCGACAGCGACCAGGACGACGATCGCACCCGCCTGCGCGCCGACCAGCGCTCGCTGGCGCTGTACGGCCTGTGGCGTGGCAACGCGCACCTGTACGTGGACGCGATGATCGCCACCGGCAACCTGCAGTTCGATCTGCAGCGCTGGAGCACCGATGCCGATGCGCAGGCGCAGGCGCGGCGCGATGGCACGCAGTGGTTCGGTTCGCTCGGCCTGGGCTACGAGCAGATGCTGGCGGCAACCCGACTGACCGGGTACGCCCGCTGGGATGCCAGCCGTACCGCCCTGGATGCCTACCGCGAGCACGGCCTGGGCGTGCTGGATCTCGCCTATGGCCGCCAGACCGTGGAAAACCGCGCGCTGGCCATCGGGGTGGAGGGCAGTGCGCAGGTATCGGCCGAAAGCCGGTTGCGTCCGTTCTGGAGCATCGAGTACCGGCGGGCGCTGCAGGACCGCGGGATGGCTTCGCTGAACTACGCGACGTGGTCACGGCCGCAGGACTACCAGGTAGCACTCCGCAGCTACAACGATGATGTGTTGTCGTTGCAGGCCGGCGTGGATCTGGCGATCCAGCGTGGCTGGAGCCTGTCGTTGCTGCTGGGGCATGAACAGGCGCGCGGCGCGGATCGTGCCAGCAGCATCGGCCTGCGCCTGACCTCGGGCGGGCAGGGCGGCGCGGTGGAGTCACCGCCGGTACCGTGAGTGGGCGGCGCGCCGGCCACGGTCGGCACGCCGGTTTCATCGCCGCAGCGGCAGCTTCATCCGCGCTGGGGCGTGCTTCGTCGCAGCGCGCTTGTCGCGTTCCCCGGCGCGGGGCAACGTGGCCCGGTGGGCGACGTTGCCCCGAGTCGAAGGAGACCGACGATGAAGACCCTGTTCGTGCTGGGCGTGTGGTGCCTGCTGTTCGTGCTGTGCTGGCCGCTGGCGCTGCTGGCCCTGGTGGCGTGGCCGTTGGTGTGGCTGGTCAGCCTGCCGTTCCGCCTGGTCGGCATCACGTTCTCGGCGCTGTTTGCCTTCCTGCGTGCGCTGTTGATGCTTCCGGCGCGGCTGCTGGGTGGCGGGCGCGTCGCAACGGCCTGAACAGGAATGGGATCGGGTAGTGCCGGCCGCTGGCCGGCGGCTCTTGCTGTCGGGATGGCGAGGAGCCGCCCAGCGGCCGGCACTACCAATGGCGGGGAGCCGGCCAGCGGCCGGCACTACCAATGGCGAGGAGCCGGCCAGCGGCCGGCACTACCAATTGCGAAGGGGCCCGTGCAGCGGCCGGCGCTGCCTGTCGCCCACAAAAAACCCCGCCGAAGCGGGGTTTTTCGTTACGCCATCAACAAGGCTCAGTTGGCCTTGTGGATCGCGCGCTTGCTCACGGCCATCGCGGCGTCATGCACCACTTCCGACAGCGACGGGTGGGCGTGGCAGATGCGCGCCAGGTCGTCGGCCGAACCGCTGAACTCCATGGTCAGCACGCCTTCGTGCACCAGCTCGGAGACGTTCGCACCGACCAGGTGCATGCCCAGGATGCGGTCGGTCTCGGCGTGTGCCAGGACCTTCACGAAGCCCGACGGCTCGATCATCGCCACGGCACGGCCGTTGGCGGCGAACGGGAAGCTGCCGGCCTTGTACGGAATGCCCTCGGCCTTCAGCTGCTGCTCGGTCTTGCCGACCCAGGCCAGCTCCGGCTCGGTGTAGATCACCCACGGGATCGTGTCGAAGTTGACGTGGCCCGGCAGGCCCGCGATCAGCTCGGCCACGGCAATGCCTTCCTCGAAGCCCTTGTGCGCCAGCATCGGGCCGCGCACGCAGTCACCGACCGCCCAGACGCCATCGACGCCGGTGTGGCAGTGTGCGTCCACTTCGATCTGGCCACGCTCGTTGATCTTGACGCCGGTGCCTTCGGCCAGCAGGCCCTTGGTGGCGGCGCGACGGCCGACGGCCACCAGCAGCTTGTCCACGACCAGGCTCTTTTCGCCTTCAGCATCGGCGTAGGTCAGGGCGACTTCCTTCTTCTTGCCCTTGCCGGTCACCTCGGCCTTGGAGACCTTGGCGCCCAGGCGGATGTCCAGGCCCTGCTTCTTGAATTCCTTCAGGGCGGTCTTGGCCACTTCGGCATCAGCCGCGGCCAGGAAGTCCGGCAGCGCTTCCAGGATGGTCACTTCCGAACCCAGGCGCTTCCAGACGCTGCCCAGTTCCAGGCCGATCACGCCGGCACCGATCACGGCCAGGCGAGCCGGCACTTCGGTGAAATCCAGGCCGCCGACGTTGTCGACGATGGTTTCGCCATCGAACTTGGCGAACGGCAGTTCGATCGAGTCCGAACCGGCGGCGATGATGACGTTGGTGCCCTTCAGCTCGACTTCCGAACCGTCGTGCTGCTTGACCTTGACGATGTTGCCCGGCTGCAGCTCACCGAAACCGTAGTACGCGGTGACCTTGTTCGCCTTGAACAGCATGGCGATGCCGCCGGTGAACTGCTTGACGATCTTGTCCTTGCGGCCAACCATCGCCTCGACGTCCATCTTGGCATCCTTGAAGCTGATGCCGTGGTCGCCAAAGATGTGGCCCATGTTCCAGAACTGGCGCGAGGAATCGAGCAGCGCCTTGGACGGGATGCAGCCCACGCGCAGGCAGGTGCCACCCAGGGCCGGCTTGCCGTCCTTGCCCAGCGCAGCGTCGATGCAGGCGGTCTTCAGACCCAGCTGCGCGGCGCGGATGGCGGCATGGTAGCCGGCCGGACCGGCACCGATGACGACGACGTCGAATTGTTCAGCCATTGATAGTTCCTTGTTGCATTCCCGAGCTTCGCTTGAAGCCGGTGGCGCGCAGGCGCCGGGGGAGAGAGCAGGGCAGTGCGGTGCAGTGCCGTAAAACCAGAACCCCTCCGCGCGGGCGCGGAGGGGTGGGAGGTCTTACAGGCCGAACAGCATGCGGCCCGGGTTTTCCAGCTGGTTCTTGATGTCCACCAGGAACTGGACCGAGTCCTTGCCGTCGATGATGCGGTGATCGTAGGACAGCGCCAGGTACATCATCGGCGCGATCACGACCTGGCCGTTCTGCGCGATCGGACGCTCCTTGATGGCGTGCATGCCCAGGATGGCGCTCTGCGGCGGGTTGATGATCGGGGTCGACAGCAGCGAACCGAAGGTGCCGCCGTTGGTCACGGTGAAGGTGCCGCCCTGCAGTTCTTCCAGGCTCAGCTTGCCGTCACGGGCCTTCTTGGCGTAGTCGGCGATGGTCTTTTCGATATCGGCGAAGGACATGCGCTCGACGTTGCGCAGCACCGGGGTCACCAGACCCTTCTCGGTCGACACGGCGATCGAGATGTCCGAGTAGCCGTGATAGATGATGTCGTCACCATCGATCGAGGCATTGACCAGCGGGAAGCGCTGCAGTGCGTTGGCGGCGGCCTTCACGAAGAAGCTCATGAAGCCCAGCTTGATGCCGTGCGCCTTGACGAACTCGTCCTGCAGATCCTTGCGCGCGGCCGAGACCTTGGACAGGTCGACCTCGTTGAAGGTGGTCAGCATCGCGGTGCCATTCTTGGACTGCATCAGGCGCTCGGCGATGCGCTTGCGGATGCGGGTCATCGGCACGCGTTCTTCCGGACGTGCGCCACCGGACTTGCCGGCGCCGCCGTTGCGGGCGAAGTTGACGATGTCTTCCTTGGTCACCGCGCCGCGGCGGCCGGTGCCGTCCACGTCGGCCGGGTTCACGCCTTCGGTGATGGCGGTGAAGCGGGCACCCGGGGGCAGCGAATCGGCAGCGGACTTGGCGGCCGGGGCCGGCGCTGCAGCAGCGGCCGGAGCGGCAGCGGCCGGTGCCGGAGCAGCGGCCGGGGCGTCGGCCTTCTTCTCTTCGGCCGGCGCAGCAGCAGCGGTCGCACCTTCTTCGATGATGGCCACGACCTGGCTGGAGGTCACGGTGGCGCCCACCTCGAACTTGATCTCCTTCAGCACGCCATCGACCGGCGACGGCACTTCCAGGACGACCTTGTCGGTTTCCAGATCAAGCAGGTTTTCATCGCGCTTGACGGCATCGCCGACCTTCTTGTGCCAGGTGGCGATGGTGCCGTCGGCGACGGATTCGGGCAGTACCGGGGCTTTGACTTCGGTGGCCATGCGGGAGCTTCCTGGTTTGTCTTTTCTAGAATGAGGGGGAGAGTTATTCAGCGACCGAGTCGTTGAACGGGTTGACCAGGGCATCGGCGATCAGCTTCTGCTGCTCGATGATGTGGTCAGCCATGTGTCCAGCGGCCGGCGATGCCGAACGGGCGCGACCTGCGTAATGGATGCTCTGGCCATCGGCCAGGCACGCCTGCAGGTGGTGACGGATCTGGTACCAGGCACCCTGGTTCTGCGGTTCTTCCTGACACCACACCACATCGGCCGCCTTGCCGTACTTCTTCAGCTCTGCTGCCAGTGCCACGCGCGGGAACGGATACAGCTGCTCCACGCGGATGATGGCGACATCGTCCTGGCCACGCTTGGTCTGGTCTTCCAGCAGGTCGTAGTAGACCTTGCCCGAGCACAGCACCACGCGCTTGACCTTCCTGGCGTCTGCGTTGGCATCGCCGATCAGGTGCTGGAACTCGCCGTTGGCCAGTTCGTCCAGGATCGACACGGCCAGCTTGTGGCGCAGCAGCGACTTGGGCGACATCACGATCAGCGGCTTGCGGGTGGTCATGCGCATCTGGCGACGCAGCATGTGGTACGCCTGTGCCGGGGTCGACGGCACGCACACCAGCATGTTCTCCAGCGCGCACAGCTGCAGGAAACGCTCCAGGCGTGCGGAGCTGTGCTCCGGGCCCTGGCCTTCATAACCGTGCGGCAGCAGCAGGGTCAGGCCGGTGATGCGGCCCCACTTGGCTTCGCCGGCGGCGATGAACTGATCGATCACGACCTGGGCGCCGTTGGCGAAGTCGCCGAACTGGCCTTCCCAGATGCACAGGGTGTTCGGATCGGTGGTGGAGAAGCCGTACTCATAGGCCATCACGGCTTCTTCGCTGAGCAGCGAATCGATGATGGTGGCCTGTTCCGGCGACTCGACCAGCTGGCGCAGCGGCAGGTAGTAGTTGTCGGTCTTCTGGTCGTGCAGGATCGCGTGGCGGTGCGTGAACGTACCGCGGCCGACGTCCTGGCCGACCAGGCGCAGGTTGTTGCCTTCGTCGAGGATGGTGGCGTAGGCCAGGTTCTCAGCGAAGCCCCAGTCGCCCGGGATCTCGCCTGCGGCCATCTTGCGACGGTCGTCATAGACCTTGGCCACGCGCGAGTGCAGTTCCACGCCTTCGGGCACGGTGTTGATCATCTGCGCCAGCTGCTTGACCTTCTCCATGCCCACGGCGGTGGAGACGGCGTCGGACAGCTTGCCGTTGAGCAGCTTGGGCCAGTCCACGTACATCTTGCTGGTGGCCGGCGTCTTCTCGACCTGGGCCAGCTCGGTAGTGACTTCGCCGGCATCGAGCTTGTTGCGGTACGCATCGACCAGGGCCTTGCCGCCACCGGCTTCGATCACGCCGGCCGCTTCCAGCGTCGCGGCGTACAGCTCGCGGGTGGTCTGGTGCTTGCGGATGACCTGGTACATCAGCGGCTGGGTGATCGCCGGTTCATCGGCTTCGTTGTGGCCCCAGCGGCGGTAGCACATCAGGTCGATGACCACGTCTTTGCTGAACTTCTGGCGGAACTCGAAGGCCAGCTTGGCGGCGAACACGACCGCTTCGGGATCGTCGCCGTTCACGTGCAGCACGGGCGCGGCGATCATCTTGGCCACGTCGGTGCAGTACAGCGTGGAGCGCGAATCTTCCGGATTGGAGGTGGTGAAGCCGACCTGGTTGTTGACCACGATGTGCACCGTGCCACCAACGGCGAAGCCGCGGGCCTGGGACATCTGGAACAGCTCCATCACCACGCCCTGACCGGCGAAGGCCGCATCACCGTGGATCAGGATCGGCATCACCTGCTTGCGGGCGGTATCGCCACGGCGTTCCTGGCGCGAACGGACGCTGCCGGCCACGACCGGATCGGCGATTTCCAGGTGCGACGGGTTGAACGCCAGCGCCAGGTGGACCGCGCCGCCGGCGGTGGCGACGTCGGCCGAGAAGCCCATGTGGTACTTCACATCGCCGGCGGAGGCGTGGTCGTCGTGCTCGAACTTGCCTTCGAACTCGTCGAACAGCTTGCGCGGGCTCTTGCCGAGGGTGTTGACCAGCACGTTCAGGCGGCCGCGGTGGGCCATGCCGATCACCACGTCCTTGACGCCATCCTTGCCGGCGTCACGGATGATGGTGTCCATCATCGGGATCAGCGAATCGCCGCCTTCCAGCGAGAAGCGCTTCTGGCCCACGTACTTGGTGTGCAGGTAGCGCTCCAGACCCTCGGCAGCCGTCAGGCGCTCCAAGGTACGGCGCTGGGTGTCTGCGTCCAGGTTGTAGTTGCCACCGGCCATTTCCAAGCGCTGGTACAGCCACTGGCGCTGCTCGACCTCGGAGATGTGCATGAATTCCGCACCGATCGAACCGGTGTAGGTCTTCTTCAGGCGCTCCAGCAGGTCACGCAGTTTCATGCGCGGCTGGCCGGCGACCCCGCCGGTGCTGAACTCACTGCCCAGGTCGCTTTCCGACAGGCTGTGGAACGGCAGGCCCAGATCCGGCGGATTGGTCGGCGCGGTCAGGCTCAGCGGGTCCAGGCGGGCACCGAGGTGGCCACGCGACCGGTAAGCGGTGATCAGGCGGCCGACATTGCGCTCGCGCTCGTCGCCGGCACCATCGGCGGTGCCGCTCTTGATGGCGTTTTTGGCGGCGTCGGCAATGTGGGCGATGACGGCCGAATGCGGAATATCACCGGCTTCGCGGCCCTGGAAGCCGTCGAAGTAGGTCTTCCATTTGGGATCGACACTGTCCGGAGAAACGAGGTACTGCTCGTACAGATCCTCGATATAGGAGGCGTTGCCGCCGGCGAGCTGCGAAGATTGCGCAAACTGCTTCAGTTGATTGTCCACGATGGAGAGTCGGATTCGCTTGTGGGGTAAGGCTTCGATGATCCGGCAGGGAAAAGTGAATAGCCTGCGCGGGCGGTATCTAACGCCCCAAATTGTACCCCCAACGCGACAGGAAGGGGCACCGTACGGTCCAGTGCGGGAACCGCGGTGTCATTCCCAGACAGGTTCGGGGCCGCGCGGTGGGCTACAGGCCGAGTGCCCGCAGTTCGCTGCAATCACGCGAACGTTCCCATAAGCGCTGCAAACCTTCCTGCAACGGTCGTGAACGTGCCGGTTGGGCCAGCCCGGCCTCGCCATCGAAGCGGTGGCCGCTCAGACGAAAGTAGTAGTCGCCCGTGTCGTTGAGCAGACAGGCAGATGGCGTCGCGCGGTCGATCGGATCGCTCACCTCGCGCACCCGGAAGACGCTCGGCAGCCGCTGGAGCAGGCTCAGCACGGGTGAGCCGGCCTGACGGATGGCGGTGCTGTCGTGGACGATCAGCCAGGCCTGTTTGTCGTGGCGGGCGGTGGCGTAGCGGCGTAACGCTTCCAGCACCGGCGGTGCATCGAGCAGGCCGGGGTCGAGCTGGCGGCTGTGGATCCACAGCTGGCGGCGGGCGCGGTGGATCAAGGCGGTGGTGATCGCCACGGCCTCTTCGGCGCGCTCGATCGCGACTGCACCGGACAGGGCCAGCCGCATGTGCTGGTGGGCGATGCCGGCCTCTTCGAAGATCGCGCCTTCCGGCAGAAAGCCCTGCCGGGTATAGAACACGCGGGCCGGCAGCTGCGCATGCAGCCCGACCTCGCGCCAGCCCCGGGCCCGGGCCTGGTCGACCAGGGCCAGCAGCAGGGCTTCGCCGACGCCTTTGCCACGCCAGGCGGCCAGTACCGCCATGCGGCCGATCCGGCCGTCCGGGGTGAGCCGTCCGGCTCCGATCGGGGTGCCGGCGGTGTCGCAGGCCAGGACATGCACGCTCAGGGGGTCGAGCGCGTCGATCTCCAGTTCGGCGGGGACCTGCTGCTCGTCGACGAACACGGTGAACCGGACCCGGTGCAGCGCGGCGTGCTGCACCGGGTAGTCGACCACATCAACCTGGAAGCCGGGGCCGGTCATGGCGGGGGCGGTCAGCCGCGCTGGGGCTCGTCCTTGCCGTCGGTCTCGTCGCTGTCGTCGAAATCGACGATCACCTCGATGCCGTCGTCATGGATGGTCACCTCGTGCACGTCGGCCTCGATGGCCTCGTCGTCGACCACGTCGACTGCCTCGGTGCCGTCGACGATGTCGTACTCGGCGACGTAGTCGTCTTCGTCCTCCAGCCCCGTGTCTTCCACCAGCTGGTAGAAGCCGCCGGCGACCAGTGCCTGCACGGCATCACGGCCCTTGGCCGAGAGTTTCTGGTACAGCGCCGCACCGATCTGTTCGGCGCCGGCCAGCGCCTGGGCATCCTTGACCGGCAGGGCGAAGTCCAGGCCGCTGCAGTACAGGCTGGCGCCACGCTTGGCACGGCGCCAGGCCAGGCGCGCCCAGGGGTGGCGATGCAGTTCCACGCCGGCACCCAGGGCGGCTTCGATCTCTTCGCGCGGCAGCGGTTCGCCCTGCGCCATCACTTCCCCGGCGGCGCGGTAGGTGGTGATGAAGCGGCCGAACCAGTCGCCGAGCTTGTCCGGATCGTTCATCCGGATGGCGTTGAGCGCTTCGACCACGCGGTTCATCGAGACCACGTCGATTTCGTTCGGATCCTCCGGCACCTTCAGGTCCGGATCCTGGTAACGGATGGACTCGTCGGCGCCCTCGATCAGGGTATCGAGGTAGTCGCTGATCAGTTCGGCCGAGGCCGGGGCGCGCATGCCGAACGAGAACGTCAGGCAGGGGTCTTCGGCAACGCCGTTGTGCGGCACGTTCGGCGGCAGGTAGAGCATGTCGCCCGGGGCCAGCACCCAGTCGTGGGTCGGCTTGAAGCGGCGCAGCAGCTTGAGTTCGACGTCGTCGCGGAAGTCCAGCGGCGGGCGCTTGCCCTTGATCGATTCGCTGGCGTCGATCTGCCAGCGGCGGTGGCCGTAAGCCTGCAGCAGGAAGACGTCGTACTGGTCCACGTGGGCGCCGACCGAGCCGCCGGTGGCGGCGAAGCTGATCATCACATCGTCCATGCGCCAGCGCGGCAGGAAATCGAAGTGGCTGATCAGGGCGCGCACGTCGGCGTCCCACTTGTCCACGTCCTGGACCAGCAGGGTCCAGTCGTGGTCCGGCATGCCGGGGAATTCTTCTTCCTGGAACGGGCCGGTGCGCACGGTCCAGCCATCGGTGGCGCGGTCGTGGGTGATCAGCCGCGACAGCGCGCTTTCTTCACAGGCCAGACCGGCGAGGTCTTCGGGCTGCACCGGGGTCTCGAAATCGGGGAAGGCGCCGCGGATGAGCAGCGGGCGCTTCTGCCAGTAATCGCGCAGGAAGGTAGCGGCGGGCATGCCCAGCGGCAGGCCGGGACGGGCCTGGATTTCGATGACGGGGGTTTTGATCTTGCGTGCGGCCATGGGGGAGATCCTTGGAGCGTGTAGACGGTAGTTCGGGGGCGCAGCGGGGCGGCGCCCATGCCTTCAGATCGCCTTGGCCAGGTCCGCTGCCAGGCCGATGTAGCCGCCCGGGGTCAGCGCGCGCAGGCTCTGCTTGGCGTCGGCGGGCAGGTCCAGCGATTCAACGAAGGCCTGCATCGATTCGGTGGTGATGCCCTGGCCGCGGGTGAGCGCCTTGAGCTGTTCGTACGGGTTGGGCAGGCCATGGCGGCGCATGACGGTCTGCACCGCTTCGGCCAGCACTTCCCATGCGGCGTCCAGGTCGGCATCCAGGCGTTCCGGATTGACGGTCAGCTTGCCCAGGCCCTTGGCCAGCGAGTCCAGGGCGACCTGGGTATGGCCGAAGGCGGTGCCGACCGCGCGCAGCACGGTGGAGTCGGTCAGGTCGCGCTGCCAGCGGCTGATCGGCAGCTTGGCGCTGAAATGCTCGAACAGGGCGTTGGCGATGCCGAAGTTGCCTTCGGCGTTTTCGAAGTCGATCGGGTTGACCTTGTGCGGCATGGTCGAGGAGCCGACTTCGCCTTCCTTGAGCTTCTGCTTGAAGTAGCCCAGCGAGATATAGCCCCAGACGTCGCGCGCCAGGTCGATCAGGATGATGTTGGCGCGGCGCGCGGCATCGCCGATCTCGGCGACGTTGTCGTGCGGCTCGATCTGGGTGGTGTACGGGTTGAAGACCAGGCCGAGGCTTTCCACGAAGCGCTGGGCGAAGGCCGGCCAGTCCACGTCCGGGTAGGCGATGACGTGCGCGTTGTAGTTGCCCACCGCGCCATTGATCTTGCCGGTCAGTTCGACGGCGGCGATCTGGCGGCGCTGGCGCTCCAGGCGGGCCACGACGTTGGACACTTCCTTGCCCAGGGTGGTCGGCGAGGCGGTCTGGCCATGGGTGCGCGAGAGCATCGGCTGGGCGGCCTGGGCATGGGCGAGGGCACGCAGCACGCCGGCGATGTTGTCCAGCGAGGGCAGCAGCACCTCGCGGCGGGCCTGCTCGAGCATCAGCCCGTAGCTGAGGTTGTTGATGTCCTCGCTGGTGCAGGCGAAATGCACGAACTCCAGCGCCGGGCCCAGCTCCGCATCGGCGGTGAGCTGCTCCTTGATGAAGTACTCCACGGCCTTGACGTCGTGGTTGGTGGTGCGCTCGATCTCCTTCACACGCGCGGCGTGGGCCGGGGCAAAGTCGTCGGCCAGGGCACGCAGGCGTGCGGTGGCGGCAGCCGAGAACGGCGCCAGTTCGACGATGCCCGGCTCATTGGCCAGTGCCAGCAGCCATTCCACTTCCACCTTCACGCGGGCCTTGATCAGGCCGTATTCGGAGAAGATCGGGCGCAGGGCGTCGACCTTGCCGGCGTAGCGGCCATCGAGCGGGGACAGGGCGAGCAGGGCGAATTCGGACATGGCAGGGCGCAGATCGGTGGCAGCGGGGGCCGCCATTCTACGCTGCCCCGGCGTCCTCGGCCTGTGCCATGCGCACCGTCACCGCCTGGATCCGGTGCCCGGCCATGCGCTTGATCGTGAACTGGTGCCCGTCGATCTCCAGCTGCTCGCCTTCCTCGGGCAGCCGCTGGAGCTGGTGCACGATCAGCCCGCCGACCGAATTGAGGTGGTCCGGCGCGCTCAGGTCGTGTCCCAGCAGCCGCTCAAGCCGGAAGATCGAGGTCGAGCCGGCCACCAGCAGGGTGCCGTCGGCGCCACGGGTGGGGGCATCCTTGACGATATGCGGGTGTTCGTCCTCGATATCCCCGACCACCACTTCCAGCAGGTCTTCCAGGGTGAAGTAGCCCAGGATGCGGCCGTGCTCTTCCACGCACAGCGCCAGGTGGGTGGTGCCGGTGCGGAAGCGCTCCAGCACCAGCGGTACCGGGGTTTCCAGCGCGATCAGGTTGGCCGGGCGCAGCAGCGGGCGCAGGTCGTCGGTGGGATTGCCTCGAGCGATCTCGACCAGCAGGTCCTTCATGTGCAGGATGCCCAGCACTTCCTCGCCATCGCGGTCGAACCACGGGTAGCGGCTGTAGCGGCTTTCGGCGAACTCGGCCATGACGTCGGCCAGGCGCATGCCTTCGCGGAAAGAACGCATGTGGTCGCGGGAGCGCATCAGGTCGCCGGCCACCAGCTCGGGCAGTTCCAGCGCGTGACTCATCAAGGTGAGGTCCTGGTCCGGCGCGGTGCCGACCGGTTGCTGGCGACCCACGATCAGCTTGAGCTCCTCGCGCGAATAGCGGTGCGAGGTGTGCTCCACATCGCCCCAGCCGGCCAGGCGCAGCAGCGCATTGGCGCTGTTGTTGAGCAGCCAGATGGCCGGGTACATGGCCCAATAGAACAGGTACAGCGGCGCGGCCGTCCACAGCGACATCGCCTCGGGGCGACGGATCGCCATCGATTTCGGCGCCAGTTCGCCCAGCACGATGTGCAGGAACGAGATCAGGCTGAAGGCGATGATGAAGGACGTCAGGCGCGAGGCTTCCGGGGTCAGCCCCAAGGTGTCGAACAACGGCTGCAGCAGGTGTGCGAAGGCCGGCTCACCGACCCAGCCCAGGCCCAGCGAGGACAGCGTGATGCCCAGCTGGCAGGCCGACAGGTACGCATCCAGGTGCGAGTGCACGTTGAGCAGCAGCCGTCCCCGCCAGCCATGGTTCTCGGCCAGGCCGACGGCCTGGGTATGGCGCAGCTTCACCAGGGCGAACTCGGCGGCCACGAAGAAGCCGTTGAGTACCACCAGCAGCAGGGCCAGCAGCAGAAGCAGGAGATTGCCGATCATCCGCGGCCCCGCAGCGCTGCTGCATGGAGCGGAATGGCACCTGCGGTCGCCAGGGCGGCGAGGCCGGTCATCGGTGCGTGCGCGCTCGCACGCCCGGTACTACTGTCGGGATCGTCACCCATGGGGGCGGCAGTCTGTCTGAATGAAAACGAATCCCGAGTCTAGCCGATCCACCGCGTGGTTGGGTTTCAACGGTGCTTGGGAGTATCGTGATCAGAGCCGCCAGCCAGGGAATCAGGCCCGTTGCCAGCCGCAGGTTCCCTTTCATCCACGAAAGATGTGCGGAGTTGAAGCAATGAGCAAGGGTTTCAGGATTGAACACGACAGCATGGGCGAGCTGCAGGTGCCCGCCGATGCGTTGTGGGGCGCGCAGACCCAGCGCGCCGTCGATAATTTCCCGGTGTCGGGCCAGCGCATGCCGCGCGGTTTCATCCGCGCGCTCGGCCTGGTCAAGGGGGCTGCGGCCAACGTCAACGTCGAGCTGGGCCATCTGCCGCGCAACATCGGCAAGGCCATCGAGGCGGCCGCTGCCGAAGTCGCCGATGGGCGCCATGACGCGCACTTCCCGATCGACGTGTACCAGACCGGTTCGGGCACCTCCTCGAACATGAATGCCAACGAGGTCATCGCCACGCTGGCCAATCGTGCCGGCAAGGCGGGCAAGACCGCGGTGCATCCCAACGATCACGTCAACCAGGGGCAGAGCTCCAACGACGTGATCCCGACCGCGCTGCGCGTTTCGGCGCTGCTGGGCGTGCATGAGCAGCTGCTGCCTTCGCTGGTGCACCTGCGCAAGACCATCGACAAGCGTGGCCGCGCGCTGCGCAAGGTGGTCAAGACCGGCCGCACCCATCTGATGGATGCGATGCCGCTGACCTTCGAACAGGAATTCGGTGCGTGGTCGGCGCAGTTGTCCTCTGCCCAGGAGCGTATCGAAGACAGCCTCAAGCGCCTGCGTCGGCTGCCGCTGGGCGGCACCGCCATCGGCACCGGCATCAATGCCGACCCGCGTTTCGGCGCGCAGGTGGCCAGGCAGCTCAAGCAGCAGACCGGCATCAAGTTCGACAGCGCCGAGAACAAGTTTGAAGGCCTGGCCGCGCAGGACGATGCGGTTGAACTGTCCGGCCAGCTCAACGCGTTGGCGGTGGCACTGATCAAGATCGCCAACGACCTGCGCTGGATGAATGCCGGTCCGCTGGCCGGTCTGGGCGAGATCGAACTGCCGGCGCTGCAGCCGGGCAGCTCGATCATGCCGGGCAAGGTCAACCCGGTGATTCCCGAAGCCACCGTGATGGTGTGCGCCCAGGTGATCGGCCACCACACCGCGATCACCGTGGCCGGCCAGACCGGCAACTTCCAGTTGAACGTGACGCTGCCGTTGATCGCCGCGAACCTGCTCGATGGCATCAATCTGCTGGCCAACATCACCCGCCTGCTGGCCGATACTGCGATCGCCGGGCTGAAGGTGCGCGAGGATCGCGTCCGCGAGGCACTGGATCGCAATCCGATCCTGGTGACCGCGTTGAACCCGATCATCGGCTATGAGAAGGCCGCCGCGATCGCCAAGCGTGCCTACAAGGAACAGCGCCCGGTGCTGGAGGTGGCCAAGGAAGACAGCGGTCTGTCCGAGGCCGAGCTGCGCAAGCTGCTCGATCCGGCCGCGCTGACCGCCGGCGGCATCCACGCCGGTGGTGGCGGCGGCGGTTGAGCGCGCGTACTACCTGAAACGAAAAACGGGCCGAATGGCCCGTTTTTTTGTGCGTGAGCCCCGTAGCGGCCGGCGGGCCCCAGGGCAGAATCAAGGCGGAGGCCGTCGCTGCCAGGCGGCGGACGGGGGACATTTGCCCAGGGGCCTGCCGGCCGCTGCGGGGCTCAGTCAGTGGCGGTCGGCCTGCAGATTGCCGAAGGTCTCGGTGTAATCCTTGAATTCCGGAATCTTCGTGGTCAGGTCCGGCGGGATCGGCTGCATGCCATCGGGCACCTGGATCTTCACCGAGCGCTTGGCCGGGTCCGGCGGAGCATCGGTCAAGGTGTTCTGGCGCAGCACCTGCAGCTGGCCGAACATGCCCTGCAGCATCGCCTGCTGCTCTTCGTTGAGCGGGATCTCGATCTCGTCGATCTTCATGTGCCCGTTGGGCAGGATGATGATGTTCGGCGCAGGTGCGCGGCGCACGGTGACCATGCCGTCGCTGACGGTGATCTTCGGCTTGCTGCGCTCGGCGCGGTGATTGCGGTACTCCTGGTCGCAACCAGTGGCGACGAGGCAGAACAGGGCGAACAGCAACAGACTCAGCTTCTTCATGAGCAGGCAACAACGCGTGCGGCGGGAACGCAGATTGTAGTCCCCTGGCGCCGGGAAGGGCCTGCCTGCGACGCATCGTCGCAGGCAGGGGCCGCTTACTTGCCGCAGTCGTCGATGTCTTTCTGGTCCATGGTCGCGTAAGGCTGGAAGGCCGGCAGCGCGGCCGCCAGCGCCTGCTGCCGGGCCATCATCCCGGGCAGCAGGCCGCACAGCTTCTGGGCCTGGCCTTCGATCTTCCTGGCTTCCTCGTTCACCCGCGCTTCGATGCCCTGGGTGTCACCGGAGAACATGCCCTTGATCGCCTCACCGGCCGCCTTCACGCCGAGATTGGCGCCGGCCACGCCGATCTCCATGCCCGCACTGGCCAGCGACTCGACCTGCTTGCGGTAGTCCTGCAGCAGCGCACGCTGGTGGGCATCCACCGGTACCGCTTTGCCATCGATCAGCAGGTCGCCCTGGGGGCTGATCTCGGCCTTGGGAGATTTGCCATTGGAGATGGAGATGTTGCCCTGGGCAATTTCCCGGCGGGCCTTGTCGGTGGCCTCCTGCACGGTCTTGCCGATGCTGTCGGTATCCAGCGCGCTGGTGGCCGGGGCGGCGGCGCTCTGGTCGGCGGGGGCTTTGCCTTTTCCGCTGTCCGGGGCGGTACAGGCGGCGATGGGCAGGCACAACAGCAGGGCAGGCAGCAGCAGTCGAGTTGTCATGGTCCGTATCCGTTGAGGGTAAAGAGGCTTACTTGCCGCGCGGCAGTTCAACCCGGCCGCGTACATTGCTGTGGCGGATATCGCCGCTGCCACTGTTGGCCACGCGCAGGTCGCCACCGACATCACGGGCCGTCACATCGCCGGAGCCATGGCGTTCCACCGTGACGCTGCCGCCGATGTCGCGCAGCTCGGTATCGCCGGAGCCGACGGTGCCGATCCGGACGTTGCCCTTGGCCTGGCGCACGTCGGTGTCGCCGGAGCCGACCACGCCGATCTCGACATTGCCACCGACGGTATCCAGCTCGAAGTCGCCCGAACCGATGGTGCCGACCTTGGCGTCGCCGCGCACGTTGCGGGCCTTGAAATCACCCGAGCCGACCGAGAGCAGGTTCAGTGCACCGGCGCCATCGAGGATGACATCGCCCGAGCCGACTGCCGCGGTCACCAGCCCTTTGATGTTCTCCAGCTTGATATCCCCGGAGCCGACATCGGCGCTGAGCGAATGCGCACCGCTGACGCTGGCATCGCCGGAGCCGACCTTCATCTGGACCAGGAGCGTGTCCGGCACCGTGCCGCGCAGGTCCAGGTAGGCATAGCTGCTGCCGCTCATGGTGAGGCTGCGCCCTTCGCGCTGCAGGCGGACGACGAGCTTGTCGCCGACCTTCTGCTGGGTGACCGTGAGTTGGCGCAACCAGTCCGCGTTGGAGGCGCAGGCGCGCCCGCCGAGCTGGGCCGCACCGGGGCCGGCCTGCAGCACCAGGTCATGCTGGTTCACTTCGAACACCACGGCCTTGGCACCGGCCAGGTCGAGCTTGAGGTCGCGCGGTTCGTTGAACCTGCACTGCGGTTCATTGGCGAGCGCGGTCAGCGGCAGCAGCAACAGGGAAGCAACAGCGAGCGTGCGGATCATGGGTGGCTCCTCGAAGAAGGGCGGGGGATCAGATTTCGCCAGCGCGGCGGCGCAGGCGGATGGCCAGGAACAGGAACACCACGCCGGCGGCAGCCCCGATCCACAGTTCCGGCATGGCCAGGGCGGCCAGCTGGTGGCTTGGGCCCAGTTCGTTGACCAGGTTGTCCATGTTGCCGTTGCCACTGAACATGGACTCACCGCGGTAGAACTGGTCGCTGGCCGGGACCGCGCTGAGCAGCAGGCGGCCAACGATATGCTTCCAGAACCAGCCGCCGGTCAGGTCGAACAGGGTCATCACCTTGGTGGTGCTGACGATGATGCCGGCGAACAGCGGCAGCATCACCGCCCACAGGAACGGCTTGGTCTTGGCCCAGGCCGAGCACAGCAGCAACCAGCCAACGGTCGGCAGCGCCCAGAGCAGGTAGACCGGAATCCAGGACAGGTGGCCGGCGATGATGGTCAGCGGGCTGGCAGGGCCCCAGATCAGCATCATCGGATCACCGCCGTGGGCGATCACCACGATCGAGATCATCACCAGGAAACCGAGCATGGTCAGGGCCGAGGCGATCACCGCGATGATCGGGGCGATCAGCAGCGCACTCACGGCCTTGGACAGCACCGTGGCGGTATCCGACAGCGGCAGCGATTTCCAGAACAGGATGCTGCGGTCGCGGCGGTCGTCGTACAGGGCGCCCAGGCAGTAGAAGAACACCACGAAGGCGAGCACGATCAGCGGCCAGCCCGAGCTCAGGATCAGGGTCAGGTCCAGGCCATTGGCCAGGTCGTGCAGGTCCTTGGCATCGAGCTTGCTGGTCAGCAGGCTCAGGTCCAGGCCGTTGATGTTGACGCTTTCGTTGTCGATGTGGATGCCGCCGCTCTTGACCGCACGGTGCATGGCGACCAGGCCGAACACGATGCCGAGCAGGCTCATCACCAGCGAGATGCCGCCGGCGATCACCGGCGCATACAGGAAGCCGCCGCGGTTTTCCCAGTACTCACGCTTGAGCAGCCACTTGAACGCACTGGCCTTGCTGATGGGATGGTTGACGGTGTTCATGCGTAGGTTCCCTTCATGATGGCCACGAACAGATCCGCCAGCCCCGGGCTGCGGATTTCGCCCAGGGGCGTGAGCTGGGCGCGTGGCACCCCGTCGAACAGCAGCACGGTCTTGCCGAAGGGCAGGGCACGTTCGTCGATCGGCTTGAGCGCGCGTGCGGCCTCCACCGCATCGGCCGACACCAGCACTTCGGTATAGCGTTCGCCGATGTCTTCCATGTCGGTGGTCAACACGATGCGGCCATCGCGGATGAACATCACATCGGTGAGGATGTGCTCGATCTCTTCCACCTGGTGGGTGGTGACGATGATGGTTTTCTGCTCGTCGAAGTAGTCCTCCAGCAGGCGCTGGTAGAACTCCTTGCGGTACAGGATGTCCAGGCCCAGGGTCGGTTCGTCCAGCACCAGGACCTTGGCATCGATGGCCATCACCAGCGCCAGGTGCAGCTGCACGATCATGCCCTTGGACAGTTCGCGCACGCGCTGCTTGGGATGCAGTTTGGTGGAGGCCAGGAAGCGTTCGCAGCGCGCCCGGTCGAAACGCGGGTGGGTGCCGGCGACGAAATCGATGGCCTCGCGCACCTTCATCCAGCGCGGCAGCACCGCCACGTCGGCGATGAAGCACACATCGTTCATCAGGGCGTTGCGCTGTACGGTCGGGTCCAGCCCGAGTACGCGCAGCTCGCCTTCCACCGCGGTCAGGCCCAGCAGCGCCTTGAGCAGGGTGGTCTTGCCGGCGCCGTTGGGGCCGATCAGGCCGGTGATGCGGCCGGGCGCGATCGTGAAACTGGTGTTGTCCAGTGCCACAGTCTGTTTATAGGCCTTGCGCAGGCCTCGAGCGGAAATGACGACATCACTTGCAACGGCATTCATGAGGATTTCCCCTGGGGCAGCAATTCGTCGAGGTTCAGGCCCAGGCGCTGGATGCGTTCCAGGACCAGCGGCCATTCTTCATTGAGGAACCGGTCGCGCTCGCTGCTGCGCAGCTGCGTCGCCGCTTCTTCGGTCATGAACATGCCCAGGCCGCGGCGCTTCTCGACCAGGCCTTCATCAGCCAGTTCCTGGTAGGCGCGCGAAACGGTAATGGGATTGAGCTGGTACTCGGCGGCAACCTGCCGGACCGAAGGCAGGGCGTCGCCCGGCTTGATGATGCCGTCAAGCATCATGGCGATCACGCGCTCTTTCAGCTGGCGGTAGATCGGAGCACCATCGCTCCATTGAATATCGCTCATGGTCAGCTCCGTGGGTTCAGCGACTGCGCGAATGAGAAGTAAGGCATGGACAGGGAGCTGTGCAGCCGGCGGGGGGGCGTGGGGGCGCCGTCGGCGGTCCCTGCCTCGATGACGCCTGCGTCCTGCGGGCCTTCAAACACATTGGCGCTGGCAGGGCTGCCAGCGTCACCGGAGGGGATGCCGAACCAGCCAAGCAGCAGCAACGCCGAGGCGGCGGTGACGGCTTTGGCGGCGTGGTGGTGGCGCATGCGGTTCATGGGCTTCCCCTGTCTAGGTGACTGGTGTTGTATGCAACTATAACACCGGCACGCCGAAGATCAACAGGGCGAGCAACCCAACTGATGGCAGGGGGCGTATGACAGCCTCCATGGTTTCCCAAGTTATTGAATATAAAGATATATATCGGCACGTGAGCTGCCGATGCGGGCCAGCGCACATTCATTGATGTCAATGGTATGGCAAGTGGGCGCCGTATTCAGGTGATCGAATCGGTGAGGTTGGCCTGTCGGTCCACACCGCCAGACGCTGTAAAACGGCGCTGAATGCGGCGGGCAGCATCGACGGGGCCGTGCCCGGCCACGGCGCATTGCGGCGAGGCGTCCTGCCGGCGGACCAACGGCGTCCGGCGGCAAAAACACCGGTGATATAGTGCCCGCCGCCGTCCTGGCCGCCCTCGCCGGGCGCATTCAGGCCTTCGTTCTTCCCCACTCTGGAGTGTCGCGATGCATCACGTGTCTTTGTTGTCGCCCATCCGCTGCGGCCGCATTCCGCGCCGGGCGCGGTGGTCCGTGTTGTTGCTGGCGGCCGGCCTGCTGGTGGGCGCCTCGGCCCAGGCGGCCGATCTGCTGGATGTGAGCTATCGCCCGCTGGCCGGCAAGGGCGAGGTCAATCTGGCCAAGCAGTACGGCGGCAAGGTGCTGCTGGTGGTCAACACCGCCAGCAAGTGCGGATTCACCCCGCAGTACGAAGGCCTGGAAGCGCTGCAGCGAAAGTACGCCGCGCGTGGTTTCTCGGTGCTGGGCTTCCCGTCCAATGACTTCAAGGGCCAGGAGCCGGGTGACGAAGCCCAGATCCAGGAGTTCTGCACGCTGACCTATGGCGTCAAGTTCCCGATGTTCCAGAAGGTGGTCGTCACCGGGCCGGAGGCGACGCCGTTGTATCGCAGCCTGGCCACGGCCACGGGCGTGTCGCCCGGCTGGAACTTCCACAAGTATCTGATCAGCCGCGATGGCCGGGTGGTGGCGCAGTTCCCGAGCAAGGTCACGCCGGACGACCCGAAACTGGTCGCGGCGATCGAACGTGAACTGTCTGTCACGGCCAACAAGCACTGACGATATCGACATCTCGGACGCGCGTGCGACAATGGTTGCTTTCGCGCCGACGTCGGCGTCCAGTCACTTCCAGGAATGCAGCGAATGAAGATGGGAATGCGCGGCGCCGCGGCGTCGGTTCTGATTCTGGCGATGGGTGCCACCGGTACCGCGATGTCGCAACAACCAGCCGCCCGCGCGGCTGTCAAGGAGACTTCCACTTTGAATACCCAACGCGAAAAGCTGGGCTACGCCATCGGTATCGATGTCGCCAATTCGTTCGGTCCGATCTCCAGCGAGATCGACCTGGCCGCCCTGCGCCGCGGCGTGACGAATGCCTTTGAAGGCAAGCAGCCGCTGATCAGCCAGGAAGAGGCCCAGAAGACCGACGCCGCCCTGCGCCAGGCCGTGATGGCCAAGAGCGGCCAGCCGGTTCCGGGCGTTGCCCCGGGCACCGCGCCGCCGAAGGTGGACCGCGAGAAGGTTGGCCTGATGCTGGGCAGCTTCGCCGTGGGCCCGTCGCTGGCGCCGCTGAAGGACGATCTGGACCTGGACGCGCTGTTCGATGCGGTCAGCACCACCTTCAACAACGGCACCCCGAAGATGACCGCCGAGCAGGCCAAGGCCACGCTGGAAGGCTTCATGAAGGGCAAGCAGGCTGAGATGGACGCCAAGTCCGCCGCCCAGGCCGGTACCAACCGCGTGGAAGGCAACAACTTCCTGGCCAAGAACAAGACCGTGCCGGGCGTGGTGACCACCGCCTCGGGCCTGCAGTACCAGGTGCTGCGTCCGGGTTCGGGCGAGCGTCCGATGCCGACCAGCAAGGTGCGCGTGAACTACGAAGGCAAGCTGCTCGACGGCACCGTGTTCGACAGCAGCTACCAGCGCGGCCAGCCGATCGAGTTCGGCCTCGACCAGGTGATCAAGGGCTGGTCCGAAGGCGTGTCGCTGATGCCGACCGGCTCCAAGTACCGCTTCTGGATTCCGGGCGAGCTGGCCTATGGCGAGCAGGGCACCCCGGGTGGTCCGATCGGTCCGAACGCGACGCTGACGTTTGACGTCGAGCTGCTGAACGTTCTGCCGTAACGGATCTGGAGCCCCACCGCCCATGCGCGTTGCGATATTCGGTACCGGCTATGTCGGTCTTGTCACGGGTACCTGCCTGGCCGAGGTTGGCCATCAGGTGATCTGTGTCGACATCGACCAGGCCAAGGTCGACGGGCTCAACAACGGGATCATCCCGATCTATGAGCCCGGCCTGGAGCCGATGGTCAAGGCCAACCACGCTGCGTCGCGGTTGGTCTTCACCTCCGACGCCGCCACCGCGATCGCGCATGGCCAGGTGATCTTCATTGCCGTGGGCACGCCACCGGACGAGGACGGCAGTGCCGACCTGCAGTACGTGCTGGCCGTGGCCCGCACCATCGGCCGGCACATCACCGCGCCGGTGGTGGTGGTGAACAAATCGACCGTGCCGGTAGGCACGGCCGACAACGTCCGTGAGGCCATCGCCGAGGCGCTGGCCGAGCGCGGCGTGGAGATCGCGTTCGACGTGGTCTCCAATCCCGAATTCCTCAAGGAAGGTGACGCGGTCGCCGACTGCATGCGGCCGGACCGCATCGTGGTGGGCGCGTCCAATCCCGACTCGGTCGCGCTGATGCGCCGCCTGTATGCGCCGTTCAACCGCAACCACGACCGCGTGGTGGAGATGGAGGTGCGCTCGGCCGAGCTCACCAAGTACGCGGCCAATGCGATGCTGGCGACCAAGATTTCGTTCATGAACGAAATCGCCAACATCGCCGAGAAGGTCGGTGCCGACATCGAGCAGGTCCGACAGGGCATCGGCTCGGATCCGCGCATCGGCTGGCACTTCATCTATCCCGGCGCCGGTTACGGCGGCTCGTGCTTCCCCAAGGATGTGCAGGCGCTGGCCCGGACCGCCCAGCAGTACGGCCATGAGCCCAAGCTGTTGAACGCGGTGGAAGCCGTCAACGAACATCAGAAGGGCCATCTGTACGCGCTGATCCAGCGCCACTACGACCGTGGCGAGGATGAAGGCGTGCGCGGCAAGACCTTCGCGGTGTGGGGCCTGGCCTTCAAGCCGAACACCGATGACATGCGCGAAGCCTCCAGCCGCCGCCTGCTGGCGCAGCTGTGGGAAGCCGGTGCACGGGTGCGCGCCTATGATCCGGAAGCGACCGACGAAGCGCGCCGCATCTTCGGTGAGCGCGATGACCTGGTGTTCTGCGACGATGCCTATGACGCCCTCGACGGCGCCGATGCGCTGGTCGTGGTCACCGAATGGAAGCAGTTCCGCAGTCCGGATTTCATCCGCCTGCGTGAGATGCTCAGCGATGCGGTCGTGTTCGACGGCCGCAATCTGTACGACCCGCAGGAAATCGAAGCCGCGGGCCTGGCTTACTACGGCATTGGCCGGGGACGTTCGTTGAATGCATGAGTCCACACCCTCCGAGCGCGAACAGGCACTGGAAGCACGCCTGATCGAGCTGGAAATGCGCGTCTCCTTCCAGGAGCAGGCGCTGGCCGAACTGAGCGAGGCCCTGGCCGATGCGCGCATGGAAGGCAATCGCAATGCCGACCTGACCCGCATCCTGCTTGAAGACCTCGGCAAGGTCCGCACCGCGCTGTATTCCGATTCGGCCGAAGAGCCGCCGCCTCCGCATTACTGATCTGACGTCATGAGCGATACTCTCCGCGACCAGCTGCTGGGCCTTGGCTTCAAAGCCGCGCCCAAACCCGAACGAACCAACGACCGCAAGCCGGACCGTCGGCCCGATGCGCGCCGCGATGGCCGACCGGCCGGCAAGCCGCAGGGCGCACGCCCGGCCGGCAAGCCCGGCGAGGGCCAGCGGCCCGCGCGAGACGGTGATCGCCGTCCACCGGGCAAGGGCCGTCCTGCCGGCGCCCGCGCCCCTCAGGGCGCGCCTGGCAAGCCGCGCTCGCGCGAGGATATCGATCTCGCCAAGGCGTACGCGATCCGTGCGCAGAAGGAAAAAGACGACCGCATCGAGGCTGAGCGCCTGAAGCAGGAAGAGGCGCGTATCCGCCGCGAGGCCAAGGCCAAGCTGGAGGTCCTGCTGGAAGGCAAGTCCCTCAACGCCGAAGCAGCCGACATCGCGCGCCATTTCCCCTATGGCGGCAAGATCAAGCGCATCTATGTGACGGCCGACCAGCTCAAGGCCCTCAATGCCGGCGAGCTCGGTGTGCTGCAGCAGAACGGCCGCTACGTGCTGGTTACCGCCGCCGTGCTGGCCGAGGCCGAAGCGGTGTTCGCACCGTCGGTGGCGCTGAAGGTCGATCCGGATGCACCGGCTGGCGAAGATCCGTACGCCGATCCGCAGTACCAGGTGCCGGACGACCTGGTCTGGTAAGCCGACGCCACCATTGTTGAATGCACTGGGCGCCGGCAGGCGCCCGTTGCATGTCAGGAGCAGGGCCATGCAGGAACGCAGTCCCGGGTATTTCCCACACATCGATGGCCTGCGTGCGATCGCAGTGCTGGCGGTCATCCTCTACCACCTCAAGGCCAGCTGGTTGCCCGGCGGCTTCACCGGCGTGGACGTGTTTTTCGTCATCTCCGGCTTCGTGGTCAGTGCCTCGGTGGATCGCCTGCCGGCGGTGGGCGGCTGGGCCGGGCTGGCCCGTTTCTATGCGCGCCGCATGCGCCGCATCGCCCCGGCGCTGGTGGTCTGCCTGCTGTTCACGGCAATGCTCAGTGCGCTGCTGATTCCCGAATCGTGGCTCAGCGAAACCAGCGACAAGACCGGGCGCATGGCCTTCGTCGGGCTGAGTAACTGGGTGCTGGCCAGTACCGGCAACGATTACTTCTCACCGCGCACCGAATTCAACCCGTACACGCACACCTGGTCGTTGGGCGTGGAAGAGCAGTTCTACCTGCTGTTCCCGCTGTTGTTCCTGGCCTGGGCCAAAGGCCCGCGCGGGCGCTGGGTGTCGCTGGGGCTGTTCGGCGTGGCGGTCGCGGCATCACTGGGGTATGCGGTGTTCCGTGCGCGCCAGGGCGGCCATGAGATCGATGCGTTCTATCTGACCACCACGCGGTTCTGGCAGCTGGGCGCTGGCGTGCTGCTGTTCCAGGTGTTGTCGCTCAGCGGCCGGTTCACGCCGCTGACGGCATCGCCGCGCGGCATCAGCTGGCGCTCGCCGCTGCTGCTGCTCAGCGTTGGCGCACTGGGCTATGGGCTGTGGTCCGCGCGTCCGGGCCATTCGCCCTGGATCGACGGGCTTTGGCCGGTGCTGGGCACGCTGGGCCTGCTTGGTCTGCTGCAGCGCGCGCCAGGGGGCTGGATCGGCCGCGCGCTGGCGACCACGCCGATGGTGACGATCGGCCGCCTGTCCTATTCGCTGTACCTGTGGCACTGGCCGGTTTTCGTGCTGTTCCGCTGGACGGTGGGCCTTGAGACGGTGGCCACCGGCGCGGCCGCACTGCTGTGCGTGGCGCTGCTGTCCTGGCTGTCCTGGCGCTGGGTGGAACAGCCCCTGCGGCATGGCGGACGCTGGCGCATCAGCAACGCACGCTGGGTCGCGGTCGGGGTGGCCGTGCTGGTGCTTGGCGCCGGGCTGCAGACGGCGTTGGTCAAGACCCAGCAGTACACCTCGCTCAGCGTGGTCAGCCGCGCTCCGCTGGACTGGTATCCCTATGCCAAGGGGCTCAAGAAGGAGATCCCGGACTGCCGCGTGCGGGTCAGCAACGTGCCGGTGCAGGGCGGGCAGGCACGCCTGTACGAGCGCGGCCAGTGCCCTGGACGCGCCGCCTCCACGCGCCAGCTGTTCGTGGCCGGTGACTCGCATGCGCTGGCCTACCACGAGATGTTGCAGCGCCTGGCCGTGCTGGATGGCGCAACGATCCGGCTGTACGGAAGCGGGGGCTGCGCGCTGGTCGGGTTGCGTGCCTGGCAGGGCCCCAATCCGGCGTGTGATGCGTATGTGCGCAACGTGCTGGAGGATATCCAGGCCCGTGCGCAGCCGGGCGATGTGGTGTTGCTGGCCGGGCTGCGGCTGCCGCGTCTGTCCGAGCAGTACACCGTGTTCGATATCGCGCAGGTGCGTGCCGAGCATCTGAGCGAGGCGGCCGATGCCGGTCGCAGGGCCGAGGTCGCGTCCTGGATTGCTCAGCTCACCCCGCTGGCCGGGCGCGGCGTGCACATCGTGCTGGAAGCGCCCAAGCCGGTACTGCCCGCGCCGCCGTACCGCTGCTCGGATGTGTTCAACCGGCACAACCCGATCTGCGTCAATGGCATGACTGTGCAGCGCAGCGAGATCGAGCAGCTGCGTGCGCCGGTGCTGGCCGTCCTGCAGCAGGTGGCGGATGCGCTGCCGGGGGCGTCGATCTGGGATCCGATGCCGCTGCTGTGCCCCGGCGAGCAGTGCCTGCCGACCCGCGAGGGCAAGCCGCTGTTCTTCGATGGCGATCATCTCAGCGGCTATGGCAATCGCCTGCTGCTGCCTGATTTCCAGGCCCAGCTGAAGCGCCTGGAGGCGACGGCGCCGGCCGCCGCCCCCTGAATCCCATCGCCCGCGATCAGTCGCGGGCAGCCGTGCCTGCTTCGGCCTCGATCGGGCCGGCGACCTGCTGGCCCGCCTGCCAGACCGCATCGATCCGGCGGCTGTTGCGGATGTCCTGAAGCGGGTTGGCCCCCAGAACCAGCAGATCCGCACGGCGTCCGACCGCGATCCGCCCGCGATCGTCCAGGCCAAGCAGGCGTGCGGCGTCGGCGGTGGCTACCTGCAACGCCTGCGCCGGGGTGAAACCGGCCTGGGTCATCAGCTCCAGCTCGCGATGCTCGGCGACGCCGATCACGCGCTGCGGCATCGCGCCGGCATCGGTACCGAAGCCGATGTTCACGCCGGCCTCGTGCAGCGTTCTCAGGTTACGCAGGTTCATGGCCACCGCTGCGCGTGCCTTGGGGATGCCATCGCCCGCCAGCTGCGCCTTCTGCCACTGTGGTTGCTGCCAGCGCTCACGCACGGCTGCCGGCAGGGCGTTGGCCACGAACGGCTGCTGCAGCCACTGCGGGTTCTCTGCGTATAGATAATTCGCCTCGTCGATGTTGACCGTCGGGATGTACCACACGCCCTTGTCGCGCATCGCGCTGACCAGCGCCGGGGCGACCGGCGTATCGCGGATGCCGTGCGCGATGATGTCCACGCCGGCCTCGACCAGATCCGCTGCCGGCGCCTGGTCGTGGATGTGCGCGGCCACCTTGAGCTGGTGCCGGTGCGCCTCATCGATCGCCGCGCGGTAGATCGGCGGCGCCATCATCGGGAAGCGGCCACCGAGGTCGTCCACCCACAGCTTGATCACGTCCACCCCGGCCTGCTGCTGCGCGCGGACCGCGGCGCGGGCCTGGTCGGGCGTGGTCGGGCGTGAGACGGGATCGTGCTCGAGCCCCATCGTTTTGGCCGGCGGGGCGCCTGCGGCCGCGCCGATGCCGCCACCGGCGCCGTACAGCTGCGCACCGAGCGTGGGTTGGTCACGGACTTCGGCGCGGATCGTGGTGAACGCAGCGCCGTTCATGCCCAGCGCGGTCACTGTGGTGATGCCGTAGCGCTGGAACTGCTGCAGGTCGCGGAGCACGTGATCACGGGTGTAGAAGCGGTCGCCATGCTCCAGGCCGTCGGTATTGCCGACGTGGATGTGGTTGCTGACCAGGCCGGGCAGGATCACCTTGCCCTGGTAGTCGATGCGCTTGGCACCCTTGGCCAGTGCGGGCGGTGGTGGGCCGATGTGCGCGATGCGCTCATCGCGCAGGGTCAGCGTGGTGATGCCCAGGTCGCGTTCGCCGTCGAACACGCGGGCGTTGTCGAGAATGATCGGGGGGGCCGCGTTCGCGGTGGCGCAGGCCGCCACGAGGGCGGTGAACAGGGTCGGCAGGCGAAGGGAACGTCGCATGGGGACTCCGGGGTTGGGGAGTCCCGAGCGTACCGGCACCAACGTGACGGCAAGGCCACGCACGGCGTGGCGCTACACGGCCCCGGGCTTCCGGCGGGCGGCCCGCAACAGCGGCAGGCTGATCGCGAAGAAGCACAGCAGGGCGCCGGCCAGCGCGAATCCGCTGGCCGCCAGGAATGCGGTGCGGCCCTGATCGATCGGCCACAGCTGGCCCGCGATCAACGCACCGAGCACACCGCCCACACCCGAGGAGAAGCCGTACAACACGCCCTGGCCGTGCCCATTGAGGCGGCCGGGGAAGTAGGTGGCCAGCATCTGCATCGCAGCGGCGAAGAAGGCCGCAAAGCCCAGTGCATGCGCGGTCTGGGCGACCAGCATCACCGGCAGGTTCTGCGGGAACAGTGCGGTGATCGCCCAGCGCACGGTGGAGCTGAGCAGGGCGATCAGCAGCATCCAGCTGGCGTCATAGCGGCGGAAGAAGCGGCCGATGGTGAAGAACACGCCGACTTCGAACACCACCCCGACCGTCCACAACACGCCCAGCGTGGAAGTCGCGTAGCCGTGGTGGTCCATGTAGACCGAGAAGAACGTGTAGTACGGGCCGAACGACAGCTGCTCCATGAAGGCGGCCAGGAAGAACGCCAGTACCTGCGGCTTGCGCACGATCTGCCAGAAACCAGTGGCATCGCCGTCGCTGCGCTGCAGGTTGCGCGCATAGCGGTTGGCGAAGCCCGAGGCCGTGAGCAGGCCGAACAGCGGCAGCATCAGCCACGGCAGCAGGTGTGCATTGCCGGCGCCGCCGTCACCTTCGATGATCCAGCCAAACAGCATCACCACCACGATGAAACCCAGCGAGCCCCACACCCGGATCAGTCCGTAGCGGTGGCTGTCGCTGCCCAGGTGGGTCAGCGTGATCGATTCGAATTGCGGCATCACTGCGTTGTAGAAGAAACAGAACGCGATCATCGCCGGGTACAGCCAGGGCTGCGGCAACGGCAGCAGGAAGGCGCAGAACGTCAGCAGGGTGAGCACGCAGCCCAGCCGCAGCCAGAAGATCGGGCGCGGCGAGGCGGCGGCAATGGAGGTCCACGTGGTCGGCGCGACGATACGGGTGGCATACCACAGCCCCATCATCACGCTGATCGCGGTGACGCTCATGCCGCGCGAGGTCAGGAACAGCGACCAGTAGGGCGTGAACGCGCCGAGGGCGGCGTAGTAGAACAGGTAGAACGACGACAGACGGACGGCCGGGACGGCGTCGCGGGGGAGGGCGGTCATGCAGGGTCTCGGAGGGCGCGCACCCGCCAACAGTGGGGGCCTACCCGTGCATTATGCCGGTAGCACCCGACCGTGGCTCGGGTGACGCGGTCATTCCGGATCGTAATCCAGGTTCGAGGCCAGCCAGCGTTCGGCCTGCACGCGATCCACGCCCTTGCGCTTGGCATAGTCCACCACCTGCTCGCGCGAGACCCGGCCGACCACGAAATACTGGCTCTGCGGGTGGCTGAAGTAATAGCCCGATACCGCCGCGGTGGGCAGCATCGCAAAGCTCTCGGTCAGCTGCATGTCCGCAGTGCGCTCGGCATCGAGCAAGTGGAACAGCGTGGCCTTCTCGCTGTGCTCCGGGCAGGCCGGATAGCCCGGGGCAGGGCGGATGCCGGTGTACTTCTCGGCGATCAGCGACTCATTGTCCAGCTGCTCATCGGGCTGGTAGCCCCAGTAATCCATGCGTACGTGCTGGTGCAGGCGCTCGGCCAGGGCTTCGGCCAGGCGGTCGGCCAGTGCCTTGAGCAGGATCGCGTTGTAGTCGTCATGGTCGGCCTCGAAACGGGCCACGTGCGGGTCGATGCCGATGCCGGCGGTCACGGCGAACGCGCCGATCCAGTCCTGCTTGCCCGTGTCGGCCGGGGCAATGAAATCGGCCAGGCAGAAGTCCGGGCGCTCGACCGGCTTGTCGACCTGCTGGCGCAGGAAGTGCAGCACGGCCGGGTCGTTGTCGGTGCGCAGGTGCACGTCATCGCCGACGCTGTTGGCCGGCCACAGCCCGAACACCGCCTTGGCGGTCAGCCACTTCTCCTCGACGATGCGGGTGAGCATCGCGCGGGCATCCTGGTACAGATCCGTCGCCTGGGGCCCGACGATCTCGTCGGTCAGGATCGCCGGGAACTTGCCGGCCAGTTCCCAGGCCTGGAAGAACGGCGTCCAGTCGATCACCTCGACCAGGTCGGCCAACGGGTAGTCGTCGAGCACATGCAGGCCGGGCCTGCGCGGCGTCGGCGGCGTGTAGTTCGCCCAGTCGCCCACGAAGCGCTGGGCGCGTGCCTTGGCCAGGGGCACCAGGCGCTTGGCATCGCCACGGTTGCGGTGGCGCTGGCGGATGTCGGCGTAGTCGGCCTCATTGGCGGCCACGAAGGCATCGCGCAGCTCGCGCGAGATCAGCGACTGGGCGACGCCCACCGCGCGCGAGGCATCCTTCACCCACACCGTGGGCGCCTTGTAATGCGGGTCGATCTTCAGCGCCGTGTGCGCACGCGAGGTGGTGGCGCCGCCGATCATCAGCGGCATCGTGAAGCCCTGCCGCTCCATCTCGCGGGCGACGTGGCTCATCTCTTCCAGCGAGGGGGTGATCAGCCCCGACAGCCCGATGATGTCCGCGTTTTCAGCACGCGCGGCGTCGAGGATCTTCTGCGCCGGCACCATCACGCCCAGATCGACCACATCGAAGTTGTTGCAGGCCAGGACCACGCCGACGATGTTCTTGCCGATGTCGTGCACGTCGCCCTTGACCGTGGCCATGATGATCTTGCCGTTGCTCTTGGCGGTGTCGCCACTGCGCGCCTTCTCGGCCTCGATGTAGGGCAGCAGGTAGGCCACCGCCTTTTTCATCACGCGTGCGGACTTGACCACCTGCGGCAGGAACATCTTGCCGGCGCCGAACAGGTCGCCGACGATGTTCATGCCGTCCATCAGCGGCCCCTCGATCACATCCAGCGGCCGCGTCGAGCGCGCACGCGCTTCTTCGGTATCCTGCTCGACCCAGGCGTCCATGCCGTGTACGAGCGCATGCGCAAGGCGGTCGTTGACCGGCTTCTCGCGCCAGGCCAGATCTTCGCCGCGCACTTCGCCTTTCTTGCCTTTGTAGCGCTCGGCGATCTCCAGCAAGCGCTCGGTGCCGTCGCGGCGGCGGTTGAGGATCACATCCTCCACGCGCTCGCGCAGTTCCGGGTCCAGATCATCGTAGATCGGCATCGCGCCGGCATTGACGATGCCCATGTCCATGCCCGCGCCAATGGCATGGAACAGGAACACGGAGTGGATCGCCTGGCGGACGGTTTCATTGCCGCGGAAGGAGAAGGACACATTGGAGACACCACCGGAGACATGGCAGTGCGGCAGGGTGCGCTTGATGATGCGGGTGGCTTCGATGAAGTCGACCGCGTAGTTGTCGTGTTCCTCGATACCCGTGGCGACGGCGAAGATGTTCGGGTCGAAGATGATGTCCTGCGGCGGGAAGCCGACCTGTTCGGTCAGGATCCGGTAGGCGCGGGTGCAGATCTCGACCTTGCGCGCGCAGGTATCGGCCTGCCCGTCCTCATCGAAGGCCATCACCACCGCGGCCGCGCCGTAGCGCAGTACCTTGCGCGCCTGCTCGATGAACTGCGCTTCGCCTTCCTTGAGCGAGATCGAGTTGACCACGCTCTTGCCCTGCAGGCACTTCAGCCCGGCCTCGATCACGCTCCACTTGGACGAATCGACCATCACCGGAATGCGCGCGATGTCCGGCTCGGACATGATCAGATTCAGATAGCGCGTCATCGCCTTTTCGGAATCGATCAGGCCCTCGTCCATGTTCACATCGAGGATCTGCGCGCCATTGGCGACCTGCTGGCGCGCCACTTCCACCGCCTCCTCGTAACGCTCTTCCTTCACTAGCTTGCGGAACTGCGCACTGCCGGTGACGTTGGTGCGCTCGCCGATGTTGACGAACAGCAGGTCCGGGGTGATGACCAGCGGCTCGAGACCGGACAGGCGGGTGTGGCGGGAAGACGTCATGGGCAGGCTGGCACGGGCTGGCGGAGGAAGGTCAACGACAACGGGAACGGGGAGCAGGTGCGGTCATGCCGCGTCTTCCAGCGGCGGCGCCGGCAGGCGGCGCGGCGGCAGATCGGCCACCGCCTCGGCGATGGCGCGGATGTGCGCCGGGGTAGTGCCGCAGCAGCCGCCCACCAGGTTGAGCAGGCCGGCGCTGGCGAATTCGCGCAGCGTGGTCGCCATTTCTTCCGGGGTTTCGTCGTACTCGCCGAAGGCATTGGGCAGGCCCGCATTGGGATGCGCGCTGACCAGGCACTCGGCCACGGTCGACAGCGTCTCCACGTGGGGGCGCATGTCGCTGGCACCGAGCGCGCAGTTCAGCCCGATCGACAGCGGCCGGCCGTGCGCGACCGAGGCGTAGAACGCCTCTGCCGTCTGCCCGGAGAGGGTGCGGCCGGAGGCATCGGTGATCGTGCCGGAGATCATCACCGGCAGCCGCCCGCCGCGGGCATCGAAGACCTCTTCGATGGCGAACAGCGCGGCTTTGGCATTGAGCGTGTCGAAGATGGTTTCCACCATCAGGGTGTCGGCACCGCCGTCGATCAGCCCATCGATGGCCTCGCGGTAGGTCTCGCGCAGCGCATCGAAGCTGGTATTGCGGAAACCCGGATCGTTCACGTCCGGGCTGATCGAGGCGGTGCGGCTGGTTGGGCCGAGCACGCCGATCACGAAGCGCGGTTTGCCCGGCGTGGTCGCCGCGACCGCATCGCAGCAGGCACGGGCTACCGCGGCACCGGCTTTGTTGAGTTCGTAGACCAGGTGTTCAAGGTGATAGTCGGCCTGGCTGACCGAGGTCGCATTGAACGTGTTGGTCTCCACCAGATCGGCGCCGGCCTCGAGGTAGGCGGTGTGGATGTCGCCGATCACCTCCGGGCGGGTCAACAACAGCAGGTCGTTGTTACCCTTGAGGTCATGGCCCTGTGGGGGCTCGCCGGGTGCGGCATGGTCGCAGCCGGGGCCGTGATGATGGTCGTACCCCCCGGCGAAACGTTCGCCGCGGTAGTCGTCCTCCTCCAGTCCGTGCCGCTGGATCATCGTGCCCATGGCGCCATCGATGATCAGGATGCGCTGGGCCAGCGCCGTTTCCAGCGCATGCACGCGGTCGGGGTGGAGCCAGGGCAGGGATGGCATGGGCAGACCTCAGGGCTTGCTGGCAATCAGCGAAATGACTTCGAAATGCGGCGGGCGCTTCTCGCGGGTCACGGTTTCCAGGCTGGAGACGACCAGGCCGGCCTTCTCCACGAACTTGCGCAGTTCCTTGTCGCTGAAACCAAGGTTGACGTGGCCATACGCGTCCACGGCCGCACGGTGTTCGTGACGGGCCAGGCTGCACAGCAGCAGGCGACCGCCCGGGCGCAGCACGCGCGCGCCCTCGGCGACGGCCTGGGCCGGCTTGGCCGCGTAGGTCAGTGCGTGCATCAGCACCACCAGGTCGAAGCTCTGGTCGGGGAAGGGCAGGGCGTGCATGTCCCCTTCGCGCACTTCCACGTTGGCCAGCCGGCGCAGGCGCTCGCTGGCGGCGGCGACCACGCGCGCGCTGGTATCGATGCAGACATAGCGCTTGGCATGCGGGGCGACCAGTTCGGCCAATACGCCGTCACCGGAGGCGATATCAAGCACGTCACCGGTTTCCAGCAGCGGCAGCGCGGTGCGCGCCAGTGCCTCCCAGGTGCGGCCGGGGGAGTAATGGCGTTCCATGTCGCCGGCGACGCTGTCGGCCCAGTTCTGGTCGGCGGCGCGGCTGGCCATCACCGCGGCCACGCGTTCAGCATCCTGGCGCAGCAGCGGATCGTCGCTGCCGGTGCTCAGGGCATGCCACAATGCGCGCTGCGCCGGATCCAGCGCGGCGTCATCGAAGCGGTAATACGCCGAGACGCCCGAGCGACGGTCGCGGACCAGGCCGGCTTCCTTGAGCCGGGCCAGATGGGTGGACACCCGCGGCTGGGCCAGCGTGGTGATGGCCGACAGCTCGGCCACGGTGAGTTCTTCCTGTTCCAGCAGCGCCAGCAGGCGCACCCGGGTGGCGTCGGCGAACACTTTCAGCCGGACGGACCAGTCCTCGAGATCCATAAATATCTACCTATCGCGATATAGAGATATTTTCGTCCTTTGGCGGCGGTGCGGTCAAGTCAGGCGTCCTCTCCCCGCCCCCCGGTACAATCGCCCGACCGGGCCGCGCGCACTGCGGCCCCTTTCACTCTGTACCCGGGAGGGTGTTGTGGATTTCAGCTTTACCGAAGAGCAGTTGATGCTGCAGGACGTTGCGCGCCGTATCGCGCAGGAAAAAATCGCGCCCAGCGCCGAACACCACGATCGTACCGGCGAGTTCCCGCTGGAGAACATCCGCCTGCTGGGCGAGAACGGTCTGATGGGCATCGAAGTGCCTGAAGAATACGGCGGCGCGGGCATGGACCCGATCGCCTACGTCCTGGCGATGGTGGAGGTCGCCGCCGGAGACGCTGCGCATTCGACGATCATGTCGGTCAACAATTCGCTGTTCTGCAACGGCATCCTGACCCATGGCAGTGAAGCGCAGAAGCAGACGTACGTGCGCGCCATCGCCGAGGGCGAGGCCATCGGCGCGTTCGCGCTGACCGAGCCGCAGTCCGGGTCGGATGCGACGGCGATGCGCTGCCGGGCGGTCAAGCAGGCCGACGGCACTTACGCGATCAACGGCAAGAAAAGCTGGATCACCTCCGGCCCGGTCGCCAAGTACATCGTGCTGTTTGCGATGACCGATCCGGACCAGGGCGCGCGCGGCATCACCGCATTCATGATCGACACCGACAAGGCCGGCTTCCACCGCGGCAAGACCGAGCCGAAGCTGGGCATCCGTGCCTCGGCCACCTGCGAAATCGAGTTCCAGGATTACGTGGCGGCCGCCGAGGATGTCGTCGGCAAGGAAGGCGAGGGCTTCAAGATCGCCATGGGCGTGCTCGACGCCGGCCGTATCGGCATCGCCTCGCAGGCGATCGGCATCGCGCGCGCCGCGTATGAAGCGACGATCGAATACGTGAAGGACCGCAAGGCCTTCGGCGCGGCGATCGGCACCTTCCAGATGACCCAGGCCAAGATCGCCGACATGAAATGCAAGCTGGACGCAGCCCTGCTGCTGACCCTGCGTGCGGCATGGGTGAAGGGCCAGGGCAAGCGTTTCAGCAATGAAGCGGCGATCGCCAAGCTGACCGCCTCCGAAGCGGCCATGTGGATCACCCACCAGGCGGTGCAGATCCACGGCGGCATGGGCTACTCCAAGGAAATGCCGCTGGAGCGTTACTTCCGTGATGCCAAGATCACCGAAATCTACGAGGGCACCTCGGAGATCCAGCGGTTGGTGATCGCGCGCAACGAGACGGGATTGCGCTGAGGTTCGACGGCCACGACCCACGGTCGTGGCCTGCTGGCGGCGGCCGTCGCCTCGCGGCCGCCAGCCGGGCAGGTGCCGACCGTGGGTCGGCACGCGCGGTAGTGCAGAATATGCGGTTCCGTTCTGCAGGAGATTCCATGGTGATCTATCGAGGCGCAGGGTTCCTGACGCTGCTCACGCCCATCGCGGCCCTGCTGCTGTTGATGTGGCTGTGGCCGGATCCGAGCGTTGCCAAAGGCAACACCTCGCTGGCGCAGCTGTTGATCGGATTCGGCATCGGCGCAGCAATCAATGTGGTGCTGGGCCTGGTGCTCAATCGCGGCCCGCGCGCGGCGGGCGAGCATGCCCGCCATCATTTCTTCTACCTGCCGATGCAATGGCCGTCGTTGGCCATCGTGATCGTCTGCGCGGCGGTGGCGCTGCTGCGCTGAGAGCGCCAGGTAGTGCCGGCCGCTGGCCGGCAACCAGGCGGCCCTTCCCGGGCAACCGGAGGAGTCGGCCAGCGGCCGGCACTACCGGGATCGCTTCCGGTCAGCCACACATGGTGTGACCGGTCATGCATCACACACGAAAAAGCCCCGGCTCGCGCCGGGGCTTTTTCGTGTCAGCGTGACCACCCACGGTGGTCACCTGCGGTGGGGCAACCGTGGCTGCCCCTGTCCCTTAACGATCCGGACGATGCGCCGTGTTGGCTTCGCCCTGACGTTCGAGGAACTCCTTGGACGGTTCGTCCAGCTTGTCACCCAGCATGCGGCGGACCACCACGAAGAACACCGGGATCATCAGCAGACCCAGGAAGGTGGCGAACACCATGCCGCCGATCACGCCGGTACCGATCGCGTGACGTGCGTTGGCGCCGGCACCGGTGGAGATGGCCATCGGCACCACGCCCATGATGAAGGCGAAGGAGGTCATCAGGATCGGGCGGAAACGCAGGCGGGAGGCTTCGATGGTCGCCTCGCGCAGGTTCTTGCCTGCGGCCCGCTGTTCCACCGCGAACTCCACGATCAGGATCGCGTTCTTCGCGGCCAGGCCGATCACGGTGATCAGGCCGATCTTGAAGTACAGATCGTTCGGCAGGCCACGTGCGAGCGAGAAGGCCAGCGCGCCGAGGACGCCCAGCGGCACCACCAGCAGCACCGCCACCGGGATCGACCAGCTTTCATACAGCGCGGCCAGGCAGAGGAACACCACCACGATGGACAGCACCAGCAGCAGGGTCGCGGCATTGCCGGCCAGGATTTCCTGGTAGGACATGCCCGACCAGTCGTAACCGAAGCCGGCCGGCAGGTCGTCGTTGACGATCCGTTCCATCGCCTGCATCGCCTCGCCCGAGCTGCGGCCTTCCGCCTGCGAACCGACGATGTTGACCGCCGAGTAACCGTTGTAGCGGCTCAGCGACGGCGGGGCGGACACCCACTCGGACTTCACCACGGTGCTCAGCGGAATCATCGCTTGCGTACCGTCGGCGTTGGTCTGCAGCGTGCTGGGCGTGTAGAAGCTGTTCAACGACTCCGCACCGGTGCGGTACGGACCATCGGCCTGCAGGGTCACGCGCTTGATGCGGCCTTCATAGAAGAAGTCGTTGACGTACACCGGGGCGAGCATCAGCTGGATGGTGCTGTACACGTCCGACACCGACAGCCCCATGGTCTGCGCCTGCACGCGGTCCACGTGCAACTGCAGCTGCGGGGCGTTTTCCAGGCCGTTCGGGCGCACGCCGGTCAGCAGGTCGCTTTCCTGCGCTGCCTTGCCGAGCAGGATGTTGCGGGCCTGCGTCAACTGCTCATAACCCACGCCGCCACGGTCCTGCAGCCACATGTCGAAGCCGCCGAACTGGCCCAGGCCCTGCACGGTCGGCAGGTTGACCACGAAGATCTGCGCTTCCTTGATGCCGAAGAATGCGCCGTTCATGTTGTTGATGAACTCGGGCACGGTGATGTCGCGGTCCGCCCAGGGCTTGAGGCGGATGAAGCCCATGCCCACGTTTTCACCGGAACCGACGAAGCTGAAACCGGCCACCTGCAGCATGCCTTCGAAGCCATCCTGCTTTTCCAGGATGCCGCGCATCTGGGCGAAGGCGTGGTTGGTCTGCGACTTGGTCGAGCCCGGCGGCAGCTGCACGATCGCCAGCGCATAGCCCTGGTCTTCTTCGGGCAGGAAGCTGCCCGGCATGCGCGTGAACAGGAAGCCGCACAGCACGGTCAGCACCACGAACAGGATCATCCAGCGCGGGGCATGCTTCACCGCCGAGGTGATGTGGCCCACGTAGGTGTTGCTGACCTTGTCGTAGTACTTGTTGAACGTGCGGTAGACGATGTTCGGGTTGTCGTTGTGCGTCGGCTTGAGGAACGTCGCGCACAGTGCCGGGGTGAAGCCCAGCGCCAGGAACGCCGAGAAGGCCATCGCGATGGCGATCGTCAGCGCGAACTGCTTGTAGATCTCACCGGCGGCGCCGCCCTGCAGGGCCGACGGAATGAACACCGCCGCCAGCACCACGGTAATGGCGACCACCGCACCGGTGATCTGGGTCATGGCCTTCTGGGTGGCGGCCTTGGGCGGCAGCTTCTCCTCGGTCATGATGCGTTCGACGTTCTCGATCACCACGATCGCGTCATCGACCACGATGCCGATCGCCAGCACCATCGCAAACAGCGTCAGCTGGTTGATGGTGAAGCCGATGATGCTCATGCCCAGGAAGGTGCCCAGCAGCGCGACCGGGATGACCAGGGTCGGGATCAGCGTGGCGCGGAAGTTCTGCAGGAAGATCAGCATCACCAGGAAGACCAGCGCGACCGCTTCGATCAGGGTCTTGACCACTTCCTCGATCGAGATCTTCACGAAGGTGGTGCTGTCGTACGGCGAGAACCAGCTGACACCGGCCGGGAAGCTCGGGGCCAGTTCGTCCATCTTGGCGGTGACCGCATTGGCCACGTTCAGTGCGTTGGCGCCCGGCAGCAGCTGGATCGCGAAGGCACCGGTCGGCTTGCCGTTGTACTGGGTATCAAAGCCGTAGTTGTTCGCACCGAAGGCGATCCGGGCGATGTCCTTGAGCAGCACGCGCGAGCCGTCGGTGTTGGCGCGCAGGATGATGTTCTCGAACTCTTCCGGCGAGCTGAAGCGGCCTTCGGCCGAGACCGTCGCGGTGAAGTAGTGGCCTTCAGGCGAGGGATCCGAGCCCAGCGAACCGGCTGCGAACTGCACGTTCTGGTCCTTGATCGCGGCCAGCACCTGGGTGGCCGACAGGCCGTAACCCTGCATCTTCTCCGGGTTGAGCCAGATGTTCATGGCGTACTCGGAACCGAACTGCTGGGTGCTGCCCACGCCGGGAATACGCGAGATCTGGTCGAGCACGCGCGAGCCGACGATGTCGTTCAAGGCATCGCGGTCGATCGAGGCGCTGTCGGACTGCAGGGCCACCACCATCAGGAAGCCGGCGTTGGCCTTGGCCACCACCACGCCCTGCTGGGTCACCTCGGTCGGCAGGCGAGGGGTCGCCAGCGAGACCTTGTTCTGCACCTGGACCTGGGCGATATCGGCATCGGTGCCGGTCTCGAAGGTCAAGGTGATGGTGACGCGGCCGTTGGAGGCCGAGGAGGAGCTGAAGTACAGCAGGTGATCGATGCCGGTCAGCTGCTGCTCGATCACCTGGGTGACCGACTTTTCGGCGGTGTCGGCGCTGGCGCCGGGGTAGGTGGCGCTCACCGTCACCTGGGGCGGTGCGATGCTCGGGTAGGACTCCACGCCCAGACCCAGGATCGAGATCACGCCCGCAAGCGAGATCAGGATCGCGACCACCCAGGCGAATACCGGGTGTTCAATGAAAAATTTAGGCATGACGGAGGATTCCCGTTATTGCTTGTTCGGTTCGGCAGCCGGAGCGGCGTCGGACTTCGTGGCGGCGGCATCGGCCGGGGCGGCAGCGGCGTCAGGCTGGGCGGCATCGGCCGGAGCGGCGCCTGCCGGAGCAGCACCCGCCGGAGCCTGGCCATTGCCGTTGCCGGCGGCCGGGTTCCACGGGGCGGCCTTGGCCGGGGCGCCTTCCTTGACCTTCTGCACGCCGGCCACGATCACCTGGTCGCCGGCATCCAGGCCACCGCTGACCAGCCAGTTGCTGCCCTGCTGGCCTTCGCTCTTCACGTTCTTGCGGATGACCTTGCCATCCTTGCCGACCACCAGCACGTAGCCGCCGGTGGTGTCGCGCTGCAGCGCCTGCAGCGGCACCTGGTAGGCGTTGTTGCGCTCACCCAGGGTCGCCTGGAAGCTGACAAAGGCGCCCGGCAGCAGGATCTGCTGCGGGTTGGGCAGCACCGCGCGCAGCGAGACCGCGCCGGTGGCCGGGTCGACCGTGGTCGAGGAGAAGTCCAGCGTGCCCGGCTGGTCGTAGACGGTGCCGTCGGCCAGCTTCACCTGCACGGTGGACTTGCCGTCCCCGCTCAGGGCCAGTGCGCCCTTGGCCTGGGCCGCGCGCATCTGGGTCAGCTCATCCACGCTCATGGAGAAGTTCACGTACAGCGGGTCGAGCTGGTCCACGGTGGTCAGCAGGGTGACATCGCCCTGGCCGACCAGTGCGCCTTCGGTGACCTGCTGCTTGCCGGCGCGGCCGCTGATCGGCGAACGCACTTCGGCATAGCCGAGGTTGATCTTCGCGCTGGCCAGCGAGGCCTGGGCCTGCTGCACCGCCGCGGCGGCGGTACGCTCGGTCGCTTCGGCCGCGTCCAGATCGGACTTGGAGACATAGGCCTGCGGGGCCAGCGAGCGGGCGCGGTTGGCCGCGGCCTTGGCGTTCGCGGCGGTGGCCTGGGCCGAGGTCAGCTCGGCCTGCGCGGCGTTGAGCGCAGCGCGCAGCGGTGCCGGATCGATCAGGAACAGCACCTGGCCTTCCTTCACATCCGAGCCTTCCTGGTAGACGCGCTTGAGCAGCACGCCCGGCACACGGGCCCGGACGTCGGCACTGCGGTACGGCGACAGACGGCCGACCAGCTCACGCTGCAGGGGCAGGGTCTGGGGCTTGGCCTCGATCACGCCCACTTCCGGCGGCGGCGGGGCCTGCTGCTCTTCCTTCTTGCAGGCGGTCAACGCAAGGGCGACTGCGCACGTCAGGGCAAGGGTGCGGAGTGGGGCGATCATCAGGAGAAGCTCCGGTGTTGGTTTGAATGCGAAGCCGTGGCGGCTTCGGGCGCAGCGAACGCGCGCAGGAAGCTGTCGACGGAGAATTCTGCCCAGCGGCGCCGCACGGTGGCGTCAGCGCGATGGGGGATGTGGAAGCGCTGTTTTTCGAAATCCAAGCCGGCGATCATGCTCAATAGCAGTTCAGCCATGAAGTGCGGGTCGTCATGCCTCAATTGGCCTTGCGCGGACCGGGTTGCCATCCATTCAGAAACATGAAGTGCCAGTGCCCCGGCGCCGTCCTGGTAAAGGGTGCGGGCTTCCTGGGGGAACTGGCTGGATTCTGTTGCGATCAGCCTCCGGGCCTGGACCACGTGGGGCTGATTGAAGTGATCCAGGTAATCGTGGGCGAACTGCAGCAGGCTGCCACGCAGGTCATCACCATCCAGTGAGCGCAGCCCGGCGGTCGCGCGGCACACATGCCGCTGCATCACCCGGCGCAGGAGTTCCTGCTTGCTTCCATAGCGGCTGTAGAGGGTCTGCTTGGAGCAGCCGGCGTGCTGGGCCACCGCGTCCATGCTCAGCTGCATCCCCTGGCTGGCCAGCAACTCGCGCACGGCATCGAACACGCGATGATCGCGCGCGTCCATCGTGCTGGCGGCGGGGTGTGGGGGAGTCACGCGGTGGACTATACCGTCCAGTTCAGAATTGTAGAAGCCTTGTCTTTCGGTGCGTTTTGATGACCAACGTCAAGTTGCAACCGAAGCGGCCGATGCTGCGACGGAGGAAGCGCCGATGCGCTGATCCGTACGTCGCCGAATTGACATCGCCGATGTAAACGGGACCCAACCCGAATCACCTTATTCCGTCCTGCAGCAAGGTATTTCTGTGCGGTAGGCCTACAATTTCATTTTCCCAACTGAGCAACACGCACCGCTCCGTCATGAAACCGCAAAAACCAGCAGCCAAGACCGTGAAAAACAAATCCAAACCAGCCGATACGCAGACTGTTTCGCCAGTGGGCTTCTCGCTGGAGCCGGTGTACACGGCCTTGCGCAAGCGCTACCCGTCGGCCGGGCAGGCCGAGGCAGTGGCTTTTGCCGCCGACTTCTACAAGCGCATGGAGGCGGACGAGTTCCCGCACCACAGCGCCGAGGAGTGGGCCGCACTGGCAGCGGACACGCTGGAATTTGCGCGTGTGCGCAAGCCCGGCAAGGCCAACGTCCGCGTGTTCAACCCGACGCTGAAGGGCAACGGGTGGGAGTCGCCGCATACGGTGCTGCAGATCGTCAATGACGACATGCCGTTCCTGGTCGACACCGTCACGATGTCGCTGGCCGAACACGGCGTTGGCGTGCACGTGCTGGGTCACCCGGTGATCCGCTTCGCGCGTGACAAGGCCGGCAAGCTGACCACCGTCAGCGACGGCACCGCCGAATCGGTGATGCTGCTGGAAATCGACCGTCAGCCGGCCGAAGCCATGGCCGACGTCGAGAAGGCGATCATCAAGGCGCTGGACGAGGTGCGTGCCATCGTCCGCGATTGGGACGCGATGCGTGCCAAGGCGCAGAGCCTGGCCGACGATCTCGGCAGCCGCCAGCTGCCGGTCGATGCCGCCTCGCGCGCCGAAGCACAGGAATTCCTGCGCTGGGCCGCCGACAATCACTTCACCTTCTTCGGTTACCGCGAGTACCGCGTCGAGAAGCAGGGCAAGGAAGAGGTGCTGGCGCCGTTGAACGACACCGGCCTGGGCCTGATGCGCGGGCAGGACAAGTCCGCCGCGCGCCCGGTCAAGACCCTCGCCGCGCAGGGGCTCAATGCCACCTCCGGTTTGAAGGACGCACTGATCCTGACCAAGACCAATGCCCGTTCGCGCGTGCATCGCGCCGGTTACATGGATTACATCGGCGTGCTGGAGTTCGACGCCAAGGGCAAGATCATCGGCGAGCAGCGCTTCCTGGGCCTGTTCACCTCCAGCGCCTACAACCGCCGCCCGTGGGAAATCCCGCTGGTGCGCCAGCGCCACGAATACGTGATGAGCAAGTCCGGCCTGGCGCCGAGCAGCCACAGCGGCAAGGCCCTGCGCCACATCCTGGAAACCCTGCCGCGCGAAGAACTGTTCCAGTCCAGCGAGGACGAACTGTTCCGCACCGCCATGGGCGTGCTGGGCCTGCAGGAGCGCGTGCGCAGCCGCCTGTTCCTGCGCCGTGACAAGTACAGCCGTTTCATCTCCGCGCTGGTGTACCTGCCGCGCGAACGCTTCAACACCGATGTGCGCCTGCGCATCGAAGCCATGCTCAAGGACGCCCTGCAGGGTGAGTACGTGGACAGCTCCGTGGTGCTCGGCGAATCGCCGCTGGCCCAGGTGCATCTGATCGTGCGCCCGAAGGCTGGCCAGACCCTGGAAGTGGACACCAGCGAACTGGAGCAGAAGCTTGCCCAGGTGCTGCGCAACTGGCAGGACGATCTGCGCGAAGCGCTGGTCGCCCGTCATGGTGAAAGCGAAGGCCTGCGCATCGCCGCGCGTATCGGCAAGGCACTGCCGGCCGGTTACATCGAAGACTCCAGCACCGAGATCGCCGCCAACGACGTCAGCCAGCTGGATGCGCTGACCGGACCGGACGATCTGCGCCTGAGCCTGCAGGCCGTGCAGCGCGAAGGCGGTGAAGGCCTGCGCCTGAAGCTGTATCGCCAGCTGGATGACATCCCGCTGTCCGACGCGCTGCCGATGATGGAAAACATGGGCCTGCGCGTGATTGCCGAGCGTCCGTACCGCCTGACGGTCGACAACGCGCCGGTGTACGTGCAGGACTTCGAAGTCGAATCGGTGGCCGGTGCGATCGATGCACCGAGCGTCGATGAAGCCTTCGGCGAGACCTTCGCCCGCGTGTGGCATGGCGATGCCGAGAACGACGGCTTCAACCGCCTCGTGCTCGCTGCCGGCCTGCACTGGCGCCAGGTGGCGATGCTGCGCGGCTACTGCAAGTACCTGCTGCAGACCGGCGTGCCGTTCTCGCAGGCCTACGTGGAAGGCACCTTCACCCGTTACCCGCTGCTGGCCCGCCTGCTGGTGGAGCTGTTCGAAGCCCGCTTCGACCCGGCCACCGGCAACGAGAGCAAGGATGCGATCGCCGAGGGCCAGGCCCAGCTGCGCGCACACCTGACCGTGCTTGCCGGTGGTGACGAAGCCACCCTGAAAGTGCTCAAGACCGTGGTCGATGCACGCAAGGGCGACCGCACCGTGCAGATGGATGCCGCGCGCGATGCGCTGCTGAAGCTGATGGACCGCGTCTCCAGCCTGGATGAAGACCGCATCCTGCGCAGCTTCATGGGCGTGATCGATGCGACCCTGCGCACCAGCTACTACCAGACCGATGCCGAGGGCCGCCCGGGCCACGTCATCAGCTTCAAGTTCGATTCGGCGCTGGTGCCGGACCTGCCCAAGCCGCGCCCGTACCGCGAAATCTTCGTGTACGGCCCGCGCGTGGAAGGTACTCACCTGCGCTTCGGTGCGGTGGCCCGTGGTGGCCTGCGCTGGTCGGACCGTCGCGAAGACTTCCGTACCGAGGTGCTGGGCCTGGTCAAGGCGCAGATGGTCAAGAACACCGTGATCGTGCCGGTCGGTGCGAAGGGTGGCTTCTTCGCCAAGACCCCGCCGGTGAACGGCGACCGCGATGCGATCTTCGCCAACGGCGTGGCCTGCTACAAGCTGTTCATCCAGGGCCTGCTGGACATCACCGACAACATCGTCAACAACAAGATCGTGCCGCCGGTGGATGTCGTGCGCCATGACATGGACGACCCGTACCTGGTGGTGGCCGCCGACAAGGGCACCGCGACCTTCTCCGACATCGCCAACGGCCTAGCAGTGGCGCACGGCTTCTGGATGGGCGATGCCTTCGCCTCCGGTGGCTCGGTCGGTTACGACCACAAGGGCATGGGCATCACCGCGCGCGGTGCGTGGGAGTCGGTCAAGCGCCACTTCCGTGCGCTGGGGCGTGACAGCCAGAGCCAGGACTTCACCGCGGTCGGCGTGGGCGACATGTCCGGCGACGTGTTCGGCAACGGCATGCTGCTGTCGCGCCACATCCGCCTGGTCGCCGCGTTCGATCACCGCCACATCTTCCTGGACCCGAACCCGGATGCGGCCACGACCTTCGTCGAGCGCGAGCGTCTGTTCACCGTGCCGCGTTCCAGCTGGGCCGATTACGATGCCAAGCTGATCAGCAAGGGCGGCGGCGTGTACCCGCGTACGCTGAAGTCGATCGAGATCACCCCGCAGGTCCGTGACGTGCTGGGCCTGGACGAGGGCATCAAGTCGATGGCCCCGAACGATCTGATGAGCGCGATCCTGAAGGCACCGGTCGATCTGCTGTGGAACGGCGGCATCGGTACCTACGTCAAGGCGGCCAGCGAGCAGCACAGCGATGTCGGCGACCGCGCCAACAACGCGCTGCGCGTCAATGGCGGCGAGCTGCGCTGCAAGGTGGTGGGCGAGGGCGGCAACCTGGGCATGACCCAGCTGGGCCGTATCGAAGCTGCCCAGGCCGGCGTGCTGCTCAACACCGACTTCATCGACAACTCGGCCGGTGTGGACACCTCCGACCACGAAGTCAACATCAAGATCCTGCTCAATGATGTGGTGCGGGCCAAGAAGTTGACCGTCGAGCAGCGCAACAAGCTGCTGGCCTCGATGACCGACGAAGTGGCCGCGCTGGTGCTGATGGACAACTACCGTCAGAACCAGGCGCTGAGCCTGATGGAACGCATGGCGGTCAAGCGCCTGGGCTCCAAGCAGCACTTCATCCGCACGCTGGAACAGCAGGGGCTGCTGGATCGCCAGATCGAGTACCTGCCCTCGGATGCGGAGCTGTCCGCGCGCAAGGCGCGTGGCCAGGGCCTGACCCGTCCGGAGCTGTCGGTGCTGTTGTCCTACTCCAAGCTGGTGGCCTTCCAGCAGCTGCTCGAGTCGGACATCCCGGAAGACCCGTACCTGTCCAAGGAACTGCAGCGTTACTTCCCCACGCCCCTGCAGAAGAAGTACGCCGACGCGATGGAGCGTCACCGCCTGAAGCGCGAAATCATCGCCACGGCCGTGACCAACCAGACCATCAACCGCATGGGCGCCACCTTCCTGATGCGTATGCAGGAAGACACCGGCCGCACCGTGGCCGAGGTCGCCAAGGCGTACACGATCAGCCGTGAAACGCTGGACGCGCGCGCCCTGTGGGCACAGATCGACGCCCTCGATGGCACGCTGCCGGAGTCGGTGCAGATCGACGCACTGGAAGTGATCTGGAAGCTGCAGCGCTCGTTCGTGCGTTGGCTGCTGTCGCGTCCGGGCGCCATGCCGGGCATCACCGAAGCCGTCAACCGCTACCAGGCCGCGTTCAACGACATCCGCGACGCCTCGGGCGTGCTGCCGGATTCGCAGCGCCCGGCCTACGAGGCGAGCGTGCAGGAGTGGAAGGACAAGGGTCTGCCGCCGGCGTTGTCGCAGCAGCTCTCGGAACTGCAGTTCCTGGAGCCGGCGTTCGACATCATCGAGCTGGCCCGCACCCGCAAGCTCAAGCCGGTGGACGTCTCCAAGGTCCACTTCCGCCTGGGCGATGCCCTGCAGCTGCCGTGGCTGTTCGAGCAGATCGACGCGCTGGAGGTCAATGGCCGCTGGCACGCGGTGGCCCGTGGCGTACTGCGCGACGAGCTGGCCGCCCACCATCGCAACCTGGCTGCCCAGGTCCTGTCGATGAAGGGCAGCAGCGCCGAAGCCAAGGTCGCCGCCTGGATGGGCCGCGATGACAGCAGCCTGCGCTTCACCCTGGCGATGCTGGCCGAACTGGCCGAGCAGAAGACCCTGGACTACCCGACCGTTTCGGTCGCGGTGCAGCGCCTGGGCCAGCTGGCTTCGCATGGTGCGTAAGCGCATTCGCGCTGACGCCCCACGGTTTGCTCTGCAGACCGTGGGCCCCATGCAAACCCTGCGTCCAGACCCCCGCGCCTTCGGCGCGCCCCCCTGACTCAGGGGGGCTCTGCTCCAGAGGGATGGGCGGGGTCTGGTAACTGCATTGCATGAGAAACACACGGCTCCGCTTCGGCGGGGCCGTTTTCGTTTCCGTTCGTGCAGGCCCGCGACCGGCACGAACGGTTATGCTCTTGCCGGCATACCCCACCCGGATTCACCGATGAGCGACACCCCCCGTATCGCCTTCCTGGCCAGCTCCACCGAAGCGGCGCAGCTTGCGCTGGCACAGATGCGGGCGCGTTATGGCGACTTCGCGCCCGAGCAGGCCGAGGTGCTGTGCCCGCTGGGCGGTGATGGTTTCCTGCTGCAGACCCTGCATCGCTATGGCGCGCTGGGCAAACCGGTGTTCGGCATGAAGCTGGGCACGGTCGGGTTCCTGATGAACCAGTTCCGTGATGACGACCTGCCGGCACGCTTGGCTGCGGCCGAGCCGGCCAACCTGCGCCCGCTGGAGATGCTGGCGCTGACCGAGTCGGGCACCACCACCGGCTCGCTGGCCTACAACGACGTCTCGCTGCTGCGCCAGACCCGCCAGGCCGCGCACATCGGCATCGACCTCAATGGCCAGGAACGCGTGGCCGAGCTGATCGGCGACGGCGTGCTGGTGGCCACCCCGGCCGGCAGCACCGCCTACAACTATTCCGCGCACGGCCCGATCCTGCCGCTGGGCTCGCACACCATCGCACTGACCCCGCTGGCCCCGTACCGCCCACGCCGCTGGCGCGGTGCGATCCTCAAGGCCGACACGGAAGTGCGTTTCCGCGTGCTCGACCCATACAAGCGCCCGGTCAGCGTCACCGCCGATTCGCACGAAACCCGCGATGTGGTGGAAGTCACCATCCGCGAATCGCGCGAGCGCCGCGTCACCATGCTGTTCGACCCGGAGCACAATCTGGAAGACCGGATCCTGAGCGAGCAGTTCATGTTCTGAGGGCGCTTGGCCGTGGCGGCCATGCTCTGTGGGAGAATGGATGGCCGGCCGCTGCGGCCGCATTGGATTGCTGATTGCCATGGGCGACAACACCCCCCGTTTGCTGACCGTTGCCGTGACCTCGCGGGCCCTGTTCGATCTGGAAGAGGGCCATGCGCTGTTCGAGGCCGAAGGCGTCGACGCCTATGCCGAGTATCAGCGCAAGCACGAAGACGATGTGCTGCGCCCCGGCGTGGCCTTCCCGGTGGTGCGCAAGCTGCTGGCGCTCAACCAGGGCCAGTCGCCGGAACAGCCGCGGGTGGAAGTGATCCTGCTCTCGCGCAACTCCGCCGACACCGGCCTGCGCATCTTCAATTCGATCCAGCACTACGACCTGGGCATCATCCGCGCGACCTTCACCGCAGGTGAGCCGACCTGGCCGTACGTGAAGCCGTTCGGCACCGATCTGTTCCTGTCGGCCAACCCGGAATCGGTGCGCCGCGCATTGCTGCACGGGATCGCCGCGGCCACCATCCTGCCCAAGCCGCCGGGCGAGACGATTGCCGCGGCCGAGCAGGTCGATCTGGGCCGTCCGCTGGGCCAGCTGCGCATCGCCTTCGATGGCGATGCGGTGATCTTCGGCGATGAAAGCGAGCGCATTTCGCGCGAGCAGGGCGTGGAAGCGTTCGGTCGCCACGAGCGGGAAAACGCCCGCGAGCCGCTCAGTGGTGGCCCGTTCCGCAATTTCCTCTCGGCCCTGCATACGCTGCAGGCCGTGTTTCCCTCAGGCGAGGATGCGCCGATCCGCACCGCCCTGGTGACGGCGCGCTCGGCGCCGGCGCACGAGCGCGTGATCCGCACCCTGCGCGAGTGGGGCGTGCGTCTGGACGAAGCGCTGTTCCTTGGCGGCCGCCACAAGGGGCCGTTCCTGGAAGCGTTCGGCGCGGACATCTTCTTCGATGATTCCCAGCACAACATCGACAGCGCGCTGCAGCACCAGAGCGTGGCGGCCGGGCATGTGCCGCACGGGGTCGCCAACGGCGGTTGATGCAGCGACCGGATGCACGTTGGGCCCGGCTATCCACCAACGGTGGCGCCAATGTACCCACCAACGGTGGGTACCTACCGGATCGGCAGGACCGACGGGGCGGTGGTGTCAGGATTCAGCGGCAGGCGGATGTCCACCAGCCGCCAGCGCAGGCCCGAACGCTGCAGGATGAACACCACCGGTGCGCCCTGCGGCGTGTAGGTGGTGGCGGTAAAGCGCGACAGCGAGTCGAAATGGTGGGTCGCCCCCTTCAGCGGGCGCGCCGGCCGTGGCGCCGCGTAGGCATCGTTGCTCGGGCTGTCCAGGTCATTGCTGGCCCGCTTCCACAGGGTATGGCCCTCCAGCAGCGCGCCGATGCCGGTCGGCGTCACCAGCGCATCCACGGCGGTCGCGCTGAGCCGGTCGCCGGCCGAGAGCAGCAACGCGCCAAACAGGCTGGACTGCATGTCCGGACCGGCGCGACGGACCACGTAGTCGCTGAGCTGGGCGCGCAGGTTGGCGCGCAGCATCGGGAAATCCACGTAACGGTCGAGCCTGGCGGTATCACGCTGTTCGATCGCGCGGCTGAGGCCGTGCACGGTCACGTAGGGCCCGCTGAACACAATGCCGGCCAGCACCAGCAGCACGGTGACCAGCAACCAGAGCAGTTTCTTCATCGGGTCTGCCTTGTCGTCATGGTGCCCAGCTTGCCGCAGCGGACGTCAGTGCACGTGAAGCTCAGAATTCCAGGTCCAGCGCCGCGCACAGGTAGTCCACGAATGGCGCCAGCGTGACCAGGTCGGCCGCGATGGTCTGGCGCAGCCGCGGGCCGGTCATCGTGGCATCGTCCAGCGAGCGCCAGAACACCCAGTTGCGGTGCTTCAGATCGTCGATGAACTCGAAATCCGGCTCGAAACCCCGCGGGGCACGGACCAGCTTTTCGCTTTCCTCGAAATCGAACTTTTTGCGCAGCACCGGGGAATGCGCGGCCGCCTTCCAGCTGCCGGGATTGTCTACGATGAAGTGGCGCACCTTGCGCTGGGTGGCCGGCTCGGGATGCCACAGCCCCGCGCCGACGAAGCTCTCGCCTGGCTGCAGGTGGATGTAGAACGACGGGGCCGGCACCTGCTTGCGCCGCTCATGGAACAGGCGCGCGCCCTGCCAGCTTTTGTAGGGCGATTTATCGTTGGAGAAGCGCGCATCGCGGTAGATGCGGAACAACGAGCCACCCACGGTGCGCGGGTCGGCGCGGAAGTGCTCGCTGACCGCGGCCAGGTCCGGCTGCAGATCGGTGATCAACCGCAGGAACGGCTGGCGGACATGTTCTTCGTACTTCGGCTTGTGTTCGTTGAACCAGGTCTTGTCGTTGTTGCGGGCCAGGCCACGCAGGAACGTGAAGGTGGCCGGGCTGAAATACGTGCTCATAGGCTGCTCTGCAGGTGGGTGCCCCAGTCGCGCAGCTGCTGCAGCAGGGCGAGCTTGCCGGCATCGTCGGCGTGCTCTGCGGCCAGTGCATCCAGCTGCGCGGTGAACTGCGGCAGGGTCTGTTCGCCCAGCGACGCATCGCCGAGCAGGCGCTGGCGACGATAATCGTTCCAGCGTGAGCGCTCGGTGGTGTCCAGGGTGTCCAGATGGTTGCGGGCGCGGTACCGGAACAGCAGTTCGGGCATGCGCGGGTCACGCAGGCGCTCGGCGAAGCTGGCCAGCTCGGCCGGCGGGCTGGTGCGGATCCGCGACATCAGGGATTTGTCGCCGTCGGCCAGGAAGCCGTCGTACAGCGAGGCATCGACATCGCTGGGCGCCAGGCTGCGCTCGCCCGAATACACCTGGCGGACCTTCTCGGCCAGCGCCGGTCCGATCTGGCGCAGCCGCTCGGCCTTGGCCTCGATCGTGGCCGGGTCGATCCCCAGGCGTGCATGGTCGGCCGGGCGCAGATGGTTCCATGCGACCAGCGCCGGCACCTTGTTGAGGTGCACTTCCTTGAGCGGCACGCGCTGCTCGCCCTCGGCCATGTCGGCCGCGCGGGTGTACAGGCGCGCGGCGATGGTTTCCGGCGGCAGCTCGAGCAACGGTTCGATATCACCGTCCAGATCGAGCGCGATGATGCGGTTGTTGATGAAGGGATGGCGCGCCAGTGGCAGCACCGGCGCGGCGCACATGCGCTGGGCCGGATAGCGCATCGAGATGTGCAGCACCGGCTGCATCGCGTCCACATCCAGCAGGCCGCCGACGAAACGCTTGTCACGCAGCTTCAGCGCGTAGTCCCACAGCCGTGGCTGCGCCTGCTTGAACAGCTTCGCCAGCCCGATCGTCGCGTACACATCGGACAATGCTTCGTGCGCATCGCCCTGGCGGACGTTGTTGGCCACGGCCAGATGTTCCAGCTTGAAGGAGGTCGCGCCATCCTCGCGTTGCGGCCAGACAATGCCGTCCGGGCGCAGCGCGTGCAGCAGCCGCATCATGTCCAGCAGGTCCCAGCGCGAATTGCCGTTGCGCCATTCGCGCTCGTAGGGGTCGTAGAAGTTGCGGAACAGACCGTGGCGGACGAACTCATCGTCGAAGCGCAGGGTGTTGTAGCCCAGCGTGCAGGTCCCCGGCCGCGACATCAGGTCGTTGATGCGCGCGAATGCCTCGGTCTCGGTGACCCCGGCGGTGAGGGCATGCTGCGGGGTGATGCCGGTGATCAGCGTGGCGACCGGCGAGGGCAACAGGTCGTCGGCCGGTTTGACGTAGAAGCTGACCGGCTCGTCGATGATGTTCAGATCGGCATCGGTGCGGATACCGGCAAACTGCGCGATGCGCGTGCGGCGCGGGTCCTGGCCGAAGGTTTCCAGGTCATAGAACAGGAAGCTGTCGGCCATCAGTGCGCGCCCTCCAGGACTGGCAGTTGTTCGTGGACCAGGCGCTCCAGGGCGGCCCAGTCGATATGTGCCAGGCTGTCGTGCCCGGCGGTGGCGTCCTCCAGCATGCGCCGCTGCAGCTCGGTGCGGGCCAGCGCTACGGCATACGGGGTGCGCAGGAAGGTGACCATCGTGTAATGCGGCACGAAGCGGGTCGGCCACCGCGCCTGCAGCGCCTGTTCGAGTTCGCGCTGCAGCAGGAACTGCGGATCGGCCACGCGGTCGCGCATTTCCAGGTAATTCTCCAGCGCCATCTGCTGGATCGCTTCGGCGTTCGGTTTGCGGTCGGTTTCGAAGGCGGCGAAGGCCTCGGCCAGCGAGTCCTGCTCCAGCAGATGCGCGGCCAGTGCGATGCAGTCTTCGAAGGCGCAGTTCATGCCCTGGCCGTGGAACGGGACCATCGCGTGCGCGGCATCGCCGATCAGCACCGCGCGGCCCTTCATATGCCAATGCTTGAGGTGCAGCGTGCCGAGCAGGCCCGGCGGGTGCTGCTCCCAGTCGCGGCGCAGGTTCGGGATCAGCGCCAGTGCATCGGGGAAGTCGCGCGCGAACAGCGCCTCGGCCTCGGCCCCGCTGTTGGTGGTGGCAAAGCTCGGGTCGCCCTCGTTGGGCAGGAACAGCGTGACCGTGAAGGTGCCTTCGTCGTTGGGCAGCGCAATGCACATGTAGTGCCCGCGCGGCCAGATGTGCAGCGCATTGGCTTCGATCCGGAAACCACCTTCAGCCGTCGGCGGGATCTCCAGTTCCTTGTAGGAGTGATCCAGGAAGGCGATGCGCTCGTCCAGCGGCTGCTTGCGGTTCATCGCCGCGCGCAGCGCCGAGCCGGCACCGTCGGCGCCGATCAGGGTATCGAAGCGGATATCGTGCGGCTGGTCGTCGCGGTCATCGATGAAGCGCGCGTAGCCGGCATCGAAATCCACGGTGTGCAGGCGGCGGTGGAAATGCACGGTGGCGCCCGCATCCTCGGCCAGCTGCAGCAGCGTGGTGTTGAGATCCTTGCGGTGGATGGACCAGATCACTTCGCTGTCATCGCGGCCGTAGCGCTGCAGCTGCGGTTCGCCCTCGCGCGGGTGGATCATGCGCCCGCGCATCATCACCGCCTTGGCCATGACCGCGTCTTCGACACCAGCCTGGCGCAGCGCATGGCGGCCACGCTCGGCGAGCGCCAGGTTGATCGAGCGACCGGACTCGTAATCGCTCACGCGCGGATCGCCGCGGCGCTCATACAAGGTGATCTGCCAGCCCTGGCGGGACAGCAGGATGGCAAGCAGCGAACCGGCCAGACCTGCGCCGATGATGCTCAGCGAGCGGGAGGGGGTAGCGATCAAGTCAATGTCCGTGGGGGCGGGGAGGGCGGCTTAGAGGCCAGCCCAGGCTTCCACTTCCTCGACGAAGTGGTGCAGGTCGAGGTAGCGGTTGTAGAGCGGGGTCGGCGAGATACGGATCACGTCGGGCTCGCGCCAGTCGCCGAGCACGCCCACGGTCTGCAGGTACTCGAACAGGCTGCGGCCGCGCTCGCGGCCACCGGCCACGCGCAGCGAGAGCTGGCAGCCGCGGCGTTCCGGTTCGGACGGGGTCAGCACCTCGAGCACGCCGGACAGGCGCGCGCGCACCAGCGCATCCAGCATGCCGGTCAGGCGCAACGATTTGACCCGCAGCGCGTCGATGCCGCCGGCCTTGTCGACCACCTCCAGCGCGGCGCGCAGCGGGGCCAGGCCGAGCACCGGCGGGTTGCTGAGCTGCCAGCCTTCGGCGCCGACGGCGGGCACGAACTGTGGAGCCATCTTGAAGCGCGTGGCTTCTTCATGGCCCCACCAGCCCGCGAAACGCGGCAGGGTGGGGTCGCGGTGGTGGCGCTCGTGCACGAAGCAGCCGGCGACGGCGCCCGGGCCCGCGTTGAGGTACTTGTAATGGCACCACACGGCGAAATCCGGTGCGATGTCGTGCAGCTGCAACGGCACGTTGCCGACCGAGTGGGCCAGATCGAAGCCGACCCGGGCGCCCTGCAGGCGCGCCATGCGCGTGATGGCCTCCAGATCGAAGACCTGGCCGCTGCGGTACTGCACGCCGGGCCACAGCACAAGCGCCAGGCGCGGGCCATGCTCGGTGATGGCGCGCTCGATCGCCTGCAGCGAAATGGTGCCGTTGGTCTCGTCGGGCTGCACTTCCACCAGATCCGTTTCCGGGTTGAAGCCATGGAAGCGGAGCTGCGATTCCACCGCATGCCGGTCGGTCGGGAAGGCGCCGGCCTCCATGAGGATGACGGGGCGCTCGGCGGTGGGCCGGTAGAAGCTGACCATCATCAGGTGCAGGTTGACGCTGAGGGTGTTCATCGCCACGACTTCGCTGGGCAGGGCGCCCACGACGCGGGCAAGCTGGTCGCTCACCAGGCGGTGGTAGTGCAGCCACTGGGTGTCGCCGGTGAAGTGGCCTTCGACGGCCAGCGAGGCCCATTTGTCCATGACTTCCTGGACGGCGGCACGTGCCCCGCGCGGCTGCAGGCCCAGCGAGTTGCCGACGAAGTAGGTCTGGTCGCGGTGGTTGTGCTGGGGAAAGACGAATTCGTTGCGCAGGCTGCGCAGCGGATCGGCGGCGTCCAGGGCAACGGCATGGGTGCGGCTGAGGATCTCGGACATGGTGCAACCGGCGGTGTCAGTGAGCCGACAGTTTATCCGGGTGGTGGGGGCGTGGGCTGAATCTGGCTTGCGGCGCTGATCTGGCGTGCACTGGTGGCTGGCAGCTGGCGCTCAAGGTGGAGGCCGGGGCCAAAGCCAAAGCCAAAGCGTATGCAGTGACGTTCCAGTGGACGGGCCGATGTGGGTGGGTCTGCTGGACCCGCCGCAAGTACGTCCGTGTAGGCTCGTAGTGCGGCATCCATGCCGCACACGGTCCTGCAGACCCACCCACACCGGCCCGCTGACAGTTGGCTGGGGCGCATGGGAAAGGCGGGCGCTATGCCTTGGACTGTGCTTTGGCGCAGCTGGAGGGCTGAGGGTAGACGAGCCAACAGCGATGGACGATGCATCCACTCGCCGCAGCCTAGTATTGCCGGCCGTGACCGAACACAACAGCGGCGCTTGCTTACCGATTTGGCCGGTGTTCGCGTCAACTTTCGGAGCGGACCCACGCCCATACGCAAGCGAGGACGAAACGAAGACGAAGAGGAAGACGCAGACGCAGACGCGGCCATTAATACCTGCGCGGCGGTTGGCAGCGTTGGGACCAGTGCAGTTTGATTTGTCTCTGTGGTTGGACTGTGACCGGGGCGCAGAAGAAGGAGCAGCAGAAGCAGGGGCAGCAGAAGCAGGGGCAGCAGAAGCAAGAGCCTGTAGTTGACTCTGCTCTTTCCGTGCAAGCCGATGCAGTGTGGATGGGTCGGTGGGGGTGGGTTTCCGGGACCGTGTGCGGCATGGATGCCGCACTACGAGCCTACATGGACGTACTTGCGGCGGGTCCCGGAAACCCACCTCCGCCGGCCCACTCGCAGGCACCTCAACCGCCGGCTCTAAAGCTCTCAGCCTCTCAAGCCCTCAAGTGCTGACGCCTTGAAGCGAGTGAACCATCACCCCTCAACAGCCACCTTCGCAGGCAACGGATCCACATGTCCGCACGCATCGCACGTGCGCAGCTCCAGCGAAGAGTGATAGCGATCGAACACCTTCGGCAGATCCGTCTCGATGTTCTCCAGCGCGAAAAACTCCTCGTACAGCTTGTGATTGCACTGCTCGCAGAACCACATCAACCCATCGCGCTCATGCGCCAACCGCTTGCGCTCCACCACCAGGCCGACACCGCCCGGCGGGCGGCGCGGCGAATGCGGCACGCCGCCCGGCAACAGGAAAATCTCGCCCGCGCGGATCGGAATGTCGCGTACCGCGCCATCCTCCTGCACCTTCAGCGTCATCTCGCCCTCGAGCTGATAGAACCACTCCGGGCCTTCGTCGTAATGGAAATCCGTGCGGCTGTTCGGGCCGCCGACCACCATCACGATGAAGTCGCCGTTCTCGATCATCTTGTTGCCGACCGGCGGCTTCAGCAGATGCCGGTGCTCTTCGATCCAGGCGAGCAGATTGATGGGGGAGGCAAGCATGGGCGCTGTCCGAAAGAGGAAGAATCAGTCGCGCCGACCGTGGCGCGGAACGTAGGACAGGGCCTTTTCGTATGCGGCCTGCAGCTCTTCCGGTGCGCCCACGTCGATGCCCATCTCGCGCACCCGGCCGTCCTTCAGGCTGTACACCCAGCCGTGCACCATCAGCTTCTGGCCACGCGCCCAGGCGTCCTGCACGATCGTCGAGCGGCAGGCGTTGACCACCTGCTCGATCACGTTCAACTCGCACAGGCGTGCATGCTTCAGTTCGGGCTCTTCGATCGCATCCATGATCGCTGCATGCTTCTGCGCCACATCGCCCACGTGCCGCAGCCAGTTGTCGGCCAGGCCCACGCGCGTGTTGTTCAAGCTGGCGTGCACGCCACCGCAGCCGTAATGGCCCACGATCAGGATGTGCTTTACCTTCAGCTGATCCACGGCGTACTGGATCACGCTCAGGCAGTTCAGGTCGGTGTGCACCACCACGTTGGCCACGTTGCGGTGCACGAACACTTCGCCCGGCGCCATGCCGATGATCTGGTTGGCGGGCACGCGCGAATCGGAACAGCCGATCCACAGGTACTCCGGGTGCTGCTGCTTGGCCAGTTGATGGAAGAACTCCGGATCCTCTTTCTCGATCCGGTCCGCCCATTCGCGGTTGTTCTGCAGCAGCTTGTGGATGTCTTTCATCGTGCGGGGTCCCTGACGTCGGGTGGGGGCAAGGCGCGGCCAGGGTGGCCGCGTCGTCGCAGGAGTGGGGAGGGTCAGTCGGCGGCGGGGCCGCCTTCGCGGCGCCAGCGCATCCACTGCGCCAGCTCGCGTGATGCCGGGGCGTCCAGTGTCGACAGCGCGTCGATCACGCTGGTCTGGTTGGCCTCGGGATGGTTCTGGCTGAGCTTGAGTTTGATCTGCACCTGCGCCGGGCGGAAACGGAAGCCGACGATGCCGCCAAGCATGCGCTGTTGGCGCGGTTCGATCGGCAGCAGGTCCCAATCGCCGCCCACCGTGCCTTCGTAATGCGTGCTCAGTGCGTCCAGCATCGCTACCAGTGCGTCCGGGTCGGTGACCGGTTCCAGCACGCCGCGCAGTTCGGCCGCGGCGTAGTTCCAGGTGGGGACGCGCGCCTGCGCATCTTTGTCCGGATACCAGCCCGGCGACACATACGCATGCGGGCCTTGCACCAGCATCAACGCGGGGCCGGCATGGCCCGCCTGCGGGTTGGGCTTGGCCCAGTGGCCTTCGATCAGGATGCCGCCAGCATCACGCGTGTACACCACCGGCAGGCGCGTGGCCTGCGGGTAACCGTCGGCGCCGTTGGTCACCAGGGTGACGAACGCATCGCGCGCCAGCAGCCGGTCCAGCCAGATCAGGTCGGTCTCGACGAAGGCGGACGGGATGAACATCGTCGGTTACGCGCGGGCGCCCAGGCTCTGGATCATGCGGCCGTGCAGGGCATCGTCGCTGTCGGCCTGCGGGGGCTGCACTTCATGCAGCGAGAAGCCGCGCACCAGCGCGTCCTCTTCATCCAGGCCGTCGTAGGCGACGAACTCGGCGTCGAACAGCTGCGAGCGTGCCGTGTCTTCGCTGTCGTAGCTCAGCGTGTTGCCGTCGCTGTCCAGCACCTCGGCGGTACCGGCCGGGCGCACGCGCAGGCGCGCCCAGATCAGGGTGTTGCCCAGGCTGGCCAGGAACCACTCGTCGTGGTGGGAAGTAGCGTCGTTCATGTCAGTACCATCGAAAGCAGCCAGAGCAGGGCAGCCATGCCCAGTCCGGCAAGAAGGGTGAGCAGCGAGAGCCAGGCCGGCGTGGCCAGGCCGGTCAGCGAGCGGTCGCTGCTCTGCCGATAGTCGCGGCCGAGCAGCCAGCGCAGCGCGTCCGGGCGCAGGAAGGCACCCGCGCCGAAGCGATTGGCCAGCGCCGGGTGGCGGTCGCGGATGTGGACCAGGGTCAGCGGCCAGAAGATCACGAAGGCACTGAACCCGGCGATCGCCACGCCGACGAAACACAGCGCGAAGAACAGGGTCATGGTTCAGTGCCTCCGTAGGTCGATCAGAATTCGGCGCTGCCCGGTGCGCGCGGGTAGGGGATCGCGTCGCGGATGTTGCTCAGGCCGCAGACGTATACCACCAGGCGCTCGAAGCCGAGGCCGAAGCCGGCGTGCGGCACCGAACCGTAGCGGCGGAAGTCGCGGTACCAGCCGTAGTGCGCCGGGTCCAGGCCGAACTGCGCCATGCGTGCATCGAGCACATCCAGGCGCTCTTCGCGCTGGCTGCCGCCGATGATCTCGCCGATGCCCGGGGCCAGCACATCCATGGCCGCGACGGTCTTGCCGTCGTCGTTCAGGCGCATGTAGAACGCCTTGATGTGCTCGGGATAGTTGGTCACCACCACCGGGCGGCCGATATGTTCTTCGGTCAGCCAGCGCTCGTGCTCGGTCTGCAGGTCCAGGCCCCATTCGACCGGGAAGTCGAACTTCTTGCCCGAGTTCTGCAGCAGCTTCACCGCTTCGGTGTAGTCGATCTGCTCGAACGGGGCGTTGATGAAGCCTTCCAGCTTGGTGATCGTGTTCTTGTCCACGCGCTCGGCCAGGAAGGCCAGGTCGTCGCCACGCTCATCGAGCACCGCGCGGAACAGGTACTTCAGGAACTGCTCGGCCAGGCGCGCATCTTCGGCCAGATCGGCGAAGGCGATTTCCGGCTCGATCATCCAGAACTCCGCCAGATGGCGGGTGGTGTTGGAGTTCTCGGCGCGGAAGGTCGGGCCGAAGGTGTAGACCTTGCTCAGCGCCAGGCAGTACGCCTCGACGTTCAGCTGGCCGGACACGGTCAGGAAGGTTTCCTTGCCGAAGAAATCGCGGCTGAAATCCACCTCGCCCTTTTCGTTGCGCGGCAGGTTGGCCATGTCCAGCGTCGAGACCCGGAACATCTGGCCGGCGCCCTCGGCATCGGACGTGGTCACGATCGGGGTGCTGATCCAGTTGAAGCCGTTCTGGTGGAAGAACCGGTGCACGGCCTGGGCCAGGCAGTTGCGGATGCGGGTGACCGCACCGAACAGGTTCGTGCGCGGCCGCAGGTGCGCCACTTCGCGCAGGAACTCCGGGCTCATCGGCTTGGGCTGGATCGGGTAGGTCAGCGGGTCTTCGACCAGGCCGACGATCTCGATGTCGCTGGCCTGGATCTCGAAGGATTGGCCCTTGCCCTGGGATTTGACCAGGGTGCCGCGGGCGATCACCGAGCAGCCCGGCGTCAGGCTCTTGATGTCGTCGAAATTGGCCAGGGTGTCATTGGCCACCACCTGGATGGGGGCGAAGCAGGAGCCATCGGTGACATTGACGAAGGCAAGCGCCGCAGAGCCGCGCACCGTGCGGACCCATCCGCGTACTGTTGCCTCGCCGCCTTCCGGGATCTTCCCGGCAAGCGCATGTTCAACGCTGACCACCGTCATGACTTGAATCCTCTGTTGATCGACTCGATCTCTGAACACGGAGTTTAACGGGTGCGGTGTTCGGCTTGCGAGGCATTTCTTGCGGTCCGGGGCGCCTATAATGATCACGATCCGCTGGAGTTGCCTGTCATGGCCGTAAGCCTTACCCCTGTTGCCTTTGCCCGTGTGCAGAAGTTCGTCGAGCAGACGCCCGGCGCGCTGGGCCTGCGTTTCGGCGTGACCCGCACCGGTTGTTCCGGCTGGGGCCACATCACCGATCTGGCCCGCGATGAGCGCGAGGGCGACACCGTCTTCGAGCAGGATGGGGTCCGCATCTATGTGGATGCCACCAGCCTCGAGCTGGTCGACGGCACCGAAATCGACTTCGGCAAGCACGGGCTGAGTGAGACCTTCACGTTCAGGAACCCGAACGCCACCGCTGAATGCGGCTGCGGCGAGAGCTTCACGACCGAGGCCGACAAGGCCTGATCGCCCGCGCGCCGGGCCTGTTCAGCCCGCCCGGCTTGCCTGCCATCCCTTCTGCTGCCACAATGCGCGGCTTCCTGCCTGATTCCGGGCAGGACCCTTGCCCCACCGCGTTCACCTGCGGGGGGCTGTCCGGCCCTCAAAGGGCCACATCCGAAAGGTAAAAACACATGAGTCGTCATTACGAAGTCGTGTTCCTGGTCCATCCGGACCAGAGCGAACAGGTCCCGGCCATGATCGAGCGCTACAAGGCGCTGGTCGAGAACGGCAACGGCACCATCCACCGTCTGGAAGATTGGGGCCGTCGTCAGCTGGCTTACCCGATCCAGAACCTGGTGAAGGCCCACTACGTCATGCTCAACATCGAGTGCGACCAGGCTGTGCTGAGCGAGCTGGTGGAAAGCTTCCGCTTCAACGACGCCGTGCTGCGCAACCTCGTCATCAAGCGTGACGAAGCTGACACCGAGCAGTCGCTGATCATGAAGAGCAAGGACGAGAAGGGTGACAAGCCCGAGCGTGGCGAGCGTCGTCGTCGTGATGACGAAGAAGGTGAAACCACCCCCGCCGCCGCTGACACCGATGCCGGCGAAGACGCCGCTTCGGCCGCTTAAGGAGCACTGACATGTCCAAGTTCTTCCGTCGTCGTAAGTTCTGCAAGTTCACGGCCGAAGGTGTGAAGGAGATCGATTACAAGGATCTCAACACCCTGCGCCAGTACCTCACCGAGAACGGCAAGATCGTGCCGAGCCGCGTGACCGGTACCAAGTCGAAGTACCAGCGCCAGCTGGCAACGGCCGTCAAGCGCGCCCGTTTCCTGGCCCTGATTCCGTACACCGACAACCACGACGTCTGATGAAGGCGGGCGGCCTGCGGGTCGCCGCTTTCGCAGATCCCGCCGCCCGCGCTGTGAAGCGTCGGGCGGTGTGAAGGATCTGCCGTTCGGATATTCGGACAGCCATCGCTGCGGGGCCTGGGCCTCGCTAACGAATACACATTTGGAGCTACACCATGAAGCTGATTCTTCTTCAGAAGGTCACCAACCTCGGCGGTCTGGGCGATCTGGTCGACGTGAAGCCGGGCTACGGCCGCAACTTCCTCGTCCCGACCGGCAAGGCCGTTCCGGCCACCGCGACCAACGTGGCCGAGTTCGAAGCCAAGCGCGCTGATTACGAAGCCAAGGCCCAGTCGATCCACGCTGATGCCGAAGCTCGCAAGGCGCAGCTGGAAGGCAAGAGCGTGACCATCGCTGCCAACGCTTCGACGGAAGGCAAGCTGTACGGTTCGGTCGGCCCGCGCGATATCGCCGAAGCCTTCACCGCTGCCGGTCTGCCGCTGGAAAAGAGCGAAGTGATCCTGGGCGAAGGCGCCTTCCGCAACGTGGGCGAGTACGAGGTGACTGTTCACCTGCACGCCGACGTGGAAACCACCGTCAAGGTGGTTGTGGAAGCCGAAAAGGCCTGATTCCTGCCGAAAGGCGGGCGTCACTGAAACGGGTACCCGCGAGGGTGCCCGTTTTTTGTTTGTGGCAACGGCAACGGCTTGGCGCCGTGACGATACAGACGGGAGGGTGCCTGGCCCCACGCTGGAAATGCGGGCTGGAGCCGCCCCCGCAGCGCGCTGAACACCGGCCCCGTTATACTCAGGCTATCGCGTCGCCCCCGGGGTCATTGAAGTCCTGCAATATCAATGGCTTGAGGGGTAAATCCGCTCCGTAATCCATCATGGTGGGGGTCGCTTCAGGCCTTCGCCCGGAAAACCATCACGCCATGCGTCTGTCCACGATCAAGCTGTCCGGATTCAAATCCTTCGTCGATCCGACCACGCTGCACCTGCCGACCAACATGACCGGCGTGGTGGGCCCCAATGGCTGTGGCAAATCGAACATCATCGACGCCGTGCGCTGGGTCATGGGCGAAAGCTCCGCCAGCCGCCTGCGTGGCGACTCGCTGACCGACGTCATCTTCTCCGGCTCCTCGGCCCGCAAGCCCGTCTCGCAGGCCGCCGTCGAGCTGATCTTCGACAACACCGACCACACCATCACCGGCGAGTACGCCTCGTTCAACGAGATCTCGGTCAAGCGCACCGTCAGCCGTGATGGCAGCAGCAACTACTACCTCAACGGCACCAAGTGCCGCCGCCGTGACATCACCGACCTGTTCCTCGGCACCGGCCTGGGGCCGCGCAGCTACTCGATCATCGAGCAGGGCATGATCAGCAAGATCATCGAGGCGCGGCCTGAAGATCTGCGGGTCTACCTGGAAGAAGCTGCCGGCATCTCCAAGTACAAGGAGCGCCGCAAGGAAACCGAGACCCGCATCCGGCATACCCGCGAGAACCTTGACCGCCTCAACGACCTGCGCGAGGAGATCGGCAAACAGCTCGAGCACCTCAAGCGCCAGGCGCGCCAGGCCGAGCAGTACCAGGCGCTGCAGGAAGAGCGCAAGGTCAAGGACGCCGAGTGGAAGGCGCTGGAATACCGTGGGCTGGATGGCCGCTTGGGCGGCCTGCGCGAAGCACTCTCGCGCGAGGAGACCCGCCTGCAGCAGCTGATCGCCGAGCAGCGCGATGCCGAAGCCCGCATCGAAACCAGCCGCCTGCGCCGCGAAGAGGCCTCCGATGCGCTCAACACCGCGCAGGCCGAGGTCTACCAGGTCGGCAGCACGCTGGCCCGCCTGGAGCAGCAGATCCAGCATCAGCGCGAGATGTCGCAGCGACTGAACAAGGCGCGCGATGAAGCGCAGCAGGCACTGGCCGATCTGGGCCAGCACATCAGTGGCGATGAGGCCAAGCTGATGGTGCTGCGCGAGGCGGTGGACGATGCCGAGCCGCGCCTGGAGCAGTTGCAGGAAGAGAATGAGATAAAGCAGGAAGCCCTGCGTGATGCCGAGGCCCGGCTGGCCGATTGGCAGCAGCGCTGGGAGAGCCATACCCGCAGCACCTCCGAAGCCTCACGCGCAGGCGAAGTCGAGCGCACCCGCGTGGATTATCTGGACCGCCAGGTGCTGGAAGCCGATCGCCGCCGCGAGTCGCTGCAGGCCGAGCGCGCCGGGCTGGATCTGGACGCCCTGGCCGAGGTGTTCGAAGAACTGCACCTCCAGCACGAGACCCAGAAGGCCTCGCTGGACACGCTCAACGAGCAGGTGGAAGAACGCAAGCAGGCCGTGGCCGGGCTGCAGGACCGCCAGCGCGCCGGGCAGACCGAGCTGGCCGAGATCCGCAAGCAGGCCCAGGCCGCCCGCGGCCGGTTGTCGTCACTGGAGACCCTGCAGCAGGCCGCACTGGGCCAGGAGCAGGGCGCCGCGGTGGCCTGGCTGAAGGCACGCGGGCTGGATTCGGGCGCGCGTGTCGGCGAACGCCTGACCGTGGAGAGCGGCTGGGAAAACGCCGTGGAAACCGCGCTCGGCCAGCTGATCGAGGGCGTGCTGGTCGATTCCCCGGCATCGCTGGTGGACGCGCTGGGCGAACTCGGCGAAGGCCGTATCGCGCTGGTCTCGGCTGAGCAGGACGCGCTGGATGTCGCGCCAACCTCGCTGGCCGCAAAAGTGCAGGGCCCCACTGCGATCCGTCGGCTGCTGGCACGCCTGCATGCCGCCGAGGATCTCGCGTCCGCCCGTGCGCTGCAGGCGACACTGGGCGAGGGCGACTCGGTCATCACCCGCGGTGGCGAGCGGCTGGGCGAGGGCTGGGTGCGCGTGTCGCGCTCCGGCGCGGCCAAGCAGGGCGCGCTGCTGCGCGAACGCGAGATTGTTACCCTGCGCGAGCAGATTGAAACACTGCAGGACCGCGAAGCGGCCCTGGAAGAGCAGCTGGCCGGCTTCCGTGACCAGTTGCTGGCCGGTGAGCAGCAACGCGAAGACGCGCAGCGCCAGCTGTACCTGGCCCATCGCAGCGTTTCCGAGCTCGGTGGCCAGCTGCAGAGCCAGCAGGGCAAGGTGGAGGCCGCACGCACCCGCATCGACCGCATCGAAGGCGAGCTGGTGCAATTGCTGGAGACGCTGGATGCCGGTCGCGAGCAGGTGCGCGAAGCACGTTCGCGGCTGGACGATGCGGTCACCAGCATGGGCGACCTGGAATCGGTCCGCGCCGCGCTGGAAGGCGAGCGTCGCCAGCTTACCGATGCCCGCGACCAGGCCCGCGACCAGGCCCGCAACGTGCGCGAGGCGGCGCATTCGCTCGCCTTGACGCTGGAATCGCAACGCGCGCAGATCGCCTCGCTGAGCCAGGCGCTGGAGCGCATGAGTACCCAGCGTGGGCAGCTGGATACGCGATTGGGTGAACTGCATTCGCAGCTGGACGAAGGTGATTCGCCGGTCAAGGCGCTCGAAGCCGAACACCAGAACGCCTTGGGCGAGCGTGTGCGTGCCGACCGCGTGCTGGGCGAAGCCCGTACGTTGCTCGATGGCATCGATGCCGAACTGCGCACGTTCGAGCAGACCCGCCACCAGCGCGACGAACAGGCGCTGGCGCAGCGCGAGCGCATTTCCCAGCGCAAGCTCGACCAGCAGGCGCTGGTGCTCAGTGCCGACCAGCTGTCGGCCTCGGTGGAGAAGGCCGGCTTCGTGCTGCAGGACGTGATCAACAGCCTGCCTGAGGATGCGCGGGTCACCGACTGGGAGCAGGCCGTGCACCAGATCGATGGCCGCATGCGCCGGCTGGAGCCGGTCAACCTGGCCGCCATCCAGGAATACGGCGAGGCGTCGCAGCGTTCGGAGTACCTGGATGCGCAGAACACCGACCTCACCACCGCGCTGGAAACCCTGGAGGACGCGATCCGCAAGATCGACCGCGAGACCCGCGGCCGCTTCAAGGACACCTTCGACCGCGTCAACGCCGGTGTGCAGCAGCTGTATCCGCGCCTGTTCGGTGGTGGCCACGCCTACCTCGAGCTGACAGGTGAAGACCTGCTCGACACCGGTGTTGCGATCATGGCGCGGCCGCCGGGCAAGCGGGTGTCGAGCATCTCGCTGCTGTCCGGTGGCGAGAAGGCGATGACCGCGGTGGCGCTGGTGTTTGCGATCTTCCAGCTCAACCCGGCCCCGTTCTGCCTGCTGGACGAGGTGGACGCGCCGTTGGACGAAGCCAACGTCGGTCGCCTGGCCAACATGGTCAAGGAAATGAGCGAGAAGGTTCAGTTCCTGTTTGTGAGCCACAACAAGGCCACGATGGAAGCTGCCCACCAGCTCTCCGGCGTGACCATGCGCGAGCCGGGCGTCAGCCGACTGGTCAGTGTCGACCTGGAGGAAGCCGCACGATTGGCGGGCGCGGCCTGACGTGCCATCCTTAAGTACCTGAATGATTTAGCCGGAGACCCCCCCCGAATGTCCGACATGGCACTGCTCCGCATCGGCATCCTGGCCGCCGGCCTGCTGTTGATCGCTGCGATCTTCCTGTTTGGCCGTCCGAAAAAGAAAGTGCAGGGCCGTCGCGTCGAAGGTGCCGAGAGCACCAGCGGCCAGCGCCGTGAGCCCGTGCTGGGCGAGGGCGAGAGCGCGGCCGAGGGCGCTGCCCCCGTTGTCGGCGAAGACGGCGTCACCCAGCCCGAGCTGGGCCTGCCGGACGTGGACGCCGCGCCGGCCAGTGACCTGGGCAAGCGTGCGACGCAGGATTTCGACAAGATCGTCTCGCTGTTCGTCGCCGCGCGCGCGGGCGAGCAGCTGCGTGGCGAGGACATCGTCGTTGCTGCGGAAAAGACCGGCCTGGTGTTCGGCCACATGAATGTCTTCCACCGCCTGGTCGAAGGCCACCCCGAGCGCGGCCCGATCTTCTCGATGGCCAGCATCATGAAGCCGGGCAGTTTCGACATGGCCAACATCCGCGAGATGGAAACCCCGGCGATCGCCTTCTTCCTGACCCTGCCGGCGCCGCTGACCGCGCTGGACGCCTGGGAAAAGATGCTGCCGACCGTGCAGCGCATGGGCGAGCTGCTCGATGGCGTCGTGCTCGATGACAGCCGCAATGCCCTGGGTCGCCAGCGCATCGCGCACATCCGTGATGAGCTGCGCGCCTACGACCGCCAGCACCAGGCCCCGCCGCTGACCAAGGCCCCGCGCTGGTGATTACCTGGGCTGGCTGACCACCGCGTCGAAGGCCGCACGGAACCGCGCCATCTCGGCCGCGGTGCCTACCGTCACGCGCACCCGCTGCGGCCAGATCGGCCAGCTGCGCCCGATGACCACGCCCTGTTCGGCCATCGCCGCAGAGAACGCCGCGCCGTCGCGCTGCACATCGACCACGAAACAGTTTGCTTCCGACGGCACGCAGCTAAAGCCGCGCTTCCCGAGCCAGCCGATGGTCTCCTGCCGTACCAGGGCATTCTCCGCCTTGCGCTGCGCGATCAATCCCGGATCACGCAGGCTCGCCAGTCCCGCCGCCATCGCGGTGACCGGCAGCGGGTTGTCGCCCAGGCTGGCCAGTTCCTTCAGGCGGTCCGGATGCGCGGCCGCCACCCCCAGGCGCAGGCCGGCCATGCCGTAGAGCTTGGAGAAGGTGCGCAGCACGATCACATCGTCGCGCTGCATCACCTGGCCGATCACCGAGCGCTGCTCGCTGTACTGCAGGTAGGCCTCGTCCACCAGCACGCGGGTCTGGGCCGGCTTGTTGGCCAGCAGCCAGGCAACGTCGGCCGCCGGGGTGATCGAACCGGTGGGATTGTTGGGGTTGCACAGATACAGCAGGCCGGCATTGACCGTCGCGGCAGCCGTCGCCATCGCACGCACGTCGTGTGCCCCGTCGGCGCGCAGCGGCACCTTGGCCACCGTGGCCCCACGCGCCGCGGCAAGATCGCCCAGCGCCTCGAAGGTGGGATCGGCGACCACCAGCCCCGCACCAGGCGAGGTCCACAGCACGGCCGCCCGGTTCAGTGGCTCGCTGGAGCCCGGATACAGCCGCACGTGATCCTTGCCGATGCCTTCCTGCTGGGCGAACAGATCGCGCAGCTCGCCGGCCAGAGCAAACAGATACCGCCCGCTGCTGGCGATGATGTCGCGCGCCGCGGTCTGCGCGGCGGGTGATGGCCCGTACGGGCATTCATTGAAGTTCAGCAGCGCCGGTCCTGTGCGGGCGGGGAGCGCACGCGACGGCGCGGCCGATGCAGGCAGCACGCCCAGGCCGGACAACGCCAGGCCGGCACCGGCCAACTGCAGGAACGAGCGACGGGAAGTGGTGGGGGCAGGCGTCACGGGGCACCGGAAACAAGGGGTTCGGCGCACGCTAGCGCCACGGCGGATCGGCGGCAAGCGTTCTTCACTGCGCGCAGGAGCGGGGGGAGGGGTAAAATTGAACGCCCCACCAGGATCGCCTCCCGCATGACCCCCAGCCCCGCCGCACGTGCCGACGTCCTGCGCCGCCAGATCGAGGATGCCGGCAAGGCATACCACGAGCGCGACGAGCAGCTGATCCCCGACGTCGAGTACGACCTGCTGGTGCGCGAGCTGGAGGCGATCGAGCAGGCACACCCGGAGCTGGCCGCAGCCGATTCGCCGACCCGGCAGGTCGGTGGCAAGGCGTCCTCCCGTTTCGCCGAGGTCCGCCACGCGGTGCCGATGCTGTCGCTGGGCAATGCCTTCAGTGATGAGGAAGTGCAGGATTTCGTGCGCCGCATCAGCGAGCGCCTGCGTCGCAGCACGCTGTATTTTTCCGCCGAACCGAAGCTTGACGGCCTGGCGATCAGCCTGCGCTACGAGGAGGGCCGCTTCGTGCAGGGGGCGACCCGTGGCGATGGCGCCACCGGCGAGGATGTCAGCGCGAACCTCCGCCAGATCAGTGTGATCCCGCAGGTGCTCAAGGGTGAGGGCTGGCCAGCGGTGCTGGAAGTACGCGGCGAGGTCTACATGGCCCGTGCCGACTTCGAGGCCTACAACGCCGATGCGCGCCTGCATGACGGCAAAGTGCTGGCCAATCCGCGCAACGCCGCCGCCGGTTCGCTGCGCCAGCTCGATCCGAAGATGAGCGCAAGGCGCAAGCTGAGCTTCTACGCTTACGGCACCGGCCAGGTTGAAGGCGGCGAGCTGCCGCCCACGCATTCGGCCACGCTGGCGCAGCTGCGCGCGTGGGGGCTGCCGGTGAGTGACCTGTGCCAGGTGGTGGAGGGCGCCGACGGGCTGCTCGCCTATTACCGCGACATCGGCGAACGCCGCGACGGTCTGGCTTTCGATATCGACGGTGTGGTCTACAAGCTCGACGATCGCGCCGGCCAGGAACAGATGGGCTTCGTCGCGCGCGCACCGCGCTGGGCGATCGCGCACAAGTTCCCGGCGCAGGAACAGACCACCACGGTGGAGGCGATCGAGATCCAGATCGGCCGCACGGGTGCCGCGACCCCGGTCGCGCGTCTGGCGCCGGTCGCCGTGGCCGGCGTGATCGTCTCCAACGCGACGCTGCACAATGCCGACCAAATCGCGCGCCTGGATGTGCGCGTGGGCGATACGGTGATCGTGCGCCGCGCCGGTGATGTGATCCCGGAAGTGGTCAGCGTGATCGCCGACCGTCGTCCCGCCGGCACCACGCCGTGGCAGATGCCCTCGCAGTGCCCGGTGTGCGGCTCGGAGATCGTCCGCGAAGAGGGCGAGGCCGCCTGGCGCTGCTCGGGTGAGCTGAGCTGCCCGGCGCAGCGCAAGGAAGCCATCGCGCACTTCGCGTCGCGCCGCGCCATGGATATCGACGGCCTGGGCGGCAAGTACATCGAGACCCTGGTCGACGCCGGTATCGTGCGCGGCGTAGCCGATCTGTACCGCCTGCAGCGCGATCAACTGCTGCAGCTCAAGCTGGTGCTGGATGCCGAATCGCCCGAGGCGCTGGCCAGCCAGATCGGCCTGCACCTGCCGCCGGAAGGCAGCGGCGAGTACCTGAGGGCCATCCTCAAGCTCGATGGCAGCGACGAGGCATGGCGCGCGCAGGCGCTGGCGATGCCGGCCACGTTCGCCTGGAACACGAAGAAGATCGCGACCAAGTGGGCCGACAACCTGATCGCCGCGATCGACGCCAGCCGCACCACCACGCTGGAGCGGCTATTGTTCGCGCTGGGCATCGAGCATGTCGGCGAGAGCACCGCCAAGGCGCTGGCGACCTGGTTCGGCGATCTCGAACTGATCCGTCATCTGCCGTGGCCGCTGTTCAAGCGCGTGCCCGACATCGGCGGCGAAGTGGCGCGATCGCTCGGCCACTTCTTCGAACAGGCCGGCAACCAGGAGGCGATCGACGCGCTGCTGCAGGTCGGGCAGGTGCGCATCAGCGATGTGCACCCGCCGATCGCCAAGTTGCGCGAGGGGCTGGATTTCGCTCAGCTGCTGGTCGAAGCGGAGATTCCGGGCATCACCCGGCTGCGCGCGGAGAAGCTGGTGGCCATGTTGCCGGATGCGGCCTCGTTGCTGGACGCCGAGCCGGTGCGGTTCGTGGCCGCCGGCCTGCCGAACGAGGTAGCCCTCGGGCTGGCCGACTGGCTCGACAGCGAAGGTCACGGCCCGATGCTGCTCAAGGCCGAGGACTACCGCCAGAAGCTGCTGGCACTGGCGCCGGAGCAGGCCGACCAGGTCGCCGGCCCGTTGGACGGCCAGACCGCCGTGCTGACCGGCACGCTGACGCAGATGAACCGCGACGAGGCCAAGGCCCGGCTGGAAGCGCTGGGCGCCAAGGTGGCTGGCAGTGTGTCGAAAAAAACCTCCTTCGTGGTCGCCGGTGCGGAAGCCGGTTCCAAGCTGACCAAGGCGCAGGAGCTGGGCGTGCCGGTCTGGGACGAAGACCAGCTGATCGCCTTCCTCGCGCAGCACTGAACAAGAGAAACCGCATGCAGACCGTTCCCCTCGATTTCCGCCTGGCCACCGTCGCCGACACCGAGTTGCTGATCGGGCTGATGCGTGATTTCTACGCCGAAGACAAACTCGACTTCGAAGACACCCGTGTGCGGAACGCGCTGGCCGCGTTGCTGGAAGATCCCCGCAACGGTGAAGTGCTGCTGTGGCTGGACGAGGCCGGCGCGGTGGTGGGCTATGGAGCACTGGCGATGGGCTTCAGCCTGGAGCAGGGCGGCCACTTCGCGTTGCTCGATGAGCTGTACCTGAGCCATGCCGCGCGTGGGCGGGGCCGCGGCAAGCAGGCGTTGGCCATCCTCGAGCAGCGCGCCAACGCACGTGGCGTGGAGCGCATGCGCCTGGAAGTGAACCATCACAACGAACTGGCGCGACGCCTGTACCTGGCCACCGGCTACGTGGATGACACCCGCGATCTGCTGACCCTGCCGCTGGCCCAGCGCTTGAAGGACGCGCGCGCGTGATCGCCGCGCTGCGCCAGCGTGCCACGCTCAATGCACTGATCCGCCGCTTCTTCGCCGCACGCGACGTGCTCGAGGTCGAAACGCCGATCCTGTCCGCAGCGGGCAATACCGAGCCGAACATCGACAGCTTCCATACCCGCTTCAGCGGGCACGTGGATGCGGGCACCGCGCAACGCTGGCTGCGCACCTCGCCGGAGTTCCCGCTGAAGCGATTGCTCGCGGCAGGGGTGGGGGACTGCTACGAACTGGGTCGTGTGTTCCGCAACGGCGAAGCCGGCGGCCGCCACAATCCCGAGTTCACCATGCTGGAGTGGTACCGGGTCGGCTGGGACCACCGTCGCCTGATCGACGAGACCGCCGCCCTCGTGCGCGATGCGCTGCAGCTGGTCCAGCGCGAGGCGACGCTGGAGGTCATCGATTACCGTGGTCTCTACCAGCAGCACGTCGGGCTGGACCCGTTCCAGGCCAGCCTGGAAGACCTGCAGGCACCGCTGGCCGAGGTCCGCATCGATGCGGACGGATTGACCCGGGATGACTGGCTCGATCTGCTGATGACCCACTGCATCCAACCGCACTTCCGTGACGACACCATGACGGTGGTGCATGACTGGCCTGCCACCCAGGCGGCACTGGCGAGAATTCGGCCGGGCACGCCGCCGCTGGCCGAACGGTTCGAGCTGTACCTGGGCAGCGTGGAGCTGGCCAACGGCTATCACGAGCTGAACGACGCGGCTGAACAGCGCGCGCGTTTCGAGCGCGACCATGCCATCCGTACCGCGCGCGGCGACGTGCTGCCCCCGCTGGATGAACACCTGTTGGCGGCCCTGCCGGCGCTGCCCGATTGCGCGGGGGTGGCGGTGGGCGTGGACCGGCTGCTGATGGCGATGAACCGCACCGGCCGCATTGCCGATGTGCTGGCCTTCGATTTCGCCCACGCCTGAGGCGTTTTGACGCATTCGCGTCTTGCACGGGCTGCATGATGATGCTCTGATCACACCGGATGTCCGAAGGTGGGTCATGTGATTGTTCAGGCGTGGCGGGGATCGTGTTGATGAAGCTGTTGGTAGGCGCGGGCATGCCCTTGTGGCCGGTGTTGCTGTGGACTGCGCTGATGCCTGAAACGGCGCTCGCGCAGGCCGGCGGCTATGCCGGCCAGGTGGTGCGTTGCGAATCGCGCGACATGGGGTGGGTGCATTGCGATGTCCCCACCGAAGGCGGTGTCGATCTGATCCGCCAGCTCTCCGACAACAGCTGCGTGCGAGGCTCGGAATGGGGCACCGACCGTTCCGGCGTCTGGGTGACCCTGGGCTGTCGCGCCGAGTTCCGCGCGCGTACCGCGGCTGCCGCGCCGCGTGCCGACGGTGAACGCCGCACGCGGCGGGTGGTGCGCTGCGAATCCAACGGGCGCCCGCAGAGCTGCCCGGTCGTGCTGCAGGGCGCGCCGGTGCGTCTGCTGCGCCAGCTCACCTCGCTGCCGTGCCGCGAAGGCCACAGCTGGGGCTATCGCCGCAATGAGATCTGGGTGACCCGCGGTTGCCAGGGCGAGTTCGAGGTCGGTGCCGCCGATGGCAGTGGGTTCCTCAACGTGCCACGCATCCTGGTATGCGAGTCCAAGTCGCGCCAGCGCCGCTTCTGTGGCGCCGGGATCACCCACGGTGCCACGCTCAACAAGCAGCTCTCCGGCACCCCCTGCGAGCAGGGCAGCAGCTGGGGCTGGGACAGCCGTGGGGTCTGGGTCGACAAGGGCTGCCGCGCCGAGTTCGCGGTCAACTGAGCGCGCGATTCCGCCTGCATCGGCACGCCGCTACAATGGGCCGATGAACGCATCCACCGACATCGACTACGCCCGTTACGACCATATCCGCCCGATCCTGTGGACCGGCGAGAGCCTGCAGCTGCTCGATCAGCGCAAACTGCCGTTCATCGTCGAGCACGTGGAGTGCCGCGACAGCGACGCGGTTGCCGAGGCCATCCATGCGCTCACCGTGCGCGGCGCACCGGCGATCGGCATTGCCGCCGCCTGGGGCGTGGTACTGGCGGCCAATGAGGTCCAGGCCGACGATGGCGCCCAAGCGCTGTTGAAGCTGGAGCCGGCCCTGCAACGCCTCAACGCCTCGCGCCCGACCGCCGTGAACCTGGCCTGGGCGCTGGCCCGCATGCGCCGCGCGCTGGCCCCGGCCGGTGCCGACTGGCAGCAGGTGCTGGCCGCCGAAGCCCAGGCAATCGCCGAGGAAGATCTGGCCGCCAACCGCCACATGGGCGCGCTGGGCGCCGGCCTGATCGAGGCCGGCAGCGGTGTGCTCACCCACTGCAATACCGGCTCGCTGGCCACTGCCGGCTTCGGCACCGCGCTGGGCGTGATCCGCGCCGGCATGGCCCAGCACCGCATCGCCCGCGTGTTCGCCGGCGAGACCCGGCCGTGGCTGCAGGGCGCTCGCCTGACCGTATGGGAGCTGCAGCAGGATGGCATCGATGCCACCCTGATCGCCGATTCGGCCGCCTCGCACCTGATGAAGACCGGTGCGGTGCAGTGGGTGGTCGTGGGCGCGGACCGCATCTGCGCCAACGGTGACACCGCCAACAAGATCGGCACCTACCAGCTGGCCATCGCCGCCCGCCACCACGGCGTGAAGTTCATGGTGGTGGCGCCGTCCTCCACGGTGGACATGGACACTGCCGACGGCGAGCAGATCGAGATCGAGCAGCGCGATCCTGGCGAGCTCTACGGCGTGGGCGGCACCCGTACCGTGGCCGAGGGCATCGCCGCCTGGAATCCGGTCTTCGACGTCACCCCGGGCAGCCTGATCGACGCCATCGTGACCGAGCGCGGGGTGATCCTGAACCCGACGGTGGCCAACATGCAGGCCGCGTTCGGCTGAGGCCGGCTGCGGCGCGTGCCACGACCGACGGTCGTGGCCTGCCCAAGCGCCCGCCAACGCCCCCGTAAGTTCCTGATTCTTGCCGGTAAAACCCCCGTAAAAGCGGGCGGAAAATGGCCCGCTGTGGTAGAATCCAACGGTTAATCGAGATTCCGGCGCAACCGCCCCGAAAGGGCGGTCGTGACGGACTGGACCGCTACCAGACAACGGAACCCGAATGGCAGAAACCGCCAAGGAAATCATCCAGGTCAACCTGGAAGACGAGATGCGCAAGAGTTACCTCGATTACGCGATGAGCGTGATCGTGGGGCGCGCACTCCCGGATGCGCGCGATGGCCTCAAGCCGGTGCATCGCCGCGTGCTGTTCGCGATGAGTGAACTCAACGCGCACGCCAACAAGCCTTACTTCAAGTCGGCGCGTATCGTCGGTGACGTCATCGGTAAGTACCACCCGCATGGCGATCAGTCGGTGTACGACACGCTGGTGCGTCTGGCACAGCCGTTCTCGCTGCGCTACATGCTGGTCGATGGCCAGGGTAACTTCGGTTCGGTCGACGGCGACTCCGCCGCGGCGATGCGATACACCGAAGCCCGCATGTCCAGGCTCACCCATGAGCTGATGGCCGACATCGACAAGGAAACGGTCGATTTCCAGCCCAACTACGACGAAAAGGAACTGGAGCCGACGGTCATGCCGACCCGGTTCCCGAACCTGCTGGTCAACGGTTCGGCCGGTATCGCCGTGGGCATGGCGACCAACATCCCGCCGCACAACCTGACCGAATCGATCAACGCCTGCATCGCGCTGATCGACAACCCCGAGATCGACGTCGACGGCCTGATGGAGTTCATCCCGGGCCCCGACTTCCCGACCGCGGGCATCATCAACGGCACCGCCGGCATCGTCGCCGGGTACCGGACCGGTCGTGGCCGTGTGCGCATCCGCGCCAAGGCCGAGGTCGAAGTGGCTGACAACGGCCGCGAATCGATCATCGTCACCGAGATCCCGTACCAGGTGAACAAGGCCCGGTTGATCGAGAAGATCGCCGAGCTGGTCAAGGAAAAGAAGCTCGAAGGCATCAGCGAACTGCGCGATGAGTCCGACAAGGACGGCATGCGCATCTTCATCGAGATCAAGCGCGGCGAGTCGGCGGAAGTTGTGTTGAACAACCTCTACCAGCAGACCCAGATGGAGTCGGTGTTCGGCATCAACATGGTGGCGCTGGTCGATGGCCGCCCGCAGTTGATGAACCTCAAGCAGATGCTCGAGGCCTTCGTGCGCCACCGCCGCGAAGTGGTCACCCGCCGCACCGTGTTCGAACTGCGCAAGGCGCGTGCGCGTGCTCACGTGCTGGAAGGCCTGACCGTCGCGCTGGCCAACATCGACGAGATGATCGAACTGATCAAGACCTCGCCGAACCCCACCGAGGCGCGCGAACGCATGCTCGCCCGCCTGTGGGAGCCGGGCCTGGTCGGCTCGATGCTGGGCGCCGCCGGTGCCGAAGCCTCGCGTCCGGATGATCTGCCCAAGGGTGTGGGCCTGCTCGCGGGCGGCTACCAGCTGACGGAGATCCAGGCGACCCAGATCCTGGAAATGCGCCTGCATCGCCTGACCGGGCTGGAGCAGGACCGCCTGACCGACGAGTACAAGCTGCTGCTGGAAACGATCGCCGGGCTGATCCATATCCTGGAAGATCCGGACCGTCTGCTGCAGGTCATCCGCGAAGAGTTGATCAACGTGCGTACGGAGTTCGGCGACGAGCGCCGCACCGAGATCCGCCACAGCGAAGAAGACCTGGACATCCTCGACCTGATCGCCCCGGAAGACGTGGTGGTCACCCTGTCGCACGCCGGCTATGCCAAGCGCCAGCCGGTCAGTGCCTACCGGGCCCAGCGCCGCGGTGGCCGTGGCCGCAGCGCTGCCTCGACCAAGGAAGAGGATTTCATCGAACAGCTGTGGCTGGTCAACACGCATGACACGCTGCTGACCTTCACCAGTGCGGGCAAGGTGTTCTGGCTGCCGGTCCACCAGTTGCCGGAGGCCGGCTCCAACGCCCGTGGCCGCCCGATCATCAACTGGATTCCGCTGGAAGCCGGTGAGCGGGTCCAGGCCGTGCTGCCGGTACGCGAGTACGCCGAAGGCCAGTTCGTGTTCTTCGCCACCCGCAACGGCACGGTCAAGAAGACCCCGCTCAGCGAGTTCGCCTTCCGCCTGGCGCGCGGCAAGATCGCGATCAACCTCGATGAGGGCGATGCGCTGGTCGGCGTCGGCCTGACCGATGGCGAGCGCGACATCCTGCTGTTCGCCTCCAACGGCAAGACCGTGCGCTTCGGTGAGGACAAGGTCCGCTCGATGGGCCGTACCGCCACCGGCGTGCGCGGCATCAAGATGCCCAAGGGTGAGGAAGTGGTCAGCCTGATCGTGGCCGAGAGTGCCGGCGGCAGCGAAGACGAGAACGAGGATGAGAGCCAGGTCGACGAGACCGTGATCGACAGCGGCGATGCCGTGATCGAGAACGGCGCCGACGATGACAACGCGCTCTACATCCTGACCGCGACCGAGAACGGCTACGGCAAGCGCACCCCGCTGCCGGATTACCCGCGCAAGGGCCGTGGCACGCAGGGTGTGATCGGCATCCAGACCACCGAGCGCAACGGCAAGCTGGTGCGTGCGGTGCTGATGGGCCCGCGCGACGAAGTGCTGCTGATCTCCGATGGTGGCACCCTGGTGCGTACCCGCGGTTCGGAAATCTCGCGCGTCGGCCGCAACACCCAGGGCGTGACCCTGATCCGTCTGTCCAAGGAAGAGAAGCTCCAGGCGGTTGAACGCATGGATGCCTCGCTGGATGAGGGTGTGGAAGAAGATGCACCGGCGGCCGTCGAGGCCAGCCCGGTGGTGGCACCGCCGGAGGCGTAAGCCCCTGCGGCAGTGACACGGAAAACGCCGGCAGATGCCGGCGTTTTTCGTTGTGGGGCAGGGAGATTGCACGCTTTCATCGTCGGCTGTGCCGACGCTGGCGGCTGCAGCAAAGAACGCGCAACGTTCACGACCCCGGTGGGATAAGAGCCGCGGGGCCGGCGGCAACGTCGGCGATCTTCGCGCTTCAGGAGAAACCGATGTCCACCACGACGCAGACCCGCCGCCCCCGCCATTGGCTGGTGGCTGTGCTGGCAATTGTCATTCTGTTGCTGGGCGTTGTATTCACCGCAGGTGGCGCCTGGCTCGCCAGCCTCGGTGGTTCCTGGTATTACGTGCTGGCCGGCGTCGGCCTGCTGATCTCCGGCGTGCAGCTGTGGCGGGGCCGCTACAGCGGCGCGCTGTGGTTCGCGCTGGTGTTCGTCGGCACGCTGCTGTGGACGTGGTGGGAGTCGGGCAGCAACTATTGGCGCTGGGTGCCGCGCCTGGGCCTGATCGTGGCGATCGGCTTCGTGCTGTCTCTGCTGCTGCCGACGTTGGATCGCCCGGTGTCGCGCAAGGTCTCGCGCGGCATCGCCGGCGTGCTGGCGCTGGTGTTCGTGGCGGCCTTCACCCTGGCCTTCGTGCCACATGGTGTTACCGAGGCACAGGGCGCCTTCCCCGAGCCGATGACCAGCACCGGCCTGGCACCCACGGCCGACGCGCCCCTGCAACCGGCCGACCGCCCGGTGGACGGTGACTGGGCCGCCTATGGTCGCAACAACGCGGCAACGCGTTTCTCGCCGCTGCAGCAGATCACCCCGGACAACGTGGCCAAGCTTGAGCAGGCCTGGCTGTTCCGCACTGGCGACCTGCCGGAGAAGCGCTGGGGTGCGGAAACCACGCCGCTGAAGGTCGGCGACAGCCTCTACCTGTGCACCGCACGCAACCAACTGGTCGCGCTCAACGCCGCCGATGGCACCGAGCGCTGGCGTTACGACCCGAAGATCAAGGACAAGTCGATCCCGTACACCGCCGCCTGCCGCGGGGTCTCCTACTACGAAGTGCCCGCCACCGCGCAGGACACCGCGTTGAACGATGTGGCCGCGGACCTGGCCGTTCCCAGCGGCGTGCCCGTGCTGACCCAGGTGCCGCGTGGCGCCTGTGCGGCGCGCATCATCGAAGGCACCCTGGATGGCCGCCTGATCGCGGTCGATGCCGCCACCGGCAAGCCGTGCGCCGGTTTCGGCAACAACGGCCAGGTCGATATCACCGTGGGCATGGGCGACAGCCCGGCCGGCTATGTCTCCATCACCTCGCCGCCGGCGATCGTGCAGGGCGTGATCGTGACCGGCCACCAGGTGCTGGACGGACAGCGCCGCGACGCGCCGTCCGGCGTGATCCAGGCCTACGATGCCGTCACCGGCAAACTGCGCTGGGCCTGGGACATGGTCCGCCCGGAGCGCAACGGCGCACCGCCGCCGGGTGAGACCTATACCCGCGGCACCCCCAACATGTGGACCACCGCGACCGGCGACGACGAACTTGGGCTGGTCTACCTGCCGATGGGCAACTCGGCCGGCGATTACTGGAGTGGCTCGCGCACCGAAAACGAAAACCGGTACGCCACCTCGCTGGTGGCGATCGACGTCAACACCGGCAAGCCGGCCTGGCACTTCCAGGCGGTGCGCAGGGACGTCTGGGATTACGACATGGGCTCGCAGGCGACCCTGATCGACTACCCGACCGCCGCCGGCAAAGTCCCGGCCCTGCTGCTGCCGACCAAGCAGGGCGACATGTACATCCTCGACCGTCGCACCGGCAAGCTGCTGACCGCCGCCGAAGAGCGCAAGGTGCCCACGGGCGGCGTCGAGCCGGAACAGCGCTCGCCCACCCAGCTGTTCTCCCTGTATCACACGCTGCGCAAGCCGGACCTCACCGAGCGCGACATGTGGGGCATGACCCCGATCGACCAGCTGGTCTGCCGCATCCAGTTCCGCAAGGCCAGTTACGAAGGCTTCTACACCCCGCCGACCGCGGACCGTCATTCCATCGAGTATCCCGGCTACAACGGGGGCTCGGACTGGGGCAGCGTGGCCGTGGATCCGCGCCGTGGCGTGATCGTTGCCAACTACAACGACATGCCCAACTACAACCGGCTGGTGCCGCGCGAGAAGGCGGACAAACTGGGATGGCTGCCGCGCGAGGATGTGACCGCCGACAAGGGCGGCGCCGAAGGCGCGGGCGATCCGCAGGTGGGCACGCCGTACGCCATCGACGTCAACGCGGGCTGGCGCCTGCCGTTCACCAAGCTGCTGTGCAAGCAGCCGCCCTACGGTGGCATCCGCGCGGTCGACCTGCGTACCGGCAAGACCCTGTGGGACCGCCCGTTCGGCAGCGCCCGCGGCAATGGGCCGTTCGGCATCCGCTCCGGCCTGCCGATCGAGATCGGTACGCCCAACAACGGTGGTTCGGTGGTCACGGCCAGCGGCCTGATCTTCATCGCCGCGGCGACCGATGATCTGCTGCGCGCGATCGACCTCAAAACCGGCAAGGAACTCTGGCATGCCAAGCTGCCGGCCGGCGGCCAGGCCAACCCGATGATCTATGAGTTCGGCGGGCGCCAGTACGTGGTCATCATGGCCGGCGGGCATCACTTCATGGAAACCCCGGCCGGCGACTACGTGATCGCCTATGCGTTGCCGAAGAGGTGAGGGACGCCGCGTCGGATGTGGCCGGCGTTCCATTGACGCAAGGCCGGGCAGCGCCCGGCCGCTCGTTGCGCGACTACAGCGCTTCGCGCAGAAATCTGACAACGGGCCGCGTTCTCTCCCGGTGAGCCTGGAGGGCACGCGCTGCCATGCTGGCCAGATGCTGAGTTCCTCTGTTCGATCTGCGCGATGTCCGCTGTCAAATGCCTGCTACGTCGTCACCACTGTCACCACCCATCAATTCCCGCTGTTCCATCATCACGGCAATGCGCAGGATGTTGCGCGCTGGCTGCGTGCTTCCGATGCGGAAAGACGCACGGAATCTTTCGCCTGGGCCATCATGCCCGACCGCGTGCATTGGCTGTTCCGGCTTCGCAGGCACCCGATGACGAGTGTGGTCCGCTGGCTGAAATCGCGATCGGCGCACGCGCTCACTCAACGCAATGCGAACCAGGGCAGGATCTGGCAACCGGGCTGCCACGATCATTCCCGGTGCGATGAGCGCGACCTGCTTGCGCGCGCCACCGACATCCTGTCCCTCCCGATGCGGGCGGGGCTGGCCAGCGGTCTGCATGGCTATCCGTTTTCGTGGTGCCGCTGGCCGGTCTGAATGGTGACGGTGCCGCCGCCCCGACGGCGCTACGCCGGGACCCGCACCATCTTCCGCATCAGATGCTCGACCACGCCTGTCGGCTCTGCAGTACGGCCCACGTGCGTGCTTGACATCTGCACCACCGAGCTACGCTTGGCGGTGAGGAAATGGAAACGTGCACGCGCAGGCAGCTGAGCGATCGGCCCGGCGTTCGCGTCACCGCGGCAGATCGCCACGATCGCATCCAGCCACGGCTGCAGGCCCTCGATATCCAGCGTCGGCGCGAAGGCACGCAGCCGCTCCACATCCAGCTCGATCGCTGCTTCCAGGTGCTTTGCGCCCGGGCAGGACACGATCACCCCGACGTTGATGAATTCCTCGCGCTCCACGCGGGGCACTACGCGGATCACCGCATAGTCATAGGTGTGCAGTGTGGGCACGGACGGCCTCCTGTACAAAAGCCGCGCGTACGCGAAGGCGGTGTTGCAGATAATCGATATACGCCTGGCGGTAAGCCGCCGGGCTGTCGAAGGCGGGTTCGTCCACCAGCCAGCTGTCCGGCACCAGGCCGACGATCCGCTCGATTTCGGCATCGGGCAGCATCACCGCGAGCGCAGAATCCACTTCGGCAATCTGGGTGGCGAAGGGCAGCAGCACATGATCGCGGATCAGCACGAACGGCTTACTGCAGGCCTCCCCGGCACTGGCCCAGTCGTGATGGAAATACATCGCTGCGCCATGGTCGATCAGGTACAGCCTGCGATGCCAGACCATCAGGTTGGGATTGCGCACGGTGCGGTCCAGGTTGCTGGTGAACGCATCGAACCACACGATCTTCGAGGCCAGCTCGGCATCGGGCTGCATGGCCGCCGGGTCGTAGTTGATCGCCCCGGGCAGGTAATCACTGCCCAGGTTCAGGCCCTCGCTGGCACGGATCAGATCCTGGATTTCCGGGTCCGGTTCGGTCCGGGCAAACTCGCGGTCGAGCTCCACGAACACGATCTCGGGGATCGGCAGGCCGAGCGTGCGGGCGATCTCGCCGGCGATCAGTTCGGCGATCAGGGCCTTCGGTCCTTGGCCGGCGCCGCGGAATTTGAGCACCACCATGCCGTCGTCGTCGGTCTCGACCACGGCGGGCAGGGAGCCGCCTTCGCGCAGCGGGGTGACATATCGGAGGGCGTGCACGGTTCGCATGGGGCATTCTAGCCGGGCCAAGGCCGGGCGTGACGCGTAAGGGGGCGCTACCCGGCACGGTGGAACGCCTCGCTTTGCAGTGTCGGGCGGTTGGCCCTTCCGGCCCATTCACACCGGTCCCGGCGGTGCTAGATTCGGGTCATGCCCCTGTTGCGGGCACTCGTTGACACTGCAAGGGGATAAGGATGCTGATCCGTCGTACTTCGCTGGCTGCGGCCGTTGCCGTCGCCACCTTCGGGCTGCTGCTCGCTGCACCGGCCTTTGCCGGTTACGCCACGCCGCCGGAGAGCCTGCTCAAGGTGCTCAAGGCACCGCCGCCGCCGACGCCCAGCGTCGACCCGACCGGCCAGCGCCTGCTGCTGACCACCACGCAGACCTATCCGTCGATCACCCGCGTCGCCCAGCCGTATCTGAAGCTGGCCGGCGTGCGCCTGGAGCCGAAGAACCGCAGCCGCCACGACACCCCGGGTGGTTATGGCATTCCACCGTGCGTGGGCGACTTCACCGTGGTCGATACCGCCAGTGGCCGCTCCACCAAGGTGTCCTTGCCCAGCGGGTGCGCCGGCGTGGCGCAGTGGTCGGCCGACGGCCAACGCTTCGCCTTCCAGAACGTGGTCGATGACAGCGTGCAGCTGTGGATCGGCGATGCAGCGACCGGCCAGGTCCGCCAGGTGCCCAACGTCGCGCTGAACCCGATCTTCGGCAGCACCGTACAGTGGCTCGGCGGCAGCCAGCAGCTGCTGGTCAAGCTGGTGCCTGCCAAGCAGGGACCGGCGCCGAGCGCCGAAGGTGCGATCGGCCCGGACATCCAGGAGTCGCTGGGCACGGCTGGCGAAAGCAGCACCTACGAAGCCCGCGATACGCTGACCAGTGCCTACGATGAAGCGCTGTTCGCCTATTACGGCCAGTCGCAGCTGGCAGTGGTGGATACCGCTTCCAACACCGTGCGCACCGTCGGCGCCCCGGCGCTGCTGGACAGCATCGGAGCCGCCCCGGATGGCGTGCATGTGCTGACCAGAACACTCAAGACACCGTTCTCGCATGCGGTCACCTACCAGCGTTTCGCCAATGAGGTGGCCGTGCTGGATATCACCAGCGGCCGCAGCACGCCGATCGCCAGCCTGCCGCTGGCCGATCGCGTGCCGGTGCATGGCGTGCCGGAGGGCCCGCGCGATTTCGATTGGCGCGCCACCGATCCGGCCACGCTGGTCTATGCCGAAGCCCTGGACAAGGGCGACTGGAAAGTCACGGTTCCGCATCGTGATCGCGTGCTGATGCTCAAAGCCCCGTTCACCACCAAGCCCACCGAGATCGCCCGCACCGCGCAGCGTTTCGAAGGCCTGGCCTGGACCGCGCAGCCGGACGTTGCCTTCCTCGACGAGAACGACGAGAACCGCCACTGGCGCCAGACCCGCATCGTCAACGTCGACAACCCCAGGCAGGAAGGCCGGCTGTTGTGGGATCTCTCCAGCGATGAGCTGTACGAGGACCCGGGCAATTTCGTGTACCAGCGCCTGCCCAACGGCGCCTACGTGGTGCGTCAGGAAGGCAACACGGTCTTCCTGCGCGGGCAGGGTGCTTCGCCGCAGGGCGATCGTCCCTTCCTGGATGCGCTCAGCCTCCGCAGCCTGAAGACGGAGCGTCTTTTCCGCAGCGATGCCGATGCCTACGAGCAGTTCATCGGCTTCAGCGCCATCCCGGGCCACCTGCTCACGTGGCACCAGTCGGTGACCGATGCGCCGAATGCGTTCGTGCGCCTGCTTGGCGAGGACGTCGCCGACGCCAAGCCGGGCGAAGCGCAGGTCGTGTCCAAGCCGGCCGCGTTGACCCACCTGGTGGATCCGACGCCGGAAGTGCGCCAGATCCAGAAGCGCCTGGTCACCTACAAGCGTGCTGACGGCGTGGATCTGTCGTTCACCCTGTACACCCCGCCGGGCTACAAGGAAGGCCAGCGCTGGCCGGCGATCCTGTATGCCTACCCGGCCGATTTCGCCAACGCGGCACAGGCGGGGCAAGTCTCCGGTTCGCAGCAGACCTTCACCCGCCTGGCGCCGTACCGGCTGATGCTGCTGGCCGGCTACGCGATCATCGACAACGCCTCGTTCCCCATCGTCGGCGACCCCAAAACCGCCTACAACACGTATCTGGAACAGCTGGAGGCCGATGCCAAAGCCGCGGTGGACAAGGCGGTGGACCTGGGCGTGGTCGACCGCAACCGGATCGGCGTCACCGGCCACAGCCATGGCGGCCTGATGACCGCCAACCTGATCGCGCATACCGATCTGTTCAAGGCAGGCGTCGCCACCAGCGGCTCGTACAACAAGACCTTCACCCCGTTCGGCTTCCAGAATGAACGCCGCTCGGTGTGGCAGGCGCAGGACGTGTACCTGAAGGCCTCGCCGTTCTTCTATGCCGACAAGATCAAGTTGCCGCTGCTGCTGGTTCACGGCGAGGACGATGCGAACCCGGGCACCGAACCGTTCCAGTCGCGCAAGCTGTTCCAGGCGATCCGCGGCAATGGCGGCACCACCCGCCTGGTGATGCTGCCGCACGAACCGCATTGGTACACCGCACTGGAATCCAATGAGCAGCTGGTGTCGGAAATGCTGAGCTGGTTCGACACCTATGTGAAGAATGCGCCGCCGGCCAAACGCTGAGGCGAGACATCGTAACGCCGCTGGTCCCTCGGCTGCGCTTCGCATCAGACCCACGGCCGCCCTCAATGGGCGGCCGTTCTGCATTCCTGGGCGGGGGATGGAATTACACTCGGCTCAGACCACAAGGACGCAGGCATGGATATCCAGTCTTGGGGACCGGCGGGCAGCGGGATCGTTGGCGGCATCATCGCAACATGGCTCGTCGCGTACTGGGCGAGGGGGGGGTGCAGACGCACTACCGTGGCTGGTCCCGGGCCGCCCTGCGGCGCCGTCACCGGACCACGATCTGGACCGCCAACATCCTGCTCTTCGTGGGACTGCTGGGGGGTCTGGCCTTGTACCCGCTGGGTGGATTCACCAGCAACGATCACCGCCCGGCGTTCCTGGCGTTCGGGCTCGCCTCGTTGTTGCCCCTCTCTGCGCTGGTCATCATTCCGTTTCTGACCGGCCGAAGCGTGCGGGAGTCGTTCGTCGCGTTCGCGCTCGGCCAGGGCGCGCCGGTATGGGCAACGTATCTGCCGCTGGCAGGCGGCCTGGTCTGCCTCGTCGTGGCGATGGTGGGGTTTGTTTCCAACGGCAGTTGAGATACAGGACCCAGGCGCCGCGGCTGGACCTCGCCGGGCGCGGCAGGCAAAGTGCGCTCCAAGGGGTGACGGGTAGCGGGAGCGAGGGATTGAATGCAGCAGACACCATTACAACCCACCGGTCCCGCCACGCGGCGTCGGTGCAGCCGCTGGCTGTTCGTCCTGGCAGCGCTGGCGTTCGCCCCGCTCATGGCGGTGGCGCAGACCGCTCCCGCGCCCGTTGACTCCGCAACGCAGGTTCTCGACCGCCCCCGCACCTGCCTGGTCCTTGGCGGTGGCGGTGCGCGCGGCGCGGCCCATATCGGCGTGCTCAAGGTGCTCGAGCGCGAGCGCGTGCCGATCGACTGCATCGTCGGCACCTCGATGGGCGCGGTGGTCGGCGGCTTGTATGCCTCCGGCTACACGGCCGACGAGATCGAAGCAGTGCTGGACCGGATCGACTGGGCTGAGGTGCTGCGCGACAAACCGCCACGCGATGAGCGCAGCATGCGCCGCAAGGAAGATGACCTGCGCCTGCTGGGCGGCGTCGAAGTCGGCCTGAGCAACGGCAAGATCGCGTTCCCGCAGGGGCTGATCCAGGGTCAGAAGCTGGAGATGCTGCTGCGCCGCCTGCTGCTGCCGACCTGGCAGGTGCGTGACTTCGACGCGTTGCCGATTCCGTTCCGGGCGATTGCCACGGACATCGTCAGCGGCGAGAAGGTAGTGTTCGGGCAGGGCGACCTGGCCTTGGCCATCCGCGCGAGCATGTCGGTGCCGGGGGTGTTCGCGCCGGTCCGCTATGAGGACCATCTGCTCGTCGACGGCGGGGTGGTCGACAACGTGCCGATCGATGAGGCGCGGCGGCTGGGCGCGCAGCGGCTGATCGTGTCGCGGGTCGGCTCGCCGTTGATGACCGAGGCGCAGCTGGATTCACCGCTGGCGATCAGCCACCAGATGGCCAGCGTGCTGATGCAGCGCGAAGTACTCGCGCAGCTGGCCACCCTGGGGCCGCAGGATCTGCTGATCACGCCGCCGCTGGGCGACATGGGCAGCCAGGATTTCAACCGCTCGCCGCAGGCGGTCGGCGTCGGTGAGCAGGCCGCGCAGGCTGAGGTCGCCGCGGTTCGTCGCTTCCAGGTGGACGACACCCGCTACGCCGCCTTCCAGCGCCAGCATCGGCCGCCGGCGTATGAAGCGCCGATCGTGGCCTTCATCGATGTGCTGCACGATAAGACACGTACCGCGCGCTACATCGAGCAGCGCCTGAAACCGGAGGTCGGCCGGCCGCTGGCGCCGGACCGCGTGGAGCAGAACGTGGCCACGGCCTACGGCGAAGGCCGCTACCAGCAGGTGCAGTGGCGGCTGGAAGAGCGCGACGGGCAACAGGGCCTGATCCTCGCACCGCAGGACAAACGCTGGGGGCCGGACTTCCTGCACTTCGCGCTGCGCCTGTCCGATGATTTCGATGGCAGCAGCAACTACCAGCTCATCACCGAGCTGACCCGTACTGGGCTCAGCGAGCAGGGCGCGGAGCTGAAGCTGCGTGTGGGGCTAGGCGAAGTCGAAGAGGCCTTCGCCGAATACTACCGGCCGTTCGGCAGTAGTGGCCGGCATGCATTGTCGACCTATGCCAAATACCGCGCCACCGATCTGGACCTGGCGCTGATGCGCGGCGGCGCACTGGCCGAGTTCCGCTACAGCCAGTGGCTAGGTGGACTGCGCTGGGCCTACTCGCCGCACCCCGACTGGGAACTGGCGCTGTTCGGTGAGCGGGGACGCGAGCGGTTGCGGCTGGATGTCGGCAATCCCAGCGAACTGGGCAACTACCGTGCCGATATGGGCAGCATCGGCTGGCAGCTGCGCCACGATTCGATCGACAGCTCCGCCTTCCCGAGCCGCGGCCAACGCCTGTCGCTGACCCGCCAGCATTACCTGGATGCGCTGGGCACCGATAACTCGGCCGCAGTCACGCGGGTGCAGTGGGATGGGGCATGGGCGCACGGTCACAACCGCTGGCTGGGGGGCCTGCGCGCCTCCTCCGCACACGGTGGCGATGACCTGCTGGCTACCTACGGCTTCCTGGGTGGGTTGGGCAATCTGTCCGGCTACCCGGAAGAATCCATCTTCGCGCCGCAGACCGCGCTGGCCCGGGTGGTGTATTACCGTCGCGTCGCGCACGCCGATTCGCTGCTGACCATCCCGCTGTACGTCGGCGGCAGCGTGGAGTGGGGCGGTTACTGGCAGCGACGCGAGGACGTCAGCCTTGATGGCATGCAGACGGCCGGCAGCCTGTTCGTCGGCGCCGATACGTTCCTGGGGCCGGTGTTCCTCGGTTACGGCCGCGCACAAGGTGGGCACACTTCGTTCTATCTGACCTTCGGTTCCTTGCTGCGGACGCTGGATGGATTCTGACGTGGCCGGTGCGATGCGTGCCCGTCGATCATCCTGCGCTTTATCCTGTGCAGCCCCATCCCGCGACGTGATGCTGATGAAATCGATGTTCCTGGCGCTGTTGTTCCTGTTCTCTGCCGGCCACGTGCACGCCGCGGATGCTCCCGCGCTGCCCCGTGCCTGGACGGAGATCGGCGTCACTGTCGGCATGCCCTACGCGCAGGCCAAAGCGCTGTTACTCAAGGCAGGGTGGGTCGCCGCAGCGCCCGACAACGCGGGCGAACCCAGCTTCGCCGCGCATCCCGAGGTGGATTGCGGGCAAGGCTGGGACGCGATCTGCTCGGCAGGATTCAGCCGCAGGAACGAGGCTTATGGGCTGGTACTGACGCCCACCGATGATGGCAACCTGCGCGTGCAGGGCGTCTTCTGAACGGAGTGACACGGATGTCCGAACGTACCGTAGTGGTCTTCGATTTCGATCTGACGCTGACCCGCTGGGAGACCGCCAGCCGGTTCTTCAAAACGCTGCTGCGGCGCCAGCCATGGCGGATCGCCGGGGTGCTGCTGGCACTGCCGGTGCTGGTGCCGCTCTGGGCACTGCCGCGCACGCGCCGGCGGCCGGTGCGCTTTGCGGTCTGGATGGCCACCTTCGGGCGCAGCCGTGAGGCGCTGGTGGCGCTGGCGGTCGCGCATGCCGACGAGGTGTTCGCAGGACCGAAGCCGGTGTTCCTGGCGCAGGGCGTGGGACGACTGCGTCAGCATCTGGCGCAGGGCGACGAGGTCGTCATCGCCACGGGCTGTTGGGAGCCCCTGGCACGCGCGCTGCTTGAGCGCGAAGGTCTGCAGGACGTACCGCTGGTCGCCTCGACCCTGCGGCCGTGTGTCGGCGGTTGGGTCAGCGAAAACCACTGCATCGGTGAGAACAAGATTCCCATGCTGATCGAGCGCGGCTATCCGCCGCCGTGGCGCATCGCCTACACCGATCATCGGGCGGATTTGCCACTGCTGCGCAACAGCGAGCAGTGGTATCTGATCAGTCCTGACGTGAAGTGCCTGCGCGTGATTGAACACGCGATGGCGGCCAAAGCAGAGATTCTGTCCTGGCGCGCTACGTGAGCCGCGCCGTCATCGGTGTGACGCAATGCGAGGTCAGTCTTCTTTCATCGCCATCTCGGCGGCAAGCAACGCCTGGGCCGCCTTGCCCAGTTCGGGCGAGGGCACGATCGGCGCGCCAATGGCCTCCATCATCTGATCGGTGGAGACGAAGCGGCGGTGCCGACGGTCGTAGACGCCGGTGATCAGCAGCGCGCGTGTGGCGACTTTCTCTTCCTCGCCGATCAACACGCGCTGTTCCATGATGATGCGCGTGCCGGCCCAGCCGACCATGCGGGTCTCCAGTACGAAACGCTGGAACGGCTTCAGCTCGCGCCGGAACTGGATGGTGCCGCCACTCACGATGGGCGCCCACTTCGAGCGCCAGGCCACGCGGCCCAGGCCCATCCGGAACACCAGGTCCAGGCGGCCCAGGTCGAAGATCGTCCAGTAGCGCCCGTTGGTCATGTGCAGGTTGCTGTCGATGTCGTTGGGCAGCACCCGGAAGTTCAGTCGCGACACCGCAAACGGCGCGGCCAGTTTCGGCTTGAATGGGGTGGACAGCAGCAGGAGCAGCAGGCGGAACCAGAGATTCATGAGCGGGCCGTCATTTCTATTACAGTTGTCATAATGCAAATACGCTAGTCTATGACACCTGTCTTAGCAAGGAATCCGGCCATGAGCGCACGCCATTCCGATGCCCCGCAACGTGTGGTGGCTGCGGCAGCGGAAATGCTGGCCACGTATGGGCTCAATGCCTCTAGTGTCCGCGAGGTCGCCAAGCGCGCGCAGGCGCCATTCGGGTCCACCTATCACCATTTCCCGGGCGGCAAGCAACAGGTGCTGGCCGAGGCGACCACGTTGGCCGGCGCCAAAGTCGACAGCGTGCTGGCCACTTGCCTGCAGGCCGGTGGTGCCGAGGGGCTTTCGCTGTTTCTGGCGATGTGGCGCGAGCGGTTGATCCGTTCGGACTTCCATGCGGGCTGCCCGGTGCTGGCGGCTGCGGTTGAAGAGCCGATCGATGCGGCGCCCGACGATGCGCAGCGGGCGGCCGCCGCCGTGTTTGCCTGCTGGGAAGCCCGGCTGAGCGAGGCGCTGTGCACCGACGCCCGCACGCACGGCCAGGCGCACGCGCTGGCGACGATGATCATCGCCAGCGTGGAGGGCGCGGTGGCGATGTGCCGGGCGATGCGTGACATCGGCCCGTTCGATCGCGTCGCGCTGCAGCTTGAATCGCTGGTGGCGGATCGCTGAGACTGCTGGCTTGCCCTTACCGGAGCGCCGCACCGTGCCAGCCTTGACCCGTCCCTTCGCCCTTGCCGCCGGCTTGGTGCTGTGCGCGCTTCACCCACTGGCCCAGGCGCAGGATGGTCCTGCGATCAATCCGCTGTACCTCGTGGCGGCAGACCAGGCGACGCCCGCACAGATCACGGAGATGCAGCAGCGCCTGCTGGACTGGCCGCAGCTGCAGCGCTACCGCGCCGAGAACGCCGCACTGACGCCGGTCGCGCCGGGGACGAAGCGCGTGGTGTTCTACGGCGACTCGATCACAGAAGGCTGGGGCCCAACCGGCAGCGAGCGCTTCTTCCCGGGCAAGCCGTACGTCAACCGCGGCATCTCCGGGCAGACCACGGCGCAGATGCTGGTGCGCTTCCAGCAGGATGTCATCGCGCTGAAGCCGGCCGTGGTGGTGATCCTGGCAGGCACCAACGATATCGCCGGCAACACCGGACCTGCCACGCAAGCGATGATCGAAGACAACCTGCACGCGATGGTGGAACTGGCGCAGGCGCACAACATCCGCGTCGTGCTGGCCTCGGTACTGCCGGTCAGCGACTACCCGTGGCAACCCGGCGTGCAGCCCGCCGGCAAGGTCACCGCGCTCAACCGGGCATTGCGCGCCTATGCGGAGCAGCAGGGCCTGGTCTATCTGGATTACCACACGGCCATGACCAACAAGGACGGCGGCCTGGACCCGGAACTGGCCACCGATGGCGTGCATCCCACGCCGGCCGGCTATGCGCGGATGGTGCCGTTGGCCGAAGCGGCCGTCACCAAGGCACTGGCGCGCTGATACCCGTTGGCAGCCGGCTGGCCAAAAGGTGGCGCCATAACGTCAGTCGAATCGCCAACGCACCCCGGCATACACCCCGCGCCCCTCACCGGGCGTGGAACGGGCGACATCCTTGCCGGCATCGTCGTAGCCCGGCGTGACCGTGGCCGCGTAGTGGCGATCGGCCAGGTTGCGCAGCTCCGCCCAGGCCTGCCAGCGGCCACCGGGGGCGTCGTAGCCGATGCGGGTGCCGAAGATCACGTGGCTGTCGGCGGCCATGCTGTTGGCGTAGTCGACGAACATCTTCGAGGCGTACTCGGTGTTGAGCCCGGCGTAGACGCCGGCCGGGTGGTCGTAGCGCAGTTCGGCCTGGTAGTAGTGGCGCGGCAGGCCGGGCAGGCGGTTGCTGCCGAAGCGCGCATCATCGCGGTAGCGGAAGTCGCTGAAGGTGTAGGCCTGGCGCAGTGACAGCCGACCGCCGATGCCCTGCCACAGTGCGCTGTCCAGGCCGGCTTCGATGCCGCGGTGCACGGTCGGGCTGGCGTTGGATTCGGCGATGAACAGGTTCGGCACCGGCTGCACCTCGACGGTCAGCAGCTCGTGGTTGAGACGGGCGTAATAGCCGGTCAGCTCCCAGCGGCCGAGCACACTGTCGCCGCGTGCACCGAGTTCCAGCGTGGTTGCGGTCTGGTTGTCCAGTTCCACTGGCGCGCGCTGGCGGCCGGTGGAGGCGCCGTTACCGGCGGCGAAATACTGGTTCGAGCCCCAGATCATCGACCACGGATGCGCCGGCTCCACCGAACGGCTCAGGTTGCCGAACCACTGTGTCTGCGGCGTCTGCTGCCAGGTGAAGCCGAGCCGCGGCGCGTAATCCCATTGCCGTTCGGAGAGCCGTTCCGGCGTGGCCGGCCAGGTGACCTGCGCATCGCGGCGGGTGTGGATCAACGCCAGCCCGGTCTGCAGGCGCAGCGTCTCGCTCAGCGCCAGGTCGTTGCCGAGGTGCAGCACGCTGTCGGTTCCGTAATGCTGGAAGTCGCGGGTGTGCGTGCCGGCGGCGTAACCGTTGCTGGCAAAGCGCAGCGTCTCGCGCACGTTCGCGTCCAGATCATGGGTCACGCGCAGGCCGATCGTGGTCACGCTGTCATGCCCGAACAGCGCGTGCCGGCGGCGGTAGTCCAGCGTGCCGTTGAGGTTGGCGTAGTCCAGCTGCTGGCGGTACAGGCTCTCGTTCAAGTCCATCGGGTACTTGTGATAGACGAGGCCGGCCTGCAGCGACGAATCGTCATCGATGGTGTAGGTCGTGGTGTTGCCGATCCAGGTGCTGCCCGGCTGCGGGCGGCGCGCGTCGATCGCCAGGTTGGCTGGATTCGCCGCGCGTGGATCGTTGCGGATCTGCGCGCGGGTCAGGCGCCCCGGGGTTTCGTGATCGGTCTCGCGGTAGCGCAGGAAGAAGCGTGTCTCCAGATCCGGCGTGAGCTGCCAGCCGACGTTGGCCACGGCGCCCTTGCCCTTGCCGGCGGCGTGCTGCTGATAGCCGTCGTACTCGGTATCGGTGTAGGCCAGGAAGTAATCAACCGCGTCCCGCACTCCGCCCAGGCTGATCCCGCGCTTCTGGTAACCGCGTGCGCCCGCTTCGTAGTGCAGCTCCAGCCCGGGCGTGTCGCGGCCGCTGCGGGTGATGTAGTTGACCGCACCGCCCAGCGCCAGCGCGCCGCGCTCGAACCCGTTGGCACCGCGCAGCACCTCCACGCGGCTCAGCCACAGCGGCTCCAGCAGCTCGTACGGCGTGCCGCCCGGACCGGTGAGCGGCAGGCCATCCAGCGAGACCGACAGGCCGGAGGCATGCGCACCGGGCGCCCGGTTGAGGCCCGAACCGCGGATGGAGACCTTGACGCCTTCATTGCCAGCGCTCTGCGCGCTGATGCCGGGCTGGTAGGCCAGTACATCGGCAGTGCCGGACAGGCGGTTGCCGGCGTTGACCAGGTTGATCGCGTTGCTGGCCCCCGGCACGCGCTTGAGTACCTCGCGGGCCTGTGCGTTGTCATCGGCAGCGGTGACCCGCACGGTGTCGAGCGTGGTGGCCTGTGGCCCGGCATGGGCCGGGGCGACGGCGGCGAGACCGAGGGAAACGGACAGAAATAGCGACGACGGGGCAGGGCGATACGGCGAGAGCGACATGCGGGGATGCTGTAAACCTTTAATGTGGCGCGCAAGTTAACAGGTCGTGAGGAATACGTCACGCGTCGGGCCGCTCCAACACGCCGGAGCGCCGGCCTGAAGCAGGGTCATGCTTGATTGCTCCCATCCCTGAACCGAGCGCGGTTCGAGGTTACAGCGGGGGTGTCGCCAGCGCCTTGGCTTTCGTATACAGCCGGCGAGCCGTTTCCTTCTCCCCCAGCGCGGCATGGCACTCTGCCAAGCTGTCCCACGCATTGGGCGAGTCCGGATACAGCTCGCTGTTCAGAGCGAAAATCTTCAACGCTTTGCGTGCGCCGAGACTCTCGCGGATGGCGTAGCCATCGGCATTGATCGCACGTTCCAGTTCGCCAGAGGGAACTCCGTTGCTGCCGCTCAGCCAGCGGTGCATTGTCTGTGTTGCACCGGCATCGTCATCAAGCGCGTAGCCGATCAGCCGCTCGGACAGTGCTGCATGCGGAAACTCGCCTGGCGCAGCCACTGCCATCGTGCTTTCCACCAGCGTGCTCGACCAGGCATTGCGGGCGCTTTGGTCACGGCGGGGGATAGGGTCAAGCGTCGCGGCGGCTGCGTGATGCGTGAAAGTCCAAAGGGCTGTCGTAAATGCCCCTTAGCACCTGGTGCAGCATCAGATATAAGAGCGCCTCCGTCCACGCTGACGAGATAGCCCTGCATGGGAAGGACAATGGAAGAAGATCAGGACTTCGCGCTCTTCATCGAGAATTTTGGCGAGGCCAGTGAGCGTGCGTCGGTGCCGCGGGCCAGCTTCTCCAAGTGGGCGGGTGTCTTGCCTGCATCGCTACTGAGCTACTGGCATCGAGATGGATGGGCGAGCTATGGCAATGGACGGCTGTGGACGGTCAATCCCGAGGACTACGAAGGCCTGATGCACATGTGGTTGGCTGGTACTCCATTTCCCCTGATCGATACCTACCATGTATTTGCCAGAAGCGGGTTTGGACGGCTCCACCTGTGCGGTGAAGCATCAGGCGCTGGGGTGAGCATCGATCCGATCCGCAGTGAAGTGTTTGCTCTTCAGAACTGTTTGAGGCCCAAGTCTCTCGCACGGCAGGAGGGGGGCATCAGGGCGTTTTTCGCTTGCGCGGAGCTCGACGACTTTGATCTGATGGATGGGGCCGAAGAGCTGCCTTTTGACAGGGTTGTGAGTACTTGCGGGCACTTGATGGCGGATGAGATGTATGGTTTTGAGCCAGCGCTGGTTTGCGGCGGCGAAGTAGCCATTGGCAATCTGCGCAGGCTCAAGCTTCACCCGCACCTGCATCTGCTGAGGGAGTTCGCCGCGCCTGCGTTTCCACGCTATGCGATTGATGTGAAGCCGCTGGCCCGGAAGTGAATTGGAGGCCCCAATAGTGTGGGGCCGAACCCATGCTCGGCTGTCTTTCGGTCAGGCGTCGTGCAGCCGGGAAAATTGAGCCGAGCAGTTGCACGGCTCCAAAGAGTTCGGTCGGTAACACTGGTCATACTTGGCGGTTCTTGGTGCCAAAGCCACCGTTACAGGGTGCGTGCGTACAATCGGATACCACTCCGCTGATGCACCGGTGCAAGTAATGCCAGGTTCCGCCAACGAAGCTGTGATGAAAGATCAACTTCTGGACGAGCTGTTGCGGGCTTCGCGAATGCTCACTTCAGAAGAAGTTGCTGCATTTGACCGGACGGTTCAGGCGCTATCAGGACTGGAATTCTCCAATCGAGAGCTGGGAGTCCTTTTTTCAACATTCGCCGATGACACTCCGCATCATGAAGTCATGTGGGGGCTGCTTCATCTCGTCGAGACAAGTGACAGCGAGATTTTCATTTCTGCGCTTGTCCAATCAGCTCCGTACATGCGTCGCGCGGCACCAGAATGGTTGGAGACGTTCATTTGCAGATTGCTGAATAGTGATCTACACAAAGATGTGTTGATTGCCTGCCTGAAGAAGATGGTTTCGACGAAGGGCGCAGCAGAAGTCGTCTCCTTGATCGAAGCGCTGAAGGATGATGCGTCGGACGGTATCCGGGTAAGGGCATCCGTGGTCGCTTCGGCACTGATGTAGCTGTGCGAGCGCAGACCAAGATCGGCATTTACCGGAGCGTCCCAACACCAGGTGGTGCCGGCCAACGGCCGGCACCACCACACGTTCAATGTAACACCGGGCCACGCCCGGCGACACTCGATCAGCCAAGAATCCCAGGCAGATCCAGCCCCTTCTCCTTCGCGCACTCCACCGCGATCTCATAACCTGCATCGGCATGCCGCATCACGCCGGTGGCCGGGTCGTTCCACAGCACGCGTGCAATGCGCTTGGCCGCGGCCTCGGTGCCGTCGCAGACGATGACCATGCCCGCATGCTGCGAGAAGCCCATGCCGACGCCGCCACCGTGGTGCAGCGACACCCAGGTGGCGCCACTGGCGGTGTTGAGCAGGGCGTTAAGCAGCGGCCAGTCGGAGACGGCATCGGAGCCGTCGGCCATTGCTTCGGTTTCGCGGTTCGGCGAGGCGACGCTGCCCGAATCCAGGTGATCGCGGCCGATCACCACCGGTGCCTTCAGCTCGCCATTGGCGACCATCTCGTTGAACGCCAGGCCGAGTCGGTCACGATCGCCCAGGCCGACCCAGCAGATGCGCGCGGGCAGGCCCTGGAATTTGATCTTCTCGGCGGCCATGTCGAGCCAGCGGTGCAGGTGCGGGTCGTCCGGGATCAGCTCCTTGACCTTCGCGTCGGTCTTGGCGATGTCCTCCGGATCGCCGCTCAGCGCCGCCCAGCGGAACGGGCCGATGCCGCGGCAGAACAGCGGGCGGATGTAGGCGGGCACGAAGCCGGGGAAGTCGAACGCATCGTCCACGCCTTCTTCCAGTGCCATCTGGCGCAGGTTGTTGCCGTAATCCACGGTCGGCACGCCGAGGGCGTGGAAGGCGAGCATGGCGCGGATGTGGTTGGCCATGGAGGCGCGCGCGGCGGCTTCGACGTCCTTCGGCGCGGAGACGCGTTTTTCATCCCACTCTTCCACGGTCCAGTCCTGCGGCAGGTAGCCGTTGACCGGGTCGTGCGCGGAGGTCTGGTCGGTCAGCAGGTCCGGCTTGACGCCGCGCACCAGCAGCTCGTCCAGCACGTCGGCGACGTTGCCGAGCAGGCCAACCGAGAGCGGCTTCTTCGCGGTGCAGGATTCCTCGATCAGGCGCAGCGCTTCGTCGAGGTCGTCGGTCCAGGTGTCCAGATAGCCGGTACGCAGGCGCATTTCGATGCTGCTCCTGCGGCACTCCACTGCCAGGCACGAGGCGCCGGCCATCACCGCAGCCAGCGGCTGCGCGCCGCCCATGCCGCCCAGCCCGCCAGTGAACAGCCATTTGCCGGCCAGGTTGCCGTTGTAGTGCTGGCGACCCATTTCCACGAAGGTTTCGTAGGTGCCCTGCACGATGCCCTGGGCGCCGATGTAGATCCAGCTGCCGGCCGTCATCTGGCCGTACATGGCCAGGCCCTTCTTATCGAGCTCGTTGAAGTGGTCCCAATTGGCCCAGCGCGGCACCAGGTTGGAGTTGGCGATCAGCACCCTTGGGGCGTCCACGTGGGTGCGGAACACGCCGACCGGCTTGCCGGACTGCACCAGCAGGGTCTGGTCATCCTCCAGCCGCTGCAGCGTCTCGACGATCTTGTCGTAGCTTTCCCAGTCGCGCGCGGCGCGGCCGATGCCGCCATAGACCACCAGCTCCTGCGGGCGCTCGGCCACGTCGGGGTGCAGGTTGTTCATCAGCATGCGCAGCGGGGCTTCGGTCAGCCAGCTCTTGCAGGTGAGCGTGGTACCGGTCGGGGCGAGGATGGTGCGGGTGGAATCGAGACGGGTCATGCAGCACTCCGGGACGTAGCGAAGTCGAGACAGGCATCGAGCACCTGCTGCAGCGTGGCGCGCAGCGGCGCGGCGTGATCGGGATCCAGCGGCGTGGGCCAGCTGTGCTCATCCACGGCCTCGGGCTCGTGCATGTAGCCGCGGCAGGCCAGCTCCATCTGCAGCGTGTGCACGCCGCCAGGGATGTCGCTGTAGTGACGGGTGATGTAGCCGCCCTTGAAACGGCCGTTGCGGACATGGCTCATGCCGCTCATCGCGCACAGGTTGTCGACCACATCGGTCAGAGCGTTGTCGCAGGTGGTGTCGCCATTGGTGCCCAGGTTGAACTGCGGCAGCTGGCCATCGAACAGGTGCGGAATATGCGAGCGGATCGAGTGCGCGTCGTACACCACCACGGTGCCGTGCTGCGCACGCAGGCGCGCGATCTCCGCGGCAAGGGCGTCGTGGTAGGGCATGAACCAGGTAGCGCGGCGCCGCGCGATCTCGGCTTCGTCCGGGCCGTGGCCATCGCGGTACAGCGGCTGGTTGTCGAAGGTGGTCAGCGGGCACAGGCCGGTGGTGTTCTGGCCCGGGTACAGCGAGCTGCCGCTGGGGTCGCGATTGAGATCGATGACCGAGCGCGACACCGCCGAGCGGATCGTGGTGGCGCCCATCTGCTGCGCGAAGGCATACAGATCGTGCACCCACCAGTCGGCATCGCGGCGGGCCAGCCACGGGGAGATGAACTGCGCGGCCAGTGCATCGGGCAGCTCGGTGCCGGTATGCGGGAAGCTGACGATCAACGGTGCATCGCCGCGGTGGATCTGCAGCCAGTCCGGGTGCGCGGTCATGACAGGGGCTCCAGCGGCGGGAGGATGTCGCCCAGGCCGTCGGCCAGCACGCCGCTGCGGACCAGATCGGTCGCGGCCACCATGTCCGGATGGAAATAGCGGTCGTCTTCCAGCGTGGGCACCTGCGCGCGCAGGCGCTGGCGCACCGCTTCCAGCGCATCGCTGGAGCGCAGCGGGGCGTGGAAATCGCAGCCCTGCGCGGCGGCGAGCAGCTCGATGCCGATCACATTGGCCGCGTTCTCGGCCATCGCCATCAGGCGGCGCGCACCGTGGGCGGCCATCGAGACGTGGTCTTCCTGGTTGGCCGAGGTCGGGATCGAATCGACGCTGGCCGGGTAGGCGCGCTGCTTGTTTTCCGAGACCAGCGCTGCCGCAGTGACCTGCGGAATCATGAAGCCGGAATTCAAGCCCGGCTTCGGGGTAAGGAAGGCCGGCAACCCGGACAGCGCCGGGTCGACCAGCATCGCGGTGCGGCGCTCACTGATCGAGCCGATCTCGCACACGGCCATCGCCAGCATGTCGGCCGCGAAGGCGACCGGCTCGGCATGGAAGTTGCCGCCGCTCAGCGCCTCGTTGGTATCGGTGAACACCAGCGGATTGTCGGACACGCCGTTGGCTTCGATCGCCAGCGTGGTCGCGGCCTGGCGCATCACGTCGAACGCGGCGCCCATCACCTGCGGCTGGCAGCGCAGGCAGTAGGGGTCCTGCACGCGCACGTCGTTGTCGCGGTGCGATTCGCGGATCGCCGAGCCCTGCATCAGGGTGCGCAGCGCGGCGGCGGTGGCGATCTGCCCGCGCTGGCCGCGGATGCTGTGGATGCGGGGATCGAAGGGCGTGTCCGAGCCCTTGGCTGCTTCCACCGACAGCGCGCCGGTGACCAGCGCCGCACGGAACACGGTATCGATCGCGAACAGCCCGGCCAGTGCATAGGCGGTGGAGTATTGCGTGCCGTTGAGCAGGGCCAGGCCTTCCTTCGCACCCAGCACCAGCGGGGCCAGGCCGACCTTCGCCAGTGCCTCGGCAGCAGGCAGGCGCTGACCATCGACGAAGGCCTCGCCGACACCGATCATCACGCTGGCCAGGTGCGAAAGCGGGGCCAGGTCGCCCGAGGCGCCAACCGAGCCCTGGCACGGAATCACCGGAATGAAATCGTGCTGCAGAAACGCTTCCAGCAGGGCCAGTGTCTGCGGGCGGATGCCCGAGGCGCCCTGGGCGAGGCTGGCCAGCTTCAGCGCCATCATCAGGCGCACTACCGGCGCCGGCATCGGCTCACCGACGCCGGCCGCGTGCGAGAGCACGATATTGCGCTGCAGGGTTTCCAGATCCTCGCGCTCGATGCGCACGCTGGCCAACTTGCCGAAGCCGGTGTTGATGCCATACACCGGTGCGCCCTTGGCGACGATGTCGGCCACGGTCTGCGCACTGCGCAGCACGGCGGCGGCCGAAGCCGGGTCCAGCCGCACCCGCGCGCCGTCATGGATCGCGCGCCATTGCGCCAGCGTGACGGCGCCGGGGTGCAGGGTCAGGGTAGTGCTCATGAAATCTCCAGACATCACTAGGTTCAGACGGGTTGGCCGCGCATCACGCGGGCGTGCAGGGGGTTGAAGCCCATGCGGTAGACGAGGTCGGCAGGCGCCTCGATGTCCCACACGGCCAGATTGCAGTCCAGGCCGACGGCGAGCCGGCCTATCCGGTCCTGGCGACCGAGTGCGCGTGCGGCTTCACGGGTGAAGCCGGCGATGCATTCCTCCACGGTCATGCGGAACAGGGTGGCGGCCATGTTCATCGCAAGCAGCGGGCTGGTCAGGGGCGAGGTGCCGGGGTTGGAATCGGTGGCCAGCGCCAGTGGCACACCCGCCGCGCGCAGTTCGGCGATCGGGGGCAGGGTGGTATCACGGGTGAAATAGAACGCGCCCGGCAGTAGCACCGCCACGGTGCCGGCGCGGCGCATCGCGGCGATGCCGTCGGCGTCGAGGTGTTCGATATGGTCGGCCGACAGCGCACCGTGACGCGCCGCCAGGGCGGCACCATGCTGGTTGCTCAGCTGCTCGGCGTGGATCTTGATCGCCAGCCCGTGCTGCCGCGCGGCGACGAACACCTGTTCGGCCTGCGCGGCGCTGAAGGCGATGTTCTCGCAGAACACGTCCACCGCTTCGGCCAGCCCGGCGGCGGCAACGGCCGGAATCATGACGTTGCAGACCTCGTCGATGTACTCCTGCGCCTCGCGGCCCGGCGGGATCGCATGTGCGCCGAGGAAGGTCGGCACGATCTCGACCGCGCGCTGGCGGCCCAGTTCGCGCGCGACCTGCAGCTGCTTGGTCTCGTCGGCCAGGGTCAGCCCGTACCCGGATTTGATCTCCAGCGTGGTGATGCCTTCGGCCAACATGGCGTCCAGGCGGGGCAGGCTGGCGGCGAGCAGGTCGGCTTCGCTGGCGGCGCGGGTGGCGCGCACGGTGGAGACGATGCCGCCGCCGGCGCGGGCGATATCGGCATAGCTCACGCCCTGCAGGCGCTGCTCGAACTCACCGGCGCGGTTGCCGGCATAGACCAGGTGGGTGTGGCAGTCGATCAGGCCGGGGCTGATCCAGCGCCCGCCAACGTCGATGCGCTGGGCCGGCTGCAGATGATCGGCCGAGCCGGCCGCGCCGACATGCACGATGCGCCCATCGGTCGCGGCGATGACGCCATCCTCGATCACGCCCAGCCCCGGGCCATCGACGGTGATCAGGTTGGCGTGGTACCAGAGGGTGTCACAGTGCATGGCAGCAACCACATCGGTGTATATGTCTATACAATATAGGCGCCTCTTCCGGGATGTCCAGTGATGCCAGCCAACCCCGCACCGATCCTTCGTTTCCACGCCGCCCGCGCGCTGCTGCCGCAGGGCTGGGCGCGCGATGTGCGCATCGCCAGCCAGGGCGGCATGCTGGTCGAGGTGACCCCGGGGATGCCGGCCGAGGCGGGTGATGCCGCGTTGGCCATCGCCCTGCCGGGCCTGGGCAACCTGCACAGCCACGCCTTCCAGCGCGGCATGGCCGGGCTGACCGAGATCGGTGGCAACAGCGGGGACAGCTTCTGGAGCTGGCGGGAGCTGATGTACCGCTTCCTGGCGCATCTGCAGCCCGATGCCATGCAGGCGATCGCCGAGCAGGCCTATGTGGAGATGCTGGAATCCGGGTTCACCCGGGTTGGCGAGTTCCACTATCTGCATCACGGGCCGGACGGTGCGCCTTACGCCAACCGTGCCGAAATGGCCGAGCGCATCGCCGCTGCCGCCCGGTCCAGCGGGATCGGCCTGACCCTGCTGCCGGTGTTCTATGCGCATGCCGATTTCGGTGGCGCCGCGCCGAACCCGGCCCAGCGCCGGCTGATCCACGATGTCGATGGTTTTGCCGAGCTGCTGCAGGGCTGCACGCGCGCGCTGCAGGGCCAGGACGATGCGGTGCTCGGTTTCGCCCCGCACAGCCTGCGCGCGGTGACCGGCGAGGAACTGTCGGCGCTGCTGCCCCTCAACACCGGCCCGGTCCACATCCACATCGCCGAACAGACCCGCGAGGTCGATGCCTGCGTGGCCTGGAGCGGGATGCGCCCTGTGCAGTGGCTGTACGAACACGCGCCGGTGGACGCACGCTGGTGCCTGGTGCACGCCACCCACATCACCGGGGCGGAGCTGCAGCAGATCGTGGCCAGTCGCGCGGTGGCCGGGCTGTGCCCGATCACCGAGGCGAACCTGGGCGACGGCCTGTTCCCGATGCAGGCGTTCGCGCGCGCCGGTGGCCGGTTCGGTGTCGGTTCCGACTCCAACGTCCTGATCGACGCCGCCGAAGAACTGCGCCTGCTCGAGTACGGCCAGCGCCTGCACCTGCGTGGGCGCAACGTGCTGGCCCCGGGCGATGGCCAGTCCACCGGCCGCTGGCTGTACGAACAGTCGTTGAACGGTGCTGCGCAGGCGCTGGGCGTGACCAGCGGGCTGCAGGTCGGCGCACCTGCCGACCTGGTCGAGCTCGATCCCGATCACCCGGCGCTGATCGCCCGCGACGGCGATGCCTTGCTTGACAGCTGGGTGTTCGCCGCACGTAATGGCGCCGTGCGATCGGTATGGCGCCAGGGGCGCCAGTTGGTCCGTGACGGTCGCCACCCGCAACGCGAGGCGGTGGCCGCACGGTTCGCCGCGGCACTTCGACCGTTGTTGAGGGTCTGATCCGACCCTCCCATGCAGGAATCCAGAGTGACGGGCAAGAAAGCAGCAACCCTCAATCAGCGCATCCGCGCCGATCTGGAAAGCCGCATCCTCAGTGGACAGTGGGAGCCTGGCTTCCGCATCCCCTACGAACACGAGCTGATGGAGCAGTACGGCTGCTCGCGGATGACCGTGAACAAGGTGCTGACCGCGCTGGCCGAGAGCGGCATGATCGAGCGCCGCCGCCGTGCGGGCTCGTTCGTCGCCCGGCAGCCGCCGCACCTGGAACAGGTGGCGCTGGAAATCCCCGATATCGCGATGGCGGTGGAAGCGCGCGGGCATGTGTATGGCTACCAGCTGCTGGAGCGCGCCTACCGTCGCCCACGCGAGCAGGTCGCGGAGGAAACCGCCCTGGCCGGCGGCGAAAAACTGCTGGCGATCCGCTGCCTGCACCTGGCCGATGGCCGGCCGCTGGCACTGGAGCATCGCCTGATCAGTCCGGTCGGCGTGCCGGAGGTGCTGGCGGTGGATTTCGAGACGACGGCGCCCGGCAGCTGGCTGCTGCAGAACGTGTCGTGGACGCGCGCCCAGCACCGGATCAGCGCGTGGGGCGCCGATGACGCGGCCGCTACGCTGTTGCAGGTCAAACCCGGCACGGCATGCCTGGTCATCGACCGCCTCACCTGGCGCGGCGAGCAGCCGATCACCTGCGTGCGGCAGATGTTCCTGGGCGATGCCTACGACCTGGTCGCCCGATTCTCGCCGGGCGCGCGCTGACCGTTACAGCGTGGTGCATTGCCGCCAGCGGACCGGCTCATCCACGCCGGGGCGCGGGTTGAGCTGGATGCGCACGGTGCGCAGTGCCGGGTAGCGGGTCACTTCCTCGCAGATCAGCGGCCAGATGGCATCGATCTCGCCGGTGCGGTTGATCGCCAGCGTCTGCCGCGTCAGCCAGATGCCGCTGGCCACGCCGGGGCGGGTGGCCACGTTGCGTGACAGTTCGTGCTGATAGCGGTCCAGCGTGGCGTTGTCGGGGTTGGCGTCCATCGCAGCGGGGGCCGCGTCAGTCGCCGGGCCTGGACGGCCCTCGTGCGCTGCCGCGGGTGGTGCCGGTGCGGCGGTGGGGGCGGTATCGGCCGGCGCCGGGGCCGCTGTGGCGGGAGTCATGGCGGCAGGCGCGGTCGTCGTGGACTCGTCGTCGGCCCATTGCCTTTCCAGTCCCGCGGTCAGCGAGCCCAGCCCGACCATCAAGCCCAGAGTCGCCGCGCCCAGCGCCGCGATCGAAATCCGGCGGATCGCCTCGCGACGGGCACCGGCCTGTACGCGGGACTCCATGTCGCCGGGCAGATACGGCTGCAGCAGCGGCCACAGCAGCGGGCCGTCCAGAACCTCGACATTCTGCTTTTCAGCGGCGATGCGGCCATCGCGCTCGACCCTGCCTTCGGTGATCAGGATCCCGCCGCGGGCACCAGCCAGGCGCGCGGCGGCGCCCAGCTCATTCACCGCCGCCGTGCCGATCCGGTAAGCGCGCCCGTGCTTGCAGGAGAGCAGCCAGCGCTGCGGGCCGTCGTGCATGAGGAAATCGCTGCGGGGTTGGCGGCTGTCCACGGCCTCATCGGGCACGTCCTGCAGGCCACGCTGCTCGTGCATCGCACGCCGGACGATCAGGGAAAATTCCCGCCAGTGCATGCCGGCCAGGGCATTCAGGCCAAGCTGGGTCTCCTTGCGCTTCCGTTTGATCAGCCAGAAGTAGGCCGTGGCCAGGAACCAGGCGATGAGGGCCAACAGCAGGGCCAGAATCCAGGAGAGCATGCAGGGGGATATGAACAGGGAAGTGCGATAGACAGTTTATATGCGCCTTTGCACGTCAGCGGCGCGTCGTTGTCGCACGCATGGGCATCCGTCGATCACGTCGGTGACGGCCGTCTCACTTTGTGGCGGTGCGGCGATCGAGCGCCCACAAAAAACCCGCCAATCCAAAGCCGTGAGGGGAGGGAACAAACGGCGGTGGAAGCGATTGGCGGGTCGATTTCGATTGTCAACAAAGTCGTGCTGCTTTGCAACAAACGAGGTCGGATCAGTTCAGTCAGGCGTCGGAGGTCGGCGACTGGTGCGTCCCCGGCGACGGATCGGCCGACGGGGAGGCATTGCGGGCCTCGGCGCGGTTGACCCGGGTAGTGAGGGCGTCGATCCGGGCATTGAGGGCGGCCACGTCCTCGGCGGTCGGGATGTGCAGGCGCTTGAGCACGCCCTGGACCCGGTCATCGAAGGCCTTCTCGACCTTGTCCCAGGTGCCGCTGGCCTTTTCACGGGCCTCGCCGAGGTGTTCCTCGACATTGTCGCGCCAGCGCGGCGTATCGCCGGCCTGCTCACGGTTGCGGGCCTCGATGTTCTCGCCTTCCTTGACCAGGTTGTCGAAGACCCGGCTGCCTTCGGCCTGTGCGCGCCCGAAGGCGCCAAGCCCCGCCAGCCAGATCTGCTGGGCCGAATCGGTCAGCTTGCGCGAGAAGCGCTCGGCCTGATCCTGCAGCGAGGGCTTCTCGCCGGGGATGCGATCGTCGAAGTCGTTGGGTGAATTCATGGGGCGATCCCTGTGGGTGGACACCCTTGGATCGTATGCATCGCCGGCTTCAAGCGATGTGATGGCCGGCGCCTGTGCAGCGCCGGGCCGGGTGTCGGTTCAGCCGAGCTTTTCCTGCAGCACGCGCTGGATCTCGCTTTCCACCATGCTTTTCATGGCCGAGAGCAGGAAGCCGAGCTTGGCGGTGACCTGCACTTGGCCGGGCTGCAGCGCGATCGCGCCATCCACGCCGGAGCCGCTGAAGTTCAGCACGTCGCCCACCCAGCTGGACTGCAGGCCGAAACGCTCGGACAGTTTGGCGGCGACTTCTTCGATGGCCTTGCGCGCGTTTTCGGCGGGCAGGGAGTGGGCGTGACGGATATCGATGGTGGACATACAGTCTCCTGGCGGACAACGGCGCGGATTCGGGCGTGCATTGTGCGCATCCTCAGGCACAACTCCAAGGTCTGCGTCACACTTCTTCTTCCCTGACATTCAACCTGCTAGGCTGCGCCGCGTGCAGAACCTGCTAGTCCACTTTACTCAACGCCAACACCCCGACCAGCCCCTGCGGCCCGGGGTGCAGCGCATCGTGCGTCATGCTTCGGGCACTGTCCGGCTTGGCGATGACACTCCCGGCACCTTGTTGCTGGCCCAGTTCTGCCTGGACGACCGCGGCTTGTGGCTGCAGGTCGCCAGCGGCATCCGCGGCATCCACGTCAATGGCCGCCCGGTGCGGCGGATGGCGCTGCTGCGCGCGGGCGACGCCGTCTACGCCGATGGCGTGGAGATGGTGGTGCAGGGCGACTGCGAGGCCGTTGCGCACGCACCGCCGCGCAGCGATGACGGTGGCGATGACCAGCGTCTGTTGCGTGGCGTCGGCGGCCAGCACCACGGGCGCAGCTTCACCCTGGATCGCCCGCGCGTGATCGGGCGCGGGCCGGAGGCGGACATCGTCATCGACGACCCGGCCTTCGCCGAGCAGCACGCCCGCCTTGAGCAGCACGGCGAGCGCCTGCTGCTGCGCGACCTGGGCGCCGGCGAGTCGACCCGGGTCAATGGCGTCACCGTTCGCCACTGCTGGCTGCAGCCCGGTGACCAGCTGGTCTTCGATGCCCAGCACCGCTTCGTGCTCGAGGTGCCGCATGACGGCCGCAAGCGCATCGTGGTCGAGGAAGAAGACGACGGCTTCGAAGCGCGCCAGCGCCCGGAACCGGTGGCCGTGCCCAAGCGGGTGAGCCGCTGGCCGTGGCTGCTGGTCAGTGCGCTGCTGCTCGCGGCAGCGATCAGCGGCCTGCTCTGGTTCGGGGCGAGGTAGTGCCGGCCCCTGGCCGGCAATCAGGCACACCTGGCGTGGGCCATTAGATTCGTTTGCAACCAAATTCGCCTTGTCCTGCAAGGCCTAAAGGCTGGTGCGCTGCGGCATACTAGGGGTCTTGCCCCATAGGTGTGACATGACGCGCGCGTTCAATTTCAGTGCCGGCCCTGCAACCCTGCCGGAATCGGTCCTGCGCCAGGCGCAGGAAGAGATGTTGGAGTGGAACGGCGCGGGCGCCTCCATTGTCGAAATGAGTCACCGCGGCCCGGAGTTCATGGCCGTCGCCGCCCAGGCCGAGGCCGATCTGCGCCGCCTGATCGGCATTCCGGACGACTACGCGGTGATGTTCCTGGCCGGCGGCGCGACCACCCAGCAGGCCCTGCTCGCGCTCAACTTCGCCCAGCCCGGCCAGACCGTGGATTACGTGCTCACCGGGCACTGGGGCAAGACCGCGATCAAGCAGGTCAGCCCGTATGTTTCGGTCAACGTGGCTGCCAGCAGCGAGGCCAACGGCTTCCACGACATCCCGGCACGCGCCAGCTGGCAGCTCTCCGACGATGCCGCGTACGTGCACATCACCGCCAACGAAACCATCCACGGCGTCGAGTTCCGTGACACTCCCGACGTGGGCACGGTGCCGCTGTTCGCCGATTTCAGCTCGTCGATCGCCAGCGAACCGCTGGATGTCAGCCGGTACGGCCTGATCTACGCCGGGGCGCAGAAGAATCTCGGCCCGGTCGGCGTATCGGTCGTGATCGTGCGCCGCGACCTGCTCGAGCGCAGCGGCCAGCCGCGCGCGGACATCTTCGATTACCGCTCGCATGTCGCCCGCGATTCCATGCTCAACACCCCGCCGACCTGGAACTGGTACCTGGCCGGCCTGGTGTTCCAGTGGATGCTGGCCGAAGGCGGAGTGGAAGAATTCGCGCGTCGCAACGCGGTCAAGTCGGGCCTGGTGTACGAGGCGATCGACCAGTCCGGCGGCTTCTACCGCAACAACGTGGTGCCAGCCGCGCGCTCGCGCATGAACATCCCGTTTTTCCTGCCCGACGACACGCTCAATGCCCGTTTCGTCAGTGAATCCAAAGCCGCCGGCCTGCTGGCGCTGAAGGGTCACAAGGCGGTCGGCGGCATCCGTGCCTCGCTGTACAACGCCATGCCGGTGGAGGGCGCGCAGGCGCTGGCCGCCTTCATGCGCGATTTCCAGCAGCGCAACGGCTGACGCGTTCGTTTTCCCCGGGGCGCCTGCCGCCCCACAGCAATTGGAACCCAGATGGCCACCAAACCCGCCAAGCCCAAGGCCGCCACGCCGGCGCCGACCACGCCCAAGGCTGCTGCCCCCGCGAAGAAGGCCAAGGCCGCCAAGCGCGATACCGCGCCGGCCGTTGCCGCGCCCGTGCTGTCGGACGTGCGCGCCAAGATCGACCATATCGACCGCAGCATCCAGGCACTGATCGCCGAGCGCGCCAACTTCGCCCACCAGGTCGGGAAGGCCAAGGGCAAGCTCGCCGCCGCCGTGGATTACTACCGCCCCGAGCGCGAAGCCCAGGTGCTGCGCATGGTGGTGGACCGCAACGAAGGCCCGCTCAGCGACGAAGTGCTGGTCCACGTCTACCGCGAAATCATGTCGGCCTGCCTGGCCCAGCAGGAGCCGCTGAAGATCGGCTATCTCGGTCCGGAAGGCACCTTCAGCCAGCAGGCCGTGCTCAAGCACTTCGGCCGCTCGGCGCTGGGCCTGCCGCTGGCCAGCATCGAGGAAGTCTTCCAGGAAGTGGAAGCGGGCAATGCCGATTTCGGTGTAGTGCCGGTGGAAAACTCGGGGCAGGGCACCATCCAGATCACCTTGGACATGTTCCTGACCTCCAACCTGAAGATCTGTGGCGAAGTGGAACTGCGCGTGCAGCAGTACCTGATGTCGCGCAGCGGCCGGCTGGAAGATGTCGAGCGCGTCTACGGCCACCCGCAGTCGTTCATGCAGACCTCCTCGTGGCTGCGCGCCAACCTGCCCAAGGCCGAGAAGATCCCGGTGTCCAGCAATGCCGAAGGTGCGCGCCGCGCCCGCAATGCCGATGACGCCGCGGCGATCGGCGGCGAGAGTGCCGGGCATGTGTACGGCCTGAAGAAGGTGGTGACCAAGCCGATCCAGAACGATGCGGACAACACCACGCGCTTCCTGGTGATCGGCCGCAACATCTTCCCGACCTCCGGCCACGACCGCACCTCGGTGCTGGTGTTCATCCACGACAAGCCTGGCGCGCTGTTCGATGTGCTCAGCCCGTTCGCGCGGCATGGCATCAGCATGAACCGGATCGAGTCGCGTCCCTCGCACAACGCCAAGTGGGAGTACGGCTTCTTCATCGACCTGGCTGGCCACGTTGACGACGAGGCGATGCAGGCGGCCCTGGCCGAACTGAAAGCCCACTCGGCGCAGATCAAGATCCTCGGCTCCTATCCGGTCGCCGTGCCCTGATCCGAACGGCGTAGCCGCGCTGCGCGCTACGCCCGGCCCGGTGCCCGCATGGGCACTGCGGCCCTTCCGCACACCGTTGCATCGCCGCTGCGGCGGCCCCGCCCCATAGGATTTCCGATGACTGCATCTCCGTACTGGATCGCCCACAAGGGCCAGCCCCTGCAGGGCAGCCTGACCATCCCCGGCGACAAGTCCGTCTCGCACCGTTCGGTGATGTTCGCCGCGCTGGCCGATGGCGTGTCGCGCATCGATGGCTTCCTGGAAGGCGAAGACACCCGCGCCACCGCCGCGATCTTTTCGCAGATGGGCGTGCGCATCGACACCCCGTCGCCGTCGCAGCGCATCGTGCACGGCGTGGGGGTGGATGGCCTGCAGGCGCCGAGCGCACCGCTGGATTGCGGCAACGCCGGCACCGGCATGCGTCTGCTGGCCGGGCTGCTGGCCGCGCAGCCGTTCGATTCGGTGATGGTCGGCGATGAATCGCTGTCGCGCCGTCCGATGCGCCGCGTGACCGGCCCGCTGGGCGAGATGGGCGCGAAGATCGAGACCGAGGCCGATGGCACGCCGCCACTGCGCGTGCAGGGCGGGCAGACGCTGCGCGGCATCGCGTTCGCCTCGCCGGTCGCCAGTGCGCAGGTCAAATCCGCCGTGCTGCTGGCCGGGCTGTATGCCGAGGGCGAAACCTCGGTCATCGAGCCGCACCCGACCCGCGACTACAGCGAGCGCATGCTGCGCGCGTTCGGCGTGGATATCGACTTCTCGCCTGGCAAGGCCCGCCTGCGCGGTGGCCAGCGCCTGCGCCCGACCGATATCGTGGTGCCGGCCGATTTCTCCTCGGCGGCGTTCTTCCTCGTGGCCGCCAGCGTCATCCCGGGCTCCGAACTGCGCCTGCGCGCGGTCGGCCTCAACCCGCGCCGCACCGGTCTGCTGGCCGCGCTGCGACTGATGGGCGCGGACATCACCGAAGAGAACCATGCCGAGCAGGGTGGGGAAGCGGTGGCCGATCTGGTGGTGCGTTACGCGCCCCTGCACGGCGCCGAGATTCCCGAAGCGCTGGTGCCGGACATGATCGATGAGTTCCCGGCGTTGTTCGTCGCCGCGGCCGCCGCGCAGGGCAACACCGTGGTGCGTGGCGCGGCCGAGCTGCGGGTCAAGGAATCGGACCGCCTGGCCGCGATGGCGACCGGCCTGCGCACGCTGGGCGTGCAGGTGGACGAGACCGAGGACGGCGCGACGATCCATGGCGGCGCGGCGCTGGGCAGCGGCACCATCGAAAGCCATGGCGATCACCGCATCGCGATGGCCTTCGCCATTGCCGGCCAGCTCAGCACGGGCGAGGTGCGGGTCAATGACATCGCCAACGTAGCAACCTCGTTCCCGGATTTCGATGGTCTGGCGACCGGCGCAGGTTTCGGGCTTCGCGCCGGCTGAGATAATGCCGGGTTCTGCCGCTGCTGCGTCCAGATGTCGGGTATGCGTGGTTGCCGGGCAGCGCGCGGCACTACCTTGACCTGGCGTCGTCGCAGTACTTCACGGAACAAAAAAGGGAGGCCATTGGCCTCCCTTTTCGTTTCCGCCTCAGTGCATCAGGTTAGCGCTCGGTGCGGAAATCCACGGGCACGCGAACCACGCTGGCGACGGCGCGGCCGTTATGCATGGCCGGCTCGAACTTCCAATCGCGCACGGTGGTCAGCACCGCACGGTCCAGATCGCGATCACGCGTACCGCTGCGCTGCACGATGTTGGCGTCGGTCACCTGGCCGCGGGTATCCACGTTGAGGCTGGCCACAACACTGCCCTGCACGCCGCTGCGCAGCGCCGTACGCGGATAGGCCGGCTTGGCATTGCTCGCCAGCGGGCGGGCCTCACGATTGCGCACGGCCGGGGTCGCCTTGCGCTGCTCGGTAGCCGGAGCCGCTTGGCGCGCCGCCGGGGCCGGCGTCGTCGCCACCGGTGCGGTCTCGGTGGCGGGCAGCATGCGCTGGCCGACCGGCGCGTCGTTGGTATCGCCCGGGGTGGCATATCGCAGCCACACCAGCGCAGCGGCGAACATCGCCACGATCAACGCCACCCATAACCAGGGTGACGTACGGCGATTGTGGGGCTCATCGATCACGTCGCGCTGGTGCTGCGGCGAGCGGGGCATGTCCGGGGCATGGGTAACACTCATGGCTGACTCCTGGTGTCGATGTGACACCCGCAGTCTTGCGCGTACCCGGTTGTGGATGTGTCAGCGCACCGTCAACGCGACGACTGCATTGCCATCAAGGTTCAGTTTGCTGAGCCGTTGCAAAATCACCGCGTGATGCGGTGATGAATCACTGCGGCGTGAAGTCGAACGGTACTTCCAGGCTGCCAGGCACCGGCACACCATTGCTCTGCGCCGGCTGGAAGCGCCAGCGGCGCACTGCATCGGACGCGGCACGATCAAGGTCGCGTGAACCGCTGCGCTGGATCAAGGTCACGGCCGAGGGATAGCCGGTGGCATCCACATCCACGCGGACCACGACCGTGCCGCGATCCCCCCGGCGCAGTGCGGCGGGCGGGTAGCTGGGCGGCGGCGACTGGTCGGCAATCGGCTGCGGGCGGTCGCTCGGTGCCATCGCCACAGGCGCAGCGGGCGCGGCAGGTGCGGCGGGCGCAGCCGGCGGCGGCGGCGGCGGGGCGGTCTCCACCAGCTGCGGCTTTTCTTCATTGGCCGGCGGCGCCTTGGCGTCGGGCATGTCGCTGGAGCCGGCCGCAGCGGCCAGTGGCTCGGGCAGGGGCTCGACTTCGGCCACCTGGGCAGGGGTCTGCGCGGCGGGGTCGGCCTTGTAGAAGCCGTCCTTGCGGCTGCTCAGCCACACCACCAGGAACAGCAGCACGCCCGCACCAAAGGCGATCGCGGCGATCTTGAGGCTGCGGCGGGGCAGCTGGAAAGTGATGTTCTTGCCAGAAGTCGAGCGGGAAGCAGACATGGGGCATACCGTATGGATCACCGCGATTCTGCCACGCCGGGGATGAACCGGCGGCAGAAAAACGCATAACAGGCGATAATCCCCCTCCGAATCCGTAGACCCCTCTGCCGCCATGCTCGATCCAGCCCTGCTCCGCCAACAGCCCGCCGACCTTGCCGAACGCCTGCGCTCCTCGCGCGGTTTCGAGCTGGATGTCTCCGGGCTGGAGTCGCTGGAAGCCGATCGCAAGCGGATCCAGGTGCGTACTCAAGAGCTGCAGAGCCTGCGCAACAGCCGTTCCAAGGCCATCGGCCAGGCCAAGGCCAAGGGCGAAGACGTCTCGGCGATCATGGCCGAGGTGGCCGCGTTCGCCGATGAACTGAAAGCCTCGGAACTGGCCCTGGATGTGCTGCGCGAGAAGATCGAAGCGATCGCGCTGGGCATCCCGAACCTGCCGGCCGAGGATGTGCCGGCGGGCAAGGATGAATCGGAGAATGTCGAGCAGAAGCGCTGGGGCACCCCGCGCGCGTTCGATTTCCCGGTGCTTGATCATGTCGAGCTGGGCGCCCGCAACCGCTGGCTGGATGGCGAGACCGCGGCCAAGCTGTCCGGCTCGCGCTTCACCGTGCTGCGTGGCCCGATCGCGCGCCTGCACCGCGCCCTGGCGCAGTTCATGCTCGACCTGCATACCGGTGAGCACGGCTATGAAGAGACCAACGTCCCGACCCTGGTCAATGCCGAGTCGCTGCGTGGGACCAGCCAGCTGCCGAAGTTCGAGGACGACCTGTTCAAGACCGCCGTGGGCGAGTCCACCCGCTACCTGATCCCGACCTCGGAAGTGCCGCTGACCAACATCGTGCGCGATGAAATCATCGACGCCGAGCAGCTGCCGCTGCGCATGACCGCCCATTCGCTGTGCTTCCGCGCCGAAGCCGGCAGCGGCGGCCGCGACGTGCGCGGCATGATCCGCCAGCACCAGTTCGAGAAGGTGGAACTGGTCGCCGCCTGCACCCCGGCGCAGAGCGATGAAGAGCACCAGCGCATGACCCGCTGTGCCGAAGTCGTGCTGGAAAAGCTGGGCCTGCCCTACCGCAAGGTGCTGCTGTGCACCGGCGACATGGGCTTTGCCGCCATCAAGACCTACGACCTGGAAGTGTGGCTGCCCTCGCAGGACACTTACCGCGAAATCTCTTCGTGCTCCAACTGTGGTGATTTCCAGGCGCGCCGCATGCAGGCCCGCTGGCGCAACCCGGAAACCAGCAAGCCCGAACTGCTGCACACGCTCAACGGTTCGGGCGTGGCGGTCGGCCGCGCGATGATCGCGGTGATGGAGAACTACCAGAACGCCGACGGCAGCATCACCGTGCCGGACGTGCTCAAGCCCTACATGGGCGGGCTGGATGTCATCGGCTGATCCGGTGCTGTGACGCGTGTAAAAAACCCGCCGGAAGGCGGGTTTTTTGTTGGTGTTTCGGTAGAGCCACCCCATGGGTGGCTTCCGTACCGGTCATGCATCACCTGCAGCCACCCATGGGGTGGCTCTACCCGTCCGTCATCGGCGCCAACACGCCCAACGGCACCCAGCCGGACGTGGTGCCGCCAACCAGCTCGCACCACACCCAGCTGTTGAGCTCGCGCTCACCGCGCACGTGCTGACCCACATCCACGTCCAGTTCGCGCGCGCAGTAAGCCTCGGCCGCCATCGCATCGCCCTGCGCGTTGCGGCCGATCACCTGCGCCGGTACCCAGCCGGCGGCCTGGCCCGGCGTCTGGCACAGATACCAGTTGTCCCAGCCTTCGGGCCCCTGGTAGCGCTCGCCGACCTGCAGCGGATCGCCGGGCTGCAGGGTGATCGGGTGGGGGAACTCGCTGCGGTGGGTCTGGATGACGCGGTAATCCATGCGGAATCAGCCATGTGTAAAGAGCCTTCAGCTTAGCGGCCATTGCCGCGCCGCTGCAGCGTTGATTGCGTCAGCGATGCGGCTTCCAGTGAGGAAGAGAGGCAGGTCAGAAAACGCCGCGATGAAATGTAGGAGAGGTTGGTAGCCGAGTGGGCGGCACTCGGCGTGGAAGGCCGCAGAGACGGCAGGCACGGGGCTTCGCGGATGAGCATCCGGTGGGCGACCCATACGGCCCGCACGTGGTGGTGTGATCGATGCCCATTTCCTGCAGCACACAGCGGACAGGCTGGGCACCGACATCTACTTCCACAGGACGCACGGTGACTACAGCGGCTGCACCCCTCCCATCCTCCAATCCCGCCGGCATCGCCGCATGGCTGATGCTGGGCATCGCCTGGCTGTGCTTCCTGATCCCGTTTCCGGGGCTCGGGCTCATCCTCGGCTGGCCGCTCAATCTGGTGGCCTTCATCCTGGCGGTCGTGGCGATGGCCAAGGGCGGCGCCGGCAAAGGCATCGCCCAGCTCCTGCTGTCCCTCGTCGCCTCCCCACTGGTCTACCTCGTGGGCGTCGTGGTGTTCGCCGGCACCGTCAGCGCGATCGGTCAGCCGGCCCTCGATGCCCAGGCCAACGCGGACAAGGGCCGCCAGCAGGACATCACCATCGCGCCTGTCGTGCCTGTCGAAATCACGGCGCGCCAGCTCCATCGGGACTACGAGGCCAATGAGGTCGCCGCCGACGTCCTCTACAAAGGCAAGCGGCTGCTGATCACCGGCGAAGTTGCCAGCATCCAGACGGATCTGATGGATAAGCCGCAGGTGCAGCTGAAGGCCGGAAGCGTCGACCAGGTGATGATCTCCGGCCTCTCCAGGGAAGAGGCCGGCGCGCTCGGCAAAGGCGACACTGTGCTCGCGGCCTGCACGGGCAACGGCATGATCCTGGGATCACCGATGACACGCGACTGCGAACTGCAGTAAGGCCGAACCGCGTCCAAAAAAGATGGCCCCGGGAGGGGCCATCTCTGCCACACCCACACCGTCACGACGAGGGGGAGGGAACGGTGTGGGTCCTGCGCGGCTCAGGCTGCGGCGAGTTCTTCCGGCTGCGGCAGCGCGGCCAGGGCCTGGGCAATCGCATCGGTGCGGTGCTGCGGCGAGTAGGCGATGCCCTCGGCCCGCACGAACTCAACGTTGTCGATGCCGAAGAAGGCGAAGACCTGGCGCAGATAGGGGTCCTGGAAGTCGGTCGGGGCGCCGGTGTGCAGGCCGCCGCGGCTGCTGGCCACGATCACGCGCTTGCCGCCGGCCAGGCCCACCGGGCCATTCTCGGTGTACTTGAAGGTGCGCCCAGCCACGGCCAGGCGGTCGATCCACGCCTTGAGGGTGGAGGCGACGCTGAAGTTGTACATTGGGGAGCCGATGACCACCACGTCGGCGGCCAGGAACTGCGCCAGCACCTGCTCGGCGTCAGCCACTTCGGCCGGATCGGACTGGGCCAGGGACGAGCTGCGCAGGTGCGGGACCGGCTGGGCATCGAGGTCGCGGTAGCTCACTTCCAGACCCGGCACCTGGTCGCGCCACTGCTGGACCACGGCGGCGGAGAGCTGGCGGGAAACCGAGTTGTCGCCAAGCACGCTGGCGTCGATGTGAAGAAGCTTCATGGCAATCACCTGTTATCTGGGGAGGGGCGGGGCAAGGCGCCGCCGACGGAGATCAGGTTAGGTTGTTGCCTGTTTGGAATAAAGGTGGTTGAATACCACGTATTGTTCTATATCTGGAACTTCGGTATGCAAGACCTCAACGACCTCTACTACTTCGCCATGGTGGTGGATCATGGTGGCTTCGCCGCAGCAGAACGCGCGCTGGGCATCCCCAAATCCCGCCTGAGCCGCCGTATCAGCCAGCTGGAAACCGACCTGGGCGTCCGCCTGCTGCAGCGCTCCACGCGCCGCTTCGCGGTGACCGACGTCGGCACCAGCGTGCATCGCCACGCGCAGACCATGCTCGCCGAGGCTCAAGCCGCGCGTGAGGTGGTGGATCGCCTCAGCGCCGAGCCGCGCGGTCTGGTGCGCGCCAGCGTGCCGGTCTCGCTCGCGCAGATGCAGCTGCCCAAGCTGCTGCCGATCTTCCTGGCGCAGTACCCCAAGGTGCGGCTGCAGCTGAACATCAGCAACCGCCGCGTGGACATCATCAACGAAGGCTACGACGTCGCCCTGCGCGTGCGCTCGCGCCTGGATGACGATGGCAGCCTGGTGATGCGCAGCTTTGGCCAGGTGCAGGAACTGCTGGTGGCCAGCCCCAAGTACCTGGATCGCGCCGGCCGCCCGAAAGACCCGGACGAACTGACCAACCACGTCACCCTGAGCATCAGCGAAGACGAAGCCCGTCAGCGCTGGGAACTGCACGGCCCGGAAGGCGCGGTCCGCCGCGTGGACCTGCAGCCGCGCGTGGCGGGTTTCGATTTCCCGCTGCTGCAGAGCATGGTCAAGGACGGTTTTGGCATCACCATGCTGCCGGAAACCGTCTGCGCCGACGCCGTGCGCAACGGCGAACTGGAAGTGGTACTGCCGGACTGGTCGCTGCCGCAGGGTATCTGCCATGCCGTCTTCGCCTCCCGTCGCGGCCTGCTGCCGGCGGTGCGCGTGTTCATCGACTTCCTGGCCGAACACCTGCCGCCGCAGCTGGAGGCCTCGCGCCTGGATTGCGGTGGCGCGTGCGAGCGGGCCAAGGAGAAGATCAAGGCGAGTGCGCTGGGTGCCTTGGCGGTGGATGCGGGCTGAGCCCGACAGCCGGCGGGTGGGCAAATCCCACCTGAAATGCGAGAATGCGACCCCCGGCCCAAGCCGGGGAGCCATGCCGGACGGGGCGATCCCGAACCGGTTGCCCGGGTTGCAATGACCGGGGCACGCGGGGCGCGGAAGCGCTGCCGATACGGAGAGATGGCCGAGCGGTTTAAGGCACCGGTCTTGAAAACCGGCGAAGGGTCATTCCTTCCGTGGGTTCGAATCCCACTCTCTCCGCCAGATCATCGCAAGTAATTGATTTATATGATTATTTGCATGATTTGATTGATTGTTAAATGGGACACAAGTCGGGACACATCTCCCGCATGCGCATCCCTCACAATCTCGTTCGAGCTGCCTCTGGCCACTACTCTTTCCGTCAGCGTGTTCCGGGTGATCTACATGCAGTTGTAGGTCTCAGGCTCATCAAACGCGCTCTAAACACTGCCGACACTAGCTGCGCTCGTATGCGCGCAACCGTTCTCGCGTCAAGCTATGCTCAGGCCTATGACTTGCTGCGAGAAAGAAGTGTGGAGAAGTTCGGTAAAAAGGATCTGGAAGATCTTGTTGAGCGGCTGAGCAAAGGTGCAGGTCGAAATGATCTCACTCTGCATCGGACTCAAGCCGCTGATGGCACGATCACAGAGCGGTGGCAGATGGATAGCGAGGAAGACGTAAAGCTCTTCCGTCAGGCGCAAGCCCAGGCGAATGCTGCGGAAGTCGCAGCAATCGGCGTCCTTGATCCCACTCCCGTTCGGCGGACACACGCTTCTCGACCCCAAGTCACCGAAACCATTAGCCTCGAGAAGGCTCGCGATGCGTGGCTTGCAAGCATCAAACCGCGCACGCTACCCAAGACCTACACGATCAAGCTTGCAGCGGTGGAATCGTTGGTTTCATTCCTCGGGCCGAAGTCCAAGCTCCACACTGTGTCCCGACCTGACCTGGCGCGCTGGTATCAGCACCTTCGCGACAACGGTGCATCCACGCCCACGCTCACGAACAAGCAAAGCTATGTAGGCGGAAAGGGCGGCTTCTTCGATTGGTCAATTGCGTCAGGCTTCTACCCGAATGGCGATAACCCTGCCACAGGGCATGTTAGCTATTCGCTCCGCGAGAAGCGGGCGCGCAGGAAGCTTGGTTTTAAAGCATATGACCATGAGCAGATCCAGACGATCTTCTCACCCAGCAACTTTGAAAAGCTCTCACAAAACGCCAAATGGGCCTCGCTGATCGGGCTTTACACTGGTGCTCGTGCTTCTGAGGTGGGCCAGTTGCTGGTGACAGACGTCTTCAATGAAGGGAAATTGGCTTGTATCCGAATTTCGGATGAGGGTGAAAATCAGAAGGTGAAGACCGAGGTCAGTCTTCGCACTGTGCCTCTGCATCCAGCTTTGATTGAACTAGGCCTTCTTGTTTGGGTTGAGCACCGACGAGCGGCAGGACATAAGCGCCTGTTCCCCCAAGCCAAAGGCACTGCTCTCAACGGGCAAGGAAATTGGATCACCAAGGCATTCAGCCGGCACTTGTCTGTCATTGGCAAAGACTGGCCGAAGGCTAAGCGTGGCTTCCATTCGTTGAGAAAAACCTTCATTCAAGAGTTGCAAGGACTTGGTGTGTCTTCTGAACTTCGCGCTCAAATTGTGGGTCACGAGCTCGATGATGAGCACCATGCGACCTACAGTAGGGACTTCACTGCCGCCGAAAAGCTCAATGGTATGGGTAAGCACTCGCCCGGCCTTGCGGCGCTGAATTACAAGTTGAGGCTTGGTCCAAACTCAATGGATTGAGCTATAAGATCAGTTCAGAACGTTGCCAGCTTTATGCTGGTTCGATATGATCCGGATGCATCCCGAATTCCTTTGATCAACCTAAGAGTGCAAACGAATGGCAATGACTTACGCAGAAATTCAGAAGAAAGAGAAAGAACTTCGTGAGGCTCTGCAAAAGCTTGAGCAGGACAAGGAGAAGTTGCTCGCTGCCGAGGCAACGAAGCACTTTGAAGACATCCACGGCAAGATGTCTGAGTTCTTCCAGCACTTCACTGCCGAACAAAAGGCTGAATTGAAGTCGTTCTTCCCGTCTGACAAGGTTCGCGGAGCGAAGAAGGGCGGTAAGCAGTCTCAGGAAAAGGGCAGTGTGCAGCCGAAGTATGAGCTGCCGACCGGTGAAAAATGGAGCGGTCGTGGCCGCACCCCGATTGCCTTCCAGGAGTGGAAGAAAGCCAACCCGGATCACGAATATCCGGCATACCCGCACAAGTCCTGATGTCTCATTGAACCTAGGAAAGCCGGCAGCAATGTCGGCTTTTTTATATGCCGAGAATGACAAACGAGAAGGCTGAGGAAGAAGGCTTCAAGAACGCCTTGGAGTCGATCTTTGCAGATCAGGATAAGCGCGATGAGTTATTAGAAAGCCAGGACTATGCATCAGTGCGCAAGAAGCTTCATGAGATGAGTGGTGATGCTCTATTCACGCTATCAATGACGTCGTTCTTCCTTGGAATCACCAGTAGTGCTTTGCGAGAAGCCCGAAAGAAATATGATGATCCTTTCTTCCTGTCCAAAAGCCACACAGCTCGCAAAGATCAGATATTGCGATGGTGGGCAACGGTCTTAAAGAAAAAGAGCGGGGTAGAAGAGGAAATCGAAGGCAGCGCTGGACTCGATCTTCGTCCCAGCCCAAACCTCTTTATCGTCTTCAAAGACAAGATTACCGGCAGGCCGGTTGTTCTTTGCAATAGCCTGATCACCTCTGTCTCAGACGAGCTCTTGTCAGATACCTTACGGACTGGATGTCGTATCGTCGCCCTTACGCCTGAAAAGGCAATTGAGAAGCCCTGGGCGATGCATGAAGAAAAGGCTGCTTACATAGAGGCCTACCGGAAACATCTTGAAACCAAGCACCGGGAGAAGCTTCTATGGCTGGATCGAGAGCAGGCGCAAAGCAAAGCGATTGCTGATCGGGCTGAGCTTGATGCTTCAACGCCGAGAAGCTAGTTGCACCTACCCAAGTTCTTCTGGTTGACACTAGGTGTGACGGAATTATAAATAAATAAATTATTGCCAATTCTGGATTCTCTGTTTTGCTGGTTCTAACTCAGCAAGCCGGGAGATCCAGTGCGGTATAAGCGAGATCAGAAATACCATGCAAGAGAGCGGCATCTATACGCTCTCAAGTTTAAAAGTGGGGCAGTCTACATCGGCCAGACGGTTGATATGGAACGCAGGCGCAAGGAGCACGAGTCAATCGCTGGTGGTTGGCCTCGCGCTTTCGAGTTCCAGCACCTATCGACGATTCAGGGCACACAGCTTGAAGCTGAGGATCACGAGAGAGCCTGGCGCTATGTCGCAGCCTCACAAGGGCATCAAATCTTTGCCAAGCCACCTGGCATAGTCGTGGATTGCAGACGTCAGCAGACGCCTAACAGCTTAAAGCTCGCGAAGACCCTGCCATGGCCTGCTGCAACAAAGGGCTTCTGGTCAGTGGTGATAGACACTCTCTCACAGCTGCTCGGTCGCTAGACCCCGCTGTTACACAAGCAGAGGGTAAGGCGTTATCCTCGCCTGATGCTAACCGTCCTCCACCCCGAGATTTACCACCAGGTCTTGAGCTTCCCCATTGGCATGATGGCAGCTCCTGATCCTGATGGCGGTAGTCCCTTCTTGATCGTCAAAGCGACGAAGGAAGTCCTTCTAGCCGCGAAGCTTAGTGGCTTTTTCAAGGTGTATGTGTGCCCTGCGGACCTTGGCGGACGAGAGACGCTAGCTTTGGTCTTCGCGTTCTTCGACGACGAAGACGAACCATTTATCATTCGCACACCTCTGGTCGATGACGTCGAGAGTCGCCAGCTGTTGGCGGCGTTGACGAGTCCTTCCGTCAACGTCCATTTCTTCGATGAGCATGGACGAGAGTTCTTGGTCTACGAAGCCGAGATTGATGTCCCAGACGTCGCCAAGAAGCACCTGGATGGGTTGAAGCTGCTTGGGTCGGACTTCGTCGAGGCTCAGAACATGCTGCATGGAGTCGGCGACTGGTTCGGCCTTCGAACCCCCCAGGACGATGAAGAGGCGCTGACAGTCAAGCTGGTCCACAACTCGTTTGGGGAGAGCCTCGCGATACAAGATGCTCGGTATCCGCTCCATCAACACCATGGGGCTAAGGGATACAGCATCTCGATGTTGGAGCGGGAAGAGCCTGGGAACTTTCAGGAAGAAGACATCATCAAGTGCTTGGCGATGTGCTTTCCCCAAAGCCTGATCAACCACGGACCACTACGAACAACTGATAAGGAAGAGATTTGTGACGTCTTGGTGGTGACAGATGATCGAGTGCTCATCATCCAAGCCAAAGACAGTCCGAACGTTGAGCGCATCGCAAAGCAGAAGCTCAGTCGGAAGCAAACCAATGCGATGACCGCTTTCAAGAAAGCTGTGGCACAGGTTCGGGGTGCACAAAGTTACATCAAAGCAGGGAACGGAACGCTTCGATACATCCTCAACGGCGAAGAGAAGTCAATCGATATCAGTCAGAAGCAGCTCTTTGCGATCACGATCATCAAAGAAGTCTTTGAGCGAGAGAGCGAAGAATACGCGAAGATCCTCAATGTGCTGATGGTGGAGCGCAGCATCCCTTGCTACGTGATCTCTTATGGCATGTTCTTTGAGCTCTGCTATCGAGTCCATGACGCTGACAAGTTCTTTCAGTTTTCAGAAGAAATGGTTGAAAGCATCAAGAATCTTCAAGACCTCCCTGTGATCAACTTCCACTCCTAGTCCACTTTAGAGGCTATCCTTAATCTTCTGGGAAGTTTTTTCAGTTCTTTTGAACTTACAACTGGTGGGGGTGGGCTGTGGCAGACTGGCTTGGCGAAGCATTGGAGACGGCGAGAGACCCGTTCGCCCTGATCGTTAAAGGACCCCGCGTCCTTGCAGAATGGATGGATCAAAGGCGCGAGAAGCGATACCAAGAGTTCATCGATGCGGCACGCGTAGGAGATGTTTTTCCTGAGAATGCGGAAGCCATGACTGCTGAGGATTTGGTAGCAATCATGCGATCCCTCGAACAGGACATGGAAGCAGAAAAATCTGTTCTTTATGGTCGTCTTGCACGAACTATTGCGCTTGGGCGAATAGTGTTGTCAGAGCGGCGGCATTTCATCAAAGTCCTACGCGAGTTGAGCTTTCACCAAGTCGAGCAGCTCAGAAGCGCACATGTGTCCACGCTCTTCAATCTCCATCCGGATTCTGGTAGCGGAAGGATGGTGCCAAAGGACTTCCTTGCATCACTTGTTGAGCATGACAAGCTGCAAATCGAGCAGTTGGGCCTGTGGGCTAAAGACAGTCTGTCGCCCACAGGGAAGCGCTTGGTTGAAGCTTGTTACTTGAAGGATGAACTCACGGCCCAGGCCATCGGTGCTCGTGAGTGGGTAGATGGGATGCTCGACATCATCTGCAACGAAATCGGCGAAGGAGAATGCTCTCGATTTATTGATGAGGTGACGATGGTTGGGCACGGGCGCTTGGTCAAGGTTAGAAATCAGGCCGCTTTCCGATCCAACAACACGATTTCTTCGTTGTTTCCGGCATCGATGGCCGTGCTTCTATATTTTGATCCTTCCAAGCTTACGAGCCAGTGGAAATTTGTTGAGGAGCGCATTAGGCCTGGGACAGAGGTGGTCACCGCATCTTTTGATGACGGTTCATCTCGCGAACCTACGCTTTCAAGCTATCGCCACTTCAACCTGGCAAGCGGTATTCCCATCGTGGCATCCGAGATCATTGACCATTTTCTTGCCGCTAAGTCGGGCGAGCGGTGATCAATGGAGCATCTATGGAACTGGATTCATCACAGAAGACTCCCATTCCTTAGAAAGCTCTACTAGCGCTTCGTGTGCCGTGAGAAGGTCGTCGTGAGCCTTCTTCAAGTGGGGAATGATCTCCTTGAGTTTGATGGGATCCTGAGTCCCAATTCCCCATGAAAAGGAACCATCAGCATGCTTGGTCCACTCAGTGTGCTCCGTCAGCCCAATGACGAGCTGGCGAGGCGCGCCGTGCTGAAAGCTGTTCCGGAAGTGTCCGCTTGCCTCGTTGAGTTCCTGGGCCTCAAGGAGGGTCAGCTTCTCTGCTAATTCCGGCCACGCTTTCCAATTCTCAGCCACGGACTTTGCAACCTTCATGGTCACATGGGTGCTGCCGTCCCAGCCCAGGGGCTCATCAATGAGAGCGTTGATGAGTGCGCCACACTCGACCGTGGCGTAGATCATTTGCCCTCGGATTGCCTGCGTTGCCGAGATAGCGAGATTGGCAAGCGGCTCAATGTGCTCAATCGCAAGCGAAAATACTTGCTCGTGTTCCAGTCCTTCGATCACCAGATCCCATGCTTCAAGCTTGCGTATCATCTGACCAAAGCCGTTGATCTGGTTTGCAATCTCTCTCATTGCTCTCGACAGGGCATTGTCGAGCACCATCGCTGTCCCTGGGATGCTTTTAGCGTTTTCAAAGGGACGGTGATAGCGTGCATGCTTAAACTTCGGCATGTGATGTTTGATGCCCAGGAACATCTTGTATCTGGCAACTTGAAAGCTGTCATCCCCTTTTAGCTGAGAGTCAATGTCATTCAGCACTAGGTTGCGAATACGGAAGCGTTCCATGTCATCCATCGTGAGCACCTTATGCTATTGGGGTGGGGCCTATCGGACCCGTTGCCGTCATCGGGAATCTGTGATCGAGGCAGACATCGACCGTTCTCAGGTTGATCTTATCTCACGCGAATGAGCTGCTTCCAATCCGTCGTGTAAGCCGGCGAGAGCATGTCCCTCTTGACTGACCAAGCGGGCTTTTCAAGCGTCTTGCCCTTGGGTCTCCATGCCGTGGAAGCAAAGCCCATGGAGCCCCGGCCGAACTTCTGGTTGGTCCGGTCCATCACTTCCATAATGGCCTTGCTGCGCTGGTCGATCCCTGCAAACAGATCCCCCTGCTGGACATCCGTGTGGCTCAGATCAAGCAAGCTGACACCTGCTTTCTTGTAGCCGTAACCCTGACGGAACATGGCCTTGGTCAGCCCCTGGGCGACCATCAAAATTTCCCTCGTGTCCGCAGAGGGCATCAGCAACCGGAACGACTTTGATGGATTGTATTGCGGCAAATGTTGCTTGAAAGGGTTCGTCTGGATGAACACCCAGACACCCGCTGCTTGCAGCTGCCTTGAACGAAGCTTCTCGCAAGCCCGTTGGGCAAAGGTGGCAATGGCTTGCACCAGCTCGGTTTGTGACGTGATGTCTTTGCCAAACGTGCGAGACACCATAATTTCTTTGCGTTGCGGCTCGTGTTCTTCGAGTTCTGCACACGAGATGCCCTGCAATTCACGCTGCGTGCGTGCCAGCACAACACCATATCGAGAACGCAGAGTGTCTACGTCAGTGGCAGCGAGATCACCAGCCGTCAGGATGCCATCCGCTCCCAATCTTGCAGTGAGCTTCCTTCCCACACCCCAAACATCCTCGACAGGGTAAGTGAGCAGGGCAGGGTCGTCAGGCATCGTCGTAACGACGCCTTCAATGATGGACTTGGCCCTCTTGTTGCTGAGCTTCGCGAGCGTCTTCGTCGGACCAATGCCAACGCATGAAGGAATGCCGGTCCACTTCAAAATCCGAGCACGGGCTTCTGCTGCGAGACGCTCGTGATCCTTTGAGGGGATGCCTGCCAGGTCAATGAAGTTTTCATCGATGCTGTATTGCTCGATGGCAGGAAAGAGGTCTCTTAAGATCGACGCAATCCTGGTGCTGATGTCACCGTAGAGCGCGAAATTTGCAGACCGAAAAGTGATCTGCCGGCGCACGTCTGGTGGGATCTGGTGTATTGGCGCACCCATCGGCACACCGAGCTTTTTGCTCAGTGCATCTCTTGCAATGACACAGCCATCCCCGCTACTTGCAACGCACACAGGCTTTCCGCGAAGCCTCGGATCGAAACTTGCTTCAACAGAGCAGTAGAAGTTGTTCCCGTCTTGAAGAGCGATCATGCTCACAGCCTGATCTCGCTCACATCGTGCCATCGCGTGATCTCAGCCGACAGCTCATCCCACTTCGCGTGAAGAACTGCGGGGTCGCCGCTGAAAAGTGGTTGCTCGATGTGCTCAAACTGATCGAACTGGGGCCTTGGAAGGACCGAGCCAATGCCGTCATAGCAAAGGGCGCTACCTAGGATCTCTGCCGTTTGCGCAAGGTCCCTGAATGCATTTTTTGCATCCGTAAGCTGCCAGCTTTCCAACTGCCTTCCTGCCCGACTTGCTTCCGTAGCCGCATGAGCCACGTCGATGTGCGTGTGTGTAACCACACCTTCGAGCCTTGCCATACGCTGTTCCAGCGCAACAAAGAAGTCTTCTCGAATCACATCATCAGCCGTTCTGTTTTGCTCGGTCGTTCCGCTCAGCGTGTCGAACTCGAGATGCCTACGGATCGATAGTTCTTCATCGAACCTCCGCCCGGAGACGATTGTGCCAGCGGGATGAGCGCGAACGAACTCTTCGAACCGTGCACGAGTGGCTACGTAGTCATAGTTGAGGCCGGCAATCTCTTCTACAAAAACCCGTCTAGTGATGAGCTCACGAGCCGCCTTCGCATCAGCGATGAGGCCTCCAATCGAGCAGACGCCCCGTGCACCCCCAATGGGATGTTTGTCAGCCAGTTTACGGACGCCCAGGAACGCGCTGTGCCAAAAACCGTTGGCAAGCATGCTGACCATGACTCCGTTTAGCTGCTTGCCTTGAGGGCCATCTGGAGCTTGGTCGATGGCTTCCACTAGGCAGGTGAACACGGCAAGGTCCCAAGCCATTCCGGATAGCTGCTTGCAGATGCTGTTCTCGTCGGTTTGGAAGATGCTCTTCCACTGCTCAATACGCTCGCGCATCATCGCCTCAGCTGCTTTTTAAAAGACCAAGTCACCACACCCCAGACATCCAGTTCAATGTCTGGGGGCACCAGGATAGGAGGGTAGTCCGGGTGTCCCGAGTGGAGCGCCAGACGATTCCGGCTCATGGCAAGCCGCTTGACCATGAACCCCCCTTCCCACAGCACCAGGACAATGTCCCCGTGCCTCGGCTCTAGGCTGCGGTCAACGACCAACGTGTCGCCTTCGTCGATTCCCAGCCCGGTCATGCTGTCCCCCTCAGCGGTGGCAAAGAACGTGGCCACTGGATTGCTGATGCAGTGCTGATTGAGACATAGCGTGTCCTCAGCCCCGAAGAAGTCCTCCGCAGGGCTTGGGAAGCCACAGCTAACGCGCATCCTGAGCACGGGAAGCGTATGGGTAGGTGCAGTGGGGCTGAAAGCGCCCAGGAGGCTTTGAGGGGGGTTGGGGTGCATAGTTGGAGAGTCCGAGAAAGCTGAATCACGGGCTGAGACTGACAGGCCTCAGCATGCTGCTACGGCGCTAGCTTAGAACTGAGTTAGTGAAATTACTAACAAACTCCATAAGTCATTGATGAAGAAGGACCGGCCCGATGCCTGCGAACCTGAATACGCTGGAAGCTCAACTCAACGCGCTTGAAACCGACCTTCCCTTGCTGATCCAGGCCCACTCCAGCTCTGGCGACTTCTGGGCAGTCTTCGCAGGCCTGGCAGACGTCATTGAAGACAACGCGGGAGCTCGCTCACCAGGAGTTGGTCGCTCAACGCGTCAGTGCCATGCTTACCAAGCACGGCATAGCCTGCGAAGATGAGCCAGGTGCAGCGACCTAAGGAAGAGGGGCGGACGTATGGACATGGAAGAATCGAAGACTGTGGTGGTCTATCGCCTGATCACTTCTAGACTCGTGGATACACGGCAGTCCTACGCGATTAGCAAAGCACTCAATCTTGCATTGGGCGAAGACAGTCCCAGACGACTGACCGAACGGCTCAGCGGTTTCGAGGACGTTACGCTGCCCATCCTTTGGTCATGCCAGCTCGCTACGTTCGTGGGATTGGTGGCGGTGCTGGAAGACAGCAAGGGAAGTGCTTCGATCCCCGAGCTCGCTCGCTTGATCCGAGCAGATGGCACAGAAGTCCCGACAGAGCTGGAAGCAGAAGCTGCGAAGATCTGCGACAAATATCGTGTCTTTCGCAACAAGCTCTTCTCTCATAATTCGACCCAGCGCGAGCAGCATCGAGAGCTCTTTGATGAAGCTAAAATCAGCTGGGAGCAGCTTGATGCCGACTTCGACGCGGTGACGCGGATCCTTTTTCAAATTGCAGACAAGAGCCAAGAGCTTTCGCTCGATCTCGCGCCGCTCATGGCGTTCAATCATGTCGAAGCGACTGAGACTTGCATGAGAAAAATTCTGTCAGAACTCGGAGCATAAAAAGGCGTTTCTCGAGAGGGCTATGGCTAACCCCGTGAGCTTACGTGCAAAACTTTCTCGCGCCCATCTAGCTGATTTGCCTTATGTCGTGCCAAAATTAGCGCGCCTAGCTTCGACGAAATCCACAATGCGTTCGTGGTAGTTCTGTCTATGACTGGGCCGCCCACTGCCCGCCAAGGAATGCGTGCCACCAGGGTAAAGGACCATCGTGGCGTCAGCCTTGCCACTGCGCACTAGGCTGGCAAACAGTTGCTCCACTTGCCCAACAGGGCATCGTTGATCATTCTCGCCATTAAGCAACAACACCGGGCGCGAGACATCATCAAAGTAGGAGACGGGGGACAGTCGCTCATATCGGCCCGGGTCCTCACTTGGCTCGGCTCGCATGGCGAATGGGGTGACGTAGAAGCCGGTGTCTGACGTGCCCGCATGCGAAGCCATGTCGGCGACTGGGGCAGAGACCACCGCTGCATCGAAGCATTTGCTCTGGGCGACGCACCAAGCGGAGAGATATCCGCCATAAGACTTGCCTGCGCAGACGGCCAAACCATTCGCCGTGCCATCTTCTTGAAGCGCGCTGACCACCGCCTCGATCTGGGGTAGGTCTAGCACCCCCCAACGGCCACGAAGCCGCTGATAGAACTCCGCGCCATAGCCCACCGACCCTACCGGGTTTGGAAGCACGACGGCCCAGCCTCGCGAAACAAGCAGATACATATACACATGCGAAGCGAAATCCATCAGCGCAACGCTATGAGGGCCGCCGTGCAGGTCCACCAAAAGGGGCAGTTCTGATGCAGCGCTGCGAGGGGCCAGCAGCCAAGCATCAATCAGTTCTTTGCCGCCATCGCCATCTGGCACTTGGAACTGCCGCTTTGTGCAACGGACATCTAATGACCGTGAGAGATCCTCGTTGAAATCGGTCAGCCGCTGGGCATGGTTCTGCTTATCCCAGGCGGTGCAATGGAGTTCGTCCAGTTGCTCGAACGATGTGATCGAGTAAACGAGGCTTGGGCCGCACGGTGACAAGGCGCCTACGTGTGTGTCGCCCAGATCGTCCAAAGTCCAACTGCCCGTCCCAATGTCCACTCGGGCGATTTGGATGCAGCCACAATGGTGAGCCCGAACGGCGACTTGCTCAGAATTGGGTCTCCAGGCAATGTCACTGCCTTCCAGTTGCAGCGCCGCGTCCACGGCCTGCCGCTGGCCGTCTAGGCGCCAGAAGAAGAGCTGGTTGACGGAGTCGCCTGGGTGCAGGCTCCCGGAGATGGCCAGCGACTCACCCGAAGGCGACCATGCCAGCCCCGTTACTGCTGCCATGTCATCAGTTATTTGACGGGGGCTGCCATCGCGCTCTATCAAATGCACATTCACCAGATGCCGCTGCCGGGCAGAATCAGTGGAGGCGAACGCCAGGGCGTCACCGTCAGGAGACCACGCGCCGGCCCTTACATCAAAGTCCCCGCTCGTCAGAGGTCGTGGGGGATCGTTATCATCCACATCGATCACATATAAGTGGGTGCGGAACCCAGCGGTCGCCCCCACACCGTCAAGCTTGTAGGGAAGGTGTCGGGCGATGACCGGGCGCGCCGAGTGGCTTACATCGTCTCGAGCGTCTTCGGCCCAAGGAGCCTTTACCGTCACCAGCAATCGGCGGCCGTCCGGAGACCATTGCACAATTGACTCCACTCGCAGCGTGTCCGTGAGTTGGAGCGGTCGGGCTTCGCCGCCGTCGACGCGAATGACGTAGACCATCGGTCGCCGCTGATCTGCACGCTGGCCCAACAAGGCAATTTTCTTCCCATCAAGGGAGAGACACGCTGAGCTGACAGACCCTTCGTAGGAAAGCCGAGTCGGAGTGGGGCGTTCATCTGTGATATCGATGACCCATAGGACGCTCTCGTAGGCGTCGGACTTGGCAGAGGGTGTTGAGGTGATAAACGCGAGGCTGCTGGAGTGGTGGCAACCACTGATCGCGGAAAAAGTAGTGTGTCGGTAAACATCGCTCGATGGGAGCATGCTCGAACCGTGGGTTGAGTATGAGAGACGGATGCCCCGGATGGGGCACCCGTCATCTGTTGCAGACGGATCAGCGTTCGTTGCGCTCGTTCTGACGGTTCTGATCGTTCTGCTGCTGGTTCTGCTGGTTGTTCTGGTTTTGGCGGTTCTGATCGTTCTGCTGCTGGTTCTGCTGGTTGTCCTGGTTTTGGCGATTCTGATCGTTCTGCTGCTGGTTCTGCTGATTGTTCTGGTTTTCGCGGTTCTGATCGTTCTGCTGCTGGTTGTTCTGGTTAGCCATTTCTTTATCTCCGCAAAGACTCAGGCCTGTCCTGAGCGTGTATAAAATGTGCACCCTCCACTGCGGAGAAGGCGTCTAAATTCGGTGAGCGAGGCGTGGAGACAGTCGGCCAACGATAAATGATTCATTGTTGCATCCCTGGAATGCGTCCATGCGTGTGTATCGGCGTGCCATGCCATGTTTGGCAAGGACATTCATAGCTCTAACAAGCTGAGCAAGGTCGCCGTTAGGGTCTACGACAGCTGCTCGTGGATTGCCGTGATGAGCTGTTTGAAGCGATAGGGCTTGGGCAAAAATCGCACAGAGGCGGGAATAGGGGGAAGCTGGGACCGTTGTAGGCCAGACACCACCAATACCCGGGCACCCGGCTGTGTTTCAGCAACCTGTGCAGCCACATCCAGGCCCGAAATCCCGCCAGGCATGCTCACATCGGTCACAACCACGGCGTATTGCGTTTTACCTTGAAGGTAAGCAACTGCTTCGACGCCATCAGACGCAGAGGTGACCGCGAACCCTTGATCTGATAACGCCTCAACAACTACCGTGCGGAGGTCGGCTTCGTCTTCTACGAACAATACGTTGATCGGCATATCAAGGCTCATGGATGGGGAAGCAGAGCACGATCCGGGTGCCTTCGCCCGGGGCGCTGCTAAGTTGGGGAAAACCACCAGACTGCGTGGTGAATCCAAAAACTTGGCTAAGTCCCAGTCCGCTACCCCGTCCTACCGGCTTAGTTGTGAAGAACGGCTCGTAAACGCGAGCCTGGTGAGCGATTGGGATGCCCTCGCCATCATCCTCAACGGTTAAGCAGACGTGCTGCTCGAGGGCGCCATTGGCTGAGGCAGGATCACGCGCTTCCCTTGCGCCTGTCGAAATCGTAATTGTGCCGCCGTTGGGCATCGCGTCTCGGCTGTTGCATACCAAGTTCAGCACCGCCGCCTCTAGTTGTGCCTTGTCGACAAATACGCAGGGAAGATCCTCATGGAGGTCGAAGACCAACTTGACAGCCTCTCCCGCAGAGCGCTCTAAGATTTCTTGGGATTGACGAAGGGAGGCAGTCAAATCCAAGCGCTCAGGAGATAGCTTTTGGCCTCGGCCGAACGTTAGCAACTGCCTAGAGAGAAGCGCGCCACGCTCCGCCGCGCGCAGAGCGGTCTCAATCAGCTTGGCAGCGGGCCCGTCTTTGACACGCACGCTAATGAGATCAAGGCAGTTGACGATGATGGTCAATAGGTTATTGAAATCATGGGCCAACCCAAGAGTCAGCTTCCCAATCGCTTCCATCTTCTGCGCTTGAAGAAGGCTATGTTGGACCTGCTGCAACCGCTCTTGAGCGTCATGCCGCTCGGTGATGTCGCGAGTCACCTTGGCGTATCCGACCAAGACGCCATCGACCCAGATAGGGTCGATCACAACGCTCGCCAAGAAGCGGGAACCATCCTGGCGAACCCGCCACCCATCTTCGATGCATCGCCCCTCAGTAGCTGCCGTCCGGAGATTGCGCTCGGGCACGCCGGCTGCGGCATCGTCGGGCAAGTAGAAGCGAGAGAAGTTCGTCCCAATGACGTCTTCGGCGGTGTAGCCCTTGATTCGCTGTCCGCCAGGGTTCCAGGTCCGGATTACGCCATCTGTGTCAAGCATATAGATTGCATAGTCGGTGACGGAGTTGACCAGAAGGGCGAACTGCCGGGACTCGTCATTGAACACATCTTTGGGGTGCTGCAACTCAGTCACGTCTATCCTCCCCGAGATCGCTTCACCCTAAGGGAGAGTTTGTAAAGAAATCGTAAAAACCGTACGTCGTGCGCACTTTGATGCCCTCTTTACACAACTAAACGGCTCCGCCTTCAAACTAGGGCTGCATGGAAAAACGCAAAGCGCGAGAGGGTGGCCTTATGGCAGACGGACTTGGAGGAGTGAGTGTGTTCTTGGTCGAGGATGAGCCGAGCTTGATGTATGTGCTCGAGGAATCGATCAAGAGCTTGGGCTACGCCGTCGGAGAGAAGGCAGAGTATCTACCGGAGGCACTAGAGCGTGCGAAAAGCGTCGCGTTTGATGTCGCTATGCTCGACGTCAATTTGCATGGTCAAGAGTCGTTTCCTGTTGCAGACGTTCTCGTGGAGCGTGGAATTCCGTTTATCTTTACGACGGGGTTTGGGAAGACCGCCCTGCCTGAGCGGTTCAAGCGCGCTCCGGTGATGGAGAAGCCGTTCCGTCTCAAAGACATCCATCGCGCGATCACTGAGCTTCAAGAGAAGCTCTCCGCCTGACCCCCGCTTCTGGCTTCGCCTCGCCTTCACCCCGACATCGCCTCGCATCGATGACCTCCTGGATAGGGTGAGCTTCCACCTACCCAACGAGGAGATTTTCAATGGCGGAACCCAAAGAGAACCTGCTGGACTGGCTTCGCGACGCTCATGCAATGGAGCAGCAGGCAGAGACCATGTTGAAGGGGCAGGCTTCCCGCATTGAGCACTATCCGGTGCTGAAAGCTCGGATCGAGGAGCACATCCAGGAAACGATCGGACAGCGAGAGTTGCTTGAAGGCTGTATCAAGCGCCTCGGCGGTTCTCCTTCCACCATCAAAGATATGATGGGGAAGATGGCCGCGTTCGGCCAGGCACTGGGTGGGATGACGGCATCGGACGAAATCGTGAAAGGGGCGATGGCCGGCTACGTGTTCGAGCACTTTGAAATTGCCTCCTATACCGCGTTGATCGCGGCAGCCAAGACCGCAGGTGACCCGGAAACGGCACGCGTGTGCGAGGAAATCTTGGTTCAAGAAGAAGCGATGGCGGACTGGCTGGCAACGCATTTGCCGGAAGTGACGGAGGAGTTCCTGGTGCGCGACGCGACCCCAGGCGTCGAAGCCAGGAAGTAACGGCTGGATCGTCATCAGTGCCCTGTCGGATGCGCTACGACGCTCCGACGGGGCCTCGACCTGCAATGCGTCTCAGGGCGCGTGGTAGACAATGCAGCGTCGGAACTCAGTGAGGGCGGGAAGCACCGTAAGGAGCAGCGCCGGCACGATGGCAAACAACCACAAGGCGATGGGAGCCAAGTCAAATGCCAGGGCAGTTACGACGTGCGTATCAGGCATAGACCAGTAAACGACGCCGATTGCGATCCAAGGGGCCAAGTCCAAGATGCTATGAACGTGCTGCTCCAACGGGCGAATGGCTCGCGTGGGATAGGCCACGCGTGTGTCCCAATAGCCTGTGATGGCATGCAGGCACACCAGCGCCAGAAGGATCAAGAAAAGCGGTTGAGACGCTCGAAAGGAGAGCCATAGCAGCGTTGCCGCCCCCAGGATCGCGATCTGCACCAAGTGCAGCGCGGATTCTTTTAGCCCCGACGTGGTTTCGATGCTGCTGGCTCTGTGAAGCCGAAAGTCGATGGCCCCTGCAGTAAGCCAAAGCAGATAAAGGCCAAGCCAAATCGTCACGTCCATCGCTGAGTTGAACATTGTAGCTCCCGGAATCGGTTGCAATCACTTCTCACCGTGACTCCCACGTAATGGGTGCAAGCTTAGCTCTACCGAAAATACTAGCGAACTACGGCTTACGACAGCGTGTGTTTTCGTCGCGCGTGCGAGCATTCTTGTATGAATGGCGACGTGACCATAGCTGCCAGGCGGTTTGACGTCTCCTTGACGCCTTGGTGACACGCCGTGCTCTCTCTGAAGCGGATATTCGTTTCCAACCTTCTTAGGAGAATCGTATGAGCGCTTATCCACAGTTTCTGGCTGCAACACCGCGAGTGACCCGAATGGAAATGGCGGATCTCTATGCGGGCGATGCCACCACCGTGGTCCAGCTGGACGCGACCCCCTGCGATACGTGGATTCAGAACCTGCAAGGGCTGGTGAGCCGGTCCCCAGAGCTTGCCGGAACACGCGTGGAAGTGGATGGTTCATGGGTCCACTTTATCGGCGTGCGAAAAACGCGAGGCCCCGTCGCAGCTCACCTATTGGAAGTGATTGCTGCTGCAGGCGAGATGGCCTACGGGCCTGTCGCTGTTCGGCCAACAGCGTTCGCCGCGACCCCATCTCCCGCTATGCAGTGACCTGGAGCCGGCAGCTGCTTGGGCCAAAACCATTTAGGACCAACGGAGGAGATCACCATGACCGACGACAAAAAGAACACTGGCAACCCGGACCGCGACCGCATCAACGTCAATGAAGATTACGAGCTCCAGTATTGGACCAAGGCGCTGGGTGTCAGCGCCGAGGAACTGCGGGGGGCGGTGAAGGCCGTAGGTCCCACGGCGGTCGCAGTGCGAAAGCACTTGGGCAAGTGACCGGAGAAGGGCATGTCGCTTACGGAATACCGCCGCAAGCGGAGCTTTGACAAAACGAAGGAGCCGGAGCCTGGCAAGGCGTTGCCGCAGGGGCAACGGGCGATCTTCGTCGTCCAGCTACACCATGCCAGCCGCCGGCACTACGACTTCAGGCTGCAGGTCGGGGACGCGCTGAAGAGCTGGGCCGTTCCCAAAGGGCCCAGCTACGATCCGACGGTCAAACGGATGGCCGTAGAGGTGGAAGACCATCCCGTGGACTATGCTGGCTTCGAAGGCGACATCCCCAAAGGGCAATACGGCGGCGGGCACGTCGCCCAGTTCGACCACGGCGTGTGGGCGACGACGGGCGACCCGGAAGCCCAGCTCGCCAAGGGGCATCTTCGGTTTGAGCTTTTCGGCACCAAACTGAAGGGTGGATGGCATCTGGTGAGGTCGGGAAAGCCCGCCAAGCAGCCCCAGTGGCTGCTTTTCAAGGACGACGATGCCTTCGCAAGCGACGTGGAGGCGGACGATTTGCTCGGCGATGTGACCGCACCGCCCGCCGAAGATCTGAAGCGCGCGGGCGCGGGGAAGGCCGAGAAGAAGAAGCTCACCGCCGTGGCGTTGCCCAAGAAAGGACGGCGCAAGGACTGGGCCAAGAAAGCCTTGGCGCTGACCAAAGCCAAGAAAGCCAAAGCGCCCGAAGGCCCGTTCGAGCCGCAGCTGGCCAAGCTGGGAGACGTGCCCCCCAAGGGAGACCAGTGGGTTCATGAGATCAAGTGGGACGGTTACCGCATTCTGGCCACGATCGCCGAAGGCCAAGTGCGGCTTTGGTCCCGCAATGCGCTGGAGTGGACGTCGAAGATTCCCGAAATCCGGGACGCTGTGGCCACCTTGGGGCTGAAATCAGGCGCATTGGACGGCGAACTCATCGCCGGCAGTGGCACCAAGGAGGACTTCAACCTGCTCCAGGCCACGTTGTCCGGCGAGCGCCAAGGCACGTTGGCATACGCGCTGTTCGATTTGCTCCACATCGACGGAATCGACATCGCCGATGCGCCCCTGCTGGAGCGCAAGGAACTCCTGCAAGAGCTCTTGGAAGGGAGTCCAGGGCACTTGGCCTACAGCTCGCACATCGAGGGGGACGGGGAATCGGCCTACCAGCTCGCCGGCGACCGCCACTTCGAAGGGATTATCTCCAAGCGGACTGATCGGGCCTATCACGGTGGCCGGAGCGAGGACTGGAAGAAGACCAAGCAGTTGGCCAGCGATGAGTTTGCGGTGGTGGGCTACACCGACCCCAAGGGAAGCCGCGCCGGCTTTGGGTCGCTGTTGTTGGCCAAGCCGGATCCCAAACACGGGTGGCTTTACGTGGGGCGAGTGGGCTCGGGCTTCTCCGACACGCTCATCAAGGAGTTGAGCCAGTTGATTGGCCGGGCGGGTGGAAAGACGCCCACGGCCCACGTGCCCACCAAGGACACCGACCTGCGGTCAGCGACTTGGTTTGAGCCGCGCTTTGTCGTGGAAGTGTTCTACCGGGGCATTGGTGGGCAACAACTGCTGCGTCAACCCTCGCTCAAAGCGGTTCGGCGAGACAAAGACGTGGCCGACCTGGCCGACTCAGACAGGACGCCTCCAGCGGACAAGGCCACGGATGCTGTCCCGTTAAAGCCGTCCCGGAAGGCGACCAAAAAACCTTCAGCGGGGAGCTCGGCCAAGTCGGTAGGTGAAGCGCGCACGCCGCCCAAACTGTCCAGTCCCACCAAGGTAATCTTTCCGGACATCAAGGCGACCAAACAGGACGTGTGGGATTACTACACGGCCGTGATGGATCATTTACTGCCCGAGATCATCGACCGTCCGTTGTCGATCATTCGCTGTCCCAGCGGGACGGCCAAACCCTGCTTCTTCCAAAAGCACCACACGGCCGGCTTGGAGCTGGTGGACTCGGTTCGCCTCAAAGAGGACAGCGGCGTCAACGCGCACTACCTGGTGGTTCGCGACGCGGCCAGCCTGCTGGAGCTGGTGCAGTTCAACGCGCTGGAGTTTCACCCCTGGGGCAGCCACGCAGAGAACCCGGACAGGGCTGATCGCGTGGTCTTTGACTTGGACCCGGGCCCGGATGTTCCGTTCTCCGAGGTCAAAAAGGCCGCCGTGGACATCCGGAAGCTGCTTGAGCAACTGGAACTGGAGTCGTTCTTGCGGGTGTCGGGAGGGAAAGGCTTGCACGTGGTGGTGCCCTTGAACCCCGGGTGCGATTGGGACCTGACCAAGCGGTTTGCCAAGGGGTTCGCCGAGGCTTTGTCTCAGTCGGAGCCGACCCGCTTCCTGGCGACCTCGACCAAGAGCCTTCGCAACAAGCGCATCTTTGTCGACTACCTGCGAAACGGCCGCGGCGCAACGGCTGTGGCCTCCTATTCACTGCGCGGTCGGCCCGGCGCGCCCGTGGCCATGCCCATCGCTTGGAGCGAGCTCTCCAAGCTGACCCGTGCGGATGCTTTCACCATGAAGGAGGTGCCCGAAAAGCTGAAGCGGCGCCGAAAAGATCCGTGGGCGGACATCAACACAATTCAGCAAAACCTGGCCCGGTGGGCACAAGACGACTGATCTTGGCCCCTGCTTTGGAACCCATTTGCCGTATGCAGGCTGACGGCGAGGAGCGCCGAGTCAGGGAGTCCTTGTGACCGCGACAGAATGCGACGTCCAAGGGCTCAACCGGGTGGCAGTGGACTCCTTCCGAAGGGTGCATGACCAACTGAAAGCCCGCTCACGCTCCACTCGCATAGCATTCGCACGCGGTTGATCGGGGCCGCCTGATGATTCAGGTCCTGGTTATCCTTGGACTAACGCCCATGAAACGGACCCTCGTATACGCCGCTCTGCTGTGCGTCTTAACTGGCCCCGTGCTTGCCCAGCAGGGCGATGGGACGGACGTTCCCGCCCGGGTCAACACCTTCAAACCCGACAAGGTCCCCGCTACTGACCAGCGCATTGCCGCGCTGAAGGTGCCGCAGGGATTCGAGGTCAAGGCCTTCGCCAAGGACCTGAAGAACATTCGGATCATCGCCGTTGCGACAAACGGCGACATTTACGTCTCCCGTCGGGAGCAAGGCGACGTGTTGCTCTTGAAGGACGCCAACGAAGACGGTGTCCTTGATGAGGCGCCTAGGGCAGTGACCCACCGACCGAACATTCATGGGTTGGCAATCGGAGGCGGACAGCTTTACATGGCTACCCCAACCGAGGTCTTTCGAGCGCCCATCAATGCAGACGGTTCCCTGGGTGCCGTGGAGCGAATCATCAACGATTTGCCGGACGGCGGACAGCATCCCAACCGGACGATGGCGTTCGGCCCAGACGGCATGCTCTACATCAGCGTGGGCTCGTCCTGTAACGCATGCAACGAGACCAACCCGGAGCATGCCGCCTTGTTGCGGTCAACGCCGGATGGCAAAAGCAGGACGATCTTTGCCAGTGGGCTGCGAAACACGATCGGCTTCGCGTGGGACCCGAAATCTGGTGAGTTGTGGGGCATGGATCACGGCATCGACTTCCTGGGCGATGACGTCCAGCCGGAAGAACTGAACCACATCGTCAAAGGCAAGCAGTATGGCTGGCCGCACATTTGGGGGAAGGACGGACAGAACCCGCAGAGCACCCCGCCGGGGGAAATCACGAAGGCGCAGTGGGCTCAGATGAGCGCGCCCATGACGCTGGGCTACACCGCCCATGCCGCCCCCATGCAAATGGTGTTCTACACGGGCAGCCAGTTCCCGGCGGAATACCGGGGCGATGCGTTCGTCACCATGCGTGGCTCATGGAACCGAAAGCCCGCTTCTGGTTACGAGGTGGTTCGGGTCCGCTTCCGCAACGGGCAGCCCACCGCCTTTGAGCCGTTCTTGACCGGGTTCCTGGTCGATGGGGGCCAGAAGCACGTGGCCCGGCCCGTGGGGCTGGCCATCACACGTGGCGGAGCCCTGTTGGTGGGCGATGATGCCAATGGCACGCTCTATCGGGTGAGCTACAGCGGCGGCACCCCTGCTGCAGCGCAGCCCACCGCGATTCCTTCGCAGTCCCTTGAGCGGCAGGTCACCGCCGGGACGGGTGTCCCGTTGGTCTTGGAGCGCACCCCCGAAACAGCGTCCATTGCGGTGCAGTCCCCGGCTTTCCAGGATGGTCAACCCATGCCCACGCGGTTCAGTGCGTATCACGAAGGCGTATCACCCCAGCTGACGTGGAACCCCGTCCCAAAGGCGGTGACCTACGTGGTGGTCGCCGAGGATCCCGATGCCTCACCCATCAATCCCTTCGTCCACTGGGTCGCTTGGAACATTCCCGGATCCCTGACCGGTCTACCGGAAGGTCTCCAAACTCAGCCCCGGCTGACCGATCCCGAGGGCGTGCTTCAAGGGGCAACGAGCCACGGCTCGATCGGCTACTACGGGCCGAAGCCGCCAGTAGGGGCTCCCCCGCACCACTACCATTTCCAGATCTTGGCACTGGACGCCCGATTGGAGGTTCGTCCTGGGGCGACCCGCGATGAAGTGCTCAAGGCAGCCAAAGGCCATGTGATTGGCAAGGGCCAGCTTGTGGGGACCTATCAGCAGACCGATCCTCCTTTGAAGTAAACCCGCTCCGTCGCTGACCAGGTCGGTGTATAGGTGACCGATGGCCAGGCCGCAACCGGTCACGAGCAGCCCGAGGGAATGCCGCTCAGATGTTCTGGGCGGCCGACGTCTCACGGAAGCGCGGAGTCGCGTAGAAGTTACGCGTAGATCAGGAGCGCGTGTGCGAAAGGGCGGGTTTTTCGTCACGGTTTTCTACGGGACGTCGATGCCCGAGCAGGCACCATACCCATGCCGCAGAGGAGATGACGACTCTTCCATAAAGGCAAGCCATAGCCAGCCCCAAGGAGACGCGCAAATGTTTCTTCACCACAAGAAGTTGATGTATACGGTTCGGGTCAAAGAATCCAATCCCGCCTTGGCGGCGTTGATGCTCGAGCAGTTCGGAGGTCCGCAAGGCGAACTGGCCGCAGCGATGCGGTATTTCACGCAGGGTCTCGGCGAGGCGGATCCGGGCCGCAAGGATCTCCTGATGGACATCGCCACTGAAGAAATCAGCCATCTGGAGATCATCGGCACGATCATCGCAATGCTCAACCGTGGCCCCAAGGCAATTCAGTCTGAGGGCATGATGGAAGCCGAAGACATGCGACTGATGGGCCAAAATAGCACCAGTCACACCGAGCAGATTTTGTATGGCGGTGGCCCGGCGTTGGTCAACTCAAGCGGCGTGCCATGGACGGCCGCCTACATCGACAGCATTGGCGAGCCCACGGCGGATTTGCGATCGAACATCGCGGCAGAGGCACGCGCGAAGATCGTCTACGAACGGCTCATCAACGTGACCGATGACCCGGGCATCAAAGACGCCCTTCGGTTCCTCATGACCCGTGAAATCGCACACCAGAAATCGTTTGAAAAGGCGCTTTACAGCATCCAGCCCAACTTCCCTCCTGGCAAGCTGCCCGGGGATCCCGCATTCACCGACCTCTACATGGACATGTCGCAAGGCGAGGGCGATGTAGAGGGCAGCTGGAACAGCGGCGAGCTTTGGGAGCGGGTCACCGACCGTGACGCTCAAGCGGCATTGGACGGCGGGGATGGAAGCTGCGATGTGGACCTCAGCGAAAGGGAGCAAGTCGCCTTGGAAGCCATGGCTGCGAGAACCCTCTCTGATCCCGACGCGCGCCCGGCGACGGGCGCAGAACTGGGCGCAGGCCCTGGTGCCGGGGCTGTCGACGTCAATCCACGGGAGCCATGACCAGATTCACGTAACTCGGTTCAAATGAAGCCCGCCGGCCGACGGGCTTCTCCTCAGACGAAGCTCAACACGGTTGCAGACGGATTCTCGGTTCAGAGCTAGCGAACCGATTATGGGGATCGGAGCCGGGACGTGACACATTTTAGTTCGGCAATTTTTGCGTTGCGCACCGCTTCATGAGTGCCGCAGCTCCGACACTTGAACAGGGTGCTGCCGGTGCAAATTCACCAATGTGTGTTCGTGGCACGACGATCCAGCAAAACCTGCGTGGGCAAAGGAGCCTTACCCTTCTTCGAGGCTCCTCAATGAAGGCGCCGGCAGGACGACGTCATTAACGCAGGGGCTGGAGCCTTCTCCCATGCAGTGATGACACGGCCTTTATCCGCAACGGTGTTCAATTGCTTCATGCCGTCCGATCCGTCTATCCCGCACCCGCTGACTGTCTGGACCATCGGCCACTCTACTCGGCCTTGGAGCGACTTTCTGCAACTGCTGTCTGCGCAAGGCATAGCGGCCATTGCGGACGTGCGGCGCTTCGCGGGGTCTCGGCGCCACCCTTGGTTTGCATCGGAACAGATGGCAGAGACGTTGTCGGCCCATGGTGTGATGTATGAGTGGATTCCCGAACTCGGTGGCCGGCGCAGGGCGCAGCCCAACTCTCCCAACGGGGCATGGGACAACGCCGCGTTCCAAGGCTATGCAGACCACATGGCTTCCGCAGAGTTTGCCAGCGGATTAACGAAGGTTCTTGCGCTGGCGGCTGCACATCGAACCGCGCTGATGTGCGCGGAGGCGCCATGGTGGCGCTGCCATCGTCGCCTGATCTCCGACCTTTTGACGCACCGGGGCCATGAGGTGTTGCACATCGTATCCAACGCAGAACCCAAGCCCCATCCGCTAAGCCCGATGGCGAAGGCGGTGGGGCAGGACCTGATCTACCCCGCGCCGCAGGTTGAGTTGTTCTGAGTCTGCCTACGCCTGCGCGGAGGCGAATACATCAAATCCTGTGCACATCAGAACATCCTTTCCCTATCGACAGTGGAACAAAGCACGATGATCAGCCCTGGCAGCAAAACGTCACAGGACCTGCCTCCCTTCGACGCAGTCGTGGTCGGCGGCAGCTATGCGGGCATGTCCGCCGCGCTGCAGCTGGCCAGGGCTTGCCGCACGGTGCTGGTCATTGACCATGGCCAACCCCGTAACGAACGCGCTGCGAAGGCACACGGGTGCTTGGGCTGGGACGGGGTGGCTCCGTCCCAGATCCTTGAGCTGGGACGTCGGCAGCTCCTCGCCTACGACCGAGTGCAATGGGCGACCGATCAGGCCATTGAGGCCACCGGCTCTCTCCAGACGGGCTTCGCTGTCCACTGCGCATCCGGTGACCACTACCACGCCAGGCGGGTGATCCTTGCCCATGGGGTGGTGGATCGGTTGCCCAGCATTCCTGGGCTCGCGGAGCGCTGGGGCGAAACGGTCCTCCATTGCCCTTACTGCCATGGCTATGAAATCTGCGGAACAAACATCGGCGTGCTTATTGCGTCCAAAGCGGAGGCAATGGACCAGGTCAAGGCGCTCTCGCAATGGGGCGCTGTCACGGCCTTCCACGCCGCAACGCTCTCAGCGGCCGAGATGGAAGAGCTTTCAGCGGAGCTGAAGGGCATTGGCGTGACGTTAGAGGAAAGTGCCTTAGCGGGTGTGACTGGCAACGCGATCTTGAACCTTGCGGACGGAAGCGTGCGGAACGTGGAAGCCTTGTTCGTTCACCCCGAGACCTGTTTGGCGTCGGACTTGGCTACTCGCATGGGCTGCGAGACAGAGGATGCAGGATGCATCACCACCGATTCGGCCAAGCAGACCACCGTCGCGGGGGTGTTTGCGTGCGGGGATGCGGCCCGGTTTGCCGGGAACATTGCCTTGGCGGTGGGCGAAGGGGCGTTGGCAGGCGTGGCTGCTCACCAATCTTTGCTAGGTTTGCTCCCCTGACGGATGCCCCAAAAGGGTCATGAACGCTCTTGCTTCCGTCGATCGTAGAGCTTCAGGTCTGCACGATTGATGGTGTCGCCCACCGACTCATGAGGTCGGCTGACGGCGCAACCGCCGGAAAATCGGATTGGCGCTTCATCGGCGTGATCCCGGTAACAGTCTTCCAACTGGTGCATGCGCTCAGCCGTCGCGCCGGGAACGAAGACCAGGAACTCATCGCCTCCTAGGCGGATGACGGCCTCATTGTCCAGCAGCTTGGACTCTAGAAACGCAGCAAACTTGATCAACACAGCATCCCCTTCTGCGTGGCCCTGGGTGTCGTTGATCTCCTTGAAGTGATCCAGGTCGAACACCAAGCAGCCCCAAGCGTCCAACTGACGATGAGCGAGCTCGGTGAGATAGCGCCGGTTGAAGCATCGGGTCAACGGATCACGGATGGCCAGCTCTTGGAGTTGCTGTTCTTGCAGGTGTTGCGTGGTGATGTCCTGGGCGTGCCCCAGAACGTAGGGAGGCTCCGCCTCCGTATCCAGAACGTTGTGGTAGGCCCAGAAGCGCTGAGACCCGTCGGAGGCAACAAGTTCCATCACTCCTGAGTCGCTCTGATCCTCTTTTGATCTTGGCCAGATAGGCATCGAGTTGCATCCGCCTGTCCGGCGGAAGGATCGCTGACAGCGGCTGGCCGATGAGCTCTTGCTCTTCCCGACCCAGTGAAAGGGAGGCGGCCGGGTTGATGGACGTGATAATGCCCTCCATGGTGTGCGTGCAGATCAAACCCATGCTGTGCTGAAAAAGCCGTCGGTATTTCGATTCGCTCAGCGCCAACGCGTCGCTGGCGGAGCGCTGAAGCGACACGTCTTGAACCGCCCCGATCAGGCGCGTGCCACGGTCGTCTTGGAGGCGCTGTCCGACGACATGAACCCATATCCGCTCTCCGTCAGCCCTGGTGGATGGCACCGTCAGGTCGATAGGGGTGCCGTGCTCGGCGCAGCTGGCGATGGCGGTTTGTATGGGCCCCTGTGCCGACTCTGGGTATAAGGAGAGCGCCGCCTCCAAGGAGGGAGACGCATCGGTCACCCCATGGATGAGGCGGGTCTCTTGGGTCCACTCCAACTCGTTGGTATCAACGTTGAGCTCCCACCCACCCACCTTGGCCACGGCGTTGGTCTGTTCGAGCAGCGCTTGGCTCTTCTTCAGATCGCCGTGCAGTCGAGTAGCCTCGGACACCCGATCGAGCAGCTGTGCCCGTTGTTCCATCCCCACGGCAGCGGCCTCGGCCAAGCACTGAAGGATTTCCCGCTGGGGGGGTGTTAGTTTGCCAGGCGTTTGGCTCAGCAGACACAAGGTGCCCGTCCGATGGCCGCCGGCCACTTGAATCGGTGCCCCCACGTAGTGCCGGACGTGAGGAGCGCCCAGCACCAGTGGGTTTATGCAGAACTTGGGGTCGATGGAAGCGTCTTCCACCTCAAAGATCTCTTCTGAAAGAATTGCCCACGTGCAGAAGGACATGTCGCGTGGGGTCTCACGGACGCCCTCCATCCCGGTTTGGGCTTTGAACCATTGACGGCCCTCGTCCACCAGTGAGATCAGCGCGATGGGCATCTCTGCTGCCGATCTCGCAGCCCGGGTAAGCGCATCAAAAAACGGCTCGGGGTCTGAATCCAGGATATTCAATGAGTGCAAGGCAGACAGACGGGCTTGCTCGATCACTGGAGTCCCTCTTTGGCTGGAGGCAGACATGACGGTAAGGGTAGGGACATGTCAGCTGGTTTTCCGTGAACGGCATCGACTTCCGGCTCTTGATGGCCTGCAGAAGACCGGCCAGACCGCCCGTTGGTCAATGACCCTTTCCCCTCTCGTGGGAGCGCAAAAACACCTGGGCCGTGCGAACCTCGACGCCCCCTGTGGAGCGCAGCAGCGTCAAAGCGGCTTGCCTGCGATCCGGCACGCAGGCGGTTGCATCAGACACCACCACCGTGGAGAACTCGCGGGAATTTGCATCGATGGCGGTGGCAAGAACGCAAGAGTCCAAGGCCATTCCGGCAAGCACCAGCGTGCTGATGTCCAGCTTTGCAAGAAGCAAGGCCAGTGGCGTGGCAAGGAAGGCCGAATGTTTCGGCTTGAGCACCGTGTAGTGGTCCGGTCCGGGAAACAGGAGCTTTGCGATGTCGCCAGCCGGACCATCGTCGTGGCGACAGACCTCGGCCAGCTGATCGAACCCGCACTTCCAGTCTCCGAAGTTTTCATTAGCGTAAATGACCGGCAACTGTTCTTCGTCAAAGACATCTCGAATTTGCCGAACCTTCTTGGCAGCTTTGAGCGCCAGTGGAGCGAGCTTTGGCCCATCTGGGAAGTCGAAACGCGAAAAAAGATCAACGATGAGCAGGGCCGGGCGCGGCACGTCAGTCCCCCGTCTGGGCGTGTGGAGCCTCGACTGCCTTGGACTGGGGCGAATCCTTCTGACGCAGGAAAATGGTCAGCACCACCAAGGCAAATACGGCGAGGAACTCACTCTGCCAGTTCTGCATCGACTCGAACCAAAAATCACTGCTGAATAAATGCTCCAGAAAGTCAGGGACGGGCAGATTCTCCAGCCGCGTTTCGTCGCACCGCGCACGCCAGCTGCCAAGGGCATGGAGTGCAAAGGAGATCGCAAACAGGCTTAGAAAGGCGATGGCGAGAGAATGACCATAGATTTTCTTCCACATCCCTCCTCGGCGGACGGGCCACGGGGCAGGGCCGGCGTCGAGTTTGGGTTTTTCCTCGCTGGGGTCGAGGGGACGGGACTCCGCCGAGCCGCGTTGACGCAGTCGGACAGTGAGCAGCACATACATCCCCATTTGAAGGAACTCGCTCTCCCAGTTCTCAAAGGTTGCACTGCTGAAATGCCCGGTGGTCAGGTAGGTCCCAAAGCCCAGGGCGGCTTGCCCATGCTGCGCCAGCTCCTCATTGTGGACGTTCCAGCCCGTCACGGCCTGCGCGCTCAAGAACAGCACGGTCAGCACTACCAGGACGATGGATAACCCGTTTCGACGCCACATGTTTCCTATCCAGGTCAGAGGCGGGCCCGGGGGCCCGCCTGTAGTTCGGTCACTTGCCCGCTGCGGCCTTTTGATTGCCACCCTGTTCGGCGAGAAGGGTGAGCTTTTCGTCGGTCGATTTTTCTTCCTCTAGCGTTTCGAGGAGATAGGGCAAGGCGTCCTTGTAACCGAGCTGTTTGGCGAGCGCCGCAATCGTGCCATAAGAGGCGATCTCGTAGTGCTCTACTTTTTGGGCCCCACCAATCAGCGCGGCGTCGCGCACGGGTCCCTTCTCGATCGAATCGATGACTTCCTTGCTCTCTTCCACCAGGCCTTCCATCGCGGCGCATTTAATGCGCTTGAGCCGAATGCCCAGGACTTCGACGACTTGATCAATGCGCTCGATTTGGCCCTGGGTCTCTTCGAGATGGGTCTCAAATGCAGCGGCGAGGTCAGGATTCTCGGCAGCCCGCGCCAAGCGGGGAAGGGATTTCGTGAGCTGCTTCTCAGCGCTATAAATGTCCGAAAGCTCGTGAACAAACAGCTCTTCGGCGGTCTTAATTGCCATAGATGCATCCTCTGCTGGGGTGAGCCAATACCATGCCCCTAGGCTCGCCCAAGAGATGTGAAGGCAGGGCCCTCCGCGTTGAGACTTCCTTCACTATCGACAGAATCCGCAGCTTGCCCGCTTCTACCGGGCTGCTGGCCAACCTTCAACGGGCACTCCAAAATCTCTACTGGCCTCCACCGCCGTGATCAGGTCTGTGATAGCAAACGGTTTTGGCAGGAAGCGCGCCCATTGGTGGCAAACCGGCAGCATGCAGTGAGCAACGGACCCGGATGCAACCACGTAGGGGATGCGTTGGGCAAACAGGTGGTCGGCCAATGTTCCGGCGCCGCCTTTCTGTGTCGACCATTCCAGGACGGCCGCCGCCATTGGCGTGTCCGTTAGGTGAGGCATGGCCTCCGAGTGGGTGCTGGCCAAGAAGACGTCATAGCCGGCCATGGTGAGGACGTCCTTAAGTAATGGCCCAAGCTCATCGTCGTCTTCGAGAACCAGAAGGGAACCATGGACGGCCGGAAATGGGTCGCAGTAGGGCATGGCAAGTGCTGTTTTGAGGGCACGGGTGATCTTACTCCGGAGGCCTTTCGCGAGTCCCCCCGGCAGGCCGGACCGCTCAAGATTCTCGCTAAATCATTCAGGGTCGGTGGGGGTGTCTGCTTGGCACGGCATGCAGCGTTCCTTCTTCGACTTGATGTCAGCAGCGGTCTTCGCCAATGACTCATATCGCTGACGGATCTCCTCAAGGTGGGCCGGGTCCATAGATTCCAAGTTGAGAAGCTCTTGGTTTGCGTCCTTAGTCACACGGATCAGCTCATCGAGCTTGATATGGAGCGCCGCCGTGTCGCCGTTTTGCGTGTGCTGAATCAGGAAGACCATAAGGAAGGTCACAATCGTCGTGCCTGTGTTGATGACGAGTTGCCAAGTGTCGTTGAACTTAAAGAAGGGGCCACTTCCCGCCCAGACAATCACCACGCCCAGTGCGGCGACGAACGCGCCAAGGCTGCCGGAAGCGCGTGCGGCAATGGCGGCGAAATGTCCAAAGGTGCGACTCGTCATAGTTCTGTCCTTTTCGGTAGATCGCGGCGTGGATCCGCCGCAAAGCTAGGGTAGTGGCATGAACTTGACCGACGCGTCAAAATGGGTCGTCCACGAGACCTCAGTCAGGCTCGCATGAGGGCTGCTGCCTTTAAGGATATAGCGGGTTGGATCCTATGGGCCCGTTCCAGTCGTGTCTGCTTTGCCAACTATCGATGAGGTAGCACGAGCATGCCGGTCTTCAACGTCATTGGTCCGAAGTCGGGTAGGTGCAATATCTGTGGCGCCGTAGGGCCTTTGACCGAAGATCACATCCCGCCTAAAGCGCTGGCGCAAAACATCGCTCTGCGACTCAACCATCTCGTTTCTGAGTTGGGTGCAGAGAAGGCGCCTCCCGGCACCAAGATGCCAGACGGCATCAAGTTCAGAAGCCTTTGTCAGCGCTGCAATGGCGTCGTGTTGTCACGCTACGACAAGGCCCTAGTGGCGATGGCAGACCAGGTGACTGCGATGTTGCGCACACCGATCCTGCTTGATGGATCGCAGGCCATTCGAGTCAAGCCGCAACTCGTAGCCAGGGCAGTGTTAGGTCACCTCTGTGCGCTAGGCATCGATCGCTACAACGAGGGAGACCCGCAGAAATTTGGCGAGTATGTGCTCAACGACCAATCGACCTTCTTGCGAGATTGTAGAGTCTGCTATTGGGTCTATCCATTCGCTGGACGAACGGTCGCGCGTGATCTATTTATAACTTACATTGGGACTAAGATAGCCTCACAAGTGATGATCATGAAGTGCTATCCCATAGCATTCGCAATCATCGTCAATAAGGCATTGCCGTTAGATGGTTGGCAGCCGCCGTCGTTTGACTTTTATGCCTCTCTCGGCCCGGACGATGAGGTTGAGATACCGATCTACCTTGATCAGATCCCCGACCAGATCTGGCCTGAGATGCCGCATCGTGATGGCAACATGGTTGCGATGCTGGGAGAGGCTGCATACGTCGCCAAGCTGAGCTCACCCAGGGGTCAGGTCCTAAAGAATCGGCTTAAGCCTTGAACATCATCGGCGCATCGAGGTGGCGCTCGAATCGGATCCATATCGGTATTTCACCATCAAGTGCTGTGCATCGCGATCACCGCGCTCTATAGCCGCTTGCATGGGTGTGTTGCCGTAGTCATCGACAATGTCTTGCTTCGCACCAAAGCGGAGTAGGGCATCGATCACTCCGGGGTCGTCAGCGATGTGCAAGGCTGTCTGTCCAAACGTGTTGGTCGCATTGACGTCTACATGTGAGCGGATAAGGCCTCTGGCTTCGTTCCAGCGCCCGTTCGCCACGGCGTCCAACAGGGTCGTGCCGGGGAGCGTGTCATCTGGCTCTGAGGCGTAGACAAGCTGTTCTTTGTCACCCCGGATGCGGGCAATGAGTAGTGCGTGGTCGATGAGGTGATCGAACCTGGAACCGGCGCGGCTTGCATCATAGATTGCCTGGGATTCAGGGCTGAGGTTGCCAAAATCGAAGAGATTGGGGCGGGGTTCATGCCCGGGCTGTGTGTAGCACTGCCGGCTCTCTTCGCTGTCCGAATTATGGATTTGTGGCAGTCGTTCGTTCATAGCGCTACTGCCAGTTCTTCGGCTTTGCGCCGGGACTTCATGTCTTTGATCTGATCGTCGAGCAGTTCGGGTGCCAAAGGATCGATAGTTTTCGCGCCTGCCTTACGCACCGGCCGTCCTTGACGGCGCTCTTGACCCGTTAGCTGTTGAGCCTGGACATTGTTTTGCTCAAGCTCTTGATATCGCTCGATCTTCAAGAAATTGCAGATCTTCTCTGCATCCGCACACGCTCGCAGAATTTCCTTGGGATCGTTCTTGAGCACTTTGATCCATGATTTGATATAGGCCGTGTGCTGCCCTGGATCGTGCCCGATCCCCAAGCGTTCGCCGCACATAAAAGAGAAGAATTCAGCTCGCAGCTCTTCAATAGAGTAACTCTCACTACCAAACTTTCCCGATAGATCACGCCCCAACCGATTTTTATGGCCGGTGCTGTGGCCTAGCTCGTGAAGTGCTGTTGCATAGAAGCCATCTGGGCTGCTAAACGCTGCTTTCGAAGGCATGAAGATCTGATCGATGTCAGGACGGTAGTAAGCCCTATCACCGCCATTGAAGTGGAACGGAACTCCCGAATCGCTCATCAGTTGCTCGCACTTCTCATGTCGCCATTGCTCAGAAACTTGTAGCTGAGGCTTTGGATCTGGCAGTCCCTCGCATTGATCGCGGTTAAAGACTGTGAAGTAAAAGACTTGCATGCGCTTCTTTGCCGCTGGATCCTCAGCAAGTTGCTCTGCACTTGGCTCCGACGTCTTCCAGAATTGGATCGAAGTGCCTTTCTGCCCCTTGCGGACCTTGCCACCAGCTTCCCCGATCTGCTTGAACGTCAACCACTCCGCAGACTGATAGCCCCGTTCTTGCTGCGTCAAGAGCAAGTTCATGAAATTGCTGCCCCGGTAGCTACGATTGGTGACGCCGTTGTGGGGCCCTGCCGGGACTTCGCCGGGCTTCCAAGGCTTTGTCCATGGCGCTGTGTGGTTCTCCAGGCTGCGGATCACGAGATCAGCAAATTGGCGCGCGTAGTCGTCTGTCTTGCTCATGCGCCAATCCAAATGCTGCGGTGTTGCATGAGAGCCAGATCGACAAGATCGATGATCTCGAAGTCGTTGAAATGGCCTTCGGCCTCAGTCTGATCAGTTGCTACGCTGAACAGCAGGCCGTCCCCGTGCCGTTCTGCGACGAACCGCCTAAATGGCGGATAGATATCATCAGGTGTGACCGCCCTCTCTTCAAAATACAGATCTTCATCAGTCATAAATGCCTCCTCTTGAACAAGCTAAGGCAACTGACTCGTTTGGCAAGGGTTTCTAGCACAATTTATTTGGTCCAACAGGCAAATAGCTAGCGACAAAGGTCGGTCGCTGAACGCATTGCAAGCGCACGCGCTCCTCCACTGCGTTTCGGCTTTCAGTGCAATGCGTTCTTGCCGCTTCCCTACAACTCATCGCGAGCAATTGGCTCAATTGGAGCAAGATGATGAGCACTAAGTTCTTCAAAGAAGCAAACGAGCACTTCACCAGAATGTTCGGCATCAGCATCGACGAAGCCGGCTTCTCAGAAGCCGAGTTCAAGCAGCGCTACGGCGATCTTTCAGCTCTTGAAGCCGCTCACCAAATTGGTCGCGACTACGATCTTGATCGAGTTGACCTCGGCTGGAACTGAGCAACAAAAAAGCCCCGGATTTCCGGGGCTTTCATCGTCTACATCAGGGCACGCTCTACCAGAATTTTTGCAGGACAGTCTTACCTTCAAGATCGGTCTGGACGACCTTGTATGTCACCTTCAAGCCTTTGACGGCAGTGTCAACAGTGTATTCAACCTTGCCGACCACTTCGCCATCGGCGCTCAGGATTGAATAATTGTCGACGTCAACGTTCCCCATAAAACCTGTCTCGCGCGAGCTGTCGAGGCGAAGCGTCTCGCCGTCCTTCAATTGCAAGTGTTCTGAAAAAGACATGGGCGTTCTTCTTGAGTGAGTGGGTCGTTATGGTCAGTCAATCGGCGGATCAAACGAAGCAAGCTTCGGTGGGATCTTGACGCCAGCTTCTTCCATACACACGAAATTGCAACCTTCCTTCTCGCTGATTGGGGCGAGACTCCGCGCGTCGTAAGCCTTGAAAAATCGCTTTGAAGGTGCCTTGTCTTCTATGACCACCAGGATCGGCCGAGACTCTCCCAGGCACACGGCAGTGATTCTTCCTACACCCAAGGGCGGGGTGATGACCTTCTGCCCGGACGTGACCTTCATCGTCACCTCTCCATCGTAGTTCCATCCGCCAACGCGGCCATCAGTTCGGTTTTGATTGACCCCTGTGTATTCGATGATGCTTGGGCCGCACAGGCCCTTGGCCGTGTTGTTGAACCTGTCGAAAGCCAAGTTCCCAAGATCCTGGGCATGGGCCGAGTGCGTAACGCTCAGCAGGAGAATTGCTGCGAATACGGTGTGTGATTTCATCCTTGATCCCATCGTCGCTCAAAGCGAGCAAGCAAATCACAACGTAGATCACTCCCGACTTCAACCCCCCTGCGGCAACGCCCCCCAGGGGGCTGGCTGTGGAACGGGCTATCGCCCATCTGGCCGAGCCAAGCGGCCCTCATTGCTCATGCGGGCGAAGCCGCAGCGCAGCTGCCAGGTGAAGCGATAGCCCCGGCTTACCCGCCGCCCCCTCGCAGGGGGCATAGGCGGAAGGGGTGACAAGTGCTGACGATCTTGCTCTTTTCTTGATCCAAAAAAAGAGCGCGACAGCGCCCTTCTTTCCTTTAGCTTTAAACCTAAGAGCCTTAAGGACGCTGGAAACCGCTGTGCCACAAGGGATTTCGGCTGTTTCGGTTCTAGATATATCGCATAAAGTTCTTGAAATATCGCAGTGATGGTTCTCGATATATCGCAGTGCGGTTCTAGCTATATCGCGCAAAGTTCTCGATATATCGCAGGAGAATTTAACCTAAGCGTTTAACAGTTTGCCGTTTGAAGTTGACAAAAGTTGATATTGGCCTATTCCTTAATTGATGTCATTTTAAGGAGATGGTTTCGTGTGTAAAGAAGATATTTATTCTAAAATTCCATTGGGGCTGGCGCGATCCGCCCTTTTTGGAACGTCTATGGCAGTGAAGAGTGAGCGCGTAGAAATTCATCTCGAAGACACCAGCTTAGCCGTTCAAAATCTACGCGCCACCAAGGTGAGCTACACAGGGCCTGTGCTCAATCAGCATCACTCTTTGCTGTGGCAGAGCATCATTTCTGCATATGTCGAGCAGAAAACCGACACCGTTGAAATCAGTGGGAACGAGTTGCTGCGAAGGATGGGTAATAAATCGACCTGCTCGCAGATGCACAGTCGCCTGGTCAACATGCTCAGAGATCTAAGAAGCGGGGAGATCAGCTATCAAACGGCAACACACGACTACATCGGAGGGTTGGTCTCTGGAGTGAAGATTGCCAGAGTCAACGTTGGGACGAGGGTTCGGAAAGGGAACATCACGATCACGATCAACAACGAATTATCCAAGCTCTTTGATGATGAAGTTCTGGTCAATGATCTGACTCGCAAAGTGTCGCTTGGGAATAATCAGCTTGTATTGTGGCTTCACGACTTCATTGCTACTCACAAAGTTGTTCCTCCAATTTCTCTTTTGGAGTTAAAACGCCTGGCGCGTTCCGGGTTCGAGTTGAAGAAATTTAAATTTGAAGTCAAGAGGGCGTTGGTAGTTTTGTCTGCCCCGAAGTGTGGACTAGTTACCGGTTTCTCGATTAATAAGCACAACGTTCTTTCTGTCAGCAAATCTCGCACCAACGTCGTCATTCTTGATCAATTCCGAGCGGCAAAGGCTTCCGGTGACGCCTCAGCGTCCTCCGAAAAGAAGGGGTCAGTCTTGGCGCGTCATCAACGCGCAATGCGAGCGAAGGTCGCTCTATGACTATGAGACGGCTAAGCGTAAAGGAGAAGGCTCGATTGGTGCGGAAGCTCAAGCGGGGCGTCGAGAAGCATTCGTCCCTCGCGCGCGAGTTCGGTTTGACTAGACAACGGATTGGTCGCATCTGCATCGAAGTCGGCGCACCTAGTAGAACTGAAATGCTAGAGAAGAAGCGTCTCGAAATCGCGGCGTTGCTCGTTAGAGATCCTGGGCAATGTCTCGCCCAGCTTGCGCGAGATGAGCAGGTCCCAGGCTCGCTTGTCCAGAGTGCTAGGAAGATGGTCCTCCACGAGTCTGTTTCTTTGAAAAGAGTTAAGAGACGAGCGGAAATTAGAGCTTTTCTGCGCCATGCCCTCAAAAAAGGTATGACGCGGAGCGATGTTTCCAGTTTATTTCCTAACTCTCGAAAAATAGTTTCAGATGTCGCAAGAGAGATGGGTATATACCTTAGTCGATCTGGACCATTGATCAAACGTGCTCGGAAAGAGATGCTCAAGACCAAGCGTCGATGATTTGATTTGACAAAGGCCACTTCAAGTGGCCTTTTGCTTTATCTGGATCCAATTCTCGCAAGAGACGACTCAATCGTTCGAATGCTTCCAATAGCCTTCGCCGAGAAGTAGTCAAGTCCGATCATCAAGCAAGCGATAAGAACTAGCCATGTGATCAGGCGTCTCATGCGCCCGTTCCCAGGGCACTACTGATCAAGCGGCCAATTCCGGACAGCGCTGCGTAGCACCCAAGCAAGGCAAAGGCCGCAAGCGTTGCCATCGAGCCTAGTGAAATTAAAAGACTTTCGTGGTTGAAAAGATATTTGAACATGATGATCTCCTTTAGATGATGGGGCTTTGAGTGCCTTTCATTGATTAAGAGGCCGATTGAAATTTTGTCAAGTAATTGGGGTATAAACTATTGACAAAAGTTTGAACTGGCTTTTCTTCAATCTAGGGAATAACCCCTATTGGAGATCAATATGAAAATCAAATACGACATCGACACAACGGTCAAGTTCTATCAGATGTATTTCAATCAAAAAGAGGAGCGTGCATCGCGTTTAAAGAACAGAGCTAAAGACCGTAGCCGTCGAACCATGCATTGGAACCGCCAGCAAGCGTCTAAAGAGCAGGCGGTGCTCGCATGAAGATCTGCATGTTGAACGGTAAGGGAGGAGTGGGGCGCACAACCCTCGCACTCAATCTCGCTCACTGCTTACAGTGCACCTACCCACGTTCCAGCGTCTATGTCGCCGACCTAGATGCCCAGGGCTCATCGTTGGCATGGGCAAGGTTGGCTGGGGAGACGCCTTTCACTGTCGGTGTCGTGAAGTCACGGGCACAGCATGACTTTCACCTCTTTGACACGCCACCGAAGCTGCCTGAGAACGGTCTTGTTCCTGAGGCTGACGTCTACATCATCCCAACACTCTTGGATGCTGTGAGCTATGTCGTGTTCTTGAAAACGATGCAGCTCGTGCGCAAGAAAGGCTTGCCTCACATCGTGGTGGCAAACCGCTTCAATCCCGACCGCTCAGAGCATCGCCAGCGCTTCGCACAGCTCCCTCCTGGCGCGCTTATCGTGAGAGATCGCGCCATTTTTTCCTCGTGTTATGGCTACGGGGAGACGGTCTTTGATCATGTCGGGGTGAGAGCCAGGCACGCGCAACTGGACATTAAAGCGATTGCACGTGCTCTCAGACGCTTTGACAGTCAAAGCTGGGGCGATCTATGAGAAAGGTGCCAGACCTCGGCGCTGCCCTGGATGTCATCCATCAGTCTGGGCATCGCAACGAGAAGCGGGTCAACGTCGAGCTCAGGTCTGCACCTGAGCCTGGCGAGCACGAATGCCGGCAATCCTACTTTGGCTTGGATGTTCAGAAGAGGAAGGGGTCAGAACCTCAGTTGCAGATCCATAGAACAGCCCGACTCCGGGACTACCGCACTCCTGACGGCGTTCGCACCAACCGTTCAATGATCACCGTGCCGCCGCGTCTAAAAGACACAATCCAAGAGCTCCTGGAAGACCCTGGTGAGCCTTGGACCACCGGCCTGATAGCCCTCGCGGAATATGGTGCGAAAGTGCTCAGGAGCGAGCGTATGGTCTTGAAGGTCACTCGTGCTCGATCAGGGGATGAGGCAGGTGACTAGCTCAACGGAAGAGCAGTTCCTCGAGGCTGCTAGGACGGGTGACATGGTCAAAATGCGTGCGTTGCTGGTCCAGGTTGACCCCAAGGCTCAGCACTCGAAAGCCCTGGCAGTGGCGGCAATGAATGTTCGACTCCACGCCGCCCTGGTTCTCTATCCGTTGTCTGAGGCCGAAGCCATTGAGCACTGGTGCCATCTACGGCAAGGCACAGACCCTGAGTTGATCCTTCGAATGGTCGAGTGGGCAAGGGCAGGGAGAGTGGGGCCAGGTAGCCCGAGCGAATACAGCAGGGCCATGGCAATCGCTGCGGAGGAGGAGCACGAGGGCTTGATGGGACTTCTCTATCTCCACTGCTGCCCTGGGGAAGCTGTGAGCTATTGCCAGGAGAGAGCTTGGTTTGCGGCATCCAGGCGGCTAGAAGCCTACTTCTTAGACCGGGCGACACCAGTTCCAAATGCGCGTGCTGTTGGCCGGAGGTTGTGAGGACAGTCTTTGCTCTCCTGGTTATTTGTTGAAGTTTTTATATTAATGGGTATTGACAAAAGAGCGGCTGGCCTTTTACTGGGGGAAAGGAGATCGCTATGACTAATGAAGAAAAATTAATTCAAGCAGCAATTTATGGGCGCTTAGAAATCTTTAAAGGACTAATATCAATATCAGATCCTGAGGCGTATGAGTCTCAAGCTCTACGAAGTGCTGCGAGGAGTGGGTGCAAAGAGATTGTAGAAATTCTAATCCCGCTTTCGGATCCGCAGGCAAGAGACTCGGAGGCAATAAGATGCGCTGCACGTGCAGGCCATAAAGAAATTGTTGAAATGCTGATCCCATTTTCGGATCCGAAAGCACGAAAATCAAAGGCGCTAAGAGATGCCGCATGTGAGGGGCATAAGGAGATTGTTGAAATGCTGATCCCGTTTTCGGATCCGAAAGCAAGAAAATCAGTGGCACTGAGAGATGCTGCATATGTAGGTCATAAAGAAATTGTTGAAATGCTCATCCCGTTTTCGGATCCGAAAGCAAGAGAATCAGAGGCGCTGAGAGATGCCGCGCGTTTTGGCCATAAAGAAATTGTTGAAATGCTCATCCTCGTTTCAGACCCTAAGGCGAATGATTCGGAGGCGCTGGGCGTCGCTGCAGTCAGAGGACACGCAGAGATCGTTGAGATGCTCATCCCGAAATCTGATCCGAAAGCAGGAAAGTCACGGGCGCTGAGAGATGCCGCAGGTGAAGGCCATAAAGAAATCGTTGAAATGCTGATCCTCGTTTCAGACCCTAAGGCGAATGATTCGGAGGCGCTGGGCGTCGCTGCAGTCAGAGGACACGCAGAGATCGTTGAGATGCTCATCCCGAAATCTGATCCGAAAGCAGGAAAGTCACGGGCGCTGAGAGATGCCGCAGGTGAAGGCCATAAAGAAATCGTTGAAATGCTGATCCTCGTTTCAGACCCTAAGGCGAATGATTCGGAGGCGCTGGGCGTCGCTGCAGTCAGAGGACACGCAAAGATCGTTGAGATGCTCATTCCCGTATCAGATCCAAAGGAGGTAAGCCCGTATTTGTTGCATATTGCCGCAGGCAAAGGCCATAAGGAAATTGTTGAATTGCTAATTCCGTTCTCGGATCCTATGGCAGAACATTCCCGGGCGTTACGACATGCTGCATTTAACGGGCATAAAGAAATTGTTGAGTTGTTAATTCCCGTGTCTGATGTGGAAGCTGCTTGCGAACAGCTTGATGAATCAGAAATATCACTTGTAAAGGCTATGGAGGCGGATTTCAGGATGAAAGAGCTTCAAGCATCCACTGTCCAAATCCCACAGAGCTTTAAAGGATGCGTCGATCAAGCTAGGTCTGACAGCTTGGGCACGGCGACAGTTCAAAGAGCCCAGGCCCGAAGACTCTGATGAGCCTGCCTATAACGAATGACCGCCTGCTGATTGAAGCCGTGGCAGAAGGGCGAGCTGACGAAGTTCAAAGGCTCTTGCTGGTAGCAGACGCTAGAACGGGAAATTCCGCAGCGCTTCGTTGCGCTGTGGCCACCCAAAGAAGTGAAATCATAAATTTGCTCTTGCCGCATTCGGATGCCAAAGCAGACAACTCTTACGTGCTGCGACATGCCGTAGAAATAGGTCGCAAAGATTTGGTTGAAATGCTTATTCCATACGCTGACCCCAAGGCTCTGAATTCGCAAGCTCTGCGCTATGCGGCTGAACATGGAGACGTCGACATGGTCGAGCTGCTATTGCCAGTCTCGGACCCCTTGGCAGATCACTGCTGTGCATTGCAGGCTGCTGCGGAAAAAGGGCATAGCAGAGTCGTCGACATGCTTCTTCCTTTCTCAGATCTCAAAGATCGCTCACGAGCATTAGGCTGGGCTGCTTTTTTCGGGCATAACGAGATCGTTGAAATGCTTCTTCCTATCTCAGATCCCATGGCAGATCGTTCAAGGGCCTTGCTGTATGCGGCAGAAAAGGGACACAAAGAGATCGTTGAAATGCTCCTTCCTGTCTCAGATTTCAAAGCAAATGGTTCAATGGCACTGATGTGTGCGTCAGAAAATGGACACAATGAAATCGTTGAAATGCTCATCCCTGTCTCTGACCCTGAGTCAATTCGCTATGCTCTATGGGATGCCTCGAAATTAGGATATCTGAAAATAGCTGAAATTCTAATTCCTGTCTCGGATCCTAAGTCTCATAACTCGCAAGCATTGGGTTGGGCTGCTTTCGGGGGGCATCAAGAAATTATCGAGTTGCTTATTCCTGTATCTGATGTAGACGCCGCTTGTGAGAGCCTTGATGAAACGGAATTGGCGATGGTAAGAGGTGTCGAAGCGAAGATAAAGATGAGAGAGCTTCAAGCATCCACTGCCAAAATCCCTCAGAGCCTCAATGAATGCGTTGATCACGCTAAGTCAGACAGCCAGGGAACGGTGGCAACTCAAAGAGCCAAAGCTCGAAGACTGTGACGCCCCAACTTAAACATCCAAAGGCCCCCCAGCAGGGGCTTTTTTTATGGCCCAATTCTGTCCGTTGCGCCCACGCTTAATGGGCTGGCTACAATTGAGGCAAGCCCCAGCCCGCCCAGTTTAGGGTGCTAATTTGACCTTAAAGGCTTGACAAAAGTTTGATCTGCCTTTTGCTTGAGTCATCCACTCAAATTAAGGAGATCACATGAAAATCAACGCAATTCAAAGGCTCATCTGCAAGGCTCGTGAGGCCGGAGTTATTTCGATCAAAGAGGGAGTCTTTCTTTCAACGGGAAAAGGCATCAAGGAGAAATTGCTTGTCTGGGATGAGGCAGCGTCTACAAATGTCGTAGACGAAGAGCTTTGGATCTACACAGAAAAAGGGCTGTTTATGCCATTGGGTCAAAGGCCAGAGCGCGAGCTCAATTGCTATGTATAAGGAAATGCCGCCGAAAGGCGGCTTTTTTACAGCTGCGTGTATTGACAAAAATGAGATCTGCCTTTTACTTAAATTATCAAAGGAGATCAATCATGAACACTCAAATTAAGCTCAAAGACATCACGACCGCCGAACAGCTGAGAGGGCATATCGGCAAAGACGGTTTGGGACTTCCCAAGCTTTCGATGGGGATCTATTGGAAGCGCTTTAAAGGACTGATGACGACCAACAGGACTAGTGACGAACAAGTTGAGACCCGTGTCGAGTTCTGCTGCTTCGATGGCACCAAATCAGTCCGCCGATTCGTCTAATCCAGGAGACCTTATGAACGCTTATATCTCAGATGTCCAAGTTTGCCTTGCTGCTAAAGAGAGCTTTGGTCTTTGCTCTCCAACTGAATTCCTTCATCAATTAACGGGGTATGCTCAGTCTGATTTTGATCATGCTTTTGACAGAGCGGCACGCAAAGGCCTAGTCAACGTTTACGGACGAGACACGGTTCTGATTTCGGGCAAGGGCTCTTTGTTCTTGCAGAGTCAAGCCATCGAGGATCATAAATGGCGTGCTGTTGAACGAGTCAAGCAACAGCTGGTAGAGAGAGAGGAACGCCGGCGCTGGGAAGTCCAGCAGCTCATCAAATCAAAGATGGAGTTTGCTCGAGAGCTTCGAGCGGCTTGACCTGGATCATGGGCCGTTGGCCCACCGCGCCTTGGGTGCTTCGCACGCGATCATTGATCGCCCCGGGCGGGCCCGAGTCGCTTGCTCACGAACCAGGGCTCTTCCGCTCAATGGCATCCCATCGATCTGCTGCCGCACGGTAGATGAAGCCTAAGGCAGGAAACGTCAGCAGCACCGCTGCTCCGGCCGCAATGAAGGTTTTCAAAGGTTGGATGTCGCCCTCTTCGTCAGTCCAGCCCCAGTCGTCCGGCATCCAGAAGAGTGCGCTCTGTGTGCCTCCATACAACATGATCGCAAGTCCCACCCACGCGAGGCCAAAGTAGATCCACTTTAGGGGTGACATGCCCGATTGGACGTGGGCGCGGCGAACGAACGCCTCAGGCTCGAAGTGAGCACTGCAAACGTAGTGGATCAAGGCAACAAGCGAAGCAGTGCTGATAGCACCCGCGATCATTGTAATGACAGACATCTGCCCTCCTGGGCGGACTGAATTAGGTGCGTAGATCACTCATTGCATGTGCAGCAGTCTACCGCCGTGAGCGCTCGTTGCGCTGCCACCTATGGCGAGCGAATTCTTGCGAATAAAGGGTAAAAACCATTGCTAAAGAATAGTTTTGCGCTTTAATGAGGTTGTTCAAATAATTGGGAGATCTCATGTTTTTATATCACTGCACTGACAACGAAAATCTTTGCAAAATTCCATTAGATGATTTTACGAGGGACAATGTCATTCGTGGACTGTGCTTTTCTGATAACGCTCTAGATCACTTTAGTGACGTAACGTATCGAATAGAGCTTAAAGATGAGGGGAATATGCTCACTACCGATATGCTTCACAACCTGGATGTATCACCAACCAATTCTATTGACTACATGTCTGACAGGCATGGAAACCCGTTAATTATTAGGGGGGAAGATATTAGATCTGCTTTCGAAAAAGCCTGCCTTGAATTCGATTACGATAAAGAACAGTGGGAGAACCTGTGGGCATGCGCGATTGAGTTTGACGACTGTAGTGGCAACGATGAGCTTATTGAATATGCCAATGGAGAAGATCCAGCCTGGGATTTGCAGAGCATACGCGGCCGAACCGCCTATCATCTTGGTCTGGCCGGAGCTGTGATTTCAGATGAGAACGGAACTTCATACATCATCTCAGATAGCAGCCTTCGGCTTGATCGAGTCGAATACGATGACGAGAACATGGAGGATCAGTGGCGTGTCGTGGAAAGGTGCTCACATACTAAAGGCGCTGATGAGTCTACGTTGACCCAAAAAGAGTTCCAGACAAACTCAGTGGAAATTCCCCCGAGCTTCAAGGAATGCGTTGCAAGCCAGCATAGTCTTGGTCCGGCATCTGTAACGCGAGTCACCAGTTCCCGTCGTCTTTGAGCTAGCACACGGTGCATCGGCCGAGTGTCAGATTTTTCTGACACCCCTAGTCTTCACGTAGCGCTTACAATGCGGTTGTCGTCAAGGGAACAGGGGAAGTTCGTGCGCTCTACCATTTCACCGGCCGTCCTGGCCGCACTATGCGTCTTTTTTGTAGGTTGTCAGCAGGACGCGGCTTCAACAAGCTCCGGTCACGGGGCAAACAGCAAGCCTCCGATTGTCATTACAGAGGAGCCCTGGGTAGGCAAAGCCTTCGATGGTGAGACGGTTCGTTTGAATCCTCCCATCCGGTTCTACCAGGAAATCATCCGGGCGCGCAACCAGGTGGCAAAAGGCGAGTTCGAAACCACCGCGGACTATGAGAAGCGGAAAGCGGAGCTATCTCTACCTGTTGGCATTGATGCCGGCAAAGTCTATCTCTTCGAATTCACGACGAAGGTCAAATATGATGCTGATCAAGGGTCGTATACAGCGGATCCCAGCTTTTGCACGGACTACGATTTCACCGCCTTGAAGAACACATTGGCTTGCCGCCTGGCTAGTGTCGAGGGTGCGCCGCTAGTCAACAGGCGGGAGGTCTACGGACAGACCCAACTGTTTGAGAAGAAGACAGACACCGAGTATTCGGTGCTCATGTCCCCACAAGATGTTCGTAAGATCGCTAAGCGTTCCTCCCAATACGCAAGCTATGCGTTGCCCTCGAAGTGTCCAGTGGCCGTAGAGGAAGCTAAAAATTACGGCCCGATTGCCATGGCTTACGGTGTGACCTTTGAGCGACCTGACTTCGTCAAGGGAGACACCATGCATCTGCACACCTATCCGGAATATAAGAACGAATGGGACGTAGAAAAGATAGGCGTTTTTGGCAAGATGACATCACTGGTCTGCTACACCAACGACGAGCACAAGCGTGTGGTCTATCGGCAGGTGCTCTAGATGCCACAGTCTAAAATTCGCAGGCGAACGCGGTTCGTGCACGGGCTAGCTCTTCTGTTCTTGGGGCCTCTCGCGTCTTGGCTCGCCTTCGGGCTACTTGTGGAGTTCCAGGAGTCGCCAAGTTCGGTGAGCACGATTCCGTCAACTTGGGGCTACTACCTCGGGATCACGGCGATCCCGATGATCTTCGGGTTGATTCTTGTCGCGTTTGTGCGCCCAGCATATGGATGGCTGATCTATGCGCTCGGCGCTGCATTTATGCTCTACGGACAGGCTGCATTATCGGCCATGCCAACCCCTTACTGACCGGACCAAGTCATGCTGAAAGAGTTCCCCAAGCCGTTGGCTGCCACCATTGGTGATGTCGTTGGCTCCTACTACTATAGTCACCGACGCTTGGAGACGATGCTTTATGAAGCAGGCGCTTCTGGCGATGTTCCTGAGGGAAATTGCGTTGATAAGGTTCAAAATTGGCTTGTGAGAGAAGGGAAGGAGGATGTCTCTAAGGCCTTCACGATCCTTGGCAAGCTCATTGAAACGCTGATGGATGGTGAGGTCTCGACCTGGGACCCCGACAAAGAGCTCACTGCTCGCAAGCGAATCAACGAAATTCTTGCTCGCTATCAACTGTCCTATGGATTTGGCGGCCGCATTCTGGGCGCTCACTCTGTCACAGCTCCAAGCAAGGCGTTCGGCGATGCTTTGAAGGACTTCTCGGTCGCAGAGGTGGAGGAAGAGTTTGAGCGAGCGGTGAGATTCATTGACAGTGATCCGGCTGCTGCCGTCACGGCAGCATGCGCCATTGTCGAAGCTCTCTGTAAGCACTACATCGCCACTGAGCGCCTGGATCTACCCACGAGTCAGACAGTGAAGCCCCTGTGGGTTGTCGTTGCTAAGCACTTGAAGCTGTCGCCTGAGCAGCTGGAAGACGATGACTTGAAGCGTGTGCTGTCGGGGCTAAGCTCCATCATTGATGGCCTCGGTGCTTATCGAACGCATGCGGGCAGTGCCCACGGCCAGCACAAACGCGCCTACAAGGTCGCTCCAAGGCACGCACGTCTTGTTGTCCACTCAGCTCATTCTTTGTGCCTGTTTGTGGTGGAAACTTGGCAGGCCCGGGAAGCCCTGGCCAAGGGGAGATAGGGACATGATCGAACCAGACCGAAAAGCAGTATTAGCGGCGTTGCCGGAGCTCAGCTCAGTCATCCTAAGCCCCAGTTTTGCAGTGCTGACGACAGATCACGAGTGCTGGACATGCGTGGCAGCGACATCGGTCAGCGCTCTTTGGGTGCCAAGCTTCGTTGAGCGCTTTGATGACGACGAAGAGCTGTCCGTCGCAGACGCAGCCGTTCTCAGATTTGTGGAGTCGATCAACCTTCCAGCCGCGCAGCACATCTCAGCAGCTGCGCCCTGGATGCTTATGGCGACGACGAAGGGATCGGGCACGCGCTATCTGGTCAACCGTTGCCAAGCGTGTGGTGCTATCCAGGGCGACTTCCACCTCTTCGGAGTGGATGGTCCGTTCGGGTTGGTCACATTGGAAAAGCAGGGGACAGAGCACATCAATGTTCGCTATGTCGATTGCCCGATTGAAGCAGTTGCCGGGATTGCCCAAGCAACTTGGATTGATCAAATCTCTGCGAGAAATTTGCAGCCACAGTAGTTTTTCAGCCTTCCAGCTGAGCTGATAGCCTCGCTTTTGCGGGGCTTTTTTATGCTCGGCGGCGGATGCTGAACAAGCATTTATGGAAAGGGACGCCTTTCACGTGGACCAAAACCTCCAATGAAAATACAGTTCTCATCGAAGTCTGGCATGGCGTCAGATAAGTGGAGAGCTTAATGAGCTACATCAATTTGAGTGAACTTGATTCAACCGGCAGGAATAACATTCTGATGGACGTGGAGCTTGCACACGTGGTCCAGAATTATTCTTATGGAGACGATATTCAGTTGGAGTATTCGCAGGTTTTCATCATTGTCAGTATGAAAGCTCTTGAGCAGCTTCGATGCACATCGGATGAGAGTGCGGACCTTTCATTTTCCTTCTATACCCAAATTGGGACTGCACTTGTGAAAATCAATGTGACGGTAGTTGATAACGATGCTTTTGGGGAGTCGATGACCATGACTATCGAGTTGGAGGAGGTCATGTATGTTGAGTAATTCGACCGCTGCTCTGCAAGGGGGAACTAAAGATTACTTTTACTATGAAAAAAGGGGTGAAGCATGAATGATTTGCTCCCGGGGCTTGATTTTTCCGGCTACATCCAAGACAGGGCCGAGATCTGCAACAGGATTAGGAGAGGCTTTGATGAAATTGAAGATGCGATAAAAATGGCCAGGGATGGCAAGCTTTTTGATCGTCCATTGCACGAAGGCGAGCGATATTTCAAGCGCGCTGAGAGCGCACTGATCGACACGGTTGATCGATCAGCATGGCGCTACTTCATGGAACAAAGTGGACTTTGGACGTTTCTTAATGATGCAAGGCGCGATAAATGGACGCGAGGGTTGGGTGGGTATGATCCAGTTCCTGAGTTCAGTTCAGATAATGTAGAGGCTACTTTTCGCCAATACTATGAATCAAGAGCGGAAATGCGAGACGAAGGATTAAGGGATATTTATTTGGAGCTTAGTCGTGATCATAAGTGCAATGACCATCACTATCTCGCGGAAAAGTGCATTGTTAAGTTGTCTGACTGGACTGGTGGCTTTGATCAATCAAGTGTCAATGTTATCGATGACTTGGCAAGAGTCATGTGCTCACTTGATGGGAAGCCGGAGTTCGATCATCGAATCACTACATTCAGGATGCTTAATCTGAATTGCTGGGAGGACGCGCCTTGGAATGATTATTTCTCATTGAAGATCTTCAAAAACAAGAACGGACATATCAAGTTTAAGCGGCTGGATCTATTGGAAAGGTTGAATAGTGAGATTGGGAGGGTCTTCTCCAATGCACTGCCTTCCGAAATCAAGTCTTAAGGTCGTGAAGTGATGCCAGCCGAGCCTCCAAGACGGCGAAAGCGCCGTCTTGGAGAGCATCCTTGAGCCGCTTTTGGTGATGGAGGGCGAGCCGCTGGCTGCGGTTTCGCTCCACCCGCGCGGCACTGTTCCGACGCTTCCGCAGTGCGTCAGGCTTGTTAGATAGCACCCGTCTTGCGTCAGGGCAGCGGGCGAGCTCACCGAAATTACTGGGATGATCAGGCCTCAAGCGGGATCTGAGTGTAGCGACTGAACGCACATGGTCCGGCCAGAAGTCTTGCCACTCGCTACCAGGAGCCAGTGCGCCTTTGCCTGGGACTCGCACTGGCACCATCAAGGCGTTGAGCTCGATCAGTGACCAAATCAAGGTTAGGAAGCTCCCAGGATCTACCTGGTAGACGCTCACATCATCGTCCATCATCGCCGCGCTGGCACCTTGAAACTTGATCAGCACCTTGGCGACACCCAAGCTCTGAGCGTCACCTGAGCGCGCCCCGAAGCCGATCAGGGCCAGGTCAGAAGAGTGGTGTGCGAAGACACGAAAGCGCGGCTCAGCCCAACGCTTGGTCAGGTGCTTCAACACTGTGTTCTTCATTGAATTTCGGGTGTGGGGCGTCCAGTGATTGGCAGAGCGCGCCAGCAACTCCAGACGGCGCTGCACCAGGTCTGTTGGGGAAAAGCCCATGGCGCGTCCGTGTGGTGGAAGGCGTGGGGCAGCGGTTGGGCTGCAGAACGCATCGCCCATGCTGAGCAAATCTGAAGTGCTGCGTCTTCGATTGCAGCGCTCACAGCACAGAAAGCAGTTCGAGAAGTCATCCGGGCCGCCGTGCTCAATGGGAACGATCTGAGCAACGACGATAGATGATTGCTGGGAGAAGTCACACGCGCAGATCGGGCAAGAGGTCTGCATTGATTTCAACTGCTCACGAAGCTTTGCCGGCAGATGGAACGATTGGCGAGCCGATCGTTCAGAGATGGCTTGGCTGAAATTCGCAATCGGATCATCAAGCGAACTTTGCTTCGCTTCGTTCACTTGCTCAATCCCAATACCGTCTGCTGTCTCCATAAAGCTGTCATCTCCCGTGCTTGCTTGATCTCATTTCAGTGAAGCAGAAATTGAGATCGGCGCAAGAGTCAGCATCGAAAAGAAAGACCAGGAGCGAAAAGAAAAAGCAGAAGCGTCGGCTAGCGGAACGGCAGAGGCATCGTCATTTTCACAAGTCTAGATCATACACATGACGCACCTTGGGGTGTTCCGCGCTGACCCCCGCGCGCCCTGTGTAGAGCCTCTGAGAGCTTTTCAGCGCAAGGATTAAAAGAAGCCCCCGGTGAGGGGCTTTTTTAACGCCTTCGATTCACCGCAGCATCTTTCGCTAAATAATTTTAAGCAGACCCCTTGCCAATTCACGGAATCGCCTTACGGTCAATTTATGCCAAACGGAGAATTTATGAAGCTGATCAAAAGAAATGTATTACTTGAGAGCGATCAATTGAGATCACTCAGCGCAATGGCAATTCGGAAAAGAACAAGCGTCAATGAGTTGGTGCGACTAGCTGTCGATGGATTGTTGAACGATCAACTGTTCAACGAGCTCCATGAAAAAACAATGCAAGAGCTTAGGAATTTTGCTGACCGCGAGGAAAAGCGACTGACAGAAGTTCGTAGAGAACTTCTTTCAGATCTAAGTGCAGGAGTCCAGGCAATGAACGAGGCATCCGAGCGGCACATCGAACGAAGCACTGATCTGACTAAGGCCTTTGTTCGCAATCTTTCAGATGCATTGAACGGTGAGCCGATCCAAGAAAAAGCGATGCCGGCAGTGAGATCGAGCCGAGAAATATTGAATGGGATGCAGAGTCAAGGCGTCACCAAAACTAACAACAACCCTAACTAACGAAGGAGATACAAATGAACAAACTAAAATTAACGATGATCGCAATGCTTGCTTCCTCGCTCGCTGGATGCGCCACCATTGACCAACTTGCCGGTGGAAGCGCATCTCCGGTTAGCAAAGGCACAGTCGCGAAAGGTGCAGGAATTGGCTGTGCAGCGGGTGGTGCGCTCGGGGCCATCTTCGCAGGCAAAGACGGTGCGCTGCGAGGCTGTGCGGCAGGCGGATTAATCGGTGGAGGCTTTGCTTACAAGCAAGAGCTCGCACGAGCCAGAGAAGCCGCAGATGCCGCTCGCTTGGCGGGAATGAAAGCCACTGTGGACGTGAAGACCGAGACCACTGCCGATGGGAAGGCCACGGAAAAGTTCCAAGGCCTAGTGGTTGAGTATGACCCTGCATCTGTGGTCAAGCCGGACGAAAAGACCAAAGCTTTCTTCGACAAGCTCGGCACGATCTTGAAGTCTTCAAAGAATGAGCTGACTGTTAGAACGGAGGGTGGGGCGGGGTGCTTGGCAGTCGTCGGTGAACTCAATGGGCGAGCAGCTTTGGCAAAACACAAACTCGACAATCAATGCGGAAATGTTCCAACCCACCGCATCTTAGTCTCCCCGCTGCCGGAGCTGAAATAAGTGGAGCCCTTCGGGGCTCTTCTTATCTCAAAAGGAGATCAAGATGAGTATTAGTGACTACGAACGAAGAAAACTATTGGAAAAAGCTGCAAAGCTTAAATCTGAAAAAGAAGGTGGATCATCTTTTCCAAGTCCTCTTAACAAGCAGCAAGTTAAAGATCGGAAGCTGGATCAGCGCCTGGAACAGACACAGGTCGCAGCCAAAGCGACTGCACAAGCCACGAGCAAATTTGCCAAAGAGCTTGCGGCCAAGACTGCCAAGCTTGCCCAGGAACAAGCGCAGCGTGCCAAAGCAAAGGCAGATGCTTGGAGGCAAGCACAGGATGCGAAGCGAACAGAGCACGAAGAGGTTAAGCGGATCCAGGATGCTGATCTTGGTCGGGAAGAGCAAAACCCGATCATTGAAAGCTCACGTGATGCCATCCCTAAATCGCAATCGAAGCCCACCGTCAAAGTTCTGGTTTCCGTAGCGATCTTGACGTCTCTTGCAGTAGCTGGCGCATGGCTCTGGGCTCAACACGACAGCAAAGAGGCTACTGAGAAGCACCAGGTCACAACGACGCCACAGCTAACAACCTCAGCACCTCAGGTCCAGGAAGCGCCCAAAGCTCCTGAGCCCGTCCAGGCCATAGAGCCTGTTCAAGAAGTGTCTGTAACGCCCATTGTCGAGGAACAGCCAAAGTCGGTTGAACCCAATCCCCAGAAGGTAGAACGATCACCTGCACCCAACGCGTTTGTTCGCGCACCCAAAGAGCGATCAGCGATGCGACAACATATTGAACAACCCAAGGCAAAGCGGAGTGATTGGGTAGACAAAGCAAACAATGATCTCGATCACTTCGCAGAGCAATTAAAGTAGACAAAAAGCGCAGCTAATATGTTGCGCTTTTCGCTTTTTGGCTTATTGCTGATCTACCACTCAAAAAAAAATAGGAGATCAGTGTGTTCGAAAGTTTATTTCGCCAATTTAGAACAAAGGTCAAAAGCGCAGACGGCTCGCGCTGGATGCATCTTCACGGAAGGCTTCTCATTGGAAGCGTTGAAAGCAAGGGATTGGGTCCGTTGCACCCCGATGTTATTCGCACTTACTACTACTTCCACAAAGACCGCTATCCGTTGGACGGCGTCATGACCCAGGCGGGATGGGGGCGAGACTGCCAAAGAGCAGATATACGTCGACGAGTCGAGACCAGCTATGTCGGTGTCTATGCATGCTTGCTTAGCACAGCCCTCATCACTGCCATGTTACTTGCCTTCATGATGATGCTGGGCCTAGGTTCTCTTGGAAGCAAGGTAGGTAGTGCAGTTGGTCTCGCGCCGTCATATCAAGCTTGCAAGGCGCAGTATCAGAAATCAATCGAGACTGGATCAGATGTAAACCCGAAGTGCCAAGAAGTTATGGAAAAGGCGGGCGAACTATGATCCCGACTATCTTTCAGGTGCTGAGTGTTCTCGGCAAAGTTCCGGGCTTGAAGCGATTTGTTGATGTTGAAGCGTCAATCCAAGAGCGCACCAATGAAGAAATACATGAAGTGGTCGGCGCATTCGATGACTTCGTTAAAGTCCCAAGCAACATTCTTGTCGATGTCAAAGAAGAAGATCAGGCTATTGTAGAAGCATATGGGGCGATTCAATTCCCTGATGGGTCCTGGCACGTAAGCGATGATTTGAAGCATTCGAAGGATCTTGAATCGTGGATGCCTAACGCGACTGACGACATGATCGTGCGCTTCGAGAATTCTAAGATCACGCGCTCTGGCAAACCAATGGACGCCGTAGTGCTACCTCAAGACACGATCACTGGATCTGTCTCCTCGGCAATGCCATTGATGTTCGCAGCGCTTCCGGTAATCGCATGCGCAGCCTTCATTCTTAGTCGCTTCTTCGGAGCTTATGGATACTTGGCTCTTCTTGCAGCAGTGCCATATCTCAAGGCTATTCGTGTCGACAAATCAGCCTCTCACGCTATTGGCTCTTTCTTCTGCTTGCTGATCGGACCACTATTTGTTGGCATCCAATCGTTGGGTGGTGCGGGCGTGGCAGCATTAAGAAGTCTCATGTCCGGACCGGGTTTAATTCCGCTGGGAATAGTGTTTTTGGTTGTCGTTACCCTCACGTTTGCTTGCTGCTATTTCAGTAGCAAGCAAGGAACCAAACATGAGAAATCACTCGATCTATTCGCGAGAGCGTTGAAGGTCGAAGTCTCATTCGTTGTCTATGCCGTGGCTGTGTCGCTCCTTCCCGCACCGCTGAGCCTAATCTTTATTTTTGCAGTGCCGAACTTGTATTGCATTCGCTACACACAGATTGAGCGCGAAACCCGCACATCTGAGACATCGTCAAACAGCAATCATTTCACAATAGGACGTCATGAGAACACTGCTCGCGGAATGATGAAGAAGCAGTGGATCGCCCAGGCGCTGCGTGCACTCAATGATAAAACGCCGCTTATTCCTTTAGGAAAAGCCACTGGGTTCTTGTTCAACAAGATGTATCGCTTTGCGCCCGTCCCCGGAAAAATGCTGGTGGCTTCGTTAAAGGACACTTCTCAACACATCTTGGTCATCGCCAAGTCTGGTGGCGGCAAGACCTTCTGGCTTCGAAAGTTCATGGCATTGGTCAAGTTGACGAAATGGGCAGGAGCCATTGTCGGTGACGGCAAAAATGTGCTGGTTCGCGAAGTGATGAGCTTGATGGATATCGTGATTGAGCCTGGTATCAACCTGTCTCTAAGCCAAGGGATGAATGCTCAACAGCTTGTCCAGGCGTTTAGAGAGTTGAAGCGAAAGGGCAAAATGTCCGAGGACGAAAGCAGCTTCTGGACAAGCATGGGCTTCATCGTCTTAGAGCACGTAGCGATGATTGTTGAAGCGGCATGCGAAGCCGAGAAGTTTGTTCGCAGCAACACGGCACTATTGATCTCTGACGAAGAACAGCAGTTGATCAAATTCACTTCCATCGAGCGATTGGCTGAGCTGGAGGGTGATCAAGAGCGATTGTCGCACGCCAAAAATGCAATTGCTGAGACCAGAGCAAATATCCGCAAGTTGGAAGCATCTTTGAAGCAGCCGCGCTCGTGCTACTGGACAATTGGTCAGATCCAGCGCTTCTTAAATGTAGTCAATCAGATCAAGCAAACGGAAAAAGGGTTCGAGCTCCACGAAGAGTTCCGGGGCGCGTTCGACTTCATTGAAAAATCTGGCTATCTGAATGTTGCGGATGCAGCCAACCAGATCAAAGGGTCAGTCTCGTATTTCGCAAACACCTGGGCAGTGATGGCACCTGAAACCCGCACCAGCATCACTTCGAACATCGACAACGCCTTGAACGACGTCTTCCGTGGGCGACATCTCAAAAACGCGGATGGAGTTCTGTGGGCCGACACCGAGACAGGCATCGACTTTCAAGGCGTGTTGACCAATAAGCTTTGGATCGGGGTGAACTTGCCAACGATGGTCCATGGGGTGGGTGGACAGATCACAGCAGACATCGTGCGAATGCGAGTCTACAACCTCATCAAAAATCGCCCTGTCAATTGGGCTGACCTTGAAGGGCACAACCCTGTCTTCAACTTCATCGATGAGGCTCAGTCGGTCATCGGCGAAGCAGAGCGTGATTTAATCGCAATGGCACGAAGCTTGGGCTGCTACTTCGTGTTCTTGACGCAGAATATCAGCTCCTTCCTTGCTAATTTCAGTGAGCACGGGGCGCACAACTTGTTCGAGCTATTTGCTACCAAAGTTCTTATGCAGAACGAAAGCTCACATAGCACATACAAGTATTTCCAAGAAATGTTGGGCAAAGCCAGGCTCACGCCATATAAAACCGCGTCAGTGGGGATCAACAACCAGGCTATGCTCCAGCGCTACGCCAATAGCGCCCTGGTAGATCCTGAGCACCCCGATGCTGTCTTCATGCAGAAGCTGAGAGAGAAGGGAGTCGGCGCGATCCAGAACTCCTATGTCCACTCCGCTCCCCGACAAATCGACGTAAAGGATGCGGCGCACCGCTTTGAAGACGTTGCTCGAATTAAGAACTTCGATCTTGAAACAGTGCAGGGCACTGAGTTGTCCTGGGTGATGGACGATGATGACTTTGCTAACACGCTCTTCCAGGGCCAGGCCTTGATCGTCGTGTCGCGCGCCGGGTCAACGCGAACGGAAATCTGTGAAGTCGGAGGACTAGAAGCAGATCAAGTGGAGGATTTCATGCGAGAGAACCGTAGGGTCTGATTGCTTAATCTCCATAGAATTAGCCCCGATTGCTCGGGGCTAATTGCTTTACAAGACCCAAAATTGCCTTACGTTGGTTTTACCCCAACTTTGGAGACCATTCATGACAAGCTTTGCAGAAGCACAAAAGAGACGCAACGATTTCTATCAAAACAACCCCGGTCCACAGGTGACAATGACTGATCAAGTCAAATCATTCAAGCAAGACGAGCAAAAGATCACTTCACAAGTGAGCGATGCTCTGAGAACTGAACTTACTTCACTGTCTAAGAGCTCCGATCCGGAGTTGCTTAAATCCAAGGTTAGTCAGGTTGAATTCCAAAGCAGGCTGTCGGTCTATCGCTCTGACCAAATTGAAGAGATCATACAAGCGCAAACGCTGAACGCGGAGCGCGTGTCACGCAGTCAGAACAACGACGGCTATCAGAAGCAGTTCATCAACCGAGATGGCATTGACGAAGAGAAGCAACACGAAGAGAAATTCAATGCATTCATGCGTGAAAATGGACGTGTTCCGGTTGAAGGCGAGATTGAGAAATTCACTCCCAAGCCAACGCTGACTCAGTCGGAAAAGCCCTGGGAACAAAAGCCCAAAGCACAGTCAATATGAAAATAGGCCCTTCGGGGCCTTTTTCTTATACCTCAATCTCTTGACTTTCGTTGCATCTGCCTTTGACTGATTTTACTCAAACAAAAAAATCGGAGATGCACAAATGATCAATGCTATCGAACGCCTGCCAATCATGCAGCGTGACCTTGTCAGAATGAATGCTCGTGCGAACCCTTGGCAACAAAAGCTCATTGAAGTGGCGAATTCAGTGTGCTTGGGTAGGTCTGATAGTCCCCCTGCCGTTGATGACATCACTTGCATCTTCCTCCACAACCTTTCGATGCTTGATCATCCCAGCGAATGGATTGGTGATCATCGCTATGAAGCTTCCAGCTACGTCGATCACTTGCACGGTCTTCTGATGTTTGGCGCTGATCCAAATGCACAGTTGAGCAACGGGCGCAATCTCTTGGATGTTCTCACCGCCGAAGGCCGATATTGGTGCTGGAAAGACGCAAGCGAGAACATCCCAGACCTTGTGCTTGCTGCTTTTTCGCTCGGCGCTGTCGCATCTGCTGATGCAGCTAAGGCAATGATCCTTCCTGTCTATCAGAACATCCACGCTGGTCAGATTGATCACGAGAGTAATCACATTGTCTCATTGATCGACCGCGTGTTGCTTGATCAAACTTCGGCATATGTCCCGCTGACCAAGATTGGAGTTCGTTTATGAGCAAGAAGCCAATATTGATCAGCCATTCGTTCAGTAGTGGTGGTCTGTCGTTTTGTCTTGTTGATGAAATCTACTTTGACGAAGCCAATTATGAGCTTATCAAAGTCGACTTGGCTGCTCCGCCTCTGCCACCGCTTGCCCATACTCCGATGGCGATGCAGGGATTTAGGGTAAATCATTTGTTGCGGGAGGTGCGTGACATCGCTCGTGATCTTAAGAGGCCCGTGCGATCAAGTTCGGGCTGCAATTCTTGGAAATGTGATCTAGATATTGCCCAGGAAGAACTTGAGAGCAAGAAGCGCCATGAAATAGACCGTATAGATCGACTTCTAGATCAGAGGGGCGCACTACAAAGAAATACGCCTAAGGTAAGTCTTGTTCATAAGCCGGTGCGCTTATGAGGAACATCCTTAGTAGATTGATTGATGCGAGTAGGGGGTCCATCTGGGACGGCTTTGGGATCCTTCGTCATGACTATGACGAAGGGCTGATCGACTTCATGTGCGGTTCGAGGCAGGTGAGCTGGCGTGGGCCCGAGAGGGCGCTTGTCGTTGGGGAGCTCGCTGAAAAGCTGTCAATGTGCTGCCCGGAGCTAGACCCCGAAGAAAAGGACATCGAGTTAGCCGAAATGGCTGCTAAATCCCAGCATCAGGGCCCTGAGTCCTGGTTGTTCCGTGAAATGAGGGATCTGGTCGTTGATGGTGCCAATCCCGAATTTTTGACTGAGCAAGGCAGCTACTTGCAACTACTCATGCGGTATTACTCCATAGCGCGTTCGCTAGAGCACGAGTATGACGCGGATGTTGTTGGGGACCTACTGCTCTGCCTGTCAAAGATCGATAGTCTCGATGTCTCCTCCGAGAACGCGGCTGTCGTCGCCGCCTTGCTGAATTGTGAGAGTCCGGCAGGGTCGCCGTTGATCACTGCTGACGATGTCAGGTCGTTGGCTGCAAGCAATGATCGAGCCGCTCTTGAACGATCCACTTTGCATGTGTTGGCGCAGCCACAAGCTTCCAGGCGTCTATGAAGGCAGTGGTCTACAACGCCTTCGGCAAAGTCTCGACCTCCATTCCGCCGAGCCAGCCAGTGCGGCGGGTTGACCATGGCGTAGCCCTATTCCTGATCTTGTTCCTAACTGCCTATCCAGGCCTCACGTGGCTCACCTGGCAGCTTCCAGGTAGCCCACTGAGCCCGAGCCTGTCATTTGACCTCTTGGGGGCACCCGCTGCCCTTTTGCATTGGCTTTCTCTTGGCTCGCTCTTCCCCAATGCCGCTCATGCTTACACCAGCTTCCTTTGGGAGCCTTGGAAGGTGTGGGTCCGGGTTGGTCCCTCGCTGTTTGTGAGCTTGGCAGTAGCAACCTGGGTAGGTGCAAAGGCGCTGGAACCCCGGTCCAACACTTGGCATGTGTCCGGCCCAAGTTTGCTGGATGGAAAAGCAGCGATCAGAGAGGCACGTCGCCGCTCGATGAAGCCACGGCAGATCAAGGAGGATGGATGGCTAGGATGAGCTTGAAGCTCCACCCAGAGTTGCACCTACCCAAGTCTCACTGGTCGAGGCACACGCTCTTACAGGGCTCAGTGGGAAGCGGCAAGACGCAGATCTTGTTGCCGATCATTGAGCAGATCATCCGGGCGGATCACAAGCTGTTTTTGTTCGACACGAAGGGCGACTTCACGAGCTACTTCAAGAATCCGATCATTGTTTGCCCTTTCGATGAGCGCTCCTACTATTGGGACATAGCCGCTGACTGCCGTTATCCACTGCAAGCCGCGATGCTTGCAGAGATCCTCATCCCTGGGAGCCCTGATCAAAAAAATGGTGATTTCTGGTCGATGGCAGCAAGGCAGCTGCTCGTCGCCGCTATCCGATCCCTTCAAGTGGAAACGCCCGGCGTGTGGACGTGGGCCGATCTGGCATTGCTCAAAAACCAGTCGGCGGCGGCCATGCTTCCCATGATCCAGGAGCACTTTGATTCTGCGAGTAGCTTGGTAGAGAACACGGAGAGTCAGACCACAGCCTCATTGCTGTCTACGCTTGTTGCTCAAACGAAGATGATCGATGACATGGCCATGGCCTGGCCCGTGCGCAAAGAGAATCGCCGCTTTGCCATCACGGAGTGGGCTCAGGATGGCTATAAAGGACGCAAGCAAGTCATAGTGCAAAGCGGCCCAGAGGAGGGCATGACGAAGGCTTACATCAGCGCTTTGGTCAATCTTGCGATCCCAGAGATCATCTCCCCTAAGCTCCCAGATGCGGAGAAGGATCGCTTCATTGGGTTTGTCTTCGACGAGCTGGCGACGGCCGGTAGGCTCAACATCGGTCCTCTGATTGACAAAGGCCGAAGCAAAGGAGTGGTCTTCATAGGGTGCTATCAGAACATCGCCCAAGTAGCCCAGGTCTACGGCGATAAATTCGCCGAAGCGATGTCGTCTATGGTCGGCACTCACATCATCTGTCAGTTGCAGATCGGTGAGACAAGAGAGAAGGCCGCTCAGCAACTTGGCAAGCATCGTGTTGCGTATCGAACGCATGATGACAACGTTGCTGTCCATGAAGAGAGCAGGGCACTTATCAGCCCAGGTGAGCTTACAGACCGCCTTGGCCCGCGCAAAGGCAAGCACTACGGCCCGCATGGTTTTGGGGTGCGAGCAATCGTTCAGATGGGCGGAGATCCATTGCTCTTGGACTTTCCTGGTGTCGTCATGAGGACCAAGCGTCCTGGGCAGATCCCCGCTCGCTGGATGGCTCAACCTCACCAGCGCAACAACCTGGCCATTCCCGGACCTACTCAGGCTGCATCTCTTAGCGCTCAGCCAAAGCGGGTGGGGATGACGAAAGAAGAGATCGATCAGTTCTTTCGAGAATGATGCAAAGCATCCACACCCAACCACGTCCTTTGATCTTGACGTTTGCTCTGAATGCCTTTGACTGATCACATCACATCACATTAGAGGAGATCAGTCTTGATTCCAATTACCGCACTTACAGCGCAAGGCAGGAACAAAGACGGCAAGGCAGTCGTTGAATATCTGCTCGCTACCGAGGGCCTAGTTCGCTACTACAACGGCGAGGTTCAAGAGGTCTCGGCGTCATATTGGGGCGGTAAGCTCGCGCATGAAATCAAGCTCGCTGGCGTTGCTGTGGACGGTAGGCATATGCTCTCTCTATGCGACGGATTTCATCCTTTCACTCATGAACCGCTTTGCCAGAATGCCGGCGAAAAGCCGGTCCTGAAACCAAAGTTCGATGCGAAGGGTGCTCCGCTCCTTGATGAAGATGGCAACCAGGTCATGATTGAACAAGGCGGTCACCGAGTTGGTTATGAGCTGACGTTTAGCGCACCAAAGTCGTTGTCCACCGTGTTTGCACTGGCAGATCAAGACGAGCGAGAGAAAATACTGGAAGTCCAGCGTAGGGCTGTCGAGCGGGCCTTTGGCTACATCGAAAGCAAGGTCGAGACCAGGCGTGATCAAGGTGGCAAGACTGTCATCCCAGTCGATGGGTTGATCGTCTCTTTTCATCAGCATCTAAGTTCAAGGAATCTGGACCCTCAGATTCACACCCATGCGCTTGCCATGGGTGTTGCGAAGGGGGCCGATGGGAAGTGGGGCACATACGATAGCTACGAGATTTTCGCTCATCGCAAAGCGGCTGATGAGATCTACAAGAACGAGCTCGCTGCGGGCTTGAAAGCCTTGGGTTACAAGATTGAACAGCACGCCGAGGTCAATGCCCTGGGCGAGAAGACGGGTGTCCGCACATGGGAGGTCCTTGGAACTGAGAAACTATCGAAGCTCTGGTCAAGTCGTCGCGAAGACATCTTGAAGCATCAGCAAGAAAACGGGGGGACGATGCAGCAAGCGTCTCTTGCTACACGCAAGCACAAGGATGAACCTACCTTCCTTGAGCTAGTTGAAGCCTGGAAACAGGATGCTATTGAGTTGAAGAAGCAGCACCCCGAGCTTCTGATGACGATTGATGAGATCAAGCAGCAGAAAAGCACCAGGGAGTTCGTCCCTGCTACTGACGAAGAGATCTTGGAGCTTCTCCACGAGAACGAAGCAATTTTTTATGAAAAGGAGCTTCGCTTTCGTTTAGGCCAAGCCAACTCTGGGATGATTGATTCAAGGCAATTAGACGTCATGGTCTCGGACTTCATCCAGCGCAACAATCTTGTGCGTGTCTGCCCTGAGCGAATCCACACGGACGACATGGGCTCATCCCTTGCTCGCCGGCATACAGAGGAGCGCTTTGCAGCCCCGTGGATGGTGTCCATGGAGCAGGAGATCCTGCATAAGACACTGAGCCGCGAAGGCGAGGTTTTCCAACATGTGCCGCTCGATAAGCTCAACGACGCCATCCAAGCCTTCGAAGCCGCAAAAGGCTTCCAGATAAGTGCAGAGCAGCGGGAAGCGGTGGAGCACCTCACCGTCGATACAGGGGGCGTGGGCGTGCTTTCAGGGCTTGCTGGGACTGGTAAGACGACAGTGAGCCTGATCTACGCAGAGGCCTTCAAAGCTGATGGGCGCACCGTGCTAGGAGCCTGCGTTTCGAACGAGGCGGCCGAAAAGCTTCATCAGGAATCGGGCCTTGTGTGCACCAGCGTTGCCAAGCTGATCAGTGACCTGGACAAGTCCAAGCTCAAACTGACGGATAAGCACGTTGTCGTCTTAGATGAAGCAGGAATGGTAGACAGCCGCCAGACTCGGGACCTGATGGCCTATTGCCAAAAGGCAGGAGCAAAGCTCATCTTGCAGGGTGACCAAGAGCAGATTCAGCCGGTGGGTGCGGGCTCGGGCATGTCCATTGCAAAAGAGGCCATTGGCGACGCAAAGCTCACTGAAATTCGTCGTCAGAAGACTGCTCAGGATCGTCATACAGCAGGGCTCTTCTACAACTATGGCGCTGATGGCAAGGTGCGGAACGCAGACAAGGTGCAGTCACGCAGTGACATCATTGAGAAGAGCAAGAAGATCTTCCAAGCGCTTGCAGACAACGGCCAGGTAGACGAATGGGCGACCAGTGAGCAAGCCAAAAAGGCGTGCATCAAAGCCTATTTCAACAGTGCTGCACCTACCCAAGAGCGTCTCATTCTTGTTCACTCGAACGAGGATATGCAGGATCTCAATCGACGGGTCCGTCAGGAATTGAAGGCGAGAGGTCAGGTAGACAAAGAGGACTTCACTTTCCGATCTATTGGCAAAAATAAGGTGTTTCGTGACCTTACGTTGAGCCGGGGTGATCAGGTCATCTTTAACGTCAAAGATGAAGGCCTGGATGTCATCAACGGGACCAAAGGGACGGTGAAGAGCATCAAGCGAAGCAGTGCGGGTGGGGTGACTCTTGGGGTGGAGATCGAGCGCAACGGGGTCACGAAGACGATCCGCTTTGACTCGCATGAATACAGTGCTCTTGATCTGTCATATTGCTCAACGATCCATAAGGCCCAGGGCCAGGGCAAGACGGACGTCTTTCACCTGGGTCATGCGGGGATGACCGACAACCAGAGCGCTTTGGTGGCCTTTACCCGACTGACGAAAGGCAGCTATACCCTGTTTGCCGATTCGATGAGCCTGGACCAGATTAAAGGGAAGCTTGGGCAGCAGCGGCTCAAAGAGAACGCCATCGAGGTGAAGAAGCCAATGCGGGCGAAGCAGCCGGACCTAAAGAACGAGTTTGAGCAGCTGGGTCAGCAGCTGGGGCAAAAATTGAAGGTCAATTTCGGCTTCGTTGAGCGTTTGACCGCTCGTCGGAATAGGCAGGCTAGGATGGCGTTAACACGTTGATTCTGCTCTAGATATGGTGCAGCATTCCCTTGCCGGGGTTGGCCTGGTCAAAGGAATGGACATGAGCTTTCTTACCAAGTTCTCCAACATCTTGAACCAGCAAAACAAGGAAGCTGTGGATCAGGGGCTTGATAGCATCCATGGTGACCAAGTCGCTCACCAGGCCGACCGGGCCCGGGCCTATCGGGGACAGGCGCGCACCGCTCAGTTCCAGAACGTGCAGCTCGCAAACCAGGTCCACGATGCAGCTGCGGAGCTTGCCGTGGTCAAGGCACAGCTTGCAAAAGAGCGAGAGAAGACAAAGCTCTTCGAAGACTGCTTGATCGGGGATCATGCGGTCATTTCGACGCTCGAAAGCGTGATCCGTGTGCTTCGACCGTCAGATCTGAGCGATGAAGCGCTGCGTGAGCTTGTCAACGAGAAGGTGAGCAAGGCGCGTGTCAGTTCGGAAGTTGTTCAGGGGGGTAAAAATCGACTCACCATCTTGCAAGAGGGTGATGAGTTCTCTGATCACCCCGATGGCGGGTTCTTCTACGAGTTCTACTGAGCACCTTTTCAATGAAAAACCGCCGAAAGGCGGTTTTTTTGCGTCAGGCACCTGGAACTCTTGCGCGTCCAACGGTTACGACGTGCTCGCGAACACGTGGGATGGCTTCTGATACACGACCTGCGAGAAGGATCAACGCTGGATCGCTGTTATACATCTTGACCCACATGCGCTCTCGGATACACAGATCAAGCACCCGAACCTGCTTAAGCAGTTCTTCGTAATCGGGGATTGCAAGTCCGCGAAGCATCGTGACGCTACCAGACAGCGATGATCCCATTTCTTCCCAAAGATCTGCTGATTCTGCCTCACCAAGCGCACTCTGCACGCCTGAGTAGACCATCATCCACCGCGCAAAATCTTCCGTCACATTGAGGTCCTTGCTGTAACGGTAGTAGCCATAAGCCTTGGACAAAATCCAAATTCCAGCCGCGCACAGGGCGACTGTCCCAATCAATTCAAGCATCCTTGCAGCATCCATGGAAAATTGTGGAGGCACTATACATCAGGCTTAATAGCTTGGGGCTCCAGTCTCTGACGATGATTGCACGATCAAATTACGGCCGAAATCTTGACACCTAGCTGATTCGCCTTTTGATGAAAAGACCCATCAGAGGAGATCACAATGAAAAACATCCCACATCCACTTTTGCTCTCAGTCGTTGTGGCGAGCTTCGTCACCATGCTCGTGCTTTGGCCGAGCTATGGAGCTTCGCCCTTCCAACTCTCTACATACATGGCATCAGCTGCCCTCGCACTGGCTCTGTGCTTAACGCGCTTGAAGAAGATCTTGGTGGCAGAGCGAGTAAAGGCCAAGCGATGAGGTCTCGAGGCTTTGCACTCGTCGAGCTCAGCCTTGTCGTTGGCCTTGCTGCGATAGCCGGTGTAGGTGCCTGGATGGCCTTCGGTCCCACATCCGCTGGCACAAGGATCCAACAAGAAGCGGCAAGTCTTACCCAACTGGCTGACGCCATCGCTGCGGACTTCGCCGTCGAAGAAGGGCGCTATCAAAGCGTCAGCACAGCAAGCGCCGTTGAGCGTGGGTTGGCCCCGTCTGCCTGGGTAGTCGGCCAGGAACTGAACTCTCGTAGCTTAGGCAGCATCGAGCTCTCACCCCTCAATGCAGGGCAGGGCTTCCGAATCACCGCGACTGCATTCCAGGCGAACCTGTGCCTAGGGCTGGTGCAGAGCTCTGCCAGGGCGTTTTCGGAAGTCCACGTCAATGGTGTGCTTGTCTACTCTCGACGTTCAATCAATCACAGTGCGTTAGCTGAGAGCTGCGCCGAGGGTGGCGAGGTCGCCTTTGATCGTCGTTGATCAGCGAGAAGCGGCATTCAAACCCGCTACGATCTCATCAATGAACTGCTTCTTGCCGATGAGCGACAGCATGTCTTCGCCGAACTGAACGGGGGGCTCCATGGCTGAAACGAACATCACACCATTGCCGCGACCAACTAACGAAACGCATTCTGCACCGCTTACCGCAGTGACATAGCCAATGTAGAAGATGAAGGGTTTTTCGTGCCGGACACATTTTACAGCGGTCGTTCCGTGCTTCTCAAAAAAATTCCTGATAGCCGCATTGTTGACATGCCCGATCAAGACTTGGTCGTCCGTGTTCAACGAAGTCTGCGTAGCGGCGAGCAGTTTGTTGACACCAGCAATGTCCACTGCATATTTGACGACGACAAAAACGACGAGTGAAATGCCGCATGTAGGAATAGCGAGTGCAAGTGCTGCGATTAAGGAGATGATAAAAAGTGGCACACTTCACTCCGTTGAAGCTGGCTGAATAGACAAATGACTAGTGACTGATAGTATTGCAGTTGTTGATTTTTGTGAAGTAGTTCACAGATCCGACGGCGGACCCGCCACCGTCCCTAATACAAAAAAGATGGGGGCTCCCTCACTCAAAAAGGGAGCCCCCGCCCAGGGAGAAGGAGATCGGATCTCCCTGGGGTTGAAGAATAATTATTGGCCGAGGTTGACTGAGATCCCGATACCACCCTGCACGGATCCGCCGCCCATACCTTTTGAGAAGCCTGCTGAGAGGTTGACCTTCTCACTCACGCGGGCCTTCCAACCCACCGCCACAGCAGCTTTGTTGCCATAGAAGCCAACGCCGGCTGTCGCATGCACTTCGCCGATGACGCCAGAAGTCTGGGCACCCATCATGCTGGCGAATGCTGCCGATTGTGCCCCTTGGATCTTGACGTCACGTTCCAGGTTGCCAATGCGTTGAGTGGTGTCTTCCCATCGATCCGACCACTGTTGCTGCATGTCATAGAGCTGACCGCCATTGACCGCGTCTGTTGATCCCTGGGAGATCGAGCCGTTGCCCACCCCGGTTACCCGGTTGCCACCAGCGTTGATTCCATCACCGTTGATGATGGTCTTGGCTACCTTGATCGATCCTTGATCGCTCAGCTCGACTTGATTTGAGAGGCTCACAGTAGTGCTCCCATCTACTTGGGTCTGAACTTCGATGTTCTTGCCAGCTGCCACATTGGCCGAGCCGTCATTCCCATCTTGACCTGGATCGCCCTTATCGCCTTTGTCGCCCTGCGCTCCTGTCTCACCTTTCTCGCCCTGCGGTCCAGGAGTGTTGGATCCACCGCCGCCTGGTGCGTTCTCCAAGCCGGTCACCCGTCCATCCAGGTCTGCCAGAGCATCCCCCACGGTGTTGTAGCTCGCACCGCTTAAGAAGTTGAAGCTTGGAGCTGTGATGGTGTTTGTGACCGCGTTGTAGCTGGCTCCGCCACCCAAATAGCTGGTGGTCGAAGAGAGAGCGCTTTGGGTGTTGGTGACTTGAACGGAGACGCTGTTGAGCTGACCCATATTGACCGCGTCAGTCTCATCTAGGCCGCTCGCGATGTTCGTCAAGCGAACAGGCTGACCTGCGGCGCTCCCAAAGCTCGCGGTCATTGATTCGGTGCACGATGCACCGTAGCCAATGGCAATACAGTCCTGGCCAGCCGTTGCGTAAGCACCCAAAGCCACCGACGATTCGCCAGCAACGGTTTGATGTCCGCCCGCAAAGGCAGAATCACCCGCTGAACTGAGGCTTCCGATGACCGTCGATCCATAGAGCGAAGCCGCGCTATCTGCGCCAATCACCGTGTTGTAGGTGCCAGCTGCCTTGGCCCCGGGACCTGCTGCTACGACCGACTGACCGCTCGCTTGGGTGGCATCCGTGCCATCTGATACGGGAGATGTCGCCTTAAAATAGGGGGAGGCTGATCCACTGCTTGGCTTGTTGTCCAAGGCAGTTAGAGCAGCTCCAACAGTCGTGTAAGTGCCTGTGGAAAGAGCATAGCTTGGAGCATTGAAGGCACCATACGTGAAGCTCGCTCCACCGCCCAGTGATGCAGCAAGTGGTGCAATCTGGCTCACGATCACCGCGTCATTTGCGGCCTGGCCGGCTGCAACATTGACAATGCGGCGACGTAAGCTGCTGTCACCCACAGAAACGGTGTTGGAGCCGCCATCCGTCGAGCCGTGGCCTAAGGAGACGGCATTTTGGGACGACGCTTCGCCACCAATAGCGATTGTGCGAGCACCAGTAGCTTGCCCGCCGATGGCAATCGCTGAGCCAAACATGCTGCCGTTGGCCACTGCGCCTGAGCCAATGGCAATGCTGCCGATGGTGCCGGCGTAAGCTCGGTAGCCTAGGGCTACCGCTTGCTGGCCAGCGACAGAAAAATTGCCGATTGCCGAACCGCCCCAGGCAGATGAGGCCGTATCGCCAAAGGCAACGCCGCCGTCTGTATTGTTAGCCCGATTCCCAACGACAGTGGCCGTTCCGATTGGGTTGGCATCGATGGAGTTGTCTGTGACTCCTCCGGTAGTCAGCCACGCCGAAGCGCCGTTGCCGAGCACGAGACAGCCGACTACACCATTGTCCCGGCATGTGGCGTTCTGGGAGCCTTTGATGATCATTTGATCGCCGACTGTGTCAGCCATGGCCGGATGGGCGAAGGCTGCAAGTGCGAACGACAGCGCAAGTGAGAGTTTGCGGAAGGCATTCATTGCTTCACCCCACAGACAAACATGGGGCCAGGCACTGCGCTGATCTTTCCGTCTTTGCTTGGCTTAGAGATCACGACTTCTTGGAAGCTCGCTCCTTTCTTTGATGCAAAGGTCGCGGTGTAGCGCCCGTCTCTGCCTGTGCGTGCTTCCGCGACGGGTGATGTTCCCTGGTTGGCGCGAACAACGATATGGGCGTCAGAGACGAGTTCGTTAGCAACGATCAGTGCGCCTTCGACTGTGCAAACGCCGTTCTGGAAAGTCACTGTTGGCTTGACGGCCGCATTGAATGCTTGCGGATCGACAGTTGTGATCACTGTTGCAAATGTGGGGGCTGATAAAAAGGCAAGAAGTGGGATAAATAATTTAAACACTGGATCTCCGTCTCGTTGAGTTGTCTTTAACAAAACAGAAAAAATCTAAAGCGCAAGACGTTGATCACAAAAAAAACCGCCCGAAGGCGGCTTTCTTTTTTAACTTGGCGATCTTAGTAAGAAATCGTGATTTGACGTTCGGCCGTGTAAGTGCCGACAGCTGCATAAGTCGCGTCTGTGTTGACAGTGATGCGAGTGCTAAACACTTGTTCTGCGCCAGTCCCCACAGAGCTCAATGCGGCGTTGTTTGCAGTGGTGCTAAAGGGTTGCCAGTTCGACGGACCGCTCAGGCCAAAGCTTGCGCGTGCTTTGATTTCTTTGGATGTGGCGGCGTCAGTCATCACGAAGTTGCCGGACGCGTCGGCGGTATCCATCTCAACCGTGTAGGGGAGGTCTTTGTTGCAGGTGACAGTCAGATCCTGGATCGCAGAGAGCGCGACCAGGACGCTTCCCTCGTCTTTGTCGCCAAGTTGCATGAAGACATCTTGCGGGATGGCCATCGTGCAGATCGCTGCTTGAACGGCAGTGACGTTCATTGTCTGCGTCTCAGTCGCAGCAAAAGCCGGATTTGCCGCTGCCATTGCCAGGCCAAATGCTAAGCCGGTAGCAATGGTAATTTTATTCTTTAACATCGATTGATCTCCTTCATTGATAAGCGAAATTGCTTAGGATCCAATCGAAGCTAATGCGAATTTTAAATTGCGCAAGTCATTGGCACTCAATTTCTTCAAGATCTTTGTCGTCCTTATCGATGGGAAGGACCCCACTGCAAGTGACGCTATCTGTTTTGATCGTGATGCTTCTGCCAGGGTTGTAGGTGGGAAGGAATATTCGGCCGTCATCAGCGATTGGAACTTCCAAGTCGTCTGCGACCGCGACCCCTGAACTACGCACGATCTTCCCTTGGAACATCGCTCGCAGTTCTAGCGGTTTGATGTAAGAGATTGGGAAGATCACTTTGCTTCCGAATAACCTTAGCGGCGTCGTTGTCTGGGTGCGCTCGTTGACCTGGGCATCGAGGGGCAGGGAGCTTACGTCTAGACCAACGTTCGACGTTCGATAGGCGGACAGGGGAAAGAGGGTGTAACCCCGCTTATTGGTGACCTGGCTTGATCCGTTGGCGTTGAGCTTCGCGTTTGATGTATCAGCAACTTCGACGAGAGCAAAGGAGCGATTGAGAGTGCGGCCGACAAGTGCACCACCTTCGCCAAGCCAGATTGAGCCTTCATACCGGCCTGACAGGCTCGTTTGACCTTCGCGCGTCGTGGACTGTGCTTGGAAGCGTCCTGAGCGGGTGTCGAGCCCGACATTGCCATAGGACCCCGAATCAGAGGCCCCAACTCCATAGTTGATCCTTCCGGCTCTGCTGTTGAATGCCAGGCTCTTCTGGTCATCACTGAAAGACATGCTCGCCCGCTGCCGGGTGCCAAGTTGACGGGTGTAGAACACATAGAAGCCGCTCTCATCGCGGTCTCGATAGAGCTGGGCGCTCAGGGTGCTGTTGGCACCGGAGTAGCGTCCTGTGAGGCTCAGGCGCTCGTTCTGAGCTCCCGAGGAATAGGTGTTCGAAGACCAAGACAACCCAACCTGGAATGGGCGATGGGTGTATGAAAGGCTCGCCAAGTTGCTGCGTGTGATGACCGATCCACCGCGCCATTGGTCACTGAGCTGCCAGCTGTCCGTTGAGCGTTTCTGGGTCTGAGCGTTGATGGACCAGTTGCGAGTCTGATAGCTGTATCCAGCCAAGTAGGAGAGAGCGTTTTGCCTATCTGAGTGGCTTGCCAGACTGCTTAGAGTGAGGACACCAGCGGTCCCGAGGACGACAGTTGCATCCAGGCCCATGTTCGCGTTCTGCCCCGTCATTTGTGCAGAGGAACCGAGCGTAAAGAAAGGGCTCAGGCCCCTGCGGTAGAAGCCCACGAGAGCAAGATCTCGGTAGTCGTTACCAATGGATCCGAAGCGGCTCAGGCCGCCAGTCACAGCCCATTCTGATGCCCCTGGGCGCAGGGCACGGTTGGTAAAATAGAAGTCACTCTGGATGATCTGTTCGCGGCCAAACTGGTCTCTCAGCACGACAGACGACGAGTTCAAGCCGTTGAGCATCGATCCCTGTTCAATGGAGTAGGGCCCTTGGTCTAGGTTGAGCTGGCGTTGCCTCTCATTGTTGAGATAGATCTCCGCAGTTGTCCGGCTATCGGCAATGCCAGCGATGACTGGGACGGGGTAGAGATCGCCCGTAAGCTCGCGCTCCGTGCCGACTTTGAATCCCAGCAAATTCGACGTGGACGTGATGCCAAGTGAAGGCGTAAAGACATCCCCGATCTCCACCGATAGACTTTTATTGATTAAGTCCTTGGTCCATGTCGTGAGTCCCCGTGTGTTGGTAGAACCACCCGATTGAAGGTTCAATTGTCCCGTGTTGATCAGCACGCCATCGGCCATGCCTGTGCGCATGTCATAGCCCCAGGATGCTGCCCAGTCGCCTCGATAGGAGCGGATGACGGCGAGATCTTGGTTGATCAAGATGCCCTTCGGTGCGGGGTCTGCCTCTACAAGCGCGTCCACTGATCCAACAACCTGAGGCTTGAAATATCTGCCAGGCACTGTGAGGGTGACGAGTTGCTTCTCATCTTGCACTTCCACCCCTACACCGAGTGCTTTCATGCTTTGGATTGAAGCGAAGTCGCCGACCAAGCCGTAGCTTTTGAGCTTGTCTGATCGCACGAGCAAATCGCCGTCTTCGGTTGTGGTTGCTAGAAGTGCCTCATCGACGGTTTTGCCGTTGATCGCAATGGCATAGATGCTCTCAGCACCATATGAATTCGAACACCAAAGAAGAGGGGCTAGCGCAAAGGCGCGCCAGGCCATTACTCAATCACAAGCTCGGTGGCAACGCCATTGATCAAAGCCTTGACCGATTTCGCGCTGCCCTTGGAGATCCCCATCTCCTCCCCAGGGAGCAGGTAGCCGACGAGGCCTTCCTTACGATACGTCCCGTAATCGATGTTGGCGATTTGGGCAGTGATCAGGCTTGTATTGCGAAGAAGGATGGTTGATCCAGAAGTCTTTGCGGTCACCGTGGCTCGATCAGATGCACGCCAAAAAATAGGGAAGTTCATGTTGAAGACGGGTTCAACCCCAGTCGTCTCCAGCTTCTTGACGTTCTTTTCTTTCACGACGACGCGATAAGCAAGCTCACTTCTGGATGTCTCGGTGTTGATGAAGCGGACCACTTGAGATTTGCCTGCTTCGAGATAGAAGGAGCTTGGAGCGAAACGGATCGCGTCAACTGGTGTGCGGGTCTGCTTTCCATCAACCAAGATCCATTTAAACGCTTGGAGCTGGTATTCCTTCTTGTCATTCGACGTGTTGACGACAGTCAATGAGCCATTGTTCTTACTCGGGTTGATGGTTTGAGCTAATGGTGAGACTTGCATTGCAGTTGATGCAAATGGACAGAGCGCTAGTGCTGCGCTTAATAGTAGATATTTCATTGGATCTCCGGATTTTTTGAGTGTCCTTCACAAATAACCCGGGTCCAAAGATTGTCAAGCTGTGTGCAATAAAAAGCCGCAACGATGTGCGGCTTTGTGCTCTAAATTATGATTAAGAAAAAGAGTAACGATAGACGTCAAGCGCTGCCATGCATGCTCTGCTTTGGCTCTGAACAGTCCACCCCCACAAAGCAAATCGTTCCTTTCCCATTGCGATACAAGTTGCCTCCAAGCCCATTGGGCACCAGGTCGAAACCAGAGCTCGTTCAAGAATTAGAGATGATGGTTCGCCAGCGCTCGCGATGAACTTGGGTAGGATTTGCCCGTGGCGTTTCGCCCATTTGGACCGACCGCACTCAGCTCTCATCTCGACATGCGGGTAGTCTTTAGGAGACGTCCACCGGCCGCCCCAATTTAAGCCAAGAATTTCAGCCAGCTCGCCGAACCGCTGATATCCCGCTATGACATGAGGGTCGCTCAGATCCCAGCTTGGCTTTCCATTGACATAGATGGCGGCATCCAGGGCTAAGCCATAGTTGTGGCAGCTTGACCAAGCTCCAACACTCGTGACCCCAGATGCGGACGCGAGGAGGACGGCTTGGCGTTCAGGGCTTCGATATCCTTCAACTGGTCTTAGATCAAAGCCTTCGTCTCTCATGACATCTTGAATGGCTTCAATCTTCTCTCTCAGGTCAGGGTGAATGCCTTTCCAAATTCGTTCTTGGCCAGGATGGAAGAATCGATAGATCCGTCCACGTGACTTCTTCGTTGATCTTTGTGTTTCGGCTTGGAACGAGATGCTCTTTGACACGACTTCTCCATAGGAAGCAGGAGTTGAAGATCCATAGATGATGCCAGTTGATTTTTGATCAAAGAATTGAGCGTGAGCTGTGCTCGGGCTCACCAGGAAATTCGATGAAGTGAGCTTTGTCCAATAGGGTTCTTGAGCGGCAAGGGCAGTTGTTGGTGTAAGGAGTATGAGTAAGCTAAAAAGCAGTTTGCGCATTGGATCTCCGGTTTTATTTGAGTGTTAATCACAAATAAGCCGGGGTCACGCAATGTCAAGGATTCATCGACCAAAGTTTTCGTGTCGCTCGTTAGTTTTAGCTATCCATTGGCTGGGGCGCAGGCTCGACCTTAAATCAATGGCCGGTGGCTCTGGCGCGGTCTTGACGGCGCGGTTAGCTGACGTAAGAATTGGCAATGCCTTGCCTGGCGTTCACTAGGAACATGCGTGGATTACGGAAATCTCCCCGAGCAATTTCGTTTCAGTCATAACTTCGTCTTTTTCCTGCACGATCAGTTGGTGTCGACATGGAAAGAGGGGGAGAAAGCGGACATCTTTTCCGTCCAGGTTGTTGCGAACGCTCCCATTCAAGAGGGGCTTGGCGGTGATGAGCTGTTCAAGTGGATGACGGAAAACGGCCATCGTGACGAAATCAAGGAGATGTATTACAAGCAGCTCACGTCTGCATTGCTCAGGGACTTCTTAAATTTTCTCTATGAGGCTTTAAGGTGCTCTGCGAAAGGCAAGCTCACGGTCGCATACGCACTCTTGAGGAAGCCTTTGAAAGAAAACCTTCTTTACCTTGAATGGTTGCTCGCTGATCCAGAAGACATGCTTACGGTGTTCGAAGGTGAAGAGCTTAAGGCGAAGTCGATCAGTAAGATGAGTGAGAAGAGGAAATTGGAGCTCATCACACGTGCGATGGAAAATACGTCGCTAGGGGGCTGGATGCAGCCCAAGCTTATGTATGACCTTCGCTACAACAAGCAGTTCGCTTATGGCTATGAAGACCTTTTTCAAAAAGCAAATCATCTTGTAACAACCTTTCCAGGTCTAGAGACAGAGGCGGCTAACTTCAACTTCATATTTTCGACAGAAGAGGCATGGCTGACTCAATGGGAGGGCTTTTATAGCTACCTTCCGCTTGTGATCATGCACACGATTGATGTTGTTGAGGCTATTGTGTCCAGCTTCGCCAAAAGACGAGACGACGTATTGGATTTAACTTTTGTCAGAACTCGGATTGGGTTTGCGCACTGGGTTGATCTCCGTTCCAATGGTCTGGGCTCTACCGAACTCATGACAGAGATCAGATCTATGCTTAACGAGCTGGATTTAGACTGCCCGAATTGCACTGAGCCCGTGCTGTCAGACAACGAGTCCTTGTTCAAGCTTTACGAGCAAAATTCGATTGTCTGCTCTGGGTGCGGATGGACCTTTGACGTCAATTCAGGTGTTGAAGCAGCGGCGGCCGATTAAATTGACGCCCTAACTAAGGCCAGTCGACATCGCTGTGCTTGAGTCAATGGGACTTTGGCAATAGACTCGAAGGACACTCACCAGGACACATTCCGGCTAGAGTTCCTTTTTAATATCAATAGGTTAGTGCTGGGATCGTTTAGTCCCACTCTCTCCGCCACCCCGCAGGTCTTTGCCTGTCTATTTCGACAACCACATATGCATCAACCCTCAAGGGCTGGTGGTGTAAATCAGGTTTCGCTCAAGTTTCGCAACGCAGCACCTTTGCAGTACACATCCATCGGGAGACGGGGGATAGCAGCAATGGGCTTTCTTGGTTGTTTGGGCGGAAGTTCGAAGTGTGATGTGGATGGACGTCGCGGGTGACTCTTTAATTTTTCTGCCTTTCCACTTTCGATTTTTAAGGTCTCGGTAATGACTTCGTTCCTAAAGCGGAAGCCCCAAGGAGACGATGATCGCTCCTTCGCTCTTGCTGACAGTCACGTGAATTCGGTGGTGTCCGCGTATCCAGCGCAAGCGAAGTCCTTCTGGATTCCTCCATTCTGGTTCGCCAAGTAATGCAATGAGTTCAGATTTTTTCAGGCCAAATGTTAGTCCGTAAGGCAAGTTGCCTTGGTAGATCGAAAATTCTTCCAGCCTCATCCCGTAATAACGGATGTTCACCAACACGAGCGCTCCGGCCGGATAGTCGCGTTGTGGGGCGCTGAGTGATGCTGAGTCCGAGAATGTCAGTTCGATTCCAGCGGCCTCGTTCGACAGGTAGGTATCTGTATCTCCCCGTGGAAGGATGGGTCGCTCATTGACATCCAGTGCAGCCAGTAAAGCGTCAAGTTTGGTTTCGCCGTGATAATATCCAAGGCATTCAAAGTGTTCCATGTTGGTCTCGTAGTCCGCGGGCGATCATGTAATCAGGCCTTTTGTAAGGCAATTTAGTGTCTTTGGATGCCCTTTTGGTTGCCTGCTCAGGATTTTCTTGAATCCTTCATCGACGTCGCACTCATCAATGCTTTCTGGCATTGCTTCGACGTCTCCACGCGCAGACGCAGCGAGTCCTGCTGCAACATTTGCAGGAATTTGCCGCAGGTTGAGCTGATTTATACCTATGCGTGTCGCGGAACTGTTATGGATTTGCCCTGGTGCGCTCTAGCCTGGGTTTCAGCTTTGATGGTATTTTTCCATTCTAGATTTTCCGCGCGTGCTTTCAATGCTGATTTGGAGGGAGTGTGGTCGCGATCATGTTTTTCGTTACCATTTTTCGCTCCAAGTCACACATCGGTGGTGATCAGATCCCAGCGGCCGTTCAAAAACGGCGCTAGCGGCGCTCCTACACAGAGGCCAACCCACGCCCCCGCCGAGTCGCACCAGGCGAGTACCCCATAACACGCTTGTAAGCCCGACTGAAAGCCGCCTGCGACGCGTACCCAAGACGCTCTGCCACCACCTCGATGGAGAGGTTCTGCTGGCTCAGCCATTGACTGGCCAAGTGCATACGCAGCTCGGTCACATATCGCAGCGGCGCGGTTCCCATGACAGTCTGGAACCGTTCCGCAAAGACAGACCGTGAGATGTTGGATTCCGCAGCCAGCGCTTCGACCGTCCAGTCCCGCCCAGGGTCTCTGTGCAGGGCAAGCAACGACAGTGACAGACGCGGGTCGCGCAGGGCCATGACCAGGCCGGAGGCGCCGTCGCAACCGCGCTCGACCCAGTCACGGACAATCATGGCGGCCACTGCATCCGCCAGCCGGGCGAGGATTCCTGCATAGCCAATGCGTCCGGAACACACCTCGCGCTTCATCGCGTCGACCATCGGCAACAGCCCAGGGAACTGCGTGGCGTTGCCATCGCACAACATCACCGCCGGCATCACCTTGCTCAACCCTTGCATGCCGCCCAGATCGAACACCATGCAGCCGTGGAAGAGCACCGCGCTGGGCACGGCATGTGTGCTTGGGCACGTGTCTATCCCGCTCACTGCGTCGCCCAGCGGGGCTGCGTCGATCGTTTCCAGGCACTGGACGGGATGGTCCTCGCCCGACAGCAACGCGTGTTCGTCTCCGCGGGGAAGAAGTACGACATCCCCGGCGGATAGACGGTGTTGGCTGCCGTCTGCGCCACGAAGAATCGCCGTGCCCACTGCCAGGTAATGGAAGTAGGCATGGCCTGGCTTTGAGGGAAATCCAAGCCCGAAGGTCGGTCCGGTCTGAATGCGCCGGTATTGAACGCCATGCAGCCGCATGCCGGTCAGCAGTTCGCTGATCAGGTCGGTGGGCTGGAGTGGCGTGTGGCTCATGGAGACGGTTCGGGGTTTCGATCAAAAATACAGGTCGGACAATCATAGATCATCCTGACCTGGCTCCCTAGACTCTCGGCTGCACGAATGCACTGGGATCTGTGATGAGCAATAACGTAGTTGATGTCGCGAACACGCCTGATTCTGTGGACAGGGGGAGCGGGGAGCCTTCTTCATCGGCATGGGTGGCGGTGTTTTCGCTGGCCATGGGGGTCTTCGGGCTGCTCACCGCGGAATATCTGCCTGCCAGCCTGTTGACGCCGATGGCGGCGGACCTGGGGGTGTCGGAGGCGCTGGCCGGGCAAGCGGTGACGGTCACTGCGGTTGTGGCCCTGTTCGCTGGCCTGCTGGTGCCGCGGTTGACCCGTTCGATAGACAGGCGCCTGGTGCTGTTGAGTTTCACGGCCCTGATGATCCTCTCCAACGCCTTGGTGGCGTTGTCGTCCAGCATGGGCGTGCTGCTGGTGATGCGGGTCCTTCTGGGCATCGCGCTGGGCGGTTTCTGGAGCATGGCAGCGGCCGTGGCCATGCGGCTGGTGCCGCCCCAGCGCGTGCCTCGCGCGCTGTCCATCATCTTCAGCGGGATTGCGGTCGGCACGGTGGTGTCGGTTCCGTTGGGGAGCTACCTCGGCGGGATGCTGGGCTGGCGCAGCGCGTTCTGGGCGGCGACGGCGGTAGGTGGACTCACGTTTGCGTTCCAGTGGTTCACGCTGCCCCGGATGGCCCCCCGCAAGGCGGCAGTTCCCGAGTCGGTGGTGGCCCTGCTGCGCCGTCCGGGCGTTGCGGTCGGCATGCTGGGCTGCGTCCTGGCGCACACCGGTCAGTACTCGCTCTTTACTTACATCCGCCCCACGTTGGAGAGCCTGGGGCAGATGAGCGCCGATGGCCTGGCGCTGATCCTGCTCGGGTTCGGTGTGGCGAATTTCGTTGGCACTCTCCTGGCCGGCTGGCTCATGGAGCGCAGTCTGAAAGTCACGCTGGTGCTCATGCCTGCCTTGGTTGGCGTAGCCGCGCTGGGCATGCTCCTGTTGCCGGTGAGCGTCGGTGGGCTGTCGATCCTGGTAGCACTGTGGGGTCTGGCCTTCGGTGGCGTGCCGGTTGCGTGGTCGAGCTGGGTCGCGCGTGCGGTGCCTGACCAGGCCGAGAGTGCCGGCGGGATGGTGGTCGCTGCGGTGCAGTCGTCCATCGCAGCGGGCGCCGCGTTGGGTGGCGTGGTGTTCGGGCTGGGCGGCATCGTTGCAGTCCTTGTCGTTGCCGCGGCGGTGATGCTCCTCGCCAGCCTGCTCATCGCGTTCCGGGTCAGGGTGAGCTCGGCGCCGTTGTCGGCAGGTCCGGCGTTTCATATCTAGGCGACCACACCAGGAATGCACGTCGGGAGTGAAGGACTGTCGATGTAGTCGGCGTCCTGTATCCGCTTCCGCTAAAGTGCTCGGCCCTGTTTTAACTGGCGCTCGCTCCCGAGCGTGCACTTGAAGGACGTTGTTGTTGATGGTGTTGAAAGGTCTGGTGGTGTTGTTTTTGGTTTCTGCGTCGGTTCCTGGTGTGGCAGCAGAGCTGGTCGGCCGCGCGACGGTCACGGACGGGGACACCCTCACCGTGGCCAAGCAGCGCATCCGCCTATGGGGCATCGATGCGCCGGAAAGCGCGCAGCAATGCACCGGTAAAGATGGGCGCACTTGGCCCTGTGGGCGTCGGTCAGCCGCCGCGCTGGACGGCTATCTGCTGGAAAAAACCGTTCGTTGCCAGCCCAAGGACACGGACCGCTACGGCAGGGTGGTGGCGGAGTGCTTTGTCCAGGGGGCGTCGGTCAATCGGTGGATGGTGCGCTCCGGTTGGGCGGTGGCGTACCGCCAGTACGCCACGGCATTCATCGCAGACGAAGCCGACGCGCGCCAGCATCAGCGGAACCTCTGGCAGGGGCCGTTCCAGATGCCAGCCGACTATCGTCGCAGCAAGCGTGACCAGGCCGCGCGACACGCCCCGGTGGCCACGCAGCCGGCGCCGGGCGGATGCCAAATCAAGGGCAACATCTCCCGCCAAGGCAAGAAGATCTACCACGTGCCGGGCCAGCGGGACTACGCGCGCACGAGTATCGACACGAGTCGCGGCGAGCGCATGTTCTGCAGCCCTGCCGACGCAGTGCGGGCAGGGTGGCAGGCGGCCAAGCGCTGAGCGTCTCAAACCCTCTCATGCAGGCGGCGACGTAGCGCGCCCGCCGCTGCCGCGATGGCCATCGCAGGCAACGCCAGCACCAGTGCATACACCAGTCCGGCCAGCAACAACGGGCCAACGCCCGAGACCACGGCCACCACCGGCACCTGCAGCGCCATGAGCAACAGTCCCCACAGCCACGCCTTGCGGGGGAAGCAGGCGCCTAGAACCGCGGCGATAGCCAGTGCGATGGGATAGACGACGGTCCAGAACGCCGGCGCATCCCAAGGCTCGCCGCCGGGTGTCCGCCAGGCCACCAGCACCCAGAACACCACGCCGACCTTCAGCGTGACAGCTGCTGCTGCAAGAAGATTTCCCGTCGTCCGCATCGTTGTGCTCCTGCGCGAACGGGCAGGATGCCATCGTTCGACGGGTGAGTGCGTCTACTTCATGGTCTCAAACGGCACCAGTGACGCCCACACCAGCAGCAGGGCCAGCCACAGCCAGCGCCCCACTGGCAGCGCTTGCCGGGCGGTTCGGGGGCGCTGGCACTGGCTGGCGCATGGGCGGGCTCAGAAGGCGTACGCAGCTTGCACGTACACACGGCGCGGCTCACCCGGGAAGTGGCCGGTGCGCTCGCTGAAGCCGCTGGCGGCGTACACCTTGTCGAACAGGTTTTTGACGTTGGCCTGGAACTGCCACTGCTGCCATTGGGTCTTCCAGCTCATGTCGAACACGGTGTACGGCTTCACCCGTTGGCCATCCAGGCTGACGCGCTCATCCACGTAATCGGCGCCGAAACCGATGGCCGAATGGATTGCCGGCAGGTCGTAGCGTGTCCACAGGCCGAGCTTGTTCTGCGGCGCATTGGCGAAGCGATCGCCGGACGCATTGGTGATGCCGTTGCTGCCGGCATCTTTCACCCGCGCATCGTTGTAGGCGTAGGTGAGGTTGAGCACCCAGCGGTCGGTGACATCGGCCAGCAGGTCCAGCTCCATGCCCGTACTGCGCACCAGGCCCAGGGCGGCCAGTTGGTTGACGCCGTCCACGATCTCACCGGTGGCCTGCACGATATTGCTGCGGTCGATCCGGTACGCGGCCAGGTTCAAGGTGATGCGCTCGGCCAGCAGGGATTTCAACCCGACTTCCCATTGTCTGCTGCGCTCGGCATCGAACGGGCCGCCCGCCTCGGCGCTCTGGTTGGCCGCGCTCTGGGGCATGAAGCCGCTGGCGATGTTGGCGTAGAAATTGACGCCTTCCCGCACGGTGTACGTGCTGCCCAGCCGCCAGCTGATGTCGTTGCCATCCACCGCGGTGCCGGCAATGCGGTCATCGTCCTTGAACCCGTCCCAGCGCAGTCCGGCCAGCACATGCCAGCGCGGGGTCAGCGTCAGTTCGTCCTGGAGGTAGCCGCCATAGCGCTTGCTGCGCGTGCTGGTGCTCCGCCAGGGCAGGGCGGCCAGGTTGTAGTCGCGCCACGAACTTGCGCCATACACCGGGTTGAACAGGTCGATGCCCGGCACCGGGCCGGCACCCCGCGCCAGGTCCGCGCTGTTGGCCGTCTGCGCGGTGAAGTCGGCATCCTGCTGGTACACATCGGCGCCAAACAGCACCTTGTGCTCGATGCGGCCGGTGCTGACACGCCACACTGCGTTGGCGTTGGCGGTGAAGGCATCGTTGTCGCGGATCTGGTTGCGCAGCTGGCGGGTCATCCATTCAGGCACGCCGTCGCGGTTGCGGTCGATCAGCCCCATCGGCTCGTGGTAGATCTGGTGCTCGTTGTTCTCGAACCAGCGCGCACCCACATCCACGTCCAGGTTGGTGCTGGGCGAGAAGCGGTACTGCGCCAGCGCCACCTTGGCGCGCATGTCGAGGAAGTCGGTGGCTTCGTTGTGGTTCCAGCGCCGGTCGGTGAGAAAGCTGCCGTTGTCGTCCACCGGCACGCCGCGCAGGCGGTTGCCGCCCAGGTTCTGGGTGATGTCGGTGAACTGCAGGGTCAACTCGCCGGTGTCGCCTACGTCGAAGGCGAGCGACGCATCACCGATCACGCTTTCGCTGTCTGCGTTCCAACGCACGCCCTGCTCGGTGTCGCCATACAGCCCGGCGCGGTAGCGCACGCTGCCAGCGGCGTTCATCGGCCCGGTGGCCTCGATCGATGCAGCCCGGAAATCGTTGTTGCCGGCCTGCAGTTCGATGCGGCGCTCGGGCGTGGCTTTCGGCTTGCGCGTCACGTAGTTGATGACGCCGCCGGCATCACCGCCGCCGTACAGGGCGCCGGCCGGTCCCTTCAGGACCTCCACGCGCTCGATGTTGAACAGCTGCGGGACCGAAAAACCGGCATAGGGGTCGCCGCGCAGGCCGTCATACAGCACGTTTTCCTGGCGGAAGCCGCGCAGGGTCACGCCGGCGTAGCTGAAGAAGCTGATGCCGCTGATGCTGCGGTACAGGTCGGTGATCTGGCGGGCCGCCTGGTCTTCGATCAGCTCACGCGGCACCACCTGGATGGACTGCGGCACCAGCGCCAGCGGCGTATCCGTCCGCGTGCCCACCGTGGCGTCGTCGACCCGGTAGAGGGTCTGGGCGCGGCCGAGGACCTGGACTGCGTCGAGCTGTTGCACATCGGGGGAGGAGGGCGGAGCGGCATGTGCCGAAAGGCAGGCGAAGGTCAGGGGCAAGCCCAGGGCAGAGAGACGAAGCGACGGGCGGGTCATCGGAGGCAGGGGGGGGCGTAGTCGCGAATGAGAAATATTAACATGCAGCCTCAATCACTCAATCGGCTGCATCACCCCAAGGCGGTGCAGCGCCCGATAATGCAAGTCGCGTTGCTCCTGGACGTGCGGCAAGGCCACGGGATAGCGCGCGCTTGAGCCGCTCCGGCGTTACAGTTCCACCACCACTTTGCCCTTCGCCCGCCCGCTCTCCACGTAAGCCAGCGCGCCCTGGGTGTCCTGGAACGGAAACACCCGATCAATGACCGGTGCGATCGCGCCGGATTCCACAAGCGAGGTGATGGTGCTCAATTGCGCCCCATCGGCTCGCATGAAGACGAAGGTATACGTGACTCCCTTCTTCCTGGCCTTGCTGCGGATGCCGTGGCTGAGCAGGCGCATCACCTGTTTGAGCGGCCAGGCCAGCCCGCGCGATGTGGCAAAGGTGGGCGTGGGCGGGCCCGAGATGGAAATCAGATGCCCACCCGGCTTGAGGATCTGCAGCGAGCGCTCCAGTTCCTCCTTGCCCAGGCTGTTGAGCACCACGTCGTAGTCGCGCAGGTCCGCGGCGAAATCCTGCCGCCGGTAGTCGATGACCACATCCGCGCCCAGCGCTTTTACCCATCCCACGTTGGGCGTGCTGGTGGTGGTGGCAACGAACGCGCCAAGGTGTTTGGCCAGCTGGATCGCCACGGTGCCGACGCCGCCGGAGCCGGCCTGGATGAAGACCTTCTGCCCAGCTTTGAGCTGGGCGGTTTCGACCAGAGCCTGCCACGCGGTCAGCGCGACCAGCGGCAGCGAAGCGGCCTCCACCATGGTGAGGTTGGCGGGCTTGAAGGCCACGGAGGCGGCGTTGACGGCGATGAACTCGGCGAACGCGCCGATGCGGTCATCGTCGGGACGTGCATACACCTCATCGCCCGGTTTGAACTGGGAAACGCCGGCGCCCACGCGCTCCACCGTTCCGGCCAGGTCGTTGCCCAGAATCAGCGGCAGGCGATACGGCAGGATCACCTTGAATTCGCCACGCCGGATCCTGGGGTCCAGCGCGTTGACGCTGGCCGCGTGCACGCGGATGAGCACATCGCCATCGCGCAGCGCTGGCGTTGGCACGTCATCGGTGTGGCCCGTTTCGTTCTTGCCATAGCGGTCGATGAGGAAGGCTTTCATGGGCGATAGCGCTCCGCTGCCTGCGCCTGGCGGATGTCCGAGAGCAGGCCCTGGCGCGATGCCTCCAGCGTGTCCCAGCGGGCGGCCACATGCAATGGTGGAATGGTCACGGTTTCGCGGCGATCGAAGCCGACCAGGGCGGCATCGACCAGCTCGCCGACGTCCATCACTTCGGGCAACGTGTTGATGTCGATACCGGCACGCTCCCAGATCTCGGTGCGGGTGGCTGCGGGCAGCACGGCCTGCACGTAAACGCCCTTGGGCGACAGCTCCAGGCTGAGCCCCTGCGACAGGAACAGGACGAAGGCCTTGCTCGCACCGTAGACGGACATGCCGAACTCGGGCGCCAAGCCGACCACCGAGCCGATGTTGACGATCGCGCCTTCGCCGGCGTTGGCCAGCCGCGGGGCGATGGCCGCGGCCAGGCGGGTCAGGGCGACGGTGTTGAGGGTGACCAGTTGATCGATGCTGTCGGCCGACTGGTCGGTGAAGCCGCCGGACTGCGCCATGCCGGCGTTGTTGATGAGGATGCCGATGCGGGCATCGTCGTGCAGGCGGGTTTCCACGGTGGCCAGATCGGTGCGCACGGTGAGGTCGGCCGGCAGGACGTCTACGTCGACCCCGGTGTCCTGGCGCAGGCGGGCGGCCAGCGACTCCAGGCGGGCCGTGTCGCGCGCGACCAGCACCAGGTCGTGGCCGCGGCGGGCGAAGCGTTCGGCGTAGATGGTGCCGATACCGCTGGAGGCGCCGGTGATGAGGACGGTGGGAAGCTGGCTCATGGTGTGTCTCGTGGAAGGGGGCGGGCGGCCGGGGGGGCGGCAGGGCGTTGTCGACGGCTTACCGGGGCGTTGTATCGGTCAACGCGGGGTAGTCCCGCCCCGGCGGTGGCGACGGCTGATAGCGTGCAGCAATGATGATGACCGTAATCTTAGATGTCAACGGTTTGATGATGGTGGTCATCTATCGTGGTAAAGTGCGCTTCACCAAGGCAGAGCGTGAAGAGAGACCGGGTCATGAAGGTCACCAAGGCACAGGCGCAGGCCAACCGGGCGCACATCGTCGACACCGCCTCCACGCTGTTCCGTGAGCGGGGCTACGACGGCGTGGGCGTGGCCGATCTGATGGCGGCCGCCGGCTTCACCCACGGCGGCTTCTACAAGCACTTCGGGTCGAAGGCCGACCTGATGGCCGAGGCGGCGAGCTGCGGCCTGGCCAAATCGGCCGAGGCCGCGACCTGCACGGACCGGGAGAGCTTCGTGCGCTACTACCTTTCCCGCGAGCACCGGGACGCGCCAGGCCAGGGCTGCACCATGGCAGCGCTGTGCACCGACGCGGCGCGTCAGCCGGCGGGGGTCAAGGCGGCCTTTGCGGCAGGCATCGAGGCGCAGCTGGCGGTTGCTTCCACGCCGGAAGAGCAGTCCGACGCCGCCACCGCCGAACAGGCGCGCGCGCGGCGGATCGCCTTGATGGCCCAGGCTGTCGGGGCGATGGTGCTGTCCCGGTCCTGCCCGGACGATTCGGCGCTGGCCGACGAGCTTCTGGATGTCTGCCGGGCGGATGTGCTGGCGCGGATGTCAGGGGCGTCTGCGCCCTGACGCGTGTCGGGCGAGCACCATGCGATGGTGAACCCATACCCGATTGGTCACTATTTGCCCGCTCTATCTGGCAGCGCTACCCTTGCGGTATGTCTATTTCAACCTCCGCAGTGCCCGATGCCGGGCGTGGCCCCGCCGAGCACGATGTGCGCACCCAGATCATCGAGGCGGCCACCGCGCACTTCAGCCATTACGGCTACGACAAGACCACGGTGTCCGACCTGGCCAAAGCCATCGGCTTTTCCAAGGCGTACATCTACAAGTTCTTTACCTCCAAGCAGGCGATCGGTGAGGTGATCTGCGCCAACTGCCTCAGCCAGATCGAACGCGATGTAGATGACGCGTTGGAAGGGATCCAGGCGCCGCCGGAGAGGCTCCGCGCGCTGTTCACCGTGATTGTGGCGTCCAGTCTTCGCCTGTTCCTCCAGGACCGGCGACTGTATGAAATCGCGGTCGCGGCCGCGACGGGCGATTGGCCCTCCGTCCAGGCGTACAAGCACCGCATCCGCCAGCGGGTGGAGGACATCGTCCAGGAAGGTCGCGCTGCCGGGGTGTTCGAGAGCACGACACCGTTGGGCGACACCAGCCGCGCCGTCTACCAGGTTCTGGTGCCTTACCTGAACCCGGTGACGCTGCCCCACGTATCGGCCCTGCATGCGGAAGCGCCTGAGGCGCTGCACCAACTGGTCCTGCGGAGCCTTGTGATTCCATCCTAGTGACTATTGACTGGATTAGTCACTAGGAACAGAATGCACCCGGATACCCCACTCCGGAAGACCGTATGCGGCGCCGTTCTGTACTCACAGCCATTTCCTGTGTTGTTCCGTTGTTCCTTGTGGCCTGCAGCAAGCCGGGTGAAAGCGACCCCCGGACCGCGCCGCCGATCGTCCGGGTGGCGCAGGTGCAGCCGGGCGCGGGAAACGCGCGCACCTTTACCGGCACCATCGCCGCACGGGTGCAGAGCGATCTGGCCTTCCGGGTGGGAGGCAAGGTCACTGAGCGCCGCGTTGAGACGGGGCAGACGGTCAAGCGCGGCGACGTGCTCTATCGGATGGATCCGCTCGACCTGAACCTGGCTGCCGCTTCCCAGCAGCAGGCCGTCATCGCGGCCCGTGCGCAGAGCGTGCAGGCCACGGCCGACGAGGCGCGCTATCGCGACCTGGCAGCCAAGGGCGTGGTGTCGCGCTCGGCCTACGATCAGATGAAGGCGGCGGCAGACGCGGCGGCTGCGCAGCTCAGGGCGGCCGACGCCCAGGCCCGGGTGGCACGCAACGCCAGTCAGTACACCTCGCTTGTTGCCGATGCCGATGGGGTGGTCATGGCCGTTCTGGCCGAGCCCGGCCAGGTAGTGGCGGCGGGGCAGATCGTCGCCCGGCTTGCCCGTGCGGGCAGTCGGGAAGCCGTGGTCCAACTGCCCGAGACGCTTCGCCCGCAGATCGGCTCGGCCGCATCGGCGTCGTTGTTTAGTGCGCGCGTTTCGATGCCGGCACGGTTGCGCGTGCTCTCCGAATCGGCAGACCCTGCAACCCGCACCTTTGAAGCCCGCTACACCCTGGAGGACGGCAACACCGCATTGCCGCTGGGGTCTACCGTGACGGTAGCGGTTGAAGGCACCGCAGGTGAGGCGGGGGGCGTTGAGGTCCCGTTGGGCGCGGTGTTTGATCCTGGCACCGGAACCGGCGTCTGGGTCATCGGGGGCGAGCCACCCAGCGCCCGTTGGACGCCGGTAGTGGTCAAGCGGCTGGGGGACGACCTGGCCCTGGTTGAGGGCGCGTTGAAAGCATCCGACCGCGTGGCCGCGCTGGGCGCGCACCTGCTCCACGAAGGGCAGGTGGTTCGTCTGGCCGATACCGCCACGGCCACCGCCACAGCGGGCAAGGGAGCCCACCCGTGAGTGGGTTCAACCTGTCGGCGCTTGCGGTGCGCGAGCGCGCCATCACGGTTTTTCTGATCTTCCTGGTCTCGGTTGCCGGCATCGTGTCGTTCTTCCAGTTGGGCCGCGCAGAAGACCCGGCATTCACCGTGAAGGTGATGACCGTGGTGACGGCCTGGCCGGGGGCCACGCCCACGGAGATGCAGGACCAGGTGGCCGAGAAGCTGGAAAAGCGCCTGCAGGAGCTGCGCTGGTATGACCGCAGTGAAACGTATACGCGTCCCGGCTTGTCGTTCACCACGCTGACCCTGCAGGACGGCACGCCCCCGTCCGCGGTGCAGGAGGAGTTCTACCAGGCGCGCAAGAAGATGGCCGACGAAGCCGCGAACCTGCCCGCAGGCGTGATCGGCCCGATGGTCAATGACGAATATGCCGATGTCACGTTTGCGCTGTTCGCATTGAAGGCCAAGGGCGAACCATTCCGCGTGCTTGCACGCGACGCCGAAACCCTTCGTCAGCGCCTGCTGCATGTTCCCGGCGTCAAGAAGGTCAACATCATTGGCGAGCAGTCCGAGCGGATCTATGTGGAACTTTCCCACGAACGCCTGGCAAACCTGGGGATCACGCCGCAGGCGGTGTTCGCGGCGCTGAACGGCCAGAACGCGTTGACGCCCGCCGGCTCCGTGGAGGCCAAGGGCCCGCAGATCTTCATCCGCCTCGACGGCGCGCTGGATCAGCTGCAGAAGATCCGCGATACCCCCATCGTTGCGCAGGGCAGAACACTGAAGTTGCAGGACATCGCCACCGTGAAGCGTGGCTATGAAGATCCGTCGACCTTCATGATCCGCAACGGGGGCGAGCCGGCCATGCTGCTGGGGATCGTCATGCGTGACGGCTGGAACGGCCTGGATCTGGGCGCCTCGCTTGACACCGAGGTCAAGAAGATCAACGACGGCCTCCCGGTGGGGATGGCCTTGGAGAAGGTCACCGACCAGGCGGTGAACATCAGCGCGTCGGTGGACGAGTTCATGATGAAGTTCTTCGTCGCGCTGCTGGTGGTGATGGTGGTGTGCTTCGTCAGCATGGGCTGGCGGGTAGGCATCGTGGTGGCAGCTGCCGTACCGCTGACGCTGGCCACTGTGTTCCTGGTGATGGCGGCCACCGGAAAGAATTTTGACCGCATCACGCTGGGCTCGCTGATCCTGGCCCTGGGGTTGCTGGTCGACGACGCGATCATTGCCATCGAAATGATGGTGGTGAAGATGGAGGAGGGCTACAGCCGGGTCAAGGCATCGGCCTACGCGTGGAGTCATACGGCAGCGCCCATGCTGGCCGGCACCCTGGTGACGGCCGTGGGCTTCATGCCCAATGGCTTTGCCCGGTCCACCGCCGGTGAATACACCAGCAACATGTTCTGGATCGTCGGCATTGCGCTGATCGTGTCGTGGGTAGTCGCGGTGTTCTTCACGCCGTACCTGGGCGTGAAGCTTCTGCCTGATCTGAAGGCAGTGGAGGGCGGTCACAGCAGCCTTTATGACACGCCGCGCTACAACCGCTTCCGGTCGATCCTGGCGCGTGTGATTGCGCGCAAGTGGCTCGCCGCAGGGTCGGTGATCGGCCTGTTCGTGCTTTCGGTGGCTGGCATGGGGGCGGTGAAGAAGCAGTTCTTCCCCATTTCCGATCGCCCGGAGGTACTGGTCGAGGTGCAGATGCCCTATGGCACCGCCATCGAACAGACCAGCCTGGCGGCCAGGAAGGTCGAAACGTGGCTGTCGGCGCAGGCGGAATCGAAGATCGTCACGGCCTACATCGGCCAGGGTGCGCCGCGCTTCTACCTCGCCATTTCGCCGGAGCTGCCGGACCCTGCGTTTGCCAAGATCGTGGTCCGCACCGACAGCCAGGAACAGCGCGATGCGCTGAAGGCGAGGCTTCGCCAGGCCGTGGCAGAGGGCCTGGCGCCCGAAGCCCGCGTGCGCGTGACGCAGCTGGTGTTCGGGCCTTACTCGCCGTATCCGGTGGCGTATCGGGTCAGCGGTCCGGATCCGGATGTCATCCGTGGCATTGCCGCCAAGGTGGAGCAGATCATGCACGCCAGCCCGATGATGCGGACCGTGAACACCGACTGGGGTGTGCGCACGCCCACGCTGCACTTCACGCTGGACCAGGACCGCCTGCAGGCGATGGGCATGACCTCGGCGTCGGTATCGCAGCAGTTGCAGTTCTTCCTGAGCGGGGTGCCGGTCACCGCCGTTCGTGAGGACATCCGGACCGTGGAGGTGGTCGCTCGATCGGGCGGGGACACGCGCCTGGATCCCGCGCGCATTGCGGATTTCACCTTGGTTGGCGCCGCTGGCCAGCGCGTGCCGCTGTCGCAGATCGGTGCCGTTGAGGTTCGCATGGAAGAGCCGGTGCTGCGTCGGCGCGACCGTGTGCCGACCATCACCGTGCGGGGTGACATCGACGATGCGTTGCAGCCACCGGACGTATCAGCGGCCATCAGCAGGCAGCTTGCGCCGCTCATCGCGTCGCTGCCTGACGGCTACGCCATTGCCCAGGCCGGTTCCATTGAAGAATCCGGTAAGGCGATGAGCGCCATGCTGCCGCTGTTCCCGATCATGCTGGCGGTCACCTTGCTGGTCATCATCCTGCAGGTGCGCTCCATCTCCGCCATGATCATGGTCTTCATGACCAGCCCCTTGGGCCTGATCGGCGTGGTGCCGACCCTGCTGCTGTTCCAGCAGCCGTTTGGCATCAACGCATTGGTGGGACTCATTGCACTGTCGGGCATCCTGATGCGCAACACGCTCATTCTGATCGGCCAGATCCACGAGAACGAAATGGCAGGGATGGCGACCTTCCACGCGATCATCGAGGCGACCGTCCAGCGCGCACGCCCGGTGATTCTGACCTCCCTGGCGGCGGTGCTTGCGTTCATTCCGCTGACCCATTCGGTGTTCTGGGGAACGCTTGCCTACACGTTGATTGGCGGCACCATCGCCGGCACCGTGATGACGCTGGTGTTCCTGCCGGCGATGTATGCCATCTGGTTCAAGGTCCGAGCGGAAACGCCCTCTGTTGCCTGAGTGCGACCGGGACCTCTTTTATATGGGAAGTGAGTTATGCGCATTGCCGAGAAAGATCGCATCGTGGTGACCGGGATGGGCGTGGTGAGCCCCCTCGGGTGCGGAGTGGAAACAGTGTGGTCGCGCCTGCTGGCGGGACGCTCCGGGATTGGCCCGCTGGGCGAGGCGCTGTCGGCCGGAACGGACTGCAACGTAGGCGGCCGCGTGCCCGACCGGGAACAGGATCCTGAGGCGGGCTTCGATTCCGGCGGCATCATCGCGCCGAAAGATCTGAAGAAGATGGACCGGTTTGTCGAGTTCGCGTTGGTGGCCGCCCACGAAGCGCTCGCGCAGGCAGAGTGGAACGCGGCCGATGAGCGTGGCCTGCTGCGAACCGCGACCGTGATTGCGACGGGCATCGGTGGGTTTGGTTCCATCGTCAATGCGGTCCACACCACCGAAAGCCGTGGGCCTGGCCGGTTGTCGCCCTTCACTGCACCCACCTTCCTGGCCAACATGGCGGCGGGGCAGGCGTCGATCCGGTACGGGTTCAAGGGCCCACAGGGCGCGCCGGTTACGGCCTGCGCGGCGGGCGTGCAGGCCATCGGTGATGCGGCGCGCCTGATCCGGTCCGGCGAAGCGGATATCGCATTGTGCGGCGGTGCGGAAGCGGCGATGCACCGCGTCAGCCTGGGCGGCTTCGCCGCTGCCAAGGCGCTCAGCACCGCATTCAACGACACACCCACAGCCGCGTCCCGCCCGTTTGACACGCAGCGGGACGGGTTCGTCATGTCCGAAGGCGCCGGGTTGCTGGTGATCGAGCGCCTGGATCACGCCCTGTCGCGGGGCGCCAGGCCGCTGGCCGAACTGGTCGGCTACGGTACGACCGCGGATGCGTACCACCTGACCGCCGGCCCTGACGACGGCAGCGGTGCACGCCGCGCGATGGAGATCGCGTTGGCGCAGGCGGGCATTTCCGCTGGGCAGGTCGACCACATCAACGCCCACGCAACCTCGACCCAGGTCGGGGATCGGGCGGAGCTTGCCGCCATGCGTGCCTTGTTCGGCACCCGTGGCGACCTTCTGATTTCCGCCACCAAGTCGAGCACCGGCCATCTGCTCGGGGCGGCAGGCGGCATCGAGGCCATCTTTACCGTGCTTGCCCTGCGTGATCAGGTCGCCCCCGCGACGCTCAACCTGGTCCAACCGGATCCGCTGGCAGAGGGGCTCTCGATCGTAGGCGGTGTGCCGCGAGAAGCGGACATCGCATACGCCCTGACCAACGGGTTCGGATTTGGCGGAGTGAATGCCAGTGCGCTGTTCCGGCGCCTGTGAGCACCGTCAGTCCAGAGGCGATGCCGCCGTCGCGCTTTTCCTGCGCGGCTACGCAGCGCCACTGCAGTTGCAGAGAAACAGCGCCGGCGGTCAGCAGATTTTGACGCGCTCTTGGCGCCTGCTGAGGATACTTTTCCGTCATTGTTCCAGAGGAGAAGGGCAATGGCCGCCAGACAAAAGACCCCGTCAAACCCCCAGGTGCTGAAGATCGAAGCGATGCCGCTGGGCTTCGGCGAAGCCGCCGTCGTGATCGAGCTGGCCGCCGAGCCACCCAAGCGCTGGTTCAAGGCGCTCAAACGGGAGATGGCGTATTCAGAGGGCTTGGAGACCGCGTCGGCGAAGTTCGACGGCTGCTTCGTTTACCTCGTCGGGCTGGATCCGGCCCTGGGAAGCGCTGTGCGCTGTGCCAGCCGATTGCTTGCAGCGGTGCAGGAAGGTCTTCAACAGAGCAGCACGGTTTCTCCAGAGATGTCGACGATGGCTGTTGACGGCGGGTCCCATCCACCTGTGTCCCTGCACATACCGCGTTCACCGATGGGTCGGAACGAAGCATCCGGGGAGATGAACATCAGGCTCTGACCCGTGTCCTGGGAAGGGCTTCCTCACGGGAAGTGTCGACACGTCGACCATGGTCGACCGGAAGGTCGATGTCCGAAACGCGCTATGGAAGGGCAGTGGCGCCGATGACGTTTCGGGCCTTGTACCCGGAGTACGTTGAACGTGATTTACGTTCAGCGTAGGTCCGGGTCATGCTTGTTGCCATGACCCGCACACCTACCTCCATCCGCTCTGTATTCGCCCGCCGCTTGAAGGCGTGCCGGGTAGATCAGGGCGCTCCCACACCCACGCCCGGCCTCCCGCCCGGCGCCGGGCGGTCCCTGACGGCCCTGTCAGCTCGGCCGCTACTGGTGCCGCATCACCGCCTCAAGATGCGCCTCCGGATCGATCATGTGCGAGTGGTCATCCTGGTCCAGCTGGATCTCCGCCCAGTGGATGACCCCGTTGAACCTGCCGCGCTCGGTCACATAGCCCTCATACACCGGCATGCCGGTGTCGATGCCCACGTCCAGGCCCTCATCGAAGGAGTAGTACAGCGGATGGGTACGCTCCACCTCGCCGGTGCCTGAAGCTTTCCCGTCGATGTACAGGGTGACCGTGCCACCGCGCCCGATGCCGCCGCCCGCGTAGGCGAATTCCACCCGCACCTGATGGCGGCCGGTGCCGATGTCGGCCTCGGACAGCACCGTCTTCCGCAGCAGTCCGCAATGGTTGTAGTGGTAGCCCAGCTTGCCGTTTTCGGCAAAGAACGACCAGCCACCGGTGCGTCCGCCCTGGGCCACGATCACGCCGTTGAGCGTGCCACTGGCGGGCGCTTCGATCTCGGCGGTTACCGCGTAGGAACGGTTCTTGACGTTGATCGCCACGTTCTCGCCCAGGCGGGTCATGCCGGGGTACAGCCGCAGGCTGTCGCCGGTGGTCAGCGTGGGACGCCCGGCAAGTTCGGGATTCATGCGTTCGGCGGCGCGATCGTCGATCGGCAGGACGTTGTGGCGAACCGCCTCGATCAGGAACAGCTGCTGCAGCTCGGCCAGCTTGTCCGGCTGCGCGGCGGCCAGGTTGTCGGCCTGGGTCCAGTCCTGGGTGGTGTCATACAGTTCCCAGACGTCCTGCGAAAAATCCACGCCCTTGGCCACCACATCCCAGGGGGTGCGGTGCTTGGTCTGCGCGGTCCACCCGTTGTGGTAGATGCCGCGGTTGCCCATGATCTCGAAGTACTGGGTGAGGTGGCGCTCCTCGGCATCGGCGTCGTTGAAGGTGTAGGCCATGGAAACGCCGTGCATCGGTACCTGGGTGACACCGTTGACCGTATGCGGCTGTGCCAGCCCGGCGAGGTCCAGGATGGTCGGCGCCACGTCGATCACGTGATGCCACTGGCTTCGCAGTTCGCCACTGCCGGTTATCCGGGCCGGCCAATGCACGATGGTGCCGTTGCGCGTGCCGCCGTAGTGCGAGGCCACCTGCTTGGTCCACTGGTAGGGCGTGCACAGCGCATGCGCCCAACCGACGGCGTAGTGGTTGTAGGCCGTGGGTCCGCCCACCTCGTCCAGGTGCTGCTGCCAGAATGCTGCGGTCTCGTACTCGGCGCCGCCGTTGGATGCGGTGGTGAGCATGAAGGCGCCGTTGATGCCGCCCTCGGCGGAGGCGCCGTTGTCGCCGATGATGAAGTACACCAGCGTGTCGTCGAGCACGCCAAGTTCCTCCAGCGCGTCGATCACGCGGCCCGTATGGTGGTCGGCGTACTCGAGGAAGGCGGCATAGACTTCCATCTGATGCGCGAGGATCGGCTTGAGTTCGGCCGGCATGTCCTCCCACGCCGGAATGCCCTCCGGCCGCGGGGTGAGCACGGCATCGGCGGGGATGACACCCAGCTCGCGCTGGCGCGCGAAGGTAGCGGTGCGCATGGCATCCCAGCCCTGATCGAACGCGCCTTTGTACTTGGCGATCCAGTCCTTCGGGACATGGTGCGGGGCGTGCGTCGCTCCGGGTGCGAAGTACACGAAGAAAGGTTTGTCCGGCGTCAGGCTCTTCTGCAGGCGGACATAGTCGATGGCCTTGTCGGCCAGGTCCGGCATCAGGTGGTAGTCCGGATCCAAAGGCGCCTCCACGGCAGAGACGCCATCGACCAGTGCGGGCGTCCACTGGTTGGTTTCACCGCCGATGAAGCCGTAGAAACGCTCGAAGCCACTGAAGGCCGGCCAATGGTCGAACGGGCCGGTTGGTCCGGACTCCCACACCGGCACTTCGTGGCACTTGCCGAACTGGGCGGTGTTGTAGCCGTTCTGGCGCAGGATTTCCGGCAGCGGCGTGACCGAGTTGGGCCGTGTTGAACGATAGCCCGGCGCGGGGGTGGCGGTCTCGGTGATGTGGCCCATGGCCACCGCGTGGTGGTTGCGGCCGGAGAGCAGCGCGGCGCGCGTGGGCGAGCACAGGGCGGTGGTGTGGAAGCGGGTGTAGCGCAGGCCGCTATTGGCCAGCCGATCGGCAGTGGGCGTATGCACGGGTCCGCCGAACGCGCTGGCGGCGCCGAAGCCAACATCGTCGAACATGATCAGCAGGACATTGGGTGCGCCGTCCGGCGGGCGCTTGGCCGTGATGGGAGGAAGCTTGACCCCAAGCTTTTTCGCGTCGAACGACAGGGGGCCCTGGTAGGCCTGGTCGGGGATCGGAAGGATGCTGCCGGGGAGTTCCTGGCTCATGGTCACGCCTCGATGGACTGAGGCCCCAGTGTGGCCAGCGGGGTCTGTGTTGGCACCCGAAAATAGACGGGCCACGGCCTAGGTAGAAGTACTGGCGGCGGCGCGCCGGATCGATTTACCGCCGGTGGCCGGCCAAGCTATCTCACCGGTTTTCCGTAGCTGTCCGAGAGCATTGCCTTGTAGGCCTCCAGAGGCTGGAGTCCCACCGCGCGCCGCCGGGCGTCGAGGGTCTGCATGTCTTCGGTGGGCTGAAGCTCCATCACGCCGTCGGCGGCGCTCTTGAACTGCGTGCCGTAACGCTGCGGCTTGCCCTGCGCGATGAGCACCCGGTCGGTCAGCAGCGCTACATCCGCGGCGTCGGCATCGCCGGTCTCGGCGGCGGTCTGCATCAACGCCAACGCCTGCGCCTGGAACGCGGGGTCATGGTCGGCGTGCTGCACGATCAGCCATGCGGCTTTGGCCCCGTCGCGGCCGACCCGCGTGGTGCCTGGCCACCCCTTTTCGGCGATCACGGCTTTCAACCAGGTTGCATTGGCTTCGCTCACCGGCGCCGTCTGCCGCCACGCATCGCCGCCACCAGCGGCGATGGCGGCATGTTGCGCGGTCTGGTCCTTTGCCTCGCGTGCGAGCAAGGCCTGCCTCAACGGCGCATCGCGCAGCGCCTCGTGCTTCTTTTCTTCGGCGATGACCCGCTGCAGCACCGCTGGCCATGCGGGATCGGCGCGCAGCGCATTCAGCCCGGGACGCTGTTTGGTCCGCAGGTCCTCCAGTGGCAGGCGACCACTGGCGAGCAGCGCATCGACGTACGCAAACGCTGCGGCATGATCGCCGGCTGCCGCCGTGCATTCGATCAGCAGCAGCTCGCCTCCGTCGGGGAAGGGGATGCCGTGCGTGTACAGGTCACTCAAGGTGGCGCCGCAGGCGGCGTAGTCGTTGTTGCCGTAGGCATCCAGCGCGGTGAAGAAGCTGGCCGGCTCGGCGGCGGCAGCCGCGGCAGCGGCGAACAGGGCGACCGTCAGCGTTGCCGCCCGGGTTGCTATGGGTCGTATTGGCCTTCCGTGCATGGGTGATCTTCCTTGGTGAACGCACCGACAACGTAGCGGCTTCAGCCCCCGGAATTCAACCTGGCGTGCGTGAGCCGAAGCGGTGCGATCACGGCGTGGGCAGTAGCAGTCGAAGAACATGCCGGTCCCTCCAGGCTGCCGGATCGTGCGGGCGGTGTGATGCCCAGGCTCACGCGCAGCACGCACGGCGTTGATCCAGGCTCCCGCACTCTGGCGCATTCGTCACTCTCCCAACGCCCGGGACAGCGCCATGGCCGATCTGCCTCCCCATCGTTACGACGTCATCATCATCGGTGGCAGCTACGCGGGCATGTCCGCCGCGCTGCAGCTTGTGCGTGCCCGCCGCAAAGTACTCATCATCGACGGGGGGGCGCCGCGCAACCGGAATGCGCGCGTCGCGCATGGGTTCCTTGGGCGGGAGGGGCTGCCGCCGGCGGATATCGCTTCCCAGGCCCGCGAAGAGTTGTTGCGCTATCCCACGTTGACCTGGCTCGCCGGTATTGCCCGTTCTGCTACGGCAACGGTACCTGCATCGAAAGAGGGCCGAACCTTCCGGGTCGAGGTGGACGCCGGCCAGGCGTTTCTGGCGGATCGGGTGATCCTGGCGTACGGCGTAACCGATGATCTGCCCGACATCCAAGGCATCGGCGAACGTTGGGGCCGGAGCGTTTTTCATTGCCCGTACTGCCACGGCTACGAGGTGTTCGAAGGGCGCATCGGGGTGATCGGCTGCGCGAAGGATGGTGGCGCGGCCCAGGCGCTGCTGCTGTGCGACTGGGGCAACATCACGCTGTTCTGCAGCGAAGCCTCCGCGAGGATCGATCCCGCACAGCGTGCACGGCTGGACGCGTGCGGCGTCGTGGTCGAATCGACCCGCGTACGCGCGGTGGAAGACAGCGCTACCGTGGTGCTCGCCGACGGGCGCCGGGTGGAGGTGGATGCGCTGTTCATTTCACCGCATTCGCGGTTGTCCAGTGATCTGGCCGAGCAATTGGGCTGCGAGCTCAAGGATGGTGGGTGCATCACCACCGATTCGGCCAAGCAGACCACGGTACCGGGCGTGTTTGCCTGCGGCGACGCGGCCCGGATGGCAGGCAGCATCGCGCTGGCAGTGGGCGAGGGGGCGCTGGCGGGCGTGGCGGTGCACCACTCCCTGATGGGGCTGCTGGAATAGCGCCCGAGGGAGATGCCGAATCGTTGGAAGAAACGCAATTGGAGCAGCCAGGCTTGTTCCATGCCGCGCTGTTGCTCAGAGGCCGAATCGCCTACGCCGAAGGAGAACACGGCGGATGGAAGGCGTGGCAGATGAAGAACACCCTGATACGGCGCTCAGCTGACCTCCCACTGCCCTCTGCCGCTGATGCGGTCAGAGAGCCGTGGGATGAGACTCAGCGGCGCGCGTCGTCGCGGGCCTTGCCCACGTCGCTCTGCACTTCACCCACACCCTTCTGGATCTTGCCTTCCACTTCCTTCGTCTTGTCGCCGGTGACCTTGCCCACGACTTCCTTGACGGTGCCCTTGACCTGGTTCTTGGCGCCTTCAGTGCGATTCTTGTCCATGGTTGACTCCATAATGTAGTTAGAGAGAGGGCCCGTGTTGCTGGGCATCTCCACCCTGACGGGGCGGCAGTGGCGCGAAGGTGAAATTCGCTGGTGACGCGGAATCCGTTCAAGCGCCGGAAAGGTTGACGCTCACGCGCGCTGCACGTCATTCATCCGCATCGCGCTCATCCCACGCATCGCCATCCCATTGCGGTGGTTCGGCGGTGGCTGCGGCATCCGGATCGACAGGTTCCAACAGCGTGTAATCGTCGCGCGCGGGATCACGAAACGCGCGGCTGACCGGATAGGCCTCCAGTGCGGGCGTAGTGGCGCGGGCGTTCAGTGCCGCGGGCGTTTTGAAGGCGCCGCCCAACCAGTCCAGTGCGGCGGCCGGTGCAATGAAGATCGGTCCATCTGGCGTGAGCGGGGCAGGGATCGCGTGGTTCGGCCCGGTCAGGACCGTGAAGCTGTCCAGCTGCTGGCCATCCTCGCTTTCCCAGTGTTCCCATAGGCCGGCGGCGAGCAGGACACGCCCGTCCTTGCGCTGCACGAACAGCGGCCATGGCGGCCGGCGCGCGCGGTCCCATTTGTAATACCCGGTCATGGGCAGCACGCACGGGCGCTGTACCCAGGCCTGCGCGTAGATGCGGCTGCGTGGCGCGCGCTCCAGCCGTGCGGTCACCGTTGTATAGGGCGTGGCCGGTTCCTTGGACCAGCGCGGCACCAGCCCCCACACCATGTCGGCCACGGCAATGGAGCCGTCGTGGTCGCGCGCCAGCACCGTGGCCACGCCGCCCTTGGCGATGTTGTAGTGGTCCGGGCCGGCGGCCAGCGTCCGCGCCAGCGCGGCAGGCAGTCCGGCGGGGAGTGACTCGGTGTCGGCGATGGCTTGTGCGAAACGGCGCATGGGCCGAGCATCCGACGATATCCGTGACGGCCTCGTAGGCAGCGCCGGCGTTGCTCACCCGGGCGCTGCCTGATGTGCACGGCCTTCATGTATCAGGATGCGGCTCGGCCAACGCGGCCCGCCGCGCCTGGAACACTTCTGGCGTCTGCGGCTTGACGAACAGGGCGACCAGCTCGGGATACTCGGCCTTCACGGCTTTCTCGATCCGGGTGATGCACGCCTCGATCTGCGGCGTGGTGCGATCATCTTCGAACTCGGCACTCAGCATCGCCACGACCTGTTCGGGTCCCATCTGCATGGTGGTCACGCCATTGGCACGGCGCAGGTCGGCATCGGTGTTGGCCACGGCGAGAATGCGCTTGGCAACGCTTGGGTGCGCCGGTTCGCCCACCAGCAGCCCCTTGGTTTCGCGTGCAAGCAGGAAGGCAGTGACCGCCAGCACACCGGCGATGCACAGCGAAGCGACGCCATCAAGGATGGGCATGTCCAGCAGCTGCGCGGCGAGCAGGCCGACCAGCGCGAAGCCCAGGCCGAGCAGGGCGGCGCTGTCTTCCAGCAGCACCGTGAACGTGGAGGGATCCTTGCTGCGGCGGAATGCCTCGAAGTAGCCCAATGAACCCTTGGTGGCGCGGAATTCGCGCAGCGCGATCCACCACGAGGTGCCTTCGAACACGAGCGAGATGCCCAGCACGATGTAGCTGATCAGGTGGTTGGTGGCCGGCTCCGGGTTGCGGATGTGCTGGATGCCTTCATACGCCGAGACGCCCGCACCGGCGGCGAACACCAGCAGTGCCACGATGAAGCTCCAGAAGTACAGTTCCCGCCCATGGCCGAAGGGATGCAGGGTGTCCGGCTTCTGCTCGGCCCGGCGCAGGCCATACAACAGCAGCAGCTCGTTGATGGTATCCACCAGCGAGTGGACGCCCTCGCTGAGCATGGCCGAACTGCCGGAGATGCCGGCGGCGACGAACTTGGCGATGGCGATGGCCAGGTTGCCGGCGAGCGCGGCATAGATCACGAGACGGGAGCCAGTCGGCTTGGCCATGGCGGAGGCGGGGGGTGGGGAGGGTGCCGCATCATCGCCAACGGCGCGTCCCGGGCGCGTGCACGTCCGGGCCTGGCAGGCCGGGCGGCAGTGCGGCGCTGAGCGGCCGGGGCTGTACCCGCCGCCCGTGGCGCGGGACAATCCGTGGCCGTGGGCAGCGGTCCGTTGCGGCTGCGGGCGTTGACATGGAGTTGGCCCCGCGTGGATTAAATTGCTCTCCCCCTACCGGCCGGCCGACCGCTGCCTGCCGTTCCCCTGCTGCTGCGATGCCTTTCAGTTCAAGGTTCGGTGACCCGATGATGTCTGTCCTTCCCTGGTCTGTCGCGCGGCTGCGCGGCGCGCGTGCCCCGGCCGTCCTGGAGCGGCGCGCATGAGTGCAGGGGTGGGGCGTTTTCCCGGCAGCACCGGCCCGATGGCCGAGCAGGTGCGTGGATGGAACTGGCAGGCGACGCCGGTGGGCCCGATCGACCAGTGGCCCAGTGCGCTACGCAATGCGGTCAACCTGATCCTGGCCTCGCCCGAGAGCATGTACGTGGTCTGGGGCGATGACCTGACATTCTTCTTCAACGATGCCTACAGCCCGATCCTGGGGCCGCGCCTGGAGGGGGCGCTGGGGGCGCCGCTGAGGCAGCTGTGGGCGGATGCGTGGGACGCCGTGCGCGCACCGATCGAGACTGCCTTCGCAGGCGGGTCCTCCCGCTACGAGAACCTGCCGGTCTCGATGAGCCGCCAGGGCGTGCCTGAAGAGACCTGGTGGACATTCTCCTTCTCGCCGATCTTCCTGGACGATGGCAGTGTCGGCGGCGCGTTCTGCGTGACCAACGAGGTGACCAGCATCATCGTGGCGCAGCAGCGCCTGGCCAAGGAGAACGAGCGCCTGATCGCGCTGTTCGACAAGTCGCCGATGTTCATGGCCTTCCTCAGCGGGCCGGAGCATCGCGTCGAGCTGGCCAACCCGGGCTACCAACGCCTGGTCGGCAACCGCCACGTGCTCGGGAAGTCGATCCGGGAGGCGCTGCCGGAAATCGTCGACCAGGGTTTCATGCCGTTGCTGGACGAGGTTTACCGCACCGGCAAGCCGTACATCGGCAGCGAGATGGTCTACGACGCGCCGTTCCCGTCCGATCCCTCATCGGCCCGGCGCCTGCTGGATCTCGTCTTCCAGCCGGTGGCCGGCGAAGACGGCAGCACTGCCGGCGTGTTCGTGCAGGGCCTGGATGTCACCTCCCACATCGAGCTGCAGCGCACGATGCGGCAGGTGGAGGCGCGCAATCGCCAGATCATCGACAGTGCCAGCGACTACGCGATCGTCGCCTCGGACCTGCAGGGCAACGTGACCCTGTGGAATGCCGGCGCCGAGCACATCTTCGGCTGGACGGAGGCCGAGATGCTGGGCCAGAAGGTGGAGCGGATCTATACCCAGGAGGACATCCTGGCCGACCGCCTGCGCCACAACCAGAGCGTCTCGATCGCATCGGGCGGGGTCAGCGGTGAGCGCTGGCTGGCGCGCAAATCCGGCGGGCGGTTCTGGGCCAGCGGCGCCATGACCGTGCTGCGCGATGAAGATGGCGCCGCGCTGGGCTTCGTCAAGGTGCTGGGCGACCGGACAGAAGAGCGCCGCGCCAGCGATGCACTGGCCCATAGCGAGCGACGCCTCGGGGCGCTGGTGAGCGCCTCCTCGCAGTCGCTCTATGCGGTCACCGCCGACTGGCGCGAGATGCGCCAGATTCTGGCCACTGGACCGGTCGCGCAGGACGACAGCCTGCCCGCGCTCAGCGACTGGAAGGAGCGCTACGTACATCCGGAGGATCTGGGCCTGCTGGAGCAGGCCATCGCCCGCGCGCTGGCGCAGCGGGAGCCGCTGGCGCTGGAACACCGCAGCCTGCTCGCCGATGGCAGCGTGCGCTGGGTGCAGATGCGCGCGGTGCCGCTGCTGGACGGCAACGGCGAGATCACCGAATGGTTCGGCACTGCCTCGGACGTGACCGAGCGGCGCCTGGCCGAAGACCAGCTGCGCGAGCTGACCTTGACCCTGGAAGAGCGGGTGCAGGCGCGCAGCGCCGAGCTGCAGGTGGCTGAAGAGCGGTTGCGGCAAAGCCAGAAGATGGAGGCCGTGGGCCAGTTGACCGGCGGCCTGGCGCATGACTTCAACAACCTGCTGACCGCCATCTCGGTCGGCCTGGAGCTGCTGGAGCTGCGCATCGATCAGCGTCGCTACGATGATGTGGGCCGGTACCTGGAGATGGCGCAGTCCAGCGCGTCGCGCGCCACCGCGCTGACCCAGCGGCTGCTGGCCTTCTCCCGCCGGCAGACGCTGGCGCCGACGCCGGTGGTGGCCGATGCCCTGGTGCGCGGGATGCTGGACATCATCTCCCGCACGCTGGGGCCGTCGATCGCGATCGCCACGCAGCTCGATTCCGATCCATGGTCGGTGCTGGTGGATGTGCCGCAGATGGAGAATGCGCTGTTGAATCTGTGCATCAATGCCCGCGATGCCATGCCCGAGGGCGGCCCGCTGACCATCAGTGCGGCGAACGTGACGTTGCAGGGCGAGGCTGCGGCAGCGCTGGATACGCCCCCGGGCGATTACGTGCGGCTGGCCGTCAAGGACGCCGGAACCGGCATGGAGGCGGCGGTGATCGAGAAGGTCTTCGAGCCGTTCTTCACCACCAAGCCGATCGGGCAGGGCACCGGCCTGGGCCTGTCGATGATCTATGGCTTCACCCGCCAGTCCGGCGGCCAGGTGCGGATTGATTCGCAGGTCGGCCAGGGCACGACGGTGGAGCTGTACCTGCCACGCTTCATCGGCGAAACCGCGGCCAATGCGGTGCAGGAGACCGAGCAGGATGCGCCCGCCACATCCACGCCCAGCGTCGGGACGATCCTGGTGGTTGAAGACGAGGGGGCGATCCGCGCGCTGCTCAGCGAGGTGCTGGGCGGCGCCGGCTATCGGGTGCTGGAGGCGCCGGAGGGCGGCCAGGCGGTCGAGCTGCTCCACTCCGGACAGCCCATCGACCTGCTGATCACCGATGTTGGCCTCACTGGCGGGCTCAATGGCCGGCAGGTCGCCGATGCAGGGCGCCAGGTGCGGCCCGGGCTGCCGGTGTTGTTCATCACCGGCTATGCGGCGTCGGCGGCGGTGGGCGCCGGGCAGCTGGAGGAGGGGATGGAAGTGCTGACCAAACCCTTCACCACTGCCGAACTGGAGCGGCGTGCGCGCGCGCTGTTGGCGACTGCAGGCAGCAGCCAGTGACGGTGTTGGCTGCGCTCAGAGCAGGGACCTGACCGAGCTCACCAGCTGTTTGAGCGTGAAGGGTTTGCGCAGCAGTTTGATGTCCTCGCCGAGAAAGTCCGGCCGGGCCCCGGCCGCCCCGGCATAGCCGGTGACCAGCAGGATGGGCATGGCCGGGTGCAGCGTGGTGGCGATCGTGGCCAGGTCGCGGCCGTCCATTCCGGGAAGCCCGACATCGGACACCAGCAGGTCGAACGGGCCGTCATGCCTGAGGCACCCCAGCGCGGCCTCGGCGTCGGCAACGTCGAGGACCTCGAAGCCATCGTCGTTGAGGATGTCCTTGGTCATCTCCCGGATGGGCGCATCGTCTTCGACGAGAAGCACGCGGCATCGTGGGTGGGAACGGGCAGCAGTCATTGCGGGCGCGGATCCTCGTGGCATGCAGCCACCTGTGCGGAGCTCCACCTTAGCGCCCGCGCGCGTTAGCCGGCCGTGCATCGCGCGCCAGCCCGGCGTCATGATCCCCGGGAGGCGCCGATGACGGCAGCCTCCTTCATTACCCTCGGTCCAAGGTCTCACCGCCCTGGGCGGGGCTCTCGTCCTGCAGGGAGGCCCGGATCGAGCGGGCCAGATCGGTGCGGGTGAACGGTTTGGCAAGCAGCGCGATGGTCCGGCCGACCGTGCCGCTTGCGTCGATATCGCGCGGATAGCCCGAGGTGAACAGGACCCGCAGCCCCGGTTTCCGGCCGATCGCCTGCTTGGCCAGTGCCCAGCCGGACATGCCCGGCATCACGATGTCCGAGAACAGCAGGTCCACGCTCACGTCCGGCCGCTCCAGCAGGCGCAGGGCGGAGGGTCCGTCATGCGCTTCGAGCACGCGGTAGCCCAGCTGGCGCAGGGTATCCACGGTGTAGGCACGGACATCGTCATTGTCCTCGGCCACCAGCACCGTGGTTTCCTCCTCCACCTCGTAGGCGTTGGCTTCCTGCGCCTCGGCCTGGCGGGTGCCGGGCAGGGCCGAGGCCGAGCGCGGGAACAGCAGGGTGATCGTGGTGCCGCTGCCTTCGATGGAGTCGAGCAGCACATGGCCACCGGACTGCTTGGCGAAGCCGTACACCATCGACAGGCCCAGCCCGGTGCCGCGGCCGACCTCCTTGGTGGTGAAGAACGGTTCGAATACCCGGCCCATCACCTCGGCGGACATGCCCTGGCCGCTGTCGCGCACCCGGATCATGGCGTATTGGCCGGGCGGCACATCCGGGTGCTGCGCTGCGTAGTCCTTGTCCAGATGGATGTTGTCGATCTCGATCGTCAGGCGCCCGCCCCCGGGCATGGCATCGCGGGCATTGACCGCCAGGTTGAGGATGGAGGCCTCCAGCTGGTTCGGGTCGATCTCCACGCACCAGATATCCGGGCTGTGCAGCATGTCGATCTGCACCAGCTCGCCCAGTGAACGCTTGAGCATGTCCTGCATGCCGCGCATTTCTTCGTTCAGGTCCACCGGCATGTTCTTCAGCGGCTGCCGGCGCGAGAACGCCAGCAGGCGCTGGGTGACGTTGGCCGCGCGCATCACGCCCTTCATCGCGTTGTCCAGCGAGCGCGAGGAATTGCCCGCAGCGTCACCCAGGCGGTCGGTCAGCATCTTGGCGTATTCGATGTTGCCGGCGATCACGGTCAGGATGTTGTTGAAGTCGTGCGCGATGCCACCGGTCAGCTGGCCGACGGCCTCGATCTTCTGGCTGTGCCGCAGCGCCTCTTCGGCCTGCCGGCGCGCGGTGGTTTCCACCGCTTCGGAGACGACCGCGGTGATCCGCGCCTGATGGTCGAACAAGGGGCGGAAGGAGAAATCGAAGGTCCGCTTGCCGGTGGGCAGGCGCAGCTCCAGTTCATGACGGGAAGCGGTGCCGGCCGCCGCCTCGAGAATGGCCGTGCAGACCACGCCAGGTACCCCGGGGGTATCGGCGAACCAGGCAGACTCGCAGTAGAGGCTGCCGCGGACGTCTTCCTTGTTGGCGAGGATGGCCGCCAGCGACGCCGAATTGGTGTCGATGATGTGGCCATCCAGGGTCAGCAGGTTCTGGTGCTGGAAGCTGGATTCGAACAGCGCCTGCAGTCGGCTTTCACTGCGGTGCAGCGCCGAGGTCCGCTCGTCGACCTGGCGTTCCAGGGATTCGTTGTTGGCCCTGAGCAGCGCCTGCGCGTGCTTGAGCTCGCTGATGTCGCGCGCCATCGCGTAATAGCCGAGCACCGCGCCGTCCGGCGCCAGCTCGGGTACGCAGTCCACCTGCGCGTGGCGGGGCGTGCCATCGCTGCGCAGCGAGAGCAGGTCGAAGCTCACCTTCTCACCGAGCAGGACACGGTCCAGGTGCTGCTGGATGCTGTTGAAGGTGTCCTCGCCGATCACCTCGCGGGTGTGCCGGCCGATCAGGCTCTCCGGCGTACGGCCGTGCCACTCGACATAGGCGTTGTTGGCGAAGCGGTAGCGATGGTCGTGACCGAAGTAGGCGATCAGCGCCGGCAGCGAATCGGTGATCAGCCTCAGCCGCTGGTGGCTCTCATGCAGCTCGGCCTCCACGCGCTGCAGCCGGCGGCGCTCCTGCGCTTCGCCGATGGCCCTGAGCACGGCATCGGGCAGGCGCTGCAGGCGTGACTTGACCACGTAATCGCGCGCACCGCGCTTGAGCGCCTGCACTGCGAGTTCTTCGGTGAGCGTGCCGGAGACGAAGATGAAGGGAATCTGGGGGGCGATCTCGCTGGCCAGGGCGAGCGCGGCGTCACCATCGAAGCCCGGCAGGACGTGGTCGGCCAGGATCACATCGAACGGCGTCGTGGTCAGGGCATCGAGCATGCCCTGGTGCGACCAGGTGCGCTCGGCGGTGAACGGCACCCCGGCGCGCTTGAGCTGCGCGGTGATCAGTTCTGCATCAAGTGCACTGTCTTCGACCATCAGGATCCTGATGGTCTTTGCTGTGGCGGCCTCAGCCATCGTGTCTACTCTTCCCGCCGAACAGCGTGCCGTGCGGTGGCGGCTGGTTGGTGATGCCCCAGAACATGCCCAGGCCCTGGATCGCTTCAAGGAATTCCTTGAAGTCCACCGGCTTGACCACGAACGCGTTGACGCCCAGCTCGTAGCTGCGGATCAGGTCCTGCTCTTCGCGCGAGGAGGTCAGCATCACCACCGGGGTGCTGCTGAGGGCACGGTCGGTACGGATTTCCTTGAGCACTTCCAGCCCGTTGAGCTTGGGCAGTTTCAGGTCCAGCAGCACGACCACCGGGCCGCCATGCATGGCCCCTTCATAACGCCCCTGGCAGCGGAGATACTCCAGCGCTTCCACGCCGTCGCGCACATGGGTCACGTCATTGAGCAACTGGCAGCGGGCGAGCGCGGCCATGGTCAATTCAGCGTCTTTCGGGTTGTCTTCTACGAGCAGGATCGGTCGCAGATCTCTCATAGGTGGTCTCCAGTAACAAAGGGAATGGTGAAATAGAATGTCGCGCCGGCGCCGACCTGGCCTTTCGCCCAGGTCCGGCCGCCATGGCGGGTGATGATGCGGTGCACGTTGGCCAGGCCGATACCGGTGCCTTCGTACTCATCGACGTGATGCAGCCGCTGGAACACGCCGAACAGCTTGTCCACGTAGCGCATGTCGAAACCACAGCCGTTGTCCTTCACGAAGAAGATGTCCTCCGTGTCGTTGCGTTCATGCCCGACCTCGATGCGTGGTTCGGGCGTGTCGCGGGTGAACTTGATCGCATTGGCCAGCAGGTTCTGCCAGACCAACCGCAGCATGCCGGGGTCGGCCTGCACCTTGGGCAGCCCCGCGATCTGCCAGTCGATGGCGCGCCCGGCGTACTCCATGTCGAGTTTGTGGCGCACGTCTTCCACCAGGGCGGTCATGTCCATCGCGATCTGGCCCATCGTCGAGCGGCCCATCTGCGAGAAGCTGAGCAGGTCATCGACCAGGGTCCCAGCCGATTTTGCCGACTCCACGATGGTGTCGAGAAATCTCTTTTCTGAATCGTTCAATCTTTCGCCGGCCGAGGACCACAGCAGTTCCGAGTAACCGACGATGTGCCGGAACGGGGCGCGCAGGTCATGGCTCACCGAATAGGAAAACGCTTCGAGTTCCTTGTTGCTGCGCAACAGCTGCTCGTTCAATGCCGCCATCTCTTCGGCCTTGCGCAGCACGATATCCACGATGGCCGTGCGCAGTTCCAGCGCAGCATCGCGGTCCACGTCGTTCCAGGGCAGCGACTGCTGGCGCACGGTCTGCTTCCAGCCCTCGAAGGAGGTGCGCGGCGACAGGGGCTGTCCGGTCTCTTCCTTGCGCGGGTCGCCGCCCCAGCGCACGGTGCGGACCACTTCGGGACGGAACCAGATCACGAAGCTGTCGTGGATCTGCGAGATCGAGATGGCCAGCACGCCGCTGGCCACGCCGGCGAAGGCTTCGGCCTCCTTCCAGTCCAGCGGCAGGGTATCGGTGCAGAAGATGTCGCCCTCGATCTGTTGCGCGGTCAGCCATTGCACCAGCTGCATCACGTGGCGCTGGCCGGGGCACTGGCCATGCAGGATGCACTCGCCAAGGTGCACGATCGCCGCGCCGGTGGACTGGGTGAGCGCGAGCAGGCTCTGCTGGTCGCGGCCGAGTGCGGCCATGAAGTCGGTGTCACCGGCCATCCGCCCGAGCAGCCGGACCTGGATCGCGCGGCGTGCGATGCGCTCTTCGACCAGTACCGCGCGCTGTTTCACCGCGATCTGCAGCGACAGGATCTGACCGATGAACTCGCAGGCCGTACGTACGTGGTAGGGCACCCGGCGGGCGACCTGGTTGTGACAGGAAATCAGGCCCCACAGCTCGCCCTCGGACAGCACCGAGACCGACATCGAGGCGCCCGTGCCCATGTTGCGCATGTACTGCAGGTGCACCGGGGAGACGCTGCGCAGCATGGCCGGGCCCAGATCGATGGGCGCCGCATCGGCGAGGGCCGGTACGCGCACCAGCGGCACGGGGGTGTAATGGCTGTCGGCGATCAGGCGGACGCGGTTCTGCCGGTACAGATCGCGCGCCTGGGCGGGGATGTCCGATTCCGGGAAGCGCAGGTCGAGGTAGGAGGGCAGCACGTCGTTGCGGTCCTCGGCCACCACCGCGCCGTTCCAGTCCTTGTCGAACTGGTAGATCATCGTGCGGTCGAAGCCGGTCAGCTCGCGGATATGCGTGGCAGCGAGTTCGCACAATGCCTGGGTCGTCGGCGCGTGCTCGATGGCGGCCATGAAGCGGCGGATCGAGGGATACAGGTCCTCCAGCGAGCCCGGTTCGCCCGGCACCGGGGCCTCCAGCTCGATGATGACGTCATCACCGATCCGGTGGGCCACGGTGTGGTGGTTGCCCGCCGTGCCCACCGGGTGCGCGCCCAGGAAATGCGAGGCACCCTCCTGCAATGCCTCCAGCACCGGCCTGCATGGCGCCAGAGTGCCGGCCAGCACCTGATCCAGCGGCTGGCCCAGCGGATCGCCAAGCGCCTCCAGCAGGCCCGGCTCGGCCATCGCGCGGGCGTTGACCGTCAATGTCGTGTGATCGAGGACCAGGATCAATCCGTACGGCTGGATGGCACCGGGGGTACGGATCGGCTCACGCGCGCAGCTGGACAGATCCAAGGCGCTTGCGCCGGAATTCCTCGAGGACATTCATTGACTCCTGATCTTTACCAGTACTGGCCACCGCACGAATGGCACGGCTGCGCCTGGTTGTCAGGAGCACACACCGTCACCTGCGACGCGGCGTGCCACAGTTCCCTTATTTTTGCATAGGCGGGGGCCCGGATCTGTGAGGATGCGACGGTGTTCCTTGCGCTGCGCGCGGATCAGTCCCAGCGGTAACGGAGGGTGGCTGACCACAGCCCCCCCGAGCCATCGACCGGTCCGCCGTTGGCATACCGGTAGTATTCGTTCGCGGCAAGCAGCGGCTCGGGCAGTCTGGTGACTTTGCGGTCGAACACGTTGTTGGCGTTCAGCGCCACGTCCCAGCCGCCGGGCAGGGTGGCCCCCAGCTGCAGATCGGTGATCCAGAGCCCGCCGATGTCATAGGCGATCTCGGCCTGGCCGGCATACGGCCCACTGCTGGCCACCGTGGTCGGCGAACCATAGCGTTGGATGTCGCCATAGCGGCTCTGGCGCAGGCCGACCCGGTAGCGGCCCAGGCTCCAGTCCAGGCCCAGCACCTGCCGGGACTTGGGCGCCTTGTAGAGCAGCTCGTTCTGCGATCCGGTGCTGAACACCGGCACATTGAAGGCGGCGAGCACGGCGGGGGTGGGGGCCAGGCCGGTGATCCTGGCGCGGTTATGGCTGCTCGCCAGCGTCCAGCGCAGGGTGCCGCCGCGGCCCAGATCGACGCGGCCTTCGAGCGTGGCTTCCACGCCATCGGTGCGGGTATCGGCGGCATTGATGAAGTAGCGCACCCCATCCTGTGCGCCGAGTCCCACCGAGGTGACCAGCACGCCGGAGCCGGGATACAGCCCCTCGCGGAAGGTGGTGGACAGGGCGATCCGGTCATCCACATCGATGCGGTAGGCATCCACCGTCAACGATGCGCCCTGCCATGGCTCGGCCACGATGCCCAGGCTGAGGCTTCGCGAGGTTTCCGGGCGCAGCGGCTGCGCACCCAGTGCAATGGCCTGCGGCGAACCGGCCTGCAGGATGTGGTCGGTGTAGAAATTGCCGTTGGAGGTGTTGCGATACGCCTGCGCGGCCAGTGACGGCGCCTGGAAACCGTTGCTGATCGTGCCGCGCAGGGCGAGCCGGGGATGCAGCGCGAAACGGGTGGAGAGGCGGCCGGTGGTTTCGCTGCCGAAATCCGAGTAACGCTCATGCCGGCCGGCCAGGTCCACGCGCCAGCGCGAGCCCAGGTCGGCCGCGACGCCGAGGTACAGCGCACCGCTGTTGCGGCTGACATCGACTGCGTCCTCGGGCCGGTAGCCGGGCAGCGCCTGCGAGCCGCCCAGGCCGATCCCCAGCACCGTGCCCGCGTAGGGGCCGTCCAGCACCCGCTGCCCGCCATGGGTGTAGGACTGCACGTCGCCCGCGCCGATCCGGTAGCGCTCGTCGCGATACTCCGCCCCTGCACTGAGTTCCAGTGGCGCGGCCAGCCACGCCGTCTGCAGCTGGCGGCGCAGATCCAGGTTATGGGTCCAGGCGCTGTAGCGCAGGTCGCCGACGTAGAAATCGGTCTGGCTGTCCAGGCCGTAGGTGGGGTTGATGCTGTTGTGCAGGTTGATATCCATCGCATCGCGCCCGTAGCCGCTGCTCAGGTCCCAGTCCCACTCGCCGAACTGGCCGCGTACCCCCAGCGTGAGCGAGCCGTCGTTCTCGTCGATGTGCTCGGTCGGTGCAAAGCCATCCGGATCGATCGCGCGTACTACCTCATTGCGCAGCGGTTGGCGGAAGTTCTGCGGTGCCCAGGCATCACGCTGGGCCAGGGTCAGCAGCCCGTAGGCCTCTACCGTGGCAGCCAGTGGGATGCTGGCATTGGCCGTGGCGGTCTTCGTGCGGAACGCGCGGATGCCCCGGTTGCGCCAGGCATTGTTGTCGCGCGTGGCCTCGCGCGGATCCGGCGTCGCGCCGGGTGGCAGCGTCGGGTTGCTGGCCTGGTTGCCGCCGGGGCGGATCGCATTGCCGGCCGCGTTGCGCGGAAAGTAGTACAGGAATGTATCGCGTGCGGGGCTGGTGTAGTTGGTGGCTTCCTGGTCGTCCAGCTGCGCCGCCAGGTGCAGATAGCCGCCGTCGCCCAGGCCGAACCCGGCATCGGCCTGCACCACGCGCGCGCGGCCATCGCCGGCGAAGTAGGTGCCATCGCGGTAGGAGACGTTGCCGCCGCGGGCAGCCTTTTGGGTGACGATGTTGATGACCCCGGCGATGGCGTCCGAACCGTAGATCGCCGAGGCGCCATCGCGCAGCACTTCGATGCGTTCGATCGCACCGGTGGGGATCAGGGCGAGATCGGCGGGCGCGGCGCCACCGAAGCCACCCGCGCCCAGCAACGCGGTGGCGTGGCGGCGCTTGCCGTCCACCAGTACCAGCACGTGGCTGGCATTGAGGCCGCGCAGCTGCCCGGCACGCACCATGCTGTTCAGATCCCCGGTCTCCAGCGGCAGGTTGAAGCTGGGCACGGTGGTGTTGAGCACATCCAGCAGGCTGGTTGCGTTGGCGGCGCGGATGTCCTCGGCGGACAGGACATCGATCGGCGCCGCGCTTTCGCGCACGGTGCGGCCCTGTGCACGGGTGCCGGTCACGGTGACCGTATCCAGGGTGGCGGTGCTCACGCTGGTGGCGTCCTCCACCTCGGTTGCGCCGTATGCGGCGAGGGGCAGGGACAACGCGGACAGGACGGCGAGAACCAACGGCAGGCGATGGTGCGTGGACAGCATGGAAGATCCCCAGGAGAAGGAGGGCCGATGCACAGCGGCATGCGGCGGGCAGACGAGGGCGGATGGACCGGATCAGCCGGTGGCTGGCGTACCCGTGCAACAGCACTCGGCAGCGGCGGCGGCACGTCCGGTGCCGGTCATGGCGCACCGCCGGCGGCGGCAGCCCAGCGGGCGAGGTCGGCAGGATGCAGCGGGCCGTTGTGGACCTGCAGCACGGTGCCGTGCGCATCGATCAGCACCGAAAATGGCAGTGTGCCGATGCGGTTGCCGAACGCGGCGGCGGTGCCGGGCGGCCCGTCGCCCTCCACCAGTTGCGGGTAGGTGAGGCGCAGCTGGTCGCGCAGGGCCTTGGCCGATTCCACATCATCGAGCGCGACACCAACCACGTGCACGCCGTTCGGCCGCGAGGTCTGCGCCTGCGAGAAATCCTGCAGGTCGGGCAGTTCCTTCAGGCACGGGCCGCACCAGCTGGCCCAGTAGTTGAGCAGCACCGGGCGGCCGCGCCATTGCGCCAGCGACGCCGGGGCGCCGTCGAGATCGGTCCAGTGCAGGACCGGTGCCGCCTGGCCGGCAGGCGCGGCCGTGGTGGGCGGGGCGGCGAATGATGCCATGGGCAGCGCGATCGTCAGCACGGTAGCCAGCAGCGCCGGGCGGCGCAACGCGGAAGAGGTCATGGAGGTGAGGCCGATGAAGAGGTCGCGCGCGACGCGAAGCGGTCGTCGGTAAGGGTGTGCAGGAACTGCTCGATGTCGTCGATCTCCGCCTCGGTCAGGTGCAGCGGATCGCGCAGCTGCGCGTCCCGGCCGATCGAATCGGGGATGACCTTGCCGGGGTCGTCGTAATACACGATCACTTCGCGCAGGCTCTTGAACATCCCGTTGTGCATGTAGGGCGCGGTCAGCGCGACATTACGCAGGCCCGGCACTTTGAATTCGCCTTTCTGCGCCGGATCGCCGGTGATCCCGCCGCGGCCTTCGTCGTTGAACTCGCGGCCGTTGTAGATGCCGATGTTCTTGAAGCGGTCCGAGGTGAAGTCCTCCCCGGCGTGGCAGCTCACGCACTGGGCCTTGGTGATGAACAGCAGGCGGCCGCGCTTGGCCGCGTCGCTGATCGCATCCTCCTGGCCCAGCGCGTAGCGGTCGTACGGGCTGTCCACGGTGTTGAGGGTCTTCTGGTAGGCGGCCAGGGCGCGGCCCAGCGTGCGCGCGCTGGGAGCGGCGCTGTAGGCATCCTGGAAGCGTGCCACCCACGCAGGATCGGCACGCAGCCGCGCCACCGCGTCATCCACCGGCAGGTCCATTTCCAGCGGGTTGGCGATCGGCGCGAGCGCCTGTTCCTCCAGGGTCTCGCTGCGGCCATCCCAGAAGAAGCGGGTGCGCCCGGCACTGTTCATCACGCTGGGCGTGTTGCGGGTGCCCAGGCGACCTTCCACGCCCAGGCTGAGCGCGCGGTCATCGGCGAAGGCGCGGGCCGGCTGATGGCAGCTGGCGCACGACACCGTGCGGTCACGCGACAGGATGGGATCGAAAAAGAGCTGTCGGCCCAGCTGGGCGCGCGGGTTGTCGGACAGATCGCCGTCGTAGGTCGGCGCATCGGCGGACAGCACCGGCGCCAGGAACGCGCCGCCGGCCAGTGCGGCAAGCAGGGAGAGGGACAGGGCAGGGCGTGGCATGGCGGGCGCCGCGCTCAACGCGCGGCGATCTCCTGCTGGACCAGCTCGCACAGGCCGCTCTCTTCGAAGCAGACCTGCGCGCGCAGGGTGCCGTTCACCGGCGTGGCGCCCGCCGCCACGGGCAGGCGCAGCTGCCCTTGTTCGCTGAAATAGGTGTAGCGGTAGTCACCGGCGAAACTGCGGCCGTGGCCTTCGCGGGCATCGACCGAGCGCAGCGGGCCCTGCGTCTGCGCCCCGTCCGCCAGGATCACCCGTGCCGCGCGCGGGCCGATCTGCGGTTGCTCGAAGTCTGAGGCGTACAGGATCCAGCCCGGTTCGATGCGGGCATCGATGACCAGCTCACGGGACCCGTCGGGCGCGGCCTCCAGCCGCGGCTGGAGGGCGACCTTTGGCGTATCGGCGGCGATCGCGTTGCCACCGCTCAGCAGCAACGCAATGCCCAGGGGAAGGATGCCGTACCTCACTCCTTGGCCCCTTGCGCCTCGGTGGTGATGCGCAGCTGCACCTCGTCGGCGATGTTGGGCAGGAACGCATCCAGCCCGAATTCGCTGCGGCGGATCACGCCCGTGGCGTTGAAGCCGATGGTCGGCACCTTGCGGCTGGGATGCTCGCCCACCTTGTTGAGGGTGGCGTCGAGCACGACCGGGCGGGTGACGCCATGCAGGGTCAGCTCGCCGGTGATCTTCAGGCGGCCGGCGCCCTGGGACACGACCGAGGTGCTGCGGAAGGCAGCCTGCGGGAACCTGGCGACATCGAAGAGTTTGTCGCTCTTCACGATCTCGTCGAGTTTCGGCACGTGGGTGGCCAGCTCGGCCAGCGGCAGCTCGACCTGTACCTGCGAGGCGGCGGGCCTGGCGGCATCGTAGACCAGCGTGCCGCTGCTGATCGCGGCGCGGCCGGTCGGGAACGAAAAGCCGTTGTGGTTCCAGGTGAACAGCACATCGGTATGGGTCGGGTCGAGTTGGTAGGTCACCGGCGCGGCGATTGCCACGGCAGGTGCGGTGGCAGCGGTGAGCAGGGTCAACAGCACGGTGGTGCGCATGGGGCAGGTCTCTTTGTCGTGGCGCGCAGCCGCCCGCGGCATCGCGGGGAGGCCGTGCGGGCGTGCAGCGCAGGAGGGAGGGCCGCGGCGGGCGGGCAGGCCGGCCGCCGCGGAGGGTTACGGGGCGACGGCCAGTGCCGGCGTCGTGGTCGCGGCGCTTGCCGCATACGGATCGGGCTCGGCAATCAGCCCATCGAGCAGGCTGTTGAAGCGGGCCACATAATCCTGGTGATACTCCCCGGTCACGGTGCCGGTGTAGCCGGTGTAGATCTCGCGGACCTTGCCGTCACGGCCGATGATGATCGTGGTCGGGAAGGCGGCCATGTAATTGAGGCCCTTGAGTTTCTCGGTAGCGACTTTCTTGTCGGCGATGCCGCCGAACACGATGTCGTAGCGGATATCGAAGTAGTCCTTGAACGTGGTCAGGGTCTTCTTGAAGTAATCGAAGTTGTCTTCCTGCTCGAAGGCGACCGCCACCGCTTCCACGCCACGGTGCTGGTTCTGCTTGAACCACGGGGCCAGGAAATAGGTCTGGTCGGTGCAGTTCGGGCACCAGGTACCAATCACTTCAACGATGACCACCTTGCCGCGGTATTTGTCGTCGCGCAGCGAGACCTGCTTGCCCTGCAGGTCGGGGAAGCTGAAATCGATGCGTTCCTGGCCATCCTTGAGGAAGGTGAGCTTGTACGGATCCGGCAGCTCCACCTTGTCGCTCTTCTCGGCCTCGAACTTCACCACGTTGTAGATGCCGCTGCCGAACGCGCCCTGGATGTTGCCGTCTTCATCGATCGTGCCGCGGATCAGCAGCGGGCTGGGCCCACTGAAGCCGGACAGGTAGAAACGGTTGCCCTGCACGGTGCCTTCCAGCTCGCGGGTATCACCCACCACGGTCATGAACACGCCGGAGAGGCGATTTCCCTCCTGTTTGAGCAGGGCGACCTGGTTGCGCTTGTCCTGGCGGGCGGCCTTGTCGATGGTCTGCACGGCCCACTTGCCGCTGAGGTCCGCCGCCGGTGCCTCGTCCTGGCCGGGCTTGACGAAGCGCCACGCCGCGCCTTGTTCGGCGGTGAAGGCAAGGTTGCGCGCCCCGTTGCGGCTGGGCACCAGGTCCTTGTACTGGCCGACCAGGTGCTTGCCATCCTCGGAGACCTTGCCTTCGAGCACCGCATCGTAGGTGTTCATCCGCACCGAGAAGGTCCCGTCATCGCGCGGGGTGACCTTGAATCTGTCGGTGCGGGTGCCGTTGAGCAGGGTGAAGGTCGCGTCCTGCGCACGCTTTCCCTTTACTTCGAAGTTGAACGGAATGGGATCGCCATCGATATTGAATTCGCCGCGCCACACGCCTTCGGCAGGAAATGGGGCGGTCGCTGCGGCCGCTGCAGGCAGGGCCAAGGACAGGCTTGAGGCGAGGAACAGGGCCGCGACGACGCGACCGGATAATGCCAGTGTCATGAGAGTGCTTCCAGATAATCCCCTTGGACGCGCCAAGTCGCCGGCGATGCAGCCCCCGTTCCACTGCATCCGCTGAAAGGCCATCCCTGGCCGGTCACGTGCCATCCGTGGCGTGACTGGATTATTGCCACGTGAATGTCGTAAAAGTTCATCGTGGCTTGGAACGCATGTTCATCAGCATATTCACCGGCGCGACGATGGCAGGCTGATAACCGTTTTGACATCAGCGCATTTGCCGCCGTGGCCGGCATCGAAGACCATGGTGGCCCGGGGCGCCCGGCCCCGCGCCGATACTGAGGAGGGAACCCATCGTGAAGCCAAGGGAAGGTATCCAGGTCTCGGTTTATACCCGCTGGCACCAGCTGGCCGTCCCACTCGCATTTCTGTTGGCTGCGGGCAGTTTCATGTTCATCGTGCTCAATCGCGGTCCGGTGGGTATCGCCATCGTGGTGGCACTGCTGTGCCTGGTGCTGCCGCCGTTGTTGGCCTTCCAGGGCTTCCCGACGCGCAATGAAGTGATGGTCATGGCCGATGGCCTGATGTTTTCGCGACGCGACGCAGTGCCCTTCGATCAGTTGTCCAGCTGGGGCACCGATGACTATCTGAAACTGGTGCGGCCGGGCCGGGCGACACTGATGGTGAGTGCAGCCGATCTGCAGAGCCGTGACCGCCTGCTGCGCGAATTCGAACATGCACTGGAGGCTTGGCAACGCAGGCAGCCTGCGCTCAGCGAGCCGATCCGGCGTACTCACTTCTATGGCTCGGCGCGTGCGGCGGCCATCGGCGCGGTGATCATCGGGCTGGGCGCGCTGTGCATCGTCATGGCATTGCGGTTGCGTGAGCCGTCCATCGAGCTGGCGGTTGTCGGCGCGCTGGGTGGGCTGGTCGGCGTGATCATGCTGCTTGGCCGGCGGGTGTGAGTCTGGTGCGGCCGTCCACACGGTCTTGTTTTCAGCGTCTCGCGTATTTCACGACCTGAAGCGCAGCCTGCCGATGCGAGCTGCATCCGCAGCGCATGAAAAGGAGTGCCATCCGCTATGAATACCCGAGGCGATTACGCCCACCCCGAGCCCGTCGCTGCCGCGACCGTGGCCGTGGTCACCCCACCGCCGGTGGTGGATCTTCCGCGCGAGAGCGCCGTGTCATGGGGCGCGATCCTGGCCGGTGCCATCGCCGCAGCCGCGCTTTCGTTGATCCTGGTGATTCTCGGCGTGGGCCTGGGCCTGTCATCGGTCTCGCCGTGGTCATTTGAAGGCGTGACTGCCGAGACCTTCGGCTGGTCCAGCATTGCCTGGTTGACCTTCACCGCCATCGCAGCCTCCGGCCTGGGTGGCTATCTGGCCGGTCGCCTGCGCACGAAGTGGAGCAACCTGCACGGCGATGAGACCTACTTCCGCGACACCGCACATGGTTTCGTGTCGTGGGCGGTGGCTACCCTGCTGACCGCCGCACTGCTGACCTCCGCGATCGGCGGCATTCTCGGCGCTGGCGCCAAGGTGGCCGGTGCCACCGCAGGTGCGGCGGCGTCCACTGCCGGCGGTATTGCCGCAGCGGGCGCAGGCTCGGCCGCGATGGGCAACGAAGAGGGTGACGTGCAGTACTGGGTGGATTCGCTGTTCCGTGCCAACCCGACCGCAGCGCAGCCCGCGCCGCCGGTCGGTCCGGCCGATGCAGCCGCACCCCCGGCACCGCCGGTCAACGGCGCACCGCCGCCGCCGCGCCCGATGCCGGGTGCCGACCGTCGTGCGGACAGCCGTGAGGTGCGTACCGAGGTCAATCGCATCATCGTCAACAGCCTCAAGTCCGACACCATGGACCCGGCCGATACCCAGTACCTGGGCCAGCTGGTGGCGACACAGACCGGGATGAGCCAGGCCGAAGCACAGGCCCGCGTGACCGATGTCCAGACCCGCCTGCGCGCTGCGCTGGACAACGCCAAGCAGCAGGCCAAGCAGGCGGCCGACGATGCCCGCAAGGCGACCGCCTATGCCGCGCTGTGGCTGTTCATCACGCTGCTGATCGGTGCCTTCATCGCCAGCCTGAGTGCCACCTGGGGCGGCCGTCGCCGCGACCTGTGAACCTGACCATCCCAAGGGAGGAAACACCATGAAGTACATTCTGCTGTGGATGCTCGGCATTCCGATTCCGCTGCTGCTGCTGTTCGCGCTGCTGCGCTGACCGTTCCACCATCAGGCCGCCTTCGGGCGGCCTGATGCGTTGTGGCGGCCCGGCCTGGAAACGGGCCAGGCGAACAGCCCAGGTCCGGTCTTTCTGAATGAGTCAGGGAGGTGCAAACAACCTTCACGCCATCAGCATCTGCCGTCATGCCCAATCTTCCTGAATTCATTTAAGCTTGGATGATTGCGACCCCCATTCATATCGGTGATGGGTCGCCCGTCCACCCGGTGTTTCCCTTCTTTCAGGACCTTTTCCATGGCGGCTTTGCAGCAGCGCACGATCGATCTCATTCGCAGCCATCAAGAGCCCCTGCTGGCCGCATGGGCCGGCAATCTGGCCGGTTCCAGCCAGGCCCAGGACGGCCGCCTGTCCTCCCGCGAGCTGGACCAGCAGGTCCGCGAGTTCTGGCGTCTGTTCCTGGAGGCGCTGTCGGCTACGGAGGTCAGTTCCATCGCACGGGTCGAGTGGCAGGACATCCGCCGCTTCCTGGAGGAACTTTCCCGCGAGCGCGTGCTGAAGGGCTTCAACTCGTCGGAGACCGCCAGCTTCATTTTTTCGCTGAAGCGACCGCTGTTCGAGGTGATCCAGCAGGGCTACGCGAATGATCCGGCGCAGCTGGGCGACCAGTTGTGGGCGGTCTCCGAGCTGATCGACCAGTTGGGACTGCACACGGTCAGCGTGTTCCAGAAGACGCGCGAGGACGTGATCCAGCGCCAGCAGGAAGAGATGCTGGAGCTGTCCACGCCGGTGGTGAAGCTGTGGGAAGGCGTCCTCGCGCTGCCGATGATCGGCACGCTGGATTCGCAGCGCACCCAGGTGGTGATGGAGTCGCTGCTGCAGCGCATCGTGGATACCGGTTCTGAAATCGCGATCATCGATATCACCGGCGTGCCCACCGTGGACACGCTGGTCGCACAGCATCTGCTGAAGACCGTGACCGCCATCCGCCTGATGGGTGCCGATGCGATCATCAGTGGCGTGCGGCCGCAGATCGCCCAGACCATCGTGCACCTCGGGCTGGACCTGCAGGGCATCGTCACCAAGGCCAACCTCGCCGACGCACTGGCGCTGGCGCTCAAGCGCACCGGCCAGACCGTGACCCGGACCGCCCGCTGAGATGGAACGCATCCCGATCCTGCAGATGGGCGATCTGCTGCTGGTGACCATCCAGGTGGACATGCACGATCAGCTCGCGCTGACCCTGCAGGATGACCTCACCGAGAAGATCCGCAACACCTCCGCGCGCGGCGTGCTGATCGATATTTCCGCGCTGGATATCGTCGATTCCTTCATCGGCCGCATGATCGCGACCATTTCGTCGCTGGCCCGGATCATGGATGCCACCACGGTGGTGGTGGGCATGCAGCCGGCCGTGGCGATCACGCTGGTGGAGCTCGGCCTCACCCTCAGCGGCGTGCGCACCGCACTCAACGTGGAGCGCGGGATGAAGCTGCTGCAGCGCACCGACGAAGACGAAGCGGCCTCATGAGTGCCAACAGTGGTTCGCTGCCGATCCGCATCGAGCAGGATGTGGTGCTGGCCCGCCAGGCCGCGCGCCAGGTGTGCGTGGCCTGCAAGCTGCGCCTGATCGACCAGACCAAGCTGGTTACTGCCGCCAGTGAGCTGGCCCGCAACGCCGTGATCTACGGTGGCGGCGGGACGATGGACTGGGACGTGGTCGAGAAGGGGCTGCGCAAGGGCGTGCGGCTGGTCTTCGCCGACAACGGGCCGGGCATCCCGGATGTCGCGCAGGCGCTGACCGATGGCTGGTCGTCCGGCTCGGGCATGGGCCTGGGGCTGTCCGGCTCGCGCCGGCTGGTGGATGAATTCGAGCTGGAGAGTGCGCCGGGGCAGGGCACCCGCATCACGATCACCAAATGGAGCTGAACTTCGCAGGCCAGGTAACGCGGGTCGTGGTGGTCGAAGAAACCTCACAGGTCGGACAGGCGCGACGCGAAGCGCTGGCACTGGCCGATCATGTCGGCCTGGATGAAATGGACGCCGGCCGCGCGGCGCTGGTGGCGACCGAAATGGCGACCAACGTGCTCAAACATGGGCGCGGTGGCCGCATGTACCTGTCCGTGGTCTGTGGCCGGGGCGGCAACGGGGTGGAGCTGTGCACCGTGGACACCGGCCCGGGCTTTTCCCTGGCCGAGTGCCTTCCGGACGGGTATTCGACCGGCGGCACCCAGGGCCTCGGGCTGGGCGCGATCCAGCGCCAGGCCAGCGTGCTCGATGCCTGGTCCGATGCCAAGGGGGCGGTGGTCGTGGCGCGGATCTACGCCAGCCGCACCCCGCGCGACATCGACGTGGCTTACGGCGCCCTGCGCCTGCCGATGCGCCACGAGCTGGCCTGCGGCGATGCATGGCATATCCGCGCAGACGCACGGACCGTGTCGCTGACGGTGATCGATGGCCTCGGCCACGGGCTTCCTGCGGCCGATGCTGCGTGGGCCGGTGTGGATGCGGTCGCGCATTCTGCCGCGGGCGGTGCACCGGCGTTGATCGGCGTGCTGCATGCGGGTATGTCCGGCACCCGGGGGGGCGCGGCAGCGGTGGCCTGCGCGGATGTGGCGACGGGCCAGGTGGAGTTCGCCGGCATCGGCAACATCGCCGCCAGCCTGTGCGAGCCCACGAGTTCGCGTGGGCTGGCCTCGCACCCGGGGATCGTCGGTGTGCAGTACCGCAAGGCACAACCATTCCATTTTCACGCGGCCACAGGCACGCTGCTGGTCATGCACAGCGATGGACTACAGGCGCGTTGGAGCCTGCGTGATTACCCCGGCCTGTTCCACCGTCATCCAGCAGTGATCGTGGCGGTGCTGCAGCGTGATTTTGATCGTGGCCGGGATGACGCCGGCATTGTTGCCCTGCGTCTTGGAGATCTGCATTGAGCGTCACCCCCAATGATGAGGAACTGCAGCGGCTGCGCCTGGAAGCCGATGCGCTGCGTGCCGAGTTGGATGAAACCAACCAGGGCGTGCTCGCGCTGTATGCCGAGCTGGACCAGCAGGCCGAGCAGCTGCGCGAGGTCTCCGAGCTGAAGAGCCGGTTCCTGTCATACATGAGTCATGAGTTCCGCACGCCGCTGGGCTCGATCCTGAGCATGACGCGGCTGCTGGAAGACGGCATGGACGGCCCGCTGACCGACGAGCAGCGCCGCCAGGTGCGCTTCATCAGCGCCTCCACCAGCGAGCTGCGCGAGATGGTGGACGACCTGTTGGACCTGGCCAAGATCGAGGCCGGGCGGATCACCATTTCACCGGCCTGGTTCGACCTGATGGACCTGTTCTCGGCCCTGCGTGGCATGTTCCGCCCGCTGGTGGAAGGCAACCAGGTGGACCTGGTGTTCGAAGATCCGCCGGTGATGCCGTTGCTGTACACCGACGACAAGAAGCTGGCGCAGATCCTGCGCAACTTCATTTCCAACGCACTGAAGTTCACGCCCAATGGGCAGGTGGTGGTGTCGACCCGGTTGGAAGGGGAGAGCGCCGTGCGCTTCAGCGTGCGCGATACCGGCATCGGCATCCCCGCCGAACTGCAGTCCACCCTGTTCGAGGATTTCGTGCAGGTGGATACACCGCTGCAGAAACGGCTGCGCGGCACCGGGCTGGGGTTGTCACTGTGCAAGCGCTTTGCCGAGCTGCTGGGTGGGCACGTCGGGGTCGAAAGTGAAATCGGCGCAGGCTCGGACTTCTATGTGGTGTTGCCGCTGACCTTGGCCACGGAGGCCGCGAATGGCGAACCCTGATCGCATCCTGGTGGTGGACGACAACGTAGCGACCCGCTATGCGGTGCGCCGGGTGCTCGAGCATCACGGGTTCCATGTCGAGGAAGCCGGTACCGGCGGGGAGGGGCTGGAGCGCCTGGCCGAGCATGATTTCGATGCGCTGGTGCTGGATGTGAACCTGCCGGACATGAGTGGCTTCGATGTGGTCCGCCAGCTGCGCGAGAACGCACGCCTGCAGCTGCTGCCGGTGGTGCACGTCTCGGCGGCTTCGATCGCGACCGGCGACATGATCACCGGCCTCAACGCGGGCGCCGATGCCTATCTGATCCATCCGGTGGACCCGGATGTGCTGCTGGCCACGCTGCGCAGCCTGCTGCGCGCCCGCCGCGCGGAGGAAGCGCTGCGCGAGACTGAAGCGCGCTTCCGCGAAATCTTCCGCCATATCAATGCGCCCATCGCGGTGCTCGATGCCGACCTCAACGCGCACGACGCCAACGACGCGTTCACCCGTCTGCTGGGCCAGCAGATCGGTCCGGGCCAACTCGATCAGCTGCTTCAGGATCAGGCCGCGCCGCTGAGTGCGTTGAAGGTCGCCCTCGCCGAGGGCGAGCGCTGGCAGGGAACCTTCAGCCTTCGCGTCGGCGGTGCGATCCGCATGACCGAGTGGCGGGTGACTCCCTATCAGGCCGCTGGCCAGGGGCTGGTGCTGATCGAAGACACGACCGAGCACCATGCGCGTGCCAACGAGCAGCGCCAGGAGCTGGAAAGCGCCACGTCCGAACTGGCCTTCCAGATCGCCGAGCGCGAGCGCACCGAGATCGAGCTGATGCAGGCGCAGAAGATGGATGCGCTCGGCCAGCTCACCGGCGGCATCGCGCATGATTTCAACAACCTGCTGACCACGATCATCTCCGGGTTGGACATGATCGAGATCGCCGCCTCCAGCGGTAAATGGGACAAGGCCTCGCGCTACGTCGAGATCGCCACCGGCTCGGCACACCGTGCCGCGGCGCTGACCCAGCGCATGCTGGCCTTCGCGCGCAAACAACCGCTGGACCCGCAGACCTTCGACGTCGTTGCGCGGGTGCGCTCGCTGGAAGACATGCTGCAGCGCTCGATCGGGGAGAACATCGAGCTTGAACTGGAGCTGGGCCCGGAGCCGTTGATCGCGGTGGCCGACCCGAACCAGTTCGAGAACGTGATCCTCAACCTGGTCATCAACGCCCGCGATGCGCTGGCCGGCCAAGGCCTGATCCGCATCCGCGCCGGGCGTGCGCAGATCGAACGTGACCATGAGCTGGCCCCGGGCCACTACATCACGGTCACCGTCCTGGACAACGGCGTGGGCATTCCCACCGAGCTGCTGACCAAGGTGTTCGAGCCGTTCTTCACGACCAAGCCGCAGGGCGAGGGCACCGGGTTGGGGTTGTCGATGACCTACGGGTTCGCGCGTCAGTCCGGTGGCAGCGCACGCATCGCCAGCGAGCGTGGCGAGGGGACGGAAATCGAGCTGCTGCTGCCGGAGGGCCAGCTTCAGCCGGTCGCCCAGGCATCGGTACCGGCACAGCTGCCCCGTGGCAGCGCCGAACGCATCCTGCTGGTGGACGATACCGATTCGGTGCGGATGATGGTCCGGGAGATGCTGGTCGAAGCCGGATACCAGGTGGTCGAGGCCATCAACGCGCAGCAGGCGCTGCTGGAACTGCATTCGGACCGTGAGCTGGACCTGCTGCTGTCCGACGTCGGCCTGCCCGGCATGAACGGCCGCGAGCTTGCCGATGCGGCCCGGGCCCTGCGGCCGCACCTGCCGGTGCTGTTCGTCACCGGCTATACGGAAAGCGCCGCTGTCCGCAATGAATTCCTCGGGCAGGGGATGTCCCTGCTGCCCAAGCCGTTCAGTGTCAACGAACTGCTGCGGGGCGTGCGGCAGATGTTCAACCCGGGCTGACAGGCTTCGCCCGCAGCCTGGGTACAATCCCCCGACGCCTCCGGGGGAAACCACCATGTCGCCACCCGCAATCGGCCCGGCCGCCCGCGCACTGGCGGCGCGTGAGTGCACGGCCATCGCCGAGGCGCTTTCGCCCCAACCCGATGTCCACGATGCCGTGCATCGCGCGCGCAAGACCATCCGCCGCCTTCGCGCGCTGCTCGCACTGCTGGAGAACAGCCATTTTGAGACAGGCCAGGCCGATGCGGCCCTGCGGCGCCTCGGGCAAGGGCTGTCGGCATTGCGCGATGCCCACGTGGTGGTGGACACCTGCCAGCGCCTGGCCGCGCAGCAGCCCGCCCTGCCATGGGCGGAGGTCGGCAGACGGCTGACGGTGCGCCGCGACGCACGCCTGGCCCAGGCGCTCGCACGCGACCCGGCGTTTGCACGCCGCCACGCGGCACTGGGACGTATCGTGCGGGATCTCCAGGGCCAGCCATGGGAGTCCCTTGCAAGGCGTGACCTGCGCAAGGGACTGGCGCGTAGTGAGCGGCGTACCGCCAAGGCGGAAAAGCGCGCCGCACGCAGCCGCGATACCGAGGATCTGCACCGCTGGCGCCGGCGGGTACGCCGCCTGCGCATGCAGCTGGAAGCACTGCCAACGCTGGACAGCGCGCTGGCTGCCTCGATCAAGCGCAGTAGCCCGGGCCGACAGGCGCGGGCACTGCACACGCTGGGCGATCAGCTGGGCTGGCAGCAGGACCTACGGATGCTGCGCAACCTGGTGCGGGTGATGCCGGGTGTGGAGGGCCGCCGTGCACTGCTCGCGCAGATGGATGCGGAGGGGGTGGTTGCGCTGGGCTGAGCCATGTGCGCGCCGCTCAGGCCCCCGCGAAGGTACGCACGCCCGGGTGTCCCCCCACCTTCGGCGGCTTGTACTCGCACCGCGGATACCCCGAGCACGACTGGAACGCGCCATACGGCCCGGTGCGCGGCATGATCACGCCCACCCTGCAGGCTGGGCAGGCCTGCTCGTGGATGGTCTCACCCGCCATCGAGGTGACGCGCACCGCACCGTCATTGACCAGCTCGGTCAGGAAGGCCGAGCGCCGACCCTGCACGGTGAACATCGCCACCGAGCGGCGCGCGCGCGTCAGCGCTACGTAGAACAGGCGGCGTTCTTCGCCCAGCGGATACGCATCGCTGTCCGGCATCGCCAGCGCGAGCACGGGATCATCGGCGCGGGTATTGGGAAAGCGCCGGTCCAGCATGCCGGGCAGGATCACATAGTCCGCCTCCATGCCTTTGGAGCGGTGCGCGGTGAGGAAGCTGACCTCCATGTGTTGCCCATGCCGTGCCCGCCACGTGGCCGACAGCATCGCGCGGTCTGCGTTGTAGCGGCCGAGTACGAACACCGTGACCTTGCCATCGCGGCCGGGCGGCACCTGGCCGGACAGCAGCTGCTGGTGCAGTCGCTCCAGATACTGCTCGACCGCTCCGGCCAGCCGGTCGCGCGAGGCGACCTGGTAGGCCTGCAGCACCGCGCCGTACGCCGGCGTGACCGACTGGACGTCCTTCGGGATCTGCGCAGGGTTGCGGGATACGAAGGCACTGGACACATCGCACAGCGCCTGCGGGCAGCGGAACGTCTGCTCCAGCTTGAGCACCTGGCCCTGACCGAACCAGTCCACGAAGCCGGTCATCACCGACACGTCCGCGCCGGCAAAGCGATTGATCGACTGCCAGTCGTCACCGACCGCGAACAGGTGTTTTCCCGGTGCCTGCACCAGTGCCCGGCACAGCCGCGCACGGGCGCGCGAGGCATCCTGGAATTCATCGGCCATGACCAGATCGAAGGGAGCGACGTAGCGCCCCTGTTCGAGGTGCTCGGCGGCCTGGTTGAGCATGTCTTCGAAATCGATCCCGCCCTCGGCCACCAGCGCATCGTCCCAGCCTTCCAGGATCGGGACGATCAGCGTGAGGAAGAGGCGGTAGCGGTGCTTGAAGTGATCGTCGGGCAGGCGGCGCAGGCGCTCGACCATGTCCTCCACGTGCAGCGCGTTGCTCTTGGCGTGGCTGATGAAGGTACGGACCAGGCCGATCAGGTCGCTGTCCGGCATCGGCGTCGCACCGCCCTCGGGCAGGTCGCGGTCGGGATTCGGGTCCAGTTCGATACCGCGCTGCGACAAGGCCTCGCCCAACCGCACGAACAGTTCGCCGGTGCGCAACTGCAGCGGGGTGGTCTCGATCCGCTCGATGCCCTCGCGGGCGCCCGGCTCGCCAGCGCGAGGCACGGGCGCGCGGTCGTGTCCCGCCGGGGCGAGGTGGTCGTGATACAGCGCAATGCCGGGGTAATGGAAATCCGGGCGGTACTGGCGGTACGCATCGGTCCCGGCATCGAATGCATCGCGGCGTGCATAGGTGTACGCCACGCCGTTGTAGAACAGCCAGTCGGCGATCACGCACGCTTCGATGCTATGCACGCGCTCGCCCTGCAGGGTGCGCACATACCCCTGGCCATCCTTGTCCCACTCCTCGGCCTCCAGCGACCCGCCGGTGACTGGCAGGTCACGGCCGAACACCAGCCGGAACATGTCCCACTGGGTACGGAAGGCGAGCGAACGGTCCTTGAGCTGGTCGATGATCTCGGCCAACCGATGGAAACCCTGGGTGGCATCGACCGCCCAGTCCGGCACCTGCGGCATCCGGCCGGTGGCCTGGGCGATGATGTGCCGGCCCAGCGCATGGAAGGTGCGCGCTTCCACCCGCACCTGATCCAGGCCGAGGCGCTGGAACGCGCGGTCCGCACGGGCCTGCAGCTCGGTGGCAGCTTCCTTGTTGAAGGCGAGCATGACGATGCGCTCGGGCGCGACCAGCCCGCGTTCGATGGCGTACGCCGCCTTGGCGACCATCGTGGAGGTTTTGCCCGAACCTGCTGCGGCCACCACCTGGACGCGGTTGTCGAAGCAGATCACTGCGCGGGCCTGCTCATCGGTGAGTGGCCGGCTTTCGACGCGGTCCAGCAACGCACGGCTGGCGACCCGTTCGCGCGCCTGATGGACCTCATTGCGGCGCGCCCACATCGTTGGCCAGTCGGCCAGCCACAGCATCAGCGCTTCTTCGATCGCGGCCGGGTCGCCATCGAGCTGGCTGCGCAGGTCGGCATCATCGAACACCGTCCACAGCGCGTCCTCATCCAGGGGCAGGGTGGGGCGTGCCTGCAGCAGTGCCTGCTGCTGCTCGCAGGTCAGCCACAGCGATTCCTCGTCGGCCAGATCGGTAGCCGCCTGCACCTGGGCGAGCCAGTGCTGGATGGCGGTGTAGGACTGCTTGAACAAGGCCACATGGTCGCGCTGGCGTTGCTTGCCGCTTCGCTCCTCCAGGGCCGACACCAGCAAGCGCGCGGCCGCAGCGGGCAGGCCGCCGAGGATCAACGGTGGGTGCCCTTCACGATGGAGGCTCAGCCGTGCCCAGGGCAGGCGCGGGTACACCTGCAGTGCATCCAGCGGCGCGTGGTACCGATGACCGTCAATGGTCAGTAGCAGCTGGTCGTCTTCCAGGCGCAGGCGCCAGTGCGGCGATCGCGTGAGGCGTTGGCCCCAGTCGCTCGGGGCCCATTCGTACGTCATCGGTGTTCCAGGTGCGGCCCGCGTTGCGGCCGTGGCCGGAACAGCATGGGTGGCGCGGTTTGATCGGATGCCCATGATAGGGGAAATAAAAAAAATCCCCGCCTGGGCGGGGATTCGGATCGAGCGGTGGTTCGGGGCGCGCGCCTACTGCTGCAGCACCGGCACGCTGCGCGCGCGGCGGTCCACCAGCATCGCCACGCACCACAGCAGCAGCCCGCCCAGCGCGGTGGCAGCGCCAACGTAACCGGTCACCGCGGGGCTGAAGCCGGCGCCTATGGCCATGCCACCGAACCACGGGCCCAGTGCGTTGGCGGTATTGAACGCGGCATGGTTGGAGGCGGCGGCGAGCGTCTGCGCTTCGCCGGCCACGTCCATCAGGCGGGTCTGCAGCACGGCCGCCAGGGCGCCCATGGTGCCGACCGCAATGATCATCGGGAACACGCTCCACACCGATTGCGCGGCCAGCGGGAAGGCCAGCAGCACCAGGATCGACCAGACCAGCACGACGGCGGCGGCGCGGAACTGGAAGCGGTCCACCAGCCAGCCACCGGCGACGTTGCCGATGATCGCGCCGATGCCGAAGATGCCCACGGCCAGCGGCATCCACGATTCGGCCAGGCCGGTGACCTGCACCAGCGTGGGGGCGAGATAGGTGAACACGCAGAACATGCCGGCGAAGCCGACCGAACCGATCGCCAGTGCCAGCCACACCTGGGGACGATTGAAGGCACGCAGTTCGCGCATCGGCGAGGTACGCACCTCATCCGGATCGGGCAGCAGGAAGCGCGCGATCATCGCCACGGTGGCGATCGCCAGCACGCTGACCAGGGCGAACGCGGTGCGCCAGCTGACCTGCTGGCCGAGCCAGGTGGTGAGCGGATTGCCGACCAGGATCGCCACGGAGAGGCCGAGCAGCACTTTGGACACCGCCGCGCCACGCTGCGCCGGCGGGCTGATTGCCGCCGCCACCAGCATCGCCACGCCGAAGTAGGCGCCATGCGGCAGCCCGGCGACGAAGCGCGCCAGCAGCATCGTGCCGTAGTTGGGCGCCAGCGCGCTGGCCAGATTGCCGATGGCGTAGAAGCCCATCAGCGCCAGCAGCAGGTTGCGGCGCGCGAAGCCGGCGCCGGCAAAGGCCAGGACCGGGGCGCCGACCACCACGCCGATGGCATAGGCGCTGATCAGGTGGCCGACCTGGGTTTCGCTGATCGACAGCCCGCGGCTGATCTCCAGCATCAGGCCCATGCTGGCAAACTCACTGGTGCCGATGGCAAAGCCGCCCAGCGACAAGGCCAGCAGGATCAGGGTGCGCTCGCGCGGCGAGAGCCGGGCGGCCAGAGGGACGGAGGAGGAGCTCATGCAGGCGGCGGCGTCGAACGGGGAAGCGCGGCATTGTACTGCTGCGACGCAGCATTAATCAGCCGGGCCCATGGAACGCTGGATCTGCCTGGTGCGCGCTGCCCCGTGAGCGGCCTACCGCAGCGTGCGGACAGGCCCGCCGCGTTTGGCTATCGCCGCCTTTTCACGGATACGGCCGCGCCCTGAACGGCTGCGGCTCGGGCGCCGCCGGCGGAAGGCGCTCGCCGTGCACGCGGCTGAGGATCTCATTGGTGCGCCGTTGTTCGGCCACGATCTGTTGCAGCAGCCCCTTAATACCGAAGATGGCAAACGGAACGAACAGCCACAACAACCCGAGCAGCGCGCCGATGAGCGCGACCAACAGCGAAAACCCTGAACCCGCAGGACCCATGTCTTACTTCCTTGTCGTTGAGAGGTGGTTGATCACCTCAATGATAGCCGCAGCCTTTTGGACCAGGGCCGCATTGGGCGCCCAGCGGCATTGGCCGGTGGGCGGCGACGAAATATCACTAGTCGATCACGGCCAGTCTCGCCCATTCATGCGACAATTTCGCTTCAAGGCCACCCGTCGATGGCTGCGCGATGCCGCCAGAGAGGTTGCGATGTCTTCCAGTCCAGGCTTTCCTGCCCTTATCGGTTTCGATCTGCCCGGCCCACAGGCGGGGACCCGTTCGCAGCGGGTGATTGTCACCGCGCTGCTGGATGACACCCCGCGCGCTGACTGGCTGCGCATCCTGCACCGCCTGGCGTGGCCATCATTGCGGCTGGATCACGGCGTCGAGCAGATCCGCCTGGTCGGGCAGGGCCTCCATTTCGTGGGTGCGATCACCGATGCCAGGGCGTTGTCGGCCTCGGTGCGTGGCCTGTTCAACGAGGTCAACGCGAAAGCGCTGGACCGCCGCCTCGCCGCGATGGAAAACCCGCTGGATGACGATGGTCCGGGCAGCGCGCCTGCGGCGTCCTTGGCCCATGCCACGGATCCGCGCCTGGACGACGTGGCCGCACTGCTTGCGATGCCGGCCGTGCCGGGCATGCTGGAGTTGGCGAGTGCGATGACCGGCATGCGGTTCGTTGCGGTGGCCCGTGTCACCGCCGATCGGTGGACCGCCTGCGCCGTGCATGATCGTCTGGATTTCGGTCTGCGCCCGGGCGATGACCTGGTGCTGGAGACCACCATCTGCGATGAGATACGCGAGCATCGCCATCTGGTCCAGTTCGACCAGGCCAGCACCCATCCGGTGTTCTCCAGCCATCCCACGCCCGCGCTGTATGGGTTCGAGAGCTACATCTCGGTCCCCATGTTCCGCCGCGATGGTGGCTTCCACGGCACGCTGTGCGCGTTGGATCCCAATCCTTCCAGACTCGACGCCGCGACGGTGAAAGGCTTCGAGGTGCTGGCGGGGCTGATCGGCGCGCAGCTGGATGTGCAGGATGCGCCGGCCGGGGCAGGGCAGCCGGTGATCAGCATGGCCGAGGCGCTGTCGGTGCTTTCGCGTCAGGTGGACGCGCTCGACGCGGCCGCGCTGCCGGAGCAGTTCCGCGCGGTGACCACGCAGTTGCGTGCGCTGGTGGACGGGGCGCGGGCTGTGGCGGGCTGAAACAAACGGGCCATTCCCGACGTGGCACGACGCGACAGCCCCAATGCTGAAACCTCTGGCTAGACTGCAAGGCCCTCTGAAGCAGCGCCTCTGATGTCGCACGTTTTGTCATGCACCCGTCCGCGCGTCGTGGCTTCCTTGCTGACCGTCTTCTTTTCTCTTGCAACCCCGTCTGTGGAGGCGTACTCCCGCAGAGGCACCATCGACGTGCGCTGGATGGAGGGAAGCGCCTGTTTCGGTCTGCCGGCTGCCGAGCTTCGCCGTCTGAAGCGGGTAGTGAAGCTGGAATCGATCAGCGTCTTCGATCTGGAACGTTCGAGCACTGTCCCAGTCTGGCTGGATGAATATCCATGGAGTGAGCCTCGTCCACTGGATCCCGACGGATGCCTCCTCTTCGGCGATGCGCAAGGCAGCGCCGCGCGGAAACCGCTGCAGCCGCTGCGCGTCGGGGTGCCTTACGAGGTCGTCATGAAACTCGAGCGCACCAAGGGCACAGACCCGACGATGTTTCATTCTGCGCGCTTCTGCCTGCGTCGTCAGCTCGACGGAGAAACGGGTCTCATCACCCTCAAACATGTCGGGGCGAAGGGCTGGAACACCTGGGCCTGCGAACACACCTAGTTCCCAGCCTCCACCGGCGCAAAGCGCGCCCGCCAGTGCCCCTCCACCTCCACCCGTGCGACGAACATCTCGTACGGACGCACCCACAGGCCGACATCCGAATCCAGCGGCCGGTACAGCACCATCGGCGCCAGCGTTTCACTGTGGCGTACAACTCCGATCACCTCGTAGTTGCCGCCCTTGAAATGGCGGTAGTGGCCGAGCGGCAGGGTGGGCAGCGGGGAAAGATCGGACATGGCGGCGGTAGCAAAGACGGGCGGCCCATTATCGCCCCGCGCACCGGTTGGCGGTGATGTTCCGTCGGGTCAGCCGGCATCCGGCAACGGGCCGGCGCGGCAGGCGTTGACCAGGTGCAGCACCGCGTCGGGGTGCATCGGCCGGGCCAGCTGGTAGCCCTGCGCTTCATCGCAGCCCCACAGCCGCAGCAGCGAAAGCTCGGCGTCGTTTTCCACGCCTTCGGCCACGGTGCGGTAGCCCAGCTGGCGGGCCAGCTTGATGATGGCTTCCACCTTCAGCCGGGCGGTGCGTGAGCGCGCCAGCCCGGTCACCAGCGTCTGGTCGATCTTGATATGGCTGATCGGCACCTCGCTGAGATAGCCGAAGTTGCTGTAGCCGCTGCCGAAGTCGTCGATCGCGATGCGCACGCCGGCCGCCGCCATCTCACGCAACTGCGGCAGCGCCGCCGGATGGTGGTTGAGCCACTGGCCTTCCGTGATTTCGATTTCGATCAGGCCCGGGGCGAGGCCGTAGGCATGCAGCCGCTCGGACAGCACGCTCCACACACACTGGTCATCGAAGTCGCGCGGGGAGAGATTGATGGACAGGCTGAAGCCGGGCACGGTCTTCTGCCAGTGCGCGGCCTGGGCCAGCGCGTGATCGATGACCCAGCGGCTTAGCGCGGGCATCAGCGCCGTGCGCTCCAGCACCGGGATGAATTCGCCCGGGCTGATCGGGCCCAGCATCGGATGGGTCCAGCGCAGCAGGGCTTCGGCCGACACCGGCTGCCCATCGATCAGATCGAAGCGCGGCTGGTACACCAGGCTGAACTGGTGCTGGGCCAGGCCGCGTCCGGCATCGGACGCCAACCGGTAACGGCGGCGCAGGGCATCGTCGCGTTCCTGCGAATACCAGCACAGGCAGGCATCGGTCTGCAGGGCATGATGCATGGCGACCAGGCATTTGCGGACCAGATCCGCGGTCTCCTCGCTTACCGCGCGGAAGTCGCAGACGCCGGCATGGAACTGCGGTGACATCGGGATGCTGCCGGCCATCAGCGGCCGGCGCATGCGCACGCGCAGGCGGTCGAGCAGGCCCTCGGTCTGGTGATGCGAGTGGTCCGCCAGCAGGAAAGCGAAACGGGTCACTCCCACGTGATAGACCTGCGTAACATCACGCAGCACGTCCTGCACGCGCAGCGCCGCCTGGCGCAGCAGGGTTTCCACGGGTTTCATGCCCAGGGCCTGGCCGGCGTCGTTGGCGCTCTGCAGGTCGAACACATCCAGCAGCACCGCCGTGAACCTCCGGCCTTCACCGCGGCGGGACAGGGAGGTGAGGTCGGCCTGGAACTGCTGCCGGTTGGGCAGGCCGCTGACCTGATCACGGCGGCCGAGCGACATCTTCAGTTCCATCTGCGCAACCACCACGCGCGAGAGCGTCTGCAACTGCACCTGCTCTTCGGCAGAGAGCCGCCGCGGCTCACGCCCCATGATGCACAGGGTACCCAGCGCGACGCCGCCCTTGGTGATCAGCGGCGTACCGGCATAGAAGCGCAGCTGCTCGGGGCCGGCGACCAGCGCATTGCCGGCAAAGCGTGGGTCCTGGCGAAGATCCTCTATCTGCAGCACCTGGCTGGAACCCAGCGCGTGCGCGCAGATCGAGGCATGCCGTTCGTTGCGGGTCAGCGCCAGCCCCACGCGCGAGATGAGGTGCTGGTGGTCGGCATCGAAGATCGACACCAGCGCGATCGGCACGCCGAAGGTGAAGGCCGCCAGTTCGGTGATCGGGTCCAGCGCCGTGCCCAGCGCAGGGTCCATCACGTTGAGTGCTTCGATCAACGCGATCCGGTCAACATCGTTGCGTCTGTCCAGCATGTACCGCGCCCTGTTCCGACTTCATCGCTACTATCACGATGGCAATGCAGAACCAGTGTGAAGCAGGGGCGAGGCGGATGAAGCGTTCACGCAGGCTGGGCGGAACCCTGGCTCAGAGCGGTGCGTCCGGCGACTGCAGCAAGGTGACCAACTGGCGCAGGCGATAGGGCTTGGGCAGGAATTCGACATGGTCCGGCAGTGGCGGCAGCTGCGAGCGCGCATAGCCAGACGCCAGGATCATGCGCGCATTGGGCAGCACGTCGGCCACGTGCTCGCTGAGCTCCACGCCGCTCATGCCGTTGGGCATGCTGATATCGCTGAACACCACATCGAACCCACCCGGGTCCTGCATCAGGCGCAGGGCGGTCGGACCATCGTCGGCCGTGTGGATTTCGATACCGAAGTCCTGCAACGCCTGGCCGATCAGTTCACGCAGGTCCTGCTGGTCTTCGACCATCAATACGCGTAGGGGCTCAGACATGCTCGACTTCCTCAATGACAGGTAACAACAGGCGGACGGTGGTGCCCCTTCCGGGGGCGGTTTGTACGTCGACGAAGCCGTCGCACTGCGAGACGAAGCCAAACACCTGGCTCAGGCCCAGACCGCTGCCCTTGCCGACTTCCTTGGTGGTGAAAAACGGCTCGCTGGCGCGCTCGGCGATGTCCGGGGGCATACCATCGCCCTCATCGGTCACCGCGATGGCGACATAGTGGCGGCGCATGGGCTGGGACAGATCCGGTGCCAGTCGCTGTTCGACCTCGGCCGTGATCGTGACCGTGCCGCCCTGGGGCATCGCTTCGGCACTATTGAGCACCAGATTCAACACGGCGCTGTGCAACTGTACGCCATCGGTGACGATCGGTGGCAGGTCCGCCGTCAATTCCAGCTGCACCGCGATGCCGGCCGGGCAGGCGCGGCGCAGGACGGGCAGGGCATCGAGCAGGAACTCCTGCACGACCACCGGCTCGCGCACCAAGGTCTGATCGGCCGAGAACGCCAGCAGCTGGCGGGTCAGCAGCGAGCCCCGGTCGGCGGCGGCCTGGGCCAGGTCCACCAGCTCCTGGGTGCGGTCGTCGGCGCCGGGGCGCAGGGCGATCAGGTCCAGTGCGTTGCCGATGGTGGTCAGCAGGTTGTTGAATTCATGGGCCAGGCCGCGGGTCAGCCGGCCCACGTTGTCCAGCTGCCGTTGCTGGACATGCGCGCGCTGCGCATCCTGCAGCAGGCGCTGGGCCTGGTAGCGCTCGGTGACATCCTGGGTGACCTTGACGAACCCGAGCAGGCAGCCGTCTTCGCGGACCGGCTCGATCACCTCGCCGGCACGGAACCGCTCGCCAGTGCAGCGCACCCGCCAGCCCTCGCCGACGAAGCGGCCATGGTCACGCGCATACGCCAGCGCCTGCTGGGGCACGCCCAGCTGTTGATCCTCGGGGGTATAGAACAGGCCGACATGCTTGCCGATCACGGCCTCGGCGGTATAGCCCTTGACCCGCTCGCAGCCACGGTTCCAGCTGCAGATGTTGCCCTGCGTATCGAGCAGATAGATCGCGTGATCGCTCACGTTGTCGATCAACAGCTTGAGCTGCCGGCTTTCGTCGGCAAGCGGTGCAACGCTGGATACGGCCTGGACCACGACGGTTATCGACTCCCCGATAAGGGACCGAACCGTAGGGGCCATGATGTGAAGAAAATGTCAAGAACGTGCCGCAATCACGCTGACTTCTGGCGCTTAACACCCGTTTACCGCTTCGGGTACCATCAGGCCCCTTTTGAGCTGGAACACGGCATGAATTCTGCGCCTACCTCCCGTGACCGTTGGATCTGGCTTGCGTCGGCCGCCTTGATGGCCGCCACGCTGGGCACGGAGATGGTGGTGCCGCTGGGCTATGCGGTCTGGCTGACCTACTTCATGGCAGTCGGAATCACGCTGTTCCAGCGTCGCATGGAAGTGCCGCTGCTGGTGGCGATCGGCTCGTGCATCTTGCTTGCGGTGGGCTACAACGTGGCGCCGGCGAGCAGCAATTCGGCGTTTTCCTTCGTCAATCGCAGCATCGGTGGCGTCGCGTTCCTGATGATGGCGCTGACCGTGATGAAGGCCATCGGTGCGCGCCGTGAAGCGGCCGATGCGCTGTGGCTGCAGGCCGGAGAGAACGTGGTCGGCACCAGCCTGCAGGGCGATCCCACCCCGCGCGAGCTGGCTGACCAGGCCATGCGCGCCCTGTGCGCGCAGCTCAATGCCGATGTCGGCGCGATGTACCGCCTGCAGGGCGAGCGGTTGGTGCTGGTCGGCGGTTCCGCGCTGCCGTCGCAGCTGCCCGAGACTCTGCCGGCACATGCCGGGCAATGGGGCGAGATCATCCGCGAAGGCCGCGCGCGTCGCCTGGAGGACAGTGACAGCCCGCTGGATATCGATACCCCACTGGGCCGCACCACCGTTCACCAGCGCCTGTTGGGGCCGATCACGGCCGATGGCGTGGTGATCGGCGTGATCGAGCTGGGCCGTGCCGGTGTGTCGCCTGCGCGCAGCCTGGAAATGGCGCTGCTGCTGCAGTGCGCCGAGCCGATCGGCATCGCCCTGCGGGCGTCGCTGCTCAATGCGCAGCTGGTGGAGCTGCTGGAAGAGACCCAGCGCCAGAGCGAGGAGCTGCAGACCCAGCAGGAAGAGCTGCGGGTGGCCAACGAAGAGCTGGAAGAGCAGAGCCGCAGCCTGCTGCATTCCCAGGCCAACCTGGAGCAGCAGCAGGCCGAGCTGGAGCAGACCAACGTGCAGCTCGAAGAGCGCACCCACGAGCTGGAGTCGCGCCAGCAGGCGCTGCTGCTGGCCCAGGCGCAGCTGGTCCAGAACAGCAACGAGCTGGAAGCCAGTTCACGCTACAAATCCGAGTTCCTGGCCAACATGTCCCACGAGCTGCGCACGCCGCTCAACAGCGCACTGATCCTGGCCAAGCTGCTGGCCGACAACAAGGACGGCACGCTGACCGCCGAGCAGGTCAAGTACGCCCAGGCGATCCACTCGTCCAACAACGATCTGCTGGCGTTGATCAACGACATCCTCGACCTGTCTCGGATCGAGGCCGGCCACGTGGAGCTGGTTGAAGAGAACCTGGCCGTGTCCAGCGTGCTGCAGCGCCTGAAGGAAACGTTCGAGCCGATGGCCTTGCAGAAGGGCCTGGCCCTGGAGATCAGCGCTGCCCCGGAGGCGCCGACCCAGCTGCTGGCCGACAGCCAGCGCCTGCAGCAGATCCTCAAGAACCTGCTGGCCAATGCGGTCAAGTTCACCGAGCACGGCAGCGTCTCGCTGAAGGTGCGCAGTGCGGGGGCAGGGCGGATCCAGTTCGCCGTCTCCGATACCGGCATCGGCATTCCCGAAGAGCAGACCGCGGTCATCTTCGAGGCGTTCCGCCAGGCCGACGGCAGCACCCGCCGCCGTTACGGTGGCACCGGGCTGGGGCTGTCGATCTCGCGCGACCTGGCTGCACGCATGGGCGGCAGCATCACCGTCTCCAGCGAGCCGGGCCGCGGCAGCTGCTTCACGCTCGAACTGCCGCTGTTGGCCGGTGGCGGCACGGGCAACACCCAGCACGTGGTGCATGACGTGCGCCCGGCCGCCGTAGCGGCGCCGTCCCGGCCGGCTTCCGCACCGCTGGGGCGGGCGCATGGCGAACCCACCGCCGCGCCGGCGCCGGCCCAGGACAAGGTGGTCGATGACCGCGGCCGCCGCAGCCGCGCCGGCCGGATGATCCTGGTGGTCGAGGATGACACTGCATTCGCCAGCGCCCTGGTCTCGATGGCGCACGAACTGGACTTCGACTGCGTAGTGGCCGGTACCGCCGAAGAGGCGTTGAGCCTGGCTGCCGAGCTGCGCCCGAACGGCATCCTGCTGGATATCGGCCTGCCCGACGTCTCCGGCCTGAGCGTGCTCGAGCGCCTCAAGCGCGACCCGGCCACGCGCCATATCCCGGTCCACGTGGTCTCCGGGCTGGAGCGCTCGCAGGTGGCGATGGAGCTGGGCGCGATCGGGTATGTGATCAAGCCGGCCACGCGCGAGCGCCTGGTCGGAGCGATCCAGCAGCTGGAAGCCACCAGCCAGCGCGACATGCGCCGCCTGCTGATCGTGGAGGACGACAGCGAGCTGCGTTCGAACCTGCAGCTGCTGCTTGGCCGTGACCAGCTGGAAATCACCGCGGTGGGCACCATCACCGAGGCGATGGCCGAACTGGCCGGGTCCACCTTCGATTGCATGGTCACCGACCTCGCGCTGCCGGACGGCACCGGGTATGACCTGCTCGAGCGCATGGCCGGCAATGATGCGGTCGCGTTCCCGCCGGTGATCGTCTACACCGGCCGCGCACTGACCCGCGATGAAGAACAGCGCCTGCGCCGCTATTCCAAGAGCATCATCATCAAGGGCGCGCGCTCGCCCGAGCGCCTGCTCGATGAGGTAACCCTGTTCCTGCACAGCGTGGAGGCCTCGCTGCCGACCGACCAGCAGCGCCTGCTGCGCGAAGCGCGTCGCCGCGATGCGGTGCTCGATGGCCGTACCGTGCTGCTGGCCGAGGACGATGTGCGCAACATCTTCGCGCTGTCCAGCGTGCTGGAGCCGCTCGGCGTCACCCTGGACATCGCCCGCAACGGCCGCGAGGCGCTGGAGAAGCTGCGCCCGGAAATCGACCTGGTGCTGATGGACATCATGATGCCGGAGATGGACGGGCTGACCGCCATGCGCGAGATCCGCGCCGACAACCGCTGGCGCGACCTGCCGATCATCGCGCTGACCGCCAAGGCGATGCCCGATGACCGCGAGCATTGCCTGCAGGCCGGTGCCAACGATTACATCGCCAAGCCGATCGACGTGGACAAGCTGGTGTCGCTGTGCCGCGTGTGGTGCTCGCGCCGATGAATGAAGCGGAGCTGTTCGATCTGGAGCTGAAGGTGTTGCTGGAGGCGGTGTACCAGCGCTACCACTACGACTTCCGTGACTATGCGCTGGCATCGCTGCGGCGGCGCATGCGCCATGCCATGGCCCGGTTCGACTGCCCGACCATGGGCGCGCTGCAGCACCGCCTGCTGCACGAGCCGGACACCTTCGCCCAGGCGATGCAGTACTTCACCGTGCAGGTCTCGGAGATGTTCCGTGACCCGCCGTACTTCCGGGTGCTGCGCGAGCATGCCGTGCCCGTGCTGCGCACCTATCCCTCGATCAAACTGTGGATCGCCGGGTGCAGCACCGGCGAAGAAGTGTGGTCGCTGGCGATCCTGCTGCACGAGGAAGGCCTGCTGGACCGGGCGATCATCTACGCCACCGACATCAATCCCGAAGCGTTGCAGGCGGCCGAATCCGGGGCCTTCGCGCTGGACCGGCTGGCGCAGTTCAGCCGCAATTACCTGGCGGCCGGCGGCACCGGCTCGCTCTCGGATTATTACAGCAGCGGCTACGGCAGCGTGGTGTTCGATCGCCGCCTCAAGCGCAACATCGTGTTCGCCGACCACAGCCTGGCCACCGATACGGTGTTCTCCGAAGTCCACCTGGTGTCCTGCCGCAACGTGCTGATCTATTTCCAGCGGCCACTGCAGGATCGCGCCATCGGCCTGTTCCATGAGGCCCTGGTCCATCGCGGCTTCCTGGGCCTGGGCAGCAAGGAGTCGCTGCAGTTCGGCGCGCACGCGGATCTGTTCGAAGCCTGCGCGCGCGACCAGCGCCTGTACCGGAAGCTGGCCTGATGAGCACGGCCTCCCAGCGCAGCCGGTTTGACCTGGTGGTCATCGGCGCTTCGGCCGGTGGCGTCAGTGCGCTGCAGGCACTGCTGTCGGCGCTGCCGGCCACGCTGGCGCTGCCGGTGCTGGTGGTGCTGCACCTGCCGCGCGACCGCCCCAGCCGCATTGCCGACCTGCTCGATGCCGGTTGCCCGCTGCCGGTGCGCGAGGCCGAGGACAAACAACCGCTGCAGGCCGGTACGGTGACGTTCGCGCCGCCGGATTACCACCTGCTGGTGGAGGACCGTGACACGCTGGCACTGTCGGTCGATCCACCGGTGCTGTTCTCGCGCCCGGCGATCGATCCCCTGTTTGAAAGCGCCGCCGATGTGTTCGGCGGCGGCGTGTTGGCGATCCTGCTGACCGGCGCCAGCAGTGACGGCAGCGACGGTGTCGCCGCGGTCCGCCAGGCCGGTGGCGAAGCCTGGATCCAATGCCCTGAGGAGGCCTATTCCTCGATGATGCCCGCATCGGCCCTGGCACACGCCGGCGCCGACGCGGTGCTCCCGCTCACCTCCATCTGCACGCGTATGAAAGGCCTTACCCGATGAATCTGATCGAGCCCGCCGGGTCGACTGCCACCACCGATTGCGTGAAGCTGCTGATTGTCGATGACATCCCGCAGAACCTGGTCGCGATGGAAGCGCTGTTGCGTCGCCCGGGTCTGGAGATCCTGTGTGCGCTGTCCGGTGCTGAAGCACTCGAGCTGCTGCTGGAGCATGAAGTCGCGCTGGCCCTGCTGGATGTGCACATGCCCGAGATCGACGGCTTCTCGCTGGCCGAGCTGATGCGCGGCTCGCAACGCAGCCGCGATGTGCCGATCATCTTCCTCACCGCTTCGCCGAATGATCCGGTGCGGGCCTTCAAGGGCTACGAATCCGGCGCCGTGGATTTCCTGCACAAGCCGATCGAGCCGCAGGTGATCATGAGCAAGGTCAATGTGTTCATCGAGCTTTACCAGCAGAAGCAGCTGCTCAAGGCGCGCAACGAGGCGCTGGAGCACGCGCTCAAGCTCAATGAAACGATGATGGCGGTGTTGACGCACGACCTGCGTACGCCGTTGGCGGCGATCCTGCTGTGTGCCGACAAGCTGTCGCTGGATCTGCCCGATGACAGCCAGGTCCAACGGACCCTGGTCCATCTGGAAAACAGCGCACAGCGCATGGTGCGGATGGTCGAGCAGCTGCTGGATTTCTCCAGGATCCGTACCGGCGGCCTGCGCCTGCACAGCACCGAGTGCGACCTGGCTGAACTGGCCTCGGCGGTGGTGGCCGAGATCAGCCGTGCGCACCCGCAGGCGACCATCGAGCTGCAGGTACAGGGCGATGCCCAGCTGCATGGCGATCCCGATCGTCTCGCGCAGTTGCTGTCCAACCTGATCGGCAACGCCGTGCTGCATGGCGGTGATGCGCCGGTGGTGGTGCGGGTGGAGGGCGAGCGCAGCGCGCCACTGCGGCTGCAGGTGCGCAATGCCGGTCAGATTCCGGAGGCATTGCTGCCGCGGTTGTTCGAGCCGTTCAAGGCCAGTTTCCACGACAGTCGCGGGCTGGGGCTGGGGCTGTTCATCGCCAGCGAGTTCGCCCGTGCGCATGGCGGCACGCTGGTGGCCCACAACATCGAGGGCGCGGTGATCTTCGAGACCGCGCTGCAGCGCCGGCCGCGCTGAGGGCGGAAAGAACCATCCCGGCGCAGGGCCGGGATGGTGGACGTGCTTACAGCGGCTCGCAGCACAGATACAGCCCGTGCCCACCGTAGGTGCAGCCCGGCTGGTCTTCACAGCCGGCCAGCGGCTTGGGCTGGCTGGAGGTGGCCAGCGCCTGGCTGGATGCGAAGGCCAACGCGCAGATCAGGGTGACGCCGCTGAGGGCTGACAACAACCGCGTTTTCGACTTCATGGTCTGTCTTTCCTTCTGTGGATGAGGCTGACGGGGCGCGTGTTGCCACGCAGTCACGCGTTACACCGGCTGGCAGCACCGGATCTCGCTGTGCCCGCCATAGGTGCAGCCGGGCTTGTAGGGACAGCCATCCAGCTGCTTGGGCTGGCTGGACGTCGCCACTGCCTGGCTCGATGCGAACGCCAGGGCGCAGACAACAGCGATACCGCCAAAGACCGAAAGGAACTTCCTGGACTTCATGGTGCTTCTCCTGTTGTGGTGACGCGGATGCAACGGGAATACGGACGGAACTGTCGATCCGCCCCCGGCGAGCGGGTGCGGAGGGACCTGGTCATGTCGCCTTGGCGGCGACGTGGGATGGCTTCAGCCTGCCGGCGCGGGCGCCTGGTTGCGGGCGGCGTTGATCACGAATGCGCCGGTGATCGCATCCACCGAGCGCTCCTTGAGCTGGCCGACATGGCGGTAGATCACCTTGCCGTCCTGGATGACGACCACCATCGGCACCATGGTCGCGGTGTAGCGCTGCCGGAGCCGGTCATCGGTATCGTTCACCACCGGAAACGCGAAACCATGCTGGCGCGCGTAATCGGCAGCGGTTTCGTGGGGCGGCAGGCTGATGCCGACCATCTCGAAGGCGCGGTTGCCGTTGTTGCGACCGGCCGCGTCCAGCGCCTGGATCTGCGGCACCGAGGCCAGGCAGAACCTGCAGGCAGGGGAGAAGAAGTACAGGACCTGGCGACCGCTGGCCGGGCCGGCAAGGGTAACCGCCTGGCCGTCGAGTGCCGTGGTGGTGAGGGCCTCGGGCTGGGCGCCCTCGGGAAGGCCGTGGGCGGCCTTGGAGATCTGTTCGACCTTGCTCACCAGCAGCGCCTGCTCCTGGCGGAGCTGCCGGTTCTGTACCGCCAGCGCGGTCATCAGCACGGCCAGAACAACGATGAGCGCGAGGCTGCCGTACTTCCGGAATGCGGATGCGTCCATGCTGCTCCTTGGCCTTCGGCCGGGTCCATGGCTGAGTAGGTGGTGTATGTATCCGGCAACAAAAATCATTTGTCAAATACAAGATCCTGTGAATGAGACATAGGTTTCATTCTGGTCGTTGCCTATCGAAAGATCGGCGCGCGCGGCGCCCGCCGGGCCGCCCGGATCAGTCGCAAACCCCCGTGAGGTAAACTGTCCGGGCGCCGAAGCCCTTCGCCAGCGGCCATTGCTGGAGCCACCATGCCGTCCTCGACCCGTAAAGCCGTCTCGCCCCTGATCGACGCCCAGGTGCATGTCGAGGGCTTCGTGCAGGTGCGTGAAGCGCGCCGGTCCGAGCTGGTCGAGGATTACGTGGAGCTGATCGCGGACCTGATCGCCGATGGCCGTGAGGCCCGGCAGGTGGATATCGCGACACGGCTGGGGGTTGCGCAGCCGACGGTGGCCAAGGCGCTCAAGCGCCTGGTCAAGGAGGGCTGGGCGATCCAGCGCCCGTACCGCGGCGTGTTCCTGACCCCGGCCGGCGAGCAGCTGGCGGTGGAGATGCGCGCCCGCCACCAGACCGTGGAGCAGTTCCTGCTGGCGCTGGGCGTGGATGCCGATTCGGCGCGCCGCGATGCCGAAGGGATCGAACACCACGTGAGCGAGGCGACCCTGGCCGCGTTCGACGCGTTCGTACGCAAGGCCAACGGCCATGGTTGAGCGCCTCGCGCCGCCGCCGCCGCTGGGCGTGCCGGTGCACGACCAGGACGAATACTGGATGCGCCACGCGCTGGGGCTGGCCGAGCGGGCCGAGCGTGAGTTCAACGAGATCCCGGTCGGCGCGGTGCTGGTCGGTGCCGATGGCAGCGTGCTCGGAGAAGGCTGGAACCTCAACATCGCCGACCACGACCCCAGCGCACATGCGGAGATCGTCGCGATGCGGCAGGCGGGCAGGGCGATCACCAACCACCGGCTGATCGGCAGCACGCTCTACGTCACGCTGGAGCCATGCGCGATGTGTGCGATGGCGATCGTGCACGCACGCGTGGCGCGGCTGGTGTACGCGGCCACCGATCCCAAGACTGGCGCCTGCGGCAGCGTGTTCGACCTGATCGGCGACCCGCGCCACAACCATCGCGTGGAAATCCACGGGGGCGTGCTGGCCAAGGATGCCAGCACCCGGTTGACCAACTACTTCCGCGCCAAGCGCGGCAAGCCGCCGTTGCTGCTGGAATAACGCCGCTGCAGCGACAGGGCCGTGACGCGTTGGCGGTATCATGGGCGCCTCCTCCATCCCGGTCGCGGCGCAAGCGGCGGCCCAGCACAAGGCGAACACATGGCCGACAACGGCGCAGAAGGCGAGCGACTGATCTGGATCGATCTGGAAATGACCGGTCTGGACACCGATAACGATGCGATCATCGAGATCGCCACGGTGGTGACCGATGCGCAGTTGAAGGTGCTGGCCGAAGGTCCGGAGTTCGCCATCCATCATCCGGTGGAACGGCTGGAGGCGATGGACGAATGGAACCGCAACCAGCACCGCCGCTCGGGCCTGTGGCAGCGCGTGGTCGACAGCACGGTGACCCTCGGCCAGGCCGAAGCGCAGACCATCGCGTTCCTGCAGCAGTGGATCAAGGCCGGTGCCTCGCCGATGTGCGGCAACTCGATCTGCCAGGACCGTCGCTTCCTGCACCGTGAAATGCCGCGCCTGGAGAAGTACTTCCATTACCGCAATCTGGACGTGTCCACGATCAAGGAACTGGCCAAGCGCTGGGCCCCGAGCGTCGCGGCGGGCGTCGGCAAGACCGCCAGCCATACCGCGCTGAGCGACGTCCACGATTCCATCGAAGAACTGCGCCATTACCGCCAGTTCATGGGGGCGCTTTCGGGCCTGCCGGCCTGATCCAGCGAGCAGGGTCGGCACGGCACGCTGGCCTGTGCCGGATCGTTCAGCTGACGGCAGGCGAGGCGACGAGCGATGAACATCGGCGGCGCTATGATCGCGGCCATGAATGCCATCACCTCGCCGCAACCGCCGCCGCTGCCGTCCTCGATCCTGCCGACCTCGCAGGATTGGCGGGATCTGCAACGTGCGGTGGAGCTGCTGGAATCGCCCACGCTGACGGCCAAGATGGCCAACCTGATCGGCTCGCCACTGGAGTTCGCGGTCAAGCGGTTGCCTGATTCGGTATCGCGCCGCATCCACGGCGCGGTCGAGGCGGCCCTGTTCAAATCCGCCCAGGCCGCGTTGTGGAGCATGGACAACACGCCCGGCAAGGCGGCCTCCACGCGTTGGCACAAGCTGGCGGCGGCAACGTCGGGCGCGGTAGGCGGTGCGTTCGGCTTCACCACGCTGTTCATCGAACTGCCCGTGTCCACCACGATCATGATGCGCTCGGTGGCCGATGTCGCCCGCAGCGAGGGCTTCGACCTGCGCGAGATGAGCACGCGGCATGCCTGCCTGGAGGTGTTCGCGCTGGGTGGCAACTCCGGCAAGGATGATGCCAGCGAGACGGGCTACTACATCACGCGTGGCTTCACTGCCGAGGTGATGCGCCACTTGTCGGCCGAGCTGGCCGGGCGCGCGGTCGGCGGCAGCCCGGTGATGATCGGCCTGACCCCGAAAGAAGCCGGCAAATGGCTGGCCAAGATCGTGGAGAAAGTGGCGGCGCGCTTCGGCGTGGTGGTCACCGAGAAGTTTGCCGCGCAGGCGGTCCCGATCGTCGGGGCGGTGGCTGGCGCCACGCTCAATACCATGTTCACCGACTACTACCAGGACGTGGCGCGCGGGCACTTCATCGTGCGCCGGCTGGAGCGCAGCTACGGTTACGAGACCGTGCGGGCCGCCTATTCCCTGCTGGCCGCCGAGCGCAACTGAGCGATCGTTGCATCGGCGGCACAACTGTTTTGCCGCCGCAGGCCTGTTGGGCCGGCGGCCCTGTCCCCATCCTTGTCGGCATCACCGCTTCGGCGGCTCCCCCGATCAAGGATTGCCATGCTGTTCTCTCCCTATACCCGCGGCGCGCTGACGCTGCCCAACCGTATCGTGATGCCGCCGATGACCCGTTCGCGGGCCGGTGAGGGCAACGTCGCCACGCCGCTGATGGCCACTTATTACGCCCAGCGTGCCTCGGCCGGCCTGATCGTCAGCGAGGGCACCCAGATAAGCCAGCAGGGGCAGGGCTATGCCTGGACCCCGGGCATCCACGACGAGGCCCAGGTTGCCGGCTGGCGCGGCGTGACGGAGGCGGTACATGCCGCTGGCGGTCGCATCGTCGCCCAGCTCTGGCACGTTGGCCGCGTCTCGCACGTGGCCCTGCAACCGGGCGGCGCCGCGCCGGTGTCCTCGTCGGCGCTGTTGGCCGAAGGGGTCAAGGTGTTTGTCGATCCGGAGGGCCGGGGCCCGCAGAGCGGCGTCGGCGAGATGGTCCAGCACTCGATGCCGCGGGCCCTGTCCACCGAAGAGATCGCCGGCATCGTGCGCGATTACGCGACGGCCGCGCGCAATGCGATCGCCGCAGGTTTCGATGGCATCGAACTGCACGGTGCCAACGGCTATCTGATCAACCAGTTCATCGACTCCCAGGCCAACCAGCGTACCGACGGCTACGGCGGCTCGCTGCAGAACCGCCTGCGCTTCCTGCGCGAGGTGACCGCGGCGGTGGCCGCGGAGATCGGGGCCGAGCGCGTCGGTGTGCGCCTGGCGCCGCTGACCACGCTGCAGGGCGCGGTGGACGACACCCCGCAGGCGACCTACCTGGCCGCGGCGCATCTGCTGGACGAGATCGGCGTGGGCTACCTGCACATCGCCGAAGCCGACTGGGAAGACGCCCCGGTCATGCCGGTAGCCTTCAAGGAGGCACTGCGCATGATCTATCGCGGCACGCTGATCTACGCCGGCAAGTACACCGTGGAACGCGCCGAGGAGGCGCTGGCCAAGGGGTGGGCCGACCTGATCGCCTTCGGCCGGCCGTTCATCGCCAACCCGGACCTGCCGGAGCGTCTGCAGCAGGGCTTGCCGCTGAATCTCCCGGACAAGGCCACGTTCTTCGGCGGCGGCGCGGAAGGGTTCACCGACTACCCGGTGGCGGAAACCGCAGAGGCCTGAACGCGCAATGCGTAGAGCCGACCGTTGGTCGGCTGCCCTCCCATCCGACGCCATGCATACGTGATCCGCCGCGCGATGCGTGGCAGCCGATCAACGGTCGGCACTACCGGCGCTTAGGCCCACGATCCATGGTCGGTAGAGCTGACCGTTGGTCAGCTGCTCTCCCCTCCGGCGCCGCGCACACGTGATCCGCCGCGCGGTGCGCGGCAGCCGACCAACGGTCGGCTCTACCAGCCGACTAACAGTCGGCTCTACCGGCGCTTAGGCCCACGATCCATGGTCGGTAGAGCTGACCGTTGGTCAGCTGCCCACCCATCCGGCGCCATGCACACGTGATCCGCCACGCGATGCGCGGCAGCCGACCAACGGTCGGCTCTACCCGGGCGGATGGTCTTCGGTGGGCCATCTGCACCACGAGAAGGGATACGCACCGATCACCTCCGCCAGGCCGGCACGGACCGGGTTGGCGAGGATGTAGGTGGCTTGGCGTCGCAGGTCTTCGTCCTTGCGTAGTGCGTGGTCGTAATAACCGGCTTGCCAGACAGGGCCGTTGCGGGCGGATTGGCGATTGATGAGCAGGCTGCTGCGCGATTTGAAGCGCTGCAGGCATGCGCCCAGGGAGCCCTGCCGGAGCTGCATCAGCCAATGCACGTGGTCTGGCATGACCACCCACGCAAGGTTGCAGACCCGATGCTCGTCTTCCATGGCATGCAGCACCTGCATGACATGCCTGGCCAGGTCGGGCTGGTGGAAATGGGGTACACGCGCATGCGTGATGGTCGTCAGCGCGTACACGGTGCCGATGCAGGAGTGGCGGCCGTGACGAAGGCGTGGGCTGGGCATGCCGTCAGGATGCCCATCGGTGCGCGGGGCGCCCATCAGGCGATGTGCCGTTGGAGTGTGGGGGATGGGCGGGTACAGCCGACCGATGGTGTAGCCGGCCGATGGAGCGGCCGACCAACGGAGCAGCCGACCAACGGAGCAGCCGACCAACGGTCGGCTCTACCGATGTTGCACAAAACAAAACCCCGCTTGCGCGGGGTTTTGTTCGTCATCTCAAGGCGGGGAGGATCAGCCCTTGGCCTTGAGCTTGGCCAGGCGCAGCCAGGTGTCGACCACGGTGTCCGGGTTCAGCGACACCGACTCGATGCCTTCCTGCATCAGCCATTCGGCCAGGTCCGGATGATCGGACGGGCCCTGGCCGCAGATGCCCACATACTTGCCCTTGGCCCGTGCGGACTTGATCGCCATCGACAGCAGCTTCTTCACCGCCGGGTTCCGCTCGTCGAACAGGTGCGCCACGATCGACGAATCGCGGTCCAGGCCCAGGGTCAGCTGGGTCAGGTCGTTGGAGCCGATCGAGAAGCCGTCGAAGATCTCAAGGAACTCATCGGCGAGCAGTGCGTTGGACGGCACTTCGCACATCATGATGATCTTCAGGCCGTTCTCGCCCTGCTTGAGGCCGTTCTGTTCCAGCACCTCGACGACCTTGCGGCCTTCTTCCAGGGTGCGCACGAACGGGATCATGACCCACAGGTTGTCCAGGCCCATCTCGTTGCGCACGCGCAGCACGGCCTTGCACTCCAGTGCGAAGGCGGCCGAGAAGCTCGGGTCGACATAACGGCTGGCGCCGCGGAAGCCGATCATCGGGTTCTCTTCGTGCGGCTCGTAGTTGCTGCCGCCGATCAGGTTGGCGTACTCGTTGGACTTGAAGTCCGACAGGCGCACGATCACCGGGTTCGGGGCCACTGAAGCGGTCAGGGTGGCGATGCCTTCGGCCAGGCGGCCGACGTAGAAGCTGACCGGATCCGCGTAACCAGCGATCTTCTCGTCGATCTTCTTCTTGGTCGCCGCGTCCTGGCGGTCGTACTCCAGCAGGGCGTTGGGGTGGATGCCGATGTGGCTGGCGATGATCATTTCCAGACGGGCCAGGCCGATGCCGGCGTTCGGCAGCTGGCCGAAGTCGAAGGCGCGTTCCGGGTTGGCCACGTTCATCATGATCTTCAGCGGCGCCGGCGGCATGTTGCCCAGGTCCGTGGTGGTGCGCTCGAACTCAAGCTTGCCCTCATAGATGAAGCCGGTGTCGCCCTCGGCGCAGCTGACGGTCACTTCCTGGCCGTCCTGGATCACCTGGGTGGCGTTGCCCGAGCCGACCACGGCCGGCACGCCCAGCTCGCGGGCGATGATCGCCGCGTGGCAGGTACGGCCACCACGGTTGGTCACGATGGCCGAGGCGCGCTTCATCACCGGCTCCCAATCGGGATCGGTCATGTCGGCGATCAGCACGTCGCCCGGCTGCACGCGGGCCATGTCGTCCAGGGTGCGCACCACGCGGGCGGTACCGGCACCGATCTTGGCGCCCACGGCGCGGCCTTCGGCCAGCACCTTGCCGTCCTTCTGGTTCAGCGCGAAGCGTTCGATCTGGGTGGCATGGCCACGCGACTTCACCGTCTCCGGGCGCGCCTGCACGATGAACAGCTTGCCGCTGACACCGTCCTTGGCCCACTCGATATCCATCGGGCGGCCGTAATGCTTTTCGATGACCAGCGCCTGCTTGGACAGTTCCTGCACGTCTTCGTCGCTGATGGAGAACGTGCTGCGCAGTTCGGCCGGGGTGTCTTCGATGCGCACGCGCTCACCGGGGACATCCGAATACACCATGCGGATCGCCTTGCTGCCGAGCGAGCGGCGCAGGATCGCCGGCTTGCCGGCGCTGAGCGTGGGCTTGTAGACGTAGAACTCGTCGGGGTTGACCGCGCCCTGCACGACCATTTCGCCGAGGCCGAACGAAGAGGTGACGAACACCACGTCGCGGAAGCCGGACTCGGTGTCCAGGGTGAACAGCACGCCGGAGGAACCCACTCCCGAGCGCACCATCAGCTGCACGCCGGCGGACAGGAACACATCCTCGTGCTTGAAGCCGTGGTGGACGCGGTAGGCGATCGCGCGGTCGTTGTACAGCGAGGCGAACACTTCCTTGACCTTGTGCACGACATCGTCGGCGCCGGTCACGTTGAGGAAGGTCTCCTGCTGGCCGGCGAAGGACGCATCGGGCAGATCTTCGGCGGTGGCCGAGGAGCGCACCGCGACGGCGACATCGCCGCCGCCGTTTTCACTGCACAGCTTGGCGTAGGCGCTGCGGATGTCCTGGTCCAGTTCCGGGTGGAGCGGGGCATCGATCACCCAGCCGCGGATTTCCTTGCCGGCCAGGGTCAGGGCACCGACATCTTCCACGTCCAGCGTGGCCAGCTTGTCGAAGATGCGCTTGGACAGATCGTTATGGGCGATGAAGTCCTTGAAGGCTTCAGAGGTGGTTGCATAACCGCCGGGGACAGACACCCCCAGACCGGCCAGGTTGCCGATCATTTCGCCAAGCGACGAATTCTTGCCGCCTACGCGGGCCAGGTCGGCCAGGCGCAGTTCGTGCAACCACAGGATGTTCTCGTTCAAGCGCGATGCTCCGTTTGGCCATCGCCCGAGGCGGGCTGGATGGCCACGTCCGTAGGAAGAAGCCGATATGATGCCGGGCAGACCGCTGTCGGCACAAGCTTGTATCGACAGCCTTTTTAAGCTTCGGAGGGGGTAAAAGCCGTATGTCGACGATCCGACCGGTGTTCTACGTGTCCGATGGAACCGGTATCACCGCTGAAACCATTGGGCATAGCCTCCTGACCCAGTTCTCCGGGTTCAGCTTCATCACCGACCGGATGTCGTTCATCGATGATCCGGAAAAAGCGCGCGAAGCCTGTGAAAGGATCCGTGCAGCGGGCGAGCGGTACCAGGTCCGGCCCATCGTGGTCAGTTCCTGCGTGGACAGCGGGCTGAGCATCATCCTGGCCGAAAGCGGCGGATTGATGCTGGATGTGTTCGCGCCCTTCATCGAGCCGCTGGAGCGGGAACTGGCCGTCAACCGGCATTCCCGGGTCGGCCAGGCGCACGGCATGGTGGACTTCGAGACCTACCACCGCCGCATCAACGCGATGAATTTCGCGCTGACCCATGACGACGGCATCGCCATCAACTACGACGATGCCGACGTGATCCTGGTGGCCGTCTCCCGGGCCGGCAAGACCCCGACCTGCATCTACCTGGCCCTGCATTACGGGGTTCGGGCGGCCAATTACCCGCTGACCGACGAGGACCTGGAGCAGGATCGCCTGCCGCCACGCCTGCGCCCGTACCGGAAAAAGCTGTTTGGGCTGACCATCGACCCGGACCGCCTGCAGCAGATCCGCCAGGAGCGTCGCCCGAACTCGCGCTACGCCAACCTGGAGACCTGCCGCCGCGAGGTCGCCGCCGCCGAGACCATGTTCCGGATGGAGCGCATCCCGACCCTGAGCACCACCCATACCTCGATCGAGGAGATCTCGAGCAAGGTGCTGGGCACGCTGGGGCTGCAGCGCGAGATGTATTGATCGGCGCGCCCCCTTGAACAGCAGGGAGGCGCTTGCTTCGTCCGGGGCCGGGGCTGCCCTGCGTCCGTGAACCGGTTGCGGGCCGCCGCTTTGGCCGGCGTGGTGCCGCCCCCACGTTGGGAGATCAACGTGTAGGATCGACCCATGGCCCAGGCATCGCCCCGTATCGAACGCATTCCCCGGCTCAGCCGCCTGAGCTGGCTGATGGGCCTGTATGCGGAAAACTACCAGCACCTGGTGCGCCTGTTCGCACCCTCCGAACTGGTGCCCGGCAGCTACGTCTCCTCGATCGGCGATGGGCTGGATGTGCGCCTGGATGTCATCGAGTGCCACCGCTATACGGTCGAGCTGCGCCTGACCTACGACTTCGCCGACCCGGTCACCGGGCAGCCGGACCCGTCGGCCTATGTGCGCCTGTACCGTGATGCCCGGCAGGCCGAGACCACCCATTGCTACGTCGGCCGCCGCTGGCAGGACGTGGTGGGGATGTACCCGCCGCCGGCCGAGCTGATCAGCCACCGCATGCGGATGAACACCTTCCTCGGCAAATGGCTGGAATACCTGGCCGAACGCGGCCACGGGGTGGCCACGCTGCGCCGCGATGGCGAGGTGGCCGCACCGGCCGACGCACGCCGCACCAGCCTGGTGCCCTGAGCCGCGGCCTGGCGGATCACGCATAATCGGGGTCTGTGTTCCCGAGCGTGTGCGAAATGCCCTATACCCCCATCGTGGCCACCTTGGGCTACGTGCTGTCCGCCGACGGCAAGCAAGTGCTGATGATCCACCGCAACGCCCGCCCCGGTGACCTGCACCTGGGCAAGTACAACGGGCTGGGCGGCAAGATGGAGCGCGATGAAGACGCCGCCGCCTGCATGCGCCGCGAAATCCGCGAGGAGGCCGGCATCGAGTGCGGGACCATGCGCCTGCGCGGCACGATCAGCTGGCCGGGTTTCGGCAGGAACGGTGAGGACTGGTTCGGCTTCGTGTTCGTCATCGATGACTTCACCGGCACGCCGCTGACCTCCAACCCGGAGGGCACGCTGGAGTGGGTGGACGTGGACAAGATCGACAGCCTGCCATTGTGGGAAGGCGATCGCAGCTTCCTGCCGCTGGTCTTCGACGACGAACCGCGCGCCTTCCACGGCGTGATGCCGTACCGCGACGGCGCCATGCAGTCGTGGAGTTACACCCGGCTGTAGCGTGGTTGCCGGCCAGCGGCCGGCACTACAGCCGCCGGGCGAGCAGCAGATGGAAGTGTTTGTTTACTTCGCGCCCGTCGTTGCTGCGCCCGGTTTCGTGATGGGCACGCCAGGCCTGCACGGTCAGCCCGGCGCTGCGCAGGGCCTGCTCGACCTCGGCCAGTTCGTGCAGGTGGAAGCCATGTGCGGCAAACGGCAGGGTGCGCATGAACGCTGCATCGCCGAAGGCCAGGCAGAGCCGGCCACCGGGGCGCAGCACGCGCGCCAACTCGGCGAACGGGAGTTTCAGTTCCTCCCAGAAATACAGGGTGTTCACCGCCAGTGCCGCATCGATGCAGGCCTCATCCAGCGGCAGGGCATGGGCGTCGCCGAGGTGGAGCTCGGCCCGATCCTGTAGACCGTGCCCGGCCAGCAGTGCATTGCCGGCCGCCACCATCGCCGCGGAGACATCCACGCCCAGGTAACGACTGTGCGGCGCCCGCAGCAGCGCGGGCGCGAATGCGGCATTGCCGGGGCCGATCTCCAGCACCTGCTCGCCGGCAGTGACCGACAGCAGTGCCAGGGCGGCGCGGTTGAGATCACCGTTGCTGCGGTTCATCGACTGGGCCACCGCAAGCGCGTGGATCCCATGCGGGTGGCGCAACTGGATCGCCAGATCATCGGGGGAAAGCACGCGCAAGACTCCTGTCGGTGGGCGGCAGGACCTGGCGGCGGCGGAGTCCATCGGCCAGCTTAGCCGACCGGGACGCTCGATGGGCGGCCGGGTGAAGGCCGATTTCCATCCGGCGATGAGGAACGGTGATCAACAAATCACCAGCGTCGCGGCGAATGAGACTGAGTTGTCCACAGGGGGTGTGGATGACTCGTGGGCAAGTTTGTGGATAAGCCGCGTCGGCCCCCGCCGGTGCTCGCTGTCAAGATGGGTGGCCAAAAATTCACCGCAGGTCGTGCTGGCGTGAACGGCGCGGCAAGGCCGGGGTACGGCAGCGTAGGGTGGGCTGTCCGGGCGCGGGCCGCTCGCGGTACTCTCTTCCGATTGCCGCCACCCGATCTTTCATGAAACGTCACTTCTCGATGTTGCGCGAGTTCCACCTGGCCGACTGGTTCACCCTGGCCAACGCGTTCTGCGGCACCGGGGCGGTCTTTGCCGCCATGCGCTACCTGCAGGACGGCGAGCGCAGCTATCTGCTGTTCGGGATGGCCCTGATCCCGTTGGCTTTCATTTTCGATGCCCTGGACGGGCGCATCGCCCGCTGGCGCAAGTCCAGCTCCACGCTGGGCCGCGAGCTGGATTCACTGTCGGACATCATTTCCTTCGGCGTGGCGCCGGCCGCGCTGGCCTACGCCTGTGGCATGCAGGGCGGCTGGGACTGGCTGGTGCTGAGCTACTTCGTCTGCTGCGGTGTCAGCCGCCTGGCACGCTACAACGTGACCGCCGAGGCGCTGGCCGGCGAAGGCGACAAGGTGCCGTACTTCGAGGGCACCCCGATCCCGACCAGCCTGGCGCTGGTGGTGGTGCTGGCGGTGGCCGCCAGCGTCGGTGCGACCGGGCCAGACCTGTGGCTGGGCCAGTGGCAGCTCGGGCCGTGGCAGCTGCACCCGCTGGTGCTGCTGTTCGCGCTGTCCGGTTCGCTGATGATCAGCAAGACCCTGCGCATTCCCAAGCCGTGAGGCGCGGCGACGCGGCATTGCTATCATCGTTTCCCGAGACGGGAGGACGGTCATGACCACGGCGGGCAGCGGCAGCAGCGCAGGCGACGTAGAGGCCCTTGCGCGGCAGTATTTCAGTGCGTGGGGCGATGCCCTGCGGCACGCCGCAGCGCCGCCGGGCCAGGCGGCCGGCCCCGAAGGCCAGGGAAACTGGCAGCAGGCGATCGACTGGTGGGCGCAGATGATGCCCAACGCCGCCAGCGGGCCGGCCGACGAAGCCGTGCACCGTTTCCGTGAACAGGCCGGTGGCTGGTACGGCACCATGCAGCAGGTGGCGGCCCAGTTCGCCGGTCGCGACACCACCAGCGCCGAAGTCGCGCAGGCGTGGCGCACGGCGGTGCTGGGGCAGGGCGACGGGCTGCTGCAGTGGATGCTGCAGGGCGCCCGTGGTCATACCCAGGCCGAAGGCCCGGACCTGCTGCAGCTGCTGGAAACCCTGCAGCGCCAGCTCGGCCCGTGGCTGCAGAGCCCGGCGTTCGGCGCCGGCCGCGAGCATCAGGCCCGCTGGCAGGCCCTGCTGCGTGCGCAGCAGGACTACCAGGCGCACTCGCGCGATTACGTGGAGCAGATCAAGCAGGCGCTGGACGATGCGTTCACCCTGTTCGAGCAGCGCCTGGCCGAACACGAACAGCCGGGCAATCAGTTGACCAGTGCACGGGCGATGTTCGATCTGTGGATCGACGCGGCCGAAGAGGCCTACGCGAAGGTCGCGCTGTCCGAACCGTTCCAGGCGGTCTACGCCGCCCTCGGTAACGCCCAGATGCGGCTGCGCGCTGCAACCCAGCAGGAAATCGAACGGCTGACCGAGAGCTTCGGCCTGCCGACACGCACGGAAATGGATGCGGCACACCGCCGCATCGCCGAGTTGGAGCGGCTGGTGCGGCGCATGGCCGGCGGCGCAGGCGATGGCAGGCCCGCCACCCGGCCGGCCGCCTCGAAGAAGGCAGCTCCGACGAAGTCAGCTCCGAAGAAAGCAGCTCCGGAGAAGTCCGCTCCGAAGAAGGCAGCCGCGAAGAAGGCAGCCGCGAAGCAGGCAGCCCCGAAGAAGGTGGCACCAGAACAGAGCAAGGCACCCAAAACGGCTAAAGCCGCGAAAACCGCGAAAACCGCTACGGCCACCCAACCGGTGAAGGCCGCCGCCAAACCCCGGAAACGCAGCGCATGAAAGGTCCCCTGGGCTTCAACGCCGAAGACCTGCTGCAGGAAACGCTGGCCATGCAGCGCAAGCTGATGGATGGCCTGACGCTGCTGCCCTCGGTGGAGGATGTCGAGTACGGCGTCACCTCCCGCGAGGAAGTGTGGCGCGATGGCAAGGTCGCCCTGTACCGGTTTGTCGGCGGCCAGGCGCCGGTACGGCGGACGCCGCTGCTGATCGTCTATGCGCTGGTCAACCGGCCCTACATGGTCGACCTGCAGACAGACCGCTCGCTGGTGCAGAAACTGCTGGCGCTCGGCCACGATGTGTATGTACTGGATTGGGGCTATCCGGACCGCTCCGAGCGCTACCAGACGCTGGAGGATTACCTGCTGCGGTTCGTCGATGGCGCGGTGGACCACCTGCAGGCCCACAATGGCGGTGAGCCGATCAACATGCTCGGCATCTGCCAGGGCGGCGTGTTCGCGCTGTGCTACGCCGCGCTGCGCCAGCCCAAGCTGGCCAACCTGATCACGATGGTCACCCCGGTCGATTTCCACACCCCGGACAACATGCTCTCGCACTGGGCGCGGCAGGTGGACGTGGATCTGCTGGTGGACACGCTGGGCAACATCCCGGCCGATCTGATGAACGCCAGTTACCTGATGCTCAAGCCGTTCCGGCTCAACGTGCAGAAGTACGTCGGCCTGCTCGACATCCTCGATGACAAGGACGCGCTGGAGGATTTCCTGCGCATGGAAAAGTGGATCTTCGATTCGCCGGATCTGGCGGGCGAAGCGTTCCGTGATTTCATCAAGCAGTTCTACCAGGGCAACGGGCTCATGCACGATGGCGTACGCATCGGCGAGGAACATGTCGACCTCCAGCAGGTGACGTTGCCGGTACTGAACATCTACGCCGAACAGGACCACCTGGTGCCACCGGACGCATCACGCGCGCTGCGCGGCCGGATCGGCAGCGCCGACTACACCGAAAGCAGTTTCCGTGGCGGCCATATCGGCATCTACGTCTCCGGCCGCGCACAGCGCGAAGTGCCGGCGACCATCGACAACTGGCTGAAGGCCCGGGACGTGTAGAGTCGAGCTTGCTCGATTGCGGAATATGGATACGCTGGAGTGCCCGTCAGATGGATATGTGTATGGAGCAGCCAGCCGGTTTCGCCAGAAGCAACGTCGCCTTCAATGATTCGTCGCCAGCGGTCCCGGTCGAACTGATTGCAGCCATGGTACCTGGCAGGTTCCCGGGCAGAGACGACTTCATCGATTTCTATTCGAAGCACAATGGCGGCTACTTCGACGGCGGCGCAGTGTTCTATCGCGACGCATTCTACGAAGTGCTTGCGGGGGATTACAATCGGCTCGAAGTGGAGGCATTCAATTACATTGAGGTGGCCGGTATGCCCACCAATCCGCGACTGTTGTCGATAGCGGAAGTCATTGGGTCAGTGCATTTTTACTACCCCGAAATGCGTGAATTCCTCGAAACCCACATCCCCTTTGCCGGTGACTGCGGTGATAACAAATATTGGCTTGATACACAAACGGGAATTGTGAAGTTCACAGTTGCTGAGGACGAGTTCCATGCTGATGGCGTGACCGTTGTTGCTCCCGATTTCCCGTCCTTCCGTGCAAACATTCAGGGCATGGAACGTTGAATGAGGTTTTCCAGTGGCATCGCGTGACACCTACAATCAGGGCAAGCAAATTGGGAGCGCCATGGGATTTGTCCGAATTCATTGCCTCGCAGTTGCGTCTGCGGGACTTCTTCTGGCGACGTCAGGCGCATTGGCCGCGCCCAGCGCGCAGGCACAGCGCGAGATCGCGCAGTTGATCGGAAGCCTGGATGGCTCCCGGTGCCAGTTCCAGCGCAATGGCAGTTGGTACGGTCCCGCCGATGCGCGTTTGCACCTTCAGCGCAAGTACGACTACCTGCTCAGGAAGGACAAGGTGGACACCGCCGAGCAGTTCATCGAGCGCGCCGCCAGCCAGAGCAGCATGAGCGGCAAGCCGTACCGGATCGCCTGCCCGGGCCAGCCGGAGCAGACCGCGGCGGTCTGGTTCACCGCGCGGTTGGCGGCCCTGCGCCAACGCACCCCGTAGACATGGTTCGCGCTAGAGTCGGCATCTACCGGCTCGAGACCCCGTGCATGAACACACCGCCGCGCCCGCTGTCCCGCTCGCTCAACGACCGCATGATCGCCGGTGTCATGGGCGGCATTGCACATCGTTTCGGCTGGAACGTCACCCTGGTCCGGGTGCTGTTCGTGCTGATCTCGATCGGTTCGGCCGCGTTTCCGGGCATCCTGGTCTATCTGATCCTGTGGCTGCTGATCCCCAACGAGGCCGATTGAGCCTGTCGCCGGTGCTGCTGCGGGCACTACAGATGCTGGGCGCGGTCTGGACCTCGCCCAATACCCTGATCGGTCTCGCCGCGGGCACCACGGCGATGCTGGCTGGCGCACGTCCGTCCTGGAACGGGCGCGACTGCGCGGTCGTGTTCCGTGAATTTCCCTGGGGGCCGGGCGGGGCGATCACGCTGGGCAACGTGATACTGCATACCGGGCCGGTGCTCGACGTGCCGTGCCGGACCTACGCGCACCAGGCCGGTCACGCCACCGAGCCGGTGATCGGCCTGCACGACCACGAGCGCGCGCACGTCTACCAGTACCTGGTGCTGGGGCCGCTGTATCTGCCGGTGTACCTGCTGTGCGGTGGGGTCAGTGCACGCAACCCGTTCGAGCGCGCGGCCGATGTGTACGCGCTGCAGGGCCGCGGGTGGTGGCCACGGTGGCGTTATTTCCGCGTTAAATCCGTGTAAGAAAAACGTCGGCAACGCGACGTCATCTGCGTGCAAAAAAACGTTATTAGCCTGCATGACGAATCAGTCAGGTTTGACGGGGTAAGCTTGCAGCGTTGTATGAGCAACCGTTTTTCTGGAGGAACACATCACATGGCAATCGTTCTTTATGTCGGTGGTAGCAAGGATGGCGACAAGGGCCTGGTGCCGCATGGCTTCAGCAAATCCCAGGCCGAGACCGAGCAGGGCCCTGAGATCTACACCGAGCGGTTCATGGAACTGCAGGGCGTAGGCAAGGTGCGGGTGATGGCGCTGGAGTCGATGCGCGATGAGATCGTCCATCAACGCGCTGCCGTGCATTACCGGTAACCCGCAGCACCGCCAAGGCGCCCGTTGATCAAGGGCGCCCGCGCCGGCATCCCGGCCCCACGCAAGGATGCCGGCGTGAACGCAGGACCCCTCGTGTGGTCACCGCCACGGGGCGACAGGTTCGGACCGGACTGTCAACGGCTTTCCCCGGCCGCCCGGCATCGCCAGAATGGGTTCTTTCCGCAAAGCGGCTCCGGCCGGAAGCAATGCCTGACATCAAGCTCGCGCAGCAGATCGCCCAGACCATCGCCGATGAGATCGGTGCCCAGACCGCCCAGGCCCTGGCCGCCATCGCCCTGTTGGACGAAGGCGCCAGCGTTCCGTTCATCGCCCGCTACCGAAAGGAAGTCACTGGCGGCCTGGACGACACCCAGCTGCGCAATCTCGAAACGCGCCTGACCTACCTGCGTGAACTGGAAGACCGCCGCGCCGCGGTGCTGTCCAGCATCGACGAACAGGGCAAGCTCACCGATGAGCTGCGCAACGAGATCCTCGGCGCGGACACCAAGTCGCGCCTGGAAGATCTCTATCTGCCGTTCAAGCCCAAGCGCCGCACCCGTGCCCAGATCGCGCGTGAGGCCGGCCTGGAGCCCTTGGCCGACGGCCTGCTGGCGGATCCGGGTCTGGATCCGCAGGTCTTCGGCGCGACCTTCGTCGATACCGACAAGGGCGTGGCCGACGTCAAGGCAGCGCTGGAAGGCGCCCGCGCCATCCTGATGGAGCGCTGGGGCGAGGATGCCGCGCTGGTTGGCGAGCTGCGCACCTGGCTGGGCGAGAACGGCGTGATCCGCGCGCGTGTCGCCGAGGGCAAGGAAGAGCAGGGCGCCAAGTACCGCGACTACTTCGAACATTCCGAATCGCTGGCGAAGATCCCGTCGCACCGCCTGCTGGCGCTGTTCCGCGCACGCCGCGAGGAAATCCTGTTCCTGGAGCTGGACCCGGGCAGCGATGCCGAGGCCGGCAATCTGTACGCCGAGGGCCGCGTCGCGCACAACGCGGGCATCCGCGATGCCGGCCGCCCGGGCGACCGTTGGCTGCTGGACGCCTGCCGCCTGACCTGGCGCGCCAAGCTGCACATGCACCTGCTGCTGGACCTGTTCAACCAGGCCCGCGAAAAAGCCGAGGCCGAGGCGATCTCGGTGTTCGGTGACAACCTCAAGGACCTGCTGCTGTCCGCCCCGGCCGGCCCGAAGGCCGTGCTCGGCCTCGACCCGGGCATCCGCACTGGCTGCAAGATCGCCGTGGTCGATGCCACCGGCAAGCTGGTCGCCACCGACACCATCTACCCGCACGAGCCGCGCCGCCAGTGGGACCAGTCGCTGCACACGATCAAGCAGCTGTGCGTGCAGCACAACGTGGAACTGATCGCGATCGGCAACGGCACGGCCAGCCGTGAGACCGACAAGCTGGCCGGTGAGGTGATCAAGGCGCTGGGCGATACCAAACTGCAGAAGATCGTGGTCAGCGAGGCCGGTGCCTCGGTGTACTCGGCCTCGGAGTTCGCGGCCAGGGAATTTCCGAACCTGGACGTGTCCATCCGCGGCGCGGTGTCGATCGCCCGTCGCCTGCAGGATCCGCTGGCCGAGCTGGTCAAGATCGAACCCAAGGCGATCGGCGTGGGCCAGTACCAGCACGACGTGGACCAGTACCGCCTGGCGCGCGCGCTGGATGCGCGCGTGGAGGACTGCGTCAACGCGGTCGGCGTGCACGTCAATACCGCCTCGGCCGCGCTGCTCTCGCGCGTGTCCGGGCTGTCATCCACCGTGGCCGAGAACATCGTGCGGCATCGCGACGACAACGGTCCGTTCAAGCGCCGCAAGGACCTGCTGAAAGTGCCGCGCCTGGGCGAGAAGACCTTCGAGCAGTGCGCCGGCTTCCTGCGCATCGCCGATGGCGACCAGCCACTGGATGCGTCTTCGGTGCACCCGGAAGCCTACCCGGTGGTGGAGCGCATCGTGGCGGCCACCGCACGCCCGATCAAGGCACTGATCGGCGACGGCAGCTTCCTGCGCGGGCTCAAGGCCGAGCAGTTCACCGACGAGACCTTCGGTGTGCCGACCGTGCGCGACATCCTGAAAGAGCTGGAGAAGCCCGGCCGCGATCCACGTCCGGAGTTCAAGGCGGCCCGCTTCGCCGACGGTGTCGAGGAACTGAAGGACCTCAAGGTCGGCATGGTCCTGGAAGGCGTGGTCAGCAACGTGGCTGCGTTCGGTGCCTTCGTGGACATCGGCGTGCACCAGGATGGGCTGATCCACATCTCCGCGCTGTCGGACACCTACGTCAAGGACCCGCGTGACGTGGTCAAGGCCGGTGACATCGTCAAGGTGAAGGTGCTGGAGGTCGACGTGGCGCGCAAGCGCATCGCGCTGACCCGCCGCCTGGATGACACCCCGGCCCCGGCCAAGGCCCCGGGCGAGCGCGACGCGCGCCCGGCCGGTGGCGGCCGCCGCGACGGTGGGGCGGGCAATGGCCCGCGCAACGGCAACCGCGGCGGCCCGTCCGGCCCCCGTCCGGGCAGCGCGGCACCGCCGGCCAACAATGCGCTGGCCGATGCCTTCGCCCGGGCCAAGCGCGGCGGCTGAGCCTGCTGCCGTTGCCTGCCAGGGGCCGCCTTCGGGCGGCCTTTGGCGTTTTCGGGGGTCTGGGTGGCCGTGGGCACTTCTGGTTTGACGCATGTTTACGCACACTTCCCGTTGAATGCCCGTAGGGTGGGTGGACGGCGGGGAGCCCAGATGACAGACGACCAGGCAGGACCGGGCAACCGGGCGGGCCGCAGCGCCGATCACCGCGCTGCGGCAGGGCTGTGCGCGGCCTGCCGGCGCGGAGGGCGCCCATGAGCCAGTCACCGACCAGCGCCTCCGACGCTGCCGAAGCGCTGCGTGAGATGGCCGAGCAGCGCCATCGGCTTGAAATGATCATCGAAGGCACCGCGGCCGGCACCTGGGAATGGAACATCCCGGGCGGGCAGATGCGGGTCAACGAGCGCTGGGCGGAGATCGTGGGCTACACCCGCGAGGAACTCGCCCCGATCACGCCCGAGACCTTCTTCCGGCTGGTGCATCCCGACGATCTGGCCCAATCCAACGCGCTGCTCAGCGCGCATCTGGAGGGCCGCTCGCCGCACTACGACAGCCTGTGCCGGATGCGCCACAAGCAGGGCCACTGGATCTGGGTGCAGGACCGTGGCCGCGTCTACGAACGCGATGCGCAGGGCCACCCACTGTGGATGGCAGGTGCCCATGCCGACGTCACCGATCTGCAGCAGGCCCGGCAGGACGCGGCCAACATGCGCCAGCGCCTGCAGGCGGTGGTGGATGCATCCGATGAGGTTGCGGTGATCGCCACCGATGTCGATGGAGTGGTCAACCTGTTCAATACCGGCGCCCAGAAGCTGCTGGGTTACCGGCCCGAGGAGGTGATCGGGCGGGTCAACCCCGGGCTGTTCCATGATCCGGACGAGATGCGTGCCTACCTGCAGCCCCAGATGGATGCGGAGGGGCGGATGCCGACCATTTTCGAGGCACTGACCGCGCACGCTGCCCAAGGCACGTGGTCGCACCAATGGACCTTCCTGCGCAAGGACGGCGAGCGGCGCCAGGTGCGGTTGTCGATCAGCCCACTGGACGGCGCGGGGGGCAGCCGGATCGGCTATGTCGGCATGGCGGTCGATCTCACCCCGCTGCTGCAGGTGCGCGAGCAGGCCTTCGTCGCGGCCGAGAAGTTTGCCGGGGCGTTCTCTTCGGCGGCGCTGGGCATGGCCCTGGTCTCGCTGGAAGGGCGTTGGCTGGACGTCAACGATTCGCTGTGCGGCATCCTCGGTTACACCCGTGCCGAACTGCTGCAGATCGACTTCCAGACACTGACGCATCCGGATGACCTGCACACCGACCTGGCCCTGCTCGGTGACCTGCTGGCCGGCCGTCGCGAGCACTACCACATGGAGAAGCGCTATCTGGGCAAGGCCGGCAACCTGGTCTGGGGGAGGCTGTCGGTCTCGCTGGTGCGCACCGAGAATGGCGAGCCGCTGCATTTCGTTTCGCAGATCCAGGACGTGACCGCGCAGCGGCTCAGCGGCCAGCAGCTGCGCGAATCCGAGCAGCGCACCCGCGTCACCCTGGATGCGGTGGCCGACATGGTGCTCACCCTGGATCTGCACGGGGGCATCCAGTACGCCAATGCCGCGGCCACGCGCGCGCTGGCCGGGGAGGGCGCCGAGGCCCTGGCCGGCAGCCAGCTGCAGGAGGTGATGGAACTCACCACCGAGTACGCGCCGCGCTCACCGCTGGATGTGGCCGTGCTGCTCGACCCGGACAGCAACGCGGTCGATCTGCATTCGGACCTGTTGCTGTCGGTCGGTGCCCACCTGCTGCCGGTCGACCTTACCCGTGCCTGGCTGCGCGATGAGCAGGGGCAGGTCAGCGGCGCGGTCTGGGTGATCCGTGATGTCACCCAGCAGCGCGCCCGCCAGCGCGAAGCCCGGCATCTGGCCGAGATCGACCCGCTGACCGAACTGAGCAACCGGCGCGGTTTCGAGGCGCACCTGCAACAGGCCATCACCCGGGTCGCGCGGACCGGGCAGTCGGCCTCGTTGATGTACATCGACCTGGACCATTTCAAGCCAGTCAACGATACCCACGGCCATCTGGCCGGCGATGCCGTGCTGTGGGCGGTGGCCAGCGTGCTGCGGCACGGCGTGCGCGATTCGGACATCGTGGCGCGGCTGGGCGGCGACGAGTTCGCGGTGATCCTGGCCGGCTGTTCGCTCAAGCGTGCCCGCCGCATCGCCAGCGACCTGCTCGAGGCGATGCGCGGGTTGTCCATCCCCTGGGATCAGCGCCGGTTGAGCGTGGGGGCCAGCATCGGCATCGCCCCCCTGTTCGGGGGCATGAGCGTGGATGATGCCGTGGCCGCCGCCGACGCCCAGTGCTACCGGGCCAAGGCGATGGGGCGCGACAACGTGCAGGTCGAAGCCCAGGCGCTGGGTGCGGTCGACCCGCTGGACGCCCTCGATGCCAGCGAAAGCGGCGAGTAGGCGCCGGGCCAGTCTGCATCACAGGGCGGGGATGCTGGCCCTAAAGCTTTCAGAACGCGCGCCGTTATATGACTCGCAGTTGCTGCCTGTCTGCTCACGTGGATATCTGGCCGTACACCTTGTTCATGGTTCATGTTCACCGGCTTGCCCGGTGTTTGAAGTCCATCGAAGCAACGTCATCCCCACTGGCGGTCTTCGTGAGTCCCAGCCAACGGAATACCGCCACCGGGCCACCGCCCGGCGCTGACCTATTCGCTAACAGGACACCGAGGTCTAGAGATGATTACTTCAGGCTTGCACACGCATGTGCCAGGTCGTGGCAACGACGCCGACGCCGGCTCGTTGTGGCGTTCGCTCACGGCATTGTTCATTTCCCGACGCGCCGCCCAAGGCGCTGCGGCATCGGCCGCCCTGCAGCGGCAGGCCGAGCTGGAGCACCAGGTCAAGGCCCTGCATCGGGTCCAGGCGGTGATCGAGTTCCATCTCGATGGCACCATCGTCCATGCCAACGACAACTTCCTGCAGACGCTGGGCTACACCCTGGAGGAGATCCAGGGCAAGCATCACGCGATGTTCGTCGATGCCGAGTACGCGCAGAGCCGGGAGTACCGCGACTTCTGGGCCAACCTGGGCCGCGGTGAGTTCGATGCGGGCCAGTACCGGCGGATCGGCAAGGGTGGCCGCGAGATCTGGATCCAGGCGTCCTACAACCCGGTGTTCGACAGCAACGGGCGGCCGTACAAGGTGGTCAAGTTCGCGACCGACATCACCGCGCAGAAATTCCAGGCGGCCGACTTCGCCGGGCAACTGGCGGCCATCAACAAATCACAGGCGGTGATCGAGTTCGACCTTGAAGGTCGCATTCTGGCCGCCAACGAGAACTTCCTCGCTGCCATGGGCTACGCATTGGAGGAGGTGCGCGGGCAGCATCATTCGATGTTCGCCGAACCCGAGCATCGCCAGAGCGCGGAGTACCGCGCGTTCTGGGCGAAACTGGGCCGTGGCGAGTACGATGCCGGCCAGTACAAGCGACTGGGCAAAGGCGGGCGCGAGGTCTGGATCCAGGCCTCGTACAACCCGATCTATGACATGAACGGACGCCCGTTCAAAGTGGTCAAGTACGCCACCGATATCACCGCGCAGGTGCGTGACACCCTGGCGCTGCAGCAGGCCGTCGCGCAGACACGCGAAGTGGTGGCCGCAGCGCAGGCCGGCGATCTGACCGGCCATATCGCCACCCAGGACAAGACCGGCCCGATCGCCGAACTGTGCGAGGGCATCAATGCGCTGGTCGAGACGATGGCCGGCATCATCGCCCAGATCAAACTGGCCGCGGACACCATCGCGGTGGGCGCCAGCGAGATCGCTGAAGGCAACAGTGACCTGTCCGTGCGCACTGAACAACAGGCGGCCTCGCTGGAGGAAACCGCCGTGTCGATGAAGGGACTGACTACCACCGTGCGCCGCACCGCCGACAATGCCCGCCAGGCCAATCAGCTGGCCGGTGGCGCGGTCGAGGTGGCGGCGCAGGGTGGGCAGGTGGTGCACGAGGTGGTTTCGACCATGTCGCTGATCAACGACTCCTCGCGCCGTATCGTCGACATCATCGGGGTGATCGACGGCATCGCGTTCCAGACCAACATCCTGGCGCTCAATGCGGCAGTGGAGGCGGCGCGCGCGGGTGAACATGGCCGCGGTTTTGCCGTGGTCGCCTCGGAAATCCGCTCGCTGTCGCAGCGTTCGGCCGAGGCCGCCAAGGAGATCAAGCAGCTGATCGGCGACTCGGTCGAGAAAGTCGGGGCGGGCACGCGCCAGGTCGAGAGCGCGGGGCGCACCATGGACGAGATCGTGGTCAGCGTGAAGCGCGTAAGCGATCTGATGGCCGATATCAGCGCCGCCGCCCAGCAGCAGAGCGAGGGCATCGAGCAGATCAACCAGGTGGTCGAGCACATCGACGAGAGCACGCAGCAGAACGCCGCGCTGGTGGAGGAGGCGTCGGCGGCTGCCCGCAGCATGGAAGAGCAGTCCACCCGGCTGCTGCAGACGGTGGCGGCGTTCCGGGTGGCGGGGACAGGTGCGCCTCGCGCGGCGCACCTCAATCCCACTGCTGGCCAGCCCGCACTGCGTCTGGTCTGACTGCCGTGCGGGAACCGCCGACCGCGCGCCGCGGCAAACAGACCCTGCCGCCGATTGCGCCGGTGGAGTAGTGGCCGCGGCGCTGTCGAGCCGCCGCACAACGAAAAACGCCCCGGATCCGTCGATCCGGGGCGTTCTGGTTTTCCATGGTGCCGAAGGTGGGACTCGAACCCACACGCTTTTAAGGGCGGCGGATTTTGAGTCCGCTGCGTCTACCGATTCCGCCACTTCGGCTGGCTGGCCGCGTAGTGTATACAAGATGTGGAGGTTTGTGCAGACCTGAATGCTTAAGTCGGCGTCAGGGTTTCACCTACACAGGACGCTATACTCATCGCGCTGAACCATACAGGGAGTCGTCATGAGCGCGCTGCAGGATCTTCGGGTGCTGGTGGTCGAGAACGACGAAATGAGTGCGGCGCTGCTGCAGATGCAGCTGGCACAGTCCGGCGCCGTGGTGGTGGGGTTGGCCGCGTCGGTGCCGGAGGCACTGCGCCTGCTCGGCGAGACCCGGCCCCAGGTGGTGCTGCTGGATTACCGCCTGGCCAACAACGAGACCAGTGAGGCGGTGGCTGCGGCCCTGGCGGCCCGCCAGATCCCCTTCGTGCTGGCCACCGGCATGGCCACCGAGCATCTGCCCGAGGCCTTCCGCTCGGGCATCATCCTGACCAAGCCCTACCTGACGGCCGAATTGAACGCCGCACTGGGGCGCGCACGGGCAGGGGACTCGGTCACCGGCTGAGGGGGCGTCATGCCGCTTCGGCGTGCGCCAGTGATACCGGTTCGCGGTCGTCCAGGATCCGGTACAGCGCGGCCAGGTCTGCCGGGTCGGGGTTCAACCAGGCATCGAGATGTTCGCGCCGGATCGGCACGATACAGCGGTCATGGCCGGTACGCGCCACCTCCGTGGGCGGCTCGTCGGTGATCGCGGCGAACGACAACAGCCGGCCTTCCGGGCCTTCCCATTCCGACCACAGGCAGGCGATCAGCAGATCGCGCGGCGGCTGCGGGCTGAATTGGAGCACGACGTTCTCGGATTTCTCGCCCGGCGACAGCAGGCGCTGCTCCAGTGCGTGACGCGGCACGTGCTCGTAGAACGACTGCACCACCACCACGCCATGCCGGTGGCCGAACGCGGATTTCCAGTAGGCCTCCAGGCTGTCACGGCGAGCGTTGTAGGTGCCGGGATAGAGCACGTCGTTGCGCGCGGGTTTGTCCGGCAGCCGGCACTGGTAGCGCATCGGTTTGATCACGCGCTGGCCCTGTTCGGACACGATCACCGGGGCGTAGACCCCCGGGAAAATGCGGCTGTCGCGCGGCACCAGGCCGGCGCGCTGCAGATCGGACAGGCGCGTCTGCGCGCGTTCGATCCGGTTGCCGGCCACGCGCACCTCGTTGCGTGCCTTCTGCGTGGGGCGTGCGGCCAACTGCTCCTCGGCCACGCGCAGGCGTGCGCCCTGCACGCGCACCTCCTCATCCAGTGCCTGCATTTCCTCGGCATGCCATTGCTGGATCCGGGCCACGATCTCCTGGCCCTGCGCGGTGCGGGCGCCGGCAAAGCCATCGTCCATTGCCTTGGGGGTTTTGGGGCGCTGCTTGCCGGCGTCGTGCGCGTAAAGCTGGGCGAACTCGTCCAGCGACATCATGGCGCCGTACTCACGGACCAGCTTGGTGTAGTCGGCGCGGATCTGGGCGGAATAGCACATGGCGGGGGCGGCAGCGCGCAGGGAGGGCGGAGGGGACAGGATAGGCCGATGGGTCGCAGATACTGCGAATCCGTTCGGGCATGCTGAGCGTCCATTCATTGCCGGATCCGCGTCATGTCGCTGCCTGCTGGTGTTCATTGCATCCCCCTGCCACCCAGCGTGGAGGAATACCGTGCCCTGCGCGTGCTGGCCGGGCTGAGCCCGAAAACCGCCGAGGCGGCGGCGCGTGGCCTGCCCAATACCGTCTTCGGTGTGAGCCTGCGCGAAGGAGATCGCCTGTTGGCGATGGGCCGGATCATCGGTGATGGCGGCTGCTTCCTGCAGGTGGTGGATATCGCCGTGGTCCCGGATCGCCAGGGGCAGGGCCTGGGCAAGGCCGTGATGGCCCAGCTCGATGCCTGGCTGCGCACGAATGCCATCGGCGCCTATGTGAGCCTGATCGCTGATGGGCAGGCGCATCGGCTGTATGCGCAGTTCGGCTTTACCTTGACCGCGCAGCGCTCGGTGGGCATGGCGAAGGTCGTAGCGTAGGGCCCATAAACAAACAGCCCCGACCAAAGTCAGGGCTGTGTGTTTGAAGCTGGCGTCCCCACGGGGATTCGAACCCCGGTCGCCACCGTGAAAGGGTGATGTCCT
>NZ_JALJRX010000001.1:65564-250226 GCF_024519495.1 Stenotrophomonas sp. Ste96 | reverse complement strand
TGGCGTCCCCACGGGGATTCGAACCCCGGTCGCCACCGTGAAAGGGTGATGTCCTAGGCCTCTAGACGATGGGGACGCGTTAAACCGAATTTTTTGGCTTCCATCGGACGGCCTGTGTCCGGAGTGGTGGAGCCAGGCGGGATCGAACCGCCGACCTCCTGCATGCCATGCAGGCGCTCTCCCAGCTGAGCTATGGCCCCACGTTGTACCGCAAGCCGCCTAGTATATCTGCCTGTTCACGTTTGTGGAAGTCTTTTTGAGCACGTCCAGGTAACGCAACCGCAGGTGGCGGTGAACAAAAAGACCCGGCATGCCGGGCCTCGGTGTTCGTCTGATGAGTGGCGTCCCCACGGGGATTCGAACCCCGGTCGCCACCGTGAAAGGGTGATGTCCTAGGCCTCTAGACGATGGGGACGCATGAAACTCATCAAATTGTTCAGCACACCCGAACGGCCTAATGTCCGGAGTGGTGGAGCCAGGCGGGATCGAACCGCCGACCTCCTGCATGCCATGCAGGCGCTCTCCCAGCTGAGCTATGGCCCCACGATGCTGGAGGCGGAATTCTACGCGGCCGTGAAGCGTTCGCCAAGTCTTTTTTCTGAAATACCGAAGAAAGAATGCATGCGGAAAAAATCCACCGCTGAAAACAAAAAGCCCCGACCGAAGTCAGGGCTGTCTGTTTGAAACTGGCGTCCCCACGGGGATTCGAACCCCGGTCGCCACCGTGAAAGGGTGATGTCCTAGGCCTCTAGACGATGGGGACGCACGAAAACTTCAAATCTTGTCACTGCAATCTGATCGGCCTAATCATCGGATTGGTGGAGCCAGGCGGGATCGAACCGCCGACCTCCTGCATGCCATGCAGGCGCTCTCCCAGCTGAGCTATGGCCCCACGTCGTGAGGAGCGAAATCATAGCGACGACGTTTTGGATTGGCAAGGAAAAAGTGAAGAAATATTGCTATTCGTTGCGACTCATCCGCCTGGCAGCCGCTGATGGCGCAGGCGCAACGCGTTGCTGATCACCGACACCGAACTCAGACTCATCGCCAGCGCCGCCAACATGGGCGACATCACGATGCCCAGGGGATACAGCACACCGGCCGCAACCGGAATGCCAAGTGCGTTGTAGAGAAACGCAAACCCCAGGTTCTGCCGCATGTTGCGCACGCTGGCAGTGGAGAGCTGGCGCGCACGCAGGATGCCGCGCAGGTCGCCTTTGACGAGGGTGACCTGCGCACTGGACATCGCCACGTCGGTGCCATTGCCCATCGCGATCCCGACATCGGCGCTTGCCAGCGCAGGCGCATCGTTGATGCCGTCACCGGCCATCGCGACCGTGCGACCCTGCGCCTGCAGCGTGCGGATCAGCGCGGCTTTGTCGGCGGGGCGCATTTCGCCATGCACCTCCTCCAGGCCGAGTTCCCGCGCGACCGCTTCAGCGGTGGCGGTGCCATCGCCGGTGGCCATCACGACGCGCAGCCCATCGCGGTGCAGGTGCGTGATCGCTTCGGCGGTGGAGGCCTTGATTGGATCGGCGACGGCGAGCAGTCCACCGAGCTGTCCATCCACGGCCAGGTACATCACGCTTGCCGCGGTACCGCGCAGCTGCGCTGCACCTTCGCGCAACGCATCCAGGGCGATGCCGTGTTCGTCCATCAGTGCGGTATTGCCAAGCAGCAGCGCCTTGCCATCGACCACGCCCTGCACACCCATGCCGGTCAGTGAGTCGAAGTCCGCCACGGCGGTCAACGTCATCCTGCGCGCCTTCGCTTCGGCAATGATCGCGGCGGCAAGCGGATGCTCGCTGCCCTGGTCCAGGCTGGCGGCCCACTGCAGGATCTGGTCCGCATGGAAGGGGGGCGCGGCCTGCACATCGCGGAATGCGGGACGGCCTTCGGTCAGCGTGCCGGTCTTGTCCACCACCAGCGTATCGATCTTGCGCAGGGCTTCGATCGCTTCGGCATCACGGAACAGGACACCATGCTGCGCGGCACGGCCGGTGGCGACCATGATCGTCATCGGTGTGGCCAGGCCCAGCGCACACGGGCAGGCGATGATCAGCACCGCCACCGCGCTCAGCACCGCGTGCGTCCATGATGGCGCCGGGCCGAACAGGCCCCAGCCGAAGAATGTCAGTACCGCGACCGACAACACCGCCAGCACGAACCAGTACGCCACGGTGTCGGCCATGCGTTGCATCGGTGCCCGCGAGCGCTGTGCCTGCGCGACCAGCTGCACGATCTGCGCCAGCATGCTGTCATCGCCGAGCCGGTCGGCGCGCACCACCAGGCTGCCGGTGCCATTGAGCGTCGCGCCGATCACGCTGTCGCCGACGGCCTTGCCCACCGGAACGGGTTCGCCGGTGAGCATCGATTCGTCGATCGAGGAGCGGCCCTCCATCACGGTGCCATCCACGGGCACTTTCTCACCCGGGCGCACGCGCACGCGGTCGCCGGGCTGGAGCGCTGCGATCTCGACGTCCTCTTCGTGCCCATCCTCGCGCAGCACGCGCGCGGTTTTCGGCGCCAGGCCGAGCAGGGACTTGATCGCGGCCGACGTCTTCGCCCGCGCACGCAACTCCATCAACTGGCCGAGCAGCGTGAGCGAGATGATCATCGCAGCCGCTTCGAAATAGACGCCGACATGTCCGTGCTGCTGGAACGACGGCGGGAACAGCCCGGGCGCAACGGTGGCCACCACGCTGTAGCCAAAGGCGGCCAGCACGCCGGTGCCGATCAGGGTCCACATGTTCGGGCTGCGGTTGCGGATCGACTGCGCCCAGCGCTGCAGGAAGGGCCAGCCGGCCCACAGCACGACCGGCGTGGCCAGTGCCAGCTCGATCCACACCCGCAGATCCGGTGAGAGCCCGTGCAGTACCGGCGTCATCGCCAGCATCGCCAGGGCCATCGTTGCCACGCTCAGCGGCAGGCTCCACCAGAAGCGCCGCCGGAAATCGGTCAGCTCGGGGTTTTCCTCATCCTCAAGGCTGGGCATCGCCGGTTCCAGCGCCATGCCGCACAGAGGACAGTTGCCGGGACCGTCCTGCACGATCTCCGGGTGCATCGGGCAGGTGTACCGCGTGCCGGCGGGGGCTGGTTTGACGACGCCGGCAGGTGCGGCCAGATAGCGTTGCGGGTCGGCAATGAACCTGCGTCGGCAGCCATCGCTGCAGAACGCGTAGTCGTTGCCGTCATGGCGGGCATGGTGGGGCGTGGTGGCCGGGTCGACCATCATCCCGCAGACAGGATCCGTGACGGTGCCGGCATCGGTCGCCGTGGCGCCGGGGTGATCGTGGGCGTGCGTCATTTGCGGATGTCCGTCAACGCCGACAGGATCGGGCACTGCGCGTTGTCGCCGTGCCCGGGGCAGGCCTCGACCAGGTGCTTGAGCGCCCGGTGCATACGCTGCAGCTCGTTGATGCGCTGTTCGATACCGGCGAGTTTGTTCACTGCACTGTCGCGGATCTGTGCCATGTCCTGGCCGCGCTGATCGCTGAAGCCGAGCAGGTCGGCGACTTCATCCAGGCTGAAACCCAACGCCTTGGCGCGGCGGATGAACTGCAGCCGGGTCAGGTCGGCCTCGCTGAAGACGCGGTAGCCGCCGGCGCTGCGGCGAGCGGTGGGCAGCAGCTGCTGCCGCTCGTAGTAGCGCACCGTATCGATGGGCACGCCTGCCTGGCGCGCGAGCTGTCCAATGTTCATGAGCACCTCGTGGATGACCCGGTCATTGTGGACCCTGGAGTCTGGTCAAGGGTCAAGCCTTGCTGGAACCCAACTGAAGATTCATCGCGCGTGAAATTTGCAATTAGTTGCATGGTCGTCCTCGCGGGACGCCCGTAGCCTCAGGCCATCTTATGTACAGACCTGTTCTGCCCGGCCCCGTGTCGGCAGGCATTGTTCAAGGAGAATGGCCATGGACGCACCCCGCAATACGCTGCAGCCGGACCGCCGGCCGGACGCGCCGACCCTGATGGAAGTGGCGGTCGTTGAATTCCCCGGCAGCCTGCGCGCCGCCGCACCGGTGCTGTCCGAACTTGCCCAGCGCTGCAACCGCACAGTGGCCGCGGGGCGCCGCACCGGCGCACGGATGCTGGTGACGCGATGGACGATGTCCAGCCGGGGCATGCAGCGCGTTGCTGGCGCCGAACTGTTTGGCGATGCACTGCCGGCGATCATCGTCATCCCCGGCAGCGAATCGAGCTGGTCGATGGCACCGCCGGATGAACGCCTGCTGGCGTGGCTGCGCGAATGCCACGATGGCTGCAGCCTGCTCGCGGCCTGCGACGAGGGTGGCCTGCTGCTGGCCGCGGCGGGCGTCCTGGCCGGCCGCCCGGTCAGCGTGCCCGATCCGGCCCGTTGCCAGGCGCTGCGCACGATGGTGCCCAGCTGGCAGCCGTGCGAACGGACCCTGGTCGACGATGGCGATCTGCTGACCGCCGCCGGGCCGGACGCATGGAAGTATCTGAGCCTGCGCCTGATCGCACGGGTCTATGGGCAGAGTGTGATGAATACCGTCATCCAGCAGTTGCAGCTGATGATTCCGCGCACGGAACTGGATGATCTGGAACGCTTCAGCCCCAACTTCGCCCACGGCGATCGCAGCATCCTCAAGGCACAGCGCTGGCTGCATGGCATCGCTGCCCGGGGTGTGGGGCTCGACGACATCTGCGTGCAGGCCGGGCTGGAACCGCGCACGCTGCAGCGTCGGTTCCTGAAAGCCACCGGGATGCGCCCGATCGAGTATTGCCAGCGCCTGCGCATCGCCAAGGCGCAGCTGCTGCTGCAGGCCGGCGGCGTCGTGGATCAGGTTGCATGGGCAGTGGGGTACTCGGACCAGAGCGCGTTCCGCCGGCTGTTCCTGCGTATTGTCGGGCTGACTCCGGCACGTTATCGCCGCCAGCTCGCTGCCCAGCAGCGTGAGCGAGCGCACTCACGCCCGGTCGCCCGGGTGCTTGAATCGATTCGTCCGGCTGCCTGAATCGCACGACTGTCGCGTGCTTGATCCCCTGTCGGCTTGCTGGGACCATGCCGGCGGGCCCGATGCAACAGCCGTCGCCGCGTGGAAGATCACGGGCGGCGGCGGAGAAAAGCAATGATCAGCAGTGTAGGCCCGGTACCGCTTGCGGTCGTGTGGGTGTTGGTGGGTCTGGCCATCGCGATGCTGGTGGCCAGTGTGGTGCGTGCTCCAGCAATCGAAGGCGTGCCGCGTCCGCGGTCGCTGGTGGTGGACATGCTGCTGCTGGGGCTGCTGGCCGGACGTGCGGCGTTCGTGATCTGGCACCTGGGCGACTATGCGCAGGATCCCTTGGGCGTACTGCGCATTGGCGATGGCGGCTTCCTGGTGTGGCCGGCGATGGTGGCGGGGCTGGGGTGGGGCGCCTGGCGCCTGCGCCGCTGGCCGTCGCTGCGGCGGCCGGTTGTGGCCGCCGCCCTGGCCGGCGTGCTGAGCTGGGCGGTACTGTCGGCGGGTGCTGGGTGGCTGCAGCAATCGCGGGTAACGCTGCCGGCGATCAGCCTGACTTCGCTGCAGGGTGAGCCGATCGCATTGGCCGATACGCAGGGCACCCCGGTGGTAGTCAATCTCTGGGCGAGCTGGTGTGGCCCCTGCCGGCGCGAGATGCCGGTGCTGGCGCGCGCGCAGCAGCGCCACCCGGACATCCGCTTCCTGTTCGTCAACCAGGGTGAAACCCGCGAAGAGGTCGAGGGTTTCATCGCCGCCGAGCAGCTGACGCTGCACAACGTGCTGCTTGACGAGGCTGCGCTCACCGCCGAGCGGCTGCAGGTACACGCCTATCCGACTACCCTGTTCTTCGACGGCCAGGGCCGGCTGCAGCAGATCCATCTGGGCGAACTCAGTGCCGCCGGCCTGCAATCCAAGCTCGACAGCCTGTAAGGGTGGTCGCGTTGTCATGTTCCTTGAATCCAGGAGTCACCATGAAGTTGAAGTCCTCGCGCCCATTGGGCACCGTGCTGGCGGTCTCGCTGTTGATGGCCCTGGCCGGGTGCAGCCAGGCGCAGACGCCCAGCACCGCTGACGCCGCGCCGGCCAAGGGCGGTGCCGATCGCCCGGCGGTGCTGAAAGGCATCGAGAAGCACGGCTTCGAGGTGATCGGCGAGTTCGACGCGCCCGGTGGCCTGCGCGGCTTTGCCGGCGTGGTCGGTGGGCAGCAGCCCGCGGCGGCCTACGTCACCGCGGACGGAAAACACGTCGTGGTCGGCAGCCTGTTCGATGCCAACGGCGAGGATGTGGGGGCGGCACCATTGGAAAAGCTGGTGGCCAAGCCGATGTCCGAGCGCAGCTGGAAGAAGCTGGATGAAAGCGCGTGGGTCCGTGACGGCCGCGCCGATGCGCCGCGCGTGGTCTACACCTTCAGCGATGCGAACTGCCCGTATTGCCATCGTTTCTGGGAAGCGGCGCGGCCGTGGGTTGACGCCGGCAAGGTGCAGCTGCGCCACGTGATGGTCGGCGTGATCCGTGAGGACAGTCCGGCCAAGGCGGCCGCGATCCTCACCGCGCCCAACCCCAGCGCCGCGCTGCTGGAGAACGAACGGCTGTTCGATCGCGGCGGGATCAAGCCGGCGGCTTCGCTGACCGCCGAGGTCGCCAACAAGCTCGATGCCAATCAGGTACTGATGATCGAGCTGGGCTTCCAGGGTACGCCGGGTATTCTGTTCAAGGATGCCCAAGGCATGGTGCAGCGCCGTTCCGGCATGCCCCAGGGCGATGACATGACCGTGGTGCTCGGCCCGCGCTGAGCCGAACCGGGTATCACTGCACACCGCGCCGGGCTCTGCCCGGCGCGCTTGGTTTGGGCGTCGTGCGGCCTGGCCCGGATGCGTTGACGCATTCGGCTTGATTTGGATCAAGGCTGAAAACGGGGCGGTCGCTAAGCTGCCCCGATGCGCTATTTCATGGATTGCCCCACACGCACCGGACGCGCGACTGCCCAGTCAGAAAACTGCCTGACAACATTCACGGCATTCTCACTTTGCGATTGTTACTCAGGGCGCTGGCTGACACGCACATGCGTGGCTGTCATCAGGGATGAGGGGATCCCGTGCGAGCGTACCCACGCACGCGATGCGTCCGCCGGCTTGACCGCCACCGGACCACGCGCAGGCGAAGGTCGCGCGCATTGCAGTGCCGGGCTGCGTGCCGGTTGCCTGCGGTGTCATGGACGCCTGCCGGAATCGACACGTGGAACTGTGTACGGTTCAAGGAGGACGTGATGCGTTTGTCTGTATTGACGGTCGCATGCGCGGCAGCACTGGCTGCGGCGCCCGTGTACGCGCAGGATTCGGCCGCCGCGTTGCGGCAGGATATCCAGACGCTGCGGCAGACGCTGGAGCAGATGGAGAAACGACTGCAGGCGATCGAATCCGGGCAGCCTCCACCTGCCTCGCCGGCCATCACGACGGCGACTGCCTCCGGTACGGGCGTCACGCCCGCCCCCTTGCCAGCGCCCCTGACGGCCCAGGCCCAGGTGCCGGGCATGGGCCAGGCGATTCTCCCGCAACGCGATTCCGTTGCCGACCCCTCCAGCGCCGCCTCCCGCCCGGACAGCGCCGCCGGGCCGACCGATCCCGAGCTGAAAGGCTTCTTCGCGATCCCCAATACCGATACGCTGATCCGCATCGGCGGCTACGCCAAGCTCGACGCGATCGCCGATTCGCGCGCAGCCGGTGACCAGGAACAGTTCGTCACCTCGTCGATTCCCGTCGGCAGTGCGCATCGGGATGTCTCCAATTTCACGCTGCATGCCAAGCAGACCCGCTTCAGCTTCGAAGCGCGGCGCCCGACCACGCATGGCAACCTGCGCTTCTATCTGGAAAACGACTTCTTCGGCAGCAGCGACAGTTATCAGTTCCGCCTGCGCCACGCCTACGGGCAACTGGGCAATACCTACGCCGGTTATGGCTATTCCACGTTCATGGATGCCGACAGCCTGCCCGACACCCTGGATTTCGCCGGGCCGGGTGGGGCGGGGTACCTGCTCGTGGCCGGCATCCACCACAGCTTCGCAATGGGCAAGGGGAACACTCTCACCGTGGCGGCCGAGGATCCGGATACGCAGTTGAGCAACCCCGCCGAGGGGATCATGCCGGTGGACCAGCTGCCGGACGTCACCGTAACCGCGCGCATGGAGCGTGACTGGGGCCATCTGCAGCTGGGTGCGGTCGCACGCAGCCTCGGGTACGACGGTGATGCCGGCGATGGCCGGCGCTTTGCGGGTGGCCTGCAGCTCAGCGGCTCGGCCGCGGTGGGCGAACAGGACCTGCTGTTGTTCGGCATGCTCGGCGGCAAGGGCCTGGCCCGTTATACGGCCGACCTGACCGGTTCGGGCATGGACGCGGTGGTGAGCGCAGACGGGCGGCTGCAGGCGTTGTCGCTGTATGGCGGCTTCGTTGGTTACACCCATTACTGGTCGCCGCTGTGGCGCTCGAACCTGATCTACGGCCAGCTCACCAGTGGACGCAACGATGCGCTGGCCGCCGATGCGTTCCGCCAGAGCCGCTACGGCGTCTTCAACCTGCTCTGGAGCCCGGCCCCGTCCTGGACGATGGGCATGGAGCTGCTCTACGGGCAGCTGGAACAGCAGAGTGGACAACGCGGCGACACGATGCGGCTGCAGGGCAGCCTGCAATACAACTTCATCAAGTAACTCCCAACGCCCGGCATGACCGGGTCCCTGCCTGGCAAAGGAGCAAGCGTCATGGCAAAAGCGAAGAAAATCGGGGTGGTCGGTGCCACCTTCCTGGTGGCCGGCAACATGATGGGGTCGGGGGTGTTCCTGTTGCCCTCCAGCCTGGCCAAGATCGGCACGGCCTCGATCTGGGGTTGGCTGATCACCACCGCCGGCGCGCTGCTGCTGGCCTTCGTGTTTGCCAAGCTCGGCAAGCTGGCGCCCAAGGCCGGTGGTCCCTATGCCTACGCCAGGGACTGGTTCGGCCCTTACATGGGTTTCCAGACCAACACCATCTACTGGTTCGCCAACTGGATCGGCAACGTTGCCATCCCGATCGCGGCAGTCGGCTACTTCAGCTACTTCTTCCCGATCCTGTCCGAGCCGTTGCCGCGCTGCATCGCGGTGCTGGCGCTGGTCTGGGCGTTGAGCTTCGCCAACGTGGTCGGCCCCTCGTTCGTGAGCAAGCTGCAGACGGTGACCACCAGCTTTGCGCTGGTGCCGATCCTGGGCATCGCGATCTTCGGCTGGTTCTTCTTCGACCCGACCATCTTCAAGGGGGCCTACAACGTCTCCGGCGAGTCCAACTTCGGCGCGATCTCCAGTGCCGCGGCGTTGACCCTGTGGGCCTTCATCGGCGTGGAATCGGCCTCGGTGACCGCCGGGGTGGTTGAAAACCCGGAGAAGAACGTGGCCCGCGCGACGCTGGGTGGCGTGTTCCTGGCCGCGATCGCCTACATCGCCAGCTCCTCGGTGATCATGGGCATGGTGCCCAATGGCGACCTGCAGGTTTCCGATGCGCCGTTCGCGCTGGCGGCGGCCAATGCGGTCGGTGGCTGGGGCGGGGCGCTGGTGAGCCTGTGCGCCTTCGTGGGCGCGGCCGGCTCGCTCGGTGGCTGGATCCTGCTGACCGCGCAGAGCGCCAAGGCGGCCTCCGATGACGGCCTGTTCCCGAGCATCTTCAGCAAGACCAACAAGGACGACGTGCCGGTCAAGGGCGTGCTGATCGTGGCGGTGCTGATGACCCTGGCGGTGCTGGTCACCTCCACCTCCAAGACCGCCTCGGCCCAGTTCGATGTGATCACCTCGGCGGCGGTGGTGCTGACCCTGCTGCCGTACATCTACTCCTGCGTGGCCTGCTACTTCGTGGTCGAGCGCTCGCACACGCTGGTGCACACCGGCGCATTCTGGCTGCTGACCAGCGTCACCGTCGTGTACTGCCTGTGGGCGATCTTCGGGTCGGCCGGCAACATCGTGCAGTACGCCTTCCTGTTCGTGCTGTTCATCACGGTGTTCTACCCGTTCTTCAGCGAGGAGCGCCGCCGCCAGCGCGGCCAGCTGCCCGCGCTCGACGCCGCCGTCCGCACGACGCTTTCGTGATATTGCCCCAGGAGAATCCCTGTGTACTTCAAGTCCCTTGATTACCCGATCATCGTCATCGACGACGACTACGAATCCCCGCGCATCGGCGGCATCCTGATCCGTGCGCTGGTGGACGAGCTGCGCAAGAACGACCAGCGCGTGCTGTGCGGCCTGACCCTGGCCGATGCCCAGGCCGGCGCGCGCACCTACGTGGCCGCCTCGGCGGTGCTGATCTCCATCGACGGCACCGAGGAGAACCCGGAGCAGTTCCAGCGCCTGCTGGGCTTCCTGCGCGAGCAGACCGCACGCCGCGCGAACCTGCCGGTGTTCCTGTACGGCGAGCGCCGCACCATCGAGAAGGTGCCGAGCAAACTGCTCAAGTTCGTGCATGGCTACATCTTCCTGTTCGAAGACACCAAGAGCTTCATCTCGCGGCAGGTGATGCGGGCGGCCGAAGACTACATGGCCAACCTGCTGCCGCCGTTCTTCAAGGCCCTGATCCACCACGCCGCCGAATCCAATTACTCCTGGCACACGCCTGGCCATGCCGGCGGCGTGGCGTTCACCAAATCACCGGTCGGCCGCGCGTTCCACCAGTTCTACGGCGAGAACACGCTGCGCAGCGACCTGTCGATCTCGGTGCCGGAGCTGGGCTCGCTGCTCGACCACACCGGCCCGATCAAGGAGGCCGAGAACGAGGCGGCGCGCAACTTCGGCGCCGACCACACCTTCTTCGTCACCAATGGCACCTCGACCGCCAACAAGATCGTCTGGCACGGGACCGTGGGGCGGGGCGACGTGGTCTTCGTCGACCGCAACTGCCACAAGTCGCTGCTGCACGCGCTGATCATGACCGGCGGCGTCCCGGTGTACTTCACCCCCAGCCGCAACGCGCACGGCATCATCGGCCCGATCAGCCTGGACCAGTTCACGCCCGAGTCGCTGCAGCAGGCCATCGCCGCCAACCCGCTGGCCAGCAAGGCCTACAAGGCCGGCTCCAAGCCGCGCATTGCGGTGGTCACCAATTCAACCTATGACGGGCTGTGCTACAACGCCGAAAAGATCGCCGAGGAAATCGGCAGCGCGGTCGATTTCCTGCATTTCGACGAAGCCTGGTATGCCTATGCCGCGTTCCATCCGTTCTATGAGAACCATTACGGCATGGCCAAGGGCAAGCCGCGCGAGCAGGATGCGATCATCTTCACCACGCACTCCACGCACAAGCTGCTGGCCGCGTTCTCGCAGGCCTCGATGATCCACGTGCGCAACGCCGCGACCCAGGCGCTGGATGCCGAACGCTTCAACGAAGCCTTCATGATGCACACCACCACCAGCCCGCATTACGGCGTGATCGCCGCGTGCGATGTGGCCTCCAAGATGATGGAAGGCGCCGCTGGCGAGTCGCTCGTGCAGGAGATGCACGACGAGGCGATTGCCTTCCGCCGCGCGATGCTGCATGTGCGCGAGGATCTGGGGCGCGACGACTGGTGGTTCAGCGTGTGGCAGCCGGACAAGCTGGAACGTTCGCTGGCCAAGGGCGATGCGCCGGCCCCGATGGTGGCCAAGCGCAGCGAGTGGTACCTGCAGCCGGACGCGCACTGGCATGGCTTCGATGGCCTGGTGGACGACTACGTGCTGATCGACCCGATCAAGGTGACCCTGCTCACGCCGGGGCTCTCGATGGACGGCGAGATGGGCCAGCGCGGCATTCCGGCCGCAGTGCTGAGCAAGTTCCTGTGGACCCGCGGCATCACGGTGGAGAAGACCAACCTGTACTCGGTGCTCTTCCTGTTCTCGATGGGCATCACCAAGGGCAAATGGAGCACCCTGGTCACCGAGCTGATGGCCTTCAAGGAGCTCTACGACAGCAATGCGCCACTGACCCGCGCACTGCCGCAGCTGGCGGCCGAGTTTCCGATCGCCTACGCCGGGTGGGGCCTGCGTGACCTCTGCGATGCGCTGCATGCCTTCAACGGCGAGTTCGGCGTGGCCGAAGTGATGCGCGCCATGTACGTGGATCTGCCCGAGCCGGTGATGACGCCCGCCGAAGCCTATGACCATCTGGTCCGCGGCCAGATCGAACGGGTCGACATCGAACAGATCAGCGGCCGCATCGCCGGCACCATGCTGGTGCCGTACCCGCCGGGCATCCCGACCATCATGCCGGGCGAGCGATTCGGCGCCAGCGATGAGCCGATCATCCAGTCGCTGCGGATCGCCCGTGAGCAGAACGCGCGCTTCCCGGGCTTCGAGTCGGATGTGCACGGGCTTATCATCGACACCGACGGCGATGCGCCGAGCTACAAGGTGGAGGTGCTGAAGGTCTGACGCCTGCGCGCAGGACCCTCGGCCAGCGATGGATACAGCACGCGAGCAGCGGGTCCTCAAATTCTCCATCGGGGTGACGATGGCGGTCAGCGCCATCGGCTTCATCGGTGGCCTGCTGGTGGGATCGCAGGCCATCCTGTTCGATGGCGTCTACAGCCTGGTGGACGTGGCACTGACCCTGGTGGCGCTGTCGGTACTGCGGCTGGTGGCGCGGGAAGAGAGCCCGCGCTTCCAGTATGGCTACTGGCACCTGGAGCCGATGGTGGAGGCGCTTGGCGGGGCGATCCTGTCCCTGGCCTGCATCTATGCGCTGGCCAACTCGGTGATCGGGCTGACCACGGGCGGGCATGAGGTCAAGGCCGGGCCTGCCCTGCTGTGGGCGGCCCTGCTGTGCGTGAGCAACCTGGCGATGGCGGCCTTCGTGCGCACCCGCGCGATGCAGCTGCACTCGGCGCTGCTGTGGCTGGACGTGCGCGCTTGGCTGCTCAGCGGCATGATGAGCCTGGCGGTGGTGCTGGCGTTTGCGATCGCGCTGTTGCTGCGCGATGGCGCGCATGCCCACTGGATTCCCTATCTGGATCCGCTGGTGCTGGCCGCGATCAGCGTGGCGGTACTACCCGTACCGTTGCGCAGTGCATGGAAGGCCATGCGCGAAGTGCTGCAGGTGGCGCCGGATGCGCTGGATGCGCGCGTGCAGGCGGTGATGAAGGACTTCGTCGCCGAACACGGCTATCTGGATTTCACCAGCCACGTGGCCAAGATGGGCCGCATGCGGTTCGTGGAGATCCACATCCTCACCCACCCGGAGACGGTGATCGGCAACATCGGCAATGTGGACCGGCTGCGTGATGAGATCGCCGAGCGCCTGGATGCGCGCGGCAGTGAGTTCTGGTTGACCATCGATTTCACTGCCGATCCGGCCTGGACCTGATCGATCCCTGACCGCGCACTCACGACCGCCCAGCAACGCAGTGGCGCGAAGACGGCCGGTGACGACCCCTGGGCGGGCCTGCACACCGCTATACGAAACGTATATGATGTGTATATACCGTATGAGAGGGGGTGCCCATGGGCATCGTGAACATCGACGACGAACTGCACGACAACCTGCGCCGCGCCAGCGGCGTCTCGGGCCGCTCGATCAATGCCCAGGCCGGTTTCTGGATCAAGATCGGCATGCTGTGCGAAATGAATCCCGGCTCGACCTATCAGGAGATCGTCAACCGTGAACTGCGAGCCGCAGGGGTTGAACCTGGCGCCTTGCGGGTGGCCGAAGCATGATCAAGACCGCTGAAGAACAGGCCTTGATGCGTACCTCCGGGCGCCTGTTGGCCTCGGTGTTCGAAGCGCTCGACACGCTGCCGCTGGAAGGCATGAGCACGCTGCAGGTGAACGACTGGGTCGAGCGCTTCATCGTCGATGAGCTGCAGGCGCGCCCGGCGAGCAAGGGCCAGTATGGCTTCGGCTACGTGCTCAATTCGTCCATCGACAACGTGGTCTGCCATGGAGTGCCGTCGGCCGATGACATCCTGCGCAGCGGCAGCATCGTCAATCTCGACATCACGCTGGAAAAAGGGGGGTACATCGCCGATTCCAGCAAGACCTATCTGATCGGCGAGGTGGATTACGCGGCCAAGCGGCTGGTGCGGGTGACCCGCGAGGCGATGTGGAAGGGGATAGGGGTGGTGCGCCCGGGCGCGACGCTGGGCGACATCGGTTTTGCGATCCAGCAGCATGCCAAGGCCCACGGCTACAGCGTGGTCCGCGAATTCTGCGGCCATGGCATCGGCCAGCAGATGCACGAAGAGCCGCAGGTGCTGCACTACGGCCGTCGCGGCGATGGGCTGGAACTGGAGCAGGGCATGACCTTCACCATCGAGCCGATGATCAACCAGGGCCGTGCTGCCATCGACATGAGCGACGACGGCTGGACCGTGACCACCCGTGACGGCAAGCTCTCGGCGCAGGCCGAGCACACCGTGCTGGTGACCGCCGACGGGGTGGAGGTGCTGACCCTGCGCACGGGCGAGCGGATGCCCGACTGAGGCGGGCATCCGTGGCTGCATCGTGCATCAGCCCGGCGGCGGTCGCACCACGGGTGCATGATCGGCCACGATCCCGCCGACCCAATCGATGAAGGCGCGCAGCGTGGCGCTGACGTGGCGGTTGGGTGGGAAGGCCAGATGCAGTGGCATCGGCGGCAGCTGCCAATCAGCGAACAGGCGCACCAGCTTGCCTTCGGCCACGTGGGCGGCCGCCATGTACTCGGGTAGCCACAGCACCCCCAGGCCGGCCACGCCGGCGGCGAGGTAGGCGTTGCCGTCGTCCACCGCCAACAGGTATTGGCCGTGGACGGTCAGGGACACATCGCAGCGCTGCAGGGTATAGGGCAGCACGCCACCGCCGCGCGCACGGCGGTAGCCGACGATGCGGTGCGCGCTGTTTTCAAGATCGGCCGGATGGGCAGGATGTCCCATCCGGGCCAGGTAGCCGGGCGCTGCATAGAGGCCGGCCTGCAGATCGCCGATATGGCGGGCGATCAGCGACTGATCGGCGATCTGCCCGCCGCGGATCACGCAGTCCACGCTCTCGTCTATCAGGTCCACGTTCCGGTCGCTCACACCCAGATCCAGCTGGATATCCGGGTAGCGCGCCTGAAACCCGGGCAGGGCAGGCACCAGGATCAGACGGGCGAACGGTGCAGGAACGTCGATGCGCAGGCGCCCGCGAGGCGCCGCCGCCGCGGTCGACAGGCTGGTTTCAGCGTCGTCGATGTCGGCCAGCAGGCGGATCACCCGCGCGTAATAGGCCGCGCCGTCGGCGGTGACCTTCACCTGCCGGGTGGTGCGGTTCAGCAGGCGCACCCGCAGCCGCGCTTCCAGTTGCTGCACCAGTTGCGTGATCGTGGTGCGGCTCATGTGCAGTGTCTCGGCCGCCTTGGTGAAGCTGCCCGTTTCCACGACCCGGGCAAAGGCCTGCATCGCATCGAACCGGTCCATCTGCTTTCCACGGGGAGGATGATTGTTTGGATTCTACAAACAATGTTGGGCAGCAGGCCGCGTTTATCCGGTGCCCCCTGCCGGTCTACCGTGGCCTTTCATTCTTGATGGGCCGGTATCGGCCCAAGGCAGAGGGGGTTCATGGCAACACGTGACGTTGTTTTCCCGCCGGGCCGCCAGGCGCTGTACGAGCGCAACCGCTATTCGCCGGCGGTTCGCTCCAACGGCTACCTGTTCGTGTCCGGCCAGGTCGGCAGCCGCGAGGATGGCTCGCCCGAACCCGACCTCGAGGCCCAGGTGCGGCGCGCGTTCGAGAACCTCAACGCCGTGCTCGGCGCCGCAGGCTGCACATTCGAGGACGTGGTCGACGTCACCGTGTTCCTGGTCAATCCCGAAAAGATCTTCGAACGGGTCTGGGCGATCGTGCCCGATTACTGGGGCGAGGCCCCGTACCCGACGCTGACCGGCATCGGGGTGACCTGGCTGTACGGATTCGACGTGGAGATCAAGGTGATCGCGAAGCTGCCGTAGCACGCCTTCACGCGGTGACGGCTGCGCGTTGCCGATAGTGGGCCGTCATCCTGCTTCCTGTCGCGGATCCACATGCCCCTGATTCCCGAGCGCGTCCAGCGCTGGCCCCGGCCGTGGCGCGTGGCGTTGCTCTCGCTGCTGGCGCTGTATGCGCTGTACCTGCTGGCGGGCAACGTATTCCTCAATACGCCGCTGTTCGATGCGGTGACCAACCGCAAACCTGAAAAATTCACGATGCAGACCGGCCCGGCGGTGACCTTGATGCCGGGGCAGGCCGTGGTCTGGAACATCCGCATGCGCGGCCAGGCCAATCGTACCCAGTACGTGTTCCGTGCCGATCGGGCCAGTGCGTGGATCGACCTGCCGGCGCTGTTGCGCAAGGAAGTGCGTATTCCGCGGATCGACGCGACGGGCGTGGAAGCGGAGGTCGAACGGGTCGAGAACGCCATTCCGCCGCCGCCGCGCGGCGACCGTGGCTGGACCCTGCGTTTCGATGCGATCCACAGCGACACGATCCGCAGTGGGCGCTTCGGCAAGCTCCTGATCGTCGGCCAGGGGCACGGGAATGTCGGGTTCCTCAAGCAGCTCAAAGGTGGGCCTTCAGAGCTGTTCGACTCCACCGCCGGCTTCGATGACGCCCAGGTCAGCTTCGATGGCGTGAACGTGCTGGACGATGCCCATATCGCCGCACGGTTCCACTTCCCGCGGCATTACCGTGACGACGCGCCGGGCCTGCAGAAGCTCGGGATCACCTGGGCGCAGCTGCAGATCGACGCGCGCAGCCAGGGGCTGCGCATCGACACCGGCGGCCCGCACGTCAAGGTCGGCAGCGCGGTCTCCAATGCGCGCCTCACTGCCGATGTGACGTTGGAGCAGGGGGCGCTGCGTCCCGGCAGCCGTCTGGTCTGGCGGCTGCCATTGCACGCCGGCGTACACGCAGATGACCGCGGCCTGCTGTCGCTGCAGCTGGACGTGGCGCAGGACATGCGGGTGCAGGCGCGGCTGCCGCGTGACCCGGAGACGGGCAGTGAGCTCAACGCCGATCTCCGCGTGACCGGCCGGAAGATTCCGTTCCAGGCGCCGGCCGAGCTGCTGCCGCGGTTGTCCGGCAAGGTCCAGGGCGCATGGCAGTTCCAGTCGCTGAACTGGATCAGCGACCTGTTCGTGAAAAAGCCGTGGTTCCATCTCGACGGTGGCGGTCTGCTCAAGGCTGACATCATTCTTGCCGACGGCGAGCTCGCACCGGGCAGCACAGTGGATATTCCGCAGGTGGCGGCGGTGGCCGAAGTCGCCGGCGTCCGCATGCGGGGCGATGCCCAGGCGCAGGGCCGGATTGTCGAGGGCACGCCTGCGCAGGCCGAACTGAAGGTACAGATCCCGCGCTTCCAGGCCGCGCCGACCAATGCACCCAAGGCGCTGTTGTTCGATGGGCGGCAGCTTGCGCTGAACCTGCGCGGTGATGCGCGCCTGAAGCAGCTGAGCGACGGCATGCGCGCCCAGCTCCGCTTCACCGATGCGCGGGTACCGGACCTGACCGCCTACAACCGTTACCTCGGCAATGACAACGTGCGCCTGCTCGGCGGGACCGGCCTGCTCAGTGGGGACGTCTCACTGGATGCCTCCGGGCGGGTCGGCAAGGGCAGTGCCGATCTGCGGGGCAGTGGCGCCCGTTTGAGTGTCGCAGGCATCGCAATGCGCGGTGACGCGCAGCTGCAGGCGCGCCTGCAGCGTGCGGATTTCGACAGCCGCCAATTCGATCTGGGCGGCACCACCGTGGAGCTGCGCAACATCCATGTGGGCGATGAAAAGAGTGACGGGCGCTGGTGGGGCAAGGTGGCGATCCGCAGCGGCCACATCGATGCCGCCGCGCCGTTCCAGGTGGATGGGCTGGCCGACCTGCGCCTGCGCGATGCCGGGCCGTTGCTGGGCGTGTTCGCACAGCGCAGTGAGTACCCTCGCTGGGTACTCGGCATGCTGGATTCCGGCGAAGTGCAGGCCAGTGGCCAGCTGCGCTGGCGCAGTGGCGAGCTGATCGTGGAGGACCTGCAGGCCGAGAATGAGCGGCTGTCCCTGCAGGCGCGGCTGGATCTGAGTCATGGCAAACGCCGGGGCGACCTGTACCTGCGCTGGGGTGTGCTGGGCGCCGGCATCGAGCTGCAGGGCGAGCAGCGAAAGTGGCACCTCGCCGGTGCGCGTGACTGGTATGCCGAGCAGCCTCGTCTGCTGCCGGCCACGCCGGCCGCAGCAAAGGCGAGCGACAGCAAACGCTGAGGGCAGGCATCTGCTTCCCCCTTGCCGGGCCCGGCTTGCTATCCTCGCCGCGCCCACTGTCTGGTGACAGCGCGCACTTTGCCCGTCATCGACCCGTCATTCCATGAGCAACAGCACCCACCGCGTCCAAGGCCTCAACAACGATGAGGTGGCCGCCGACTGGCCCGCCATCACCGAACGCGAGGTCAGCTGGCTGCGCGAGCGCTTCGCACCGCTGGCCGGCGCTGGCCGGTTGCTGTGGCACAGCCCGCGGCCGATGTCCGCCGCCGCCATCGTCGAGACCGACGGGAAGCGGGTGTTCGTCAAGCGCCACCATGGCAGCGTCCGCACGGCAGCCAGCCTGGCCGAGGAGCATCGCTTCATCCGGCATCTGGCCGATCACGGCGTGCCGGTGGTCGAGGTGTTGCGTGACCGCGATGGCGCCACGGCGGTGGAGCACGAGGGTTGGACCTACGAGCTGCATAGCGTGGGCCAGGGCCAGGATCTGTACCGCGACGCACCTTCCTGGACGCCGCTGACCGATACCGCGCAGGCGCGCGAAGCCGGACGGATGCTGGCCAAGCTGCACAGCGCGTCGGCCTGCTATCACGCGCCCCAGCGCAGCACCCATCTGCTGGTCGCACGGGATGATCTGATCCGTGCCGCCGACCCCATCGCCGCCATCCAGGCCGATCTTCCGGGTCGTCCCGGGTTGGCTGCCTATCTCGCGCGGCAGGACTGGCAGGGTGATCTGCGGCGGGCCGTTGCGCCGTGGCACGCCGGCCTGGCCGCGCGCCTGCAGGCCGAGCCGCGCCTGTGGGCGCACAACGACTGGCATGTTTCCAATCTGCTCTGGCGCCAGCAAGGAGGTGCCACCGTGGTCGATACCGTGCTTGATCTGGGTCTTGCCTCACCGACCAGTGCCTTGTTCGACCTTGCGACCGCCATCGAACGCAACGCCATTGCCTGGCTGGCGCTGGAAAGCGGCGAGGCGGCCGTGCGCGTGGATATCGCGCTGGCGCTGCTGGCCGGCTACCGCGAGATCGTGCCGCTGTCGGCCGAGCGCGTGCATCTGCTGGCGGATCTGCTGCCCATCGTGCAGCTCGATTTCGCGCTGTCGGAAGTGGAGTACTTCCAGGGCGTGACGCACTCGCCTGCCAATGCCGACGTGGCCTACCACACCTTCCTGCTGGGCCACGCTGACTGGTTCAGCAGCGCGGCCGGGCAGGGCCTGTTGAAGGCGCTGCACGCGGCCGCCTGAGGGGCGGGCTCGCAAATCCGTACCATATGTAGTGAAATAGTCACAGAAGCGGGGGTGCCTGGCGAAACCAGGCTGAGAGAGTCCCTTGGAACCTGATCCGGTTTGCACCGGCGTAGGGAGCTTTGAGCAGCAGGCATACCGCCGTGATGGGTCGGTGCGCGTGCGCGCCTTCGCTTCGTCTCCTCCAGCTGATGACGAATCGAATGAACCGCTGCTTCCGCCCTACGTTGTTGTCCGCCGCCCTCTGCGCCGCGCTGCCCCTTCATGCCAATGAACTCGCCGAGGCGCCCGAGCGCTCGCCGACGGAACTGGCCGCCGTGCGCGTGCAGGCGCATCAGCCGGCAGCCACCGCCACACAGACCGGCAGCTTCGGCGCCGGCGACTGGAAAAGCACGCCGGCCTCGGTGAACGTGCTCGATCGCGACCTGCTGGACAGCCGCCAGGTCCGGACGCTGTCCGAGCTGGCCAGCAATGATGCGTCGCTGGGCGACAGCTACGCGCCGGTTGGTTACTACCAGAACATCGCGATCCGCGGCTTCCCGCTGGATACCGGCACCGGCTACCGCTTCAACGGGCTGGCCATCACCGGTGAACAGCGGCTGGCGCTGGAGAACATCCAGGCGGTGGAAATCCTCAAGGGCGAGGCCGGCCTCGCCGCCGGTGTGATGGCCCCGGGTGGCATCATCAACTACGTGGGCAAGCGCCCGGCCGAGGTCCGCACTGTCACCCTCGGCACCGACTCGGAAGGCTCGCGCTACACCGCCGTGGATCTGGGCCACTGGCTCTCGCCCCGTTTCGGGGTCCGCTTCAATGCCGCCTGGGAAGACAGCGATTCCTACATCGATCATGCCGACGGTCGCCGCAACTTCTATTCGCTGGCCACCGACTGGCTGATCGGCGAGCGCGGCAAACTGGAAGTGGATGCCAACTACCAGACCAGCGCGCAGCGCTCGGCCTCGGGCTATCAGCTGCTGGGGGCCACCGAGCTGCCGCGCGGCGTGGACCGCAAGCACCTGCTGGGCTACCAGGCCTGGCAGCGGCCGGTCGGCATCGACAGCACCAACCTGACGGCGCTGCATACCTTCGATTTCAGTCCGAACTGGCAGTCGCGCGTTTCCGCCAGCTACAGCCGCTCGGTGATCGACGACAACGTCGCCTTCGCCTACGGCTGTTACTACGCTGCCGGCTGTGCGGATGGCAGTGTGCCGGGCAACTACTTTGCGCCCAACGGCGACTATGACATCTACGATTACCGCAGCCCGGACGACACCCGCCGCAACCTGGAATTCCGTGGCGAGCTGCGTGGCCGTTTCGCCACCGGCGAGATCCGGCACGAACTGAGTATTGGCGCGGATCGATTCGAGCGCACCGTGGACAAGCGCCGCAACGTCAACGAGTACGTCGGCACGGCCAACATCCATGATGCACAGGTGCCGCAGTTCGACCCGTCGCCGCTGATGCCGGGCCCGTCCGCGCGGCGCCTGGACAGTGCGCAGACGGCGGTGTTCGCGCTGGACCGGATGAGCTTCGGCGATTGGCAGTGGTTGGCCGGTGGCCGCTTCGTCCGGCTGGACGAGCGTGCCTACGACAAGCGCGGCAATCCCGAGCGGCACAGCCGCCTGTCGCGGTTCCTGCCGCAGACCGCGCTGGTCTGGAAGGCGACCGATGAGGTCAATGCGTACGTCAGCTACGTGCGGGGCATCTCGCTTGGCCAGGAAGCGCCGTTCTGGACCTCCAACGACGGTGCATTCCTGCCGTCCGTGCTGTCGCGCCAGACCGAAGTGGGCATCAAGTACGTGCCCAGCGATGCGCTGACGCTGGGTGCGGCACTGTTCCGCACCTCGCAGCCGTTCCAGTACGCCAGGCCGGACGACAGCGACGCGGGCTACACCTTCGTCGAAGACGGGCAGCAGACCCATACCGGGCTGGAACTCACCGCACAGGGGCAGCTCAGCGAGCGCCTGTCGCTGACCGCCAGCGCCAGTGTGCTGCGCGCCCGCGCGCGCGATGCGGGCACGCCGGATTACGAGGGGCATCAGCTGATCAACGTGCCGAAGACGCGCGCGACCGTGCATGCGGAGTACCAGCTGCCGTTCGTCACGGGCCTGGGGCTGACCGGTGGTTGGCGCTATGCCTCCTCCAATGTGGCCACGGCCGACGGCCGCGTCAGTGCGCCGGCCTACAGCGTGTTCGACGCCGGGCTGCGCTTCAAACACCGGGTGGGTGAGCATCCGGTGGCCTGGACCCTCTCGGTGGACAATCTGTTCAACCGCTTCTACTGGCGTGACACCGGCAGCAGCTCGGGCGACTACTACCTGTTCCCGGGCGCGCCGCGTCAGGCCCGGCTGTCGGTCACCTTCGCGCTATGAACCCGGCCATCCTGGAATGGTCGGCCGCCATCGTCAGCATGCTGGGCGTGTGGCTGATGACGCGGCGGGTGACCCTTGCCTGGCCGGTGGGACTGATCTCGGTCGCGCTGTATGCACTGGTCTTTGTCGAGGCCAGGCTGTACTCGGACACGCTGCTGCAGATCGTGTTCGGTGGATTCCTGGTGTACGGCTGGGTGCGCTGGCGTGGCCAGGTCGAGGACGATGGCCGGGTCGCGATCGTGCCATTGGCGCGGGTCGCCTTGTGGCGTGATCTGGCCATCGGCGTGGTGTTCGGCCTCGCCCTCGGCGCGGCGATGCATGTCTACACCAACGCAGCGCTGCCGTGGCTGGATGCGATGCTCGCCGCGCTGAGCCTGGTCGCCCAGTGGTGGCAGGCGCGTCGGCACACGGCGGCGTGGTGGCTGTGGATCCTGGTCGATGTCGTCTACGTTGGGATGTACATGGTCAAGTCACTGCACGTGACCGCCGTGCTGTATCTGGTCTTTGTCGGGTTGGCGGTGATGGGGCTGCGCGCGTGGACGGCAGCGCGCAACGAGGCGGTGCTCCACAACGCAGCAGGGCGGCACGGATAAGTCCGCGCCGCCCTGCGTCACCTCAGGTCTGCATTGGACCCGGCGCGGTCAGAACCGCGCCGTGGCCCCCACGAAGAAGGTGCGTGCACCGCCGTCGTAGTTGTTGCCTTCCTCGATGGTGGAGACATCGCCGAGGTTGAGCACGCCCGCGCGCACGGTCAGGTGCTCGTTGACGTCGTAGCCGGTGACCAGATCCCAGGTGGTGTACGCCTTGGCGAAGGTGGCGCTGGTGGAGGACACCAGCTGTTCGCCGATGTGCTGCGCGCTCAGGTTGAGCGACCAGGCATCGGTGACCTGCCAGTCCAGCGAGGTGTTTGCGGTCAGCTTGGGCACCACCAGCAGACTCGCACCGGTGGTGCGGTTCTTCGATTCCAGCATGCGCGTGGCGTTGGTGATCCAGTTCAGTCGCTCATGCAGGGGCACGGTGACGCTGGCTTCCACACCGCGGGTGCGGGCCTTCTGGATGTTCTGCGCGACCGTCCACCAGAACCCGTTGACGAAGCTGGTCGTCTGGCCCGGAATCTCGCGCAGCGGAACCTGCTGGATCTTGTCATCGAAATCGGTCAGGAAGTAGGTGGCCGAGGCCGACCAGCCGTTCTTGTCGAAGCCCACGCCCAGCTCGTAGTTGGTGCTGGTTTCCGGTTCCAGGTTGGGATTGCCTGCCATGTAGCAGCCGGTGGTGCCGTCGGCGCTGACCGAGCGGTTGGACCACCCTTCGGCGGTCAGGGCGGTGCAGCCGTTGCCGCCGGACTGTGTCGCGGCGCCGGCCGTGCCCTGCTTCAACGTCGGCGCACGGAAGCCCTGCGAGACACCACCACGCACGGTCCAGTCATCGGACGGGTGCCAGACGCCGTAAACGCGTGGGCTGAGGTTGTCGTCGTAGTTGTCGGTGTTGTCCCAGCGCAGGCCCACGGTCAGGATGAAACGCTCGTGCAGGGTGATGTGGTCTTCGGCGAACAGCGCCCAGGAGTCGGCTTCACTGACCGGGCTGATCCGGCCCGTGCCGGTCCAGGTCACCGGCACCGTCCCGATGGTATCGCCGTTCTTGAGCTCCTCGCGCTTCCACTGGCCGCCCACGTTCAAGCTCTGCTCGAACCCCCAATGGAAGCTGCGGGTGAACGCGGTATCGAACACCGTCTCCTTGGAGTGGTTACCGACAGCGCTGCCCTTGTCTTCGTAATCGTTCTGCACCAGCGTCGTCTTGGACGTGGCGGCATCGCCGTAGCGACCATCGTGCATGACCACATAGCCGGTCTGCACCAGCTTGGACAGGCCCCAGGCGCCGACGTCCCCAGCGCCGCTGTTTCGCTGCTCGCCGCGCGAGGCTTCGAAGCCCACGGTGTGGTCATCGTTGATGCGCCAGTTGAGCAGGGCATTGGCGTTCTCGGCCTTGTTGCCCGGCGTCTGCCGCCGCCCGGTGTCCGATTCCCGATTGGTCACGTTGGCACCGACGCGCAGGCCCAGATTCTCGGTCAGCGGGCCACTGAACAGCGCGCCCATCTGGGTGGTGTCACCGCGGGTCGGGGAATCCGGCTTGCTGTAGTTGTAGGTGACCGAGCCACCCCATTCGTTGGCGATCTTGCGGGTGATGATGTTGATCACGCCGCCCATCGCGTCCGAGCCGTACAGCGAGGACATCGGCCCGCGCACCACCTCGATGCGCTCGATCATGTCCGGCGAGAGCCAGTTCAGATCCTGCGGACCCAGGTCATCGCGGTAGTTCACGCCGGAGGAATTGCCCTGGCGGCGGCCGTCGATGAGGATCAACGTGTACTGCTCGGGCAGGCCGCGCAGGCGGATCTTGGACTGCGCGCCGGACAGCGCATAGCCACCGGTCACGCCGGGAACGGTGCTCAGCAGCTGGCCGATGCTGCTGACCGGCTTGCGTTCGATCTCCTCGCGGGTGATCACGCTGATGCTGGCCGGGGCGGCCTTGATCCACTGCTGGGCGCCGGTGGCGGTGACCACGACCGTATCCATCTGGCGGGGCGAGGCGGCGGCGTCCGCCGAAGCATCGGCATGCGCCTGGGCGGTCAGCACCAGGCCAATGGCAATGGCCAGGGTGGCGGCGGAACGACGGGGAGAGGGGGAGGGGTGCGACATCGCGAAAATACTCCGTGGCTATGGGAGCCCGCTGGCGATGGCTGGGGACGTCCGTGTGGGGGTTTCAAGAAATCTTAACAATCGTATCACGAACCATTCGCATTTGAAATGTAGTGATACATCTCCACAACATCGGATGTCGTTAGCGTTGCGCGCTGTCTATCACAGGAAAACCATGCCGACCGAGCGAATCACTCCACCAGGGTCAATTGCCGGGCAAAGCTCGGCCGCAAGGCCAGCTTGTGGGTGACGCTGGTGATCGTGCGGCGCGGATCGGTCGGATGCGGCCGGGAGGCCGTACTGCTCCTGCCCTGGCGCCACAACCCGAACATCACGATCTCCGCACCCACCGGGAAAGACTTCAGCCACGCAGCATCGGTGTGCCCGACGCTGACTTCGTAGAAATCCCGGCGGTCGGTCACACCGGTGTGCTGATACTTCGGAGCACAGTTGAGGAAGGTGACGCCATGGGGATCATCGGGCTGCGGCGTGCGATGCGACCGCACGGTCCCGAGCAGCGCCATCGGCAGCTCGCTCGATGCTGAGCCAAGCCGTTCCCATGCCGCGTCGTAACGCTCCTGCCAGTAGAGGAAATTCGTCCAGTCCACCCGCTTCTTGCCCAGGCGCAGGGTCAGCTGCGCGGCCAGCAGCGTGTCGTCCTCGCACATCGCCTGCAGCGTGAGCAGGTCGGAGAGGGTGCGCAGGTAACCGTCCAGCGGTGCGTCTGCCAGCAGCGTCGGGCCCGCACTGCCGCGTTTCAGGGCGTGTTGGAGGATGAGCAGGCGAAGCTCGTGCGTCCCATCATCCAGGGTCGTCAGAAACTCGGGATCGGCTCCGGCGGCAAGCAGGGCCTGCAGATGGGCGGGCGCGTTGTAGCGACACCCGGGCAGATGCCCGCTGCCTTTGTTCAGGGCGAGGTAGGCGGGCAAATGGAGGGGCGGGGCGCGGTCCACGCCGGGCCTGCTGTGCTCGGGAACGAATCTCACCGGCACGTTGCACCCATCGCACAGCAGCGTTGGCAGGGTCTGTTGCGCGTCATGACGCTTCTGCAGGTCGCCCACCCGGTGCAGGGTGCCGTGCGTGCCCACTGCCTTGCGCATCTTGATTCCGCGACTCATCTGCAACCACTGCTTCGTTCAATGGCGACCATCATAGTCGCTTCGATCAGTCACCCTGCGTGGCGAAGCGCAGCCGGTTGTGGTCCGGGTCGATCACCATCATTTCGCGCCCGCCCCATGGCACATCTGCCGGCGGTCGGAAGACCGGCGCGCCGGCCGCAACGAACGCGGCATGCAATGCGTCCACGTCAGGCACATGAAAATACACGGCGCCTCCCGGCTCGCAGTCGCCGGTGTGTTCGCTGAGGAACATCTGCTGGCCTTCACGGCTGATCTGCACGAACAGCGGCATGTCCGGTGCGAAGCGATGTTCCCAGTCGATCGCGAACCCGAGCCGCTGGTAGAACGGCACGCTGATCGCGGCATCGGTCATGCGCAGTTGCGGAATGACGGTCTGGGGCATGCGTGCGGCCTCAGCCAGGATAGGACGGGAAGCGCTGATCGGGGTGGGTCTTCTTCCATTCGGTATGCGCGACCGTGCCTTCCCAGGACAGGAAAGCATTCGGCACGCGCCCGCGGCCCGACCAGGTGGCGCCGCTATGCGGCAACCAGAAACGGGGCGGCAGATCTTCCTTCGGGGCCTTGGCGGCCTTGGAGGCTTTCCCGCGCCTGGCCGCAGGCGCGGTGTCCAGCAGCGCCCGGATCCGTCGCTGCTGCTCGGGGCTGAAATCGGCATAGCTGGTGGTCAGCAGTACAGTCACCCGCTCATAGGCCTCTTTGGTCGCCGCCTTGAGCAGCGCCTGCTCGTCCAGTCCCGACCGCGCGACCGCCGCTGCCAGGCGGGTACTCATCGTTGCTGCGGAGGGGGCGGTGGAAGGCGTACGGGGCATGGGATTCCAGGGAGGAGGGGCTGACGGAGGGCACCATAACAAATGCGTACGTGAAGCGGCCGATGGCGTAACACGCCCTGCCCACGAAACCTGAACAGGGGGTTGGTTCATCCGTGGGTACGCAATGTTCCGGCAACCTTCGGCGACCAGATTCGATTCAACACCGTTCCCCAGGAGCAACCCACCATGATCACCTCGACCCTTCTCAGTTTCCGCGGCCTGGCCCTGGCAGTGGCGTTGACCGCTGGCGTGACCGCGGCAGGCAATGCGGATGCGATGTCGCGCAAGGACAAGAACACGCTGGTCGGCGCCGTCGTGGGCGGCGTGGCCGGGCACGTGCTGTCCAACGGTGATCCGCTGATGACCGCCGGCGGAGCAGTGGCCGGTGGCGCCATCGGCAACGTGACCACCAAGGACCGTCGCGACAACCGCAATCATCGCTACGACCGTGATCGTCGCTATGACCGTGGCCACCGCTACGAGCGCACCAGCCATCACGATCGCCGCCATGACCAGCGTCGCTGGAACCAGGACCGCCGCAACCACAATCGCGGCTGGCGCTGATCCCCGCGGTGTCGCCCGGGCCCGGCGCGCCAAGCCTGCGTATCCGGCGCCTGGGCGCCCGCTGGGTGGCTGCGCGGCGCGCGCCATGAGATAGCGCGCCAGCGGCACGTCATGACATCGCGGGCTGGGGTGGGTTACCGTCCGGATCTGACGCAGCGCGGGTGCTGTCAGGGAGAGGCCGGAGATGAGGGCAGGGAAGTCCACAGCGGAACGGGCAGGGCTGCAGCGGCGCCTTGCACGGCGATACAGCGTTGCTGCCGCCGTTGCAGCCAGCGTCCCCGGTCTCTGGCTGATGCCATGCATGGCTGCGACCCAGCGTCCGCCGGTGGGCGTGGAGGAGGCGCTGGCCCGCATCGCCACCGTGGCGGACGCACCCGCCTCCACGCAGGCCGCACAGGCGCTGTGGCGCATGCCGCTGGACGCGCCGGTGATCGTGCATGACCGCGCCTCCGGGAGCAGTTGGCGCAGAGACTCCGCCACAGGGGCCGCGCTGCCTGTCGTACTGCGGAATGACCAGCCGCCCGCCAACACCTGCATCACGATCGATGGCGCCCCTGCCGTCCTGCTGCTTCTGCCGCTTCCCGGCGACCGGGACGGATTGGCGACGCTGTTCTGGCACGAGCAGTGGCACTGCGTGCAGGCGGCCCTCGGTCTGCCTGCCGCCGAGGGCGACACGGCACACCTGGATGGGGAGGCCGGTCGCACGGCGTTGCGGCTGGAGATGCGCGCGCTGGCGCAGGCACTTTCCACGCGCGACGAGCACCAAGCGCGCCAGCATGCGGCAGCAGCGCTGGGCTACAGGGCTCTGCGTGCGGATTCCGCGGCACCGCCGACGCGCGCGCTGGACGAAGAAGCGAAGGTGGAGCGCAATGAAGGCCTGGCCGAGTACACGGGACGCGCGATCGCTGCGGCCACCCACGGTGGCGATGCGACAGCTGCCGCCGTAGGTGCACTCGCCAAGGCGGATGCGTCGCAGAGTTTCGTGCGTTCGACGGCGTACGTGACCGGGCCCGCGTACGGACTGCTGCTCGACCGATGGTCGCCAGCGTGGCGCCGCGCGGTGTCTGCGGGCACGACGTTGCCTGCGCTGCTGGCGGATGCGCTGGGCGTCGCATGGCGTGGGGCCGGCATCGCACAGAACGATGCCGGCTATGGCGCCGATGAGGTGCGCGCAGAGGAACGCGAGCGAGCAAAAGAGCGGGAGCGACGCAGTGCCGGCTATCGCGAGCGTTTCCTCGGCAACGATGCGGTTCGTCTGCCCCTGCGCAACCCGTCGATCTCCTTCGATCCCCGCTCGCTGTTCCCGCTCGATGATGCCGGGACGGTCTATACGCCGCTGACGGTGCGGGATGAGTGGGGCGAGTTGACGGCAGTATCCGGGGGGCTTCTGTCCAGGGATTGGGCGTTGCTCAGCGTGAGCGGCGGCGTAGTGGACGGCGCGGGTTCCAGATGGACGGGACCAGGCTGGACGCTCGTACTCGGCGAAGGATGGCGCCTGGAGCGGGGCGGCGACGGGTGGGGTTTGACGAAGGGGTGGGGATCGGGCGTGGGCGATCCGGGCGACGCGGGTGAGTGACGTATCGGACAGTCAAATTCGTACGACCCTGCCGGCGAGGTAGGGCGTGCACATGCCGTTGGCAACGCGGGATTGCGTGACAGTCACGACGACCACGCGGCGTTGGCGGCTCTGCTGGAACGGGCGGCAGGCGATGCGTGCGGAGCAGTGGCGTGGCCTTGCCTTTGCCATGTTGTCGCACCTGAAACGCGTTGCGATGGACGTGCAGCTCAGCGGCGAACCCTGATCGGAAGCGTTCAGTTTCTTCACGTTCCCTCTACGTCTTTCGGCTTCAACTGAACCCCGGTCATGGCTCTGGCGATGAGGCCGCTATCGTCCGAACACCCCATACGAAGGAGGCAGTGCAATGTTCCTGACAAAACAGCAACTGACAACGGCGCGTACGCTGACAGTGGCGTTGATCGCGACTGTGGGCCTGAGTGCCTGCGCTACGTATAAAGACGAGTTCGCCACCATCAACTCCCGCTTGGATCAACTCGACACGAAGGTGCAGGGCGCCGCCCAGAGTGCCGAGTCGGCCAACCAGTCGGCGCAGCAGGCCAACCAGCGTCTGGATCAGATCGAAGGTCGCGTCCAGCAGCTCGAACAGGCGCCCCGCCGCAAGCCGCGCGGTTGATCGCTTCTGCACCGTTTGTGTGCAACGTCTGAATCGGCGACCGGTGGCCTGTGCAGGCCACTGGTCTCCGTTGGTCGTGCAATGTCTTTTGCAAGGAAGTGTCCCATCCGTACGCACTCATCTCCTGCCGTCCTGGCCCTTCGCGGGGCGCTGACCCTCGCGCTGGCGTTCGCGAGCATTGGCGTGGCCAATGCCGACGAGGCTGTCGCGAAACCGGCCGCCGCCGTCGATGAACTTCCGCCGGGCCAGGAAGTCTCCAACACCGTCATTGACCTGGCCGGCTGGGTTGTCGCCACCAAGGACAGCCAGGGCTATCCGTTCGCCATCATGGACAAGGCCGCTGCGCAGATCCTGGTCTTCGACGGCGAAGGCAAACTTCGCGGCGCCGCCCCCGGGCTGTTCGGCTCGGCCACCGGTGACCATATCGCGCCCGGCATCGCCGGACTCGCCCTTCGCGAAATTCCAGGCCGGGATCGCACGACGCCCGCCGGGCGCTTCGTGGGGGGCTTTGGGCCGTCCATCGATGCGGGCCGCGTCCTGTGGGTCGACTACGATTCCGCCGTCTCCATCCACCCCACAGCGACAGGTGTCCCGAAAGAGCGACGGGCCGAGCGCCTGGCATCGGCGTCACCGGACGACAATCGCGTCACCCATGGCTGCATCAATGTCTCGCCGGCGTTCTACGCGCAGATCATTGAATCCACGTTCCAGCGGGGCGGGGTGTTCTACGTGCTGCCCGACAAGGCATCGATAGCCGAAACGTTCCCGGAGTTCGCGAAGAGTCGCGAGGCGACCCAGGGCGATGAGGGAGCCCGCGCGGGTCCTGCCGGCAAGTAATGCGTCGTCACGGCGCATGGCGTTCAAAATGCGCCAGCAGCGCCGCCAGGTGCGGCGTGTCGACGACAGCGGCGACGTAGCCGTCGGGCCGGATCAGCAGCCAGTCACACGCGTCCAATCCATACGCATCGGCGAAGCAGCCCTGGGTATCGCGCAGATCGCCGCGGTGGCCGATGATATGGACATGCAACCCCTTTCTCGACGGTGCTGCGCCGCGGTCCGCTTCGTGACCCAGCAATGTCCAATGCGTTCCGCGCAGCACCTCGAACAGGCGCACACGCTGTCCACCCGCGCCCTGCAGCGGCGCATCCGGCGCCCGGTTGCCCGACGCGATGCGTCCGCTGCGGGCCTCGGCAGGCAGCGTGAGTGACGATTCAGCATAGGCGAGATCGAGCTGCTGGACGTCGCGCCCGCGGCGGTTGTCGCCGCGCTGGGCCTGGGCGAGCAGCGTCGTGGCAAGCCCGAGCATCGAGGCTGCAATGGGGCGGCGCTCTTCCTCGTAGGTATCCAGCAGGGCCTGCGGCGCACCCTTCAACACCGCGGCCAGTTTCCAGCCGAGGTTGTAGGCGTCCTGGGCGCTGGTGTTCAGGCCCTGGCCGCCCGTGGGCGGATGCGTGTGGGCGGCGTCGCCGATGAGGAACACGCGGCCGTCGCGGTACCGGTCGGCCAATCGCGCGTTCATCCGGTACGCCGAGGCCCAACAGACATCGAGCACCGCGAGATCATTGCGGCCGGTACGCACGCGCACCATGTCCGCCAGCCCGTCGACGGAAAGGTCCACGTCACCGTCGAGCGGTACGGGGGCCTGCAGCTGGAACAGCGCCGTTCCCATCAGCGGGCACAACGAGATCCGCCGCTGCGGGTCGTCTTCGTTGAAGTTGTGCCAGGCATCGCGCGGCAGACCGTGCAGCACGATGTCGGCCACCACCGCTCGCACGCCCAGTGTTTTGCCCGGGAAGCCGATGTCCAGTGCCTGGCGTACGAAACTCCGACCGCCGTCCGCGCCGACCAGGTAGCGCGTGCGCACGGTCTGCTCGCCCGTTGGCGTGGCAAGGCGGACGCTTACGCCGTTGGCGTCCTGTTCCAACCCGATCACTGCGTGCCCGAACTCGACCCGGTGGCCCAGCTCGGCGAGGCGATCGCGCATCACGGCCTCGGTCAGGAACTGCGGCACCATCAGCGGCCGCCGATAGGGTTCGGCCGGTGTTGCCGGGGCGGCCTCGATGACCGCGGCGTCCGTGCAGGTGCTATCGGCATGGTGCGACCGCGAGACTGGATAGAGGCCGCCGGCGGCGAACAGCCTGTCGACGATGCCCATGTCCTCGAAGATTTCCTGGCTGCGCGGTTGGATGCCCTTGCCACGTGAGCCATGGAAGGGCTGTTCCCGCTGCTCCACCAGGCGGAATGTCACGCCGCGGCGGGCCAGTTCGATGGCCAGGGTGAGGCCGGCGGCGCCGGCACCACAGATCACTACATCAGGGGTATTGCCCATTGTGCCGCTCCAGGTGTGTGTAATATGCACTTACTTGGAGGGGATGCTATGCCTGCGAAAAATAAGGTGCAAGATACACATAATTCTTCCGCATTGAAGTCGCTGCACCTTTCCATGGTCAGCCTCGCCAGCGTGATGAACCGGCCGCGCAATGATGAGCGGCTGATCCAGGAGGCCGGGGTAACGCTGGACCAGGCCCTGTTCCGCCTGCTGGTGGTGATCGAGCGGGTCGGGCCGATCGGAGTGGTTGAGCTGGCCGATCGGCTGGGCCGCGACTACACCACCATCAGCCGGCAGGTCGCCAAGCTGGCGGCGATGGAGCTGGTCACGCGTCGTGGCAACCCCCAGGACCGCCGTATCCGGGAGGCGACCATCGCCCCGAAGGGCAAGGAGATGACCGATCGGCTGGACGCCGCACGCGAGCGGATCGGTCGTGAGATCTTCGCGTCGTGGCCCGCGCAGGAGGTATCGGAGCTGGTGCGTTTGATGGCAAAGTTCGCCAGCGCGCTGGAAGCCCGTGAGCGGGAGCCGTAACGACGCAGCGCAGATTTCAGCCCACCGCCCGTCGCTTGGACGCCCCTGTCAGACCCTCAAGGCATCACACGTGAAAGGATTCCTGCTTCTTGCCCTGCTCACGGTCGCGTCCTCGACCGCCCATGCCATCGTCATCCGCGACGACGTGGACGATGCGCGGTACCGCGTTCCCGCCACCGAATTTCCCGCCCTCGTGGACATGCCCGGCGAAGGCCACGGTGCGCTGATCGCACCGCAGTGGGTGCTCACCGCCGCGCACACGCTGCCGATGCATGCCGACCTCAAGCAGGTGGTGATCAATGGAAGTGCCCGGGACGTCGAGCGCGTCGTCACCCATCCCGGCTATCGCACGCTGCCGCAGACGTTGATCGACCAGGCCATGGCCAGTGGCGAGGCGATGCTGATCGTGGTGTTTCTGGCCTCGGGCGATGATGTTGCCCTGATCAAGTTGAAGACGCCCGTCACCGACGTCGCGCCTGTTGTGCTTTACAGCGGCAGCGACGAGGCCGGTCAGGTGGCAAAGATCCTGGGGAAGGGCGCGACGGGTACCGGTGCTACCGGGCACTCTCCCAACGGCCCCAATCGCACTGAGCTCCGGCGTGCATTCAACCGGATCACCAGTGCCTACGACCGCTGGCTCTGCTATGTCTTCGATGCACCACCAGAAGCGGTGCCGCTCGAGGGTGCGCTGGGCAACGGTGACAGCGGTGGCCCCGTGCTCGTCGAGCACGATGGCCAGTGGCTGCTGGCCGGGCAGGGGTCGTGGAAAGTCGTCCAGGGCAATGTGCTGACGGCCCGGCCCGGGCGCTATGGGCAGGTGACCTGCAATGTGCGCGTGAGTCACTATCGGGACTGGATTCAACGTGTGATGGCCGGGCAGCCTTAGATGGCGTTGGAAGAGGGTACCTGGCCGACCAGGTATCACCGCGTGGCGCAAGGTCAGCGGCGATGCCAGGGCTATGATCCAAGGAAGGACATCAGCAAAGGAGCACCACGCACATGGACGTTGTAGAACCGCTGGAGGTGCTTCGCACGTCCGTACGCCGCCTCACTCTGTTGACTATCGCCCTTGGACTGCTTGTTGCAGCCCTGGCGGTGGCAGTCATCGCATTGTCGATGGCGCCGCGCGGAACACTCACCGTTGATGAACTCCGTGCCCATCGCGTCGTTGTGCTGGATGACCAAGGCGTAATGCGTGTTGAGGTGGGCCAGGATGCAGTTGATGCCGGAAGGCGATCGCGCACTGCCGGTGTGTGGCTGTACGACGCCAAAGGCGATGAACGCGGTGGGATGGCAACCCACGAAGATGGCCTGGTAGCTCTTGCCTTCGATGCCCCGGTGGGGAAGGGCGAGGATCACCTGCGTGATCGCCTGAGCCTGCGCGTGAATGCCGACGGTGCTTCCCAGGTGCTGCTCACGGACAACCTGACCCGCGGCATTGTCGGTCTTCTGTCCGACGGTGCAGGCAACGGCGGGGTGGAGACGTATCGCTGGGACATGGATGCCAAGCTCATCCACCGCCGTTACATCACGTTCGATCAGGACGAGCGGCAGCAGCGCCCGTTGGGTGAGCCGCTGGCGCAATAGGCCGTCATCGCTCATGCCCACGCAGCGCCGCGTGCTCGACCGGGATCGAGAGCTGCTGGCTCACCTCGGATCGAGCAGACGCCGGGCGTCCCCCGGCGCCTGCGTCATGCTTTGCGGTCAGCCCGCCTGACCCAACCGCACCTTCAGCTGATCGATCTCCGCCTCGCTGACGCCGATGGATTTCAAGTAGCCTTCGGCACCGCCGTACTGCTGATGCAGGTCACCAGGAACAGCTCCATGTTCTCCGGTGTGGTGCCCGACATGCCGGCCATCTTCCTGCCGATCTCCGGGCGGAGCCCCTGCTCTGTACTGTGGAGTGATCCCAGCGATTTAACGCCACGGTACGGCCAGGTGCGCACACTGGTCTGGTCTGCACTGTCCCTCATGCACCGCAACCGGAGATCCCATGTCCTTCAACGCCCTCCTTGCCACCAAGACCGGCGATGCCATCAGCGCCGGTGTCGTCCAGTTGACCGAGCAGGACCTGATGCCCGGCGACGTCACCGTGGCCGTGGAGTACTCCACGGTGAACTACAAGGATGCCCTCGCGCTGAGCGGTCGCTCACCCGTGATCCGTACCTTCCCGCTGATCCCCGGTATCGATCTGGCCGGTGTGGTCGAGACCTCCAGCCATCCCGGTTACGCCGCTGGTGACCGTGTGCTGGTCAACGGCTGGGGGTTGAGCCAGACCCACCACGGCGGCTATGCGCAGAAGGCACGCGTGCCCGGCGAGTGGCTGGTGAAGATCCCCGAGGCGTTCACCAGCCGCGATGCGATGGCGATCGGTACGGCCGGCTACACCGCGATGCTGTCGGTGCTGGCGCTGGAGCATGGCGGTGTATCACCGGACCAGGGGGACATCCTGGTGACCGGTGCCAACGGCGGTGCCGGCTCCATCGCCATCGCGCTGCTGTCCACACTTGGCTATCGAGTGGTGGCATCGACCGGCCGGCTGGAGGAGTCCGCCTACCTCAAGGAACTGGGCGCCGCCGAGATTCTTGACCGCGCGACGCTGTCCGAGCCGGGCGCGCCGATCGCCAAGGAACGCTGGGCCGGTGCGATCGACGCGGTGGGCAGCCATACGCTGGCCAACGTGCTGGCGCAGACCCGCTATCGCGGCGTGGTCGCCGCCTTCGGATTGGCCCAGGGGGCCGATCTGCCGGGCTCCGTGCTGCCCTTCATTCTGCGCAATGTGACCCTGGCCGGTATCGATTCGGTGAACGCGCCGTATTCCGCACGCGAACAGGCGTGGACGCGCCTGGCGGCGGATCTGGATCTGGGCAAGCTCGCCCGCACCACGCAGATGATCAGTCTTGCCGAGGTGCCGGCGCTGGCCGGCCAGATGCTGCAGGGGCGGGTGCAGGGCCGCACCGTGGTCGACGTCAACGCCTGAGGCGTGAATGCCCATGGTAGCCACCGCGGGTGACCGGCATACCGGCGAAGGTGCGGAGGCGTCAGGGTGCCTTCTTGGCGGGGATCCGGCGGAGGACATCTTCCCCTCGACCGCCGTGTCATCGCGCATGCGGAAGATCCAGACGTAGTCGTTGTGATACGGCTTGCCGTCCAGGGCTATCAGCGTAGCGGCAGCCGGCTCATCGGCGGATCTCCCCGCGGAGCGTGGTGGTGCCGAAGATCAACTGCTGGGCCATCGGCCGGCCGATGAAGCGGGCGGGGAAGATCGGTGCCGGTGCACTGGCCTCATCCAACCGGGCCAGATGCGCCTCGCTGAGGACGATCTCCAGCGCGCCGAGGTTGTCTTCGGCCTGCGCGACGGTACGGGCGCCGATGATCGGCGAGACCACGGCCGGATTGACCAGCGTCCAGGCAATGGCCACCTGCGAGCGCGTCACGCCCAGCTCCTCGGCCACCTCGCCCACTACCGTGGCAATCGCCAGCGAGCGTTCGTTGAGATGGCCGATCGACGCGATCACGCCCTTGCGACTGCTCGCCACGTCCGCACTGTTCTCATCGGAGAGATCGGCGTGGGTGTACTTGCCGGTCAGGATGCCACCGCCGAGCGGGGACCAGGGCAGCACGCCCAGCCCCATGGCCTGGGCCATCGGCAGCAGTTCGTGCTCCACGGTGCGCTCGACCAGGCTGTACTCGATCTGCAGCGCGACCAACGGCGACCAGCCGCGCAGATCGGCCAGCGTCTGCAGTTCGGCCACGCGCCAGGCCGGGGTGTTGCAGATGCCCAGGTACTGCACCTTGCCCGTGCGGACGAGATCATCCAGCGCGCGCATCACTTCCTCCGGACCGGTGGTGAAGTCCCAGGCGTGCACGTACAGCAGGTCGATGCGGTCGGTAGCAAGCTGGCGCAGGCTGGCTTCCACCGAGCGCACCAGGTTGTAGCGGTGGTTGCCCCCGGAATTGATGTTGGTGGCATCGCGCGCCATCGTGAACTTGGTGGCCAGCACCAGGCGGTCGCGCTGGGCCTTGGCGAAGCGGCCGAGGATGCGTTCGGATGCGCCATTGGTGTAGTTCACCGAGGTGTCGATGAAATTGCCGCCGCGGTCGACATAGGCATCGAAGATGCGCCGGGCTTCGGCGTCGTCCGCGCCCCAGCCCCAGTCGGCACCGAAGGTCATCGTGCCCAGCGACAGGGGCGAGACGCGCAGGCCGGAACGGCCGAGCAGGCGGTAGTGATCAAGCGAGGTGGGGGAGGTCATGCGGTTGTTCTCCGGGGTGGGCAGCGATTGCCTGCGTGGACGCCCAGTGTTCCGCCGTGGTGCCCGGAGCCGGTAGCACCGTCCTCCGGGAAACTTGCACGATCGTCCGAAGGCAAGGGAAGATAGAGCGGCCGCGCAGGCGCGCGTCCGGAGACCAAGGCATGCCCTCGCTTGACCTGTTCCGTGATGCCATCGCCCGGCATGCCCCGCGCGACGGCACCTTCGAGTGCCGGTTGCCCGGCGTGAAGCTGATCCGATGCAGCACGCCGACGCTGCCGATGCCGGTCATCTACGAGCCGACCATCTGCTTCGTGGCCCAGGGCCGCAAGCGTGCGATGCTCGGCACCAGCATCTATTACTACGATCCCACCTGCTACCTGATGGCCTCGGTGGGGCTGCCGGTCATGGGCTCGGTGATCGAGGCAACGGCAGCGCAGCCGTATCTGAGCCTGCAGCTCGATCTGGACGCGGCGGTGCTGGGCGAGCTTGCGCTGCAGTACCCGCGGCCCGCTGCTGAGCACCGGGCAGCCGCGGGTCTGTCGCTCGGCGCGATGACGCCCGGGCTGCTGGATGCCACCACGCGCCTGGTCTGCTTGCTGGATTCACCGGAAGACGCCGGAGCACTGGGCCCGCTCGCATTGCGCGAGATCCTTTACCGGCTGCTGCGTGGCCCCGATGGCGGCGTGCTGCAGGCGATGACCCTCAACGACAGCCGGCAAGGACAGATTGCCCGCGCGATCCTGTGGATCCGCACGCACTTCCGGGAGGCCTGCCGGATCGAAGAGATCGCCGGGATCGCGGGCATGAGCCGTTCCAGTTTCCATGCGCACTTCAAGGCGGTCACGGCGATGAGTCCGCTGGATTTCAGGACGCAGCTGCGGATGCAGGAGGCGCGGCGACTGATGGTCAGTGATGGCCTGGATGCGGCCGGGGCCGGTTTCAACGTGGGCTATGAAAGCCCTTCGCAGTTCAGCCGGGACTACTCACGGCTGTTCGGCTTGCCCCCGGCGACCGATGCCCAGCGGCTGCGGTTGGCGGAGGGGAGGAGCTGCGGGACACCGTAGTGTAGCCGCACTCCCATGATGCCCGCGCAACTGCGGGCGGCCGCCGTCAGACCGGTGCGAAACCGCGGGTGGTCTTCTTTTCATTCTTTTCCGCCTTCTTTTCCTTGGCGGTCTTGGCAGGTTTCTTTTTCTGCTCTTTCTGTTGGTTCAGGCCTTTGGCCATGATGACGCTCTCCAGGTGGGTTGCAACGGGGCGAGCATGGCACATCCGGTGTCGGCCGGCGCATCGGCGTGCGATGGGCGCCCTGGAGTGAACCCGGGGGGCGGCCGTTCAGGGCGCAGGCATGTCCCGGTACACCGGCTCGCTGCTGAGCACCTTCAGTCCGTCCGGCCCACTGTGCAGCAGCCGTTGCTCCCCGATCGCCTGTTGCCACTGCAGACGGAAACCGTCCGCATCGGGGAGTCGGGCGGCCAGCGCGATGAGGTGCTCGCGGGCCTGCGGGCCCTCGCTGTCGAACTGGCCCCAGCGTTGATCGTGGCAATGGATGATCAAGCGATAGTGGCTCATGCCGGGCTCGGCCAGTAGAGGCTGTCCGGGGTGGAGCGCGCACCGAAGATGGCCTGGCCGACGCGCACGACGGTAGCCCCTTCTTCGATGGCGATCTCGACGTCGCCTGACATGCCCATGGAGAGTTCCTCCAGGCTGATGCCCGCCGGCAGCGTGGGGCGCAGCCGCTCGCGCAGGTCGCGCAGTCTCGCGAAGCACGGCCGTACCTGTTCCGGATCGGGCGAGAACACTGCCAGCGTCATCAACCCGCGTACGCGCAGGTTGGAGAAGGCCGGCAGCTGCTGCACGAAATCGGCGACCTCGATCGGGTCCAGGCCGTACTTGCTGTCCTCGCCGGAGGTGTTGACCTGCACGAACACGTCCAGCGTGCGCTGCTCCAGTTCCAGCCGCTGATCCAGTGCCTGTGCCACGTGCAGGCTGTCCAGCGCCTGGAACTCACTGGCGAAGCGCGCCACGTCGCGCGCCTTGTTGGTCTGCAGGTGGCCGATCACCGACCAGCGCAGGCCGGGCAGGTCGGCCATGGCCGCGGCCTTGCGCTGGGCTTCCTGCACCTTGTTCTCGCCGAGCTCATGGCAGCCGGCGTCCCACGCCATGCGCAGGCGGGCTTCATCGACGGTCTTGCTGACCGGCAGCAGCCGTACGCTGGCCGGATCGCGGCCGGCCAGCGCGCAGGCGCGGGCGATGCGTTCGCGGACCGCCTGCAGGTTGTGGCGGATCTCGTCGACAGTGGTGGCCTGGGGCCAGGTGGGGGCAGCGATGGGCATGGGGAGCTCCGGAAGCGGGGACGGCTGCAAGGCGGCAGCGCACGTGCAACACTGCCCCGTGACGATGAGCATATTGGCATAGGACAAAATGAAAATCACCGGCCAGACCGCCAGTGCGGTGTTCGAGAGCATCCGCCAGCAGATCCTCAGTGGCGCGCTGGTGCCCGGGCAACTGCTGCCCCCGGTCCGCGATCTGGCGCTCGCACTGGGGATCAACCGCAACACGGTCGCGTCGGCCTACAAGCGACTGGACGCGGCCGGTCTGGCCCAGACCCAGGGCCGGCGCGGCACCGTGGTCAGTGCACGGCCCAGCCCTGGGGCGCAGGAGGGCACGCAGGCGGGCTCGGCACTGCACGATCTGGCCAGTGGCAATCCGGACCCGCGCTGCCTGCCGGACCTGCGTGCGTTGTTGCCGGCGCGGCCGCCACGCCTGTATGGCGCAGCGACGATCGATCCGGTGCTGGCTGAACTGGCGCATCAGCAGCTGGCCGCGGATTGTCCGGCCGGCTATGCGCTGGAGCTGGCGCACGGCGCGGTCGATGCGATCGAACGTGTGCTGGCCTGCTGGTTGCTGGCCGGTGATCCCGTGGCGGTCGAGAACCCGTGTTTCCTCGGCAGCCTCAATACGATGCGTGCGGCCGGCTACGACGCGGTGGCGGTGGCGATCGACGACGAGGGCATGCAGGCCCAGGCGCTGGAACAGGCGCTGGCCGCCGGCGCGCGGGCGGTGCTGCTGACCCCGCGTGCGCACAATCCCACCGGCGCCAGCCTCAGCCGGCGACGTGCGCGCGCGCTGCGCCAGGTGCTGGAGCGCTACCCACAGGTGCTGGTGCTGGTCGATGACCATTTCGCATTGTTGTCCCGGCAGCCGTATCACGCGGTGATTCCGCCAACGACCCGGCGTTGGGCGTTGCTGCGCTCGCTGTCCAAGTCATTGGGGCCGGACCTGCGCCTGGCGTTGATTGGCTGTGATGCCGAAACCGCAGCCCGGTTACGCCTGCGGATGGCACCGGGTACCGGTTGGGTCAGCCATCTTCTGCAGGACGCGGCGGCCGCGGCGCTGGGGTCTGGCCGGGTGGCAGCGCGGATGAAACGGGCCGGGTATGATTACGTGGCGCGCCGGGAGGTGCTGCGGCAGGCGCTGCGGGCCGAAGGCATCGCGGTGGGCGCGCAGATGGATGGGTTGAACCTGTGGCTGCCGCTGCAGTGTGACAGCCAGCCGCTGGTGATGGCCCTGGCCCAGCGCGGCTGGCAGGTGCGCGGCGGCGAAGTGTTCTCGGTCCACACGCCGGTGCACGGGGTGCGGATCACCACCGCCACGCTGACCGCGACCGACGCAAGGCGCTTCGCCCGGGATCTGCGCGAGGCGCTGGCCGCCGGGGTTCAGGGGGCAGCGGCAGCGTTGGGGCTGACGTAGTGCGACTGTTCGTCCTCGTTGAGGAAGATCAGTTCCGGCTTGCCCTGCCAGGAGGTCAGCATCGCACCGGTGCTGTTCTGGTGTTTGACCACCAGGGTCGCGCCGCGGTCCGGATTGGCGGTGACCTTGAACACTTCGGTGGTGCCGCTGGCATCGTCCAGGGTGAGGATGGCCTCGTCACCGACATCGGCGGTGCCGTAGCCGCCACGCTCGGAACCGTCGGCACCCAGCAGGATCAGGCCCGACAGCGGTGAGGCGCGCGGCCCCTGGGTGACCCCTTTGGTGAGTGGATCGGGCACCGGTGCGCCGAGGATCACCCGCGCCTGGCCGCTGGCATCGCGGATCACCAGGCCGCGTGCGGTGATGACGCGCTCATCGGACTGGCTCTGGTGCAGGCGCAGCGCGGTCCAGCCGGAGACGGCCAGGGCAAGGCTGGAGACGACCAGCGTGGTAAGCGTCAGGGCGCGCGACATGGGTTCTCCGGATCCTTGGAAGGTTGCGACCATAGCGGATAGGCCGTTGACGGCACCAGTCGGAAAATTCTGGAATTACCACCAGACCGTGAACCCGGTCACGGGATGGCTCAGCGGAAATCGCGGCTGTGGGTACGCACCCCATCGATCAGCGTATCGATGTTGTGCATCTGGCGCACGATCAGGTGCTGCACGCCGTCCACGCGTTCCAGGCGGCCATCGATCTGCATCATCCGGGCTTCGACCAGCACGCGGTGCTGCCGGTCGGCGATCTTGCGCCAGACCACCGCGTTGACCATGCCGCATTCGTCTTCCAGGGTGAGGAAGGTGACCCCGCTGGCGGTCTGCGGGCGCTGGCGCATGCGTACCAGCCCGGCAAAGCGCACGCTGCGCCCATGTGGCAATGCGGCCAGTTCGTCGGAACGGTGGCAACGGCGCTGACGCAGCTGGCTGCGGATGAAGGAGACCATGTGCCGGCCCAGCGTGGTGCCGGTGGTGTTGTAGTCGGCCTGCATGTCCTGGAAGGCGCTGGGCAGCGGCAGTGGCACGGCGGCTTCGGTGGTGGCACGGGCGGTCTCGAACAGCGGCAGCGGCTTCTCCACGCCGGAGACTTCCCAGCGCGCGCGATGGCGATGGCCGCTCAAGCCCTTGAGTGCGCCGGCATCGGCCAGCAGGCCTTGATGGCGACGGTCCAGCCGGGCGCGCTGGCTCAGGTCGGCGACGCTGTCGAAGGGCGCGCGGGTGCGTGCCTGCACCACGCCGGTGGCGACATCTTCGCTGAAGCCATCGATCAGGCGCAGCCCCAGCCGGATGCCGAACGGCCGGCCCGGCGAGGCGGGAGGCACCAGCGTGCAGTCCCATGCGCTGTAGCGCACATCCACCGGCAGCACCGGCACGCCATGGCGGCGCGCGTCCTGCAGGATCTGGTCCGGGGTGTAGAAGCCCAAGGGCTGGCTGTTGATCAGGCTGGCGGCAAACGCGGAAGGGTGGTGGCACTTGAGCCAGCAGCTGACATAGGTGATCAGCGCGAAACTGGCCGCGTGGCTTTCCGGAAAGCCATAACTGCCGAAGCCCTTGATCTGGTCGAACAGGCGCTCGCCATAGTCGCGGCTGTAGCCATTGGCGGCCATGCCGGCAAGCAGCTTGTCGCGGTGGGGTTCAAGCCCACCGTGGCGTTTCCACGCCGCCATCGAGCGGCGCAGTGCGTCGGCCTGCCCGGGGCTGAAGCCGGCGGCGGCGACGGCCAGCTGCATCACCTGTTCCTGGAACAGCGGCACGCCGAGGGTGCGCTTGAATACCTTCTCCAGGGCGGGCGGGTAGTCGATCTCTTCGATGCCTTCTTCCTTCAGCCGCTTCCGTCGATTCAGATACGGGTGGACCATGTCGCCCTGGATCGGGCCCGGGCGCACGATCGCCACTTCGATCACCAGATCGTAGAAACAGCGTGGCTGCATGCGCGGCAGCATCGCCATCTGCGCGCGCGACTCGATCTGGAACACGCCCAGGGTATCGGCGCGGCAGATCATGTCGTAGGTGGGCGCATCGCCCTGCGGAATCTTCGCCATGGTCATCGGCGGTCCGCCATGCGCTTCCAGCATCGCCAGGCATTTGCGCACCGCGGTGAGCATGCCCAGTGCCAGGCAGTCGACCTTCATCAGGCCGGTGACGTCCAGGTCGTCCTTGTCCCACTGGATCACGGTGCGGTCGGCCATGGCCGCGTTCTCCACAGGCACCATCGTGGACAGCGGATGTTCGGAGATCACGAAACCGCCCGGGTGCTGGGACAGGTGGCGCGGGAAGTCGACCAGTTCACTGGTCAGCGCCACCACGCGCCGCATCAACGGGGTCTCCGGATCGAAGCCGCGTTCGCGCAATGCCTCGGGCAGCGGCTCGTGGCTGCTCCAGCGGTCCAGGCAGGCGGCCAGTTCGTTGACCTGGTCCGGCGGCAGGCCCAGCACCCGCGCCACATCGCGCACCGCGCTGCGGCCACGGTAGCTGATCGCCACGGCGGTCAGTGCCGCACGCTCGCGACCGTAGCGGTTGAACACGTACTGCAGCACTTCCTCGCGGCGTTCGTGTTCGAAGTCGATGTCGATGTCCGGCGGCTCGTCGCGCTCGGCGGAGATGAACCGTTCGAACAGCAGCTCCATCTCGCTGGGATCGATCTCGGTCACCCCCAGCACGTAGCACACCGAGGAATTGGCGGCCGAGCCGCGGCCCTGGCACAGGATCTGCTGGCCGCGCGCGAAGCGCACGATGTCGTGCACGGTCAGGAAATAGGACTCGTACTGCTTGGTATGGATCAGCGCCAGCTCGTGTTCGATCTGGTGGCGCTGCCGGGGCGTCTCGCCCGCTGGCCAACGCCATTGCATGCCTTCTTCCACCAGTACCCGCAGCCAGCTGGCCGGGTCGTGGCCGGCCGGCACCAGTTCGCGTGGGTAGGTGTACTGCAGTTGCTTGAGATCGAAGTGGCAGCGCTCGGCGATGCGCAGGGTTTCGGCCAGCAGTTCGGGTGGGTAGAGCGTGGCCAGGGCCTGGCGGGTGCGCAGGTGGCGCTCGCCGTTGGGGAACAACCGCCAGCCGGCTTCGCCGAGCGTGCAGTGGTGGCCGATCGCGGTGAGGGTGTCCTGCAGCGCGCGGCGGCGGCGCACATGCATGTGCACATCGCCGCTGGCCACCAATGGAATGCCCTGGTCGCGGCCGAAACGACGCAGGCGCTGCAGGCGCGCGCGGTCGTCGGCCTCGCGGTGCAATTCAACCGCCAGCCACAGCCGCTGCGGGAAGCAGACCTGCAGCCACTGCGCATCCTCGATGGCCGGGGCAGGTGCCGGCCACAGGCACAGCAGGCCGGCGTGCAACTGCTCGATGTCGCTGCGCAGGCAGCGGTACTCGCCCTTGGGTGCACGCCTGCGGCAGGTGGTGATCAGCTGGCACAGCGCGGCGTAGCTGCCCTGATCGGTGCACAGCAGCACCAGTTTCGGGCCGTCTTCCAGTTGGAATTCGGCGCCGGTGATCAGGGGCAGCGCGTGCTTCTGCGCGGCCTGCCAGGCGCGCACGATGCCGGCCAGCGAGCACTCATCGGTGATCGCCAGCGCGCGGTAGCCCTGGCCCTTGGCACGCGCGAACAACTCCTCGGCGATGGACGCGCCACGCTGGAAACTGAAGGCCGACAGGCAATGCAGCTCGGCGTAGTCGGGCAGGGGCGCGCTCATGCGAACCAGCCGTGCAGCATGAACGGCCCGCTGCGTGCATCGGCGGCGGTATACGCCCACCCGCGTTGGCCCTGCGTGGTTTCCACCACGTAATAGTCGCGGCGGATGTCCCCGGCATCCCACCACCCCGATTCGATCCGTTCCGGTCCGGACAGGATGCGCAGGTGTGGATCCTGCAGCGCCTGCGGCTGGGCCAGCAACCAGCCCGGGCGCATTGGCAGCGGCGGCGGCGGTGCTTTGGGGGCGCCCCTGGCATCGCCGGTCGCGCGTTCGGGCCGATGGTCGGCGCGCAGCCCCAGCCCCTGCACGGCATCATCGCCGAGCCGGGCACGCAGGCGTTCGCGCAACTGCTCCCACGGCATCGCCTGCTGCGGGCGCGGGTCGAAAAGATCGCGTGCGGCCGGGACGAACGGCGGCAGCTGCTCGGCCTGCAGGCGCAGGCCACGGCTGCCGGCGGGCAACTGCAGATGATCGACGCGGTTGCGGGCCAGTTCGAACAGCATTGCCGGTTCGCGTTCGGGGGCGAGCAGGCCGATCGAGAGCCGTGTGTCGGGGTGGTTTTCGTGTTCGAACCACAGGTCGAACTGCAGCACGCCGCCATCGCGCGAGCACAGGAACGCGGCCAGGTCGGCGGTCAGGCGCCGCAGCGGGAACAGCATCGCCTGGGTGGACTCGACCTCGTACTCGAACTCGATGCGCGCATCGAAGCGGTCCGGTGGCTGGAAATAGCGCAGCGGTGGCGTGCTGATACCGCGCAGTGCATCCAGATGCGCAAGGACCTGCGGTGGAAAGCGCCGGGCCAGGCTCTCGCGCGGCAGGCCGAACGCGGCGCCCAGCGTGCGCAGGCCCGAGCGCGCGAGCACCGTGACCGCCTCGGCCGGCAACCCGCTGCGTTCGATCGGCACCTGGGCCAGGGCCGCGTCCAGCTGGGGTGCAGCCACGCCGAGCCGGCCATGCACGCGGGCCAGCACGCTGGCGGCATGCGGATTCGGTGCGGCCACCAGCCGATGCCGGAAACCCAGTTCGGTCAGGCCACGGGTGAGCCGCTGCTCCACCTTTGGCCAATCACCGAACAGCGCGCGGCTGGCCCGGATCTCCAGCGCCATCGCATGCGGGAAATCCAGGCTGACCTGCGAGCTGATGCCGTACAGCCAGCTGGCCAGCAGCTGGCGGGTGGCCTGCTCGGCGCGTGGGTCGTACTCCACGCTGAGCATGTCGCGGGTCAGCACCTGCGCGGCCGAGAGCAGCATGCCGCGGCGCAGCCCGCGCTGCCGGGCCGAGGGGCTGACCGCGTGCAGCACGCGCCGCTGCGCCGGGCCGGTGACCAGCACCAGCGGCGCGTCCGGGTCCGGTTGCTGGCGCAGGGCGGCATCCAGCGCCAGGTGCGGCAGCAGCAGGCAGGCCCAATCCACAGCGGCGGCTCAATGGGCCACGGCCAGCGGCAGCGGCTGCGCCGGTGCCAGCCCGCCACGGCACTTGAGCACCCGCACCTGGCCATCGTCGAGCTGCAGGCGCAGCGCGGCCGGGGAGGGATTGCGCGCATGCCGGGCATCGCGGAAGGAAAAGCCCAGGCACTGGCCGGTTTCAGCGGCCACCTGCAGCCGGCGCAGCGCGCGGTCATCGGCCTGCTGCGGCCAGCACAGCACTGCGGCGCAGGCTGCCGAGCGCAGGCATTGTTCGGCCGCCCACAACGCATCGCGCGGGCTGGCCTGGACCACCTGCACCTGGCTCAGTGCCAGCCCGGCACGTGCCCAGGCCGGGGCATGCGGCAGGTGCGGCGGGGCGATCAGCACCACGGTCTGCTGTTGCTGGCTCAACCGCGCCAGGGTCGGCCAGACCAGCGCCAGCTCACCGACCCCGGGCGAGGCCAGCAGCACTTCCGACAGGGCCGAGGGCGGCCAGCCACCACCGGGCAGGCGGGCATCCAGTGCCGGGTGGCCGGTCGGGTGCGGCGCTACCTCGGGGAACGCCGTACGCGGCTGCCCCCGCCAGACCCGGCGGGTTTCCAGCAGCCGGTCCAGGGCCAGCACGGCGCCCATCAGCGGGCCTCCCGGCAGGGCTGGAGCAGGCGGAAACGGGCGGGAAACAAGGGCATGGCGGCGAGTATCGGCAGCACGCGTGTCAAAGGCTGAGACCGACAATCCTACCCGCAATTAGTAAAAATGCTAACGAATTCGACAGCCGGATTCCGAACCGGTTGAGGGTGCTGAATGCTTCAGCGAGAGCATCCACGCATGGCGTGGATCTACACGGGAGGGGGGCTGGGCGCCCTGTCGATGTACACCGAGCGGGGTCTTAGCGCCCCTGCGGATCAGGCCGGTGGTGCACGTACTCGACCACGGTACCGTCCGGATGCACGGCGTTGAAGGCCGCGCCGGTCGGTACGACCTGCAGCGGGAAGATGATCTGCGCCCCGGCCGCCACCAGCCGGTCGTAGTACGGCTGCACGTCATCCACCAGCAGCGTGCCGGTGGTGGAAGTGAACGGGGCCAGCTTGTCCGGCGCGCCTTCGATCAGCAGGAACGCCCCGACCATCGCCAGGCGCAGGCCGGCCTCGGGGAACGGGAAACCCGCATCGGCCACCACGCCCTGCAACTGCTCGTAGAACGCCACCCGCGCTTCCAGTTCGCCCGGGCCGACGAACACCCGGATCAGCACCCGCGGGCTGCGTTGCCGGGAGGTGTCGTTGCGGTCGCGCCAGAGTTGATCGAAGTGGCGGTGTGGGGGCATGCGGTCGCTCCGGGACGTGAGCGGTCATTATCGATCCGCGATCCACCGGGAACCGGGCTGGGCTCATGACCACCGGTGATGGTGTGATAACCCCGCATCGCCCACCACGCCAGCAGTGCCAGCAGCGAGACGGCAGCGCCGGCCATGCACACCCCGGGCCAGCCGAAGGCGGCATACAGCGCACTGCCGGCCAACGCGCCCAGCCCGCTGCCTGCCGCGTAGAACAGCATGTAAGCGGCGATCCCCTGTGCCTGCGCGTGCGGTGCGGCGGCCAGGATCCGGCTCTGGTTGGTGACGTGCAGCGCCTGCACGGCCAGATCGAGCAGCAGCACGCCCAGCACCAGCCAGCCCAGGTGATGGGACATCGCCGCGATCGGCGCCCAGCTCAGCAGCATCAGCCACAGGGCCCCGGTGGTGACCCGCCCGGCATGGCCCCGGTCACTCCAGTGCCCGCTGCGGGCCGCGGCCAACGCACCGAGCAGGCCGACCAACGCGAAAGCGCCGATGGCGGTGTGGCTGAGGGCATAGGGTGGCGCGCTGAGTGGCAGGCTCATGCTGCTCCAGAACACCCCGAACACGGTGAACAGCAGCAGGCCCAGCACGCCGCGCTGGCGCAGCACCGGCTGCTGCCGCAGCAGCGCGAACACGCCGGTCCGCGCGTCGTGTGCGGCCGACACAGGCAATCGCGGCAGCCGTGCCCACAACAGGGTGCCGGTCACGATCATCAGCACTGCCGAGAGCAGGTACACCGCGCGCCAACCGCCCAGATCGGCCACCGCCCCGGCCACCACCCGTGCCAGCAGCAACCCGACCACCACGCCTGCCTGTGCGGCGCCGACCACCCGGCCACGCTCGTGCTCGCCCGCCGCGGCGGCGGCGTAGGCAATCAGCCCCTGGGTCATCGCGGTGCCGAGCAGGCCCACCGCCAGCATCCCCAGCAGCAGGCTCCAGGCCTGCGTGGCCAGCGCGACGGCCAGCAGCGCCAGCACCAGGCCGCCGGTCTGGACCGCCATCAGGCGGCGGCGGTCCATGCGGTCGCCCAGCGGCACGATCCATAACAAGGCGGCGACCGAACCGAGTTGGGTCGCCGCGATCACCGTGCCGATGCGGCCGGTGCTGATCTGCAGGTCGGCAGCCAGGGCGTCCAGCAGGGGCTGGGCGTAATAGACATTGGCCACGCTCAGGCCGGCGGCGCAGGCGAACAGCATCAGCAGGGACGAGGGGAGCGGGGAGGGGGAAGTGCCGGATGCGCTGGTCGCCATCATTAGGTCTCAAAATAGAACCAGTTGATTCTGCAGGATGTGGTTCTAAAATGAAACTATGAGCGGAGAATCCTGATGGCCACCGAGTCGATGACAACCTGCCCGGTCGGGCGCGCGCTGGACCTGGTCGGCGACCGCTGGTCGCTGCTGATCGTGCGCGAGGCGTTCGATGGGGTCGGGCGCTTCAGTGATTTCCAGCGCCGCCTCGGGATGTCGCGCAGCATGCTCAGCCAGCGCCTGCAGGCCTTGCTGGAGGCCGATGTGCTGGCGCAGCAGCCGCTGGAGGAGGGGCGCAGCTACCAGCAGTACGTGCTCACCGAACGCGGCCGCGCGCTGTTCCCGTTGGTGGTGGCGCTGCGGCAGTGGGGCGAGGCCTTCCTGTTCGCGCCGGGCGAGCCGCGCTCGGTGCTGCAGGCCGACAGCGATGGCCTGCCCTTGGCACTGATGCAGCCGCGTGACCAGCATGGGCAGGTGGTGGCGGCTGCCGGCACCCAGGTGATCAAGCCGCCGTCGCCCTGATTCGGGCCGGGTTTCGCCGTCTCAAATGTAAGCATCCTGTTGACAGGCATGAACACGCTCGGACACTCTTCCGGGGTGAGGTGCCGGCAAGGGCCTCCCGGGTGGTGCGGCTGTCACGACGGGCGGAGGGGCCTGGACGTAGCCGCCATCGCCTTGCGTTGTAAACGGTTCCGCGCCCCTGCGCGTGGTTCCCGCCGATATGGCGCTGCACCCTTCTGCGGCAAGACTCCCTGGATTTATTGCGCAAGCAAAGGTGTTTCGTCCGCTCATGAAAACGATTTCAAAGCCCCTGGCCCTGACGGCCGCCATCGCGCTCTCGCTGAGCGCTTCTGCCTGGGCCGCTGCCCCGGCCGCCACCACCGACGCGTTCACCGTATTGACCCTGGAACAGACCCCGGGTGAGCTGGATGCGGCCGTGGTCGCCGCACAGCTGGAACAGCTGCAGGTCGATGCCGTGACGGTGCGCAACGTGGAGCGCCGCTCCGACCGCGTGGATCCGCTGCAGGGTCTGGCCGATGCGCTGGGCTATCACTATCGTTTCGTGACCGCCGATCCGGCCGCCGCGCAGCAGACCGGCAGCGTCGTGCTGACCCGCCTGCCGATCGAGGCCGAGTCGGGCACCGAACAGCCGTCGCTGAATTACCTGCGCCTCAACGATGGCCGCCATGTGGTCGCGCTGTACACCAGTGCCGCCGATGCCGCGGCGCTGCCGCCGCTGGTCACCGGCTCACGCCTGGGCGCACCGGCCGTGCTGCTGGGCGCGGTGAGTGCCGATGCGGCCACCACCGCCGGCTTCGATCCGTCGCGTGTCGCGCTGGAAGCCAACGAAAGCTACTTCAGCGATGGCTTCCAGTCGGCTACCTCGGCCGCCATCAAGCTGCGCACCCATGACGGAAAGAAGGGCACCACCGCGGCCACGCTGCTGACCCTGGGCTACACCGCGCCGGTCGGTGGCGATACGCCATGGATGGACACCGGCCTGAACGCCGATGCCCGTGCCAAGGCACTGGTCGCGCAGATGACCGTGGACGAGAAGTTCCAGATGCTGCACAGCTACTTCGGGCTGGGCAAGGACGGCGGCCCGTTGCCCGAAGGTGCGGTCGGTTCGGCCGGCTTCGTGCCGGGCGTGCCGCGCCTGGGCATTCCGGCGCAGCAGTCGGCCGATGCCGGCGTCGGCGTGACCAACCCGGGTGGCCTGCGCAAGGGTGACCATGCCACGGCGATGCCGTCCGGCCCGTCCACCGCATCGAGCTGGAACCCGGACATCGCCTTCGCCGGCGGTGCCACCATGGGTCGCGAAGCCTGGCAGCAGCGCTTCAACATCCTGCTGGCCGGCAGCGTCAACCTGCAGCGCGACCCGCGCAACGGCCGCAACTTCGAATACGCCGGTGAAGATCCCCTGCTGGCCGGCGTGCTGGTGGGCGAGTCGATCCGCGGCGTGCAGAGCCAGCACGTGATCTCCACGATGAAGCACTTCGCGCTGAACGACATGGAGACCTCGCGCAATTTCCACAGCGCCGAGATCGGCGAGCAGGCGATGCGCGAATCGGACCTGCTGGCGTTTGAAATCGCCATGGACATCGGCAAGCCGGGTTCGGCGATGTGCTCGTACAACCGCATCAACGGCACCTACGGCTGCGAACACGATTACCTCATGAACGAGGTGCTCAAGCAGGAATGGAAGTTCCCCGGTTTCGTGATGTCCGACTGGGGCGGCGTGCACAGCGGCTCCAAGGCGGCGCTGGCCGGCCTGGACCAGCAGTCGGCCGGTGAAGTGTTCGACAAGGCGGTCTACTTCGATGAGCCGCTGCGCCTGGCCGTGGCCGGTGGCGTCGTGCCGCAGGCGCGCCTGGACGACATGGTCGGCCGCATCCTGCGCACCATGTTCGCGCACGGCAACTTCGACCTGCCGCCGGTGCACGAGCCGATCGATGACGAGGCCGGCTTCCTGGCCGCGCAGCGCACCGTCGAAGAAGGCAGCGTGCTGCTGCGCAATGCCGATGACCTGCTGCCGCTGGGCAAGGATGTGCAGCGCATCGTCATCATCGGTGGGCATGCCGACAAGGGCGTGATCGGCGGTGGGGGTTCCTCGATGGTGGGCTGGACCGCCCGCGGCACCAATGCGGTGCCGGGCGTGATGCCGACCACCTGGCCGGGCCCGGTGATCTTCCACCCGTCCTCGCCGCTGGAAGCGCTGCGCGCCGAGCGTCCGGATGCCCGCATCGATTACGTGGATGGCCGCGATGTGGCGGCCGCCGCGCGCGCTGCCGCGGCCGCGGATGTGGCCATCGTGTTCGCCACGCAGTGGTCGGCCGAGTCGGTCGATCTGCCGCACATGCAGTTGCCGGACAACCAGGACGCGCTGATCGCCGGGGTGGCCAAGGCCAACCCGAAGACGGTGGTGGTGCTGGAGACCAATGGCCCGGTCGAGTTGCCGTGGCTGCAGCAGGTGCCGGCCATCCTGCAGGCCTGGTATCCGGGTATCCGCGGTGGCGAAGGCATCGCCGCGCTGCTGACCGGCAAGGTCAATCCGTCCGGCCGCCTGCCGGTGACCTGGCCGGTGGATGTCAGCCAGCTGCCGCGCCCGCACGTCAACGGCCTGGGCTTCAACCCGAAGAACAAGCCGGATGACACCATCGACTACGACATCGAAGGCGCCAACGTCGGTTACAAGTGGTTTGCCGCCAAGGGCCTGACCCCGCAGTACGCGTTCGGCCATGGCCTGTCTTACACCAGCTTCGGCTACGACAACCTGACGGTGGTGGTGGAAGGCCAGCGCGTGGTCGCCAGCGTGGACGTGCGCAACACCGGCAAGGTCGCCGGTGCGGATGTGCCGCAGCTGTACCTGCAGCTGCCGCAGGGCAGCACCACCCCGATCCGCCTGATCGGCTTCCAGAAGGTGACGCTGCAGCCGGGCGAAAGCCGCCGGATCCGCATCGAGGCCGAGCCGAAGACGCTGGCCAGCTTCGACACCGCCGACAAGCAGTGGAAGATCGCCGGTGGGCAGTACGAAGTGCAGCTCTCGCGCGCGGCCAATGCACCGGTGCAGCGCGTGCCGCTGGAGCTGGCCGGGCAGGTGGTCCGCTGAGCTGACGGGCAGGGCACGACCGTGGGTCGTGCCTCCGGTCACCCCGGCAGGTGCTCGCGCAGGTGCGCCAGCAGCAGCCGGACCCGGCGCGAGGGCTGGGCGGTGTTGGGAAACACCGCATACACCCCCTGGCGCGGGAAGCGATGACGGCGCAGGATCGGCAGCAGCCGGCCCTGCGCCAGATCGTCATCGATCAACCAGTGCGGCAACACGGTCGCGCCGGCCCCGGCCAGCGCGAACGCCCGCAGGGTGGAGGCGTTATCAACCGTGACCACCGCATGGGCGGGGTTGCAGGCAAACAGCTGGTCGCTGCCATCGGGCGCCACCAGTGGGAGATCCGCCAGGCGCGGATAGCCCAGCCTTGGCAGCGTGCGGACCCAGTCCGGATCATCTCGCGCGGCCTCATCGGGCAGCGTGGCCAACAACGACGGCGAGGCGACCGCGCACAGTGCGTGTTCGTCCAGCAGGGTCGCGCGCAGCTGCGAATCCTGCAGGCGCCCCAAGCGGATGGCCAGATCGAACCGCTCGGGAATCAGGTCCGCCGGCGCCGGTGAGGTGGACAGGTGCAGGCGCAGCTCGGGATGCAGGGCGCGGAATGATTCCAGCACCGGCACGACCCGGGCGATCGCATATTCCGGCGTGGTGGTCAGGCGCAGCGTGCCGCGCAGTTGCATCTGTTCGCTGCGTGCTTCCTCGATGGCGAGCTCGGCAGTGGCCAACAGCGCCGTGCAGTGCTGGTAGAAGCGTTCACCGGCCTCGGTCAGGGCCAGGCTGCGGGTATTGCGTACCAGCAGGGTCACGCCCAGTTCCTGTTCCAGCCGCTTGAGGTTGAAGCTCACCACGGCGCGGCTCTGGCCGAGGCGCTGTGCGGCAGCGGTCAGACTGCCGGCATCGACAATCGCCTTGAAGGTCTCGAAGCGGTCCAGGCTGACCATGGGGGCGCTCTGACTGTCAAAAATGGTTTGACAGTCTTGCATCCGGTTGCCCGTTTATCCAGCCGCCGCCAACGCGCATGCTGCCGCCTCGACATCGGAGCGCGCCATGACATACCGGGCCAGAGTGGAAACGCTGTACCTGCTGGGATTCTCGCTGGATCTGGTGAACATGTTCATCGGCACCGTGGCCTATCCGGCCATCGCCGCGGAGCTGCAGGCCTCCGTACCGCAGCTGGCGTGGATCGGCAATGGCTACATGCTGGGCCTGACGCTGGTGATTCCACTGGGCAGTTGGCTGGCCGCGCGCCTGGGCGAGCGCCGGGTGCTGTGCCTCTCGCTGGCCCTGTTTACCGTGGGCGCCGTGCTGGCAGGCACCGCGCCGAGCATCGCGTGGCTGATCGCGTGGCGCCTGCTGCAGGGGCTGGGCGGTGGGCTGTTGATTCCGGTGGGGCAGGCGATGGCCTACCGCGAATGCCCGCCGGCCGAGCGCGCGCGCCTGACCGCGCGCATCATGGCGGTGGCGCTGCTGGTGCCGGCGCTGTCGCCCACACTAGGCGGCCTGCTGGTGGAGTGGGGCTCGTGGCGCGGCGTGCTGCTGGTCAGTGTGCCGCTGGCCGTGCTGGCCTTCGCGCTGGCGGCCGCGTGGGTGCGCCCGGGTGCACCGGTGGCCGTGCCGGCATTGGACCGGCGTGGGCTGCTGCTGGGCTCCGTGGGCCTGAGCGCGTTGCTGGTCGCGCTAGGCCTGCTCGCAGCGCCGGGGCAACGGATGCTGGGCGCGGGCCTGTTGGTGGTCGCCACCCTGGTGCTGGCGCTGTATGCCCGCAGTGCGCGCCGGACGGATCATCCGGTCCTGCAGTGGTCGTTGCTGCGGCATGCGTCGCTGCGGCTGGCGATGACGGTCTACCTGCTGGTGCCCGGGACCTTCATCGGCACCCAGCTGGTGGCGACGTTGCTGCTGCATGGGCAAGGCTACGGCGCCGCCGCCATCGGTGGCTTCATGCTGCCGTGGGCGATCGCCTCGGCCTGTGCGATCGCCACGGCACGGCACTGGCTGCCGCGCATCGGGGCGCGCCCACTGCTGAGTGCCGGGATGGGATGCCAGGCCGTCGGTATCGTGCTGCTGATCGCCGTGCAGGCCCAGCAGCCCTGGCTTCCCGTGCTGGCCTTCGCGCTGATGGGCCTGGGTGGCAGCCTGTGCAGCAGCAGCGCCCAGACGCTCGCCTTCCAGAGGCTGGCCGATGCGGAGCTGCTGCCGGGCAGCGCGCTGTGGAATCTCAACCGCCAACTCAGCTTCTGCCTGGCCGCCGCGGTGCTGGCCTGTGTGCTGGCGGTGCTCTCTTCGGTGACGTGGGATCACGCCTTTGCACTCACCCTGGTGCTGGCGGCGGCCATGAGCCTGCTGCCGCTCCTTCCCTTGTGGCGCCTGCCGGCGTCCGCCCTTTCCTTGAGAACCTCCCCATGAATGACACCTTTGCTTTCAATGAGATCCACGACCTGCATGTGCTGATCGAAGACTGGTTCACCGGCCGCTCGCCGGTGGCGGCGCTCGATACCCTGCTGGCCCGTTTCAGCGAGGACTTCAGCATGGTCGGCATCCGTGGTGTCCGCCTGGACAAATCCACGCTGGCCGGCTTCTTCGCTGCCGCGCATGGCAGCCGGCCGGGATTGCGCATCACCATCGATGCAATGACGTACCTGCCGCTGGGCACGGGCGCATGCGCGGTGCGCTATCGGGAAGGCCAGAGCGACGCACAGGGCACCGGCAATCGGCGCGAGTCCTTGGCCATTCTTGTTGGCGGCACCGACGGCATGCTGCGCTGGCAGGCTTTGCACGAAACGGTGGTTGGCGGCTGAATGGGGACGAAGGCCCTGCGCCAAGCCAATCGGCATCTACCGGTGCGGGCCGGGCAGCGCTAGGCTCCGGACGTTGCCTTCACTGCCGGGAGAGAGCCCATGCGTGTGCGTGTATTGCCAGTTGCGCTGTTGAGTCTGATGGTCGCCGCCAGTGTGTCGGCGCAGACCTCGCCGATGACCCCGGACATTCCGGCCAAGGGCTTCGTGACCCCCACGGCGCAGGACAACTACGACAAGCGCGTAATGATGGTGCCGATGCGTGATGGCACGAAGCTCTATACGGTGATCGTGGTACCCAAGGGCGCCAGGAATGCGCCGATCCTGCTGACCCGCACGCCCTACGATGCGGCCAATCGTGCCAAGCGCATGGATTCGCCGAACATGCGTGACATCCTGCCGCAGGGCGATGAAGTGTTCGTGGATGGCGGCTACATCCGTGTGTTCCAGGACATCCGCGGCAAGTACGGCTCCGAGGGCGACTACGTGATGACCCGCCCGCTGCGCGGCCCGCTCAACAACACCAAGGTCGACCACGCCACCGATGCCTGGGACACCATCGATTGGCTGGTCAAGCACGTGCCCGAAAGCAACGGCAAGGTCGGCATGCTGGGCTCGTCCTACGAGGGCTTCACCGTGGTGATGGCACTGACCAACCCGCACCCGGCGTTGAAGGTGGCCGCGCCGCAGAGCCCGATGATCGATGGCTGGATGGGCGACGACTGGCTCAACTACGGCGCGTTCCGGCAGGTCAATTTCGGCTACTTCACCGGGCAGTTGGCCAAGCGCGGCAAGGGCCCGGCGATTCCCAGCGTGGGCTATGACGATTACACCACCTTCCTGCGTGCCGGCTCGGCCGGTGACTACGCCAGGGCCAACGGGCTGGACCAGTTGCCGTGGTGGCACAAGCTGATCGAACACCCCAGCTACGATGCGTTCTGGCAGGAACAGGCGCTGGACGCGCGCATGGCCAGGACCGAACTGAAGGTCCCCACGATGTGGCTGCAGGGCCTGTGGGACCAGGAAGACATGTGGGGCGCGGTGCACAGCTATGCGGCGATGGAGCCGCGTGACACCGGCAACACGCTGAACTATCTGGTGATGGGGCCGTGGCGGCACAGCCAGGTCAACTATGACGGCAGCAGCCTGGGCGCATTGAAGTTCGAGGGCGACACCGCGCTGCAGTTCCGCCGCGATGTACTCAAGCCGTTCTTCGATCAGTACCTGGTCGATGGCGCGCCCAAGGCGCAGACACCGCCGGTGTTGATCTACAACACCGGGGAGAACCACTGGGACAAGCTGCAGCAGTGGCCGCGCAGCGCGGCGCAGTCCCGGCCGCTGTACCTGCGCGCGGGCGGCAGGCTGTCCTTTGAAGCACCACAGGCGGGGGAGGCCACGTTCGAGGCGTATGTATCCGATCCGGCCAAGCCGGTGCCGTTCGTACCGCGCCCGGTGCGGTTTGCCGACCGCGATATGTGGACGAGTTGGCTGGTGAAGGACCAGCGCTTCGTGGATGGTCGCCCCGACGTGCTCACCTTTGTCAGCGAGCCGTTGACCGAGCCGCTGCGGATCGGTGGCGCGCCGCAGGTCAATCTGCAGGCAGCGACGAGTGGCAGCGACAGCGACTGGGTGGTGAAACTGATCGATGTGTATCCGGACCAGACCCCGTCGACGCCGGAGATGGGCGGCTACGAGCTGTCGGTCTCGATGGCGATCTTCCGTGGCCGGTATCGCGAAAGCTTCAGCGACCCGAAGGCGATCGCGAGCAACCAGGTGCTGGATTACAAATTCGGCCTGCCGACCGCGAACCATGTGTTCCAGCCGGGCCACCGGGTGATGGTGCAGGTGCAGTCGAGTCTGTTCCCGCTGTACGACCGCAACCCGCAGACGTTCGTGCCGAACATCTACCTCGCCAAGCCGGGCGATTACCAGAAGGCAACGCAGCAGGTCTGGCATTCGCCGCAGCAGGCCAGCTTCATTTCGTTGCCGGTGTACTGAGTCCTGACCGGCATTACCCACCTCCAGAACGGCGAGGCTCTACAGTGTGGGGTCTCCAACCCGCAGCAGCAATGCAGGCAACAAGCAAAAGTTGACAAGAGGTAAAGGCACCATGACGTACTAGCGGGCAGCCAGTGCATCACTCAAAAAGACATCAAGAGAGTAGGAGAACACGCAATGCCATGGTCATCATTGCGTCGGTCCAGACGGCAGGCAGCGACCGGATCAAGGGAATAGATTCCGGTTCGTGATGTCGCCAGAAAGATATTTGCGCAGTAATGTTGAAAAATCCGGCGCGACCTCCTTCATGCATGAAGTATCCAAGTCGCCGAGATCCACGGCTGCGACCGTAGGGCTGAGCCCGGTTCGGTAGTCGAGGGCCAGCAGGGTCGGGCCCCCGTCGGTGCCAAATCCAACCACGTCCGGCCCCAGGTATCTTTGCACCTGGTAGCCCTGATTGAGTGGGACGATCGCGGCAGGCTCCCACAACTGCATGTACCCCTCAGGAAAGCACCCTTGGCCGCCGCCAGACCACAGCAGGAACGCCTTGAGGTCAGTCGGCAATGCCCGCCCCAATGCCTCTTCAAGTGGCCCCAACCCTTGGGACGGGCGGTTGTGCGAGGGGTGCCAATATGGCCGAATAACGTAGATTAGGTCATCGACACACTGCGGCATGGGTGTGAGTCTGCACATGTTGAAAGGCGAGCTTCATATCCGGCGGTGCCGTTGGGCAGGCGGAGGACTGGTGGCATATTTTTGGGGGCTGAGCTATGACGGTAAGTTGCGACACATGATCCATGGGGCCAAAAACAATTTCTTGGTTTTGATGAGTGCGAGCGATTCGATAGACACTGGCCGTGCCTCGATCCGAGCTGTTTCCAAGTACATACCGGGCGCCTAGCGTGAGTCGAGTACCTGATCAGATTTATAAGATCTATTCAGGGCAACCTTCCATCGAGAAATGGAAGGTGAATGCTGCTTGGAGCCATCGAATTTCAATCGGGTTTAGTACAAGTCTGACGTCGAGTGCGACCCGATGTAAGTGGCGACCACGACACCTGCACCGCGTTGAGCGCGGCTCGCAGACATTCAAAGAACCCTCGGCGGTGAAGGCCTTCGCGTTGGTACGCTTCGCACTCGGCGCGAACGAGGCTTTCCCATCGGGCAGTCGGCTTGTATGTAGGGCGCAGCCGACATGCCATAGGTTCAGTGAAGCACGATCTTCCGGTGACGCGTATGTACGCACCGATCACGGTCTGGCCCTGGCTCCAGATGCAGCGCGTGCCGGGCGTAGCGTGCTGTCTGCATTGCATCGTTCATCGACAGGCGACAGCGTGCGGTTTCGCCTTGTCCGATGCACTCGATGAAAAGGATGCTGGTGGTAGCTGAGCCGTTGTCGTTGGAAGGTGGCGCGCAGGTGAAAATGCGATGCGCCGCCGATAATGGCCGGAGGCGCATGGACATCTTTCCACCAATCAGCGAGCCGATCAGCCTGAAACGCTTGGATAATCGGTGTAGCCGTGCGCGCCACCGCCATAGAGCGTGTCCTTGTCCAGCTCGGACAGCGCCACGCCCAGACGGAAGCGCTCGACCAGATCGGGATTGGCGATGAAGGGACGACCGAAGGCGACCATGTCGGCATAGCCGGAGGCCACCGCCGCTTCGGCACGCGCCTGGTCGTATCCGTTGTTGGCGATCCATGCGCCCTTGAACTTGGCGCGCAGCGCGGCGTAGTCGAAGGCGATGTTGTCGCGCGGGCCGCCGGTCGCGCCTTCGATCACGTGGATGAAAGCGAGCGGGCCGATGGCATCCAGGCGCTCCACGGCGCGTTCGAACAACGGCTGCGGGTTGGAGTCGGCAGCGTCGTTGGCTGGCGTCACCGGCGAGAGACGTACGCCGGTGCGTTCTGCACCGATTTCCGAAACGATCGCGCTGACCACTTCATCCAGCAGGCGGGTGCGGTTTTCGATGCTGCCACCGTATTCGTCGGTGCGCTGGTTGCTGCCATCACGCAGGAACTGGTCGATCAGATAGCCGTTGGCAGCATGCACTTCCACACCGTCGAAGCCGGCCGTGATGGCGTTGCGTGCGGCCTGGCGATAGTCCTGGATCAGGCCGGGAATCTCGTCCAGGCGCAGGGCGCGCGGCTCGGAGACATCTTCAAAGCCCTTGGCGGTGAAGGTCTTCGCATCGGCGCGCAGGGCACTCGGCGCCACCGGTACCTCGCCCTCGGGCAGCAGGCTGGTGTGCGAGATGCGGCCGACGTGCCACAGCTGCAGCACGATCTTGCCACCGCGCGCGTGCACGGCGTCGGTGACCTTTTTCCAGGCATCGATCTGGTCCTGGCTGTAGATGCCGGGCGTATCCAGATAGCCCTGGCCCAACGGACTGATCTGGGTGGCCTCGGCGATGATCAGCCCGGCGCTGGCGCGCTGTTCGTAGTACTGGATGGCCAGAGGATTGGGAATGCGGTCCTTGATGGCGCGGTTGCGGGTCAGCGGTGCCATCGCGACGCGGTTGGCGACGTCGATGGCCCCCAGACGGGTGGGGGAGAACAATTGGCCGTCAGTGGAATCTGTCATGGGCTTACCTTGGGGGAGGGCGACCGCCAGCGGCGGATGAAAGAAAGGATGTGGGCGTACGACCCCGAGCATAGGGGCAGGTGCGTTGCAGCGATGGGAAGGATTGTTGCGGAGCACGCTGTGCACGTTCTGTAACGTTTTCGCGGCGTATGGTCGAGGCATGGGCAGGCAGTGCCCGCAGCCTTATTCCAACCCGAGGAACAACGCGATGATTGATTATCAGCTCAAGGGAAAGGTCGCCATCGTCACCGGCGGCGTCTCCGGTATCGGCCTGGCCGTGGCCGAACTGCTGGCCGATTCCGGCGCGGCGGTGGCGGTGTGGGATCTCAAGGCCGACGCCGTCGAGAAGACCGCCGAGGCGCTGCGCAGCAAAGGGGTGAAATCGATCGGCATCGCCTTGAACGTCACCGACGAGCACGCGGTGGAAGCAGCCGTGAAGCAGACCGTGCAGGAACTCGGTGGGCTGGACATCGCAGTGAACAACGCGGGTATCGGCGGGCCGTCGGCGGCCAGTGGCGATTACCCCGTGGATGGCTGGAGGAACGTCATCGACGTCAATCTCAACAGCGTATTCGTGTGCCAGCGGGCGCAGATCCAGGCGATGCGCAGCGCGGGCAAGGGTGGCAGCATCATCAACATGGCCTCCATCCTGGGCCAGGTCGGTTTCAACAATTCGGCGGCCTATGTCGCGGCCAAGCATGGCGTGGTCGGCCTGACCCAGACGGCGGCGTGGGAACACGCGGCGGACAAGATCCGCATCAATGCGGTGGGCCCGGGCTTCATCGCCACCCCGTTGCTGGACAAGATGGACCCGAAGGTGAAGCAGGCGCTGGAAAGCAAGCATGCGCTGGGACGCCTCGGCAAGCCGGAAGAAGTCGCCGCACTGGTGGCCTGGCTGGCCAGCGCGGATGCGGGTTTTGCAACCGGCACTTACTACGCCATCGATGGCGGTTACCTGGCCCAGTAAGCCCACCTGTAGGCCCATGCCTGGGAAGGAATCCCCGGGCATGGCCATATCTAGTCAAGTCTGTTCAGTGCCTGCCGCAAGCGAAGTAGTTCATCGATTACAGGCGCCTCGGGGTCTTCGATCGGCGCATCGCGAAAATGCGCCTCCAATCCTCGACGCACGGCTACAATCAAACTGGCCAGGGGCGTGTCGTCGAGTCGGGTCTTTTCGTCGAAGACCGACACCCCGTATCGACGGCGCCGAACATCCAATCGGAACGAGGAATCCACACCATTCAGGACGAACGCGTCGATGCCGTCAGCCATGCGCAACAGCCCTTCGATCAAGTCGCAAAGAGAGAGATGGATCATGTGGGCCAAGCGGGGCGATGCAGATGAGTCGATTGAACGACCGTTGACCGTCAGCCGGAAATCACCCAATTCGAAAGGGTGCAGGGGGCCTTCGGCCAGCCGAAGAACCTCGAAGCGCACTGATGGAGGACCCGGGTTGGTAATAAGGCGAGAGGGGCGAGTGGGATGCATGCGGCAAGGTTCAACCAGACCTTGCACGAGCGCAAGGGCTGGTGTCCGCAAGAGAAAAGGACCTTTGTCGGTAGTATCTTGATTTTCCTTGCCTCATAGCGGTTTCCTGTCACGTGCTCAACTGGAGCGCGCTGCGTACACATGCGCGTCACATCGCTCTTCACGACATTGCTACGTCAACAGCGCAAATCTGGTGCGAACAGTTGAGGGCGCGTTGAATGGGACTGGAACAAGATCTATCGATCCTGCTGCGGATTGCCGTAGCCATGCTGCTGGGCGCCACGCTCGGCATCGAACGCGAGATGGGCAAGCACGCCGCCGGGCTGCGCACGCACATGCTCATCGCCGGTGCAGCCGCACTGATTGTCGGCTTGGGCGACAGCATTGCCGAACACTTCCAGGAGGAACGCTACCGTGACCTGCTGCAGGTCGATCCGGTGCGTCTGATCGAGGCGGTGGTGGCCTGTGTCGGCTTCGTTGCCGCCGGCACGATCCTGCGGGGCTCGCGCGATGACCAGGTCAGCGGCCTTACCACCGCCAGTTCACTGATCATGTCCGCCGCGATCGGTATCGCGGTTGGCATCGGCGAGTATGTGATCGCTGTCGGCGTGAGTGTGTTGTGCCTGATCGTGCTGGTGGTATTCAGCCGTATCGCCAGAAAACTGGAGTCGTCATGAGCAGCGAACGTCCCTTCGAGATCCAGCGCATCGACCATGTGGTGCTGCGCGTGCAGGATCTGCCCCGCGCGGTGCGCTTCTACTGTGACGTTCTGGGCTGCACGGTCGCCCGCGAACGGCCGTCGCTGGGCATGGTGCATCTGCATGCCGGTGAGTCGCTGATCGATCTGATCAGCGTGGACGGTCCGCTGGGAATCAAGGGCGGTGCGGCGCCCGGGCGGGAAGGGCGCAATGTCGAGCATGTCTGCCTGCGCGTGGAACCGTTCGATGCCGAGCAGGTGCGCGTGCATCTGCAGGGACTGCAGGTAGAGCTCAGTGGGCCGGCCGAGCGCAATTACGGTGCCGAGGGCGATGGCCTCTCGCTGCGTCTGCGCGATCCGGACGGCAACTCGGTGGAACTCAAGGGTCGTTCCAACGACTGCGGCTGCTGAGTGGTAGGACCAATATTCGGACGTAGACCTATGGTCTAATAGGCTCGTCTCGCGTTTGGCGTTTCAATGCGGGCAGTTCCAACAGGTATTTGGTTATTGGTACTACCAATAACCACTGTTGGGACGTTCTCGGCTCGCGCGGTGCTGACCGCGCGGACCCCTGTCCGTCTTGATGAGATCCGCCGATGCAGGCCTGGCAACAACTGTATGACCCCGCTGGCAACCTCTGGCTGTCCAGCCTGATCGCGCTGCTGCCGATCGCTTTCTTCTTTGTCGCCCTGGCCGTGTTGCGCATGAAGGGATGGCTGGCCGGCACGATCACCGTGGTGATCGCGTTGGCGGTGGCCCTGCTGTTCTATCGGATGCCCCTGTCGCAGGCGCTGGCAGCAGCCGGTTATGGCTTCGTCTACGGTTTGTGGCCGATCGCTTGGATCATTCTGGGTGCGGTGTTCCTGTACAAGGTCTCGGTCAAGACCGGACAGTTCGACATCATCCGGGCGTCGATCCTGTCGGTCACCGAAGACCAGCGCCTGCAGATGCTGATGGTCGGCTTTGCGTTTGGCGCGTTCCTGGAAGGGGCGGCCGGCTTCGGAGCGCCGGTGGCGATCACCGCTGCGCTGCTGGTCGGGCTGGGCTTCAAGCCGCTGTATGCCGCCGGCCTGTGCCTGATCGTCAATACCGCGCCGGTGGCCTTCGGCGCGATGGGCATTCCGATCATCGTGGCCGGGCAGGTGACCGGGCTGGATGCATTCGAGATCGGGCAGATGGCCGGGCGCCAGCTGCCGTTCCTGACCGTCATCGTGCTGTTCTGGATCATGGCGATCATGGACGGCTGGCGCGGCATCAAGGAAACCTGGCCAGCGGTGCTGGTGGCCGGTGGTTCGTTCGCGATCGCCCAGTACCTGACCTCCAACTTCATCGGCCCGGAGCTGCCGGACATCACCGCCTCGCTGACGTCGCTGGTCTGCCTGACCCTGTTCCTGCGCAAGTGGACGCCGGTGCGCATCTTCCGCTTCGATACCGAGACCAGCGCACAAGCTGCCGCCCAGGCACTGGAGGCACCGCGCTATTCCACCGGCCAGATCGTCAAGGCATGGTCGCCGTTCCTGATCCTGACCGCGATGGTCACGATCTGGAGCATCAAGCCGTTCAAGGCGCTGTTCGCCACCGGGGGGGCGCTGGAGCACTGGGTGCTGAAGATTCCGGTACCGGCGCTGGATCAGCTGGTGCTGAAAATGCCGCCGATCGTGCCGGTCCCGACCGGCTACGAGGCGGTCTACACGTTCGATGCGGTCTCGGCCACCGGCACGGCGATCATGCTGGGCGCGGTGATCGCGATCGTGCTGCTGAAGATGCGCCCGGCCGCGGCGCTGCGCACGTTCGGCGAAACCGCCCGGGAGCTCAAGGTGCCGATCTACTCCATCGGCATGGTGCTGGCGTTTGCCTTCATCGCCAACTACTCGGGCCTGTCGGCCACGCTGGCGCTGGCCCTGGCGCATACCGGCAAGGCCTTCACCTTCTTCTCGCCGTTCCTCGGCTGGCTGGGCGTGTTCCTGACCGGCTCGGATACGTCCTCCAATGCGCTGTTCTCCGCCCTGCAGGCCACCACGGCCCAGCAGATCGGCGTATCCGAGGTGCTGCTGGTCGCGGCCAACACCACCGGCGGGGTGACCGGCAAGATGATCTCGCCGCAGTCGATCGCGATTGCCTGCGCGGCGGTCGGGCTGGCCGGCAAGGAATCGGACCTGTTCCGCTTCACGGTCAAGCACAGCCTGATCTTCACCGTGATGGTCGGCATCATCACCACGGTGCAGGCGTACTGGCTGACCTGGATGATTCCCTGAGCCCATGCGCGGCAGTCCGGCCACCGGCATCGACCCCATCGCCCGCCCCGCGGGCGACAATGGCGGCATGAAGAACGAACGCCTGTCCGACAAGGTGGCCGCGCAGCTGCGCAGCCTGATCCGTGAGCAGAACCTGCAGCCGGGTGACCGCCTGCCGGCCGAACGACCGCTGGCGGTGCAGCTGGGGGTCTCGCGCACGGCGCTGCGCGAGGCGATCGCGCAGCTGGCCAGCCAGGGCCTGCTGAGCGCGCGGGTCGGCGGCGGCACCTACGTGAGCGAGCCGGCGGCCCGTGCCCGGCAGGCCATCGATGAGCCGTTGATCCCGTACCTGCCGCTGTTCCAGGGCGACCCGGAATACCGCTTCGACGTGCTGGAAATCCGCCACGCGCTGGAAGGGGCGACCGCCTGGCATGCGGCGCTGCGCGCCACCGACGAAGACCGCGCGAAGATCCGCCAAGCCTTCGACACCATGATGGCTGCGCATGGCAAGGACGATCCGGCCGGCGAAGCGCAGGCCGATGCGGCCTTCCACCTGGCCATCGCCGAGGCCTCGCACAACCTGGTGCTGCTGCAGGTGATGCGTGGCCTGTTCGAGCTGCTGCAGACCAACATCTCGCAGAGCCGCGAGAAGCTCTATACCTCCGCCCGCACCTTCGAGCCGCTGTCCGTCCAGCACCGCGAGATGATGGATGGCGTGCTCTCCGGCGACCCCGAACGCGCGCGTGCCGCCGCACACGCGCACCTGGAATTCGTGCACACCTCCCTGCGCACGCTCGATGACAACGAGGCCCGGCGCGCACGTGCGTCACGGCTTCCTTCTTCCCACGGTTGACCCATGATCATTTCCGCCTCCACCGATTACCGCGCAGCGGCACAACGCCGCCTGCCGCCGTTCCTGTTCCACTACATCGATGGCGGCGCGTATGCCGAGCACACCCTGAAGCGGAACGTCGCGGACCTGTCCGAGATCGCGCTGCGCCAGCGCATCCTGCGCAACATGTCCGATCTGAGCCTGGAAACGGAGCTGTTGGGTGAGCGCCTGGCGATGCCGGTGGCGCTGGCGCCGGTCGGGCTGACCGGCATGTATGCGCGCCGCGGTGAAGTGCAGGCGGCGCGGGCGGCGGCGAGCCGGGGGATTCCCTTCACGCTGTCCACCGTGTCGGTCTGCCCGATCGAGGAAGTAGCTCCGGCCATCGATCGGCCGATGTGGTTCCAGCTGTATGTCCTCAAGGATCGCGGCTTCATGCGCAATGCGCTGGAGCGGGCCAAGGCGGCTGGCGTGACCACGCTGGTGTTCACGGTGGACATGCCCACGCCGGGCGCGCGCTACCGCGATGCGCACTCGGGCATGAGTGGCCCGAACGCGCCGGCGCGGCGCATGCTGCAGGCGGTGACGCACCCGCGCTGGGCATGGGACGTGGGCCTGTTCGGCCGCCCGCACGATCTGGGCAACATCTCCACCTATCGGGGCAGCCCGACCGGCCTGGCCGATTACATCGGCTGGCTGGGCAACAACTTCGATCCGTCCATTTCGTGGAAAGACCTGGAGTGGATCCGCGAGTTCTGGAGCGGACCAATGGTGATCAAGGGCATTCTTGATCCGGACGATGCGCGTGACGCCGTTCGCTTCGGGGCTGACGGCATCGTCGTCTCCAACCACGGCGGTCGTCAGCTGGACGGGGTGCTGTCCACCGCGCGGGCGTTGCCGGCCATCGCCGATGCGGTCAAGGGTGAGCTGAAGATCCTGGCCGATTCGGGCATCCGCAACGGCCTGGACGTGGTGCGCATGATCGCGCTCGGCGCCGACAGCGTGCTGCTAGGCCGTGCCTTCGTCTATGCGCTCGCCGCGCAGGGCGAGGCCGGCGTGGCCAATCTGCTGGACCTGATGGCCAAGGAAATGCGCGTGGCGATGACGCTCACCGGCGCCAGGACCATCGCCGACATCAGCCGCGATTCGCTGGTGGACGCCACGCGTCGCCTCGCGGCCGCACCATGAACGCGGCATCCCGGGGCACGGCAGCGCTGCTGGCGCAGCTGCGCGCGATCGTCGGCGACGCACACGTGCTGTGCGGCGACAAGCCGACCCGGCGCTTCCGCAAGGGCTACCGTTTCGGCGATGGCCCGGTGCTGGCCGTGGTCCGCCCGGGCACGCTGCTGGAACAGTGGCGCGCCCTGCAGGCCATCGTGGCGGCCAACGCGATCGTGATCATGCAGGCGGCCAACACCGGCCTCACCGGCGGTTCCACACCCGATGGTGCCGACTATGACCGCCCGGTGGTCATCCTCAACACCCTGCGCCTGACCGGTGTGCAGCTGATCAACGAGGGCCGCCAGGTGGTCTGCCTGCCCGGGGCGACGCTGGACCGGCTGGAGAAGGAGCTGGCGCCACTGGGCCGCGAACCACACTCGGTGATCGGCTCGTCGTGCATCGGTGCCTCGGTGCTGGGCGGGGTCTGCAACAACTCCGGCGGCTCGCTGGTGCGACGCGGCCCGGCCTATACCGAAATGGCGTTGTTCGCCCAGGTCGATGCCAACGGCAAGCTGCAGCTGGTCAATCATCTCGGCATCGCGCTGGGCGATACCGCCGAGCAGATCCTGGAGCGGCTGCAGCGCGGCGACTACGCGCCCGCTGACGTGGACAACGGCAACGACCGCGCCGCCTCCGACCCGCGCTATGCCGAGCAGGTGCGCCAGGTCGATGCAGCCACGCCCGCCCGCTACAACGCCGATCCTTCGCGCCACTACGAAGCCTCCGGCTCGGCCGGCAAGCTGGCGGTGTTCGCGGTGCGGCTGGATACGTTTGCGCGCGAGCCCGGCGAGGTGTTCTACATCGGCAGCAATGCGATGGAGGATCTGACCGCGATCCGCCGCCATCTGCTGACCGCGTTCGAGCGCCTGCCGATCTCGGGCGAGTACCTTCACCGCGAGGCGTACGACATCGGCGAACGGTACGGCAAGGACACCTTCCTGCTCATCGATCGCTTCGGCACGGCCAGGGTGCCGGCGGCGTTCGCGCTGAAAAGCCGCGTCGATGGATGGTTCGAAAGCCTTGGCCTGCGCGGGGTCACCGACCGCGTGATCCAGTGGGCGATGCGTTGCCTGCCACGCCATCTGCCCGCGCGCATGGGCCAGTTCCGTGACCGCTACGAGCACCACCTGCTGCTCAAGGTGTCGGCGGTGGATGCCGCCGCCACCGAAACCTTCCTGCGCACTCACTTCGCTGGCAGCGAGGGCGACTTCTTCCAGTGCACGGCCGAGGAGGGGCGAAAGGCGTTCCTGCACCGCTTTGCGGTGGCCGGCGCGGCCGTGCGTTATCGCGAGGTGCACCGGCGCGAGGTCGAGGACATCGTGGCCCTGGACGTGGCACTACGGCGCGATGACCGCGCGTGGGTGGAACACCTGCCGGCCGAACTCGACGCACGCTTGGCCGGCAAACTGTATTACGGGCATTTCCTGTGCCATGTGTTCCATCAGGATTACATCGTGCGCAAGGGCGAGGATCCGCTGGCCATCGAGCACGCGATGTGGGCGCTGTTGGACGCGCGTGGCGCGGAGTATCCGGCCGAACACAACGTGGGCCATCTGTACCCGGCCAAGCCGGCCCTGGCGGCGTTCTACCAGCAACTGGATCCGAGCAATACGTTCAACCCGGGCATCGGCCAGACGCCCAGAACCCGGCATTGGAGCGACTGTGGAATGCACTGACGCGAAAATGTCGCGCCATATTCGTATTTGTTGCATTTCCTGCGGAGCCCCAAGGATCTAGCGTTGGCTGCGGAATGATCCAACGTGAGAAAGGCAGTGCGCATGCATCAGGCGGCTGAAACATGGAACGAAATCAAGGCGATCCTCGCGCGGAAGGATTGCCTTACCGAGATGGGACTCCAACCGGGTGCCAGCGAGAAGGCGCTTATCGATCTCGAACACCATTTGGGAGTGGCTCTTCCGGAGCTGCTCAAGGCCATGCTGAGAATCCATGATGGACAAACAGCGTTTGGCGTCCTGTTCGGCATGCAGATGTTGTCCACTCAAGGCATTCGATCTACCTGGGATGGATGGCGGAGTATTGAGGAGGACGAGCTCAACAAGGAATTTGCGTGGAACATGGCGTCCCGACCGCCGGGGGCCGTCAAGCCCATGTATACCAACCCGCACTGGATTGCGTTGAGCCGTGACGCCGGCGGGAATCACATGGGTCTGGATTTTGATCCAGACCATAGCGGTAGCGTTGGGCAGATGATCGTTTTTGGCAGGGATGAAGACACCAAGATCCTGCTCGCGCCCGACATCTCCCCCTTTTTCCTCCACGCCATTGAGTGGCTGAAGCAAGCGGACTGGGATGGGGAATGCCTCACAAACCGCGCCGATGGCGGATATGCACTACCGGCAATCTTCCAATAGGCAGCCGCTCAGCGTTGAGCGGCGTTACCGGCGTGAGGCCACGGTAGAGCCACCCCATGGGTGGCTGCCCTGAAACCTGCGATACGCCGGCACAGCCACCCATGGGGTGGCTCTACCCGCGGGGCTTCATTCGCAGCGGACGGCGGTAATCACGTTGTCCTTGTCGATGAACACCCGCAGCCGATCCTGGCGCAGGTCACGGGTGGTGATCGTGGCCGGGCCGATCGGGTTGATCAGGCCGGCGCCGCTCTGCACCAGCAGCTTGCGCATGTTCGCCTCGTCGGCCGGCTGGCCGATGGCCCAGCCCAGGGCATCGGCCTTGCACAGGCCTGGACCCTTGATCTCCGGGCCCGGCGTGCTCACGCACGCGGCCAGCGAGAGGGTGCCGGCGAGCGTGATCGCGGCGAGGGGGTAACGGAAAAGGGATGCCATCGGGTCGCTCCTGCGGGGTCAGGCGCCGACCATACCACTGCGGTGTGCACCGGCGCGTGGTGGGCGCCCCGCGACCGTTGGACGCAGCCCACGCGGCTGCTGGGGCGGGGCGCAACGGCCACCGGCGCTACACTGGCGGCCTCTCAGATCGGCCATGCCGGGAGTCGCAGGTGCTGCACGTGTTCATGCTGGGTGGGCGACATGCCCGCGCCCGGATCGAGGTCCACGACGTGGCCTTCGCCAACGTCGATGCCATTGAAGAGGCCTACCCGCAGCTGCGCCAGGACTGGTTCGGTGAGCGGAAAGGGCTGCATCTCGATGGCTGGCTGGCGGTGGATGGGGTGGAGGCGTACCGGGTGCGCTTCGGCGACGCGGCCCCGGCCGTGGGCGCGCCGCGCCTGTACTTCCTCAATCTCGGCGGGTATGCCGCCGGCGCGCTGGGCGAGGCGCACGATTACCGGCTGCTGGTCGCCACGGATGCCGAGGCGGCCAAGCGCAAGGCCAAGGCCCTGCGCGATGCCAGCTGGTTCAAGCCGCATACCGATGCCCTGCTGGAGGTGGATAACTGCATCGCCATCGACCAGGTCGGTGGCCGCCACGTGCAGCTTGAGCGCGGTGAGCACCGCGGGATCACCCTGGTCAGTGACTACATCGTGATCGGCTGAGCGGCGCCGATTGCCCGCCGGCCCGCTGCTGGCGCATAGTGTCGCGGTCTTGTGAGGTCCGGCGATGTCGCCGCGACAGGTCAACCAACGGAAGTAGCGCATGCACAGCAGGAAGATCACGGCCGCATTGATCGTGACACTGGGAATGACGATGGCCGGCAACGCCGTGGCGGCCGAGCCGGACGCACCGGTGTTCGGTGGCTGGCGCAACCTGCATTCGGCCAGTGGCGCCGAGCCGGTCCTGAGGAACCAGCCGTTTGCGATCCTGCCGCGCGAGGTTGCCAGGGGCGAGCGCTTCGCGATCCTGGACCGCGAAAACAAGCAGGCGGTGTGCTGCCTGGTGGTAGACAGTGACCGTCTCGATGCGATTGCCCTGGAAACCAGCTACCGGCTGCCCGGGGTGTGGATCGCCGATCTGCTCGGCAACGAGGACTACAACCGCCGCCACGGCGACCCGCACGTGTTTGCGATGAAGCGCGAGGGCGACCTGGTCGACCATGTCTTCTCGCAGGAAGGCGGCGGTTACAGCGACCTCGGCGGCCTGCTGCTGCCGGCCGGTGCCGCGCTGGATGCCGGCGGCAGCGGCGTCAAGTTCGGTACCACCACGTACCGCCTGCAGGTGCAGTCACAGCGCTTCGCCGATGACAATGGCGCGCTGGACCGCTACACCCTGCAGCCGCCGGCACCGGCCGCACCGGTGGTGGTCGAGGTGCCGTACAGCACCTACTGACACGGAAGCGACAGAAGCGGCGCGGTACAATCGCGCCCGCCCATCGGCACGGCCGGCTGGGCCCGCATTCCTGTCCGAGCTTGTCCGTGATCGCCCGATTGTCCTTGCCCTGTGCGGTGCTGCTGTTGGCAGCCTGCGCCACGCCGCCCCGGCCGCCGGCCAGGCCGCCTGCCAATCCAGACGCCCTGTGGGGCATCATCCAGCGCGACTGCGCCGGCGAGGCCGCCCCTCGCGGCAGCTGCCTGGCCGTGTCTGCCCAGGCGCAGCGGCGCGATGTGCTGCTCAAGGATTCGCACGGCCACTACCAGTTCCTGGTGCTGCCGTTGGACCGCATCTCGGGCATTGAAAGCCCGGCGCTGCTGCGTGCCGGTGCCCCCAACTACTTCGCCGCCGCGTGGAAGGCGCGCAGCCACACCGAGCAGGCACTCGGGATGGCACTGCCGCGCGATGTGGCCAGCCTGGCCCTGAATTCGCCCCATGGCCGCTCCCAGCACCAACTGCACATCCACGTGGATTGCCTGCGCGCGGATGTCCTGGCCCAGCTGCGCCGGCTGCAGCCGGTCATCGGCGCCAGCTGGCAGCCGCTGCCGGAGCCGTTGCGCGGGCATGCCTATCTCGCCCGCCAGTTGCCCGGTGCCGAGCTCACCGCGAACCCGGTGCGTCTGCTGGCCGCCCATCTGTCCGATCCGGCCGATATCGGCAACTGGTCGCTGGTGGTCGCCGGGCAGACCGGCCCCTCCGGTGCGCCCGGTTTCGTGTTGCTGGCCACCCGATTGGACCTGGCGGCGGGCAACAAGGCCAGCGGTGAGGAGCTGCAGGATCACGCCTGCGCCGTATTGACCGGTGCCGCCGGCCCGCTGGACGGTGTGCTGTGAGGCGGTGCCAGGGCAGGGCGCGCAGCATCGGCTTGCGCATGGCCGGGTAAAAACGTCGCACCTGCGCACCGTGTTGGATCCGGCCTGCTCCTGGCGGGGTGTATCTCGCTTCCCGGACGACGCCTGTATCGCCGATCAGAGGCAGTGCCGGGCTACCGTGGAATCACCGGACGATCGCGGGGCGCGGGGAATCCAGCGCGATTGAAATAAAAACCACGGACGTGGCACGTTATAGTGGCCGTTCAATGCGGTTCCCGCTTTCGCGCCCGGGCTGACTGGCGCGACGTATCCGACTTAATCCATGACTGCTGAAACCACGACTCCGCCCGCCGCTGCGCCGTCCCAGGCCACCGGTCCGCTGTTCTACCAGGCGCCCGTTCCGCTGCGCTCGGATCTGCACGCCGCCTGGCGCCTGGTGCCGGACACCGCGCATTTTGCCGGGGAAACCAACGCGATCCCCGCCGTGATCGGCGAATTCGGTTCGCTGGCCCAGCATTACCCGATCATTTTCACCGGCAAGGACGCGATGCCGCTGGTCGCCGTCGGCCTGGCACAGCGCAACCTGTTCGTCACCGATGGCGTGTGGGACGAGCAGAGCTACGTGCCGGCCTACGTGCGCCGCTATCCGTTCGTGTTCATGCAGGCCGGTGATCAGGACGAGTACGTGCTCGCGCTGGATTCGGCCGCCAGGCAGGTCAACCAGGGCCAGAGCGAAGACGGCGTGCCGCTGTTCCAGGATGGAAAGGCCACCGAGATCGTCGACAACGCCATGCGCTTCTGCGGGGATTACACCCGCGAGCATGACCAGACCCGCCGCTTCACTGCCGCCCTGATCGAAAACGAATTGCTGATCGACCGCAACATCGACGTCACCCTCGCTGACGGCCGGCAGATGTCGGTCAACGGTTTCCAGGTCGTGGATGTGGAAAAGTTCGCCGCGTTGCCGGACGCCACCGTCGTGGCCTGGCACCGCAGTGGCTGGCTGGCGCTGGTGCACCACCACCTGAGCTCGCTGGCACGTTTCAGCGCGCTGGTGAACCGCCAGAGCGCGCTGCCTGCCGACGCCTGAGTCCGGGCGCACGGCGTGTCACGGAAACGGCGGCCGCAGGGCCGCCGTTTTTCGTTGCTTAGGCAAAATATCGATAAGCATATCGCGGGCGGTCATTTCCTCCTTCTCCGCCTGTTCAGCAGAATCACGGCCCCTCCCTCACTACGCTCCGGCACGGGCCCGACCCCGCCGGCACGTACGTCTTTACCGGAAATCTGCATGTCTGTGCTGTATCGCCCGCTGCGTCGGCGGGCCCTGGTTGTGTCGTTGTTGCCTTTGCTTGGTGCGGTATCGCTGGTCCACGCGGCCGATGCACCCACCCAGCTGGAGGCCGTCACCGTCACCGGCTCGCGCATCCCCCGCGCCAGCGTGGAAGGCCCATCCCCGGTTACCGTGATCACCCAGGAACAGATCGAGGCGCAGGGCTACCGCAGTGCGTTCGAGGCACTCAGCGCGCTGACCGAGAACACCGGCAACGTGCAGGGCGAGGATTTCGGCAACACCTTCACCCCGGCTGCCAACACCATCAACCTGCGCGGCCTCGGCCCCAACCGTACCCTGGTGCTGGTCAACGGCCGCCGGCAGTCGGACTACCCGCTGGCCTACGAAGGCTCGGTCAACGTGGTCAACCTGGCCAACATCCCCAGCGCGCTGATCGACCGGATCGAAGTGCTGGCCGGGGGCGCCTCGGCGGTGTACGGCTCCGATGCGATCGCCGGCGTGGTCAACATCATCCTGAAGAAAACCTATGACGGCGTCGGGATCAATGTCCGCGCCGGCACCACCGAACAGGGTGGCGGCGACAACCAGCGCCTGCAGGCGGTCGGTGGCGGTTCGGGTGAGAACTGGGACGCGATCTTCGGCCTGGAGATCGCCAACCGCAAAGCGATCTACGGTTCGCAGCGCGACTTCATGGATTCGCTCACCGACGATCCGCGCGGCGTGGCACCGCTCGCGACGGCCGTGGCGTATCGCCGCAACGCCTCCACCAACAACTACATCGATCCCGGTGCCGATGGCTGCGATGCCGCCAGCACGTTGTACGGCGGCAGCGTCTTCCGCGCGCAGAATCCCCGCCAGGGCTGGTACTGCGGCAGCAATGAAGCCGCGCCCACGTTCTGGACCGTGCAGACCGAGAAGCGCAACATCGATGCGTACAGCGCGGTGACCTGGCGCTTGAATGACCGTCAGGAACTGTTCGCCGATGCGGCGATCGGCACTGCGCGCATCTACAACAACACCCGCGCACCGAGCTGGACCTCTTCGCGCAATTATTTCTACAACCAGAACAGCGGTCAGCTGGAAAGCTGGTACCGGCGTTTCGCGCCCGAAGAGATCGGTGGCGTGCAGCGCAATGCCAACCGCTTCCTGGAGCAGTCGTGGTCGTTCAACGTCGGCGCCCGTGGCAGCATCGGCGGCTCGGACTGGGATTACGAAGCGGCCTACAGCCGCTCGCGCTACGAGAACAGGACGCAGCGCCCGGGCCTGCTGGCCGGCATCAATGCGTACCTGCTGGGCCCACAACTGGGCACCCGCGATGGCGTTGAAGTGTATGCGCCGGATCCGTCGCGCCTGTACCAGCCGCTGACCCCGGGCGAGTACGAGGGGCTGTCGGACCGCTACGAGAGCCGCAACGCTGCGTGGCTGCAGACCGCCAGCGTCAGCGTCAACGGCCAGCTGTTCGATCTGCCCGGCGGCCGTGCAGCGCTGGCCGCCGTGGTCGAAGCCGGCAGCCAGGGCTACCGCAACCGCCCGGACCCGGCCTTGGGACAGGGCGTGTTCTGGAACCTCAACGCCGGCATCCCGGCCGGTGGCGAGCGCGACCGCTATGCCGCCGGGGTGGAGCTGCAGCTGCCCTTGCTGGAGCGCCTGACCGCGACCGTGGCCGGTCGCTACGACCAGTATCGTGCTGCCGGTGATCATCTGGGCAAGGCCACCTGGAGCACCGGCCTGGAGTTCCGTCCGTTCGATACGCTGCTGCTGCGCGCTAGTGCAGCAACCAGCTTCCGTGCGCCGGACATGAACTACGTGTTCGCCACCGAAACGCGTGGCTACAACCCCGGCATGACCGATTACTGGCGCTGCCGCAGTGCCGGCCAGGCGTACGACGACTGCGATTTCAGCGGCCTGGCGATCGACTACACCAGTGGTGCCAATCCGCAGCTGCAGCCGGAAACCGCCAAATCGTATGGACTGGGCTTCGTGTGGTCGCCGTCGGCCAATCTGGACTTCACGGCCGATTACTACGACATCCGCATCGACGATGAGGTCACCAACCTGGATGCCACCCGCATCCTCAAGGATGAAGCCGATTGCCGCCTCGGCCAGACCGTGGGTGGCGACGCACGCGATATCGGCTCGGCACAATGCCAGGACGCGCTGCGTCGCGTGATCCGCAACCCGGCCGACGCGGCAGTGCAGCCGAACCAGGTCGTGCGCGTGCTGATCAACCCGATCAACGCCGCCTCCGAAACCGTGCGCGGCATCGACCTGAAGTCGAACCTGCGCTGGGACGCGGGCCGCTATGGTCGTTTCTCCGCCCGCGTCGCGTACTCGCTGGTGATCGATCACAGCTACCGCCAGTTCGCCGGCGATGACGTGCAGGACCAGCGCAACTCGCTGGATTCCTACCAGTGGCGCAGCAAGGTCAACGGCAGCGTGACCTGGGCGATCAACGACTGGACCGCCACCCTGTACGGCATGCGTTACGGCTCGTTGCCGAAGACCGACGGCAGTGGTCGCATCGCGCCGTACATGACCTACAACGCCAGCCTGTATCGCAAGCTCAACGACAACGCCACGCTCGGCCTGATCGTCAACAACCTGCGCGACAGCCGCCCGCCGGCGGACAAGGACGGCGGCGGCTGGCCGTTCTATCCGGTCGGCAACTACGACCCCTACGGCCGCCAGCTGTGGCTGGAGTTCGATTACCGCTTCCTGTAAGTCCCTCGCGGGCCCGGCAATGCCGGGCCCGCTGCGTTTGGGTCTACAGCGCATGCGACGGTATACTGCGCGCCGCCGAGTGTTCCGGCGGTTGCAGGAAGCACGCATGACCCACCCGATTCATTACCGTCGCGCCGTGTCGGGCGATGCCGCTGCCTGCATCGATCTGCGTGGGCGCACCCGCGAAAATGCATTTTCCGCGGCCGAGCTTGCCGGACTCGGCATCACCGAAGACAGCTGGGCGGCCGGTATCCGTGACGATGTACTGCCGGGGCATATCGCGCTGGAAGGCGAGCACATGGTCGGCTACTGCTTCGGCGATCGCGACGGCGGCGAGATCGTGGTGCTGGCAATGCTGCCGTCCCATGAAGGGCAGGGCATCGGTCGGCGGCTGCTGGATATGTCCATCGCCGATCTAGTCGAGGCCGGGCATTCGCGGCTGATCCTGGGGTGTGCGGCGGACCCTGCGGTGCGCTCGCATGGCTTCTATCGCTACCTGGGCTGGCGGCCGACCGGCGAGATCGACGCCCTGGGTGACGAAGTGCTGGAACTGCACGTGGGCGCCAGGCCATAGCACCTGGGTAGGGCATGGCAGTGATGGCGTGTCAGGGGCATGCGCATCGCCCGCTCACTGTGCAGCCGGTCACGGCTCGGTGATCCGCCGCTGAAACATGCTGGGCGCATCTGGACGGAGCGATGCGATGCCTGCGTGGTGGCTGACCCTGATGATGAGCGCCACAGCGGTGGATCTGCCGCCGCGACAGGTGCATACCTGCCTGGTCGACGGCGCGCGTCATTATCAGTCCACCCCGTGCGAGGGACGCACCGAACGCATCCGCGAGATGCCGCCGTCCGCCGATACCTGGGCCAATGAGATCCATATCGAGTCCGTGCGGCAGGAACTCCAGGCCAAGCGGCGTGCGGAGGCTGCGCCCGCGCGACAGAAGCGCCCGCCGCGACGCAGTGTCCGCCCGACGCCCGCGATCCGGGGGGCGGTCATCTCCGTGCATGCCGATCCTGTCCATTGCACCGCCGCGCGACGCCAGCGCGAGACGGCCTACCGGAAAGCGGGCGGCCGGCCGAGCCTGGCGCTCAGCCGGCGAATGGATGACCTGGTGCACGATGCGTGCCGGTAGTCAGACGGCACGCACGCTCATGGCTGCGCCATCAGATACCGCGCCACGGCATCAAAGGCGGGCAGGGTGGTCGGGTCGTTGGCGCTGTTGGCTGCGACCGGATGCGAGCCGAAGCGCGCGATCACCACCCGTGCGGTGGGGTCGATGTACAGCGCCTGGCCATGCACGCCGCGCGCCATGTAGGCGCCATGGTCGTTGTGGGAGATCCACCACATGCCGCGATAGCTCCAGCCCGGCAGCTGCGCGTAACCGGCCTTGGCAAAGGCCTGTTTGCTGCCGCCGGCCCGGATACGGGCGATCGCGGCGGCGGGCACGATGGGCTGGCCGTCGACCTTGCCGTCGTCGAGCAGCAGTTGGCCGACGCGGGCCAGATCCCGCAGGCCGGCATTGAAGCCGCCGCCCGCAAACGGCGTGCCGGTGGAATCAACGGTGTAGTACGCGTCCTGCTCGGCGCCCAGGCGTTGCCAGATGCGCGACTGCAGCAGCTGTGCAACCGACTGCCCCGTGCGCCGGGCGATGATCCAGCCCAGCGCGTCCGTGTTGATCGTCTTGTAGCCGAACGCCTCGCCGTGGCGGCCCTGCTTCTGCACGGTCTGCAGGTAATCGTAATAGCTGCGTGGCCCGGTGTAGCCGGGGGCCGGGGGCAGGGTGCTGCCCGCGGCGGAAAATGCCCAGACCTCGGCGTTGGGGTCGGCGTAGTCCTCGCTGTAGCGCAGTGCCGTGGTCATCTCTAGCACCTGCCTGACCGTGGCATCGCCGAACGCGCTGTCCTTCAGCTCGGGAACAATCGCGCTGACGCGCTGGGTTTCATCGATCACCCCCTCGGCGACCAGCATCTCGCCGAGCAGGCCGGTCATCGATTTGCTGACGGACATCGCGCCGTGCTGGCCGTGCTCGTCCAGGCAGCCGCTGTAGCGCTCGTAGACCACCACCCCGTCGTGCAGCACCACGATGCCGTCGGTGTAGTTGGCCGACAGTGACTGTGCCCAGGTCATCTGACGGTGGGTGCCGGTGGGCGTGAACGACAGCGCGTCGATCGCGGCATCCAGCCGGCGCGGCAGGTCACGGGCCGCGCCGGGGCCCCGGCTGACGCCCACGGTGGGCATCAACTGGCGGAAATGGCAGGCCGTCCAGCGCAGCTTGGGGAAACTGAAATAATCGTCATCCGTGTAACGGATGCGCTTGTCTTCCGGCGGCGGCGCGCCCTGCATCCAGCCGAGCAGCCTGGGATCGGACGCTTCGGCCGACAGCGGCGGCGAGGTGGGCGAGGCCGGAGCGGCAGTGGCGGCGCCCGGCAGGGCGAGCACCGCGACCAGGGCCGCGGCCAGCCGGGCGCGGGATGACGCCAAGGCGGCGCGCACGCGGGTCAGGGCGATGTGGGGGCGCGGAACGGGCATGGGGCACTCCTTGCTGATGCGCAGGACGTCTGTGCCACCAAGGGTACTGCACCGGAATGAAAGACGGCGCCATCGGCGCCGTCCGTGACGTGCCCTGCCGGGGCAGGGCGCGCGATGCCGTTACGGGTTGCCGGGGTTGCCCTGCGGCGCCGGTGCCGGCGTGGCCGACTCGGCTGACGGCAGCGACAGCGCCGGGTTCAGCTGCTGGGCCTGCAGCATCTGGATGCGCTGGTTGAGCGCGTCCAGTTCGCTGTGGCTGCTGCGCAGGTCGGTGCTCAGGCTGACCGCCTGCTGCTTGGCCTGTTCCAGCGAGGCGCTGACCTGCAGCGACTGCTGGCGCTGGAGATCGGCTTCCTGCTGCAGGCTGCGCAGCCGCTCTTCGTTGTAGGCGACCAGGTTTTCGGTATAGCGCTTGCCGGCCTGCAGGCGGGTGGTATCGATATACACCTGGGCCAGCTGTTCGGTCTGTTCGACGAAGGTGCGGTAGACCTTCTCGGCGTTGTCGACCGAATCGGTCTTGATCACGCGCCAGAAGTCCTTCTCGTGGAACAGCGCCACGTAGTAATTCAGCGTGCTGGTATTGAACAGCAGGCTGGCACCGTAACTGCCGTTATAGGTGGTGCGCAGCTCGGTGAGCTGCTTGGAGTCGACCAGCTGGCGCAGTTCGTCCACGGTATTGCGGACCACCGGCGCCGGGCGAACGGCGGTCTCCACGGCCGGCTCGGCACGCGGCGCGCGCGCGGCCAGGGCCTGCGGAATGACGCTCAACGACAGCAGCAACACAATCCCACCGGTCAGCGCGTGCGCGACGATGGAACCAACCCCTTTTCTCTCTCGCATATTCAGGCCATCCACGAGTGGATTATCAGTGAAGTAAAGTCCCCGCCGGAGTCTAGCACGCACAATCGCGTGGCCTGCACTTTGCCGCAGCGTCAATAAACCAACTGTGCCGGGGTGCACTGGATGGACTGCATGTGCACGTCGGTCCGCCCCAGCTCCAGCCCGAGCACCTGGGCCAGCGTCTGCGAGAGCAGGGTGCCGACGCCGTTGAGCAGCGGCTTGAGGGTTTCCAGCACCGGGGTCAGCGCCAGGCACAGCAGGCCGCTGCAGCGGACCTGGTCAGTGCCCGGGTCGGTGACTCCGGTTCCGCCGGCGAGGTCCTCCAGGCCGCCCGGCCGGGTCTGCAGGTAAGAGGCCAGATTGGATTTGACGCAGTTGTTGTAGTTGAGCAGGGTACTGAGCAGGCTGTTGCAGCGGTTGATCACCAGCCCACCGAGCAGGGAGCCGAGCAGGCCACTGAGCCCGCCCATTCCCTTTCCGGTAACGGTGGCGTTGTAGCCGTCCCAGACCGAGCCGGTTTCAAAACAGGTGCCAAGATTCAGCGCGCCACACGCGTGCGGTACGCCGCCCACGACGTCCCAGTCGCCGAGGGCGCCGATGCCGCGTGCCGGGTCACCGTGTCGCAGCAGGGCAATGGTCTTCTCGGCGTCGTAGAAAACGTTGCCCGGATTGGCGGCCTTCAGATACTGATCCGCCAAACGATTGGCGGTGGCGGCATCGGTGCTGCCCTGCTTGCCCGGGGTGACCACGTTGCTCAGCACGCGCAGCAGTTCGCTCACCAGGCCGGAGATGGCTGTGCCGACCTGGGCCTGGTTGAAGTAAGTGGAGGCGGTCTCTCCGGCCGCAAGGGTGACGCTCTCATCGCGGGTCAGCGCATTGAGGGAAATCTTGTCGGTGACCAGCGGTGCGCCCAGCAGGGTCAGCAACTGCTCGTTCTGCAGCCCGGCATCGCACACATTGCGCTGCGAAAATTCGTTGGCGGCGGCCACGCGGCCGACGCAGGCGCGCAGCAGCGAGGACTGCACCCGCACCGTGGCCGTTGGCGGGGTCGCGCCGCAGTTGAGCGCGTCCAGTGTGCCCATCGCGTTGGTCACATCGGCATAGATCGGCAGGTTGAGGCGGATCCCCAGCCCGCTCAGCACGGGGCCGAGCAGCGCCAGCCCGCCGGTATCGATGTTGATCTTGAGCCGCACCTGCGCGTTGTAGGCACGGGTGCCGACGCCGCCGATCGCGATCGAGGGCGGTTCGATGATCGCCGCGCGGGTCTGCACCAGGCCCAGGATGTTGAGGTTGTTGACCGCCACGCCGTTGCCACCGCTGGCGATGCTGATGCTGGTGGTGATCAGGTCCAACGCGCTGATGTCGGCCTGCAGCGCTGGCGAAGCGGGGCCTTCGGGCGCGACGATGCGTGCGAACAACCCGCCGGTGCTGTCGGTGCTGCCGAGCTGCACGTTGAGCTGGTTCAGATCGACCTTTGCCGCGAGCGCATTGCGCAGTGCCGTCAGATCCACATGGGTGACGCCGCTGTTGGTGAGCACCGTGGCCGTGGCATCGAGCAGCTGGCCAAGCGAGACCCGGTTGGCGGCCAGCAGGGCGTTGAACTCGGCGATACCGATGTTGGCCTGGACCGGAATGCCCAGCGCCTGCAGCAGGCCGCCCGGGGTGACCTTCGCCTGGGCCAGGCCGTCATAGCCAAGCAGGGTGGTGCGGTCCAGGTTGACGCCCACCAGGTCGAGCACGTTGCCCAGCGGCGTATTGCCATTGACCCGCAGCAACTGCGAGCCCACCGAGAACACCGCGATCGGCGGCGCACGCGTGGCCACCGCCTGCGCACGGATCGTGGGCAGGCGCGTGTTCTGGCCGAAGAACGGCACCACCGAACGGGTGGCGACCACTTTGACCGCATTGAGCGGGTTGGCCGCGTCGGGCGTCACGCTGAAATGATCCCCCGCGCCGCGTGCAGGGTTCCAGTTGCCGCAGTGGATCACCAGGGCGCCGGAAAAGCCGTTGTCCCGCTCTGCATTGCTGCGGGCAGCCCCGTTGTCCTTGAGGTCCGCGCGGCACAGGTCCAGGCGCTGCGCACCGGCGACGGCGGCCAGGTCGACCACCTTCTGCGCATCGCGCTTGGCCCAGTACAGATAGCCCACTTCCACCAGGCCGAGCATCCCGACCAGACCGAGCAGGACCAGCATCATGGTGACCGACATCCCGCCGCGCAGCCGCCGCCGGAACGGCCGGGGCGCACGAACGCTGGACTGGTGCATGGCATCAACCTCCGTCGTTGGAACCGCCTACGTCCTTTTTCACACTGGTCTTGAGGAACTCGGGAATCTCGTGCTCGAAGCTCTTGAGGTAGCGCGCATAGCTGGCCGCGGCCTGGTCACCCAGGATCGGCAGGCGCGCCCCCGCGTGGGTTCCCTGGGCCTGCATCCGCAGCAGATCACGGGTGGTCTGGCCTATCTCGCTGCGCGGCGCGGGTGCGGGAGGCATGTAGCGCCCGGGCGCGGCGTCGGTGTAAGCCGGCGCGCGATCGACGTAGGTCGGCACAAGCGCCGGGGTCTCTGGCGCCGGCAGCGTCGCGGTGGCGACCGGCGGGGCCTGCTGTCCGCCAAGCATCTGCCCGGTGAGCGGTGCCTGCTGCGCCATCGCGGGCAGCGCTGCCACCATCAGCAGCCACGGCAGGCCAGCGTGCAGGAACGTAACGGGCAGGCGACGCAACTGATTCATGGCGTGGTCTCGCTGGCAGGAGTGGGCGTGCTGAAGCGTTCGAGCATCGACGGCGCCAAGCGCGCATCGGCACGCGTGCGGTGATCGGTATCGATGGCGACCCTGCGCTGCGCCGGGCGCCCGGCAGCGGCGCGTGGTGCAGGCGTGGCGCCGCTGCCGGGCGCGGCGGCCGCCGTGGCGACGCTGGCGGGTGCACGCTGCACCGACGGCGCCGGCGCCGCCTGCTGGCGCAGCTGGTCCGCCAGCCGGCGGACTTCGGCCTGCGCGCTGTCGGTCAGGCGCGCGTTGCGCATGATGGTGTCGGCCATGTCGTTCTGGCCGCGCAGCAGCGCCCAGACCGCCAGGTTGGCGTTGGCCTTGGCACTGCCGGGCGATAGTTCGGCGGCCTTGGCCAGCGGCTCCTGCGCGCGGGTCCAGTCGCCGGCGCGCAACCGGGCGAAGCCCAGATCGCCGAGGTAGCCGGTGTTCAACGGCTGCAACTGCACGGCCTTCGCCAATGCCTGCTCGGCACGTGCCGCGTCGCCATCGCGGGCGGCGATCAGGCCGAGTCCGTGCCACGCCGCGGCCGCCTGCGGGCCGCTGGTCAGGCTGCCGTACATGGCCAGTGCCGCCTCGCGCTGGCCGGTTTCGCGCAGTGCATCGGCATTCAACAGGCGCAGTTGGGGACTGTCGCCATAGCGTTGGCGATACGCCTCCACGTGCGCCAGCGAGGCGTAGTACGCGCCCTGCTGCTGCATCTTGGAGATCAGCTCGAGGTAAAGCTGTTTGTCGTCCTGCGGGGCCACCTCGGGCGAGGCCAGTGCCATCGGATCCTGTCGGTAACCGTTGCGCACGTTCGAACAGGCCGCGCAGAGGGCAGTTGCGGCGAGCAGCAGGCAAAGGCGGGAAAGCACGGCGTGGTGCATGGCGTTCAATCCAGTTTGGTCAGGGCGGAGGCGAGGGCGATGATGGCCGGGCCGGCCAGCACCAGCATCAGCGCCGGCAACAACGTCAACATCATCACCACGGTCATCTTTACCGAGAGCTTGCCGACCTTCTCCTTGAGGGTGGAACGGCGCTGTTCGCGCAGGCGGATGCTGAACTGGCGCAGCGGCTCCTGCACCGCTCCGCCATGTGCGTGGACCTGCAGGATCAGCTGCACCAGGCTGCGCAGGTCTTCGTCGTCGAACGACTCGCCCAGCCGGCGCAGCGACTGCTCGCGGCTGCGCCCGTGCATGTAGGCGATGTTGGCCTGGTGGATCTCGCGGCCGAGGACCGGGATCGCGTTGCGCAGTTTGTCGCCCAGGGTCTGCAGGCTCTGGTCCATGCTGAAGCCGACGCCCTGCAGCAGGCGCAGCAGGTCGATCAGCAGCGGCAATTCCGCCGAGACCTGCTTGCGCAGGCGCATCGCCCACGCACGCAGGGCGAACTTCGGCAACAGGATGCCGAAGGCCAGCGCGCCGAAGATCACCATCGCGCGGCTGAAGCCGGTGCTGTGGTTGAAGGCCAGCACCAGGACCAGCGTGGCCACGGCGATCAGCAGCCGAAGGGCAAGGAAGATCGCGGTGCCGGCGTTGGTGTTCCAGCCGGCCTGGTCGAGCAGCAACCGGTCTTCCGGTGCCAGCAGGGCGGCTTCGATGCGGCCGCCGTTGAAACGCTGGCCGAGCGCGGCGACCGCAGCGAGCCAGCGCTGGCGCAGGCTGACCGGCGGCTGCTGGGCCGGGGCAGGGGCGCCGGCGGCATCGCGCGGCCGCAGGGCGGCCTGCAGGGCGTCCTGGTGGCGTTGCTCGCGCCCGCTCAGCACCCAGCCGCGTAGCCCGAGCAGGCCCACGCCGGCGGCGAGGACCAACAACGTAGCGATCCACCAGCCGTTACTGCTCATGCGGACTCCCGGTGGAAGAAGGGCGGGCGCTCATATCGACTTGGCCAGCCGGTACAGCAGGAAGCCACCGATCAGTTCCAGCCCCAGCGCCCACAGCAGCAGCTTGTGGCCGAGCGGCTCCTGGATGATCGGCTGGAAGAAGTCCGGACTGGTGATCGCCATCAGCACCGCGCTGATCGGCGGCAGCAGGCCGAGCACCCAGGCCGACATGCGGGTCTCGGAGGTGGTGGCCATCAGCTCCTGCTGCGCCTGGTCCAGGTCGCGCATGAAGTCGGCCATGCGCTGCAGGATCTGGTCGGCGCGGCCGCCGATGCGGACACTCACGCCGAGCACCACCGACAGCACGTTCAGGGCTTCCAGCCGATAGGGCTGGGCGGCCTGTGCCAGGGCGCGGTCCAGGTCCAGGCCGCTGCGGGTATAGGACACAGTGGCGTCGAGCAGGCCCCGCAGCGGCATCGGCATCTGCGCGGCCGAGGTCTGGAAGGCCATCTGCAAGCTGTTGCCGAGGCCGGCCAGGCGCACCAGATTGTCGAGGAAGTCCGGCAGTTGGCGCAGCAGCTTGGCCTGCAGCCGGGTGATCCGCCGTGATACCCAGAACCAGGCCGCCAGCGCACTGAGCACCAGTACGATCGGCGCGGCCCACACCGTGCCAAGCCGCGCAGTGGCGATCCAGGCCAGCAGTGCCGCAGCGGCGATGATCATCAGTGGCACCCGCCAGCCGGTGGGAAGCGCGGCGCGCCGCATCAGCGCGTCCCAGGGCAGGCCGGCGGGGGCACTGGTGACCGGCATCGGCGGGGGCGGGGCGTCGCTGATGCCGGCCAGGCGCGGGGCGGCGTCCGGTCGCGCCAGCCGCTGTTCGGCGTGCTGCAGTGACAGCCGGCGCTGCTCGCGCGCGGCCGCGCCGCCCCACAGCTCTACGGCCAGCGCCACCAGTATCAGCGCCGCACTGCACAGGAGCAGGACGAAGGCCATCCTCAGAAGCCTCCGCCCAGTGCTTCGCGCAGCTGCCGCCGGAACGGTTCGAGCTTGTGCGAATGGGGCTGGAAGCCGAGCCCGACCCAGCGGTCGTACTCCTTGCCGTCGCCATCGATCTGCACCTCGTGGCGGAACATCTCCTGGGTGGCGATCATGTTGTCGGTGACGCCGGTGATTTCCGTCATCGAGACCAGCACGCGACGGCCGCTGCCCAGCCGCGAGATCTGCACGATGAAGTCGATGGCGCTGGCGATCTGCCGGCGCAGGCTGTCTTCGCTGCCCTGGAACCCGGCAAAACCCGCCAGCATCTCGATGCGGTACAGGCAATCGCGCGGCGAGTTGGCGTGGATGGTGGCCATCGAGCCGTCATGGCCGGTGTTCATCGCCTGCAGCATTTCCAGCACTTCGGCGCCACGTACTTCGCCAACCACGATGCGGTCCGGGCGCATGCGCAGGCTGTTGCGGACCAGGTCGCGGATGCTGATCGCGCCGTTGCCGTCCGCACCGCCGATACGGCTTTCCAGACGCACGACATGCGGGTGGTTGAGCGAGAGCTCGGCGGTGTCTTCGACGGTGATCACGCGCTCGTTGGCGGGAATGTAGTTGGCCAGGGCATTGAGCAGCGAGGTCTTGCCCGAGCTGGTGCCGCCGGAGACCAGGATGTTGCAGCGGCCCAGCACCATCGCATGCAGCAGCGCCTGCATCGGCCGATCGAACGTGCCCATGCGCAGCAGCTCGTCCGGGGTGAACGGATCCTTGCGGAACTTCCGGATCGAGACCATCGGCCCATCCACGGCCAACGGCGAGATGATGGCGTTGAGGCGCCCGCCGTTGGGCAGCCGCGCATCCACCATCGGGTTGGATTCATCCAGGCGGCGGCCAAGCGGCGCCAGGATCCGGCGCAGGATGCGCAGCAGGTGGCTGTCATCGCTGAAGCGCTGCGGCGCCCGCTTGAGCATGCCGCCCTGGGAGACGTGGATGTCCTTGTAGCCGTTGATCAGGATGTCCTCGATCTCCGGGTCATGCAGCAGATCGTCAAGAGGGCCGAAGCCGGTCAGCTCTTTCACCAGTGCAGTGGCGACGATGTCCTTCTCGGCCTCGTTGATCGGAATCCGCCACTCGTGCACGAAGCCGGCGGTCTGCGCGTGCACGTAGCGCGACACGGTGTCCGGTGCCCACGCGTCGATATCGATGCGCTCGTCCTCGATGCTGTTGAGCAGGTGCTCGTGCGCGGCGATCAGCACCTTCTGGTACTGCTCGGTCTGCTCGAACGGCTGCACGCCGTGCTCGGCGTCGGCACCGGGTTCGGCGCGGGCGGTGGTGGACGGAAACGGAGTCACTTTGTCTTCCATGGGGAACCACTCAGGCGAAGGGCGAGGTGTTCCCGCCAGCCCCTGGCCGGCGCGGGGGCCGTCGGATCCAGGTGCGACAACAGCGGGGCAAGGGCACGCACATACGGATCACGCGGCGCGTCCTGCAGCAGCAGGCGGCCATGGCTGGCACTGGAACGCAGTGTGGGCCGATCGGGCAGCACTGCCAACAGGGGCAGTTCGAAGCGTGCCGCGATCTGCGCCGGGCTCAAGCCGCTGGTATCGTCATGGCGGTTGATGATCAGCTGCAGCCGGGCATCGCGCGCGCCCACCTGGGCCAGGTGGCGAAGCATCTGGTCCAGCGAGACCAGGGTGCCTATGGACTGATCGGCGATCAGCCAGAGTTCGTCGGCACTGTTGAGCAGGGACACCGGCAATTGGCGCAGCGGCACGCCGCCCAGGTCGCACAGGACGGTGTGGAAGACGCTGCGCAGGCGCTGCATCAACATGCCAGGGTCGGGCAATGCGGTGCCTTCCATGCCGGGTGGCTGGCCGAGCAGGGTGACGCCGGCTGGATGGTGGGCCATCGCGGTGCGCGCCAGCGTGGCATCGATGCGGGCGGCATTGCGCAGCGCATCGTCGAAATGGAAGGTGGGGTCGACGTTGAGGTAGAGCGACAGGTCGCCGGTGGGTTGGCCCAGGTCCAGCAGCAGCGTACCGGCATCGGCCGGTGCCGCATCGCCGGCCGCTGACGGGTTGGACAGCGCGGTCTGGCCGGCGAGGACGCCCAGATGCGCGGCCAGGGTACTGCTGCCCACGCCGGGGCGGACGCCCAGCAGCAGCACCATGCGTGCGCGCGCCGGCGGCGCCACCGCAACGCTGCTGCGGCCCTGCGCGGCGAGCGCGGCAGCGCGACGGAGCACTGCTTCCATGTCCTGTGGTGCGCTGTCCAGGTCGAGCAGATCGCGCAGGCCGGCGCGCAACGCGGCGACCACGCCGTCCATGTGATCGGCGTGGGTGGAGCCGATCGCCACCAGCGGCAGCTCCGGGGCCTGGGCCTGCAGCTGCCGGGTCAGGGCCGCGGAGAAGGCGGCGTTCTCATGCCGGTAGTCCAGCAGCACCACGCAGCCGGTGTCGCGCAGCGGTTCCAGCGCCGAGGCCGGCGCTGCGCTGTCCAGCCACTGCACCGTGCCCAGCGACGGCAACAAGGCCGACAGCAGGGTGGCCAGTTCGCGGTCCGGCGCAAACAGCACGAGCTTCATTGAAGCATCCCGTGGTTGGACCAGCTGCAGGGTGGCGGACATGGCGGGAAGGTTCCTGGCATTGGGCTCAGCGCGAGAATCCGGGCAGTTGGTCCGACGATGCCGGGCTCAACAGCCAGGCGCCCCAGACCGGCAGGTTCGGCGATGCCTCGCGCTGGCCCGGCAGCGGCACCTCGGTGCCCTGGGCCAACGGCTGCACCAGCCGCGGGGTGACGATGATGACCAGCTCCTTTTCTTCCTTCTTGTAATTGAGGGTGCGGAAGAACGACCCGATGATCGGCAGATCGCCGAGCAGGGGCACCTTGTCCACGTTGGAGCTGACGTTGTTGCTGACCAGCCCGCCGATCACGAAGGTTTCCCCGTCACCCAGCTCGACCGTGGTGTCGGCGCGGCGGGTGGTGATCGACGGCACCTGCACATCGTTGTAGGTGATGCCGGCGGCGTAGTTCAGGTCGCTCGCTTCCGGCGCCACCTTGAGTGCGATGCGGTTCGGGCCGAGCACGGTGGGGGTGACGGTCAGGCCAATGCCGAACGGCTTGAAGGTGACCGTCGTGGTGCCCAGCCCCTGTGGTTCCAGGATCGGCAGCTCACCGCCGGCCAGGAAGCTGGCGCTCTGTCCGGACAACGCAACGAGAGTGGGTTCGGCCAGGACGCGGGCCATGCCGTTGCTCTGCAGCAGGTCGATGTTGGCGTCCCAGCCATGGGTGAGGGATTTGAACACCAGCCCGAAGGCCGACGACAGCGGGTTGGTGATGATGACGTCGTCGGGGCCCGCCGATTCGCCCGCCGGCAGCACGCCGGGCAGGGTCGCGCCGGGGCGCGTGATGCCGTAATAGAAGCCGTTGTTGCGGTTGAAGTTCTTGTTGCCGAAGCTCATGCCGATCTGGCGTAGCACCGACTTGTTGAACTCGACGATCTTCACCTCGACCTGGACCACGCCACCCGTGGCGATGGTGGAGATATCGGCCAGCTGGCCCTCTTTGCCCACGGCCATCGCCGCGGCCTTGACACTGTTCTGGTGGTCCAGCAACGAAGGGCTCAGGCCCTGCAGCAGGCCCTGGCCGTCCTGCACGACCAGCCCGGTGCCACCGCCCTGGGCGGTCAACGCACCCTGCACGGCACTGCGCACCTCCACCTGCAGCCGTTCCGGCTCGCGATTGCCGTTGCGCCACAGCAGCAGCGTCGTGTTGCCGGGTGCCTTGCCGACCAGCAGTGCCTCGCGGCCACGCAGCATCACCACGTCGGCCACGCTGGGGTCGGCGATGGCGACCCGTTCCAGGTTGGCCGGCAACGACCACGGTCGCTGCTCACGCGTCTGCAGTACCAGCTCTGCGTCGGCACTGGCCCGCGACGGGCTGCCGATCAGCACGCCAGCCAGCAGGCAGCGTGGCAGGGCGTGGCAAAGGCGGCGCGTGAGGGTGGGGCGTTCGGTCATGGGCTGTCTCGGCATGGGCTTAACGCGACCCGCTGTGGGAGGAAATGTCGCCACGGATGATTTCAATCCCGCGGTCCGGGCGCGGTGCCGCACGCCGCGGTGCGCTGCCGGGAACGGGCAGTGCCGCGGTGGAACTGCGCCCGCGTCCGGCAAGGGCGTCGGTGTCGATGCCGGCGTAGGCATCGTTTTCCGGGCGCTGCAGGGCGAGGCGCTCCTCGGCGGACAGCTCGCGGCGCGGGCTGAGCACGCGGCCGGGCGTCGGGAACAAGGCCTGGTCCGGCAGCGCGATGTCGGCCGGGTTGCGCAACGCCAGGAACAGCTTTCCCTGTTGGGCGCCGAGCAGCAGCCGGTTCGCCTCGGCGACCGGCACCGCCAGCACCGCGCTGCGTGCCGGTGGCGTGGTTCCATCATTGCGTGATGCGCCGGCCGACGCGTTTGCGCCAGTGATGTCCTGTGCGCGGCTGTCGGCGGGCGCAGGCGCGCTGCCATCGGCGGGCACGCTGGCCACGCTCTGCAGATCATCGGCGCCATAACTGAGCACGCGCAGCCGCGACAACAGCAGCCGTGTCTGCGCGTCACCGTCGTCACGCAGCCCGCCCGACGCGCGCAGGTTGAGGAACACATCGACGAAATCGCCCGGCTGGATGCGATTGCCTGCAGCCACCAGTTCGTCCACCGGCACCGCGAGTGCGCGCTCGCCGGGATTCAGGCGCAGCGAAAAGCCCTGTGCGATCTGCGCGGTCTGGATCTGGGTGCCGGCCGGGATATCCTGGGTCGGTACCGCGCCGACCAGTGCGTTGATCGAGGTGTAGGCGCCCACCGGGCGTTGCGGATGGCCGGCGATGCGCAGGTCCTCGGCCGTGATCGGTCGCCCGGCCGGCAAGGCGCCGGCCGCCTCGACCACCGGCCAGGTGGCAGGTTGTGCGGGAGCAGTGGCGGTCGCCGGCGTGCCCGGCGGCGCCTCGCTGGCGCGGCGGCTCACGCCGAAGGCGACAATGGCCAGGATCACCGCCAGGCCGATCAACAGGATCGCGGCGATGCGGGTCAACTTGAGCATGCGGTTCTCCGGAGGGTCATCAGTTGCCGCCGAGGTCGAGTTGGGCGACCGCGGTGCTGCGCAGCGCCCTTGGCATTACCCAGCCGTACACGCGCCCCGTGCCGGGCAGGAAGGGGTGGGCGCGGTAGTCGTAGCTCACCTCCACGCGGATGCATTGCGCGGCCGGCAGGTCGGCGCAGGGCGCGGGCGTGGAGACGGTGATCGGGGGCGCGCCAGCCGCAGCGCAATCGGGCGTCTGCCTGGCGTACGTGAGCAGCCACTGCATGGAGCGTCGCGCGGCCACGCAGGCGGCGGTACGGCGTTCGGTTGGCGTGGCATGGCGGAACGCAGCGCGTGCGCCTTCCGCAGACGCTGCCGACAGCGTCTGCTGCGCGGCCATGATCATCACGCCCGAATAGGTGACCAGCAGCAGCGGCAACAGGCCGAACAGCAGCATGAGCGCGAATTCGAGGGTCGCGATGCCGTGTTGGCGCGTCGGGCGGCCGAGGTGGCCGGCGGTGATGCTCATGCGGCACCTCCGGATGGCTGTTGCAGGACCCACCACATACTGGCGAAGGCCAGGTAGGCCGCATAGGGAATGCCGACCCGGCCCTGGCGCGCCTGCCGCCACTGCGCGATCACCGGCTGCAGGCGGCGCGAGACCGCATTGTCCGTCTCGGGGCGCGGACCGGAATGGGACAACGCAGGCGCGATGCGCCGCGCGACGATCACGCATGTGGCATGTGCACCGGCGAGCAGGCTGGCGATGATCCAGATCGGAAGCAATGGAGCCGCGCCAAGCAGCAGGCCGAGCACGGCGAAATACTTCACATCACCGGCACCCATCCAGCCGATGGCATAGAACGGCAGCAGCGACAGCAATCCCAGTACGAAGCCGAGCAGGTGCGTGCCCGGAAATCCGCGGTCGGCCATCCACCACTGCCACGCCAGCGCGACCAGCGCCACGCCCGTGGCCAACAGCAACCCGCGATTGGACACCCGTCGGGCGTACAGGTCATGGATGGCGACCTGTACGCCCAGCAGCAATGCCACCAGGGGAAGGAGTTCCATATGCGTTATGTCCCCCGAATCGATCGTACGACGCACTTGCGTGCCATGCCGTCGCCGCGGGGAGAGCCGGGCGACAGCGCAGGCAGTCAACGACAGTCGATCAGGCCGCCGCTGCGGTTGCGTCGTCGACCACTTCACCCAGCTTGGTGAACAGATTCTCGAAGAATCCGGTGATCTGGTCTTTACCCACCGCCACCAGGATGCCCGCGATCACGGCAGCCAGCAGGCCGTACTCGAGCGCGGTCACGCCATCTTCTTCCACGAGGAACTTGCGAACGGATGCATTCATGACGGTTTCTCCATTTCCCAATCAGAGCCCGAACGGGCGGATACAGCCCCTGGTACCGATGGTGTTGCCTGGCTCCGCCAGGACCTCCATCCCGACCGCGCGTCCTGCGCGGTGCGGCCCTTGCAGGCCTGCGCTATCGACCGGGCCAAGCCCGGCGACGTCATTGGAGGCGGATCGCGCTGGACAGTGCGGTCATTGCCGCCGAAACGCGGCATCGGCAATGAGGGCAGTGCGTACGAAGATTGCTGTCCATGGCGTTCCCCTTGTCTTTCAATCGCCGCGTCGGTATCGCCGCGCGTCCTGAATACGATGCTCGACGAATCACGTGGGATCCAATACACAAAATCGGCAGGTGCGGTTTCAACTTTAGAAACTTCGCACTGCAAGACCGCCGTGCATGAGCCTGATGTAATGGCGGCAAAGTGAAGCGCGGGTAGAGATTATGTGAGGGCGACGTGATGTCAATTAATTGACAGTATCCCAGCGCGCTTGAACGTTGGGTTTCAACGGATCCGGACACATTTGTGACGGCGATTATGATTCTGTTTACCTGGCGTCCAGTTCGGGCATACTTGCCAAAAATGCGCATCGAAAGCTTCGCCGACAATCGCTGCCGCATCGGCTGAATGATCTAGCTGCGATCAGTGAACGATTTAGCTGCAGTCACGAACGATGGGTTGGGCGGGCTGGCGGGCATCGCCACGGCGGGTTGGCCGTAACAGAATGCGCAGCAGCAAACGCAGGAGTGCGCACCCGGTGGCCATGCGGCGCAGGCACCGGGTAACCAGGCCAAAGGGGGCATCACTGTCATGGTAGATGGTGTGGCGGAAGACCAGATCGACAGCGGGCTGCGGGCATTCGACCTGGCCTCGCTCAGCGGTGTGCTGCGCGTGTGCGATCTGGAGATGGTGCTGCTCGATGGCAACGGCCCGCGTGCCGCGATCGAATCGCAGGTGCACGACGAGGCATTGTTCTGCACCGCGGTGAGCGGGTTTCATTTCCGCGGTCGTTTCATGCTGCCCCAGGACTGGTGCCTGCTCGGCTTGATCCACGCCACCGATGAGAACGTCAGCTGGTGCCATGGCATGCCGCTGGCCGCCGGGATGGCGTTGACCGTGCTGCCGGAGGGCATCAGCGAGTTCACGCTCAGCGCCGGCACCCACCTGACGTTGCTGCTTGCGCCGATGCAGCGCGTGCAGCGCAAGCTGACCGAGCTGAGCCTGCGCAGCACCTTGCCCTCGGGCCAGGCCCTTTCCCTGTTCCAGGCCGGCGCGGGCAGCAACGCAGCGCGACTGGTGCAACGCTACGGTGAGGTCCAGCAGACACTTCTTGGACAGGGCGCGGCGCTGCCGGCGGACGCCGTGGACACCTTGCTGCACGACCATATCCAGGCGCTGCTGGGCGCGGGCAGCGATGACCATCCCACCTGCAGCCGGGGCCGGCGCACGCATTATCTGATCGCCCAGCGCGCCGAGAATTTCATGCGGCTCAATCTGCGTCGTTATATCTATATGAATGAAATCTGTGACGCGGCCGGGGTCAGCGAGCGCGCGTTGCGGTATGCCTTCGAAGACCTGTTCGGTACTTCGCCCAACCGTTATCTCTCGATGCTGCGCCTTTGCGCGGCATGCCGCGGCCTGTCGATGGCCGATGCCAGCCGCAAGTCGGTCAAGGCGATCGCATTGAGTTGCGGGCTATGGGACCTGTCGCGGTTTGCCGATAATTATCGCCGGGTATTCGGCGAGCTCCCCCGCGATACGCTGATGCGCGCACCGGCGCAGATGGGCAGTCCGGCCTGACCGGAAACGCGATCCGTCCGTCTGCCCTGCACATATTCGGCAAGCTGCCGAAATTGTCCATGCCGCTGCCGGTTTTCCCCGTCTTCTTGCCGGAACGCACGCTTGCGCTGCCGGAATGAAGTGCTCGCGGTTTGACCCCTCGACTGTAATGACATCCACGTGCCGTCAGGCACCGGTGATGTTCAACGCGTCCGTACACGGGGGAATACCTGATGAACCGTATCTTTCGATTGGTGTGGAGCCACCGGCTGAATGCCCTGGTGGTCGTGTCCGAAATCGCCACTGCGCGCGGCAGCCTGGCCGCCGGACCGGTGGTGGTGCACCTGAAGGTGCCGATGTCGGTGCTCTCGCTGGGTCTGTCGCTGGCGCTGTGCACGGGCAGTGCATGGGCAGGCGAGAACCAGACACTCACCGACCTGCAGGCACTGGCCGCCAAGTACACCGCGCCGTTGCCGGTGAAGCTCGATGCAGAAGTGGCGCTGGCGGCGGCCGCACGTGATCGTGGCACCACGCCACTGTTGAGCGTGGATGCCAACGTCAACCTCAACCTGGGTGCACAGGCGGCCCACGGTCGGCCGGCACTGCAGGTGCAGACCGCCGCACAGTTGAGTGCGGAGCTGCCCCGGCGCATCGCCGCGCCAACCGCACAGGTGGCGGCGTTGGCCGACCTGGGTCTTGCAGGCGGCACCGGCAACGGAGCAGCACTGAATGCACACGCCGCCGTCGACGCCGTGGCCACGCTGGCACCGTCGGCAGCAGCGGTGCAGGTGCCGGTCAAGGCGGATGCGCGACTGACTGCCGCCACTGAGGGCAGGTTGGCCGTGAGGGCCGATGCAAACGCGGCAGCGAACATGGCCGTTGCGGCTGCGCCGGCCCCGCTCAAGGCGGCGCTGGAAACCAAGGTCGATGCGGCTGCCCAGGCGCGCCTTGCGGCCGCCGAGGTGCAGGCCAAGGCGGCATTGATCGCCGAGGCCACGGTCACGCCTGATGCCCCGGATGCGGTCCAGGCGTCGCTGGCCAGCAATGTCGCCGGTGGTGTGCGCGTGGATGCACTGGGCCACGTGGTCGATGCGGCCGATCGCAATCCCAAGCTGGTCGATGCCGGCGTCAGCGCCGTGCAGACCAGTTCGATGGCGCTGGCACCGAACGGGCTGGGCAACGCACTGGGAGGGTTGTTGAACGGTGTCGGTGGTGCGGTCGGCGGCCTGCTTGATGGCGTCGGCACGACGGTGGGGGCGATCACGACGCCCGTGCTCGGTGCGGTCGGCGCGGTCACCACGCCGATACTGGGTACCGTGTTCCCGGCACCGACGTCGCTGCCGCCGGGCAGCCCGAAGGGACCGGCCCCGGCCGATCCGAACGCCGGCCTGATCATCGGTACCGGTGGCCTGGTCGGCTCGCTCTCGCAGCTGGTCGGGCCCACCGCGCAGGGTCTGCTGGGTGGCGACGGCTACGTGCGCAATGGCAACCTGGCGGTCAGCAGCGCCAACGTGATGCAGACCTACTCGGTCACCAACGTGCTGGGCCTGCCGGTGGTCAACCTGAGCCCGGTCGGCACGCTGCTCGATGGGCTGGGCAACGCCAGCACCGGGGGCAGCTCGCACCTGACCCTGATCGGCGGCGTCACCTCCGACAGCTACATCTACAACATCAACAACGGCGATCCCAATGGCCTGCTCGGCCTGGTGTTGCCGGACGGGTCGCCGGCATGGTCGAACAAGTGCCTCAACCTGCTGGTGGCCAGCGTGGACTGCTGGGCGGTCAACGCCGCGCAGGATTACCAGGTGCTGGTTGGCGATGGGGCGTTTGCCAATGGCTCCAAGGAAGTGGTGATCGGCGCCAACGCACGCCATGAGCTGCCGCGGCAGGACGCCAACATCGCGTTCCCGGGCGCCGGGCTCAACGATCCGACCGACCCCACCGGCGTACCGACCGCCGACTACGCCGCGCGCATGGGCCACTCGGTGGTCGTCGGCGACAGTGCGAAGGGCACGGCCAACGGCCAGACCATCCTCGGTGCGGAGGCCACCTCCACCCAGGCCAACAGCGTTGCGTTGGGCTACCGCTCCGCCGCCAACCGCGGTGCGCAGGCCAGCTACAGTGCCTACGGGCTGAGCGCGCCGCAGGTATCGGCGGGTGAAGTCTCGGTCGGCTTCGCCGGTGGCGAGCGCCAGATCAGCAACGTGGCCGCCGGCAATGCCGCCACCGATGCGGTCAATGTCGCCCAGCTGCAGGGCGCGATCTCGCAGATCGATGCGGTCGGCACGCTGGCGGTGACCTACGACGATGATGGTGCAGGCGGTGCCAACTACCGCCGCGTCACACTGGGCGCCGGCACCGGCACCAGCACCATTGCCAACCTCGCCGATGGCGCGGTGAACGCGACCAGCACCGAGGCGGTCAATGGCGCCCAGCTGTTCGACACCAACAGTGCGATCGTGGACTACTTCGGCGGCGTCACCGCCTTCGATCCCGCCACCGGTGCGTGGACCGCACCGAGCTTCCAGATCTCCACGATCTCCAGCGACGGCGCAGTGGCCCAGGGCGTGTACGACAACGCCAGCGACGCCTTCTCCGCCGTCGATGGCTCGCTGGTCAATCTCAACACGCAGATCACCGACATCCGCAACGGGGTCGGCAGCCGCTACCTGAAGATCAATTCCACCGGTGCAGAGGCCGCCGCTGCCGGCCTGGACAGCATCGCCGTCGGTATGGGGGCCTCGGCCACGGCGGCCAACAGCATCGCCGTGGGTGCCGGCGCGGTGGCCGACCGCGCGGACACGGTCTCCGTCGGTGCAGCCGGCGCAGAGCGCCAGGTGGTGAACGTGGCGGCCGGTACCCAGGCCACCGATGCCGTCAATCTGGGCCAGCTGGAAGCCTCCGAACAGGGCGCGCTGCGTTACGACCTCAACCCGGATGGCAGCGTGAACTACGCCAGCGCCACGCTGGGCAACGGCGGCGGTGCGACCACGCTGAGCAACCTCGCCGCTGGCAGCGTCACGGCCGGCAGCAGCGAGGCAATAAACGGGGCCCAACTGTTCGCCGCCAACCAGGCCGTGGCCACCCACCTCGGCGGTGGGGCGGCGCTGGACGGCACCGGCATGGTCAGCGCGCCGACCTACACGATCAACAACGTCGCCAGCGATGGCCAGGTCACCGCCGGCAGCTATGACAACGTCGGCAGTGCCTTCGATGCGGTCAGCACCTCGCTGGCCAACGTCGCCGACCAGACCGACACCGTGGACCGCCTGGCGGTGAAGTACGACGCCGATGCCAGCGGCAATGCCACCAACACCATCACCCTGGCCGGCGATGCCAGTGGCGCGGCGGTCGCACTGACCAACCTGGCCGAGGGTCGCGTGCTGGCCGGCAGCCTGGATGCGGTCAATGGCAACCAGCTGTTCCAGACCAACAATGCGCTGGTGGGGTACTTCGGCGGCACCACCAACTTCGACGGCAACACCGGGATCTGGACGGCACCGACCTTCCGCATCTCCTCCATCGCCACCGACGGCAGTGTCATCGCCAACGATTACAGCGATGTCACCGTGGCCTTCTCGGCGGTGGATGCCTCGCTGACCAACCTCAACACCCGCATCGACCAGATCCAGCCGGGTGGCAACAGCCAGTACGTGCAGGTGAACTCGACCAAGGGCGCGGCCACTGCGGGCGGTGCCGACAGCATCGCGATCGGGCCGCTGGCCAGCGCCGCCGGAAGCGGCAGTGCGGCCATCGGTGACGGCGCCAGCGCCAGTGCGGACAACAGCGTTGCGCTCGGCGCCGGCTCGGTCGCCAGCGTGGGGGCACAGGCGGGGTACACCGGTGCCTACGGCCAGACCGGGGCGAGCAGTTCGGTGGGCGAAGTGGCCGTCGGCAGTACCGGGGCCGAGCGCAAGGTCACCCATGTGGCCGATGGTTCCGAGCGCTACGACGCGGTCAATGTCGGCCAGCTGCAGAACGGCGTGAACTACGCGATCAACGAGTCCAAGGCCTACACGGATACGCAGATCAACAACATCAACAACGGTACCTCCGGCATGTTCCAGGTCAACAATTCGCAGAACCTGGCTGCGCCCTCGGCCTCCGGCGACAACGCCGTGGCCGGTGGTGCCGGCGCCGCTGCCGCGGGCGACAACGCCACCGCGCTGGGCAACGGGGCCAGTGCGCAGGGCAGCAACAGTGTCGCCCTGGGTGCCGGCTCGGTGGCCAACCGCGCCAACACGGTCTCGGTGGGCAGCAGCGGGGCGGAGCGCCAGATCGCCAACGTCGCCGACGGCAGCGACGCCACCGACGCGGTCAATGTCCGCCAGCTGCAGGCCTCGCAGCAGGGCACGATCCGTTACGACTCCAACGTCAACGGCACCACCAACCTCAACAGCGTGACCCTGGGCAGCACCGCCACCGGACCGACCACGGTGCGCAATGTCGCCGCCGGTACCGCCGGGACCGACGCGGTCAACGTGGACCAGCTGCGCAGCGGCATGGCCCAGACCCTGGACTGGTCCAAGGCCTATACCGACGAGCGCATGGACTCGTTCGACCGCAATCTGCAGAAGACCGACAACCGTGCCTCGGCCGGTGTGGCCTCGGCGATGGCGGTGGCGGCGCTGCCGCAGCCGTATGAGGCCGGCCGCAGCATGGCTTCGCTGGCCGCAGGCAGCTTCAACGGTGAATCCGGCGTGGCCGTGGGCATCTCGGGGGTCTCCGAGGGCGGCCGCTGGATCTACAAGTTCAGCGGTTCGACCAACAGCCGCGGCGATGGTGGTGTCGCGGTAGGTGCCGGCATCCAGTGGTGACCGCGTCCGGTGCCGGTCATCGACCGGCACCGGGCCATCGGTCCGCACACAACGTACACAGGGGGAACACCATGTCCATGCAGCCCACATCCATTACCCAACTGCCGCTGCTGCGCTCGCTGGGCCTGAGCCTGGCAGCGCTGCTGCTGGGCGCCTGCGCCAGCCACGGCGGGCAACGCGCCACGCCACCGGACAGCGTCGCCGACGCCGAGCCGACGAACTTTCCCGATCCCCGCAAAGCCACGCTGAAGGAGGGTCTGTTCGTGGACGTCGACAACCTGCGCCTGTTCGCCCGTGGCATGAGCAAACGTCAGCTCTATGCACTGCTCGGCACCCCGCACTTCGGCGAGGGCATGTGGGGCGTGCACGAATGGAACTACCTGTTCAACTTCCGCAGTACACCGGGGGGCGACTACTTCACCTGCCAGTTCAAGGTCGACTTCGACGGCAAGGGCATCGCCCAGGCGGCGCACTGGAAGCCCCAGGCCTGTGCGGCCGTGCTTGATCCGCCGCGTCCGCCGGCACCGCCGGCACCTGCGCCTGCGCCGATGCCGAGCGAACCGCTGCGGCTGGCCGCCGATGCGATGTTCGCCTTCGACAGCGCCATGCTCACACCCGAAGGGCGTCGCAACGTCGATACCCTCCTGCAGCAGGTCCGCGATGCCAGCCGGGTGCAGACCATCCAGGTAATCGGCTACACGGACCGGATCGGCAGTGATCGCTACAACCTGGTGTTGTCCCAGCGGCGCGCCGAGGCGGTGCGCGATGCCCTGATTGCCGGCGGGGTGCCGGCGGGCGCGATCATCGCCGAAGGGCGGGGCAAGGCCGATCCACTCGTTCAGTGCGCGCAGGCGCAGCGCAAGGCGTTGATCGTATGCCTGGCGCCCAACCGGCGCGTCGAGCTGTCCGGCAAAGCGTTACCACGCTGAGCAGCCAAGGTCGCATCGCGCTGAATCGCATACCCCGCCGGCGCACGCATGCGCCGGTGAGGGACCGTCTTGACCTGGCGCGCCGTCCGCGCAGCGTGATGTCTCCCCCGTCATCGTTCTGAAGACGCCGCGCCAGGTCATCTCTTCCAGCCACCCGGGGCGGCCGCAGGCGAACTGCGGCCGCCTTGTCCGGTTACGGCATCAGCACCTTGTCGATCACGTGGATCACCCCATTGCTCTGCTTGACGTCGGCAATGGTGACATGGGCCACCTGGCCCTTGCTGTCGGTCACGGTGATGCCCTTGCCGACCACGCGGGCCGTCAGTGCCTCGCCTTCAACCGTGGTCAGGCTGGCCTTGCCGCCACCCTGTTTGATCCTGGCCATCAGGTCGGTGCTGGTGACCGCGCCCGGGACCACGTGGTACGTCAGGATCCGGGTCAGGTCTGCCTTCTTCTCGGGCTTGAGCAGCCCCTCCACGGTGCCCTTCGGCAGCGCCGAGAATGCCGCGTTGGTCGGTGCGAACACGGTGAACGGGCCAGCGCCCTTCAGCGTATCCACCAGGCCTGCCGCTTTGACCGCTGCCACCAGGGTGGTGTGGTCCTTGGAATTGACGGCGTTGTCGATGATGTCCTTGTTGGCATACATCGCCGCGCCGCCCACCATCGGATTGCTGTGTGCCGCCATGGGCGCGGCCGGTGCCTGCGCGAAGACGAGCGGAGACGTGGCAGCGAGACAACCGATCAGTACGAGGCCTGCGAACTGGATCTTCATGACCAAACTCCCAAATGGATGCGCCGGTGTGACGCACCATCAGGTACGGCGGGAGTGGCGGGGCGGATGCAGTCCCACGACATCTTTTTTGCAGGCGTAAGCCTTACGTGACGGGCGTGTGCAGCCCATGCGAGGCGGCTGGCCAGGTGACGCTGGCAAGGCTTGCGGTCGCCGCGTCTGCGTGGCCCTCGTCGGGGCCTACAGCACCCCGGGTATCCGGATGGCCAGCGCGGCCTTCTCGGCCTCACAGCCCGTGGGCTGCACACCGTGGCCACGAAGCGACTGGATCTCCGTGCGGGCCATTGCCATGTCGCGGCTGAAGTCGGCGTTGGCGTGCAGCTTGGCCAGTGCACCGGCGGCGATGGCACGGCCTTCCAGCACGTCGCTCTGCCAGTGCGCATTGCAGATCAGCCGGTTCTCGCCAAAGGCACGGCCGCGCGCGAGCAGCGCATCGGCCTGGTCCGGGTTGAGCTCGGTCAGCAGCAGTGCCCAGGTCCAGCTGATCGCGGTATGTCCGGACGGGTAGGAGCCGTCGCCGCGCAGCGCAGCCTCGTCGGCCGGGGCGCAGGTGCCTTCTTTGTGGAAGACGAACGGCCGCACCCGCTTGTAGTGATCCTTGGCCGCATAGGTCGCCAGCCCGGCGTCCACCAGGGTCCGCTGCAGCAGCAGGTACAGCGTCGGCGTCGCCTGCTGGCTGACCGGTACCCCGAGTGCGCAGGAGAAGGTGTTGGCGACCTGCGGAAAGCGCAGGTCCGAATCGGTGGTTGCCAGGGCATAGCGCGGGCTCGAACGCAGTTGTTGCGCCGCGCGGTGGATCGCCTGGTCCTGCGCGAAGGCGGCCGAGCCCTTGGCCGGGGGCGGCGGCAGCAGGGCAAGGCTGTCGGGCAGGGCCCGGCCCAGATAGCCCGCTGGCACGCCGGGGCGCAGTTCCGGCACCGGCGCGGGCGCGGGCGCGACGACGCTGCCGGGTGCAGGGGGCGGTGCAGGCGCAGTGGACCGCGGCGCCGAGCTGCAGGCGGTCAGCAGCGACGCCACGATCAACAAGGACGCGACCTGACGGCGCGGGTGGAGCATGGCCTTCCTGTGCATGTCGTTCTCCGCAGGGGCTGTCGCGCCACTGTGTACGGCGGCCGTGCAAGGCACAACCGCCTTTCTACGCGCGCACGGCCAGTAGTTCTACGGGCGCCCGGCGTGTGCCGCCGCGAGGTCCTGCGCGGCGTCACCCATCGGGAAGCGGACCTCGATGCGGGTACCGCCGAGTGGGCTCGGACCGACCTTCAGGCTGCCACCCAGCAGGCGCGCCCGCTCTTCCATGCTGATCATGCCCAGGCCGGGGGAGGGGGATGGCACCGTCTGGCCCGCCATGCCGACGCCATCGTCGTCCACCTGCAACACCATCTGGCCGCCGCGGATGCCGACCAGGACATGCGCGTTGGCCGCGTGCGCATGCTTGTCCACGTTGTTGACCGCCTCCTGCACGATCCGGAACAGGCTCAGTTCGTGGTCATCGCTGAGACGCGGAGGATTCTCGATGCGGCAACGCACCCGCAGGGCGCCGCGCGCGTTGCGCTTGATGCAGAACGCATCCAGTGCGCTGGCCAGGCCGGTGAAACGCAGGATGCTCGGGTGCAGCTCATGGGAGATCGATCGGATGTCGTTGGAGACGATCAGCAGCTGCTCCTGCAGTTCGACCACGGCGTGGCGTTCTGCCTCTGGAATCTGATTGCGCAGCGCGCTCAGGCAGATCGAAATCGCGGCCAGCGACTGGTTGACGTCGTCGTGCAGGTCGCGCGCGATGCGGGTGCGCTCTTCCTCCTGCACCACCAGCATCCGCCCGGTCAGCTCGCCCAACCGCCGATAGGCCTGCTGCAGGTTGAGGTGGTTGGAGAGTTTCTGTTCGGACAACGCGCCCAGGAACAACAGTGCGCACCCGGTGCACAGCGTCCACACCTGTGCGGTGATGAGGTCGCGGTCCGGTGTCCAGTACGCGAACGGACCCACGCCTTCCATGCTCAGCTGCATGCCGAGCAGCGCCACGATCAGCATGCCGATGCTGGCACCGGCAACGCCGAACACGATCAACGCCCAGACCAGCAGCGGGATGGGTGCCAGTACCAGCAGCGGCGTGATCACGCCATCGGACCAGTTCACGCCCCAGACAATGCCGAGCCCGCCGAGCAGGGTGATGGCGATGATCACCGGCTGCCACTGCCACCCATGCCGGCGCTCCGGGCGCTGCACGATGCGCGCCAGATTGACGATGGGGGGCACGATCAACAGATAGCTGACACTGCTGCACAACACCAGGGTGAGCAGTGCACCCGGCGCCATGCCCTGCGGCCCGCCGGCGAACAGCAGCGACTGCCACCATGCACACGCGATCGGCAGCAGCACGCAACCCAGCAGCACGAACAGGCCGATCTCCCGGTAGCCCTCCAGCGGTGCCCGGGCGCCCCGCCAGCGCAGCAGCAGCCACGCCACGGCAACCACCGAGGCGAATTCGGCCGCGCTGGCAAGCAGCCGTGGCAAGACCACGAACGGCACCAGAACAAACGCCAGCACGGTACCGGCCAAGGCCGACAACACACAGGTCCGCCACGCCGCGCGAGGGGTGAACAGCAACCAGCCCAGCAGCAGCGGGCCGGGAATCCAGAGGACATGCAACCGGAAACCCGGCATCTGGGCCAGCGTCGGCAACAGCTGCCCCAGCAGGCAACCCAGTGCCAGCGGCAGCACCTGGGTGAGCGATGCGCGAAGATCGCGTGACGGGGGCGTGGAGGGCGAGGCGCGAGCGGGATCGTCCGGTGGGATGCCGGGGTCGAGGTACACGGACACGGGTTGTTTCACGCTCGCAATCGCTGGCACGGGTACCTCGGGTAGGCGTGAACAGGCTTCGGTTCGTTGGCCTCGCTGGCACCGCTGCGCGGCGGTGGCACACGTGCGCCGGCCTCGATGTGATGCATTTCACGCTTGTGGGCCCCCTGAGCGATCACCGCTTGTCGATGTGTCGCTTCCACCCCACAATCGCGCCGATGTAAGCAGGTTGCCCACTCGCGCGCTATCCGAATTCCGACGTGTTCCGAGGGAGCTGGCATGGACGAACCGATGGCCCCTTACACCCGCTTCGTGGTCGACGGCTTCGACGCCGATGCGCTGCTTGGCGTGGTGCGCGATACCCGCTTCGAGCAGCGTCTGCTCGCGGCGGGGCACTTCCGCGCGTGCCTGCAGCGGCTGGTGTTTCCGGAATTCAGCCTGGACAGCGGCGCGTACACGCTGCCGATTTTCGCCAGCGGCAGCTTCGCGCAGGGCATGATCGCGCTGGCCCTGGCGATCTCCTGCGAGCGACCGATGTGGGCCAATGGGCGATTGGTCGAGGTCGGGCAGGTCATGGTGTTTGCCGAAGACAGCGAGCTCAACGTCCGCCCCAGTCCTGGCGGCTGGCAATGGGCAGTGCTGCTGATCCCGCGCGAGGTCCTGCAGCGTGAGGCGGTGCTGCGGGTCGGGCGGGAACTGCGGTTGCCACGCACGGGCTGGCAGACGCGGCCCGCACCGCCGCCAGCGGCTGAGGGAGTGCGCCATGCGGTGTTCAAGGCACTGGAAGCCGCGGCCGCCTGGGAAGGCGTGATCACGCCGGCGCAGATGGCCGCGCAGGCATCGCTGTTGCTGGGGGCGTTCGTGGAGGCGGTCAGTGCCGGCGATGCGGGCCCGGCCCGGCGGCTGGATGGCTGGGGATCGGCCCGCCATCGCGATGCACTGGTACGGCGCGCGGAGGACTACCTCAAGGCCCACCTGGAGCGCCCCTTCGACAGCCGCGCCCTGGCATTGGCGCTGGGGGTAGGGGAACGCCAGATCGAGCGGTTGTTTCGTGACGCATACGGGCACGGTCCCTGCCACTGGCATCAGCTGGCACGCCTGAATCGTGCGCGGACGGCGCTGCTGCACGCTGACGAGCGCGGCACGGTGACCGACATCGCCTTGCGCTTCGGGTTTTCCCACCTCGGCCGGTTCTCGATCCTGTACCGGCATGTCTTAGGGGAATGTCCCAAGGACACGCTGCGCGGCTGAATCGCGATGCCGGCGCAAACGCCGCACTGCATGGCCCAACATGACGGATTCAGACTTGTTCGCGTCACGATGCCATCACAAGGCGTCTCGCATTTTCAACGCGCTGCAGGGGGAAGCTGATCGCGTGATCAACGCGATCCGGTTATGGATTCAGCAGTGAGGCGGCCGCACCGGCAGTTCAATCAGGGGAAGATTGATGTCAACGGAGAAAATGCAATGGGCATTTCGTGTGCGCAGTTGATGGAGGTTCCATTCCGGAAGGTCGTGGTTGCCGACGACCACATGCTGGTCGCGCAGGGCATAGAACGCCTGCTCATGGAGTGCTTCGCGTCGATCGAACTGGTGTCCTCCGGCGAAGAGCTGCTGGACTCGCTGCACCGCGAAGTACCCGATGTCGTTGTGTCGGACATCAGCATGCCCGGGCTCAGTGGCATCGACGTGATGCGCCAGGTGCGCAGCGAGGGCTGCAGGACGCCGTTCGTGTTCCTGACCATGCACGATGAATCGAGCATGGCGGCCGAGGCGATTCGTGCCGGCGCACAGGGGTACATCCTGAAAAGCTCGGCCGGCGATGAGCTGGTGCGGGCCATCAATGGGGTCATGGACGGGCAGACCTACGTGACCCCCACGCTGGCGGCCAGCGCGGTCCTGTGCGCCGGGCGGTGCCAGTATGTGCTGACCGAAAAACAGCTGCGGATCCTGGAGTACGTCGCGCGGGGCCTGCGTTCCAAGCAGATCGCCTATGAGCTGGGCGTCTCGGTGCGCACGATCGAGTCGCACAAGTACGCGATCATGCAGGAGCTGGGCGTCCACGGCACGCTCGAGCTGGTGCGCAAGGCCGAGCAGGAAGGCCTCATCCGTCACTAGGAACACGCGGGCGTGGTCGGGCAAGTAGTTTTACTTGCCCGGCCACGGTTGTTTTCCCCTTGTCGCCCGCGCAACCCCCCCCGCACCATGGCACAGGCGTCCAACGGGCGAGTGCGATGAATCCGGTTCGTGTGTTGCTGGCCGAAGACGGGTGTGCCATGGGGCGCCAGCTTCGTGGGCTGCTGTCCCAGCAATACCAGGTGATCGGCCTGGTGCAGGACGGGGCTTCGCTGGTCCAGGCCGCGCAGAGCATGCTGCCTGATGTCGTGGTGACCGATATCGCCATGCCCGAGATGGATGGGCTGGAGGCGGTCCGTCGTCTGCGCCTGCAGCGCCCGGTACTGGGCGTGGTCTTCATCACCGTGCATGCCGATCCGCAGATGGTGACCCGCGCGATGGCGCTGGGACCCTGCAGCTATGTGCTCAAATCCGACGCAGGGGACGATCTGGTGTCGGCGGTGGGCGCTGCGCTGAAGGGCGATAGGTTCGTCTCGCGCTCCCTGCGCGGCCTGCGCCGCGACGGCCGCTGAGTTCGGCCGGGAATCACACCAGGATGCCGATCAGCTTCTGTGCCAGCTCGTCCACGGACATGGCCAGCAGTACCAGCGGCAGCAGCGGCACGATGGCATGCAGCGCGATCCAGAGCAGGTTCCAGCGTGTCAGCGGCAGCACCGACATGCTGCTCAGCCCTTTGTAGACGCCACTGAAATCGGCGAAGGCCGAGGCATCGCCATGGTCGAGCAGGGTGTCGGCGGCGGTGGCGTCCTGCACCGTGCGCTGCCAGCGCTGATCGAAGACCGCCGCGGCCCGGTTGCCCAGCGCATCGAAGCGATACAGCGCGTGGCGTTTGGCGCGCAGCATCATCGGCATCAACAGCAGCAGCGGCGCGGCCAGGAGGAGGGTCGCGCCGATCACATACCCGGCCAGCAGATGACGCAGGCCATACAGGCTCCCGCCCAGATACTGCATGTGGTTGAAGCAGGCGCCGGCCAGCAGCACGCCGCCGGCCAGCGCAAGAATGGCGAAGCGCTCCTGTGCCATGCCCAGGAACCCCAGCCCGCCCGCGCCGTCCGGATGCTCGGCATGCAACACCAGGTCGGCGCGTGGCAGCCGCCACAGCAGGCAGGTCCACAGCACGAAGCGCCACAGCCACAGCAGTGCCACCAGGCGGAACAGCGGCACACCGACCCATTCGTACCAGCGCCCGGCGGCGGTCAGGCTGCCCTGGTCCAGCCGCCAGTCGGCGATGCCGGGAAGCAGGCTAACCGTATCGCTGCCGAACAGCAGCGGCGCCCAGGCGATCACCACGCACAGCGCTTCGGGCAGCCAACTGTCGCGCCAGCGCCGCACCCTGGCCAAGAGCCCGTCGAGCGATTGTGGGTGACGCGGGTGGACCAGGCTGGCGTGGGTCAGCTGGCGCAGGGCATTGCGCAGCAGTGCATCCGATCGGGGCGCGGCGAGCACCAGCAATGGCACGGCAAGCAGCAGGCGGGCCAGCGTGGCGTAGTCGCCCAGCAGCGACATCGACGGCGGCGCGGGCCACAGCGTACCGGCACGGGCGGCCAGCAGCAGCATCGGCCCGAACGTGACCACGACGATACCCAGCGCGATCCACAGCGACAGCCGCGAGGTGCCGTGCAGCGCGCCGCTGGCATGCAGCAGCCGGTGCACCAGCCCGCCGCGCATCAGCGAATAGGGGTCCTGGTCCTTGCGCATCGGATGGCTGACCGGGCAGTGGAGGAGGGGGCGCACAGCGTCGCAGCGCGCTGGCACGGAGCATACCGCCGCCACCGTGGGCCGCGGGCGCAGTAAAAATACTGTGGTGCATGCAGTACTAACTCGATTGTGCGGCCTGCGCCGTCCGCCCAAGCTGGAGCCCTGACCCAAGGATCCCGCCATGCTCCTGGTGATCGATTTCCTTACGCGCTTCTGGACGGACATGATCGATCGCGCCGACGGTCCCATGACCTTCCGCTTCTTCCTGCAGCCGACGATGGCGCTGATCACCGCCCTGATCGACGGCATCAGGGACGCCAAGGCGGGCAGGACCCCTTACGCGTGGCTTCTGACCCACAGCTCGGCCGGCGAGCGCAAGGTCGCCTGGCGGCAGGGCGTCACCGCCACGACGCGGATCCTGCTGCTGGGCGTCGGCATGGACGTGATCTACCAGTTCCGCATGTTCGGCGGTTTCAAGTACCCGCTGGAAGCGTTCGTGATCGCGGTGGTGCTCGGCTTCCTGCCGTACCTGGTCCTGCGTGGACCGATCGCCCGCATCGCATCGCACTGGCTGCGCCGCCGTCACTGACTCCCGATCCTTCCACGCCACGAGCCCTCCATGAACGACACCGACCCGACCAAACGACTCAGCGAGCGTGCCCTGAGCATCGCGCGCGCCAAGGAACTGCTGGGCGGCAGCGACGAGGCATCCATCGAGCTGTCTTCGCGGCGGACCGGGATGTCGTTCCAGCGGACCCGCATGAGCGCGGACCGTACGCTGATGTCGATCATCCGCACGGCGCTGTCGTTGATCGGCTTCGGCTTCACCATCTATCAGTTCTTCGGGCACATGCTCGAGACCGGCACCGCGCTGCGTCCGCATGCGCCGCGCAACTTCGGCATCGCCCTGGTGGGGCTCGGGCTGGTGCTGCTGACCCTGGGCATCGTCTATCACGTGCGCTACATGCAGGGCCTGCGCACCGAGCGCCGGATCATGATCGGCGAAGGCCTGGTCCATGGCGAAAGCCACTATCCCATCTCCCTCACCCTGATCACCGCCGGGCTGCTGTGGCTGCTCGGCCTGCTGGCGATCGTCAGCATGACCTTCAACGTCTCGCCATTCGCCTGACGGCCGTTCCCGCATGCCGGCACGACGCCGGAACCCAACACGCATCCCCCTGGAGAGTGTCATGGCAACAGCAAAAGCGGCAGCATCCCCCAAAACGTCCGCAACCACGAAGGCCGGCAAGAACGGCAAGCGGCCGAACATCCTGGTGATCTGGGGCGACGACATCGGCATCAGCAACCTGAGCTGCTACAGCCAGGGCCTGATGGGCTACCGGACGCCCAATATCGACCGCATCGCCAACGAAGGCACGCTGTTCACCGATTCCTACGGCGAGCAGTCCTGCACTGCCGGCCGCTCGTCGTTCATCACCGGCCAGAGCGTGTACCGCACCGGCCTGTCCAAGGTCGGCATCCCCGGCGCGCCGACCGGCATGAACGAGAAGCTGGTGACCATTGCCGCGCTGCTCAAGAACCAGGGCTATGCCACCGGCCAGTTCGGCAAGAACCACCTCGGCGATCTGAACCACATGCTGCCGACCAACCACGGCTTCGATGAGTTCTACGGCAACCTGTACCACCTCAATGCCGAGGAAGAGCCGGACATGTACGACTACTTTCCGGAGGAGGACTTCCCGAACTTCCGGAAAACCATGGGCCCGCGCGGGGTCATCCGCAGCTGGGCGACAGACAAGGACGATGCCACCGAACAGGAACGCTGGGGCAGGATCGGCAAGCAGAAGATCGAAGACACCGGGCCGCTGACGCCGGAGCGGATGGAGACCTGCGACGAGGATTTCGCGGCCACCGCCAAGGACTTCATCAAGCGCCAGCATGACGCCGACACGCCGTTCTTCGTCTGGGTGAACTTCACCCACATGCACCTGTTCACCCACACCAAGAAGGAAAGCCTCGGCCAGGCCGGGCGCTGGCAGTCGCCGTACCACGACACCATGATCGACCACGATCGCAACGTCGGTGAACTGCTGGACTATCTCGACGAGCTGGGCATCGCCGAGGACACCTTCGTGATGTACTCCACCGACAACGGTCCGCACCGGAACTCCTGGCCGGACGGCGGCACCACGCCGTTCCGCAGCGAGAAGGACACCAACTGGGAAGGCGCGTTCCGCATTCCGATGGTGGTGCGCTGGCCTGGCCACATTCCCGCGGGCACCATTGCCAACGGGATCGTGCAGCATCACGACTGGCTGCCGACCTTCCTGGCGATGGCCGGCGACCCGGATGTCAGCGAGAAACTCAAGAAGGGCTACAAGGCGATCGGGCGGACGTACAAGAACCACATCGACGGGGTCAACCTGACCGGCTACCTGACCGGAAAGGAAAAGGAGAGCCCGCGCAAGCTGTTCGTCTATTTCAGCGACGACGGTGATGTGATGGCCATCCGCTACGACAACTGGAAAGTCTCGTTCATGGAGCAGCGCTGCGAGGGCACGCTGCAGGTCTGGTCCGAGCCGCTGATCCGGTTGCGCCTGCCCAAGGTCTACAACCTCAGGACCGACCCGTACGAGTTCGCCGACATCACCTCGAATACGTACTACGACTGGTTCCTGCACCACGACTACATCCTGTTCGGGGCCTATGCGATCGCCGACAGGTTCGCGGCTACCTTCAAGGATTTCCCGCGGGTCCAGAAGCCGAACACCTTCACCATCGATGATGCGCTGGCCAAGCTCAGCGAAGCCTGCGCGGGCAATCAATGATGAGCGTCGTCGCCGACACCATGATCGATATCGCCGGCGGCGTCTTCGTGATGGGATCCAACGATCACTATCCCGAGGAACGGCCGGCGCACAAGGCGCGGGTGGCACCGTTCCGGATCGACCGTTACCCGGTGACCAACCGGGAGTTCGCACGGTTCATCCGCGAAACGGGCTACGTGACGGCTGCCGAGCGCCCGGCGGACCCGGCCGATTACCCCGGCGCGGACCCGGCGCTGCTGGTGCCGTCCTCGGTGGTGTTCGTGCAGCCTGCGCACCCGGTCGATCTGTCCAATACGCACAACTGGTGGCATTACGTGGCCGGCGCCGACTGGCGGCATCCCCGTGGCCCGGGCTCGTCGCTGCAGGGCCTGGACGATCACCCGGTGGTGCACGTGAATGTCGCCGATGCACTGGCATATGCGCGCTGGGCGGACAAGGACCTGCCCACCGAAGCCGAATGGGAGTTCGCCGCGCGCGGCGGGCAGGAGGGCGGTGAGTTCGCCTGGGGCGACAGCCTGGTTCCGGGGGGCCGCCATCAGGCCAATACCTGGCAGGGTGAATTCCCGTGGCACAGCCTGGACGAGGACGGGTACCGCTGGACCTCGCCAGTGGGCAGCTTTCCGCCCAACGGCTACGGCCTGTACGACATGATCGGCAATGTCTGGGAATGGACCGGCGACTGGTACCAGCAGCACGACCAGCTGCAGAGCAAGCCGTGCTGCGCGATCGACAACCCCCGTGGCGGCGCGCGCGAAGGCAGCCACGACCCGCGCGACCGCAGTGCGATCCCGCGCCGGGTCATGAAGGGCGGCTCGCACCTGTGTGCGCCCAACTACTGCCGGCGCTACCGGCCGGCGGCCCGGATGGCGCAGCCGATCGACACCTCCACCTGCCACCTTGGCTTTCGTTGCGTGGAGCGCGGATGAGCCGCCTCTGCCACCGCCAGGTGCGATACCGGAGCATCCCGCATGACGCCTCTGAAGGCATGGCTGATCGCCATCACCGAGCCGGTCGTTGTCATCATCGATGCAATGGCACTGGTGCTGATCGCGCTGGCCACGGCGGTGGTGTTCGTGCAGGCGCTGCGGCTGGCGCTGCGCGGTCACCCCACCAACGTGGAGCGGCGCGCGGTGTGGCTGGCGTATGGCCGCTGGCTGGTGGCCGGGCTGACCATGCAGCTAGCGGCGGACATCATCGAATCCTCGATCTACACCGACTGGGACGCGATCGGTCAACTGGCCGCGATCGCCGTGATACGGACCTTCCTGAACTATTTCCTGGAGCGCGACATCGAGGAGGTGCGCGAGCGGCAGCACGCACCGCGGCCCACGCCGGACCCGTCCTGATCCCGCGCACTGCGATTCCCCTTCCGCCCCGGAGGCCGATGCCATGAACACCCCTGCACCCACCACGCCCCGGTCCCGGCCGCGCGGCCCGCTGGCCCTGTGTCTGGGCGGACTGCTGGCGCTGGGCAGCGCTCCCGCCGCAGCCACTGAAGGCGCGCTGGGTCGCTCGATCACCGGCATGCAGATCACCTCCTACGCTGGTGTCATCCCGCCCGAGCCGGGCATGCAGTGGTCGTTGAGCTACATCCAGTACAACGGCAAGATCAGCGGCAACCGCCCGGCACCGATCGCCGGCCAGATCTCTCTGGGCCTGGAAGCCGACGTCAGTCTGACTGCCGCCACCGGCGTGTATGTCTGGCCGACCAAGGCCGGGCGCTGGAACTTTGCCTCGATGCTGACCGTGCCCTACATCGACGCCGACGTCACCGCCAACCTCGCGGGGCCGCTCGGCAACCGCTTCCAGGCCAAGGATCACGCGTCCAACCTGTTCGATGTGTACTTCGCCCCGGTGATCGCCGGGTACCACATCAGTGAGGTGGAGCATCTGTCCTTCGGCGTGTATGTGTATGCACCCACCGCCAAGTACGACCCCAACCGGCTGGCCAACCCGGGCATGAACATCTGGACGTTCTCGCCCAGCGTGGGGTACACGCACCTGTTCCAGAAGGGCACGCTGGAATTCAGCGTGCTGGGCGCCACCGACTGGTACACCCGCAACGACGACACCGACTACAAGAACGGCGTGGTCGCCCGTGCGGACGTGCTGCTGGTCAAGCGCACCGCCAGCGGGTGGGGCTTCGGCGCGGCCGGCGGCTGGATCCAGCAGCTGCAGGACGACAAGGGCGACACCGCAGACCGCCTGGATGGATTCAAGGGGCGCTCGTTCGGCCTCGGCCCGGTGCTGACCTACGGCAGGAAGTGGTCCGGCGGCGAGCATCTGGATGTTTCTTTCCGCTATGTCGGCGAATTCAGCGTCAAGAACCGGTTCGAGGGCGATCCCTGGAGCCTCTCGATCAGCGGTGGCTTCTGATTCCGGCCGCGCAAGCGCGGCTGCCTGTCTTCCGTCCTGTGGAGTAACGGTCATGCCCTCTGCCATTCCCCCCGTTGCATGGTCGGCGTGCCTGCTGCTGGCCGCGCTGGCGCCTGCGGCAGCCGCGGCCACCCGCGTCGCCGCGGCTGCCGCCCCGGCGTCTGCGCCGGCCGACCGCCTTGAGCGCGATCCAGAGGCGCTGGCCGCGCTGGACCGCATGGGCGCGGCGCTGCGCGCCCTCAAGCAGTTCTCGCTGACCTCCCAGGCCAGTACGGAAATCGTCCTGGATGACGGCCAGAAGGTCGAGCTGGACGGCGTGGTCACCTACAAGGTCAGGACGCCGAACCAGCTGTTCCTGGAACTGCGCAGCGATCGCCAGCTTCGCCAGTTGTTCTACGACGGCAAGTCGCTGTCGCTGTACTCCCCACGCCTGAAGTACTACGCCCAGGTGGATGGCGTGAGCGCCACGCTCGGCGAGCTCGTCGAAGACGCCGCCAGCCGCTACGGCATCGACATGCCGCTGGCCGACATGTTCCTCTGGGGCACCGACAAAGCCCCGAAGACCGCCATCCGCGGCGCGCTGCATATCGGCGGCGGCACCCTCGATGGCGAGGCCATCGAGCAGTACGCGTTCAAGCAGGACGCGGTGGACTGGCAGCTGTGGGTCAGCAAGGCGACTTCGTTGCCCAGGAAGCTGGTGATCACCTCGCTGGATGATCCGGCGCTGCCGCAGTATCGCGCCCAGCTTCGCTGGGATACCCGCACGCCGGTCGCGGCCACTGCATTCCAGTTCACGCCACCGGCCGATGCGGCGCGGATCAAGCTGGTCCCGGTCGCGGTGGTGATCGACGCTGCCGGGCAGGAGAACTGACATGCGGACCGTGATCAATCGTTTCTTCGTGGTGACCTCCCTGGCCGCCGGCCTGCTCCTGGTACTCCTGCTGACGGTATCCGCGCCAGCCAGTGCCCAGCGCGGCGGCGGCTTCCATGGTGGTGCACGTGCCAGCGCCCACACCAGCATCAACCGGCCCGTGCAGCGCCCGCAGGGCGGCAACATCAATCGCGGCGGTGGCGGCAACATCAATCGCAACATCGATGCAAACCGCAACGTCAATCGCAACGTCAACCGGAATGTCGATCGCAAGGTCAACGTCAACGTGGATTACCACGACGATCACTGGAACCACTGGGACGACCATCCATTCGCGACCGCCGCAGCGGTGACCGCCGGTGTGGCGGTGACCTCGGCGGTGATCGGCTCGATCGTCAACTCGGTGCCGCCCAGCTGCGTGACCACCGTGATCAACGGCATGGCCTACCAGCAGTGTGGCAATGTCTGGTACGAGCCGCGCTATGCCGGCACCACCGTGCAGTACGTGGTGATCAACCCGCCGCGCTGAACGCGCCTCGTCGTTCTGCCAGCCCACAGGACGGCTGCACACGCAGCGCGTCTTTCCATCCTGCCCCTGGAGACTCGCGTCATGAAAGCTTTTGCCATCGCCGTCCTGGCCACCTCCCTGGTCGCCTGCGCCTCCACCCCGACCGTCAAGACCGACTTCGATCCGTCGGCCAGCTTCAGCTCCTACAAGACCTACACCTGGGCGATGAAGCCCGAGGCAAGCTCGCCGCTGGTGCAGCAACGCATCATCGACGGCATCAACGCCCGCCTGCAGGCCAAGGGACTGCGCGAAGCCCCCAACGGCGACATCGCGCTGGCCGCGCACATCGCCAACAGCCAGAAGCAGACCCTGGACACCTTCTACAGCGGCACCGGCATGGGCGGGTGGGGCTGGCGCGGCGGTGGCTGGGGCGGCGGCATGGCCATGGGCAACGCCACGACCACGGTGCATACATATGACGTGGGCACCCTGGTGGTGGACATGTTCGATGCCCGCACCAAACAGGCCGTGTGGCGCGGTACGGCCAGCGGCACGGTGCCGACGTCGCCGGACAAGGTCAATGCGGCGGTGGAAGCAGGGCTGGACAAACTGTTCGCTGCGTTCCCGCCGGGTGCGACCGCCGCACGCTGAGTGCTGCGCCGAAGATGCAAACGCGTTCAACCGCGCGGGCCCGTGCCGGGCTGTCCCCCTCCCACCGGCACGGGCCCACGCACTTGAACTGACCGGCCGTCCTGCTTCCCATCCCTCGAGGTGCCGCGTGTCGATCGGCCATGCCGTACGCCTGGTAGTGCTGTTGGGCGTCCTTGCGCCCTGGAGCGCCGTTGCCCAGCAGGGCACCCAGGCAGCGCCCCAGCCTGTTGCGGCGCCGGTCCAGACCCCCGTGCCCGCGCCGGCGTCGACCGCGAAGGCTTCGTTGTTCCGTGACGCCGAAGATGGCCATTTCGACATGTCGCGCTGGCTGCTCGAGCACCGCGGCTTCCTGCCGGTACCGATCATCGTGACCGACCCGGCGGTCGGCAACGGGGGCGGTGTGGCGCTGGCGTTCTTCCATCGCCCTGCGGCTTCCGGCTCGCCAGGGGAAGGCGGTGCACCGAAGATGGTGACGCCGGACATCTATGGCGGCGGGGCGATGCGCACGTCCAACGGCAGTGAAGCCTACGGCGTGGGCGCGTCGCTGCATTTCGACGATGACCGCTGGCGTTACCGGGGCGGCGTGGCCAAGACCTCGTTCAACCTGGGCTTCTACACCCCGGGCACGCTGCTGCCCGCGCAGAAGATCGAATACAACATGGATGGCCTGATGTCGTTCCAGCAGGGGTTCCGTCGCCTTGGCGACCGCGACCTGTACCTGGGCCTGGCCTGGGTCTACATGGACCTGGACATCGGCTTCGATGTTGCCTCCGACAGTGACCGGTTCCAGCCGCACGAGCTGTCCAAGCGCAGCTCCGGCCTCGGCCTGTCGCTGGAATACGACACCCGCGACAATCCGTTCACGCCCTCCAGGGGCTGGCTGGGCATGGTCGAGGGCAACTTCTACCTGCCGGGCATCGGCAGTGATGCCACCTTCCAGAGTTATCGCGGGCACGCCTACGGCTATTGGCCGATGGGCAGGTACTTCGTGCTCGGCGGCCGCGCCGATGCGCGCTGGGCCAACGGTGAAATCCCGTTTTACCGGCTGCCCTACATCGACCTGCGCGGCATCGGCTCGGCCCGTTACCAGGACACGCGCGCGGCGGTGCTGGAGAGCGAGCTGCGCTGGAACATGACCCAGCGCTGGGCGCTGATCGGGTTCGTCGGCGCGGGACGCACCTGGGGGCGGCACAACCGTTTCAGCGACGGCGCCAGCCAGGTCTCCAAAGGCGCGGGCGTGCGCTATCTGATCGCCCGCCAGTTGGGGATGCACGTTGGCGTGGACTATGCGTGGGGCCCGGAGGACGACACGTTCTACATCCAGGTCGGCAGCGCATGGCGTTGATAGGCCACCCCCAGACATTTCCGCGTGCAGCATCGCTGCTGCTTGCAGGGGCGTGTGCGGCCGGTGCACCTGCACCACTGCAGGCCGCCGAGCCGGTCGCGTCGGCCGTGGTGGCCGGCCAGGGCAGCCACTGCGGCGTACGCGGTCCCGGCGATACCCGCCCGCGCATCGGGTTGGCGCTGGGCGGCGGTGGCGCGCGCGGCATTGCGCATGTGCGCATCCTCAAACAGCTCGAAGCGCTGTACATTCCGGTGGACTGCATCGCCGGCACCAGCGCTGGCGCCCTGGTCGGCGCGCTGTATGCCTCCGGCTCCACGCCCGAGCAGATCGAGCAGGTGGTGCTGAGCACCGAGTGGTTGAGCCTGTTCACCGATACCCTGCCGCGCCGCGACCGGTCCCTGCGGCGCAAGGCAGACGACTACGCACAGCTGGCCCCGATCGGCATCGGACTGGGCGGCGAAGGCAAGGCGGTGGCGCTGGCCGGCGGCGTATCCGAGGGCGAGAAGCTGATCGCGCTGTTCGAGCGTGCCACCGGCGGCAGCCGGGTGAGCGGCCGCTTCGACGATCTTCCCATCCCGTTCCGCGCAGTCGCCACCGATATCAACACCGGGCAGCCGGTGGTGTTGTCCGAGGGCAACCTGCCGATGGCGATGCGCGCCAGCATGTCCCTGCCTGGCATCTTCCGGCCGGTGGTGATCGACGGGCACGTGCTGCTCGATGGCGGACTGTCCAACCAGGTGCCGATCGACGTGGTGCGCGCGATGGGTGCCGACCGGGTGATCGCGGTCGACGTGGGCACGCCGCTCAAGCCGCTGGATCGCGATGCCAGCCTGGTGGATGTGATCAGCCAGTTGAGCGGCTTCCTGACCACCCGCAGCGCCCAGACCCAGCTGGACAGCCTGGGCACGCAGGACCTGCTGATCTCGCCGGACCTGACCGGCAAGGTTGCCACCGGCGATTTCGACAAGGCGCCCGAAGCGCTGCGGATCGGCCAGCTCGCTGCCGAACAGGCCGCCCCGGCGCTGCGCGCCTTCGCGCAGAGCCCGCAGGTATATGGGCAGCTGGCCGCGCAACGTGTGCAGCGCGAACGTCCCGTCGGCACGGACCGGATCGAGTTCGTCGAGGTGGAGAACCACACCGGCTACGCCGATGCACTGCTGCTGAGCTACCTGCCGGTCCAGATCGGCGAGCCGCTGGACATCAAGGGCATGCAGGCCGGTGTCCTGCGCGCCTACGGCATGGGTACCCTGGCCAGCATCAACTACGACGTGCGCGAGCGCGATGGCCGCACGGGTGTGTTCGTATCGGCCTATCCCAAACCGAACGGCCCCATCTACCTGGAGGCCGGGTTGAGCCTGAGCAACGATCTGGAGGGCAACCACGAAAGCAACCTGCGCGCGGGACTGCTGTTCTCGCCGCTGTCGCCCTATGGCGCCGAGGCGCGCATCGCCCTGCAGATCGGCAGCGAGCCGGGGCTGACCGGGCAGTACTACCGTCCTTTCGATCTGCACAACCGCTACGCCTTCCAGGCCGGCGGCGGCTTCCAGACCCGCAGCTTCAATCTGTATGACGAAGAAGGTGACAAGATCGCGCGCTACCGGGTGCGCCGTACCGGCGGCACGCTGGCGCTGGTGCGCAATGTGTCCAATGTGCTTGCGCTGTCGGTCGGGGTGGAGCGCTATACCGGCAACGCCGAGGTGGAGGTCGGTGATCCAGCCATTCCGCGCGTGAACTTCGAGGAGGGCGCCTGGATCGCGCAGGCGACGCTGGACGACATCGACAGTGTCTACTTCCCGCGCGATGGTTACCTGGTCAATGCCGGCACGTACCAGTCCAGCCCCAGCCTGGGTGCCGATGCGCGTTTTGGCCAGCTGGACCTGGATGCGGTGGCGGCCCGGTCGTTCGGCCGGCACGCGCTGCAGCTGGGGCTGCGCTATCACGTGACATCCTCCGGCACGGCGCCGGTGCAGAACCTGTACCGGCTCGGCGGGCGCTGGCGGCTGGCCGGCTTCCAGCACAACCAGCTGACCGGGCAGGACTACGCCCTCGGCTTTGCCGGCTACACCTACGAGCTGGGCAAGCTGCTCGGCCGCTCGGCGCAGGTGGGTGGCACGGTGGAGTACGGCAACGCCTGGCAGCGCCGCAGCGACATGTCCTTGAGCGACGGGATATGGAACGGCAGCGTGTTCCTCGGCTTCGACTCGTGGATCGGCCCGTTGATCTTCGGCATGGGCTTCCGCGAGGGCGGCGAGAACGTGGTGTTCATCGAGCTCGGGCAGTCACTGTGATGCCGGCCAGCGGCCGTCACTGCTCACCACACCTGCGAGAGGATCACCCCGAGCGCGCCGCACCAGCACACGATCACGAACCAGGCCAGCACCGCATTGGCACTGAGGCCGCGGTGGCGGACGAACAGGCTCAGCACCAGCGCGGCCACCAGCGGCAGCACGAACAGACTGACGATCCAGACCAGCGGATGGCCGTGCATGGAAGCTCCTTGGCCTGTTGGCTCAGTTCAGGGCTTTATCGGGGTAGTAGCGGGTGCCCTTGACCGTGAGTTCCGCGGCCAGGCCGCTCTCGGTCATCTGGTAGACCCACACGTTGTCGGAGACCTGCACGGCGCCGGTGAGGCCGCCGCCGGCCTTGTCGACCTTTGCGGCCAACGTGGCCTGGCCGCCGATCTCGATGCCGCGGGTGATGAAGTCCTGGTATGCCTCGGGTGTCCTGAACACCCAGACCAGATCGAAGGTCTTGGCGCCGAATCCCAGGCCTGCCTGGATCTCGACCATGCGCATGAAGGTTTCCTGTCCACTGCGGTTGTCGATGGCCACGCCATGCCCACCACCGCCGCCGGCGATCAGCACCTTGACCCCGAAGCTGCGGAACACCGCATACCCGGCGGCCTGTTCCACCGCCTGGCGGGCGCCGGGCTGGGCCGCGTACAGCCGCGACAACACGGCGGCGGTGGCGGTGCGCGCCTGGTTCTGCGCCTCGCGTTTTTCCGTTGATGGCGGCGCATCACTGCGCGCGGGTGCGCTGGAACTGCAGCCGACAACAAGAACGCTGGCCAGGGCCAGCGCCAACACGGGTAGGCAGAGTTTCATCACGGCACCTCCGGAAGGAACAGCGGTCACTGCACCCGCTCGATCTGCGGCGAGGTCCACTGGCCCTGCAGCAGCGCAGGCTTGGGCCAGTAGTAGCGCATCGCGGCCATGAACGGGCCGTTGGGCGCCGGAAGCCAGTTGCTCTGTTTGTCCGGCCCCGGCGAGTCGTGCTGCAGGTACAGCGTGACGCCACCATCAGCGTCTTTCTTGAGCTGGGGCAGCATCGCGGCATTGATCAGATAGCGGTCGATCGGGTTGGCCACCAGCAGCTGGCCAGGCAGGTCATACATGGTCAGCGACCAGAACGCGTTCACCGGCGGCAGGCCGTCCTTGCCGAAGCGCAGCACGTAGCGGTGCTGGCTGCCGTCAAGCGGGGCGCCGTCGGCATCCTTTTCGTAGATGGGATACAGCGCTTCGTCGCGCGAGTTGGCGCCGATGCCCATCTGGGTGCCGGTGGCGCGCGCGACATAATCGTTCTTGAGGAATTCGCGGGTGCCGAACAGCGTGTCCATCTTCCCGCCCAGCGCGCTGCGGCGCGCGTCGATGTCATGCTGCCCATCGGCCATCCCGTCCTTCAACGCCTGCAGCGTCGGCGGCGGCAGCGCCGCCACGTCCAGGGGCTGCCCCGGCACGATGCCGACCCGGGCAAAGCGCGCGCGCAGGTCCACTTCACTGGGATGCGGCGGGGCGAACTGCAGCAGGAACGCCAGCTGGCCGAAGAAGGCCGGCGAGGTGCGTGCCTCGCTGCCGGACAGCGGCGTGGGCCAGTCCACCGCGGCCGGCGCCGGTGGCGCAGGTGTGCCCAGGTACGCCGACAACGGTTGCACCTTGTACCCGGCCTGGATGCGTTTGACGTTGTCCAGGTCGGCGGGGTTGAACAGCTGCGTGCGCCCGACCAGGCTGACCAGCTGGGTTTCCGAACGGATCACCTGGGTGATCCCATCGGGAACGGCGCCCTGCCAGTCCGGGCCGGCGATCAGATAGTGCCCGCCCTCATTGCCGGTCGTGCGGCTGCCGATGTAGGCGAAGTTGTAGGTGTACAGGTCCATCAGCTGGAACACGAAGTAGCGCTCCGCTTCCATTTTCGGCACGGTGATCACCACCGGCTCGGCGCGCAGGTCCAGCCCGGCGAACGAGTAGGGCGTGTCCGAGTTGGGCGTCACGAAGGCGGTGTCGGCCGGGGTAAACACGCGGGCGATGTTGAGGATGGTGTTGAACGGCCCCTTGTACTGCGGGTTGGCGGTGTCGATGCTGAAGGTGTGCATCGTCTGGTACTCGCCCAGCATCGGGACGCCGTACACATACGCATCGCGGGCGATCGCGCGCGTATCGGCGGCGGCGTCCGCGGGCGGCTCACTCGGTGCGGTCGTGGCCTGGCTCGATGGCGCCGGCCTGCAGGCGGCGACCAGGGCGAGGATCGCCCCGGCGATCGCCAGGGCGGTGGCGGTGCGCAGCAGTCGCATGCTCATGTCCTCTTCAGTGCGCGCACCAGGTGGCGCGCGTCGGCATCATTCGGGGAAGACCAGGGTCACCATCATCCGCGCGGTCCAGCGGCTGGCGTACTGTGGGCGGTCAACGTTGTAGAAGCCGCCCACTCCGATGCTCACCGGCGTGTGGCCCAGCCGCAGCACCTTGGACACGGTCGCTCCCAGCGGCACCGTCCATGCGTCGCCGCTGTCGGCCTTCCAGTTGTAGTTGGTCTCGGAGGTGAAGCTCAGCGACCAGCCCTGGGGCAGGTTGCGGGTGAGGAAGGGCTGCACGCTGGTGCTGCTGACATCCTCGCGGTCGCTGTCACCGCCCACCGACCAGACATGGTTGGCCAGTGCACCGACGGTCCACTTCTGCGTTTTGTGCACCACGATGAAGGCGGGGCCGAGCGAGTATTTGCCCGTGCCCAGGCTGTCGTGCGAGGCGGTATCGAGCAGCGCGGCGAAGCCGAAGCCGACCTCGGTGCCATGTGCCTCCGAGGCGGTCTTGGGGATGTAGTACCCCTGCACGAACAGATCGCCGGTCCCGTGCTTGTCTTCCGGGAACTGATTCCAGCTCAACGGCAGGATCGGGCGCAGGATGAACTTGCCGTTCTCACCGACGAAGGGAATCACCGGCTGGATCTTCAACTGCTGATTGTGGACGTCGCCCCCGGGCCCGACCGAGCCCTGGTAGTTGTACTGGAACGGCACCGAGATCAGGGCCGCCCCGGGGTCGGCGAGCTTGCGGGCGATGTCATCGGAGGACGCCGGGCCGGCCGGCGCGTCCTGCGCGGCCAGTGGCGCCGCGCAGGCGATGCCGGCGAGCAGCGCCAGCCGGGACAGCGCTGGGCGGCGGCAGATCATTGCGGTGCATCCACGACCACGTACTGCACGGTGGTGCCGGAGTAGCGCGGTTGGTACCAGGCATTGTCACAGCGCTGGTAGCCCAGGCCGTTGACGATGACGGTGCTGCAGTCCACCGGCAGCGAGTACACCACCGAACCGATCACCGCCGAGGTGACCGCGACGCCGGCGGTGAATGCCGCGGCATCCCAGAACGGGTGGTCCCAGTACGGCGGCGGAGGCGGCGGCGGGTACGGCCCGGGACCCGGCGGGTGCGGGCCAGGACCTGGACCAGGCCCAGGCGGATGCGGACCCGGACCCGGACCTGGCGGATGAGGTCCCGGCCCGGGTCCCGGCCCCGGAGCAGGGTGGGGACCGGGACCCGGACCAGGATGCGGACCCGGCTCGGGGCGGGGCCCAGGACCGGGATGTGGCGAAGGGCCTGGCCCCGGCGGATGCGGCGCGAAGCCGCCACCGCCGTGCGCGAAGCCTCCGCCACCGAAACCGCCGGCATGGGCGATCGAGGGATGGGCAAAGCCGCGCAGGCCCGGCCGTGCCTGGGCATCGGCCGGCAGCAACGCGCTGCCCAGCAGCAGGGTGATCAAGGCGGGCGCCAGTGCGGCGCGAAGCGTGGTGGAACGGTCCATGCTCAGTTCTCCCCGTCAGGCGTGGTCTGCGCGGCCAGCGCGACCGGAACGAACACGATCTTGGTGGCCCCCTTGGGGTCGAAGGCCAGTTCCTTCGCGGTCACCGCGCGCCGCGTGTCCCAGTTCAACGTGGCCTGGTAGGTGGGCAGCGCCGGATCGCTGTGGCTGGTGATGGCCAGTTGCCGCGGCAGATGGGTGGCATCGGAGATCCAGACCTGCCAATCCACGCCGGGCTGCCGGAAGGCGTAATGGTGCGTGGCCTCGCCGCCGATGCGGGCACTGCCGACCAGCAGTGCCGACTGGAACTGATCGGTCGGGAACGCCGGTGTGCCCCACAGGAACAGGTCGGCCAGCGGCAGTTCGATGCCATAGGTGGTGGCCGATTCGGCCAGCAGCGCCTGGCTGCTCTTGTTCAATCCATCCAGCGTGGCGTAGTACTTCAGGCGCGGGGAGTAGATCGTCAGGGCCTTGCCGTCGTAGAAGAGCTGACGGTGCTGCTGGTCGCTCTGGATTTCCGCGAAGAAGTGGTCCGGTCCAAGCACGCGATACGTGACGGTGCCAGGCAACGCGATCTTCTGGCCATCATCGAGCACATACTCGGTGCTGGTCGTGGCGCTGAGTGAGAAGTGCGGCAGGGCGCGCAGGGCGGTGCCCATGCGGGCAAGGGCCTGGATCGCCTCGGCATCGATCGTCGCCGGCGCGGTCTGCGCGGCAAGCGGCGGCGGTGACAACAGCAGCGGTCCGGCCAGGACCAGGGCCAACAGCAGGCGCGACGGGGTGCGCGGCATGACGGTCTCCAGAGTGTCGTCGATGGGCCGCGCGACCGGCCGACCCTGTTGACACTCTGCGCACCGCCCACGCCGCGGACAACCGGAGTTACACGGTAAGCCGCTAGGTATTTATACGCAGTCGCCGGCCGCACACCGGCGCCTGCGCGGTGCGCTCAGGGGGCGCGGGCGGAGGGTGGCCCGCCGGCGGCGATCCAGTCCTCGACCGCCTGGCTGACCACCGTCATCGGCATCGCCCCATTGCCCAGGATCAGGTCGTGGAAGGCGCGGATGTCGAAGCGGTCGCCCAGTTGCCTGCGGGCGTGCTCGCGCAGTTCCAGCAGGCGCAGCTGGCCCATCTTGTAGGACGAGGCCTGGCCGGGCTGCACCAGGTAGCGATAGACCTCGATGCGGACATCGCCCGGCGTCATCCCGGTCTTGGCCTGCATGTAGGCCATCGCCTGTTCGGGGGTCCACTGCTTGCGGTGCAGGCCGGTATCCACCACCAGCCGTACCGAGCGGAACATTTCGGCCTGCAGCCGACCGAGGTCACCGGCCGGGTCGTCCCGATACACGCCGGCCTCGGCCATCAACTGTTCGGCATACAGCGCCCAGCCCTCGCTGAACGCACTCGGGTTGAGGCTGCGGCGCAGCATCGGCAGGTCGGTGAGGGTCTGGCCGATCGAGATCTGGAAGTGATGGCCGGGCGAGCCCTCGTGATAGGTGAGGGTGGGAATGCTCCAGCGCGTATTGGAGGTAATATCGCCGAGGTTGATGAAGAACGTGCCCGGCCGCGAGCCGTCCATCGCCGGGGGGTAGTAGTAACCGCCCGGCGAGGTGGCCTGCATGTGTGTGGGCACTGGCTGCACCACCACTTTCTGCGCCGGCACGTGGCCGAAGTAGGTGGGCAGGATCGGGCCCAGGTCGCTCAGCCGCTGCTGGATGTCGCCGATCAGCGCCTGGCGGCCGGCATCGCTGTCCGGATACAGGTAGCGCGGATCCTTGCGCAGCGTCTCGATCCGCGCGGCAACCGTGCCGTCGCGCAGACCCAGCTGCTTCAGGCGTGCATCCATGGCCGTGTCCAGGCGCGCGACTTCGCTCAGGCCGATCTGGTGGATCGCATCGGCATCCAGATCGGTGCTGGTGTACCAGCGCAGTGCCGCGTCGTAATACGCCTTGCCCTCGGGCAGGGCCCACACCCCCTTGTTGCCGGGATGGGTGGCCAGCTTGGCCTGCACGTCATCGAGCAGGCGCTGGTACCCCGGATTGACGGCGTCGCGCACGGCGGTGGTCGCCTCGGCGATCAGCTCTGCCCGGCGCGGGGCGGCGATGGCGGGGACCTTGTCCAGTTTGCGCTGCAGTGACTGCACCCACAGGCTGTTTTCCGGTGCAGGCGCGAGCAGCGTACGGAACTGGTTGGCCGCCCCCTCCAGCGCGACCTCAGGCGGCACCACACCCTGGCGGGCCTGCATGTCCATGTTGGCCCGGACCTGGTCCAGCTTGGGCCCCATGGCCCGCAGCCGCGCGATGTAGTGGCGTGCACTGGTGTCATCGGTCACCGCGTGCTGGTTGTCCATGAACTGCGGCAGGTTGACCGGCAGGCTGAACAGTTGATCCACCGCGTAGGTGCTGCCGCCAACCGGCAACCATGCCGCGGCCCAGGGCACCGCCATCAGATCGATCTGGGCCTGGTAGAACCAGCGCGCGAGCCCGTCGCTGAGACGCTGCTGCGGATCCAGCGGCGCACCGTGCCAGGCCTTGATCTGGGCGAGGTTGTCGGCCATCGCGCGGCGGTTGACCTCGCGCCGCGCCAGCGAGACGTCGGTCAACTGGTCGGACAGATCACCCGCTGCGTCGCCGCTGATGCCCAGCATGGTGCGCAGTTCGGGATCGGCGTTGATCGCGGCCATCGTCTGCGCATCCAGCAGTGCGTTGAACGAGGCGGGGGCAACGGCACGTGAGTTCGCAGGCGTCTGTGCACGCGCCTCCGGGACGGGAAGGGCCACCGCGCCAGCGATGGCGAGGGCAAGCAGGGCAGGGGCAACGCGGGCGGGCGTGATCGGAAACACGGGGCGATCTCCGTTGGGGGCAGGCGGCGCGAAGGCTACGCCTGCGCGTGTGTGCCTGCATCTGCGGATCGTCATTGCCGCGCAGGCGGCGGTATCGGGCGGTCGCTGGCCGTCGGGCGGCAAACACCGTCGGCTATGTGGATATGCCCATCGGTAAGGGCGTTGGTCGCTGCGCCGCCACCGCCATCGAGTGAAATCAGTGACTTGAGCGAAGGCGATGGCGGAGGCGTCCAGGCGCGCGAGGGTACGCCCGGCGGGGTGGATTGACGCTCTGCAGCAAGTTTGCAACATGGGCCGCAGGTCACCCGGGGGAGCCTGTCTTGCCTGCCTTCCATCTGCCACGGCGATGTCGCCGTTGACGTGCCACCTGCGCCGCGCTCCATCGTCTTTTGCGGGCCTCGCCCGATCTCTGCGGAAGTTGCCATGAATCCTCGCGCCACCGTGCTGCGACGTCGCCGTCTGTCCGTCGCCGTGTTTGCCAGCCTGCTCTCCACCCTGCCGGTCCACGCCCAATCACCCGGCGACGCCCCGGTGGTCACCCAGCTCGACCAGCTCACCGTGCTCGGCAGCCGCACCCAGGCACGCACCGTGCTGGAGTCCCCGGTCCCGATCGACGTGCTCGGCGCCGAGGACATCCGCAGCAGCGGCTACACCGACATCAGCCAGATCCTGCAGTCGCTGCTGCCCTCGTTCAACTTCCCGCACCCGACCACGCCGGACGGCAACACCCATATCCGCTCGGCAACGCTGCGCGGGCTGTCGCCGGATCAGACCCTGGTGCTGGTCAACGGCAAGCGCCGGCATGCCAGTGCCTGGGTCAATACCGGCGGTACGGTGGGCAAGGGCGCGGTCTCCACCGATCTGAATGCCATCCCGGTCAGCGCGATCGAGCGGGTGGAGGTGCTGCGCGATGGGGCGTCCGCCCAGTACGGGTCCGATGCGATCGCCGGGGTGATCAACATCGTGCTGCGCGAGGATGCCGGGTTTGAAGGTCGCGTCAGCCGCGGTACCACCCGCGATGGCGGCGGTGGTACGACGGCCGTCGCGCTCGATACCGGCGTGGCCTTTGCCGAGGGCGGTGGCCTGCACCTGACCTGGGACTATCGTGACCGCAAGGCTGCCAACCGCGCACTGCCCGATACCCGCCAGCAGTACTTCGGCATCGGCCGCAACGGGGTGCCGGTGGCACCATCAAGCACCTTCGGCTCCGGCACCGGCCTGGCCCCGATCGGCGGTGCGGCCGCCGGTGCGGTCGCCGATCCACGTGAGGCCACCATCGATCGCGATGCGCTGTGGCGCTTCGCCGATTCGGCCGACACCGTCGAGAAGACCGTGTTCGGCAATCTGCGCAAGCCGCTGGCCTGGGCCGAGGGCCTGGAGGCCTACGCCTTCGGCGGCTATGGGGTGAGCGAAGGCAGCTCCAATGCGTCATTGCGCCGCGCCGGCCAGGTCGAGAACGTGCGTGCGATCTACCCGGACGGATTCCTGCCGTGGGTCGATACCCAGAGCACCAATGCGTCGCTTGGTGCGGGCATCAAGGGCCTGTTCGGTGACTGGCACTGGGACCTGAGCAGCGTCTACGGACGCAACAAGCTGGTCTACCGCACCCGCAACACGCTCAACGCCACGCTGGGTGCCGACAGCCCGACCGCGTTCTACAACGGCGCGCTGGAGGCCTCGCAGTGGACCACCAACCTGGATGCCAGCAACAGTATCGAGCTGGGCTGGCATGCGCCGCTGCGACTCGCGCTGGGTGCGGAGTTCCGCCGCGATACCTACGGCATTTCGCCGGGCGAACTGAACTCGTATGTGTGGGGGCCGGCACGCGTGCTCGACGGCCCGTCCGCCGGCAGCGTGCCGACCATCGGCTCGCAGGGCTTTGCCGGCATCCAGCCGGCCGATGCGGGCAACCACCATCGGCACAACATCTCGGCCTATGCCGAGGCCGAGACCGACGTCACCGACCGCTTCCTGGTCTCGCTGGCAGGGCGCTGGGAGGACTACAGCGATTTCGGCAGCACCACCAACGGCAAGCTCGCACTGCGCTACCAGCTCGATGGCGGGGTCGCGCTGCGCGCCTCGGTCAGCAGCGGCTTCCATGCGCCCGCACTGGCCCAGCAGTACTTCAGTTCCACCAGCAGCCGCACGCTCAACAATGCCGTCACCGGGGTGCCGGAGTACGTGCTGGTGCGCACCGCGCCGGTGGATACCGTGGAGGCCCGCGCGCTGGGCGCGCGGTCGCTGGAGCCGGAACAGGCCACCAATCTCACCGCCGGCCTCACCTGGGGCATCGGCGGGCTCAGCGCATCACTGGATGTGTACCGGATCGATATCGATGACCGCATCTTCCTTTCCAGCAACTTCGTCGATGCAGCCGGCTCCACCGCGATCCGCGACTACCTCGCGGCGCTGGGTTCACCGGGGGTGACCAGTGTGCGCTACTTCAGCAATGCCGCAGATACCCGCACCACCGGCGTGGATGCGTCGGCGCGCTACCTGTGGGACCTTGCCGATCATGGCCGGCTGACCGCGACCGTCGCCTACAACCGCAACAAGACCGAGCTGACCCACGTCGCCTCGACCCCGGCGCAGCTCACCGCGCTCGGCGTGCGCACGCCGTTGTTCGATGTCACCGAGCGCACCCGCGTGGAGAAGGGCCAGCCGCGCGACAACCTGACGCTCGCGCTGGGCTGGGACGTCGGCCGCTGGGGCCTGCACCTGGGCACGCACCGCTACGGTGAGATCGAAGGGGTGGCGGCGACCAACCAGAGCGCGGCCAACGTCGCTGCCTTCGCGCAGGGCTCGACCCGCTTCCGCACGCTGCCGACCGAAGCCGGCACGGCCGGCAATCTCGACGTGATCCAGACGCTGGAGGCGCGCTGGGTCACTGATCTGGACATCGCCTTCCGCGCCACCGACACCGTCACCTTGGTGGTGGGCGCGAACAATCTGTTCAATACCTATCCCACCCGCAACATCGCCACCACCCCGCAGGTCTCCGGTGCGGATACCTTTGGCGTGTTCCCGTACAGCGAACTGTCGCCGTTCGGCTGGAGTGGCACGTATTACTACGCCCGCCTGGAGGCCCGTTTCCAATGACCCGTCCCACGATGACAGGCACGCTACCTGCCGACCCGCAGCGCCGGCACTGGCTGCGTGCCGGCCTGACCACGGCGGCGGTAGCCGCGCTGGCGCCGGTGGCCGGATCGGCCGCTGCGGCCGCACCGTCCGTCGCCGCCGACACCGCTATCGATGTGCTGCGGCTGGACCTCAACGAAAGCAGCTACGGTCCCTCGCCGAAGGTGGGGCCGGCCGTGCAGCGTGCGCTGGTGGAAGCGCCGCGCTACGTGAGCGCCGCCCAGTTGCAGGCCCTGCAGGTGCAGATCGCCACGCTGGAAGGGGTCGCGCCGGAGCAGGTCATCGTCGGTGAAGTGCTGGAAGCACTTGGCCAGCACCTGGCGCTGAGCGAAGGTGCCGGTGGCTTCATCTACTCGGTGCCCGGCTATGGCGCGCTGGTGGACGCGGCCAGGCCCTTTGGCGGGCGGGCGGTGGAAGTGCCGTTGAACGCGCGGCTGGAGAATGACCTGCCCGCATTGCTGGCGGCGATCGCGCCGGACACCCGCGCGCTGTTCGTGGTCAATCCGCACAATCCCTCGGGCACGCTCAGCCCGGGCGCGGACTTCGATCGTTTCGTGAGCGCCGCGCAGGCGCGCACGCTGGTGATCGTCGATGAGGCCTACCTGGACTATCGAGAGGATGCGGCCGCGTTGAGCGCGGTGCGCCTGCTGCGGCAGGGCCAGAACGTGGTGGTGTTCCGCACGCTGGGCAAGATCCACGCGCTGGCGGGTCTGCAGGTCGGCTATGCGCTGGCCCAGACCGGGCTGGCCGGCGCGCTGCGCCAGCGCGGGGTAGGGGGAGCGCACGCGCAGAACCAGCTCTCTCTCGCCGCGGCAGCGGCGGCGCTGGCCGATACCGCCCACGTGGCCCAGGTCCGGCGCAGCGTTGCGCTGGAGCGGCAGCGCTGGCAGCAGGTGCTGACCGGGCTGGGCCTGCGTTCTACCGAGGCCGCCGGCAATTTCGTGTTCGTCGACACCGGGCGCCCGCATGCAGCCGTCGCAGCCGGGTTGCTGCAGCAGGGCGTGCGCATCGCGCGGGTGTTCGCTCCGTATGACACCTGGGTGCGGATCACCATCGGCACGCCGGCGGAGAACCGGCGCGCGCAGCAGGCGTTGCGTCACGTGCTGGCCTAGCCGCGGATGCGCTCGAAGCCGTCCGCGCTCCAGTCCTCGCTGCCCACCCCGTGGTGGATGACGAACAGCCCCTGCGGATCGTAACGGCGCTTGGCCGCCTGCAGGCGAGGATAGTTCGGTCCCCAGAACGCCTGCTGCCAGTCTTTCTGGAAGTAGTCGCTCTCGGAGACGTAGGCCGGTGCGGACGGGGCCACCGCGCTCAGCGCCTGGTAGGCCCGCGCCACGTTCAAGGCCCCCCGGCGTGCACGGGGCTCGTCCACCTTCAGGCCCAGGCCCGGGAAGACCGGTCCGCCGGCGTTGCCGATGATGGCCAGCGCGAAGGCATCCAGCACCGCAGGGTGGGTGGCGGTGTCACGGCTGGCCGCCAGCGCAGCGGCCGGGGCGCCGAACAGGCCCTTGTTGCAGTGCAGGCCGACATCCATGTGCTCGGCCGCAGCGCAGATCGCGGCCGCCGCCTGCTCACGCCGCGCATCATCCAGCAAGCCTGACGGCAGCCAGGCCGAGGCGTAGCCGTGCAGGAACCAGCCGACCTGACCCTGATCGCCCTTCCACAGCATGTGCCGCGGCGAGGCACCCGCGCGGGTGTCCTCGGCGATGAACCCGGGGGCATGCTGGCGGAAGAAATCGGCATCCCAGAAATCGCGGGCCGGCATCGCCAGGGCCTGCAGGGGGTCGGTGATCGTGTAGGCCGGCCTTGCACGCACCCATGCCAGGAACGGCGACCAGGTGGCTTCGGCCGCGTCGCGCGACAGCCCCTGGAACACCATCGAGACCGAGAGCCGGCGCGTGTCGGTGAAGGTGATCTGCTCGCCCCAGTGCGCGTTGCACAGCGTGTCGCGGTAGAAGCGCAGCATCTCCGCCGCCAGGGCCTGCCAGCTGGCGTCGTCGCTGGCCTGGATCTGGCAGGAGACGCCGCCGAACGTGTCGGGCAGGGCATGGGTGCGCAGCGTCATCCGGGTCACGATCCCGAAGCTCGCCGCACAGCCGCCCTTGAGGGCCCAGAACAGTTCCGGGTCGTTGTCGGCGTTGACGATGCGGATCTGGCCGTCGGCGGTGACGATCTCGGCCTCGAGCAGGCTGGCCGCCGCCGTGCCATGCGCCTTGGAGAAGCTGCCGAAGCCGCCGCCGGTGACCAGGCCGGTCACCCCCACCGAGGTGCAGCCGCCGCCCTGGACATAGCGGCCACCGTGGGTGGTGACCGCATCGTAGGCATCGATCCACATGGCCCCGGCGCCCACGCTGACCGCCGGCTGCGGCGCCGTGCCCGGGCGGGCGTTGTGGGCCACAAAGGCGTCATGCGGCTCGACCTGGTTCATCGCGCGGGTCCAGACCAGCAGCGAATCCGGTGCGCAGGACGTGCCGTGGTAGCTGTGCCCACCGCCTTTGACCACCAGCCGCAGCCGGTGGGTACGGGCGAAGTTCACCGCGGCGGCAACGTCGGCGCTGTTGGCGGCCGAGACCACCTTGGCACTCGGTACGGAGCGCCACGCCCCGAAGTAGCCACTGGTCTGGGTCAGGGCGGGCTGGTCACCGAGGAAGAAGGGGTTCTGCAACTGCTCCAGGGCGGCCGCGCGGGTGGCAGGGTCGGCCAGGAACGGCGACTGCGGGACCGACAGCCGGCCGCCCACCGCACGCGACAGCCGGTCCCATTCGGTCGCCGCCGGCCAGGCCGCGCTCCCCGGCCGCACCCTCGCACCGGTCGCCGCGAAGGCGGGGCCGGCCTTGAGCAGCGTGGGCAGCAGGGGCAGGGTCAGCCCGGCCTTGAGGCAATCGCGTCGTTTCATGGAAGTCGTTCCTTCGGTGTGCGCCGTGCGTGATGCCGACGAGTGTGATCCCGGGAAGGCCCGCCCGCATTGGCCTGGGGCTGGATTCCGGGGGGGAAGGGACAAGTGGCGGTGACCCAGGGGCGACCGGTCCGGGTACCGACGCCGCGATGGCGGGGCGGTTGACGCTCGCCCGACGTGGCATACCCTAGGGTGCCTGCATTCGTTCGCGGCCGACGCCAGGCGAGCGTCCCACGACCTCCGGATCCATGCGCACCTCGAACGATCTCCCCGGCTCGCTGGCCACCTTCACCCCGGCCACGCGCGCCTGGTTCACCGCGGCGTTCACCGCGCCCACGCCGGCGCAGGCGCATGCCTGGGCTGCGATCGGCGCCGGCGAGCACACGCTGGTGATCGCGCCGACCGGTTCGGGCAAGACGCTGGCGGCGTTCCTGCACGCGATCGACCAGTTGTTCCGCAGCGGCGAGCCATCCAGCGTTCCGCCCTCCCATCCAGCGCCGCCGAAAAAGCGCGGCACCCGCGTGCTGTACCTCTCGCCGATCAAGGCGCTCGGTGCCGACGTGCAGCGCAACCTGCAGATTCCCTTGCAGGGGGTCAGCGCCGAACGTGAGCGGCGCGGCGATCCGGCGGTCAACCTGTCCGTGGCGATCCGCAGCGGCGACACCACGGCCGCCGAGCGGGCGCGGCTGGTCCGGCGCCCGCCCGACATCCTGATCACCACGCCTGAGTCGCTGTTCCTGATGCTGACCTCGCAGGCGCGCGAAACACTGCGCGAGGTGCATACCGTGATCATCGATGAGATCCATGCGGTGGCCGGCAGCAAGCGCGGTACCCATCTGGCGCTGAGCCTGGAACGGCTGGAGGCGCTGCTGGCGGTGCCGGCGCAGCGCATCGGGCTCTCTGCCACGGTGCGGCCGGTCGAGGAGGTTGCGCGGTTCCTCGGGGGCGACCGTCCGGTCAGGGTGGTCCATCCGCCGTCGCAACGGGCATTGGATGTGCGCATCGTCGTGCCGGTGGAGGACATGGCCGACCTGCCGCCCCATCCCGGCGCTTCGGAGGCTTCGCCGTCGTCCGGGCGTCTGGGGTCGATCTGGCCGCACGTGGAGGCCAGCATTCTCGATCAGGTGCTGGCCCGGCGCTCCACCATCGTGTTCGCCAACGCGCGCGGGGTGGCCGAGAAGCTGACGGCGCGGCTCAACGAGCTGTACGCCGAGCGCCTCGCGCAGCGGCCAACGCAGGCTCCGGCGGCAGAGCACCATGGTTCCTTCACTGGCGGCACCGCCGCGCGCTCGGCCGGGGCAGAGCCGCTGATCGCACGTTCACACCATGGCTCGGTGTCCAAAGAGCAGCGCCGCGAGATCGAACAGGCGCTCAAATCCGGTGAGCTGCGCTGCGTGGTCGCCACCTCCAGCCTGGAGCTGGGGATCGACATGGGTCTGGTCGATCTGGTCATCCAGGTCGCCGCGCCGCCTTCGGTGGCCAGCGCACTGCAGCGGGTCGGGCGCGCCAGCCACCAGGTGGGCGGCATCTCCACCGGCCTGGTCTACCCACGCACCCGCCGCGATCTGATCGATGCGACGGTCGCGGTGGAGCGCATGCTCGCCGGCGATATCGAGGCGATCGACCCTCCGCGCAATCCGCTGGACGTGCTGGCCCAGCAGACCGTGGCCGCCGCGGCGATGGATACGCTGCAGGTGGAGGCGTGGTTTGCCTGTGTGCGTCGCGCGGCGCCGTACCGGACGCTGCCGCGCAGCGCTTTCGATGCCACGCTGGACATGCTGGCCGGGCGCTACCCGTCCGATGATTTCGCCGGGTTCCGCCCACGGCTGGTCTGGAACCGTGACACCGGTGAGCTGAGCGCGCGGCCCGGATCGAAGCAGCTCGCCGTGACCAGCGGCGGCACCATTCCCGACCGCGGCATGTTCAGCGTGATGCTGCCGGAGGGCGAGGAACGCGCGGGCTCGCGTCGGGTCGGCGAGCTGGACGAGGAAATGGTCCATGAGTCGCGCGTCAACGACGTGATCACGCTCGGCGCGACGTCGTGGCGCATCGAACAGATCACCCATGACCAGGTGGTGGTGACCCCGGCACCGGGCCGCTCGGCGCGGCTGCCGTTCTGGCGGGGCGACGGCGTGGGGCGCCCGGCCGAGCTGGGCGAAGCGGTCGGTGCCTTCATCGGGGCGCTGGAAGGCGCGGTCGGCGAGGGCGACGTTGCCCCCGCGCTGCGGGCGCGGCTGCAGGCCGATGGGTTGGCCGACAACGCGGTCGCCAACATCGTCGGCCTGCTGGGCGAACAGCGTGAGGCCACCGGCCTGCTACCCACCGATCGCACCCTGGTGGTGGAACGTTGCCGCGACGAATCCGGCGACTGGCGGTTGATGCTGCATTCGCCGTATGGCCGGCGCGTGCATGACCCGTGGGCGCTGGCGATGGCCGCGCGCATCCGCGAGCGCTGGGGCATCGATCCGGCGGTGGTGGCCAGTGATGACGGCATCATCGCGCGGCTGCCCGACGCTGCCGGCCGCCTGCCCGGGGCGGAGCTGTTCCTGTTCGAGCCGGAGCGGCTGCGCAGCGAGGTGAGCCGCGCGGTGGGCGGCTCGGCCTTGTTCGCCGCCCGCTTCCGCGAATGCGCGGCGCGCGCGCTGTTGTTGCCGCGGCGCACGCCGGGCCGCCGCTCCCCACTGTGGCAGCAGCGCCTGCGCGCGGGCGAGCTGCTCGGGATCGCGCAGGGCTACCCCGAATTTCCGATCCTGATCGAAACCGCGCGCGAATGCCTGCAGGACGTCTACGATCTGGACGCACTGGATGGGTTGATGCAGCGGCTGGCCGATGGGCGCGTGGCGATGGCCGAGGTCACCACCGAGGTGCCATCACCGTTCGCGGCGAACCTGCTGTTCGGCTATGTCGCCGAGTTCATGTACGGCACCGACGTGCCGCTGGCCGAGCGCCGCGCGTCGGTGCTCTCGCTCGACAGCGGCCTGCTGGGGGATCTGCTCGGCCAGGTCGATCTGGGCGAACTGCTTGATCCCACCGTGGTCGACGCGATGGGCGAGGCGCTGCAGCGGCGCGCGCCGGATCGCCGCGCCAAGGGCAAGGAGGGCGTTGCCGATCTGCTGCGCGAGCTGGGCCCGCTCACGGCGGCTGCGCTGGCCGCGCGCCTCATCGACGCCGAGCCGCTGCCGCTGCTCCAGGCATTGGAGCAGGAGCGCCGCGCGATCCGGATTCCGATCGCCGGTGCCGAACACTGGGCCGCCATCGAAGATGCCGCACGCCTGCGCGACGCACTCGGTGTCGCCGTGGCGGCGGACCTGCCCGACGCATTCCTGCAGCCGGCTGCCGATCCGTTGGGCGAGTTGCTGGCGCGCTATGCCCGCAGCCATCCGCCGTTCACCACCGCCGACGCAGCAGCGGCGTTCGGGCTGGGCGTGGCCGTGGCCGATGCCGCGCTGACCCGGCTGGAAATGCAGGGCAAGCTGCTGAAGGGCACGTTCGGCGTGGTCCGGCGGCAGTCGGAGGGTGCCGGCGCGATGCCGGCGCCGGTGCCATTGGCCCGTCACGAATGGGTAAGCGAGGACGTGTTCCGGCGGTTGCGGGTGCGCTCGCTGCAGGCCGCGCGCGAGGCCACCCGGCCGGTGCCCCGCGAGGCTTACGCGTTGCTGGTGCTGGAACGGCATGGCCTGATCGCCGATGCCGCCCAGGCCGCCCGTGGCATGCAGACCCCGGCCCGCAGTGCGCTGGAGGGCATCGACGGCGTGGCACGGGTCGTGGAACTGCTGGCCGGCGTGCCGCTGCCCGCCTCGGTATGGGAGCAGCAGATATTGCCCGCGCGGGTGGTGGACTACGCGCCCGGACTGCTGGACGAACTGCTCGCGACCGGCACGGTGCTGTGGTCAGGCCATGGCCGCATCGGCGAGGACGACGGCCTGGTCGCGCTGCACCTGCAGGAACTGGCCGCCGAGACCCTGCCGGCACTCCCGGCCAACGCGGAGCTCTCCCCGTTGCAGACCGGCATCCTGCAGGTGCTGGCCGACGGTGGTGCGTACTTCGCCCGCCAATTGGCCGCGGCGGTGCGCAGCCAGTGGGAGCAGGCCGGCACGGCCAGCCCGGAGATCACCCCGGACCAGCTGCAGAGCGCCCTGTGGGACCTGGCCTGGTCGGGCCAGGTGACCACCGACCTGTGGGCGCCGCTGCGCGCGCTGTCCGGCACGCGCCCGCCGCGCCCCCGCGTGACAAGGACGTCGCGGCGCAGCCGCGGTTTCCGCGGCTTCCCGATGCACGACATGCCCGCCGTCAGTGAAGGTTCGCCGCCGGGCACCGCCAGCTTCGCGGCGCCGACGCTGGCCGGTCGCTGGTCGCTGCTGCAACGGGAGGCGGTGAGTGACACCGTGCGTGCGGTGGCCCTGGCCGAGGGCCTGCTGGATCGCCACGGCATCGTGACCCGTGGCGCGGCCGTCGCGGAAGGGATTGCCGGCGGCTTCCCGGCATTGCATCAGGTCTATCGTGGGATGGAGGACACCGGCCGCGTGCTGCGCGGGCGTTTCGTGGAGGGGCTGGGCGGGGCGCAGTTCGCTGACCGCCTGTTGGTGGACCGCCTGCGCGGGATTGCCGAGGCGCTGCGGCCGGGGGCTGCCGACATCGCGGTCGGCCTGTCCGCGGTGGACCCGGCCAATCCGTTCGGTACGGTGCTGCCGTGGCCAGCGCTTCGCACGGGGCAGCGTCCGGTGCGGCGGGCTGGCGCGTTCGTGGTGATCGGCGGTGGGCGCCTGCTGATGTATCTGGCCCAGGGGGGGCGCCACCTGCAGGTGTATGTCGACGCGGATGATCCGTCGCTTGGCGCGGCCTCGCAGGCACTGGCCAGTGCGCTCAGGCGTGGCCGGCGCAGTTCCTTCACCCTGGAGCTGATCAACGACGCGGTGGTGAAGCGCGACGCCTTGATGGATGCCCTGCGTGCCGCGGGTTTTTCCAGTGCGCCCAAGGGCGTGAGCTGGGAAGGGTAACCAGAAGAGCGGGCATTGCTGCCGGGCTTGCCGCGGCCATCGCCGGGCGCGGCGTGGTGCTGTTCCCGACCTGGTTGTTCAATGCGGAGACCCTGAAGGGCGGGGGCATGGTCAAGCTGCTCGGCGAGTGGGAGTTCTCCCCGCAGTCCGAAGGCGTGCACCTGCAGCTGCTCTCAAGCCATCGGCACCCCCATCACGCCGGGGGTGGCAGGATCGGGAGAGATTCGCCCCCTCACCAGGAGACCACCATGGCTTCGACCGTTGTCCTGACCCGATCATGGGTCATCCATCCGTTCCACGCCGCTGTACTGGGCGGCGTGCTGCCGTTGTTCCTCGGCGCACTGCTGGCGGACTATGCATATTGGAGTTCGTACGAGATCCAGTGGGCCAACTTCGCGTCCTGGCTGCTGATCGGGGCAATGGTGATGACCACGCTGGCGCTGCTGTGCGGGATCGTCGGGCTGGTCCGTGGCAGTCGCAACCTCGCTTACGTGGTGATTCTCGCGGTGATCTGGGGCGTGGGCTTCATCAACTGCCTGCACCATGCGCGCGACGCGTGGGCGGTGATGCCGGCGGGCCTGGTGCTCTCGGTGATCCTGACCGTGCTGGCGCTGATCGCCACCTGGGTGGGACTGTCCAGCCTGCGCGTGGGAGGTGTGCGATGAGCCGCCAGACGACGCTCCGCATTCTCTCGTTCTCCGCGCTTGCGGTCGCCCTGGCTGCCTGCAGCGGCAAGGCGCCGGAGCTGGAACAGTATGGCGGCAACCCGGAGATGCCCAAGCCGCATCGCGGGCTGATGCCGGACATGACCATCGCCAAGCCGGCGCAATGGGGTGACATGCTCCCCACCGTGCCCAAGGGCTACCGCATCTCGGCGATCGCCACCGATCTGGCCATTCCGCGGCAGACCCTGGTGCTGCCCAACGGCGACATTCTCGTGGCCGAAGGCCGCGGCGGCAGCGCGCCGAACCTCAAGCCGAAGGATGTCATCGCCGGCAAGATCAAGGCCAAGGGCAATACCGCGGTCAAGAGCGGCAACCGCCTGACCCTGCTGCGCGACGCCGATGGCGATGGCGTCTACGAATTGAAAACGGTGTTCGCCGACAAGCTCAACGCGCCGTACGGCCTGGCGATGATCGGCAATGCGATCTTTGTTGCCAACCAGGACGCGGTGGTGCGCTTTGATTACCAGGAAGGGCAGACCAAGGCCAGTGGCGCACCGGTCAAGCTCACCGACCTGCCCGCGGCGATCAACCATCACTGGACCAAGGCGATGACCGCCAGCGCCGATGGCCGTTATCTGTACGTGGGCATCGGCTCCAACAGCAACATCACCGAACGTGGCATGGCGGTGGAGATCGACCGCGCGCGGATCTGGCAGATCGATGCGGTCACCGGCGCGCACAAGGATTACGCCACCGGTATCCGCAACCCCACTGCGTTGGCGATCCAGCCGGGCACGGGCACCTTGTGGGCGGTGGTCAACGAACGTGACGAGATCGGCCCCAACCTGGTGCCCGATTACCTCACCTCGGTGAGGGAGGGCGGCTTCTATGGGTGGCCCTACAGCTATTGGGGCAAGAACGTGGACCGCCGGGTGATGCCGCAGAACCCGGAGAAGGTCGCCTCGGCGATCGCACCGGACTATGCGCTCGGTTCGCACGTGGCCGCGCTGGGCGTGGCCTTCTCGTCCCCGGTGATGGGCACGCAGTTCGCCGAGGGTGTCTTCGTCGGCGAGCATGGCAGCTGGAACCGCAATCCGCCGGTGGGCTACAAGGTCGTGTTCGTGCCCTTCAGCAATGGCCGCCCGGCTGGCGAACCGATCGATTTCGTGAGCGGCTTCTTCGGCGAAGACGGCAAGACCCGTGGCCGCCCGGTGGGCGTCACCGTCGATCCGCGCGGCGCGCTGATCGTCGCCGACGATCTCTCCAACACCATCTGGCGGGTTACCGCCGACGGCACCCCGGCACAGCCGTAAGGCTATTTAACAGGGACGGAGGGGATTAATAATTCCCTCCGTCCCCGTTAAGAGGGGCTTGACCTTCCCATGATGGGAATCTTTAGGGTGGCACGTAACCTCACCCCAAGGACTGCCCATGTCGTCTGTAATCTCCCGGTCCGGCGCGCCGATCAGCCGCCTGAGTCTGCCCATCGAGGGCATGACCTGCGCCTCCTGCGTGGGCCGGGTGGAGCGTGCGCTGACCGCCGTCCCCGGCGTGCAGACCGCCGCGGTCAACCTCGCCACGGAGCGGGCCGATCTCAGCTTCATCGGTGCGCCCGACCCGCAGGCAGCGGTGCGCGCCATCGAACGCGCGGGCTACAGCGTCCGCGAAGACACCACCGAGCTGAGCATCGAGGGGATGACCTGTGCGTCCTGCGTCGGTCGCGTGGAACGCAGTCTTGCGCAGCTGCCGGGCGTGATCGCGGCCAGCGTCAACCTGGCCACCGAGCGGGCGCAGGTGCGGCATCTGGCCGGCACGGTGTCCGTGGCCGATCTTCAGGCCGCCGTCGAGAACGCCGGCTACACCGCGCGGCCGGTCAGTGTGAGCACGGCCGCAACCGGTGACCAGGACGAGCAACGCCGTGAAGGCGAAGCACGCGCGCTGCGCCGTTCCCTGCTGCTGGCGGCGGTGCTGACCCTGCCGGTCTTCATCCTGGAAATGGGCTCGCACCTCGTCCCGGCCATGCATCACTGGGTAGTGCACACCGTAGGGTTGCAGACCAGCTGGTACCTGCAGTTCGCGCTGGCCACGCTGGTGCTGTTCGGGCCGGGCCTGCGCTTCTTCCGAAAGGGCGTGCCGGCACTGCTGCGCGGCGCCCCCGACATGAACTCGCTGGTGTCGCTGGGCACGGCAGCGGCGTACGGCTATTCCGTGGTCGCGACCTTCGCACCGGGCGCACTCCCGCCGGGAACCGCGAATGTCTACTTCGAGGCGGCCGTGGTGATCGTGACCCTGATCCTGCTCGGCCGCACGCTGGAGGCGCGGGCCAAGGGCCGTACCTCGCAGGCGATCAAGCGCCTGGTCGGGTTGCAGGCGCGGACCGCGCGCGTGCAGCGCGGTGGGGAGACCGTCGAAGTGCCGCTTGAACAGGTCACGCTGGACGACATCGTGCTGGTCCGCCCGGGCGAGAAGGTGCCGGTCGATGGCGAGGTGGTGGAGGGTGCCTCCTATGTCGACGAAAGCATGATCACCGGTGAGCCGGTACCGGTGGCCAAGGCCGTGGGCGCGGAGGTGGTGGGCGGTACGCTCAACACCACCGGTGCCTTTAGTTTCCGCGTCACCAAGGTGGGCGGGGACACGGTGCTGGCGCAGATCATCCGTCTGGTCGAGCAGGCGCAGGGCTCCAAGCTGCCGATCCAGGCGCTGGTCGACAAGGTCACCATGTGGTTCGTGCCGGCGGTGATGGCCGCCGCCGCGCTCACCTTCCTGATCTGGCTGGTGTTCGGCCCCACGCCGGCGCTGACCTTTGCACTGGTCAACGCCGTGGCGGTGCTGATCATTGCCTGCCCCTGCGCGATGGGCCTGGCCACGCCCACCTCGATCATGGTCGGCACCGGCCGCGCGGCGGAGCTGGGGATCCTGTTCCGCAAGGGCGAAGCGCTGCAGGCATTGCGCGATGTGAGCGTGATCGCGCTGGACAAGACCGGCACGCTGACCAGGGGCCGTCCCGAACTGACCGACCTGGAGCCCGCCGACGGTTTCCAGGCCGATGAAGTGCTGGCGCTGGTGGCCGCAGTTGAAACGCGCTCGGAGCATCCCATCGCCGAAGCCATCGTGGCCGCCGCCAATGCGCGGGGTCTCGCACTGGCGACCTTGGAGTACTTCGAAGCGGTGCCCGGTTTCGGCGTCTCGGCGCGTGTCGGTGGCCGCACCGTAGCCGTGGGCGCGGACCGCTACATGACCCGGCTCGGCCTGGACGTGACCGCTTTCCAGCCCACCGCGCAGCGGCTGGGCGAGCAGGGCAGGAGCCCGCTGTATGCCGCCATCGACGGTCGCCTGGCGGCGGTGATCGCGGTGGCCGACCCGATCAAGGAAAGCACGCCTGCGGCGATCCAGGCGCTGCACGCATTGGGCCTGAAGGTGGCGATGATCACCGGTGACAACGCGGCCACGGCGGCAGCGATCGCGCGCCAGCTCGGCATCGATGAAGTGGCGGCTGAAGTGCTGCCGGATGGCAAGGTGGCTGCGCTCAAGCGCTTCCGCGCGGGCGGCGCGAAGGTGGCGTTCGTCGGGGACGGCATCAACGACGCACCGGCGCTGGCCGAGGCCGATGTCGGGTTGGCGATCGGCACCGGCACGGACGTGGCGATCGAAGCCGCCGATGTGGTGCTGATGTCCGGCGACCTGCGCGGCGTGCCCAACGCGATCGCGCTGAGCCAGGCGACGATCCGCAACATCAAGCAGAACCTGTTCTGGGCCTTCGCCTACAACGCGGTGCTGATTCCGGTCGCGGCGGGCCTGCTGTACCCGCTGAACGGCACGCTGCTTTCGCCGGTCTTCGCCGCCGCGGCGATGGCATTGTCCAGTGTGTTCGTGCTCGGCAACGCGCTGCGGCTCAAGCGCTTCCATGCACCGATGCAGGCCGATACGCTGGGTGCCGGCGTGGAGCAAGGCGCGATGAGGACCGTACGATGAATATTGGTGAAGCCGCGACGTTTTCGGGGGTCTCGGCGAAAATGATCCGCTACTACGAACAGATCGGCCTGATTCCCCCGGCCGCGCGCTCGGAGGCGGGCTACCGGCATTACAGCCCGCAGGACGCGCACAGCCTGCGTTTCATCCGGCGTGCGCGCGACCTCGGTTTTTCCGTCGAGCAGATCGGCGAACTGCTGGTGCTGTGGCAGGACCGCGAGCGTGCCAGCGCTGACGTCAAGGCGGTGGCGCTGTCCCATGTGGACGGGCTGAAGGCGAAGATCGCCGAGCTGCAGGCCATGGTGCAGACGCTGGAGCACCTGGCCGCGCATTGCCACGGCAATGATCGGCCGGACTGCCCGATCATCGCCGACCTGGCGCAGCCGGCTGCGGCGCCGGTGGAGACCGCAGCGGCCAGGAAGCCTCGCAAGACGCCGCTGTTCGGCGCCGATACACCGGTGTCTTCGCGCGGGCGTGCGTCCCGCAGGCCACGTTCCTGATCGACCCGGCCGCGTCCATGCCCGCACCGGGCGTGCACGCATCTGCTCCCGCGCGGCGGATAACGCGGGCATGAATGCCCGGCGATGCTCCACGACAATCGCTTGACCTTGCCACGTTGTCATCCCGGACAGTGGGCGCACACCCACGACGGCGAGGTCGCCATGCATCGTTTCATCATCCCCACCATGACCTGCGGCGGCTGTGCCCGTTCGGTCACCAAGGCCCTTCAGGGTGTCGATCCAGATGCGCGTATCGAGACCGACCCGCCCGCACGCGAGGTGCGTGTCGAGAGCGCCCACGGGCCGGAGGCGTTTGTTGCCGCACTGGCCGAGGCCGGATTTCCCGCGACGCGTTGAGCACGCGATCCTGCATAGCTGCCCGGAGGGCAACCCATGTGCACCAAGCATCTTCTGACGATTCTGCCGTCGCTGGCGGCAGCGATGACGGCACCGCACGCAGCAGCGGCAGTAGTTTTACTGAGGCCGCCCACGCAGATGTTCGCTGGTGCGCAGGACCGGCCACGGCGAGGATCAGTCTCCCAAGGCCTCCCCGGCCAGTCGGAGCTGACATCATGCACAACGTCGCGCACACGTCCACGCAGGTCGAGATAGCGGGTCCGGTCAGGGGTACCCGGCTGACTGAAGCGTATGTCCGGATGGTCGCGCGCAACGCCTATTTCTGGGCGTGGCCGATGCTCAACATCTACAACCGGCGGCTGAAGTTCAAGGATCTGCCCGAGCCGGGCCTGATGGGTGGCTTCGTGCCGGTGGCGCCACTGAATCATGTGTGCATGCTCAGCGATTACATCGGTCCGCAGGAGCGGATGGTGGCGTGCCCCAACCAGGACGTCGTCTACGGTGCCGGCAGCATCGGCCTGGATGTGGAGCCGGTGGTGCTGCAGGTGCCCGATTTCGGCGAGCGCTTCTGGGTCTACCAGGTGGTGGATCTGCGCAGCGACAGCTTCGCCGATATCGGCAAGATGTACGGTACGGCTCCCGGCTTCTACCTGCTGGTGGGCCCGGACTGGCACGGCGACGTTCCCGCCGGCATCACCCGGGTGTTCCGTTCCAGCAGCAAGACCGGTTTCGTCATTCCGCGGGTGTTCCTGGACGATACCCCGCAGGACCGGCAGGCGATCCTTCCGCTGATCAACCAGATCGACATGTATCCCTTGTCGGCCTTCGACGGCGCGCCCAAGCAGCGCGACTGGGCCCGGGTAGCCAGGCTTCCGGCGGACGAGAGCCAGGGCAATAGCGGCGGCGAAGCGCAATGGGTCATCCCTGCCAGCTTCATTGATGAGCTTCCGCTGGTGCTGGACGATGCCAGCCCATTGCCGGGTGAGCAGGCCCTGTATGCCGAGTTGCGGGCAGTGGTCGAGGCAGCACGCCAGAACCCCGAGCTCAAGCGTGCGATGACCGATGAAGTGGGCAAGGCCGAGAACGACCTGGTCGGTCCGCTGCTGCAGTTCCGCAACTACGGTCTGCCGCTGCCGCACCACTGGACCACGCAGAGCAATGGCGCGGCGTTCGGCACGGATTACTACACCCGCACCGCCGTGGCCAAATCCAACATCTTCGTCAACAAGCCGAACGAGACGAAATACTTCTATCAGGACCTGGACGATACCGGCCAGCGGCTGGACGGTTCCAGCCGCTACACGGTGACCTTCCCGGCCGGGCAGTTGCCGCCGGTGCAGGGTTTCTGGTCGCTGACGCTCTACAACCAGCATCACTTCTTCTCGCCCAACGCGATCGAGCGGTATTCGGTCGGCACCAAGAACAAGACCCTGATCGCCAATCCCGACGGCTCGCTGACGATCTACGTGCAGGCCGACGCACCCAGTGATCCGGTGCAGCAGGCGAACTGGCTGCCGGCACCCGAAGGCGAAGCGTTTTCGCTGTACATCCGTGCCTATTGGCCGCAGCCCGCGGTGACCGACGGCAGCTGGACGCCACCGCCGGTACGCGTCGCGGGTTGACTCGGCCCGGAGCGGGTCAGTTCTTGTTGGAAGCCACCGTCCGCAGCAGCACCGCGGCCGTCTCCGCCGAGGAGGCCGGATTCTGGCCGGTGATCAGCACGCCATCGGTGACCACGTACGAGCCCCAGTCCGGTCCCTTGGAATAGTGGCCGCCCGCTGCCTTGAGCATGTCCTCCACCAGGAAGGGCACCACCTCGGTCAGGCCGACGCCGGCTTCTTCGGTGTTGGTGAAGCCGGTGACCTTCCTGCCCTGGACCAGCGGGGTACCTTCGGCAGTCTTGACGTCACGCAGTACACCCGGCGCATGGCAGACCAGGGCCACCGGCTTGCCGGCAGCGATGAAGGCTTCGAGCAGCGCAACGGAATGGCGGTCTTCGGCCAGGTCCCAGAGCGGGCCGTGGCCGCCGGGATAGAACACGGTATCGAAGTCCGCCTGCGAGACGCTGTCCAGGCGTACGGTGTTGGCCAGCTGCGCGTTGGCATCCACGTCCGCCTCGAAACGGCGGGTGGCGTCGGTCTTGAAGTCGGGTTCGTTGCTCTTGGGATCCAGTGGCGGCTGGCCGCCCTTGGGCGAGGCCAGCACGATCTCGGCGCCTGCATCCTTGAAGGTGTAATAGGGCGCGGCCAGCTCTTCCAGCCAGAAGCCGGTCTTCTTGCCGGTGTTGCCGAGCTGGTCGTGGGAGGTCAGAACGATGAGGACTTTCATGGGAGACTCCAGAGGGTAGTAGGTGAAGAGTAGACCGGTCGTCTAGAAATGGAGCGTGAAAAAGCACGCCGGTCGGGCGCGCCGGTGATCTTCTACGCGTCAGCGCGAAGGGTGGAGCAACTGGTGGGTGGTGCGCAGGGCGGTCTCGAACGGCTGGGCATTGCGCACGATCTTGACCATGATGCTGGCGCCCAGCCAAAGCTGGTACAGACTCTGGGCGAGCGGCTCCGCGCCGCCCGCGAACGACAGCGAGCCGTCTTCGGCGCCGTCTTCGAGGGCGCGCGCGATGCGCTCGATGATGCCGGCCGTGCCCTGCTTCAACGCGGCACGCATGCTGGCGGACAGGTCGGCCACTTCCGCGCCCAGCTTCACCGCCAGGCACTTCCCTTGGCAATCCTCGAACGACTGGCTCTCCTGCCAGGCGCCGAAGTAGGCGTCCAACTGCTGCGCCTTGGTCTGGCCGGGCTGGCGGAAGAGGCGGTCCATATCGGCGAGGTAGGCACTGAAATAGTCGGCCAGCAGCGCTTCGCCGAAGGCTTCCTTGGAGGCGAAGTAGTGATAGAACGAGCCCTTGGGCACGCCTGCAGCGGTCAGTACCTCATTCAGGCCCACCGCCGAAAAGCCCTTCGCGCCCATGATCCGCTGGCCGGTGGCCAGGATCGTGTCGCGGACGTCGGTAGTGGCAGGAGCGCTGGCGGTGGCGGAGTTCATGGGATGCACTCTACGCCGAATTAGACCGGTCGTCTAGTGCCGGGTGCGCTGGGCTCATGGGCATCCCGCCAACGCCCGGTACCACCGGGTAGAGGGGCACGCTGTCGGCCGACGGCGCAGGATCAGGGTATATTCCCCGGCCCCTTTTACCGCCAGATCCAGCCTCCGCCATGAGCACGACCCGGAAACACTACAAACACCCTGCGGAATCCGAGATCGGCAACGGCACGATCTACCTCGAGGCGCAGGGCGATGTGATCGTCCGCCAGGTCGAAAGCTATCGCAGCGTGCTGGTCTGGGCCGACAAGTCCGGTCAGGCCGACGCGCGCTTCCCGCTGTCCGATCAGCCGCTGTCCTGGCTGGATCTGGATTCGGATGACGCCATTACCGCCAGCCAGTTTGAAGCGGTCTGGAAGCAGGCCAAGGCCGTTTCCGGCTGAGGAGGCCCACCGGCGGGGCTCAGACCGTCCAGCCGGCGCTTTCCGCGGCCGCCACATGCATCAGCTGATCCAGTTGCCGCAGCGCCCGATGCAGTTCCTGCCGGTTGGCCGCGGCACCCAATGAGATGCGCACCGCATCGTTGATCGCCACGCCATCCGGCGTGAATGCCGATGATGGTGCGATGCCCAGGCCCTGCAGGCGCGCGGCGTGGGTGAGGCTGGCATCGGTCCAATGTGCGGGCAGCCGGCACCACGCATGCACCCCCGCGCAGTGCTGCAGGAAGCGCGGCGAGAGCGCCGACTGCGCGAGGTAGCGGCGCTCGGCGGCTTCCTCCTGCACCAGTCTCAGCATGGCCTGGGCCGAGCCGTCCAGGATCAGCTGCGTCACCAGGGCATTCATCAGCGGCGGTGCCATCAGGTTGACCGCGCGCAGGGCATCGAGCACCGGTTGCCGGTCCATGCCGTCGGGCAGGCGCACGAAACCGGTGTGCAATCCCGGGCTCAGGCACTTGGAGAGAGTGGAGATGTAACAGGTGTGCCGTGGTGCCAGCAGCGCAAGCGGGGCAGGGGCGTCGTCAACCAGCAGCCAGTACGGATCGTCTTCAATCAGCTGCAGGTGCTGCGCGCGGATCACGTCGGCCAGGGCTACGCGGCGTGCGGGCGGCATGGTGTGGGCCGTGGGGTTCTGTGCGGTCGGGTTGAGATAGACCACGCGCGCGCCGTGCTTCTTCGCAGCGCGTGCCAGCGCATCCGGTCGCATGCCCGCGTCGTCGCACTCGACCACGTGCAGCCGTCGCTCCAACACCCGGGTGGCATGCAGCAGGCCGGGGTAGACCAATGGCTCGCACAGAATCGTGTCACCGGCATTGGTCAAGGCCAGCAGCAGGGCGGACAGCGCGGCCTGCGCGCCTTCCGTGACGATCACCGTACCTGCATCGACCTTGCCGAGGATCGGCTTGAGCCATTGTTGCGCGGCCTGATGATCCGCGCGGCTGCCGCCACCGACGTGGTACGTCATCAGGTTGCCGACATCGCTGCGGGTCAGCACCGATGACAGGCCGCGCCGCAGCACCTCGGCCACCTGCTGCCCGCCAGGGCTGGGCGGCAGGTTCATGCTCAGGTCGATCAGCTGGGTCAGTTCCACCTGTGGCGGCGCCACGAACGAGCCCAGCGGGCCGCGTGCATCGATCAGCCCGCGCTTGCGCGCCTCGGTGAAGGCCCGGGTGATCGTGGTCAGGTCCACGCCGAGTTCATTGGCCAGGGCGCGTTGCGCCGGCAGGCGCTCGCCGGGACGCAGTGCGCCGGACCAGACCGCACGTTCCAGCGCCTGCACGATGCGCAGGTAGACCGGCCCGTGGCCGTCGGCAATGAGGGGGCTCCACTCCATGCGGGCATGGTACGCGCGCGGCCGGGCAGGGCTGCGACAGTGTGTCGCATCATGTATGGATCATGTCGTTGCCTAACGTACGCGGCTGCGGCGGGCACCCCCCATGCATATCGGTCATGCAGGGGGGTGTTCGCCACTTCTCATGATCCGGGCCGCCCGGCCCGGCACTGCGTTGGAAGGGCCGTCACGCATGAACCCCGCTACACACCCCGCTCGCCGCGCCGCGCTGGCCGGTCGAGCCCGCGCCGGACGCTGGTTCGGCCTGGCAGCGCTGCTGCCGCTGCTGTCAGGTTGCAGGAACCTGGAGCTGTTCAATCCCATGGGCAGCATCGCCGAGCAGGAAATGCAGCTGATCCTGGTCTGCACCGGCCTGATGCTGCTGGTGGTGATCCCGGTGATCATCCTCACGCTGTACTTCGCGTGGCACTACCGCGAGTCGAACAAGAAGGCCACCTACGCACCCACCTGGTCGCACTCCACCGCCATCGAAGTGGTGGTGTGGACGATCCCGTGCCTGATCGTGGTCGTGCTCGGCGTGCTGATCTGGAAAAGCACCCACGCGCTGGACCCGTACCGGCCGATCGAATCGGACAAGGCGCCGCTGCGCGTGGAAGTGGTCTCGCTCAACTGGAAGTGGCTGTTCATCTATCCGGACCACAACGTGGCCACGGTCAACGAGCTGGTGATGCCGGTCGATACGCCGGTGGCGTTCAAGCTGACCTCCGAGTCGATGATGAATGCCTTCTTCGTGCCGCAGCTGGGCAGCATGGTCTACACCATGCCGGCAATGCAGACCCGCCTGCACCTGATCGGGCATACGCCGGGCACGTACGCGGGCATGTCCTCGGCCTACAGCGGCGCGGGCTTCTCGGACATGAAGTTCGATGCGCGGGTGATGACCGAGGCGGACTTCGCGCAGTGGCTGGCGCAGTCGCGCGGTACTGCCCAGCACCTGGGCCAGGCCCGTCTGGCCGAACTGGAGAAGCCGACCCACGGCGCGCCGACGCAGCGCTTCGCCAGCGTGGATACCGGTCTGTTCGACAGCATCCTGCGCCGCTACGGCGGCATGCCCGACGACGAAATCTGCCTGCCCGGTGAAGAACCCGGCGCGACATCCCAACTCGTGAGCCTGGCCGCGTCTGCCAGCCGTACCGCGGAGAACTGATTGTGCTTGGAAAGTTGAACCTCGAAGCGATTCCCTACCACGACCCGATCATCATGTCGGCGCTGGTGGGCTCGCTGCTGCTGGGCGTGGCGATCGTCGCGGCCATCACGTATTACAAGAAGTGGGGCTACCTCTGGACCGAGTGGATCACCTCGGTGGACCACAAGAAAATCGGCGTGATGTACATCATCCTGGCCCTGGTCATGCTGGTGCGCGGCTTCGCCGATGCGCTGATGATGCGGGCCCAGCAGGCCATCGCCGCCAATGACAGCGCCGGCTACCTGCCGCCGGAACACTACGACCAGATCTTCACCGCGCATGGCGTGATCATGATCTTCTTCGTGGCGACCCCGCTCATCGTGGGCCTGATGAACATCGTGGTGCCGCTGCAGATCGGCGCGCGCGACGTCGCCTTCCCGTTCGTCAACTCGCTCAGCTTCTGGTTGTCGGCGGTGGGCGCGGTGCTGGTGATGCTGTCGATGTTCGTCGGCGATTTCGCCGCGACCGGCTGGGTGGCGTATCCGCCGCTGTCCGGGATCGAGTACAGCCCCACGGTAGGCGTGGATTACTACATCTGGTCATTGCAGGTCTCCGGCATCGGCACCACGCTGACCGGCCTGAACTTCATCGTCACCATCCTCAAGATGCGTGCGCCGGGCATGGACCTGATGAAGATGCCGGTGTTCACCTGGACCGCACTGATCACCAACATCCTGATCGTGGCGATCTTCCCGGTGCTGACCGCGACCCTGGCGCTGCTGACCATGGATCGCTATTTCGGGATGCATTTCTTCACCAATGACGCTGGCGGCAACGCCATGATGTACGTCAACCTGATCTGGATCTGGGGCCACCCGGAAGTCTACGTGCTGATCCTGCCGTGCTTCGGCGCGTTCTCGGAAATCATCGCCACGTTCTCGGGCAAGCCGCTGTTCGGCTACCGCTCGATGGTCTACGCCACCTCGTCGATCGGCATCCTGTCGTTCTTCGTGTGGCTGCACCACTTCTTCACCATGGGCTCGGGCGCCAACGTCAATGCCTTCTTCGGCATCATGACCTCGATCATCTCGATCCCCACCGGGGTGAAGCTGTTCAACTGGCTGTTCACCATGTACCGCGGGCGGATCCGCTACCACTCCTCGACGCTGTGGACGATCGGCTTCATGGTCACCTTCGCCCTGGGCGGCATGACCGGCGTGATGCTGGCGATCCCGGGCGCGGACTTCGTGCTGCACAACAGCCTGTTCCTGATCGCGCACTTCCATAATGTGATCATCGGTGGCGTGGTGTTCGGCTGCCTGGCCGGCATCAGCTTCTGGTTCCCCAAGGCCTTTGGCTTCACCCTCAACGAGCGCTGGGGCAAGATTTCGTTCTGGTGCTGGCTGGTCGGCTTCTACCTGGCCTTCATGCCGCTGTACGTGCTCGGCTTCAAGGGCATGACCCGCCGCATGAACCACTACGGCGTGGAGGGTTACCAGCCGTGGCTGATCGTGGCCGCCATCGGTGCACTGGTGATCGCAGCCGGCATCGCCGCGATGTTCATCCAGTTCTATGTCAGCGTGCGTGACCGCAAGGCCAACATGGACCTCACCGGCGACCCGTGGAATGCGCGCAGCCTGGAGTGGGCCACGTCCTCGCCGCCGCCGTTCTACAACTTCGCCAGGCTGCCCGCGATCACCTCGCTGGAACAGCACTGGGACGACAAGCAGCACGGCCGTGCCTGGCAGCGCCAGGACCGCTACGAGGACATCCACATGCCGCGCAATACCGCCTCGGGCGTGGTGATTTCGGTGTTCAGCCTGGTGCTGTGCTTTGCCCTGGTCTGGCACATGTGGGTGCTGGCCGGCATCGGCCTGATCGGTGTGATCGCCACCTTCGTGCTGCGCTCGTACGACCGTGATGTGGACTACTACGTGCCCGCCGCCGAGGTGAAGCGCATCGAAGACGCGCACTTCGCGCAGATGGAAGGAGCCAAGGCATGAGCGGCGATACCCTGACCGCTGCCACGCAGCGCGGGCAGCTCGCGGCCGGTCATCACGACCCTGCCCACGCGCATCACGACGATGGCAACAAGACCGTCGTCGGGTTCTGGATGTACCTGATGGGCGACTGCCTGATCTTCGCGGTGCTGTTCGCCACCTTCGGCGTGCTGCTCAACGGAACGGCCGACGGCCCCAGTGGCAAGGAACTGTTCAAGCTCGGTTTCGTGCTTTCCGAAACGGTGGTGCTGCTGCTCAGCAGCTTCACCTTCGGCCTGGCGATGCTCGGCATGCAGGCCGGCAAGCGCAACCCGGTGGTGGGCTGGCTGGCCGTGACCGGGCTGCTCGGTGCGGTCTTCATCGGCATGGAGCTGTATGAGTTCGCCGAGCTGATCCATGAAGGCGCGACGCCGGATGTGAGTGCCTACCTCTCAGCGTACTTCACGCTGGTGGCCACCCACGGCCTGCACGTCACCTTCGGCCTGCTGTGGCTGGCGATCATGATCCACCAGGTGCTGAAGTTCGGCCTGGACGGCATCGTGCGCCGCCGCTTGGCCTGCCTGAGCCTGTTCTGGCACTTCCTGGATCTGATCTGGATCTGTGTGTTCACCTTCGTCTACTTGAGGGAGTTTGTATGAGCGCGAACGCGCCTGATGCCGATCACGGTGGCGGCCATGCCACCCTGACGGGCTACATCCTCGGCCTGCTGCTGTGCCTGGTCCTGACCGGCGCCTCGTTCGGCGTGGTCATGACCGATCTGGTCCCGCAGCCGCTGCGGCTGACCGCCATCGTGGTGCTGTGCGTGGTGCAGCTGGTCGCCCAGCTGGTGCTGTTCCTGCATATCGGGGCAGGGCGCAGCCAGCGCGAGAACACCGGCATCTTCCTGTGCACCGCCTTCCTGATCGCCATCGTGGTGGCCGGTTCGCTGTGGGTCATGCACAACGCCAACCTCAACATGATGCCGATGCAGATGTCGGGCACGCCATGAGCCGCTCATCCTGCGCAACCCTGCTGGCCGGGCTGCTGCTCTCCTCTCCCGTGATGCCGGTGGTGGCTGCGGCCCCGCAGGCCCACACCGCGGCAACGGTGTCGGTCAGCGATCCCTGGGTCCGCCTGCCACCGCCGGCGGCGAATGTCGCCGCCGGTTACGTGCTGCTGCATAACGGCGGCGGTGATGACCGGCTGCTGTCGGCCGCGTCCTCGATGTTCGCCGAGGTGCAGATCCATGCCATGCGCATGGACGGTGAAGTGATGCGCATGCAGGCGCTGCCCGATGGCCTGGCCTTGCCGGGGGGGCAGACCGTCGCGCTGGAGCCAGGTGGCTACCATCTGATGCTGCTCAAGCCGAAGCGGCCGTTGTCGGCCGGGCAGACGGTGCGGGTGACGCTGCAGTTTGCCCGGAGTGCACCGCAGGTGGTGGACTTCAGCGTGCGCGATGGCCTGGTGCTGCACGGAGCGGCGAAGTGAGGCGCTGGGTCGCCGCGGGCATCATGACGGTGGCGCTGCTGGCCGGTTGCGCCGATGGCCAGGCACCGGTAATGGGCCAGGCGGCACTCGGCGCGGTCAAGCTGGAGAGCAGCGACGGACGTACGCTGGCGATCCGCGACCTGCAGGGCACGCCGACGCTGCTGTTCTTCGGCTTCACCCACTGCCCCGAAGTGTGCCCGCTGAGCCTGGTCAAGGCAGTGCAGATCAAGCGGCTGCTGGGCCCCGCGGCAGAGCAGCTGCAGGTCGCCTTCGTGACCGTCGACCCCCAGCGCGATACGCCGGAGCACCTGCACGAGTACCTGGCGGCCTTCGATACGACGTTCCTCGGCCTGGCCGGCGACGAGGCCGGTACCCGTGCCATCGCCGAGAGCCTGGGCGTGAGCTATCGACGCGTCGGCGAAGGTGACCGGGTGACCTTCGAGCACACGGCCTCGTGGTTCCTGCTCGGTGCTGACGGCCAGCTGCAGGATGTCTACGGCTATGCAATGAGCGAACAGGATATCGTCGAGAAGCTGCGCGTTCGGCTGGCCGAGGCCGGCACGTGAGGGGGCTTCAGGCCACTCCCCACGCCTTCGCATGACCATGGACCGTGCAGGCGCGCACCGCGCGGATGGATCCGCCCGGTGGTCACCACGCGCGGGCGCGCACGTCCCAGCAGGCCGCGGTGAAGGTTACGGACTCGCCGTCGACGAACGGCTCGAAGACATGCAGCACCTCCTCGAGCACCTTCGTTCGTACGTCCGCAGCCAGGTTGTTGTTGCGCAGTGCGCTCCCGACCGGTCCCAGCAGCGAGACGTACGTCGCCAGATCCGCTCGGTTGATCCGGCACACGACATCCAGCGGCAGCAGCTCGATATCCTCCCAGCCGCCGTCGCCCAGGATCTGCTCGACCCGGGCCTGATCGGCAAACGCAAACTGACCCGGTGCGCCGGGCTGGCGCGGTGGCAACGTCAGCCAAGGCGCCGCGGCGCGCTCGGCGGTGGTCATGAAGGCATTCTCGTCCGCCCCACGCCAGACCAGCGCCTGCAGCACCCCGCCGCGTCTGGCGGCGCGCTGCAGTTGGCCAAAGGCCTGCACCGGCTCATCGAAGAACATCACGCCGAAGCGCGACACGATCCTGTCCAGGCTCCCCGGGGCGAATGCGTGCTGCTGCGCGTCGGCGACGATGAATTCCACGGCCAGGCCGGCGCGCTGCGCGCGCTCGCGCGCCAGGGCGATCATCGGGGCGGAGATGTCGACCCCGGTGACGTGCGCCTCCGGTCCCAGGCGCCCGGCCATGCCCAGCGCCACCGCGCCGGTGCCGCAGCCCACATCCAGCACCCGCAGATCGTCGCCCGGCGGGATCGCGGCCAGCAGGTGGTCGGCCAGCGGCGCGAACATCTGGTCGAGGAGGCGCTGCGCGTGCACCCAGGCCTCACCGGCCGGGCCATTCCATAACGCGTGCTGCGAGGTATCGGTCATTGCGTGGCTCGATCTGGGCGTGCCAGTGGGATGAGGAGAATGTACTGTGCCATCTCAACCAACGTTGAGGTCAAGCGCCGCGGCTCAGCCCCGCCACACATCCACCAGCAGCTTCACGTTCAACACGATGATCAGGCCGCCGATCAGCCAAGACAGCGCGATCAACCACCTCGGCGCCACCAGCGCGCCCATCTTGGCCTTGTCCGAGACGAACCGCACCAGTGGCACCACCGCGAACGGCAGCTGCATCGAGAGCAGCACCTGGCTCAACACCAGCAACCGTGCGGTGCCTTGCTCGCCATAGATGGCCGTGACCACCACCACCGGCACGATCGCGATGCCGCGGGTGATCAGGCGCCGCGCCCACGGGGCGATCAGCAGCCGCAGGAAACCTTCCATCACGATCTGGCCGGCCAGCGTCGCGGTCACGGTGGAGTTGATGCCCGAAGCGAGCAGGGCGACCGCGAACAACGTCGAGGCCAGGCCGACGCCCAGCATCGGCGCGAGCAGTTCGTAGGCCTGCTCGATCTCCTGCACATCGGTCCGGCCGTGCGCATGGAACACCGCGGCCGCCAGGATCAGGATCGAGGCGTTGATGAACAACGCCAACATCAGCGCGATGGTGCTGTCGGTCACCGCCCAGCGCAGCGCGCTGCGGCGACCGGCATCCGTGCGCGGGTAGGCGCGGGTCTGCACGATGGAGGAGTGCAGGTAGAGATTGTGCGGCATCACGGTGGCACCGATGATGCCGATCGCCAGGTACAGGGCCTTGGGATCGGTCACCACCTGCGCGTGCGGAATGAACCCGGCCAGCACCGCCTGCAGCGGCGGGGCGGCGATGAAGATCTGGATCGCAAAGCAACCGAAGATCACCAGCAGCAGCGCGATCACGAACGCCTCAAGGGCACGGAACCCACGGTTCATCAGCAGCAGCACCAGCACCACGTCCACCGCGGTGATGATCGCGCCGGCCAGCAGCGGGATCCCGAACAACAGCTTCAGCGCGATTGCCGTGCCGATGACTTCCGCCAGATCGCAGGCGATGATCGCGATCTCGCACAGCAGCCACAGGCCCAGGTTGACCGGCCTCGAGTAGTGGTCGCGGCACGCTTGCGCCAGATCGCGCCCGGTGGCGATGCCCAGCCGTGCCGAAAGCCCCTGCAGCACGATGGCCATCAGGTTGGAGAGCAGGATCACCGAGAGCAGCAGGTAACCGAACTGCGCACCGCCGGCGATGTCGGTGGCCCAGTTGCCCGGGTCCATGTAGCCGACCGAGATCATGTAGCCCGGGCCGAGGAAGGCCAGCAGCCGGAACCACCAGTGACCGCCACTCGGGACCGCGACGCTCGCGTTCATCTCGCCCAGGCTGGGCGTATGCCCGGCCGAGGACGGCCAGGCGGGGGCGTTTTCTGGGCGGCGTTGGATGTCCACGGCAGCAATATAGCAGAGGCTATGTTAGTAAGGCTTTGCAATCTGTGGCCTCCCAACGCCTTAACCCTGAACCGCGTATCGTCACCGCTCTTTTCAGCTGGAGTGGATGCATGCGTTGGATCGTGTTGTTGGCCGCATTGGCCATGCCCGTGGTGGCGTGGTTCTCACAGACCGGCGCGTTCGGCCCGACCAACGGTGCAGTGTCCGACCAGTACCCGACCCTGCTGGTCGCGGCCGGTTATGCCTTCGCGATCTGGGGCCTGATCTTCCTGTGGGACGTGCTGTTCGGGTTCTGGCAGCTGCGCCTGCGCAAGCCGGACATCACCGGGGTGCGCCCGTGGGCGGCGGCCGGTTTCGCGTTGACCGCCGCCTGGATGCCCGTGTTTTCCAACCAGTGGTTCCTCCCGGCGCTGGCGGTCATCTGGGCCGCCTTGCTCTGCGTGATCGTGGCCGCCTACCGTGCCTCGCCGGTCACCGCGCCGGGTGGCCAGCGTGCGTGGGCTGCCTATCCGTTGGCGCTGCATGCCGGTTGGTTGTCGCTGGCGGCCTTCCTCAATACCGCCCAGGTGATCGTCGCCCATGGCTGGCTGCCGACCGACAACATGCTCGGCTGGAGCCTGGTGCTGCTGGTGCTGGCCACGCTGCTGGTGCTGGTGGTCAACCAGCTGCTGCGCGGGCACTTCGCCTATCCGGCGGCCGTCATCTGGGCGCTGGCCGGGATGTACGTCAAGCAGTCCGGCTGGGATCTGCCGGGGGCCCACAACATCGCCATCCTGGCGCTGGTGCTGATCATCATCGTGGTGATCCAGACCATCTGGCTGCGCGTGCGCGCCTGGCACCAGCCGCGCGCCATTGTCGCCGCCCATCGTCATCGCCGTTGATTCTTTCTGCAGGAGATATGCCATGAACATCGCAATGAAGGCGCGCGACTGATGCGCGCTGCCATCCACACCACCTTCGGTGACCCGACCCAGGTCCTGCACGGCGGCGACGTGCCGCAGCCGGCCCCCGCGGCCGGCGAGGTGCGCGTCCGCACCGTGCTGGCGCCCATCCACAACCACGACCTGTGGACCGTGCGCGGTCAGTACGGCTACAAGCCCGAGCTGCCCGCGGTCGGTGGCAGCGAAGGCACCGGCGTGATCGACGCGCTCGGCGAAGGCGTCGAAGGCCTGAAGGTCGGCCAGCGCGTCAGCGCCGCGTCGGTGCACGGCACCTGGGCCGAGTACTTCATCGCGCCGGCGCGCATGGTCATTCCCATGCCCGACAGCATCGATGACAACGCGGCGGCACAGCTGATCGCCATGCCGCTCAGTGCCTTGATGCTGCTGGAGTTCCTGCAGGTGAAGCAAGGCCAGTGGATTCTCCAGAACGCGGCCAACGGCGCGGTCGGCAAGGCGCTGGCAATGCTGGCCAAGGCCCGTGGCGTGCACTGCATCAACCTGGTGCGGCGCGACGCGGGCGTGACCGAGATGGCCGGACTTGGCATCGACCACACCATCTCCACCGCGCAGTCCGACTGGATGGCCCAGGTGCAGGCCACGGTTGGCAAGGCATCGATCGCCGCCGCCGTGGACTCGGTTGGCGGGCGTGCCAGCAGCGAGTTGATGACCCTGCTGGGTGATGGCGGCACGTTGGTGTCGTTCGGTTCGATGACCGGTGAGCCGATGCAGCTCAGCTCCGGCGATGTGATCTTCAAACAGGCCACGGTGAAGGGCTTCTGGGGCAGCAAGGTGAGCCAGGCGATGGCGCCGGAAGACAAACGGCGCCTGGTCGGGGAGCTGCTGCAGCTGGCTGCGCGTGGTGGGCTGAGTCTGCCGGTGGACGGTGTGTTCGGTCTGGACGAGGTGGCCGACGCCGCCAAGGCCAGCCTGGAGCCAGGCCGTAACGGCAAGGTGCTGCTGCGCCCCTGAGAAGGACCGGTAGAGCCGACCGTTGGTCGGCTGCCCTTGATCGGGTACTGCGTCAGCCGACCAACGGTCGGCTCTACGTGGGATGTGGCGCCGCGTGAGCCGACCAACGGTCGGCTCTACGTGGGATGTGGCGCCGCGTCAGCCGACCAACGGTCGGCTCTACCGTTCTGCGCGCAATGCTTCGATCACCACGCGCATCGCGCTGGAGGATTGCCGGCGGCTGGGGTAGTAGGCGTAGTAGCCGTCGAAGGGATCGCACCAGTCCGGCATGACACGCCGCAAGGCACCGGCGGCGATGCCCTCGAGCACCATGTCCTCGGGCAGATAGGCCAGTCCGGCACCGGCCAGGGCGGCGCGACGGATCGCGCTGCTGCCGTTGAACGTCCATTGGCCGTCCACGCGCACGTTCACTTCCTCGCCGTCCTTTTCCAGGTCCCACACCATCAGCCCGCCGTGGGTGGGCAGGCGCATGCCGATGCAGTTGTGGGCGGCCAGATCGGCCGGCACCTGCGGGGCGGTATGCGTGGCGAAGTAGGCCGGGCTGGCCACGATCGCCATGCGCTGCGGCGGGCTGATCGGCACGGCGATCATGTCCTTGGCCACGCGCCCGCCCAGACGGATGCCGATGTCGTAGCGCTGGGCGACGATGTCGGCCAGGCCGTAGTCGATGGTGAGCTCCACACGCAGGTCGGGGTAGGCGGGGAGCACGGCCGACAGCCGCGGCCAGACGATCGTGTTGGCCGCATGTTCGGCGGTGGTGATGCGGATCGTGCCGGCCGGGCGGTCGCGGTACTCGCTGATCGCGGCCACTTCGGCCTCGATCTCCTGCATGCGCGGCGCGACGGTGTCGTACAGGCGCTCGCCAGCCTCGGTCATCGAGACGCTGCGCGTGGTCCGGGTCAGCAGGCGCACGCCCAGCCGCTCTTCCAGGCCGCGGACGGTGTGGCTCAGCGCAGACTGCGAGACGCCGAGCTGGGCGGCCGCGCGGGTGAAGCTGCGCTCGCGCGCGACGGTGACGAACACCTGCAGATCGTTGAAATTCTCGCGGGCCATGGAGCGGGGGCCGAGGGCGCATGGCAGTCATGCGCGCCCATGATGCGCGGGCCCGACTGATGAACTCAAGTAGCGTTGTTTGCCCATTGATGAGGATCAGTCATGGCTGCATCCCGGTTGCGATGGGTAGTTCCCGCGCGGGGCCAGGCCTAGAGTGAGGGTCCCGGCGGCGTGCTCCGTCGCTCACCACAGGAGATCGCTTCATGGACCTGTTCACCGCCGCGCTGTCGCTTTCGATGGCCGCCACCGCGCCCGCCGAAGCGGCGCCCATCGTCATCACCCGCCGGCAGCACCGCCTCGGCGGCCGGCCCGGCCGATTACTTCACCGGCCGCGTCCGCATCGATGCGCCCTTCAAGGCCGATGCGCCGGCGCGGGTCGGCGGAGCGACGGTCACCTTCGAGCCCGGTGCCCGCACCGCATGGCATACCCATCCGCTGGGCCAGACCCTGATCGTCACCGCAGGCGTGGGCAGCGTGCAGGAGTGGGGCAAGCCCGCGCGCGAGATCCGCCCGGGCGACATCGTCTGGATTCCACCGGGCGTCAAGCATTGGCACGGCGCGCAGGCCACCACGGCAATGACGCATATCGCGATTGCCGAAGCGGTGGACGGCTCGCCAGTGACGTGGATGGAACAGGTCAGCGACGCGCAGTACAGCGGCGGCTGAACGTCGGCGCGCGATGGGGACGGTCGTGTCACATCCGACTGCGTAGGCTTGCCGCTGGATCGAAACAGGAGAACCGTCTTGAGCACTGTCTTCATCGTCGGCGCGGCCGGCAAGGTGGGTCGTCATCTCGTCAAGCAGCTGGTTGAGAGAGAGCATCGCGTGCTCGCGCTGCATCGCCGTGCCGGGCAGGGCGATGAACTCAGCGCGCTGGGTGCCACGCCGGTCCCCGGCGACCTCACCGCCGTCGACATGGACACGCTCGCCCGCAGCATGGCGGGCAGCGATGTGGTGGTCTTCACCGCCGGTGCGGGCGGCGCAGGCGTGGACGTGACCAACGCCATCGATGGCTGCGGCCTGCAGCTGGCCGTGGATGCCGCCCGGCAGGCCGGCGTGCGCCGCTTCCTGCTGGTCTCGGCATTCCCGGAAGCCGGCCGCAACAAGGCCATGGGCGAGGGCTTCGAGAATTACATGGCGGTCAAGAAGCGCGCCGATGTGTATCTGGCCGCGACCGATCTGGACTGGGTCATCCTGCGCCCGGGCACCTTGAAAGATGCTGCAGGCACTGGCCGCGTCACCGCGGGACCGGCGATCGCCTATGGCGACATCCCGCGTGCCGATGTGGCCGCCACCCTGGTCGCGCTGGTGGAACAGCCGCAGCTGCGGCGCACCATCATCGAGCTGACCGAAGGCGACCAGCCTGTCGATGCAGCGATCGCCGCGCTCGACCACTCGTAAGCGGGGCTGCCTGGTGCGGCAATGGTAAAATCGCGCTTCCACACCGCACCACAGACGAGCACGCCATGACCAACGCCCCCTTCTATCCCATCGGCACCCCCGGCCAGCCCTGGGGCGCTGAAGAGAAGGCGCAGTGGCGTGCCCGCCAGGTGCCGCAGCGGCGCTATGCCGATGACGTGCTGCCGGTGCTGGAGGCATTGCGCGGCCGCTTCGATGTCAGCCAGTACGGCACGTTGGATTACGCCCCGGACCAGTACCCGCTGTTCGCCGTGCGCAGCCGCGACTGGAACCCCGCGCTGCCGACGATGCTGGTCACCGGCGGCATCCACGGCTATGAAACCAGTGGGGTGCAGGGTGCCCTTCAGTTCCTGCAGACCCGCGCGGCCGAGTACGCCGGGCGCGCCAATCTGCTGGTGGTGCCCTGCGTCAGCCCGTGGGGCTATGAGCGCATCCAGCGCTGGAACGCCGAGGCGATCGATCCGAACCGCTCCTTCATGGTCAACAGCCCGGCGGCCGAAGCGGCCGCGCTGATTGCTCTCGTCGCGCCGCTGAAGGGCAGTATCGTGATGCATATCGACCTGCACGAAACCACGGACAGCGATGAAACCGAGTTCCGCCCGGCCCTGGCCGCGCGCGACGGCAAGCCGTTCGAGCCGGGCCTGATCCCGGATGGTTTCTATCTGGTCGATGACAGCGAGAACCCGCAGCCTGCGTTCCAGACCGCCGTCAACGCGGCCGTCGAACGGGTGACCCACATCGCCCCGGCTGACGACAAGGGCGAAATCATCGGCTCGCCGGTGGTCGCCCCCGGCGTGATCGAATATCCGCTGGAAAAGCTGGGCCTGTGCGCCAGTGTCAGCGGTGCGACCTTCACCACCACCACCGAGGTGTATCCGGACAGCCCGCGCGCGACCCCGCAGCAGTGCAACGATGCCCAGGTGGCGGCGATCTGCGCGGCGATCGATTACGCGTTGGCCGCCCCCAGGAACTGATCCAGCAACCACAGCGCGGCCGGCCCCAGCGGCGCGCCCTTGCGCCACACCGCATCGGTGGAAACCAGCCGTGGCCAGCCCGGCAGGGGCAGCTCCACCAGCATGCCCCGGCCGTAGCGCGTGACCAGCGCGCGCGGCAGTTCGGCCCAGCCGAAGCCGTCCTCGGCCATCTCCAGCACCATCAGGTAGTCCGAGGCGGACCACGTCCGCCCGCGTGCGTGGCCCTCACGGCAGGCGTCGCCGCTCAGGCAGATCTGGCGATGACCGGCCAGGTGCGATTCCTCCGGCGCGGCCACGGCGGCCAGCGGGTGATCGGCGGCCACGAACACCGCCATCTCCGCACGCAGGGGCAGGGCGCGTACCGCCAGTTCGGAAGGATAGGACGGCTGATGCGGGATCAGCCCGAGCTGGGCGCGCCCGCGCTGCACCACCTCCAGCACGTCGCCGCCTTCGGCATCCAGCCACTCAAGTTCGATATCCGGGAAGCGTTGCTCGAACCGGCGCAGCAGATGCTGGTCGGGATTGAGCTGGTAGATGTCCGAGAACACCAGGGTCAGGCGCGGTTCGACCTCGTCGGCCAGGCGGATGCTGAGCTGCTCGAGGCGGTCGGCGGCGGCCAGGATTTCCTGCGCATGGCCGAGCACTTTGCGGCCGTCTTCGGTCAGCACCGGGTAACGACCACTGCGATCGAACAGGGTGAGGCCCAGATCCGCTTCCAGCGTGGCGATCGCGGTGCTGATGGTGGATTGGGTCTTCTTCAAACGGCGTGCGGCGGCGGAGAACGAGCCGAGGGCCGCGGCCTCGACGAACGCGTGCAGGGATTCAGGGCCATAACGCATGGATGTATCGCCTTTGTCGATGGATTCCATCTTGGGACTGATGGAAAAGACGATGATAATGGGCGCGTCGCTTGGGTGCCATTGACCGGCTGCCGTACCGACCAACGGTCGGTACCTACCGGACTGCATGCCCGGATTTACCGGACTGCGTGCCCGATTTACCGGGCCACGTGCCGACCCGGTGTCGGCAGCCATGTCACCCGGCCAGCAGCGACGCATGCGCATCCGCCATCCCGGCCGATGCCCCGGTGCCCGGCATTCCGCCGGCGCGCACCGGCCGCCATCAAGGAGCTTTCCATGCACACACAGGTGCATTCGCAACCCCGTGCCCGCGGCGGCCTGATCGCCTGGGCCTGCCTGACCGTGGCGATCGTCGCCGAAGTGGTCGGTACCTCGTTCATGGCCGATGCCGCCCGTCATGGCGGCTATGTGGGCTATGCCGTGATGGCCGTGGCCCTGGCCATTTCGTATTACTTCCTTGCGCTGTCGGTGCGCGGCATCGCGGTCGGTGTCGCCTACGCGGTATGGGAAGGCCTCGGCCTGACCCTGCTGACCCTGGTCGGTATTTTCGTGTTCAAGGACAGCCTGTCGGTGCAGCAGATCATCGGCCTGGTGATGGCGGCGGTCGGCATCGTCTGCGTCACGCTCGGCGAGGAGCACACGTCATGAATCTCACCGCCTTTCTGTTCGTGGTCTGCTCGGCCCTGATCGACATCGCAGCCAACATGATGGTCGCCAAGTCCGATGGCTTCCGTAAGCCAGCGTGGGGCGTCGCCGCGATCGTGCTGGTCTGGATCGCGTTCGCGATGCTCGGCCAGGCGGTCAAGACCCTGGACCTGGCCACGGCCTATGCGATGTGGGGTGCGATCGGTGTGATCGGCACCGCGCTGTGCGGGCGCGTGCTGTTCGGCAATCGTCTGCGCCCGATCGGCTGGGTGGGCATCGCGCTGGTCACCGCGGCGGTGGTGGTGCTGTCCAGCCACTGATCCCGCTCAGCGGAACAACTGGTTCAACACCGTGCCGGAGGCCGCGTCCGCGAAGCCGTCGAAGCGGCCTTCGTCCTTGAGCAACTGCGCGGCGCGCATCATCCCGCCCCAGGCAGTACGCGCCATCGCACCGCCAACGCTCACCCGGCGCACGCCCATGGCGGCAATGTCCTGCAGGGTGAACGGCAACGCGCTGCCCACCAGCAGGTTGACCGGTCGCGGCGCCACTGCGGCCACCACCGCCTCGATCTGCTCGCGGGTGCTGATGCCCGGTGCGTAGAGGCAGTCCGCACCTGCCTCGGCATAGGCGCGCAACCGCGTGATCGCATCCTCCAGGTCCGGGCGGCCGACGAAGAAATTCTCGGCACGGCCGATCAGCACCACGTCCTCACCGGCCTCGTCGATCGCACGGCGCGCCGCGCGCACCCGGGCCACGGCATCGTCCAGCGTGCGCAGCGGATGGTCCGGGTCCGGGCTGGCGTCTTCGATGGAGATGCCAGCCACGCCCGTGGCGATGGCAAGGGCGACGTTGCGGCCGACCTCCTCCAGCGTGCCGAAGCCATCGCCGAAATCGGCGTTCAACGGCAGCGGGGTCGCGGCGGCGAGGGAGTGGAGATGGGCGAGCGTTTCCTCCAGCGTCAACGTGCCATCGGCCTGGGCCTGGCTCCACGCATAACCGGAACTGGTGGAGGCCAATGCCTGGAAACCGAGGCTGTGCAGATAGCGTGCGCTACCGGCGTCCCACGGGTTGGGCAGCACGAAGCAGCCGTCATCGTGCAACGCGCGGAAGGCCGCGCGGCGCGGGCGGGGATCGAAGGACAGGTCCGTCATCGTGCGCATCCGGTAAGCAGTGCCCTGATGGTAACGCCCGCCGCTGCCACGCCCATGCTGCGCTATCGCATGATCTTCCTGATGCTGCTCGTACTGGCCGCGATCGCACTGTTGGTGCTGGTGATCCTCGCGCGCTACGGGCGTTAGCGAGGAACAGTCCGGGCAGTCTCAGGCGCGCACCCACCGCGCGCACAGCCCCACCAGCACCAGCGTCACCGCCACCGCGCTGAAGGCGAACACCAGGCTGCTGGCCTGCGCCACGAAACCGATCAGTGCCGGGCCTGCCAGCACACCGGCATAGCCGAGCGTGGTGATCGCCGGGATGGCCAGGCTTTCCGGCATGACCTTCTGGTTGCCGGCCATCGAGAACAGGGCCGGCACGATGTTGGCGCAGCCCAGGCCGACCAGGGCATAACCGCACAGGGCCAGCGGCATCCAGGCAGCGAAGGTTGCCAGCGCGAAGCCCGACGCCGCGACCAGGCTGCCGATCAGGATCGAACGATGGCGGCCGAGCCTGGCCACCACGCCATCGCCGACGAGACGGGTCACGGTCATCGCGATGGCAAAGGCCAGGTAGCCCAGGCCGGCGCGCGAGGGATCGACCTGCTGCACTTCATGCAGGAACACCGCGCTCCAGTCCAGTACCGAGCCTTCGGCCAGGAACGCCACGAAACACAGCACGCCGATCGCGAGCACCACGCCGTGCGGCACCGCGAACATCGGTGCATCACTGGGGGCCTTGTCGGTCCGCCAGTGCGGCAGCGAAAGGGCCAACAGGGCGGCCATCACCGCCGACGCCAGCAGGCAGACCAGCCACGGCGGCAGGTGGAACGCGAGCAGGGCGGTCATCGCGCCGGCACCGACGGCACCGCCGATGCTGTAGAACGCGTGGAAGCCGGACATCATCGGCCGGCCGCTGTCGCGCTCGACCATGATCGCCTGCATGTTCATCACGCAATCGCAGGCGCCCACGCCGGCACCGAACACGAACAGCACCAGGCCCAGGGTCAGCGGCGAGGGCGCGATGGCGAGCAGGGGAAGGGTGGCAATCACCATCACCAGCGTGGCGATCATGACCGCGCGGCAGCCGTGGCGTGCGGCGAGCATGCCGGCGATCGGCATCGCCAGCAGCGAGCCGGCGCCCAGGCACAGCAGCACCAGGCCCAGCGAACCTTCATCCAGCCCGGTGCGGCGCTTGGCGAACGGGACCAGCGGCGCCCAGGCAGCGGTGGCAAAGCCGGGCAGGAAAAAGGCGGCGCGGGTGGCGTGCTGCTGCCCGCGGGCAGCAACGGAAGAGAGCGGGGTCATTGGTCTGGAAATTCCTGGGAAAGGGTCAACGGCGCGAGGCAAGCTGGATATCCACGCCGCGACGGAGGAATGCGTCGATCTGCGGCGCAGGCGCATCGGCTTCGAGCACCAGCACATCGATGTCATCGACGGTGCCGATGCGATGGCTCGCCTGGGCGCCGAGCTTGTCGTTGGTGGCCACCACCACGCAGCGGCTGCTGGCGGCCAGCATCGCCCGCTTGAGGGCGGCTTCTTCGCCATCGACCGCCCACAGCCCCTGCTGCGCATCCACTGCGCAGGTGCCGATGAAGAACAGATCCACGCGCAGTCCGCCCATGGCCTCCAGGGCCTGCGCGCCCACGGTGGCGCCGATGCGAGGGTCAAGGCGGCCGCCGATCAGCGTGACCTCGATGCCGCCGCGCGCCATCAGGGTGAGCGCGATATCCGGTGCATTGGTCAGAATGTGCAGCCCTTCCAGCGCTGGCAGGCAGGCGGCGATGGCGCTGTTGGTCGAACCGGCATCGAGCAGGACGGTGTCGCCCGCCCGGATCTGTGCGGCGGCCTCGCGTGCCAGTGCCTGTTTCTGCGTTTTATGCACGGTTTGGCGGGCACTCAGCGGCGGAAAGTCCGGGGTGGCGGGCAGGGCGCCGCCATACACCTTCCGGCACAGGCCCTGCTGCGCGAGATCGCGCAGATCGCGGCGGATCGAGTCCTCGGAAACCTGAAGGTCCACTGCCAGCTGGGCCGAAAGAACACGGCCATGTTGCTGGAGCAGGCCGAGGATGGTCTGCTGGCGTTCGCTGGGGAGCGTGTCCGGGGCGGGTGTCATGGCGAGAGCGGCCTGTGCTGAGTCTGCGTGTTGTTGCGTATTCTATTGAAGTGCGCATGAACGTGCAAATGCCCGGAGCGGCCGCATTCAACCGCCTTGCTCGCGTGCAAGCCCGGCGAACATGACCTTCGATGGCGTCGCTGGGGTCGCTGCCGTCTATGTCGACTCTGGCGTCGCTGCCATCGGAGGCGTCGCCGCCATCACTGCCATCACGGCCATCAACGACACGGAGATCTGGAGAATGTTATGGGCCACGACACTGGTTTGATCCAGAACCAGAAGGCATGTCGATATGCATTGCGCACCGCACTCGCCAACGGTAGGTGCGCACACGGTTTTCATCGAATCTGAAAGATTCATCGAGTGCAATGCACGTGGCGTGCAAGGCGTTGTAAACCCTTTTTCGGCAGCGACGTCCCGCGCAGTCAACAAATCGTCGCCGAGGGTTCACAGTCCATTGATTCAGCGGGAGTGTAGATTCGATACACAGGTCGAGGTTGTCTCTCCGACCGATTCTTTTTCCAGGCAGATCACGCTTCGTCCTGTGCGTATCACGCGCGGGACGGCGAGTGGCTGCGCCATGCCTCCCCCGTTGAGTCTTCCCCCAATGTCCGCTCGCAATCGCACCCGTGAGGTCTCCGCCGCCAAGGCCGAGGCCCTGGTCAAAACCGATGCCCTGCGTGCGCGCCGGCGCCGCATCACGCAGACCGTCGTGCCTGGCGACCACATCGAACGTGCCAGTGGCCGCGACCATCGCGTGCTGTTTGTCGTCTCGGAGATGGCCGACTACATCAAGGCCGGCGGCCTGGGTGATGTCGCCGCCTCGCTCCCGCGTGCGCTGCGCGACCGCGCGGACATGCGCGTATTGATTCCCGGCTATCGCGAGGTGCTCGAGCGCACCGGCCCGATCCAGGTGATCGGGCAGACCCCGGCGCACGCGGCGTTGCCAGCCTGCGTGATCGCACACACCGTGCTGGACGACGGACTGCCGGTCTACGTGCTGATCTGCCCGGAGCTGTATGAACGCGACGGCTCGCCGTACGTCGACGCGGCCGGGGAGCCGTGGGCCGACAACGCGGTGCGCTTTGCCACGCTGTCGCGCGCGGCGGCGGTGATCGCCGCAGGTGAGGCCGGCATGGACTGGACGCCGGGGCTGCTGCACCTCAATGACTGGCCGTGCGCGCTGGCCGCAGCCTACGTGCGCTGGTCGGGCAGCAAGGCCTCGTGCCTGCTTACCATCCACAACCTGGCCTACCAGGGCCTGTTCCCGGCCAGCCTGGCCGCGGACCTGGGCATCGCCGAGGCGCAGCGTGAAGCGCTGGATTTCCACGGGCAGCTGTCCTTCCTGCGCGGCGGCATCGTGCATGCCGACCAGGTCAATACGGTCAGCATCAGCTATGCCGCGCAGATCACCGCGCCGGCGGAGGGCTGTGGCCTGGACCGGCTGCTCTCGCGCCGTGCAGCGCTGGGGCACCTGAGCGGCATCGTCAACGGCATCGACAGCAGCTGGGACCCGCGCACCGACCATCACCTGCCGGTGCATTTCAGCGTGCAGTCCTGCGAAGGGCGCGACCACAACGCGCGCCATGTCCGGCGTGCGTTCGGCCTGCCCGAAAGCCGGGGTCCACTGTTCGCGGTGGTCTCGCGGCTGGTCCACCAGAAGGGCCTGGACCTCACCTGCGACGTCGCCCCGCAGATCGTCGCCGCCGGTGGCCAGCTGGTCATCATCGGCGGTGGCGAGCCTCAGATCGAAGCGCAGGTGCGTGAACTCGCGCGCCGCTATCCGGGTAGCGTCTCGGCCTACATCGGTTTCGATGAAACGCTTGCGCGCCGCATGTTCGCCGGCGCCGACTTCCTGCTGATGCCATCGCGGTTCGAGCCGTGCGGCCTGAGCCAGATGTACGCCCAACGCTTCGGCTGCCTGCCGATCGCGCACGCCACCGGCGGCCTGATCGATACCGTGGACGATGGCGTCACCGGCTTCCTGTTCAACGGCGCCGAAGCCGATGCGCTGCGCCGCTGCGTGCAGCGTGCATTCCGCACCTTCCGTCAGGCCGGGCTGATGGCGGCGATGCGCCGCGCGGCGATGCTGCGCCCGAGCGGCTGGGATATCGCCGGCACGCATTACCTGGATCTTTATCAACGCACCACGGAAGCACGCGCATGAGCACGCAATGGGAACTGGATGCCGGGATCGAGCCCGGCGGTGAGAGCGTGTCCGCAGCGCCTTTGGCCGAGGCGGCGTTGTCGCCGGCGCGGGCGTCGATTGCCGCCGGCGCGCCTGGCGATGCCTTCGCGCTGCTGGGCCCCCACCGTGATGCCACCGGCGCCTGGCGCCTGCACGTGCTGTTCCCGGCCGCACTGGCGGTCCTGCGCCGCGACACGGCCGGCCACTGGCGGCCGATGGCCGCCATGGGCGAGGGCATCTTCGAGGCGCCCATCGAGGGGCCCGTGGTGAGCCTGCTGCGGGTCGATTGGGGTGGCGTGCAACAGGAGATCGAAGACGTTTACGCCTTCGGCCCCGTGCTGGACGAGGACGCGCTGGCCGGCATCGCCGCCGGCGACCCGAACAGCATCCGCGTGGCGCTGGGTGCGCACCAGGCACAGCAGCAGGGCATCGATGGCGTGCGTTTCGCCGTCTGGGCCCCGAACGCGCGCCGTGTTTCGGTGGTGGGCGACTTCAATGGCTGGGACGGGCGGCGTCACCCGATGCGGCTGCGCCATGGCGCTGGCGTGTGGGAGATCTTCCTGCCGCGCGTGGAGGCCGGCGCGCGCTACAAGTTCGAGATCACCGCAGCCGACGGCACCCGGCTGACCCACAAGGCCGACCCGATGGCCCGCCAGTCCGAGCTGCTGCCGGGCACGGCCTCGGTGGTGGCCGATGGGGCGCAGCGTGCATGGCAGGACGACGCCTGGATGCAGGCGCGCGCATCGATGGACGACCGCGCGATCTCCATCTATGAAGTCCACGCCGGTTCCTGGCGGCGCAGTGACAACGGCGACGTGCTCGACTGGGACCAGCTCGGCGACCAGCTCATTCCCTATGTGACGGGCCTGGGCTTTACCCATATCGAACTGCTGCCGGTCAGCGAGCATCCGTTCGGCGGTTCGTGGGGCTATCAGCCGCTTGGCCTGTACGCCCCCACCGCGCGGCACGGCGGGCCGGACCGTTTCGCACGCTTCGTCGATCGTTGCCACCAGGCTGGACTGGGGGTGATCGTGGACTGGGTCGGCGCGCATTTCCCGTCCGATGCTCATGGCATGCAACGCTTCGACGGCACCGCGCTGTATGAGCACGATGACCCGCGCCAGGGCCTGCACCCGGACTGGGACACGCTGATCTACAACTTCGGCCGCAGCGAAGTGACCGGCTTCCTGATCGGCAGCGCACTGGAGTGGATCGAGCGGTTCCATATCGATGGCCTGCGCGTGGATGCCGTCGCCTCGATGCTGTATCGGGACTACAGCCGCGAGGACGGGCAGTGGATCCCCAACGCGCACGGTGGCCGCGAAAACCTGGAAGCGATCGCCTTCCTGCGCGACCTCAACGATGCCGTCGCCCGGCAGGCACGCGGCGTGCTGGTGATCGCCGAGGAATCCACTGCGTGGCCGGGCGTGACCGCCCCCAGCGGCGAGGGCGGGTTGGGCTTCACCCACAAGTGGAACATGGGGTGGATGCACGACACGCTGAGCTACCTGGGTCGCGACCCGATCCATCGCTCGCACCATCACAGCCAGATGACCTTCAGCGCGATGTACGCCTTCTCCGAGCAGTTCGTCCTGCCGCTCTCCCACGATGAAGTGGTGCACGGAAAGGGATCGCTGCTGGGCAAGATGCCCGGCGACCGCTGGCAGCAGCTGGCCAACCTCAGGGCGTACCTCGGTTTCATGTGGGCCCACCCGGGCAGCAAACTGCTGTTCATGGGCGGCGAATTCGCGCAATGCACCGAATGGAACCACGATGCCCAGCTGGACTGGGCACAGGCGTCCGAGCCGGCCCACGCGGGCGTGGCGCGGATGATCGGCGACCTCAACCGGCTGCTGCGCGAGCTGCCGGCGCTGCAGCACGGCAACCGCACCGAGCAGGGATTCGAGTGGAGCGTGGGCGACGATCACGTCAACAGCGTGCTCGCCTTCATCCGCCACGATCCGCGTGGGAGCGCCGGCCCGCTGCTGGCGGTCAGCAATTTCACCCCGATGGCGCGCCACGGCTATCGCGTAGGGGTGCCGCACGCCGGGCGCTGGCAGGAAGTGTTCAACAGCGACAGCCGTTTCTACGGTGGCAGTGACATCGGCAACCATGGGCAGGTCGATACCCTGCCGATCGCGATGCACGGGCACGCGCAGTCACTGGCCTTGACCCTGCCGCCACTGTCCACCGTGTTCCTGCAGGTGGAGGGGTGACGGCGGGAGAGCGATTCGGCGCTTGGCGGCAGCCTGGAGGTGACCATGTCTTCCGTCTCTGGGCGCCGGCCGCGCAGTCCGTGGAGCTGCTGCTCGACGGCGAGGCGCTGCCGATGCAGGCAGCCGACGACGGCAGCTACTGGATCCGGCTGGTGTGTGCACCGGGGGCGCGCTACCGCTACCGCATCGACGGGACGCTCAGCGTTCCCGATCCGGCCTCGCGCTGGCAACCCGAAGGGCTCAACGGCCCCAGTGCCGTGCTGGACGAAGATGGCCATGCATGGCAACACGCCGATTGGGCGGGCAGGCCGTGGGAGGAAGCCGTCCTCTATGAAGTGCACGTGGGTGCTGTGGGCGGCTACGCCGCGCTGCAGGCGCAACTTCCGGCACTGGCAGCGATGGGCATCACCGCCCTTGAACTGATGCCCCTGGCCACCTTTCCGGGGACGCGCAACTGGGGCTACGACGGCGCATTGCCCTACGCGCCGGCCGCCGCCTATGGCAGCCCGGATGAGCTCAAGGCGCTGATCGACCACGCGCATGCGCTGGGCCTGATGGTGCTGCTGGACGTGGTCTACAACCACTTCGGCCCGGAGGGCAATCATCTGCCGCAGTATGCGCCCGCGTTTTTCCGTGACGACGTTACCACCCCGTGGGGTGCGGCGATCGACTTCCGCGAACCGCACGTGCAGCGCTTTTTCATCGACAACGCGCTGATGTGGCTGCGCGAGTACCGGTTCGATGGCCTGCGCCTGGACGCCGTGCACGCGATCCAGCCGCCGTCGTTCCTCGCCCAGCTGCGCGAGGCGATCCAGACGCACGGGCCGTCGCACCAGGTGCACCTGATCCTGGAGAACGAGCACAACACCGCCTCGCTGCTGGCCGATGGCTACACCGCGCAGTGGAACGACGACTTCCACAACGCGCTGCACGTGCTGCTGACGGGCGAAACCGAGGGCTACTACGCCGATTTCGCGGCCAACCCGACCGCACAGCTGGCGCGGGTGCTGGCCGAGGGATTTGCCTGGCAGGGGGAAGTCAACCGCCTGGGGCATCGGCGGGGCGAACCCAGTGCGGGGCTGTCGCCGGCCCACTTCGTGATCTTCGCGCAGAACCATGACCAGATCGGCAATCGCGCCTTCGGCGACCGCCTGCAGACCCTGGTGTCGCCCGAGCGGCTGCAGGTGGCGCTGGCGCTGACCGCCCTGACACCCATGATTCCCTTGTTCTTCATGGGTGAGCCGTGGGGCGCGCGCGAGCCTTTCCTGTTCTTCACCGATTTCGATGCGCCGCTTGACCAGGCGGTACGCGATGGCCGCCGTGCCGAGTTCAGCCACTTCAGTGCCTTTGCCGATCCGCAGGCGCAGGCCTCGATCCCGGACCCGAATACACTGGCGACCTTCCAGGCATCGCAGGCGCCGCTGCCGTCAGCCGAAGCACGTCAGCAGAACCCGTGGCTGGCGGCCTTCCGCAGCGTGCTGACCCTGCGCTGGCAATATCTGGTGCCGCAATTGCGGCACGCCCGCAGCCTCGGCGCGAGCGTGCTCGGCAACGGCGCGGTACGCGCAGGCTGGCAACTGGGCGATGCCCAATGGTGGCTGGCCTTCAACCTTGGCCAGACCGCCGTGCTCGCCGATCTGCCTTATGGCGAAACCGTGCTGCAGCTGGGCGAGGTCGGGCACGGCCAGCTGCTGGCACCGGCCGCGCTGCTGGTGCGGCGCGTGGCGGCATGAACGCCACGCCCGCGCTGGCCAGCCTGGCCGAGGCGGCCGGGCTGCTGATCCGCTGGGAGGACGTGCACGGCACGCCGCGCATCGTCGAACAGGACACACTGCAGAGCGTGCTGAACGCATTGGGCTGGCGCGCGGAAACACCGGCGCAGTGCCAGCAGAGCCTGCAGCATTGCCTGCACGAGCGCGCCGTCCCGTCGCTGCGCACCGTGCAGCTCGGTGAGCCCTTGCTGCTGGACGTGGAAGGCACAGGTGAGTGGTGCGATGAACGCGGTCACACCATGCCGGCGACGCGGGCACGACCCGGTGTCTGGGTAGTGCCGGAGCAGCCCGGCTACTGGCGCCTGCGCGTCGGGCAGGATGAGCATGCCGTGGCAGTCGCGCCGACGCGCTGCTTCAGCGTGGCCGATGCCACCGGTCTCGCCGAGCCGCGCAGCTGGGGCGCGGTGCTCCAGGTATATGCCGCGCGCCGTGCCGGTGATGACGGCATCGGCGACAGCAGTGCTGCACAGCAGTGGTGTGAGCGCATTGCCGCCGCCGGTGGCGATGCGGTGGCGCTGAGCCCGCTGCACGCCGCGGGCCGGATCGATGCGTCCTTCAGTCCCTATTCGCCGAGTGACCGTCGCTTTCTCGAGCCGGTGTATGCCGGCACGCTGGAGGAGTGGGACATGGCCGAGGACGATGCGCCGGATCCGACGCCGGCGGATGGCCTGATCGACTGGGCCGGCGCGGCGGCACGCAAGTGGCATCGCCTGCAGCAGTCGTACCAGCGGTTCACCCAGGCACCAGAGGCACTGCAGCGTGATCTGCGTGGCTTCGAGCAGGAGGGCGGCGCTGCACTGGCCGCGTTCGCACGATGCAACGCCGCCGCGATGGGCCAGCGCGATCCAGCGTTGCAGGTGCATGCGCAATGGCGCGCTGCGCGCAGCTGGCAGCAGGCGCAACGCCGCGCGCAGGAGGCCGGCATGGCGCTGGGCCTGATCGCCGACCTGGCGGTCGGCTTCACCGCCGATGGCGCCGAGGCGGCCGCGGCTGCCGACACCGCCCTGCGTGGGCTGGTACTGGGTGCACCGCCGGACGCCTTCGCCCCTGACGGACAGGTCTGGGGCATCAGCAGCTACTCGCCGGATGGATTGCGCCGCAGCGGCTTTGCGCCGTTCATCACCCTGCTGCGCGCCGTGATGCGTGACCGGGGCGGGGTGCGTATCGACCACATCCTCGGCCTGCAGCGTCTATGGGTGGTGCCACACGGCGCGGGCTCGGGGCAGGGGGTGTACCTGCGCTATCCGCTGGCCGATCTGCTCAATCTGCTTGCGCTGGAATCCTGGCGCAACCGCTGCATTGTCATCGGCGAAGATCTCGGGGTTGTGCCGCCCGGGATTCGTGACACGTTGGCCGCGCGCGGCGTGCTCGGCATGGATGTGCTCGCCTTCACCCGCGCGCCGGACGGCGACTTCCTCCCGCCGGCGCAGTGGCGGAGTGACGCCGTCGCACTGACCGGCACCCACGATCTGCCAACGCTGGAAGGCTGGCAACACGGCGATGACCTGCGCTGGCGGGCGCGCTTGAGCGCAGCGCCGGCCGCCGATACCGCGCAGCCCATGGCCGCGCGGCGCGAGGACGTGGCGCGGCTGGCCCGCGCGGTCGGCACCGATGGCGCTGCGCCGGATGCCCTCCGGCTGGCCGCGCTGCGGCAGGTCGCCGCCAGCCGGGCGCCATTGGCGCTGTTGCCGGTGGAAGACGCGCTGGGCCTGCGTGGCCAGGTCAATCTCCCGGGCACGGTCGCGGTCCACCCGAACTGGCGCCAGCGCCTGCCATCCCCGTTGCCGTTGCGGACGCTGGACCGTTCGCTGCAGCAGTTCGCCGCGGCCCGCCGCCGCCAGGAGCATTGAGATGGTTCCATTCCGCGCCACCGCCCGCCTGCAGCTGCACGCCGGCTTCGATTTCGATGCGGCCCGCGCGCAGGTGGATTACTACGCTTCATTGGGCATCAGTCACCTGTACCTGTCGCCGATCGCCAGCGCGGTGCCCGGTTCCACGCATGGCTACGACGTCATCGATCCCACCACGGTCAATCCGGAGCTGGGCGGGGAGGCCGGATTGCAGCGTCTTTCCGACGCCGTGCGCGCACGCGGGATGGGCCTGATCCTGGATATCGTGCCGAACCACATGGCGGCGCACCCGCTCAATCCGTACTGGGCCGATGTGCTGGCCCACGGCAAGGCCAGCGCGCATGCCGGCTGGTTCGACATCGCCTGGCGCGCACCGGGGCGTGACGGCAAGCTGTGGCTGCCGGTGCTGGATCGGCCGCTGTCCAGCGCGATCGCCGAAGGCGTGCTCACCGTGCAGCGCGCCGCCGACGGATCGGCGGGCGTCGCGCACCACGGCACCGTGTATCCGCTGGCGCCCTCTACCTGGGCCGCGGGCGGGTCGGAGCTGACGGCACCGGCCCTGGCCGGCGTGCTGGCGGCGCAGCCCTACCGGCTGGCGTGGTGGCGCAGTGGCGATGACCGGATCAACTACCGTCGCTTCTTCACCATTGCCTCGCTGGTCGCACTGCAGATGCACCGTCGCGATGTCTTCGAGACCGTGCACGCACTTCCGCTGCGCCTGGTGGCGGAGGGACGCGTGGATGGCCTGCGCGTGGACCACGTGGATGGACTCCGCGATCCGGCCGGTTACCTGCACCGGCTGCGCGCAGCGCTGGACGCTGCCGGCGCCCGCCGTGGGCTGTCGCCTGGCGCGCTGGGCCTGTGGGTGGAGAAGATCCTGGCGCCGGATGAAGCCTTGCGGGCGGACTGGCCGTGCGATGGCACCACCGGCTACGACTTCATGGACCAGGTCGGTGCATTGCTGCACAGCGGTGCCGGCGGCAACCCGCTGACACGGCACTGGCAGCAGGTCACCGGTGACCCCCGCAGCTTCCGCGAGGTGGAACTGGAGGCCAGGCGCGACGTGCTGGAGCACGGCCTGCGCGCCGAGTTCGATGCCTTCGTCGCCCGCCTCGTCCACCTTTCGCGCCTCACCGGCGGCATCGCCGCCGATTTCGGCAGGCCCCTGCTGGCGCGCGCGGCGTTGGCCCTGTTGAGTCACTTCCCGGTGTACCGCAGCTATCTCACCCACGCGGCTCCGGGCGCTGAGGATCGTCGGCTGTGGCAGCAGGCCATCGAGGCGGCCATCGTCGGCAGCGCGCCGGACCAGGTAGCTGCGATCGAGCAGATCGCCGCGTGGGTGCTGGCGCCGCCATCGCAGGAGGATGACCCGGCGCTGCATCGCCGCTGCCTGGCGCTGCGGCAGCGGGCCCAGCTGCTCAGCGCGCCGCTCAACGCCAAGGCAGTGGAAGACAGCAGCTTCTATCGGCATGCGCCGCTGTTGTCCCGCAACGAGGTTGGTAGCCATCCAACGGTACTGAGTGTGTCGGCACCGCGTTTCCATGGATTCATGCGCGCCCGCCACGACCAGCACCCGCGCAGCCTGCTTGCCACGGCCACGCATGACCATAAACGCGGCGAAGACGCCCGGATGCGATTGGCGGTGGTGTCAGCGTGGCCCGAATGGTGGCTGCGCCAGGTGCGTCGCTTTGAACGGCTCGCAGCGTCACTCGGTGCCGGTGCACTGCATGCGGCGGACCGCGAGATGCTGTGGCAGACACTGGTCTCGGCCTGGCCGGCCGAGGGTGGATCAGGCGCTGATCTCGCTGCGCGCGTGGTGCAGTGGCAGGCCAAGGCGCTGCGCGAGGGTGGCCAGCGCAGCAGTTGGGGCCATCCGGATGAGGCTTACGAGTCGTGCGCGGCGGCGGTGGTGGAAGCACTGATCGACAGCGATGCCGGGCAGGCGTTCCGCGCGGCCGTGCAGGACGTCGTGGCGCGCATCGCGCCGGCCGGGGCGCGTTTCAGCCTGAGCCAGACCGCGCTGCGGCTGAGCGTGCCGGGCGTGCCGGATCTGTACCAGGGCACCGAAGGCTGGGATCTGTCATTGGTGGACCCGGACAACCGGCGGCCGGTGGACTATGGGTTGCGTGCGCACTGGCGCCAGGATGGGCGTACGTGGCCAGTACTGCTGCAGGGGTGGTGTGATGGCGTGGCCAAGGCGCACCTGGTGCAGACCCTGCTGCAGGCCCGGAGCAGCGCCCCGGAGCTGTTCGCGCTCGGCGGCTATGTGCCATTGCCGACCACGCTGCCCGATCGCGTGCTGGCCTTCGCGCGCGAACACGGCACGCAGCGGCTGATCGTGGTCGCCGCGATCGCCACCACCGTGCGTCCCGCGCAGGAAGCCACGGCGGCGTTGCCTGCCAGGTTCTGGGGCACGGGCCGCGTGACGATTCCGCAGGGGCGCTATCGCAATCTGCTCACCGGCACGTCGGTAGAAATCATCGACCCCGATATTTCCCTGCGGGCGCTGTCCGATGGCAGCCCCGTGACCCTGCTGATCAACGAGTGAAGCAAGCGCAATGGACGAAAACGAACGACGTGAACGCATCGGGGCCCTGGCCCGCCAGATCTGGGAAGCCGAAGGCCGTCCGGACGGGCAGGACCAACGGCATTGGTTGATGGCCGAACGACTGTTCGATGCCGAGCTGCAGGCCGCGGGCCACACCGTCGAGACGCGCCGATGAGTGCCCGCCAGTTTGCCCAGTCCTCGCGCCTGCGGGGCGGACGCCCCTTCCCGTTGGGGGCCACCTGGGATGGCCTGGGCGTCAACTTCGCGCTGTACAGCCGGCATGCGACCAAGGTCGAGCTGTGCCTGTTCAACGAGCGTGGCCGTGAGGTCGAGCGCATCGTGCTGCCCGAGTACACCGATGAAATCTGGCACGGCTACCTGCCGGACGCACGGCCCGGCCAGCGCTACGGCTACCGGGTGCATGGTCCCTACGCACCGGAAGCCGGGCACCGGTTCAACCCCAACAAACTGCTGCTGGACCCGTATGCCAAGCAGATCGTCGGCCAGCTCAAGTGGGCGCCGGCGCTGTTCGGCTACACGATCGGGCACAAGGACAAGGACCTGAGCTTCGACAAACGCGACAGCGCGCCGTACATGCCGCGTTGCGCCGTGGTCGATCCGGCCTTCACCTGGGGCCGCGACACCGCACCGGCCACGCCGTGGGATGACACGGTCATCTACGAAGCCCACCTGCGCGGCCTGTCGATGCTGCACCCACAGGTGCCCGAGCAGGCACGTGGCTCCTTCTCCGCGCTGAAGCAGGACGCGCTGCTGGATCACCTCCGCCAGCTCGGCGTGACCGCGCTGGAACTGCTGCCGATCCATGCTCACGTGGACGACCAGCATCTGCTCGAGCGCGGCCTGCGCAACTACTGGGGCTACAACACGCTGGCCTTTTTCGCGCCCGAACCGCGCTTCATGTCCACCTCCACCATCGCCGAGTTCAAGCAGATGGTGGCCTGCGTGCATGACGCCGGGCTGGAAGTGATCCTGGACGTGGTCTACAACCACACCGCCGAAGGCAATGAGCTCGGCCCGACGCTGTCGTTCAAGGGCATCGACAATGCCAGCTACTACCGGCTTGCCGATGAACCGCGCTACTACATCAACGATACCGGCACCGGCAACACCTTCGACCTGACCAACGCCGGTGCGCTGCGGATGGTGATGGACTCGCTGCGCTACTGGGTGCAGGACATGCACGTGGATGGCTTCCGCTTCGACCTGGCCACCATCCTGGGCCGCGAACGCGCCGGCTTCGATCCGTCGGGCAGCTTCATGGATGCCGTGCGCCAGGACCCGGTGCTGAGCCAGGTCAAGCTGATCGCCGAGCCGTGGGACATCGGGCCGGGTGGCTACCAGCTGGGGCAGTTCGCACCGGGCTGGGCCGAATGGAACGACCGTTTCCGTGACAACGTGCGGGCACTGTGGCGCGGCGATGGCGGCCAGCTGGCCGAATTCGCCACCCGCCTGATGGGCTCGGCCGATCTGTTCAACCACAAGGGACGGCGGCCGGCCGCGTCGGTGAATTTCGTCACCGCCCACGATGGCTTCACCCTCAATGACCTGGTCAGCTACAACGACAAGCACAACGAGGCCAACGGCGAAGACGGGCGCGACGGCAGCGACAACAACATCTCCTTCAACCACGGCGCCGAAGGCCCCACCGACGACGAGGGCATCAACACGATCCGGGCGCGGCAGATGCGCAACATGCTGGCCAGCCTGCTGCTCGCCCAGGGCACGCCGATGCTGCTGGCCGGCGACGAGTTCGCGCGCAGCCAGGGCGGCAACAACAATGCCTACTGCCAGGACAACCCGCTCACGTGGATCGATTGGCAGCAGGCCGCCAGCCCGGCAGGCCGCCAGCAGTCGCTGTTCGTACGCCGGCTGCTGTCGTTGCGCCGCCGCTACCCGCAGCTGCGCCGCGGCCGCTTCCTGGACGCCCGCGACGAACAGGGCGAAGGCTATGACGTGCGCTGGCTGCGCCCGGATGGCCAGCCCATGGAAGAGGGCGACTGGCACGATGGCGAGGCCCGCAGCCTGGCGCTGCACCTGGGGGCCGCCCGTCAGGAAGACACGCCGCGCGGCCCCGAGCATGCGCACCTGCTGTTGATGTTCAATGCCTCGCACGCGCCGCAGGCGTTCGTGCCGCCCTTGATCGACGATGAACACTGGCGCGTGTTGATCAGCACCATCGACGGTGCGCCGCTGCAGGCGGATGCGGAAGGCCACTGGCCACTGCCGGACCGCGCGATCGTGGTGCTCAGCAGTCGCCGCAACCGCCATTCCGATACGGAAGGCTGAGTTGTCCCAGTCCTCCCGGCACGACGCCGTGCCGGGAGGTCCCAGGTCAGCGCTCCTGGTCCAGCTCGCGCCGGACCACGCCGGCCACCCAGTCCATGAATGCCGCCACCCTTCGGGGTAGATGACGGCGTTGCGCGTAGAGCAGGGTCACCGGCATCGGCTCTGCTTTCACTTCCGCCAGAATTTCCACCAGGGTGCCCGCGGCCAGTGCCTGGCGCACGCCGAGCAGCGGGACCTGGATGATCCCCAGCCCGGCCAGGGCTGCGGCGGTATAGCCCTCGCCACTGTTGACCGTCACCGCACCGGCCATGGGCAGGCTCTGATAGGTCTGCCCGTCGTAATACTCGAATCCGGGCGAACGCTGACCGAGGGTGCTCACGTAATGCACCAGCGCGTGGCCGGCCAGGTCGGCCAGCGTGGTCGGCGTGCCCCGGGCGGCGAGGTAGGACGGGCTGGCGCAGTTGATGATCGGCAGCTGGCCCAGCGGGCGGGCCACCAGGGTGTTGTCGTCCAGTGGACCGACCCGGAGCACGCAGTCGAACCCTTCGCGGATCAGATCGACCCGGCGGTCGGTACCGCTCACTTCCATCTCCACGCCAGGGTGCTGGGCCAGGAAGGCAGGCAGCTGCGGTATTACCAGTTGCCGGGCCAGCCCGCTGGACATATCCACCCGCAGCCGCCCCTTCAGCTGCGCCGTATCGACCCGGAACATGCCCTGCAGATCGTCCATGTCATGCAGCAGATCGTGTGCCCGCGCCTGGAATTGGGCACCGTCAGCGGTCAGCTGCACCCGGCGGGTGGTCCGATGCAGCAGTTGCACACCCACATCCGCTTCCAGCCGCTGCACGGCCAGCGACACACTGGCCTTGGGGAGACCGAGGCTGTCGGCGGCGCCGGTGAAGGAGCCGAGTTCGGCCACCCGGAGGAAGCAGCGCAGGTGATCGAGGCGATCCATGGATTGTTCGTGATTATTGGATAGTCAAATCAGCATCCGCCGATTTATCCGCGCACGCAACACCAATAGGCTGACAACCATTCCCACAACGCAGGTGTACTGACATGCGCAACGCAACCCGAGTCGTCCTGATCACCGGCGGCAGCCGCGGCCTGGGCCGCAATGCCGCCCTCGCACTGGCCGCCGACGGCGCCGATATCGTGCTCACCTATCGCAGCCAGGCCGGTGCCGCGCAGGAAGTGGTCGCGCAGATCGAAGCACTCGGCCGTCGCGCGGCCGCGCTTCCCTTGGACATGGGGAGCCCGCAGAATTCGGAAAAAATCGTACGCTAAGGTTTTCCGGGCAACCGTAGCGGCCTGAACTTCCCGTCCTCCAGCCTGCGGCTCTGCCGCCAGACGTAATCGCCGGTCAGGTTGATGTGTTCCCAGCCCAGCGGCGACAGGTATTGCAGCAACTCACCGTTCACCGGCTTGCCGACCTCGACCAACCCCTGAGTGGCGCGCTCCAGGTACACCGTGTTCCACAGCACGATAGCCGCCGTCACCAGGTTGAGGCCGCTGGCCCGGTAGCGCTGCTGCTCGAAGCTCCGATCCCTGATTTCCCCAAGGCGGTTGAAGAACACCGCCCTGGCCAGCGAGTTGCGCGCCTCACCTTTGTTCAGGCCGGCATGCACGCGGCGGCGCAGCTCAACACTTTGCAGCCAGTCTAGGATGAACAGCGTGCGTTCGATCCGGCCCAGCTCGCGCAGGGCCACGGCCAGGCCGTTCTGGCGCGGATAGCTGCCGAGCTTGCGCAGCATCAGCGAGGCAGTGACGGTGCCCTGTTTGATCGAGCTGGCCAGGCGCAGGATGTCGTCCCAATGGGCGCGGACGTGCTTGATGTTCAGGGTGCCGCCGATCAGCGGCCGCAGCGTCGGGTAGGTCTGCACGCCCTGCGGCACGTACAGCTTGGTTTCGCCGAGGTCGCGGATGCGCGGCGCGAAACGGAAGCCCAGCAGGTGCATCAGGGCGAAGACGTGATCGGTGAAGCCGGCCGTGTCGGTGTAGTGCTCCTCGATCCGCAGGTCGGACTCGTGGTACAGCAGGCCGTCGAGCACATAGGTGGAATCGCGCACGCCGACATTCACCACGCGGGTGCTGAACGGCGCGTACTGGTCGGAGATATGGGTGTAGAACAGCCGTCCCGGCTCACTGCCGTACTTCGGGTTGACGTGTCTGGTGCTCTCGCCCCGGCCGCCAGCCCGGAAACGCTGGCCATCGGAGGATGAGGTGGTGCCGTCGCCCCAGTGGGCGGCGAAGGCATGCTGGTACTGGTGGTTGACCAGCTCGGCCAGGGCCGCCGAATAGGTCTCGTCGCGGATGTGCCAGGCTTGCAGCCAGGACAGCTTGGCGTAGGTCAGACCGGGGCTCGACTCGGCCATCTTGGTCAGCCCGAGGTTGATCGCATCACCGAGGATCGCGGACAGCAGCAACGTCCGGTCTTTGGCCTCGGCCCCGTCCTTCAGGTGGGTGAAGTGGCGGCTGAAGCCCGTCCAGTCGTCCACGTCCATCAGCAGTTCGGTGATCTTGATGCGCGGCAGTAACTGACTGGTCTGGTCGATCAGCGCCTGCGCCCGATCCGGCACCGCCGCATCCAGCGGGGTGATCTTCAACCCGGACTCGGTGAGGATGGCATCGGGCAGCTCGTTGTCCTTGGCCAGGCGGGCGACAGTGGCCAACTGCTCGTCCAGCAGCTGCAAGCGCTCTTCCAGATACTGGTCGCTGTTCGGGTTGATCGCCAGCGGCAGGGCCTGTTCCCGCTTGAGCGCGGCGAACTTCTCGGCCGGCAGCAGGTAGTCGTCGAAGTCGCGGAACTGCCGCGAGCCCTTGACCCAGATGTCGCCGGAGCGCAGGGCGTTCTTCAGCTCGGACAGGGCGCAGATTTCGTAGAAGCGCCGGTCGAGGCCTTCCGGGGTGATCACCAGTGGCTTCCAGCGCGGCTTGATGAAGGCGGTGGGAGCATCGGCCGGCACCTTGCGCAGGTTGTCGGCGTTCATCTCGCGCAGCGTCTGCACGGCTGCCAGCACGCCCTGCGCGGCCGGGGCGGCGCGCAGCTCCAATACCTCCAGCAGAGCCGGCGTGTAGCGGCGCAGGGTGGCGAAGTTCTCGCCGACCAGGTGCAGGTGGTCGAAGCCCTCCGGCCGGGCCAGCAGCTCGGCTTCGCTGACGCTCTCGGTGAACTCGTCCCAGGGGATCACCGCCTCGATGGCGGCATAGGGGTCGCTGCCGGCTTCCTTGGCCTCCAGCAGCGCCTGGCCGATCTTGGAGTACAGGCGCACCTTGTCGTTGATCGCCTTGCCCTGCTTCTGGAACTGCTGCTGATGCTTGTGCTTCGCGCCGCTGAACAGCTTGACTAGGATGCGGTCGTGCAGATCCACCAGCTCATCAATCACGGTTGCAGTGCTCTCCAGCACCACGGCGGCCAGGGTCGCATAGCGCCGCTGCGGCTCGAACTTGCCGAGGTCTTTGGGCGTCATCTGCCCACCCTCGCGGGCCAGCTTGAGCAGGCGGTTCTGGTGGATGTGCCGGCCCAGGACTTCGGGCAAGTCCACCAGCTGAAATGTCTTCAGCCGCTCGATGTGCTCAAGCATGTGCCGAGAGTTGGGTTTCAGCGGTGCCTGGCGCAGCCAGGTCAACCAGGTGATGCTGCTGCCGGCCTTGAGCTTCAACAGCTCGTCCAGCTTGGCCCGATGCGAGTCCGTGAGCGGTTCAACCAGGGCGCGGTAGACCCGCCGATTGGCCCGTGCAATGGCCTCCGAGCAAGCCCGGTCGATCACGCTCAACGCCGGCAGGATGCGTCGCTTCTGCCGCAGGCTCTCCAGCGCCTGGCCGGCCAGCAGCAAGCCCTTGTCGGTCTGCTGGGCCAGTTCGGTCAGCTCGCGCACCAGGGCGCGGAAGTCGGACAGGCCGAACGGGGCCAGTTGAAGGTAGGTGCGCAGTTCCTGGGCGTGCTCGCGACGGGTCACATCGCGCTCGCCGTACTTCGTCCAACTCGCCGGGTCGGCCTGAACCTGCTTGGCCACCCACAGGATGACCGGCTCGGGCGGCTCGCTGTCGGTGCCCAACGCATAGCCGGGGTAGCGCAGCAGGCTGAGCTGCACCGCGAAGCCTAGGCGGTTGGCGTCGCCGCGCCGCTGGCGGATCAGCGACAGGTCGGAGTCGTTGAAGGTGTAGTAGCGGATCATGTCATCCTGGCTTTCTGGCAACGCAAGCAGGGTGTCCCGCTCCGTGGCCGAGAGGATCAAGCGACGCGGCATGTATCAGTCGTCCGTGCGGAGGTACTGGTAGAGGGTTTCCCGGCTGATGTTGAACTCGCGGGCAAGCTGCGCCTTGGGCTCGCCGGCCGTCGCTCGCTGCCGCAGGGTAGCAGCCTGCTCATCGGACAGGGCTTTCTTGCGGCCTCGGTACGCGCCACGCTGCTTGGCCAAGGCGATACCCTCACGCTGCCGCTCGCGGATCAGGGCGCGCTCGAACTCGGCGAAGGCACCCATCACCGACAGCATGAGGTTGGCCATCGGCGAGTCCTCGCCGGTGAAGACTAGGCCCTCTTTCAGGAATTCGATACGCACGCCGCGCTGGGTCAGCTTCTGCACAAGGCGGCGCAGGTCATCGAGGTTGCGCGCCAGGCGATCCATGCTGTGCACTACCACGGTGTCACCTTCGCGGACGAAGCTCAGCAGCGCTTCGAGCTGGGGGCGCTGAGTGTCCTTGCCCGAGGCCTTGTCGGTGAACACCTTGCTCACCTCGGTCTCCTCCAGCTGGCGTTCCGGGTTCTGGTCGAAGCTGCTGACCCGGACGTAGCCAATGCGATGTCCCTGCACGCCTACTGCTCCGCCGAGAAATGGCGCTCGGGCCAACGCCAACGGCGGATGCGCTCCCACAACACTTTGCCGCCAATCCCAACATCGTTCTTGTCGGGATCGAGATTGAGTAACAATGCCAGTCGAGCGATCGCGCTCTGCATCGGGTACATGTTCCCGTAGCCAGCGATCTTTCGCAGGATTTCATTCTCGCTCTTCTCTAACTCTTCGGGAGTATTGAAGGTGGTGGCATAGTCAGTGATCACTGCTGAAGCGGCATCCAAGGCGCTGTAGGTTTCTCGAAGCACTTCGAGCACTTCATGAGTGAGTGCCCCCAGCTCGACTTGGGTTCCATCCGGCAAGGTGGCGATCCCCTTCTCGAAAAAGATCACCCCGTCACGTAGATAAAGTGCCTGGAGGGCATCTACCCCAACGAACGACGGCGCGTCCTGGTCTACCGCAGGCCTGCCGAGAATGTGGCAATGCAAATGCAGGCTCGCGGCTCGAAGCAAACGCCGCGCCTCGGGAGTTGGTGGATTTATCCAAGGGTCTGCCTGCTCCCGCCGCCAGACAACCGTTCCCCACCACAGCCCGGCGACTACCAACCCTAATCCAACCCATAGAAAGGTCATCAGAACAACTCCGCGTTGAAGGTGAGCAAGGGGGCTAAGTGCACTTTCTGTTCCGTTGCGCCTCAAGCCCTGCTTTTGTCAGGCTGAAATCTATGACCTTTGCGGGCATGTGTCAAAGAATGCGAAAGAAGATGTCGTTTTCAGAAGACGGCTGCACTGAACGTCAGAAGCCGACTGCACTATAGCAGCGGAGGGGTTGGATCCATCAGGCAACGACGGGCTGCTGCCGGCCAATAGCCGACAATGACGACACTGGAAATCCCCGCCTGTGAGCGTCGGCTCAGGGCGGGACAGCGTCATCCAGCTACCTGCGCCACTGACTCAGCCTTGTCCAGCCGGCCGCGCCGCACGAACAGACTGACCAGCCGTTGACGGATCGCCACCTGGAGTTCCGCCAGTTGTTCCGGCGTGATGCGAATTTCACCCGCTCGACGAGCGCAACACCGGCGCCGCCTACGCCAAGAACCGGCGAATCGAACTCAAACTCACGAACCGCTGAGCGCCGCGTCACCGCGCTGCTGCGCCAGCCAGTCGCGCGGGGCGCAGCCCATGCGCACGCGGAAGGCGCGCGCCAGAGCGTTCGGGCTGCCGTAGCCGACGCGGTCGGCCACCACCGCCACCGGCCGCCCCTGCTTGAGCAGGGTGCAACTGACGTTCATCCGCCAGTCGGCCAGATAGTCGCCCGGCGTGACGCCCACCGCGTCCTTGAACGCGGCGGCGAAGCGCGCGCGTGACATGCCCGCCTTCGCCGCCAGCGCCTCGAGCGACCACGCGGTCTGCGGCGCATCGTGCATGGCGGTTATGGCGCGCGCGAGTTTCGGGTCGGCCAGGCCCGCCAGCAGTCCGGTGGCGCCAAGCCGCCCATCCATCAGATAACGCAGCAACTGGATCAGTAGCAACTCGCACAAGCGGTCGATGGCGGCCTGCCGACCGCACTGGTCGCGCTCGGCTTCGGCAAACAGCAACTCTAGCGTCGGCCCGAGGCCGGGCAAGTCCGCCAACGGAATCAGCAGCATCGACGGCAAGGCCATGGCCAACGGATTGCCCGTCGAAGCGCCCAGGTCGACCTCCGCACACAACTGCTCAGCGGTATCGCCGGGGGCGGCGACAAAACGATGCGACGCCACGCGCGGATAAAACAGCAGGCTCGGCTCGGTAACCAGCAGATCTTCATGCACGGGCGAACGCGCCGTAATCGGGCCGCGCCGCACCAGATGGATATAGCCATGCGGCGCCGCGTAATGATGCTGCCCACAGAAGGCGCCGCTGTGAAAAACGCGCGCCGAAAGCGAGTAGTGCCGGAGCAAGCCGGCCAGTCGATCCGCCATTCCACTCTCCATATAAGACGATAGGTTACGTATTTGATACTTTACGTGCCATATCGTACCAAACAAAGGGCGATCATGCCCACGTGCTCTTGCACCTCACCCACTACGGAGATAGACATGACCCAAATCGCCCCCCTGACCATCGACACCGCTGACGCCGCTACCGCTGCCACACTCAAGGCCGTCAAAGCCAAGCTTGGCATGGTGCCGAACCTGTTCGCCACGCTGGCCCACGCGCCGGCGGCGCTCAATGGCTACCTCGGCTTGTCCGAAACGCTGGGCACCGGCCGCCTGAATGCCTCCCAGCGCGAGATCGTTGCGCTCGCTGCCGCTCAAGCCAATCGCTGCCAGTATTGCCTGAGCGCACACACCCTGATCGGCAAAGGTGCCGGACTGTCGGCAGAGGCCATCGCCGCGGCCCGCACCGGCCAGGCGGCCAACGCACTTGACGATGCAATCGCCGGCTTTGCCCGCGCGCTGGTCGAGCAACGCGGCGTGGTGTCGGCCGACGCCATGGCCAACTACCGCCGCGCGGGGCTCGACGACGGCCTGATACTGGAAGTGATCGCCAACGTCGCGCTGAACACGCTCACCAACTACACCAACCACATCGCCGACCCCACGGTGGATTTCCCCGTGGTCGCCGTCTGATCTCCATAGGCATATAAGGAGAACACGATGAAAATCGCACTCACCGGCGCTCTGCTCGCCAGCGCCCTCGTCCTGCCACTGGCCGTCACGGCCGGCGACTAAAGGCCTCGGCCGAGCACTACCGCAAGACCGGCAAGTTCTTGGACGGCGCCACGCTGGTGAAAGAGATCCGCAAGCTCGAAACCAGCGCCATGACCACTGGCAACCCTGTGGTCTGGGGTTCCGATGCGGCCGTGTGGTTCGTGATGGTCAAGGACGCCAAAGGCCGTTTCGCCAGCAACCCCTTGTGGGGCGACGGCTGGGGCTGGGCGCTGTTCAAGGCCGACGCCCCCGCCAAGAATGTCGCCGTCAGCTACGAAGCCGACTGCATGGGCTGCCATGTGCCGGCGGCCAAGACCGACCGCGTATTCATCCAGGGCTATCCGACACTGACCCAGCACTGACTTGCTGCCGGGTTACGCTTCGCGCAGGATGGCACCTCCGTCCTGCGCGAGCCACCCTTTCCGGAAGCGCGCCATGCCGACACTCGACGCCTTTCTGACCGACGTCCGCGCCTGCACGCGCTGCGCACCGCATCTGCCACACGGCGTGCAGCCGGTCTTCCAGTTTCACCCGAGTGCGCCCATCCTCATCGCCGGCCAAGCACCGGGGGCCCGGGTCCATGCCTCAGGCGTGCCCTTCGACGACGCCAGCGGCGCGCGTCTGCGCGCCTGGCTGGGCGTGGACCGCGACACCTTCTACGACCCTACCCGCATCGCCATTCTGCCCATGGGCTTCTGTTATCCGGGCACCGGCAAAAGCGGTGACCTGCCGCTACGCCCGGAGTGCGCCCCCCGCCTGGCGCGAAGCCTTCATGCAGCGTTTCGAGCGCCTGTCGCTGGTCATCGTGCTGGGCAGCTACGCCATGGACTACCACCTCGGTACTGGCAAGACGCCGCTCGGCTCTGTTGCAAAGATTGGCGGCAGTCAGAGGTAGGCTGTCGCTCTGCGCCGATCAGGCGGCTGCTGCGAAATGGTGGTTGAGCATGCCCATGGCCTCCGTCAGCGCCGAGGGCCCAATGCCAAAAGCTCTCTCCACAAGGCGCACCTCGCCCCTGATGCCGGGCTGCAGGCACCAGGGGCGAGCCTGTCCTTTGCGCAGGGCTCGCATGACTTCGAATCCCTTGATCGTGGCATAGGCCGTGGGGATCGATTTGAAACCGCGCACCGGCTTGATCAGTATCTTGAGCTTTCCGTGATCGGCCTCGATCACGTTATTGAGATACTTCACCTGCCGGTGGGCCGTCTCCCGGTCCAGCTTTCCTTCGCGCTTCAATTCGGTGATCGCTGCACCATAGCTCGGCGCTTTGTCGGTATTGAGCGTGGCAGGCTTTTCCCAGTGCTTCAGGCCTCGCAGGGCCTTGCCCAGGAACCGCTTCGCTGCCTTGGCGCTGCGGGTCGGCGACAGGTAGAAATCGATCGTGTCGCCCCGCTTGTCGACTGCCCGGTACAGGTAGGTCCACTTGCCCCGCACCTTGACGTAGGTTTCATCCAGGCGCCAGCTCGGATCAAAGCCACGCCGCCAGAACCAGCGCAGCCGCTTCTCCATCTCCGGGGCGTAGCACTGGACCCAGCGATAGATCGTCGTATGGTCGACCGAAATGCCGCGTTCCGCCAGCATTTCCTCAAGGTCGCGATAGCTGATCGGATAGCGACAATACCAGCGCACCGCCCACAGGATCACATCACCCTGGAAATGGCGCCACTTGAAATCCGTCATCGTTCCGTCCGTCCAATCTCCGCCAAGCATGCTCAAGCTTCACGATTTTTGCAACAGAGCCCCCAATCCCTAAGCCAGATCAATGCTTTACGCTACGCTCGCCAGCTTCGATCCACCGCCCTCATGAATAAGACGGGCTAATTTCGTTCACGATGATCATCACCTTCCTTGACTGCACTGCACTGTGCAATGTATGTTTTGGAGACTGCACGGTGCAGTGCAAACGAGGAGATAGGGTATGTCAGTCGTAAATTCCAGCGTCGCTTTGCCTGCTGAGGTCTCAAAGGACCGTTTCGCCAGGGGATCTGCTACATTCGCCGCAGTCACCGGCATTCCCACGGAGGCATACCTTGATGGATTCAAGGATAGCTCGCCTGATTTTGGTCGCTATGTGATTGAGTGGGTCTTCGGCGATGTATACAGCCGCACCGATTTGGATTTGAAAACCCGGGAACTCGTTATCATCGCAGCCGGCGCGGCGTTGGGCGCAACGGGAATTGATGTCATCAAATTTCATGTCCCCACTGCGGTACGCGCGGGTGCAACCCGAGACCAGATTTTCGGCGTTCTTACCCAGGTAGCGATTGTTGCAGGTGTTCCCACAGCAATCGCCGCAATTTCGGCGGCGGCACAAGTCTTGGAGCCACACTCTCAGGTCGCTGATCCTCTCTTATTCACCGGGCTGCTGCGTGATGGCTTAATCCGGGACGGGGTGGCAGGCTGAGGCGGCCAGCGGGCTCTGTTGCAAAGATTGGCGGCAGTCAGAGGTAGGCTGTCGCTCTGCGCCGATCAGGCGGCTGCTGCGAAATGGTGGTTGAGCATGCCCATGGCCTCCGTCAGCGCCGAGGGCCCAATGCCAAAAGCTCTCTCCACAAGGCGCACCTCGCCCCTGATGCCGGGCTGCAGGCACCAGGGGCGAGCCTGTCCTTTGCGCAGGGCTCGCATGACTTCGAATCCCTTGATCGTGGCATAGGCCGTGGGGATCGATTTGAAACCGCGCACCGGCTTGATCAGTATCTTGAGCTTTCCGTGATCGGCCTCGATCACGTTATTGAGATACTTCACCTGCCGGTGGGCCGTCTCCCGGTCCAGCTTTCCTTCGCGCTTCAATTCGGTGATCGCTGCACCATAGCTCGGCGCTTTGTCGGTATTGAGCGTGGCAGGCTTTTCCCAGTGCTTCAGGCCTCGCAGGGCCTTGCCCAGGAACCGCTTCGCTGCCTTGGCGCTGCGGGTCGGCGACAGGTAGAAATCGATCGTGTCGCCCCGCTTGTCGACTGCCCGGTACAGGTAGGTCCACTTGCCCCGCACCTTGACGTAGGTTTCATCCAGGCGCCAGCTCGGATCAAAGCCACGCCGCCAGAACCAGCGCAGCCGCTTCTCCATCTCCGGGGCGTAGCACTGGACCCAGCGATAGATCGTCGTATGGTCGACCGAAATGCCGCGTTCCGCCAGCATTTCCTCAAGGTCGCGATAGCTGATCGGATAGCGACAATACCAGCGCACCGCCCACAGGATCACATCACCCTGGAAATGGCGCCACTTGAAATCCGTCATCGTTCCGTCCGTCCAATCTCCGCCAAGCATGCTCAAGCTTCACGATTTTTGCAACAGAGCCG
>NZ_JALJRX010000001.1:0-65466 GCF_024519495.1 Stenotrophomonas sp. Ste96 | reverse complement strand
CGTCCGTCCAATCTCCGCCAAGCATGCTCAAGCTTCACGATTTTTGCAACAGAGCCGGAAATCGACCAAAAACGCGGTGGGGCGGGTAACGACGGCCGGGACGCCAACGCGCTCCACGGCCTCGGCCCAGCGCGCGGCCGGCGGCTGGAGCAGGCCGTTGTGCACGGAGCCGTGATAGGTGCCTACCGCCAACGCGAGCCAGCGCTCCAGCTCGCGCAGCGTCAGGGTGGCCATCTTCTCGGAATCGTACTCGCCGCGCTGGCCGGGATTGGAGAAGGTCGTCCCCGGTAATTCGTCGTGGATCATCTGCATCGCCGTGCCGATGATCCGTTCCACGATGCCGCCGTAGTGCGGCTGGCCTGGTGGGCGATAGTCCAGCCGGATGCCATGCTGTTCGCAGCCACGGCGCAGCGCTTCGCTTTTGAACTCGGCCGCGTTGTCCAGATAGAGCAGCCTGGGCTTGCCGCTCATCGGCCAGTCCATTTCCACATTCAGCCCTTCCAGCCAGGGCCGCTTGTCGCAGGCGGCATGCGCGAGGCATAGGCCGACCGAGACGGCGGACGGCGCTTCCAGCGTGACCACCATGCCGAGTACGCAGCGCGTGAACACGTCGATGGCGAGGGTCAAATATGGGCGGCCAATCGGTTGCCGGTCGCGCTCGTCGACCACGATCAGGTCGATGACGGTGTGGTCGATCTGCACCTGTTCCAGCGGCATGGTGACTTCTGGCGGAATGCCACCCGCGCCTTGCAAGGGACGGGCAGCGTCCTGCCCGCCCCGGCTGCGGGCTATTTTCGCCGGGTGTAGTCCGGCAATCCGCTGGGCCACGGTGTTGCGCGCCGGCACCGGCAGCTTCTGGGTTTTGCACGCCTGCGCGACTTCGCGGTGGAACGCCGCCAGGCTGCGTTTCTGCTTGGTCAGGAAGCGCTTTTGCAGCAGCTCGCGGATGATGCGCTCGACCGGTTCCGGCAAGCGCCCCTTGCCTTTGCCGCCGCCGGATCGGCCGGGCGTCAGGTCTGTTACCAGGCCAGTACCCTGCCGGGCGCGACGGATCAGGACATATACCTGTCGCCGGGACAGGCCCAGCGCTTGGGCTGCCTCATCGGCGGCTTCATGCCCGACCACCTCAAGCGCTGCCAGTGGCCCGATGATTTCCGTCCGGTGCCGGGCTTGCGCCCATGCCTCGTCGGGCAGGGTGGCCACGCCTTGCGCGGCAATCGGTGGAGTGTCTGATGTCATGCCCAAACCTCGCTTTGGTGCACACGAGTATTGAGCATAGTCGAGATTGGTGCAGACGACTCCTGATATTGGGCTGTCAGGAGCCGTATGCACACCAGGCGTTACATCCAGTCAGATGGTGCGGTCGTCTTCTGAAAACGACAGAAGACTCTATTCTGACGGAGCTGCGCGGTTCTGCCTGACATCCAGTTAGGGTATACCTCAAATTGACACTGCGTATTCCAGAGAACGTGATGACGGAAGGTTGAACCTTCCGTCATAGCGCATCTGGTTTGGCCTCCCGTCAGCCAACCACGGGAAACACTGACTCGATCATTGGAGAATGGTCAGCTTGGCCTTGAGATCAATGGCTCTCGCGAAGTTGTGGTAATTCGGCGATGTTCGCTGCACCTGCGCGTGCAATGCTTTCAGCGCCGCCGAATCCGCCGACGACTCCATTTCGACCTCATACTCGACCTGGTCGTACCCTGGATTGATCCCAGGATCGATTCCAAGAAAACCTCTCAGATCGAGGCTTCCCTTCGTGCGGATAGTCAGCGATTGCAACTCGATGTTCATTGCCGCCGCATTTGCCGCGTAGGTTGCAGTCATGCATGCGTTCAACGCAGCCAGGATCAATTCTTGTGGATTAGCGGCCGTGTCGGTACCGAGCAATTCTGCCGGTTCGTCCGCGTCGATGACAAAGCCGCGCGCCAAGGCCGTGTCACCTAGTACGAGCGGCATGGTTCGCGCACGCGTCCGGGTGCCACCCTCCCAGGTTGTCACGACGCCGAACGTCGCGATGCCTGCGGCGGGCTTTGCTGCGACCTGATCTGCAAACTCACGCAATGCGCCGACGTTGATCCCGTTGCCGGGAGTTCCTTTAATGTTTGTGTTCATTTCTCGTTCCCCCATTATGTGTTACGCCCGGCCATCACGCCGCCGTCAACGTCCCAGATTGCGCCCGTCACCCATGCTGCCTTGTCCGACAACAGGAAGAGGATGACCTCGGCGACGTCTTGTGGCGTCCCAACCCTGCCGATTGGGTGGAAGCTGTTGAATCCCTGTAAGGCGCCATGAACCTCGGCCTTGGGTATGAATCCCTCGTAAATCGGCGTTTCGACAACCGCCGGAGAAACGGCATTGACCCTGATTTGTTTGGATGCCAGCTCCATCGCAAGGTGCTGGGTCAGCGAATGCAAACCTGCTTTTGCCATCGAATACGCGGACGACGGCGTAGCCGCAATCGCCTGCTTGCCCCACATCGAGCCGATGTTCACAATGGCGCCGGGACGCTCGCTGGCCACGAGATTGGCCACGACTTTTTGTGTGATGAAGAAGAACGCTTTATTCAACGTCAAATATTGTTCGTAATCACTTTCCGTGTGCTCAAGAAACGCCTTCGGGAAGAACACCCCAGCCGCGTTGACCAGAAGATTGATGTCCTTGTGGTGTTCATCGATGGTATGCAGGAGTCGCTTCACATCTTCGGCTCGCGAGAGATCGGCAGTCAGGGCGGTCACGGTGCCCAACGACGACAGCGCCTTGCGGGCCTCTTCGGCCTTGTCTTCACGGTGACCGACGATGACGACGCTTCCGCCTTGCTCAAGAACCATGCGGGCAGTTTGCAGTCCCATCCCGCTAGTGCCGCCGATGACCAACAACTTCTTGCCATTAAATTCAGTACTCATAATAATCTCCTTAACTACCAACTAAATGGTAGGGTTGTGTTGCAAAAAAAGTGCCGACCTCAGGTCAACACGGTGGAAAGAAAAGTGTTTCCAACTTCGGCCGGTCCGCGTGACGACCGCATGCCACGGCCCACCATCATCGAGCCTTCCAACGCGCACAAGAATGCCTCTGCGAGAGCCTCTGGGGTGGAATTCGAGGTGATCAGCGCGGCACGCTGACCATCGGCAACGACAAGAGTCAACCAGTCGAGATTGACTTTAAAGAATCGCTCGACCTCGCTCACAACGGCGTCCGGCAGCGAGTCCGACTCGGCACCCAACATGCCGCAGACACAAAGGCGCCGGTCCTTGGCGAAGGTGCGTTCGAAAAGTGCCGCATACGCAGTTAGCCTGTCAGGCGCTTTCGCATGCTGCCCTTCGATGCTCAGCAACTCCTCACGAAACCGGTGCGTATAGCGCTGTGCGACCACGGCCACGAGTTCACCCTTCTTGGGAAAGTGGTGGTGGATACTTGGTTTTTTGATGCCTACCAACTGGGCCACGTCGTCGTATGAGAAGCCGTTGTAGCCGTGCTGCTGTACCAACCCTTCAGCGGCATCGACCACCCGCTCGGCGGTCGGCGAGATTTCGGAGAAATGCTTCATGCAAGCGCCTCATTTGATTCGGCGACTGGCAGGTGGCCTGTCTTGACCAGGATGGTGCAGCCTGTATTGCTGAAGGGACGGTGAGCACTCAAATGCGGACTGCGCATCCATGTGCCGGTAGGGTAGCTTCCGAACTCATCCTCAAAGACGCCTTCCAACACATAGATTTCTTCACCGCCGTAGTGACGATGCGAATTGAATCGTGTCCCCGGGGCCCAGCGCACCAAAGCCGTATGTTGTGTGTCGAACTCAGAAAGTGGCATCACCGACAGACCCGGCACGAGGCCTGGAAACCAGGGGCCGTTACGGGTGTCGACCACGGTGCGTTGGCTGTCGGCTAGATCAAGATGGCGCAGCTTGACGAACAACGTGCAACCCGTCGCGGAGCTCGGTGCATGCGAAGAACCTGGTGGATTCTTGATGTAAGTCCCAGGCCCGAAGGTCCCGGATTCGTCGCTGAATTCGCCGTCCAGGACCAGAATCTCCTCGCCCAAGTCGTGCTTATGATTTTCAAAAGCGGAGCCCGGCGCGTATCGCACGATCGAGGTGGCACGCGCCACTTCGTCGCCATCACGCTCCAGTAACTGGCGTTGAATCCCGGTCGCTGGCGAATCGACCCACTGTAAGCTTGAAGGCTCGACGACAACACGCTGCGAAAGATCTGAATTGAGTTTCATGGCTTTATTTCATCTACCGACTACTTGGTAGGTAAGTTATAAGATCCCGATTTGTTTGTCAAATAGCTTTCGCCATTTTCTTTCATCCATTGAAAAAACAATGAATTGGTTACAAGAACTCGCGAAGCTTAGCGTACGATTTTTTCCGAATTCTCTATCGTCCCCGACATGGCCGACAGCGCCGGTTTCGATGCCTTCGCCAGCCAGGTCCGCAGCGTGCTTGATGGCTGGGGCGAGACCCAGCTGCAGGGCCTGCTCAACAACGCCGGCGAAGGCCTGCACGCGATGATCGCCGACACCACGGTCGATCAGTTCGACGCCCTGGTCGCGGTCCATCTGAAGGGACCGTACTTCCTGACCCAGGCGGTGTTGCCGCTGCTTGCCGATGGCGGCCGCATCCTCAACGTCTCCAGCGGGCTGGCACGCTTCTCGCTGCCGGGCAGCTCGGCCTACGCGATGATGAAGGGCGGCATCGAAGTGTTTACCCGTTACCTGGCCAAGGAACTGGGCGCCCGCGGCATCAGTGCCAACACGCTCGCCCCCGGCGCGATCGAAACCGACTTCGGTGGCGGCCGCGTGCGCGACGACGCGCAGGTCAATGCGATGGTGTCCTCGGTCACCGCGATGGGCCGCCCGGGCAAGCCCGACGACATCGGTCCGGTGGCGGTAGCGCTGCTGTCGCCGCAGACGGCGTGGATCAACGCGCAGCGGGTGGAAGCGTCGGGCGGCATGTTCGTCTGAGATCGCGGGCGGTCGAGGCCGCCATCGTGTGGCATGCGCGGTTGTCATTGCTAGCAGTGGATCGAGGGCCGGTCACGACCGTGGGTCGTGACGCTCTCGGTTGCTCGAGTGAGAATGGTTCGCATCAAGCGCCGTCAATGGCTATGATGCGGGTCCTTCCGCCACGCTCGAGCCTGCCTTGAAGACTGCTTCGCCACTCAGCCCGATGGGCCGCGTCTTCGCCACGGTGGCCTTCGTAGAAGCCCTGACGTGGGCCGGCCTGTTGATCGGCATGTATTTCAAGTACCACGCAGCGGATCCAACGCCGGACGGCGTCAAGGTGTTTGGACCGGTGCACGGCGTCGCCTTCATGGTCTACGTCGTGGTGTCGGTCCTGGCTGCAATCCGCTTGCGTTGGCCGTGGTGGGCCGCACTGCTGGCACTGGCCGCGGCGGTGCCGCCGCTGGTCACGCTGCCGCTGGAATGGTGGTTCAAGCGCCGGGGGCTGTTGTCCGCGCCGCTGCGTTGAAGCCCCCACGGTAAGCCCGCGAAATCGCGGGCCTACCGTCCAGGGCGTCACCCCGCGCCCAACACCGCCAGGATCTGCTTCGGCGTCTGGAACCCCGCCAGTCGGGCGGTTTCGTGACCGTCGCGCACCACCAACAGCGTCGGTGTCTGGCGCAACCCCAACTCGCGGAACAAGCCCTCACCGACGGTTTCCAGCTTCACCTTCAACACCGTCATCCCGGCGTCCGCGATGGCGCCGGAGACACTGGCCAACGACATCTCCAGCATCCGGCACCCGGGGCAATCGTCCTTGTGGAAATCCACCAGCAGCGCAGGGTGTTCGCGCAGGGCGGCGTGGTAATCCTCAGCAGTCCGAGCGTGCAGGGTCAGCATGTCGTGGGTGTCTCGGTAGTGGCCAACACGGCGTCGGTCCAGTGGTGGATGGCGTGGGTGTCGGCGGCGCCGTGCGGCATCTGCTCGATCTCCAGCACGGGGGACGGGGAGTGGAAGAAGCGCGCCAGGCGGTGCGCGGCGCCGCAGTAGTACTCGTCGCCCCATTGGGTCTCGCCGGTGCCGAACACCGCGGCCGGGAAGGGCAGGGGCAACCCGAAACGGTCCCGCAGCGCGGCCACGCAGTCCTTCATTTCCGCCGGGGTGCGCCCGGCGTTGTCGGTCCATGAGCCAAGCAGGCACAGGGCGGGGGGATCGGCGGGCAAGGCCCGGGCGATGTCGCCGGCATCGACGTCGAGCCAGTCCACGCGGTGGCCCAGCGCTTCGCATCGGGCCCGGACCAGCATGGCGACCTCGCGGGTATTGCCGCTCAGCGAGGCGAAGGCCAGCAGGATATGCATCGGCATGCGTCCTTACAGATCGTCGAAACCGTTGTCCGAATTGGTCTTCTTGTAGCTGGCGTTGCGCATCTCGAAGAAGTCGGTCTTGGTTTCGGTGAAGTTGTCGGCGTAGGCCTTGATCCACGGCATCACGTTGACGTTGGTCTCGCTGTACAGCTTCTCGATCCCGAGCATGCCGGCCATCTTGTTGGCGCGGTACTTCACGTAGCGGATCATCTCGTCCACGTCGATGCCGTCGATGCCGTCGAGCACTTCCCCGGTCCAACGCGTCTCCAGCTGGATGGCGTGCTCGAACGCTTCGTGTACGTAGGCGGTCAGCTGCTCGCCCTGCAGCGCGGGGTTCTCACCGATGATGGCGCGGATCAGTTCGCTGATGAACTTGGTGTGGGCCAGCTCGTCGCGGTTGATGAAGCTGATGATCTTGCCGGTGCCGGTCATGCGGTTCTGGCGGACCAGGTTGTAGAAGAACGCGAAGCCCGAGTAGAAGTTGATGCCTTCCAGGATCGAGGACTGGATCAACGCGCGTATCAGCGTCTCGGCGGTCTTCTCGCGCATGAAGTCATCGTAGGACTGCATGATCGGTGCATTGCGGGCCAGGATGGTCGGGTGCGTGCGTGCGATCTCGAACACCCGGTTCTGGTCGGCCAGGCCGGCGATCGAGGCCAGTACGTAGCTGTAGCTTTCGTTGTGGATCACTTCCTGCTGGCCGATGATCGCCGCGTTGGCGTGCGCGGCCGGGTCGGTGATGTACTCGGCGACGTTGTAGATGAAGCGCGTCTGCGGCGAGTCCAGCGTGGCCAGCAGGCCGATGATCGAGTCGTAGGCGTTCTTCTCGCGGGCATTGAGCTCACCGTACTGGCGCGCGTCACCCTTCATGTCGACTTCGTCGGGAATCCAGAAGTTGGTCGATAGCTCCTTGTACGCCCGGTAGAACGACGGGTAGGGGATGTCGTTCCAGTTGAGGATGCCACTGGTGCGGCCGTTGATGATGCCGGTGGAGCGGTTGGGGTGGCGCGGTTCGAGGATCTTGATGCGTTCGAGGGGGATGGCCATGAGGGTGTGTCCTGGAGCAGAGCCCCCTGAGTCAGGGGGCGGCCGCGAAGCGGCGGGGGTCTGGGTGGTTGTAATGCGGGGCCCATGGTTTGCACAGCGAACCATGGGAGCGTCAGCGCGAATGCGATGCGTCTACCCGCACCATTCGCATTCGGCGATGTCGATATCGTTGGAGCGCACGTAGTAGGTCGTCTTCAGGCCTTCGCGCCAGGCACTCATGTGCAGCGCGAGCAGGGTGCTGGCGCGGATGGTGCTGGGCACGTACAGGTTGAAGCTGATCGACTGGTCCACGTGGCGCTGGCGGCGGGCGTTCTGGCGGATGCTGGCGAACTGGTCAACCCGGTAGGCGCCTTTCTCGTAGTACGGATAGGTCTCCAGCGACAGGTCCGGCGCAGCCACCGGGCGGCGGAAGTCCTTCTTTTCCTCGTAGTAGAACGCGCCGTACACCGGGTCGATCGAGGCCGTGGAGCCGGCGATCTGGGCGGTGCTCATGTTCGGGGCCACCGCCATCAGCCAGCCATTGCGCAGGCCGTTGACGCCGACCTGCGCGGCCAGTTCGCGCCAGGCCGGGTTGTCATAGCCACGGGCGCGGAAGTACTCGCCGTTCTGCCACTCGCTGCCGACGAACGCGCTGTAGCGTCCCTTTTCCTTGGCCAGGGTCATGCTGGCCTGGATGGTGAGGTAGTTGATGCGCTCGTACAGGCTGTCCGCGTAGTCCTCGGCCTGGGGCGAGTTCCACTCGATCTGCTGCAGGGCCAGCAGGTGGTGCCAGCCGAAGGTACCCAGCCCGATCGCGCGGTACTTGCGGTTGGTGATGGTCGCCTGCGGCACCGGCAGCTGGTTGAGGTCGATCACGTTGTCCAGCATCCGCACCTGGATCGGCACGAGGCGCTCGAGCACGTCGCTGGTCAGCAGGTCCGGTGCGGCCGTGACCGCACGGCCCAGGTTGATCGAGGACAGGTTGCACACCACGAAATCGCCGGCCTGTCTGGTCGTCACGATCTGGTCGCCGCTGATCATCTCCTGGATCATGCGGGTGGGGCTCATGTTCTGCAGGATCTCGGTGCACAGATTGCTGGAGTAGATGCTGCCGGCATGCTTGTTCGGGTTCTTCCGGTTCACTTCGTCCCGGTAGAACATGAAGGGATTGCCGGTCTCCAGCTGGCTCACCATGATCCGCTTGAACAGGTCGATGGCCTTGATCGTGCGCCGGCTGATCCGTTCGTCGGCCACGACCTCCTCGTACTTCTCGCGGAAGCTGCCCTGGCCGCGCTGCTCATCGTGGAAATCCTGCAGGTACCAGCCCTTGATCCGCTTCACCTCGTACGGATCGAACAGGTACCAGTCGCCACGGCGCTCCACCGCTTCCATGAACAGGTCGGGCAGGCACACCGAGGTGAACACGTCGTGCGCGCGCAGGCGCTGGTCGCCGTTGTTCAGGCGCAGATCGAGGAAGGCCTCGATATCGCGATGCCAGACATCCAGGTACACCGCGATCGCGCCCTTGCGCTGGCCGAGCTGGTCCACGCTCACCGCAGTGTTGTTGAGCTGCTTGATCCACGGCACCACGCCGCCGGAGGAATTGGCCACGCCCCGGATCGATGAGCCCGCCGAGCGCACATAGCCCAGGTATGCACCCACCCCACCGCCGTGCTTGGAGACGCGTGCCACGTCGGTGTTGGAGTCGTAGATGCCCTGCAGGCTGTCGTCCACCGTGTCGATGAAGCACGAGGACAGCTGGCCGCCAACCTTGCCGGCATTGGCCAGGGTTGGCGTCGCGACCGTCATGTACAGGTTGGACAGCGCCCAGTAGGCCTCGCGCACCAGCAGCATGCGCCGGCGCCGCGAGCGTTCGCCATGCTCGTGTTCGTGCTGCATCAGGTACAGCGCGATGGTCAGCCAGCGTTCCTGCGGCAGCTCGTACACCGCACGCGAGTGATCGGTGGCCAGGTAACGGGTCGCCAGCAGGTACAGCCCGTTGTAGGCGAACAGCGTGTCGCGCTCGGGCTCGATCATCTGCCCGGCTTCCTCCAGTTCATCCTTGGAATACGCCTTGAGGATGTCGATCGAGTAGACGTTGCGGTCGGCCAGGCTTTCCTGCAGCCCCACGTACGAGCCGTACTTCAGCGTGGCATCGTAGAAGCGGTTCTTGCTGGCGCGCTTGTACAGCCGCCGCAGGTAGAGGCGGGCGGCGAAGTGCTCCCAGTCCGGCGCGGTCAGGTCGATGCGTGATTCGGCCTCGCGGATCAGCAGGTCCACCATCTCATCGGCGCTGAGCTGCTGCCGCCGGGCGATCTGCCCGAGCACGCTGCGCAGATAGTCGGCCACCTCCAGCTGCGGGAACTCGGCATGCACGCTGTGCACCGTGCGTTCCAGCCGCGCCTGGTCGAAGGGCATGCGTCGGTTGCCGCCCTCCTTGGTGATCCACAGTGTTTCACCGCCGGTGGCGGCATCCAGGGCGGTGTCGGTGGGTGGGGTGGCGGTCGAGGCGACGGTGTCGTCGGTGTTCATGCGTTCTCCATGCATGGCGCAGTGCCCAGCAGGCGGCGCGGCAGAGCCGTGCGGCAGCCGGACAGAAGGCGTGATTGGTGGGCAGGCCCTGCGTGTGCAGGAATACGTCGCCGCAGGCTCACATCGGTGGCAACGGGCCTTGCTTCCAGGCGCCGGTCAGGGGATACGACGGGGCGTTCTACTGCGACGCGGCGTCGTGACGGTGCACCGGGCCTGGCGGAAGCGGGGAGCCGATGGACACAACATAGTGGGGTCGTGGTGGATCGTCAACCGTAGATGTAGTGCTTTTTTGTCGCAGGGGGCGGCGGGCCCGGCGACATGAACATCCCGTACAGACTGCACTATCAAACGCAAATGCGAGCCGTTATCATTTGATGGATCACAGGGCGGTGATGCATTCGCAACCGGATGGCAGAACCGCGCGCGCCTCGGCGCACCGCGTGGTTCAACTTCTTATTGGCTGTGGTGTTCAATGTCTGCACGTCCTGTCGTATCCGGTTTGCCCGCCCTCGTTTCCGCCGCGCTGCTCGGCACCATGGCAATGATGGCGTTCGTGTCCGTGATCGGCCCGGTGGTGCGGGTGTTGGGCCTGGCCGAATGGCACGCCGGGCTGTCGGTCACCGCGGCCGGCGTGTTGTGGATGCTCGCCGCCCGCCGTTGGGGGGCGCTCAGCGATCGCATCGGCCGCAAGCGCGTGCTGTTGATCGCACTGGCCGCCTACGCAGTGATCTATCTGGGGCTGGCGGTCTTCGTGGACGTGGCGCTGACTTCACCGCCGGCCATCTGGGTTTCGGTGCTGGTGCTGGTCGGCACGCGCGCCCTGGTCGGTCTGTTCTACGCCGCCGTGCCACCGACCGCCGCAGCCATCGTTGCCGACCAGGCTGCGCCGGGGCAGCGCGGCAGCGTGATGGCCAAGCTCGGCACCGCCAATGCGCTGGGCATGGTGCTGGGTCCTGCCGCCGCCGGCTGGATCGCCTACAAGAACCTCTCCCTCACGCTGTATGTGGCCGCGCTGTTGCCGCTGCTGTCGTTGTTGATGATCTGGTGGCGCCTGCCGAACACACCGCCGATCGCCCCGACGCACAGCGGCCCCAAGCCAACGCTGGGGCTGGGCGATGCACGCCTGCGGCTGCCGTTGCTGGCCGTGTTCGCCGCGATGATCTCGGTGACCATCGCCCAGGTCGCGGTCGGCTTCTTCGCCATCGACCGCCTTCAATTGTCGCCGGCAGATGGCGCACGCATGGCCGGGCTGGCGCTGACCGCGGTCGGCGTCGGCCTGATCTTCGCCCAGGGCCTGGTGATGAAGCTCAAGGACATCCGCCCCACGCGCTGGATCGTGGTCGGCGCGCTGATCTCCGGTCTCGGCTTTGCGTCGGTCGCGCTGGTCAGCGTGCCGTGGCAGCTGCTGGCCAGCTATGCGGTCGCGGCGTTCGGGATGGGCTTCGTGTTCCCCAATTTCCAGGCGCTGGCCGCCGATTCGGTGGAGGCGCACGAGCAGGGCGCCGCCGCCGGCACCGTGGCCTCGGTGCAGGGCATGGGCATGGTGGTCGGGCCGATGATCGGCACACTGCTGTACAGGTGGTCGCCCAGCGCGCCGTATCTGCTGGTCGGCGCGGTGCTGCTGGTCCTGGCGGTCTCTGCCGCGATGCACCGCCAGCGGGGTGCCGCATGAACGAGATGCTGATCAACCAGGCAGCGGACGAGCTGACCCACGCGCCCACCATCGACATGGCCGACACCCCGTACTTCCTGTTGCGCAGCCCGCAGCAGGCACTCGAAGCGCAGGGCGTGCGTGCGCGTTTGCCGTCGGGCCCCACCGCCTCGTTGGCCGAACGTGTAGACGCCTTCTTCGCCGCACCGCGCTCCGGCCCGCGGCTGCTGGTCGGCGCGGTGCCGTTCGATCCCGAGCAGGCCGATGCGCTGTACCAGCCGGATCACGTGTCCGGCCAACCCGCGGTGGTCCGCGTTGAAACCCCCACAGTGGTCGGTGACGTGCTGGCTGAACCGCCTGCGCAGGCCTATGCAGGCGCGGTCGCCACCGCCGTCACGGAACTGCAGCGCGCCGATAGTGCGCTGGAAAAGGTCGTGCTGGCCCGCAGCCTGCGGGTCACCACCGCGCAGCCACTGCACCCGCGGGTGCTGGCCGCGCGGCTGGGCAGGGATCCGAGCGTAGCCACTTACGTGGTGCCGGTGCCTTCAGAAGGCGGCCCCGGTCCTGCCTGGCTGGTCGGCGCTACTCCCGAGCTGCTGGTCTCCAAACGTGGCGAGCGCGTGCTGTCGCATCCGCTGGCGGGCTCGGCACGTCGTTCGGCCGATCCTGCCGAAGATGCCCGCGCCGCCGAGGCGCTGCTGGCCTCGGCCAAGGACCATGAAGAGCACCGCCACGTGGTCGAGGCCATCGTTGAAGCGCTGACGCCCCTGTGCCATCGCGTCGAGGCGCAGCCCCAGCCCACGCTGCATGCCACCGCCACCATGTGGCACCTGGGCACGCGCATCCACGGCACCCTCAAGGACGCATCGGTTTCCTCGGCCGCGCTGGTGGCACTGCTGCATCCCACGCCGGCGGTGTGCGGGACACCACGCCACCCCGCACTGGCGCTGATCCGCCAGGCTGAGCCGGTGGCGCGCGGTTTCTATGCCGGCGCTGTCGGCTGGACCGATGCCCAGGGCGATGGCGACTGGTACGTGGCGATCCGCTGCGCGCGCGTGCAGGGCACGCAGGTGCGCCTGTATGCCGGTGCCGGCATCGTCGCGGGCTCGCAACCCGATCTCGAAGTGGCCGAAACGGCTGCCAAGTTCATGGCCCTGCTGACCGCGCTCGGCGTCCATGACGTTCGTCCATTCTGATGTGCGGGAGTTGTCCATGAACGCATCCTTCTCTTCCTCCCGGGTGCCGTTGCGCCAGGTCTGGCCGCCGGCCCTGGTCGCGCGCTATCGTGCCGCCGGCCATTGGCGTGGCGAGACCTTCCCAGGCTTCCTGCGCGAGCGTGCCGAACGCTTTGCCGGGGATATCGCGGTGGTCGGGGGTGATGCCCGCCTGACATATGCCCAGCTGTGGCAGGAAGCCGGCCGCATCGGCGCCGGCCTGCTCGCGCAGGGCCTGGCCCCGGGCGACCGGGTCGTGGTCCAGCTTGGCAACGTGCCCGAGTTCATCACCGTGGTGTGCGGGTTGTTCCGTGCCGGGCTGATTCCGGTCTACGCATTGCCTGCGCACCGCATCACCGAAGTCGCGCATTTCGCCCGCAAGGCCGAGGCCAGTGCCTATGTCGCTGCAGCGAGCTACGACGGTTTCGACTACCGCACGCTGGCGCGCGATCTCCAGGCGCAGGTGCCGGCAGTGCAGCACGTCATCATCGTGGGCGAGGGCGGCGGGTTCACCGCGCTGGAGGCTCTGGCAGGCGATCTTGAGCAGCTGCCACCGGACCCGGACCCGCAGTCCGTGGCGTTCCTGCAGATCTCCGGCGGCAGCACCGGCCTGTCCAAGTTGATACCGCGCACGCATGACGACTACCTGTATTCATTCCGCGCCAGCAATGCGATCTGCGGCATCACCCAGGACAGCGTCTATCTGGTCGCGCTGCCTGCCGCGCACAATTTCCCGATGAGCTCGCCCGGCTTCTTCGGCACGCTGTATGCCGGTGGCCGGGTGGTGCTCAGCCCGGGTGCCGGCCCGGAAACTGCGTTCGCCCTGATCGCACGCGAACGGGTCACCTGCGTCGGCCTGGTGCCGCCACTGGCCCTGCTGTGGGCGCAGGCGGCCGCGACGACCACACAGGATCTGTCCAGCCTGCAGGTAGTGCAGGTCGGTGGCGCCAAGCTGGTGCCGGAAGCGGCACGCCGCGTGATCGCCGGGCTGGGCTGCACGCTGCAGCAGGTGTTCGGCATGGCCGAGGGGCTGGTCAACTACACCCGCCTGCACGACAGCGAAGAGATCATCGTCTCCACGCAGGGCCGCCCGATCAGCGAAGACGACGAGGTGCTGGTCGTCGACGACCACGGGCATCCCGTCGCAGAAGGTGAGACCGGGCATCTGCTCACCCGTGGCCCGTACACCATCCGCTGCTACCACAATGACCCGGCCGCCAATGCGCGCGCCTTCACCGAGGACGGTTTCTACCGTACCGGCGACATGGTGCAGCGCCTGCCCGGCGGTTATCTGGTCGTGCAGGGCAGGGCCAGCGATCACATCAACCGGGCCGGCGAGAAGATTTCCGCCGAAGAAATCGAAGACCATCTGCTGGCGCACCCCAGCGTGTTCGATGCGGCCGTGGTCTCGATTCCCGACGCCTACCTGGGCGAGCGCAGCTGCGCCTTCATCATTGCCCAGGGTGAACCGACCAAGGCCGCCAGCCTCAAGGCCTGGGTGCGCAGCCGCGGCCTGGCCGCGTTCAAGGTGCCGGACCAGATCGTGTTCGTCGATGCCTTCGGCACCACGGCGGTCGGCAAGATCAGCCGCCGCGAGCTGCGTGCCCAGCTGCGCGAACGTTTCATGCAACAGACAGGAGAAACGCGCTGATGGCGCTGCCGACGATCCAACCCTACCCCCTGCCGACCCAGGCCGAGCTGCCCACCCCGCGCGGCGCCTGGCAGCCGCAGAGCGAGCGCCTGGCGCTGCTGGTACATGACATGCAGCGGTACTTCCTGGCCGCGTTCGCGCCGGATGCCGCACCGCTGGCGCCGGCCGTGGCCAACATCGCGCGCCTGCTCGCGCACTGCCGTGCGCGTGGCATCCCGGTGTTCTATACCGCCCAGCGCGGCCACCAGGACCGCCGCGATCGCGGCCTGCAGGCGGATCTGTGGGGCCCGGGCATGTCCGCAACCGACGAGCATGAAGCCATCATCGAAGCCGTGGCACCGCTGCCGGGCGACCATGTGCTGGTCAAGCACCGCTACAGCGCCTTCCAGCGCAGCAACCTGGAAACGATGATGCGCGCCCGTGGCCGCGACCAGTTGCTGGTCACCGGTGTCTATGCGCACATCGGCTGCACCGCCACCGTGGCCGAAGGCTTCCAGCGCGACATCGAGAGCTTCATCGCTGCCGATGCCGTCGCCGATTTCTCGCGCGCCGACCACGACCTGGCCCTGCATTGGATCGCCCGTACCTGCGGCATCCCGATGACCACCGATCACCTGCTGGAGACGCTCGCATGACCGCACTCACCCTGGAGCGCATGCGCGCCGATGTCGCCGAGATGATCGGCGAAGCGCCCGAGGACATCGGCAACGATGAGAACCTGATGGACCTGGGGCTCGATTCGATGCGGGTACTGGGGCTGGTACTGGCCTGGGGCAACACCGGTATCCCGCTGGAGTTCAGCCACCTGGCCGAGCACGCCACGCTGGGCGGCTGGTGGACGGTGGTGCAGCGCCTGCAGGCCCAGGCCGCGGCTGGCGCATGAACGCAGTCGCGGTGCCGGGTCCGGACGCGCGCCTCGTTCGCGGGCTGAGCGAGGCCCAGGCCGGGTTGTGGTACGCCCAGCGCCTGGCGCCGGACAATCCCGCCTTCAATACCGCCCATGCGGTGTGGATCGAGGGCGGACTGGACGTGGCTGCATTCGTGCGCGCTGCGGATCAGGCCGCGCATGAATCCGACGCGCTGGCATTGCGTATCGTCGAAAACGCACAGGGCCTGCCCGAACAGTGGGTGGACCGGCAGCACACGCCCGCGCTGCAGGTGGTGGATCTGTCCGGCCACCCGGACCCGGCCGCCGCCGCCCGCGAGGCGATGCAGCGCGACCGGCTCAGCCCGGTCGATCCCGCCCGCGACCGGCTCAGCCAGCAGCGCCTGTTCCTGCTCGGCAAGGGCCGCAGCGTCTGGTACCTGCGCGTGCATCACCTGGCGACCGATGGCTACGGCATGGGCCTGCTCACCGAGCGGGTCTGCGCGCTGTACGCAGGCAACGCCGCACAGGGCGCGCTGGCGCCGCTGGCGCCGGTGCTCGATGAAGACGCGCAGTATCGTGACAGCGAGCGCCGCACGCGCGACGCCGCGTACTGGCGTGAGCTCATGGCCGATGCACCGGCGGCCGCGGGTCTGCAGGCTGGCCTCGGGGCCGCGGCGGCGGATGCACTGCGCCACGTGGAGCCCATCGGTCCGACACTGCGGGCGCGCCTGCACACCGCAGCCGCCGCCATCGGCCAGCCCTGGCCGGATCTGCTCACCGCGCTTGGCGCCGAGTACTGCCGCCGCATCAGTGGCGAAACCGAGGCGGTGATCGGCGTCCCGTTCATGGGCCGCCTGGGCAGCGTCTCGGCCCGCGTCCCGGCGATGGTGATGAATGTACTGCCCCTGCGGCTCAAGGCCGGCGAGGGCAGCGTGGACACCTTCGTACGCGACGTCGCCCTGCGGCTGATGCGCGGCCGTCGCCATGGACGTTACCGCGGTGAACAACTGCGTCGCGATCTCGGCTTGATCGGTGGCCAGCGTCGCCTGCATGGCCCGCTGGTCAATGTGCAGCCATTCTATCGGCCGCTGCAGCTGGACGGCGTGCACGCGACGCTGGAGATTCTGTCCACCGGCCCGGTTGACGACGTGACGCTGGGCTTTCGGGGGGACGGCGCCGCCGTGCTCGATCTGGAGATCGAGGCCAACCCGGCGCTGTATACGCCCGCGCAGGTGCGGGCCCACGCCGCACGCCTGCTGCATTTCGTGTCGGCCGCACTGGACGTGCAGGCTGCCGGTGGCCCCATCGCCTCGGTGCCGTTGTGTACGCCGGAGGAGGCCCAGCGCTATCTCTACGAGGTCAACGCCACCGCACATCCGGTGCCCGAGGTCAGCCTCGCCGCGCTGATCACCGCTCGCATGGCGCGCACGCCCGACGCCGTGGCCGTGGTCTACGGCGCGCAGCAGCTGACGTTCGCCGAGCTGGAGCAACGCAGCCGGGCGCTGGCGCTGCACCTGCAGGCACAGGGCACCGGCCGCGAGGCGAGGGTGGTCGTGGCACTGCCGCGCTCGCTTGAACTGGTCATCGCGCTGGTCGCCGTGCTGCGCGCGGGCGGCGCTTACCTGCCGGTGGACCTGGCCCACCCCGATGAGCGCCTGGCGCGGATCCTGCGCCAGGCCGGGCCGGTCTGCGTACTGGCGCTGGAGCAGGACCGCCACCGGTTCCCCGGAATGACCGTGCTCCCGCCGACGCAGTGGCCGCACGCCAGTGACGGCCCGCTCGGCACCGTGCCGCAGCCGGACGATGCCGCCTACGTCATCTACACCTCCGGCTCCACGGGTGAGCCCAAGGGCGTACTGATCGAGCACCGCGCCATCGTCAATCGCCTGGAATGGATGCGCACGCATTACGGTGTCCAGCCGGACGATCGTATCCTGCAGAAAACCCCGGCCACCTTCGATGTCTCGGTCTGGGAGTTCTTCCTGCCCTTGATCAGCGGCGCCACCCTGGTGGTCGCACCGCCCGAGGCGCACCGCGATCCGCTCGCCCTGGCCGCGTTGATCCGCGAGCACTCGATCACCACGCTGCATTTCGTGCCGTCAATGCTGGCCGCGTTCCTGGCTGCGCCAGCGGCCCGTGGGCTGCAACTGCGCCGGGTCTTCACCAGTGGCGAAGCGCTGGATGCCGCCTTGCGCGACCGCTTCCATGCCACGGTCCAGGCCGAACTGCACAATCTGTATGGGCCGACCGAAGCCGCCGTGGATGTGAGCTGGTGGCCGGCCAACCGCAGCGACGCCTCCCAGCCCGTGCCGATCGGTTTCCCGGTCTGGAATACGCAGCTGTACGTACTTGATGCGCGGATGCAGCCGCTGCCACCCGGTGTCGCAGGGGATCTGTACCTGGGCGGGGTGCAGCTGGCGCGCGGCTACCTCGGCCGCGACGACCTCACCGCCGAGCGCTTCCTGGCCGATCCCTTCCTACCCGGCAACCGGCTGTATCGCACCGGCGATGTGGCACGCTGGCGTGAGGATGGGGCGGTGGAATACCTCGGTCGCAACGATCATCAGATCAAGCTGCGCGGCCTGCGCATCGAACTTGGCGAGATCGACGCCGCCCTGCGCACGGCACCCGGCGTCAGCCGGGCCGACGTCCTGCTGCGCGAAGATCGCCCCGGCGAGCCGCGGCTGGTGGCCTACCTCAATGCGGGCAGCCCGCAGGCGGATGAGCTGCGCGCCCACCTGGCCACCCGCCTGCCGGATTACATGGTGCCCAGCGCATTCGTTGCACTGAAGCACTGGCCGGTCACCGCCAATGGCAAGCTGGATCGTGCCGCGCTGCCGGCGCCGGCGCAGCGCGTGTTCGACGGTGTGGCGCCGCGCACCGGCACCGAACAGGCGCTGGCGCAGCTGTTCGCCGAGACCCTGGGGCTGCGCAGCACGGTTGGTGCCGACGCCGACTTTTTCGCCCTGGGCGGTGACTCGCTCAGCGCCGTGCACCTGCTGCTGGCGATCCAGCAGCGCTGGCACTGTGATCTCGGCCTCGGCGCGGTGTTCGCCGCCCCCACGGTTGCGGCGCTGGCCGCCCGTATCGACGCACCGCCAGCGGCCACCGATCACGGGCTGGCGCCGATGATCCAGCTGGCCGCTGGGGACCCGGCGCTGGCGCCGCTGTTCGTGATCCACCCGGCCGGTGGTATCGCCTGGAATTATCGTGACCTGGCCCGGGCGCTCGCCCCGGCCCGCGAAGTCCAGGGCCTGCAGTCGCCCGTGCTCGATCCTGCCCAGCCACTGCCGGCCAGTATCGAGGCACTGGCGGCCAGCTACGCCGAGCGCATCCTCGCGCTGGGCCGGCCCGGCCCGGTGCATCTGCTTGGCTGGTCGGTCGGCGGCATTCTTGCCCAGGCGATGGCGGTGCACCTGCGCGCGCTCGGCCACGAGGTCGGCGTACTGGCGCTGCTGGATGCCTATCCCAGCGAGTGCTGGCGTGCCGAACCCGAGCCGGATCCGATCGCCGCGCTGCGCGCCCTGCTGGCCATCGCCGGCCATGACCCGGAGGCGCATCCCGAGCTGGACAGCCGTGAGCGGATCCTGGCGTTCCTGCGCCGGGGCGACAGCGCGCTGGGCAACCTCCCCGATGTGGTCCTCGATGGCGTGGTGCGTGCGGTCACCGGCACCAACCGGCTGATCCGCGCCCATCACCACACACGTTACGACGGTCCGCTGCTGCACGTCCGTGCCGGCCGCGACCACCTCGACCGCCCGCAGCTGCAATCGGCCCTGTGGCAGGCGCATTCCGCCAGCGTCGAAGCGGTCGAACTTCCTTTCCTGCACGCTGAACTCACCGGCCGCGATGCCGTGGCGCAGATCGCGCCGTGGCTCGATGCGCAGCTTCAGCGCTCTGAAACGATCAGGACACCCGCATGAAACTCACTGGATTCGACGGCACCATCGCCTTGGTCACCGGCGCGGGCGGCGGGATCGGCGCGGCACTGGCCGAGCACCTTCACGACAGCGGCTGCACCGTGATCGCCACGGATCTTGAGGCCCCCGTGTTCACCGCGCGGGCAGGGCAGCCGCGCATCCATGCCTGCGCGCTCGACGTGAGTGATCCGGTTGCGGTGGAGGCACTGGTTACCTGGATCGAGGCCAGGATCGGCGCGATCGGCTTTGCCATCAACGTGGCTGGTGTCCTGCAGACCGGCACGGTGGTGGAGACGGATGACGCGCAATGGCGCCGCGTCTTCGCGGTCAACACCGATGGCGTGTTCCACGTTTCGCGTGCCGTCGCACGGGTGATGTCGCCGCGGCGGAAAGGCGCCATCGTCACGGTCAGCTCCAATGCCGCGGGCGTACCCCGGCACGGGATGGCGGCCTATGCGGCATCCAAAGCGGCCGCGACCATGTTCACCCGTTGCCTCGGCCTGGAACTGGCGCCGCTCGGCATCCGCTGCAACATCGTGGCGCCCGGCTCAACGCTGACCCCGATGCAGACCGCGATGTGGGCCGGACCCGAGGGCGAGCAGCGCGTGATTGAAGGGAGTTTGGAGACATACAAGGTAGGCATTCCCCTACAGAAAATCGCCCGCCCGGATGACATTGTGTACGCGGTCATGTTTCTTCTCTCCGACCAGGCCGGCCATATCGCGATGAGCGATCTTTATGTCGACGGCGGCGCAACGCTGCGCGGTTGACGGGCGGCTGGAAAGGAACTACGCCGCAGATTCACGTTTATGCAACTTGATTCATAGTTTGGGGTGCAGCGCTTCGCCTAAGGTTCACCCGAAACAATCACAACGGCCTGCCGCGTTCCTGCCGGCAGGCCGTTGAGCGAGAGTTTCAGAACGCATTCGTCATCGCCCAGTGTGGCGAGGCCATGCGCCGTGCGCGTGTAACTTCACTTCACGGGCTCTTGCATGAAAAACATACTGATTGCGGACGATCATCCAGTGGTACGCGTGGGCCTCCAGTGCCTGCTCGCCCGGCACCCCGGGGTACGGGTCATCGGCGAAGCAGCGGATCCCGAGCAACTCGAAGCCCTGCTGGCGGAAAAGACGTGCGACCTGGTCATCACCGACCTGTCCATGCCGTGGGGTGGTCGCCCCGATGGCGTACGCATGCTGGAAAGCATCCGCCGTGATTACGGCCATGTGCGCTTGATCGTCGTCACCTCCTTCGCCAACCTGCAGGTGCTTCGAGCGGTGGTCCGGCTGGGCGTGGAGGGCATCCTGGAGAAAACCGGCGGCCTGTCCGACCTGCTGGCCGCAGTGGACTGCGTCCTCGGCGGCCGTACCTATTTCTCCGGTGATCTCGCCCAGCGCTTGCGCTCCGGCCGCAACCGCACCGGGCTCAGCTCGCGCGAGAGCGAAGTCATCCGGCTGCTCGCGCACGGCCTGAGTGTCAAGGAAATCGCCGATGTGCACCGGCGAACGATCAGCACCATCAGCCGCCAGAAAGGCGCGGCGATGCGTCGGCTGGGCCTGCGCTCGGACTATGAGCTGCTCGACTACGCAAAGTCCATTGGATTGTCTCCCGGCGGGCACTGAGCCGCCGTTGTGGGAGCAGCTGTGCATCCGGAATGCCGCTGATGAGAGCCGGCGACACCGTCGATCTGCGGGCGATCGGCGCGTGCGATTGCACCCATTTTTCCATTCGATCGTCAGATGCTGCACGCATTTCATTTTTGTCAAGTTGTTGCATGGTGCAACGCAGCTTGCATCTCTATCGTTGCGTCCTGTCCGCAGGCGCCGACATTCGGCTTCTCTTGCCTGCGGTCAGTCTCACTACTCATTACGCAAGGAAAGAACGCAATGACTCTGCTCAGGAAGCTGTCCCTGGCCGCCGCGCTGGCCACCGTCTCGCTGTCGGCCAACGCTGCCGAATCCCACATCATGGTCTACACCAACGTCGACCTGTCGCTGGCCCTGCTGAAGGCTGACGGCAGCCCGCTGCCTGACTCGATGGAAATGGTCCACATCCCGGGTGATGGCTTGGCCGCTGTCAGAGAGCGCGTTCGTGTGTTCACCAACGACGAGACGAAGGACATCGAAGTCAATGTGATGCACGACCCGATGCTCGTCATCAAAACCGGTACTGCACCCGCGGTCCCGTTGACCGTCAGCCTCAACAAGACACCGTTGACCGTGGCGCCCAAGGACTTCCTGGCCTCGGAGATCTTCGACGGTGCACTGCCGGGCGCTTCGTTCATCATGGACCTGGATATCGCCCAGGCTACCAAGGCCCCGCTGACCGTCGCCGGTACCTACGAGGGCATCGTCAGCATCGCCATGAAGCAGAAGACCGCTTCGCCGTAACACTCCGCGCCGGCCCGGCAACGGGCCGGCCGCCTCAGGCATGACACCCATGAAAGTTCCTGTACCGGCCGTCACTCGGCTGGCGGTCGCGCTCGCCTTGTCGTTGGCCATACCCCTGGTCGCGGCACGCGGCGTTCCGCCCGGCTTCGAGGATCTGGTTGAAGGCCAGATCGAACAACTCGATGTGCGCCTGTTCGGTCGCTCGGCCGGGCTTTCGCCGGTGCGCGTGACCCTGGAACACGTGCAGCTGGAAGACCCCTCGCGCGTGCTGCAGGCGCTGGATCTTTCCCCCGAGGCGCAGGCGGCGTTGCTGCCCGCGCTGTCGCAGCCGTTGCCGCGCAACAGCCATCTCGCCTGCCGCTATGGCGGGGGCAGTGCCGGCTGTGGCTATCTCGATCCCCCCGAGGACCCCAACACCGTGCGTGCCCTCTATGACGAAGGCGAGGGCGCGGTGCGCCTGTTCGTCGCCCGCCAGTGGATCGCGGCCGAGCCGGCTGCCGAGCGCTTCCATCAGGTCAGCAGCAACGCCGAGAACGCGTTCCTGCACCAGCAGACCCTCAATTTCAGCGGTGGCCGCGGCTACCAGGCACTGACCGCCCAAGGCGCGGGTGCGCTGGGCGTGCTGCAACGTGGCCACCTTGCCGTGGACTGGAACTTCAACAGCCAGCAGTACCGCGGTGGCCGCCGCCACGATGATTTCCAGTTCGACAACGCCTATTACCGCCATGACCTGGGCCAGCAGCATTATCTGCAGGCCGGGCGCATGGACCGCCGCAACCTGTCCAGCCCGCAGGGCGGGACCTTCAGTTTCAGCATGCTGCCGATGGATCGCTTCGCCGGCCTGCGCGTGGGCACCACCCAGGCCTACGTGGATGCCGATGCCGCCGTGCAGGCGCTGCCACTGACCGTGCTGCTGGCGCGCGATGCGCGGGTGGACGCCTTCGATGGCGAGCGCCTGCTGCAGACCTTCTACCTGCAGGCTGGCATCAACGAGCTCGACACCCGCCGGTTCCCGTTCGGCAACTACACCGTCACCCTGCGCATCTACGAAGATGGCCAGCTGGTGCGCAGCGAGGACGCCCCGTTCGACAAGGGCGGCGACTGGACCAACAGCAGCGTGCAGTGGTTCCTGCAGGGCGGCCGCCGCAACGAGCGCCGCAGCGACCGCTTCGACGGCGAGATGGCCGCCATGGCCGGCCTGCGCGTGCCACTCGGCCGCACCACGGCGGTCACCGCCGGCGTCGCCGACCTCGGCGGCTTCAGCTATGGCGAACTGCGTGTGGACCTGCGCCATGCCTTCGCCACCCAGGACATCCGTGCCACCTTCAGTGGCCTGCAGGGCAGCGACGGCAGCAGCGGCCAGCAGCACCAGCTCTCCTATCGCCGCCACGCCTCGTGGAATCTCTACCAGCAGCGGGTACGCGGCAAGGCCTGTGTGTTCGAGGATGATGCGCGCGACCGCCTGGGCTGCGCCGATTCGCTGAGCGCCTCGGTCGCGCTGCCGGTTGCCGGTGGCAGCGCCTACATGGCCTATACCCGCCGCCAGACCTGGAGCCGTGGCTCGCTGCTGCCGGGCGACATCGAGGATCCAATGGCCGGGCTCGACCCGCTGCTGCCCCCGTGGCAGCAGCGCTACACGCGCGAGCCGCAGCTCAGCCGCACCTGGCAGGCCAGCTACAGCCGCGTGCAGCGCTGGCAGGCGTTCAGTGTCTCCACCCGGCTCGGCCTGTGGCAGCAGGACACGCGCAGCAGCCTGCGCGACGGCCGCGACCGCGGCATCTACCTCAACGTCAGCCTGACCCGCCTGCAACGCGGCGACCGCGGCAGTTCACAACGCCGCTATGGCATCGACTTCCGCCAGCCGCAGCACCTGCGGCCGGACGTCAACTACAGCGCCGGCCAGACTGTCCGCCAGGAAATGGATACGCAGTACCGCGAGGCCTCGCTGGACCTGCGCGGCAACAACAACGACCGCTACAGTGCCGCGCTCAGTGCCCAACTGCAGAACAGCATCGGCCACACCGGCGCCACCCTGGCGCACTACCAGCAGCGCGGTGGCAATGAGATGGCCTACAGCGCCACGCACAGCTCCGGGCTGGCGCTGGGCCGCCGCGGCTTCTACTGGGGCGGCGGCCTGGGCGCCGACGCCGGCCTGGCCGTACAGGTGGATGACACCGACGACCTGGAACTGACCGGCGTGGCCGCCGAGCTGCAGGTGGGCGGATTGCGCCGGCAGCGCCTGGCGCTGGGCGAACGCCGCCTGCTGCCGCTGCCGGCCTACCAGACCCACCGCGCCGAAGTGCAGGATGCCAGCGCGCTGACCAGCGATGCCGCCATCCGCGTGACCGGCGTCGGCGGCGCACGGCCGTTGTTCCTCTCTCCCGGCCGGCTGGTGCAGATGCCGGTACCGATCGAGGTGACCTACACCTTCATCGGCAGCGCCCGCGACATCGCCGGCGCGCCACTGCGCGGCGCCCGCATCCTCAACGCGCCGGTGCCCGGTACCGGCGCCAACGGTGGCTTCGTCGCCGATTTCCCGCGCCGCGAACGCACGCTGTACCTGCTGCAGGACGACACCCTGCTGCAGTGCCCGCTGGAGGTTCGCGAGCGCCGCAATGTCGTGATGCTGGTGGGCCAGGTGGAGTGCGCGCCGTTGAACGTCGCCCAGCTGCCCGCCGATATCCGCCAGCAGGCCCGGGTCACCCGCCTGCTTCAGGAACAGGCGCTGATCGCCGCCGTGCCGCAGACCGCCGCCACTGGAGGTACGCCATGAACCGGCGTGGCGTGTGGGCCGTGATGCTGGTGCTGGCGTCGCTGTTGGTGATGCCGAAGGCGTGGGGGCAGCGGCCGCCGGAAACCCACCCGGTGAGTGCCACGCAGAACATCGTAATGACGTGGGATCGCTCGGCGATGCCTGGGGACATGTCGATCTGGCTTCCGGAATTCGTTCTCGGTTACAGCGTGGATAGGTCACTGAAGTACGGACAACTTCATCTCACATGCGCGTCGTCCAGCGACTCCGCCACGGGTGCGTGCCCTACAAGCGGGATATCCGCCATTGGCGACGGCGCAGGGCTCATCTCCGTTCAAGCGCGGGAACGGCGCTCGGGCATGACCACGAACATAAGCGTGCGCGGGTGGATTAATCGCGCGATGGATACGCGTGTATGCGGAACGTACTGGCTTTCACCCATTCGTCCGCCTTGGATAGCAGTGGGAGATGCCTGCGGGGGCGACCCCACAGTTGGAACACGCGTTGGTTTGGTCTTGCCGGAGAACGAGCTTTCTCGGCTGGTGGCTGGTCACTGGGACGCCGTTTTAGTGATGACCTTGCATGACGAACCTGATGGGGGTTCAGTCGCGACCTATCGCTTTAACTTCGACTTCACCATCACTGATCGAAACGCCGTCTCGATCTACTTCCCCGCATTTCACAACGTTAGCCCGCTGGTACAGCTCAACGCTGCCTATGATCCCATCGGGCAGACCGTGGGTGGACGCACGGTGCTGGAGATGTGCCTGTACGACGGCCTCGGTTCACAGGCGCAGTATCTCGGCGTGACGGTCCGCGATCGTGGCGGGCATCCCCCCGGTCCCAGCGGCTACTCGCTCTGGCACACCGACGGCGGTACCGACGACACGCGGCGCCTGGACTACAGCGTCAGCCTCGCCCATAGCGGCGCGACGGTGCGGATGCCCAACGGCGTGGAGCAGCAGCTTCACGGCATCGACAGCGCCCAGCTGCGGCTGGTGATCCTGCCGGGCATGAGGCAGCCGGTGTTCTGCGTGCCCACGCCGATCACCTTCGATATTCCCCGCGTCCCCATTTCCACCCAGCAGGCCGGCACTTACTTCGGCGAGCTGCAGGTGGAGCTGCGTGTGCCCACCACCACCCCCTGATCCCACCAGGAAGCCGCATGAAACGACTCGCCGCCTGCCTCATCCCGTTGACGCTGCTGCTGGCATTGCCGGCCCAGGCCAATCTCACCGTGCACCCGATGCGCGCCTCGGTGGATGGCAAGCGCAGTACCCAGATGCGCATCTATTCACAGTCCACCCAACCGCAGTACATCCAGGCCTCGTTGCGGCGCATCGTAGATCCGGCCAGCGACCAGGAGCACGAGGTGGAGGTCGAGCCGGGTGAGGCGGCCATCGCCATCACACCCGGGAAATTCGCCCTGGCGGGCGGCGGCAACCGGTTGATCCGGCTGATTCCGCTGCAGCCGGTGGAGGCCGAGACAGCCTACCGCGTCTACTTCGAAGGGGTGCGTGGGCCCGAGGAAACCAGCATCGAGGGCGGTGACGGTGCGCAGGCCAGTATCGGTGTGAATCTGGTCTGGGGAGCGCTGGTCAATGTGCTGCCGGCCGAAGGCACCGTGCAGCCGCGAGTGCAGGGCGATGTGCTGCACAACGACGGCACGCTGCGCCTGGGCATCACCAGCATCGCCGATTGCGAGGGCAGCCGCTGCACCGCCCATGACGTATCGCACAGCCTGTATCCCGGCAGCTCCCTTGCGCTGCCCTTCACGGTGGTGCCCGGCCACACCGTGCAGCTGCGCTATCGGCTCACGCGCGATGGCTATCGCGAACACGTGACCACCCTCACCCCCTGATTTTTCCACGCCCGCTACGCGGATTCTCGTGGCGGGTGTGTTTTTGACACCGTTGTTAAGGAGCGTTCGATGAACAAGATCTACCGTCGCCTATGGTCCACCGCACGGCAATGCTGGGTGGTGGCCAGTGAACTGAGCGCCACCAGAGGCAAGTCCAGCCAGCTGGTCGGTGCCGGTGTACTCGCCTTGGCGCTTACCCTGTCAACTCCGGGTGCCTGGGCTGCCGAGGAGGATCCGGTCGACGAGCCGGAGGATATTCCAGTGCTGGACGCGTGGGCATTGCAGGCCGCGTTTGGAAGCCGGGCGGCCATCAGCGGTGCACGCGGTGTGCCGTTGGCGGACGAGCTGGCTGAGCCGGCCATCCGGCAGGTCGCGCTGACGACAGATCACTACTACCGGGACTCCACTGTTGATGGAGACCTGCTGACCGTGCTGGGCTCGCGATCAACGTTGAGCGGTAGCCGCTCTGTGGCCTACGGGAGCGTCATCACCAGCCGAGGGACCAACAACACTGCCATTGGCTACAACGTGCAGATCACCAATGGGGGCTACGCAACGGCGGTTGGTGCAGAGTCGGTAGCGTCTGGTGTCGGTACCACGGTGCTCGGCAACAACGCGAAAGCCTATTCGGAGAACTCGATTGCCGTCGGCAGCGGTGCCAACACGGTCAACAACAGTGCTGGCGTGTCCCGGATCGCCATCGGTGGCAATGCATATGCAGGCACGGCCGGGTGGTCTGGCGCAGTAGCGCTGGGCGGTAACAGCCGTGCGGAATACGATGCGGTAGCCGTCGGGCACGAGGCCCGCTCAACCGCAGAAGGTGCCTTGGCAATGGGCCGTGGTGCCCAGGCCACCGCCGCCAATGCGCTGGCGATGGGCAAGGGGGCCAAAGCGCAGACAGCCTCGTCGCTTGCCGTCGGTCGCGATGCCCAGACCGCGGCCACCGGCTCCATTGCCATCGGGCAGGGCGCCCGGATCACCGACGCATTCGCCCAGGATTCGATTGCCATCGGCCGCGGCGCCAACACCCAGCATTTGAGCTCCATTGCCCTGGGCAGCGGCTCGGTCACCACCGGCCACTGGCAGGTCGCCGTTGGCAGCAGCAGCCGGAAGCGTCGTGTCGTCGGTGTCGAAGACGCCTACCTTGCACGCGGTAGTGATCACGCCGTTACCGGTGGCCAGTTGTATGTCACCAACGAGAACGTTACCCGCGCACAGAGAACGGCAGATGAGGCCGCGGCGGGCGCACGCCTGGTGACCCAGAGTTCGTCCAGCAGTGCCATCCGCATGGGCGCGGAGAACACCGGTACGGTGATCGACGTGGCCAACGCCGGAGGCACCAAGCGCCGCATCCAGAATATTGCCAATGGCGTGTTGAGCGCTGGCAGCACGGATGCGGTGACAGGCCAGCAGCTGCATGCCACCAACCAGAGCGTGAGCACCGCCACCAGCACCGCCAATGCCGCAAAAGCGTCGGCAGATGCTGCCGTAGGCCGTATCGGCGCTGCAGCTGTCGCTCTGGGTCAAGCGGCGGTGGCTGAAGGCAGTGGAAGCACGGCCAGCGCCGCACTGGGTTCGGCGGCCAAGGCGTACAACGGCAATGGTGTGGCGATGGGTGCAGACGCACGTGCCGGCGTGAATGACAAGGGCGAGAAAAGCACCGCCGCCACTGGCGCAGTCGCCATTGGCGCACTCAGCCGCAGTGGCAATGGGGCGGTCGCCACCGGCTTGCGTGCGAGCGCCATCGGCGATCGCGCAGTGGCGCTGGGCAACGATGCGAACGCAGCGGCCACCCACGCAACCGCAGCCGGCTACAAGGCTACCGCCAGCGCCAGCCAGGCGACCGCCATCGGCCGTGAAGCATCGGCATCCGGCACGTTCTCCACCGCGCTGGGCAATCTGGCCAGCGCCCGCGCGGAGAGCGCTGTGGCCCTGGGTGACCGCGCCGTAGCGGCCCACACCGGCAGCGTGGCGCTGGGCAATGGCTCCCAGACCACCGCAGGGAACCAGATCTCGGTGGGCAACGGCACGCTGAAGCGGAAAATCGTCAACGTGGCCGATGGCGCGCTCAACACGAGCAGCGCCGAGGCCGTGACCGGCAAGCAGCTCAATGCGACCAATGTCGAGGTCGCCTCGGTCCGCACCACCGCCGCCAGCGCCCAGACGACAGCGGGCGCAGCAAAGACCGCTGCCGACGATGCGTTGGCCAAGGCCAATGCTCTGGGCGGGCTGGTCGGTCAGACCTCAGCGACCGGCAACGTACGCCTGGGCGGCGAAAACACCGGTACCGTGCTGGACGTGCGCAACAAGTCCAATGCCAGCCGCAAGCTGACGGGCGTGGCTGACGCAACGCTCAGCACCAGCAGCACCGAAGCGGTGAGCGGCAAGCAGCTCAATGCGACGAATGTGGAAGTGGCTTCGGTCCGCACCACGGCCACCAGCGCGCAGACGACGGCCAACACTGCCAAGACGACCGCCGATAATGCGCTGGCCAAAGCGGATGTGCTCGGTGGATTGGTCGGCCAGGTATCGGCCACGGGCAACGTGCGCCTGGGTGGTGAAAACACCGGTACGATGCTGGACGTGCGCAACAAATCCAACGCCAATCGCAAGCTGATGGGCGTGGCTGACGCAACGCTCAGCGCCAGCAGCACCGAGGCGGTGAGCGGCAAGCAGCTGTTTGGCGTCGATCAGAAGGTCACTGCGAATCAGTCTCTGCTGGCCAGCCACGCCACCGAGCTGGCTGGACACGAGGCCCGTATCGCCGGCAACCGGCGGGATCTGGATGACCTGCGTACCGAGTTTGACAACTTCGATCCCGATCTGGACGGCGTGGTCCGTTACGCAGCCGACGGTTCGATCGATATGGACGGCGGCAAGGTGCGCGGCGTGGCAGCCGGCGATATCAGTTCGGCTGGGAGTACCGATGCTGTGAACGGTGGGCAGTTGTTCGCTACCAATCAGCGTCTGTCACAGGTTGAAGAGACGGCTAGGTACATAGCTATCGGGCACGATGACGAAAGTATTGACGCCAAGGCAGGAGAGTTCTCAGTAGCCATTGGTGATGGCGCTGAGGCTGGTGAAGGCACTGATGGAGCAACTGCTATAGGAGCTTTCTCTAGGGCTCGAGGAAAGGGATCGGTCGCCTTAGGGCGCGCGTCGTTCGTCGATAGCTCCGCGGAAAATGGGTTCGCTCTGGGTATCGGGTCATCGGTTCATAGCAATGAAGGCGTGGCGCTTGGCGGATTTGCAAGAATTGAGTCGGGTGCAGAGTATTCTGTTGCATTGGGCGCATCATCGACCGCGACCGAAGAGAATGTGGTTTCTGTTGGAAACCTGACTAGGAAACGACGAATCGTCAATCTGGCTCGAGGGCGGGGGCCTGAAGACGCCGTCACTGTGGGGCAGCTCGGTGATTCATTAACAGCACTGGGAGGGGGGGGCGGCCATTGATCCGGGCGGAAACATTATCCTTCCAACCTACAGAATGCAGGGCGGAAGCCAGAACAACGTTGAAGACGCCCTTAATGTTCTCGATGGTGCGGTCGTAGCGGGAAAAAATCGCTCCGATCGGATTGAGAACCAGCTCCGCGCTGTCTTCCAGGAAAGCCCCGCCACCCGCAGCGATGGCCTCAACCAGCTCAACCTCGCCGGCGCCAACGGCATGGTCCTCGGTAACGTGGCCAACGGCCTGATTGCACCGGGCAGCCGCGATGCGGTCAACGGTGGTCAGCTGCATGCCATGGAGCAGCGTCTGGACGGTCGCATCGATGGGCTGGAACAGCGCGTTGATGCCACGCCGGAGGGCAGGGCGCTGGCGTCGGCCAGTGCACCCACGCCGCCGGCCGCGCCGGAGGCCGAGGGCCCTGCCGGCGCATCGGGTGATCCGGCGGCGGCTTCCGCAGGCCGTGCCGGTGGCGGCATCGCCAGTGCCGACGGCGGTGGCACGCCTGCGCCGGCCGACGCGCCGGCGCCGACCCCGCAGGTGAACACCGCCGATCTGGAGAAGATGCTGGCTCGCGCCAACGAGTACACCGATGGGGCGATCAGCAATTTCGAACGCCGCCTGGACAAGATGGACAAGCGCTTCAACCGCATGGCGGCGATGAGCAGTGCGCAGAGCGCGATGGCGATGAACACGGCGGGCCTGGCGACGTACAACCGTCTGGGCGCTGGCGTGGGCTACAGCGATGGCGAGACGGCACTGGCGGTCGGCTATCAGCGGGTGCTCAATGAGCGTGGCTCGGCCACCTTCAGCCTCAACGGGGCGTTCACCAACAGCGGTGAGCAGAGCGTGGGGCTGGGTGTAGGCATCGGCTGGTAATCCTCCCCGCCCATTGCAGGGAAACACCGGCGCTCCCCGGTCCGTCATTGCGGACCGGGGAGTTTCTTTTTGTGTCGTGCCGTGCGGGCCCGGGCGGGCAGGTGCCACGCCGCCGTGGGCTCAGGTGCCTGGGTCCATCTGCGCCAGCAGGCGGTCGATCTCGTCCAGGTCCGCGGCGCCGGGGTCGCCGTTGATGGCATGGTGCTTCAGGCAGCCGTCGATCTGGTCCAACGTGACCAGCGTGGCCGCATCGCCGACCATCGAGGCCGCCCCGCGGATGCGGTGGCTCATCGCCAGCGCCCGCCGCCATTCGTGGGCCACGATGGCCTCGCGCAGTGCGGCAATATCCTGGGGGATCTGCGTGCGATACACCGCCAGCACATCCAACGGCGTCGCCGCCGCCGGCCGCAGCGCCCTGGCCGGATTCATGGCCGTGCAGTGCGTGGCCACATCGAACGCAGGCCAGTCGATGGGCTTGCACAACGTCGCTGCGATGCCGGCGGCCCGGTAGCGGGGGGGACGGGTGACGTCGGGTGATGCCGAGATCGAGACCACGCGGGCGCCCAGCCACGCGCGCGCCCGCTCCAGGGCGCGGATCGCCTCGATCGTTTCCAGGCCGGTGGCATCCGGCAGTGCATCGTCCAGGGTGATCAGGTCGAAGGGGCCGGCCTGCGCCAGTTGCTGCAGTGCCTCATGGCGACTGGCGGCGCAGCGCACCTCGAACCCGCGCTCGCGCAGCCGGTGGCTGATGACGTCGGCGATCAGGGGCTGGTCTTCGATGACCAGGGCGCGCGCGGGCCGGTCGTTGTGGGCGGACAGGTGGCCGGGCAGGGCCGGCGCCTGCTCCGTGCGCCGCTGCGCGGGCAGGGTGGCGGTGAAGGTGGACCCCACGCCTGGTTGGCTGCGCACGGTGATCTGCCCGCCCTGCGCCGTGGCGATGCGGCGGCACAGGGACAGCCCCAGCCCGGTCCCGCCGCGCTGCCGGCCGTCACGGGTGGTACTGAAGGCGCCGAAGATGTCGTTCAGATCTTCGGCGCTGATGCCTTCGCCGGTATCGCTCACACGCAGCACCATCCGGCCGCGCTCGCCCACGCCTGCCTCGAATCTCAGGCGCACCGACACGGTTCCGGCATCGCAGAACTTCACGGCGTTGGAGATCAGATTGCTGGCGATGTGGCGCAGGGCGCGGGTGTCGCAGCTCGCGTGCTCCAGCACCGGCTGGTCAAGATCGAACAGCAGGGCGGTGCCCTTCGCCGCGGCCACCGGCCGGGAGGCGCTCAGGCAGCCGGCCAGTACGGTAGCCGCGCCGGGCTGCCACTCCACGGGTGCATGGCTGTGGCGATCCAGGAACATGAATTCCAGCGCATTGGCCAAGGTGTGGTGCAGGGAAGAGGTGGCCGCGCGGGCGGATGCGATCACCGGTGCGGCGGCCGGGGTGGGGACGGTGGATTCAATCAGGTCGATGGCGGAAATGACCGAGGCCACGCCATTGCGCACTTCGTGATTGACCAGGGTCAACATGCGCGCCGTGCTGGCCTGCAGCGCCGCGGTCGCCCGCGCGTTGCGGTAGGCCTGGATGATCACGAAGGCCGCACCAAGGATGGACAGCACCAGCACGATGATCGGTGTGCGATAGAAAGAGAGGACGGCATGGAGAGTGGGAGGCGAGCGATACAGGGCATCCATCCACCGGCCGACCAGATCCTGCTGGGTGTCCAGTGGCAACGCGCGGAACGCCTGATGGGCCCGTTCCATCTCGGCGGCACGCGCAGGATGGGAGGCGACCCGGATTCGCACGGAGGGCCCATCGCTGGCCGGATGCACCGCCAGCGTGGTGCTGTTGCCCCGGCGTGCCAGCGGAATCAGGATGGCGTCCATGCCCAGCGCCGCGTCCACGGTGCCGCTGTCCACCGCGGCCACCATGTCTGCCGCGGCAGGCAGAGGAAACACCTCGATCGCGGGGTGGTGAGCGGCAAGATAGCCGTGGTACTCCCCGTTGCCGATCACGGTGACACGCTTGCCCTCCAGGGCGGACAGGGCCCGCACGGGGGAGCTGCTGCGGGTGAGCAGAACCGAATCGCCGGCATAGAAGACCGGTGAAATCACCGTGGCCGTGGGCAACAGTGCCGCGGTGCCCGGCAGCGCGAACGCCAGCCCGTCCACCTCCTGCTGCGCAAGCAGGCCGAGTGCGTCGCTGAAGGTGGTGGCGCCGGCCACCTGGATCTTGATGCCCGAGAGCGCCTCCACCGCCTCCACGTAGGCACGTGCACCGCCCAGCGAGGAAGGCCCGCCCAGCCCGTACGGGCCGCCCAACTGCGGGCCGGCGGCCAGCACGAAGGGCGGCTGCCGATCCGAATGGGCGGGGAACAGCGTGAGCAGCAGCGCCCCGGCAGCGAGGAGGATGGTCGCCAGCAGGCTGGCCTGCAACGCGACCCGACGTTTACCCGCGATGTTTTTCATGTAAGTACGCTCGCACCCGATCCACGCACAAGAACGGCACCGGCAAGGCGCCGACGGTGCTGTGGAAGCTGGTGCGCGCAGCCACGAATCCAGCCTTGCACGACACCAGGAGGCGCTCAATGTGCGTTTCCGACGATGGGGTGTCGTATCCGGCACGAGGCGCTGGGTCTGCGCAGTGCGTCTCGCAGGCCTCCACGCGCCCTTCACGGCCATTGGCTCGATCGGCATGGCAGTCGAAGGTCATCAACGTGCATCGCGCAGCGGGCGACGATGCGTTCGGTGAGCTGCCTGCATCACCTTGGACACTCGCACCGTCCTCACGATCGTTCCACGCGTTGCTGCGTGTGTGCCACCTAAGCTGGCATCCCCGTCGCGAAGTTTCTTTTCCCATGACCACAGCACTACATGATCTGGACGCCCTTGAACCCATCGATATCGATGCGCTCAAGGCACAGGGTGTGCCGCCGGTCGCCCAGTACCTGGTGGACCAGGAAAAATTCGTTCTGTTGGGCGGCGAGCGCGGCATCTACCGCTTGGCCGGCGCCGATACGGCGTGCTACTTCACCAGCCTGGACCAGATCCGGCTTCACCTGCTGGGGCAATCGTTGACGCGGCTGACGGTGGAACTGGCCTGAGCGCTCAGATCCCGCCCTGGCGAGGCAGCGGCGCAGGCACGTTCAGCTGGCCACCGGCGGCCACATAGGCCGCCAGTGCTTCGCCTTGACTGAGCAGATGGCGGTTCATCATCTGTTCGGCGGCTTCGGCATCGCGGTTGCGGATGCAGGCCATCAGGGCGCGATGCTCGGCCAGTGACTGGGCCATGCGGCCCGGTGTGAGCAACTGGCGGCCGCGATGCATCTTCAGGATGCGGTGCAGGTCGTGGGTGACGCGGATCAGCCACGGGTTGCCGGCATGGGTCTGCAGGCTTTCGTGGATCAGATAGTTGTTCCGGTAGTACTCGGCCAGATCGCCTGCGGCTGCAGCGGCTTCCATGGCATCGTGCAGCGCCTGCAGCTGGACCACGCCCGCTTCATCGATCCGCTTGACCGCTTCATGCACGCAGCGGCCTTCCAGCATGGCCATCACCGGGAACAGCTGGTTGAGGTCTTCCAGGGTCAGCCGGGTGACCCGGCTGCCGCGGCCCGCATCGAGCTGCACCAGGCCTTCAGCGGCCAGCAGTTTCAGGCTCTCGCGTAGCGGGGTGCGGCTGATGCCCAGTTCTTCGGCGAGCAGTGGCTCGTCGATCCATTCGCCCGGTGGCAGTTCGTAGTCGTAGATCTTCTGGCGCAGCCGCTCGGCCACTTCTTCATAAAGCGGCACGCGTTTCTTCGACAGGCGGGGACCAGGGGCCAGGGACATGGCAGGGCTTCATGGACAGGTGTGCAGCATTCTACCGGGTCATGGCGGGCCTGCCGGTGCAGGCCCGCCGTGTGCTTACATCCAGCCCGGCACGACGAACAGCAGCCATGCCAGCAGCGGACCGAACGCCACCACCAGGCCGCTGTAGACCAGGAAGCGGCGGAACAGGGCTTCGCGCTCTTCCTTCGCCGCCGAGGCAACCACCAGCGCGCCATTGGTCGAGAACGGGCTGACGTCCACCACGGTGGAGGAGATCGCCAGCGCGCAGATCACACCGGCCGCGCTCAGATGCCCCTGCATCAGGAACGGCACCGCCAGCGGGATTGTTGCGCCCAGCACCGCCGCTGAAGAGGCGAACGCCGAGACGATGCCACCGACATAACAGACCAGCAGCGCGCCCAGCAGCGGAATGCCGATCGCACCCACGCCATGGCCGATGTAGTCCACCGCGCCGGCCTGCTGCAGCACGGCCACGTACGTCACCACGCCGCTGATCAGCAGCACGGTCGACCAGCTGATGCCATCCACCGCGCCCTTCTGCGAGTTCGGCGAGAGCAGGGCCAGCACCACCGCGACGGTGATCGAGACCAGGCCGACGTTGAGGTTGTAGACCAGGGCCGCGATGCCGAGCCCGAGCAGGCCGATCAGGGTGAACACGCGCTCGCGGTTGATGCGCACGTCATCCAGCGCATCGGGATCATTGGAGAGCGTGCCTCCGCCGGCCGAGACCAGGGCGCCGTGACCTTCGATCGCAAACTGGCGCGAGGAGGCCTGGCTGCCGGCGACCAGCGGTTCGGTCGCCGTCGGCGCGCGACGCATCAGGGCCAACCCGCCAAAGGCGAAGAAGCAGATGATGCCCATCAGCAGGTTGAAGCCCAGGCTGGTCAGGAACACCGCCATTTCCGTGACTTCCAGGCCGGCCTTCTGCACCACCTGGTTGGTGATGCCGCCATACACGCTGATCGGCGAGAAGCCACCGGCCTGCGCGCCGTGGATCACCAGCAGGCCCATCATCAGCGGATTGATCTTGTACTGCTTGGCAAAGCGCAGCGCGACCGGGCCGATGATGGCCACTGCGGCCGGGCCGAGCGCGCCGAAGGCGGTCAGCACGGCGGTGACCACGAACATCACCCACGGTATGGCGACGATGTGCCCACGCACCGCCTTGACCGCCCAGTGCACGAGCAGATCGATGGTGCCGTTCTTCTGCGCGATGGCGAACAGGTAGGTGATGCCGACCAGGGTCAGGAACAGGTCGCCCGGGAAGCCGGCCAACACTTCCTTGCCCTCCATCCCGACGAACAGGCCGCCGATGATGAAGGCCAGCGCGAATGCCACGGCACCCATGTTGATGGGCAGGGCCGTGGCCACGATGAACATGATCACCAAGCCGATGATCGTTGCGATTTGCGGACTCATGCGCCCTCCCGAGACACTTGATACGCGTGCAGCATGATGGCGACCCGCCACCCGGGGACTGCTGGTGTTACACCTTTGCGTGGCCCCTCATGCGCGTGCGCATGCGGCGTCCACCCATTCGCGCACGCCCTCCAGCGTGCGGAAATCCTCTACCGAGCGGGCCTGCAGCTGCGGATGCAGCTCGCGTACCCGCCGGCCCAGCGCCGAGCCGGGGCCCAGCTCCAGAAATACTTTTCCGCCGCGCTCCACCGCCTGCGCCAGCACCTGCTGCCACTGCACCGTCCGGGCGATCTGCGCGGCCAATGTGTGCACCACACGTGCGACATCGACGACGCTGCTCCCGTCGATGCCGGCGAGCAGGCGAAGCCGCGGCGGCTGCAGTGCGGTCTCACCCAGGGCCGCTTCGAATGCCTGCGCCGCGGGCGCGAGCAGCGGGGTATGTGCGGGAACATCCACCGGCAGTGACACCGTGCGTGCACCGTGCCGGACGGCCGCAGCGGCGGCGGCCTCCAGCGCGCTGCGCAGGCCGCCCAGCACCACGTGGTCCGGGCCGTTGACGATGGCGAGATGGACCGCGTGCTCGGCGCACAGCAGGGCGATCTCGTCGGCCGCCAAGCCGATCACCGCGATCAGGCCGGCATCGGCCGGCGAGGCGGCGTCCATCAGCGCGGCACGGCGTGCGGCCAGCTGCAGGCAAGCAGTGCTGTCGAAACTGCCGGCGATGGCATGGGCGGCCAACTCACCGGCGCTATAACCGGCCACCGCCGTTATGGTGGGCAATCGGTCGCGCAACGCGGCCCAGTGCGCCAGCGCCGCGGCGCAGACGAGCGGTTGGGCGAGGGCGTTGCGGAAGCGGTGTTCGTCTGCCGCAAGAGCCTCCACCGGCGTGCCCAGCACTTCACTGGCCTGCGCGAGAATGGGCTGGGCGCGGGCGTCGTCGCCAACGCGCGCGAACATCCCCGGGTGTTGGCCACCCTGGCCCGGGCAGAGCAGGACCAGGCTCATGCGTGCGCCTGCAGGTGCAGGAACCACGTGCAGGCCAGCAGATCGGCGCTGCCGCCGGGGCTGAGCCGCCGTTGCTCGAACGCGTCACCGATGGCGGCGACACGTTCCCGCCAATCGGCCTGTTGGACACCGCCCGCCGTGAGGAAGCCGTGCGCCTGGTGCTGGGCGAACGCCAGCCCGGCTTCACCCCCGCGGTGCAGGAGATTGAGATCGACCGTGTGGGCGATCAGCGTCATCAAGGTTTCCACCTGCGCCGCTTCGGCGTCCTGGGTGGCATCCAGCACGCGTTGCAGGGTTGGCAGGGCCAGCGCGTGCAGCAGCGGGTACCCTGCGGCCGCCTGTTCGCGGACACCGGGCACGGCGTGCCGCCGGCGGGCGCGTTGACCGGGGCTGTGCGGATTCAACGGGGCCTCCAGCAGCGCCGACCGCCACTGGGCGACACCGCGACACACGGCCTCGCCCGACGGTGCGCCTTCGCCGCTGGCGCGAAGGCGGGCGGACTGTGCGACCAACAGCCCGAGGCTGAAGATCGCCCCGCGATGCGTATTGATACCGCCGGTGGCGCGCAGCATCGCGGCTTCGGCGGCGATGCCGAGCGTACGCAACGAGGCGAACGGCACTTCGCTGCAGCCCGCGTGCGCGATAGCGACGAAGTAACCGCGCAGCGCGAACAGGCTGCGCAGGAAGGTGCCCGCGTCCATGTCGGTGTGGCTGCCGCGACTGAGCGGCGTGACCAGGCCGGGTTTGGGCGCGCAGGCAAGCTCGGCGTGCAGACTGGCGATGGCCAGGCGGCCGAGACGGCGCGCATCGGCAGAGCGGGGCACAGCGGTGGCCGGCAGGGGCTGCCGAACGGCGTTCATGCGGCGACCTGCCAAGCGGTGAGTGCCTCGCGCGGCACCAGCGAGCATGCATCGTTGCCTTTGACCATCAGGCGCGTGGCGCCGCTGGCGTACTCGCGCCAGTTGACCGCACGGTCACCCGGGAAGCGCAGCTCGCCGTCCAGCCGCGTGGGCGATCGCCGCTCGCAGCGCTGCAGCACGGCGACGATCGTCTCGGCCTGCCCGGTGCCGGTGACGTCCCAGAGCAGGTCAAGATCCGAGCCGTCATGCAGGTAGCCCAGGCCGGTCAGGTGCTGCCACGCCGCGCTGCCGAACACGCGCGGTGCTACCGGCAAGGTGGCGGTTTCGGTGGCAAGGCCGTGGAGCCGGTCGCGCCATCCCGCGCCGATATCCGTCGCGACCTCGGTCAGCAGCGGCGGTGGCGCGCTGCGCAGGACGGCGGACGGATCAACCCGCAGCGACAACCGCTGGCGGTGCTCGGCCAATGGCAGGGGAACGCCCAACCGCAGCTGGTGTTCGTCGCTGGTGGGGTCGCGCCGCGCCACCACGAAGGGCAGTCGCGCCTGTGCCCATGCCCGCAGCCGCGCCTCGGCGCCCGCACTGAGAACCTGCCACGGTGCCTGCGGATCGAGCCAGACCAGGTCGTGACGGCGCATGGCTCAGGCCTCGCCCGCGGCGACGGCGGCGGCGACGTCGCGGGCCAGCAGGCGGCCGCCGCGCTCCGCGCCGCGTTCCCGGCGCTGATCGCCGGTGCCCGGCGCCTGCAGCGCATCAACCAGCGCCTGTGCAAGATCGCCCTCCCAGACGGCCTCCACCGCACCCATGCGCACGTAATTTTCAACGCCCGGCGCGAATACCGGCGAGCTCTGGCTCAGTGCCTGCAGTTTCTCAAGCGGCTGTTTGGTGACGCGCGCCATCGCGCGCAGATCCATCACGCGCACCTGCGCTTCGGGCAGGGCGTAGATGCGGTCGGCCATGAGCCCGAACGAGAGGAAGCCGCCGCTGACCGATTCGCCATAGACCAGACTCACCAGCGGCGCGCCACGGCGGCGGGCCAGATCCAGGGTGCCGGCCAGGTGTGCGAAGTAGCTGTTGATGCCGAGCGTTTCATCGCGGCGTGCCAGGCGCTGGCCGGTGGTATCGACCAGCATCACGATCGGCCGCTGCGGGTGCGCGCGGGTGCTGGCGAGCACGGTGGCGGCCAACGCCAGTGCGTGATCGACCCCGACCTCCAATTTGTTCGCGGTACCGATCACGGTGACCTCGCCCAGTGCCGTAGTCGCGGTGCCGCCCAGCACATCGTCGTTGCGGGTGACCGCGTGACCCCGCGGGAACAGTGCGTCGAGCAGGGGGGTCAGTTCCATGGCAGGCTCCGGTTCTTTGCCGCTTCCAGGAAGTCAGCGGTTTCCAGCAGCGGCAGTTGATCGGCATGGGCGATGCCCTGCAGGCGCCAGACCTCCATGCCATCCCGGCAGTCCCCGTAGGCATTGATGCGTGCATCGAGCCGGGTGTGCGCCTGCTCAAGGGCCTGCAACGGGTCGTCGGACCCGGTGTGGGTGTCGATCAGTGACCGTGCCGCCTGACCAAAGGCGTCGATGCGGTCCGGCACCAGCTGCACGGCATCGCCGATCAGGTAGCGGTGCTTGCCGCCGGTGACGCGCCAGACCAGGGCGCGGTCGCGCGAGTCGAACTCCTCCACGCCACGCACGGTCTCGATCACTTCCGGGCCGGACAGGGAGAGCCGGCCTTCTTCGGACATCACGACCGCCGTGCAGCAGCGGGCGACGATGCCCATCCCACCGAAGGCGCCGTTGCCGCTGCCGATCAGTGCAAACACGGGAATCCCGGCGGCACGCGTGGCCAGCACCGCACGCATGATCTCGGAGATGGCGACCAGGCCGGCGTTGGCCTCATGCAGGCGCACGCCACCACTGTCGAGCAACAGCAGCACCGCATCCGGCCGTACCGCGACGGCACGTTCCAGCAGCCCGGTGAGCTTGGCGCCGTGTACTTCGCCGACGCCACCGCCCATGAACTGGCCTTGCTGCGCCGCGATCAGGACAGGACGACCGCTCAGGCTGCCCGCGCCGACCACGATGCCGTCATCGAATGCACCGGGCTGATCCAGCTGCGCCAGGTGCGGGCTGATGATGCGGCGGGCCGGGCCGACGAATTCGCTGAAGCTGCCTGCATCGAGCAGGCCGGCGATCCGCTCGCGGGCGTCTGCTTCGTAGAAACTGTGACTGCTCACGAAGCGTCTCCTTCCTGCAGGGTTTCCAGTGCCTGCTGCAGTCGCAGGCTGACCACGGCGGGTGTGGCGCCCGCATCGTTGATCGACAGGCGCACGTTGCGCAGCGGATGCCGCGCGGCGAAATCGGCCAGCACCGCCTGCCAGATCGTGTCGAAGCCGGTGGCCGAGGTGATCACCTCGATCTCCATCGCGCCGTCCAGCGGGGTAGGTTCGATCAGCACTTCCAGATTGCCCGAGGCGACCACGCCGACCAGCGCGTGTTGGTCGCGCTCGGTGAGATCGTGCTGCCCGGGGAAGCGATAACGCAGGGTTTCCATGGCGTGCCCCTTACCAGTTGCGGAAGCGTTTGGGCGGGTTGTACAACCCGCCGGACCAACGCACGAGATCCTTGACCGAGCGCGCGGCGAGCAGGTCGCGGCTGGCATCGCGGGTGCGGATGCCCAGGTCTTCGGGGCGGCGGATGATGCCGCGGTCGCGCAGGTTCTCGACCATCGCGCGGTCACGGCCCAGGCCGACTGCGGTGTAGCCGGCCACGCCACGGATCGCCTGCTCGCGTTCCTCGGGGCTGCGGCACAGCAGCAGGTTGGCGATGCCTTCTTCGGTCAGTACGTGGGTGACGTCGTCGCCGTAGATCATCACCGGCGGCAGCGGCATCTTCGCGCGCTCGGCCAGCTCCCAGGCGTCCAGGCGCTCGACGAAGGCCGGCGCCATGTGTTCGCGGAAGGTTTCCACCATCTGCACGACCAGCTTGCGCCCGCGCGGCATCTGCCCCGGCAGGGCCGCTTCCTGGCCGGCCTTGAGCCAGGCCGGGCTGGCATGGCGGCGACCGCGTGCATCCGAGCCCATGTTGGGCGCGCCGCCAAAACCGGCGATGCGGTCGCGGGTGGCGGTGGAACTGTTGCCCTGCAGGTCGATCTGCAGCGTTGAGCCGATGAACATGTCGCAGGCATACAGGCCGGCGGTCTGCGAGAACGCGCGGTTGGAGCGCATGCTGCCGTCGCTGCCGGTGAAGAACACATCCGAGCGCGCCTGGATATAGCGTTCCATGCCCAGCTCGGAGCCGAACGAATGCACGGACTGCACGAAACCGGACTCGATCGCCGGGATCAGTGCCGGATGCGGATTGAGCGCCCAGTGCGTGCCGATCCTGCCCTTCAGGCCGAGTGACTCGGCGTAGGTGGGCAGCAGCAGTTCGATCGCGGCGGTATCAAAGCCGATGCCGTGGTTGAGCCGCTGCACGCCGTACTCGGCGTAGATGCCCTTGATGGCCATCATCGCCATCAGTACCTGGATCTCGGAGATCTGCGCCGGATCACGGGTGAACAGCGGCTCGATGTAGTTCGGCCGTGGCGCTTCGGTGACGAAGTTGACCCAATCGGCCGGGATGTCGACGCGGGGGAGGGTATCGACGATTTCGTTCACCTGGGCGATGACGATGCCGCCACGGAACGCGGTGGCCTCCACGATCACGGGGGTGTCTTCCGTGTTGGGGCCGGTATAGAGATTGCCGTGGCGGTCGGCGGCCTGCGCGGCGACCAGGGCGACCTGCGGAGTGAGATCGATGAAGTAGCGGCCGAACAGTTCCAGATAGGTGTGGATCGCCCCGATCTCGATCCGTCCCTCGGCAACCAGATTGGCCAGCCGACCGCTCTGCGGGCCGGAGAAGGAGAAGTCCAGGCGCTGGGCGATGCCCCGCTCGAACACATCCAGATGCGAGGGAAGGGAGAGGACCGACTGGACCATGTGCAGGCCGTGGACCTGCGCCGGATCGAGCTGGGCCAGGCACTCGGCCAGGAAATCGGCCTGTTTCTGGTTGTTGCCCTCCAGGCAGACCCGGTCGCCCGGTTCGAGCACGGTGTGCAGCAGGCGGGGAACCTCGGCATGGGGCAGCAGGCGCCCGAGCCCGGCATCGGCGGCCCGCTGCAGCCTTGCCTGGCGGCGATCCGCTAGCGTGTTCCAGTCTCGAGCCATCTGCCGCCTCTTCATAATTACGCTGTAATTACAAAGCTATCACCCGAGTTTGGCCGGGGCAAGAGGCCTGAGGAGGCCAGTTCCGGGCCTGTCGTATTCAGTTAGAGCCGGCTCTCCTGGCCATCTTCAGCGTCCAATGCGCCGAGCATCGCGTTGTCGGTGCTGAGCGTGATGGCTGGCGAACGCGCAGGCAGGTTTGTTCAAAGCGGGCAATACCTTGCTGGAGCGACCTCGGCTCAGCGTTGATCGGGGCAATGTCGTGCGGCCATCAAGGCACGCAGATGGAACGCCTGGATCAGCCCGCTCCCTTGCCCGCACGCGGCCGCCGCGGCTTCGCCCCCCGCGGCGCCACTTTCGGCGTTGCCACGAGTACGCCCCACTGATGCAGATGCTCCATCCCGGATAGCGCATCCAGGTACGCCATGAAATGCGTCAGGTACCCGGGCGAGGTTTCTTTCATCAGCGTCAGGGCCCGATGGACCAGGACGCCGGAATTCAGCGGGCCGCCGTTGGTGGGCACCTGCGCCAGCGATTCCTTCAGCTGGCTGGCATTTCGAAGCGTGGCCCAGCCTGCACGAACGTCGGCCAGCACCGGCAGCTCGGGGTAGGCCGGGTTGTGCTGGCCGGTCAATTCCGTGACCAGCGCCTGCAGGCCGATGCGCCCGGGTGACGGGCCCTGCCCAGGCTGCGCCGCGGTGGGCGCCTCGGCAATCCGCTCGGCGTAGCTGGTCACCAAGGCATCCAGCTTCGCCTGCAGCAGTGCCCGCACCTCACCGTCGTGCGCCTGCGTGCGGGCATGCAACGCCTCGATCAGGGCATAGCGCGTGCGGTCGAGCTGGTCGAGCTTGTCCGCTCGCCAACGCTGGAGCATCTCAGCGGTTGCGACGGCGTTACGGGGCATCCGCGGCCTTGCTCGCCTTGGGTTTGGGGATCGGGGCAATTTCCACGCGACGGTTCTTGGCGCGGCCGTCTTCGTCGGCGTTGGAACTCACCGGCTGCTCGGAACCGAACGCCGCGGCAAACACCGCGTCCGACGGCACACCCTCGGCGATCAGGGTGCGGGTCACGGTCAACGCACGCTCGGCAGAGAGCTCCCAGTTGTCGGCGAAGCGCCAGTTGCCATCGCGCACCTGCTGGTCGTCGGTGAAGCCGCTGACCATCAGGATCTCCTCGCGAGATGCCAGGTAGCCTTTCAGCGGACCGGCCAGGCTCTTGAGCACTTCCAGGCCCTCCGGCTGCAGCTGGTCGGAGTTCAACGCGAACAGTACGTTGCCGCGGATGCCGATGCGGCCGTCCACCAGCGTGACGCGCCCGGCGGCGAGCGGGCCGGCCAGTGCCTGCTCCAGCGTCTGGCGGCGCTGCACTTCGGCCTGGCGCTGCTTGACCTCTTCATCCAGGCGGTTGGTCAGCTCCAGCTGCAGCGCGACCACGCCGACCAAGATCAGCACGAACGCGCCGAGCAGCACCGACATCAGGTCGCCGAAGGCGGCCCAGATCGGAGCGCCTCCGTCGGCCTCGACTTCGATCTCGTCGCTCATGCCGAGGCAGCCCCGGCCTTGCTGCCGCGGCGGCCGGCCAGCTGCTGCAGCTCATCGATGATCTGCTTCTGGGACAGCACGCTGAGGTCGATCACCTCACGCGCCTGGGCGACGTAGTAGGCCAGCTGCTCGTCACTGCGGGCCAGCGAACCATCCAGCGAAGCGGCGATCTGGGCCAGGCGCTCGTTGAGGCCGTCGCTGGCGGTGCCGAAGGACTGCACGGCGCTGCCGAGCGCGTCGGCCAGACTCGCCACTTCCACGGCGCTGCCGGTAACCTGCGCAGCCACGTTGCCGAGCTTGCCGGTCTCCGCTTCGATGTGGTCGGTGAAACGGGTGCCAACGCGCTCCAGCAGTTCGGCCGAGGTGGAGACCAGCGCATCGACGGCGACGCGTTGTTCGTTGGCCGCGTGGTTGACCGCATCCAGCAGGGTCTCCACGGTGGCCAGCAGGCGGCTGCGTTCTTCCAGCGTGGCGGTGTCGCGGACCAGGCTGTCGGAGAGTTTGCCGCGCAGTTCGGCGACGACATCGGCCGCAGCCTTGGGCGCTTCCGAGGCGGCCTGCACCAGCCGCGAGATTTCGCTGATCGTCTCGCTGGCGTGCGCCTGGGCCTGCTGGGTGATGTCATTGGCGGTGCGTGCCAGGGTGTCGCAGATCTCCTGCTGGCGGCTGGCCACGCTGGCGCCGGTCTGTTCCCAGCGCTCGCCGAGGTTGGCGCTCATGCCGGTGAAGGCATCGGTCCAGGCGCGCAGGCGCTGCTGATCGCGTGCTTCCAGGGCGTCCTGCAGCTGCGCATGCGAGTGCTGCATCGCCTCGCCAAGCGAAACCGCCTGCGCCTGCAGTGTCGCGGAAGCGGCATCCAGGGCCTGTTGATGCCGCTCGCTCAGCGCGGTCGCGGCGGCATCCTGGCGGGCCAGCGCCTGCTGCCAGGCCTCGGCGATCTGCGCGGTGGTGGCCTCCATGCGGCTGCCGACCGAATCGATCAGGCCGGTGGCCCGGGCCTGGTGCGTTTCGGTGAAGCTGCCAAGCGCGCTGCGCAGGTCATCCGCAAGGGCGGCATGGGTCTGCTGCTGCGCGGCCTGTGCATCCTGCCAACGGCTGGCCGTCGCGTTGAGTTCGGCCGAGACCGCCTCAAGCAAGGCGCTGGAGCGCTCGCCATGCTGCTCGGCGAAGTGGGCCAGTGCACTGCGCAGCTCGGTCGCCATGGCGGTGTTGATCTGCTGCTGTTCGGACTGGGCCGCCTGCCAACCGTCAGCCGTGCTGACCAGCTTCGCGGAGACCGCCTCGAGCAGGCCAAGCGCGCGTTGGTCGTGCTGTGCGGCGAATCCGTCCAGCGCGGCGCGCAGGTCGGCGGTCAATGCAGCATTGGTCTGCTGCTGGCTGTCCAGCGCGGCCTGCCAGGACGCGGCGGTGGCGACACGGCTGGCGTCGAAGCCGTCGGTCAGGCCGGTCAGCTGGCGCTGCACCGCATCGGTCACCGTTTCGTGCATGGCAGCGTTGGCGCGGGCGATGCCGGCCAGGGTGGTGTCCATCACCGGCTGCAGGGCGGCACCGACCGCACGTGCGCTCTCGGCGACACTATCCTTGAGTGACTCCTTGATCGCGGCGGTCAGGCGGGCGTATTCCTCGTCGGCCTTGGCATGGAAACGCTGCTGGTTGGCCAGCAGTTGCTCGCCCGAGGCGCTGCTCTGCTGTTCGATCGCCGTGGTCATGGCCTGCAGCCGATCCACCAGCGCCGGCATCAGTTCGGCCTGCTGCTGCAGCAGCCGGAAGGCCTCATTGCGCTGCCAGGACTGCGAGTGCGTGTGCAGGGTGGTGGCGATCTCCACGTCCAGGCGCTGCACCGCTTCCAGCCGCTCACGCCGGCACAGCGCCGAGAGCAGGCCCAGCATCGCGGAGGTGGCGACACCGGCAATCGAGGTGCCGAAGGCGACCGCCAGGCCTTCCACCGGCGCGCCCAGCGAGCCGCGGATGGCCTGCAGATCGGTCGCGCTTTCCAGGGCCAGGCCGGTGCCACGCAGGGTGGCCATCATGCCGAGCAGGGTGCCGAGCATGCCCAGCAGCACCAGCAGCCCGACCAGATAGGGGGTCAGGACCGGGCCGGGCAGGGCGACGCGTTCGCCTTCCACGCGTAGCCGTACCGCATTGCGCAGGCTGGGGTGCAGCTGGCCGAGCCAGGTGGTCAGGCCGGAGCTCGCCTCGCCGGCACGGGCACTGGCTGCGGCGAGCGAGGCGGTCGCCTGCCGGTAGCGATACAGCTCGAGGCCACCGGCGAGGTAGCACACGGCGATCAGCGCGGCGACAGCGAAACCGACCGGATTGGTGCTGGCATAACCGGCCCCGATCCAGCACACCGCGACAAGGCCAAGCAGGAAAACAACGTAGTGAAGACTGGTTCTGAACATGACGTCCCGGTTAGTGGGTGCGAAGCGCTGCAAGCAGGCCTTCGATCGGTTGAAAACGAATATCCAGCTCGGCCAGCAGCAGGCTCTGCATGTCGCGGCGGAACACCTCCAGCCAGGCCGCGTCGCTGCCGGCGTCGCGCAGGCGCTCGAAATGCACCCCGAGCAGCACCGGCACCTTGGCCAACAGGGCGTGTTCGCGGGCGCTGAGGGTCTGCTCCATCAGCGCATCCACCTCGGCCAGCCGCGCCAGCTCGGGTGAGCGGCGGGTCAGCATGTCGCGCAGCCGCCCGCGCAGGCGGCTGGTGGCGCCGAGCATGGAACGCTGCACGGTAACGTAGCGCTCGCGGTACACGGCGAATTCGATGGGCGTTTCGGTCGCTTCGGCCTCGACCGCGCGCCGAACCGGCCTGGAAGGCTCAGGTTCCTGAACAATGGTGGTTTCCAAAACCGCGCGGATCCGTTGGCATTCCGCATCCTCGTCGGCATCGAAATCCGGCCCCTCCACCGCAGGCGGCAGCCGGCCATCGAGCGCTTTGGACAAGGTCACCGCCCGCGTCCAGTCCACCCATTCGCTGAGCCGCTCCGACAGGGCCGGGCCCGTCGAGGACAGTTTGCTTTCAGCCAGACGGGCCAGCAGCCGGATGAAGGCCGGGCCCGGGACAGGCGTCCGTTGCGCGGTTTTGGCCATTGTTCCGGTTAAAACGACGAATTTTACACCGTAACGGCCGCGGGCCGCCGGCGCGCAGGGTTCAGCCACGGCGCCGAGCGCTCCCGGCGCTGCCAGCACTGCCAGTACTGCCAGCGCTGGCATGATCTTGGTCAGCGGCGGCTGTGCGCCAACTCAGTCGATCGGCAACGGCGCGTGCGGCGAGACCAGGCCCTGTTCGCGCAACGCGCTCCAGAACGCCGGCGGAATCGCGACCATGGCCAAGGCGAGATTCTCTGCAATGCGGCCGGGCTGGCTGGCACCGGGAATCACGCCGGCCACGGCCGGGTGCGCCAGCGGGAACTGCAGCGCCGCCGCACGGATGTCCACGCCGAACTGTGCGCCTACCTGCTGCAGGCGCCCGACCCGATGCAGCACGTCGGTCCCGGCCTTCTGGTACTCGTAATGCGCGCCGCCAGCGAGAACGCCGGAGTTGTATGGACCACCGACCACGATGCGGGCGCCACGCGCTTCGGCGGCCGGCATCAGGCTGGCCAGTGCCTCATCATGATCCAGCAGGGTGTAGCGCCCGGCGAGCACGAAGCCATCCGGGTCGGCCTGCTGCAGCGCCATCACGCAGGGCTCGACCCGGTTGACGCCCAGGCCCCAACCCTTGATGACCCCCTCCTCACGCAGGCGGGTCAGCGCCGTCGCGGCGCCGGACATGGCCTGGTGGAACACGGCGCGCCAGTTCTCGCCATGGAAATCCTTGGCCGGGTCGTGGATCCAGACCATGTCCAGGCGGTCCGTCTTCAGGCGTTTCAAACTTTCTTCGATGGCGCGCAACGTGCCGTCGGCGCTGTAGTCATAGACGATCTTGTTGGGCAGGCCATGCTCGAACAGGCCGCCTTTCTCGCCGAGGTCGCGGCTGGCGGCGTCTTCGGTTTCATCCAGCAGACGGCGGCCGACCTTGGTGCTCAGCACATAAGCATCGCGCGGGTAGTGCTGCAGCGCTTCGCCGAGCCGCCGTTCGGCCAGGCCGGCGCCATACAGCGGGGCGGCGTCGAAGTAGCGGATGCCCTGGTCCCAGGCGGCGTGAACGGTCGCCAGTGCCTCCTGTTCGGGAATGGCGCGGTACATGTTGCCGAGGGGCGCGGTGCCGAAGCCGACACGGCCGGGAAGGTGAATGCTCATGTGGGGGTAGGTACGAAGCGGAAGGCCGCCCAGTCTGCGCGGAGCGCTCTGGCTCAAACAGCCGTCGATGGGCGAAAGAGTGTTGCGCGGCGGGCAAGGATCAGCCTGGCTTGCGCATTGTGGCCTCGCCCGGATGCGCGCGTCGACAATGCGCTTGGCCTGCAGGAACGGGCGATACAGGAACAGGCGGCGTGGCAGATCCCGTGCGCTGCGTGTCGCTGTAGTTGGGCGCCATTGCGTGAGCGCGCCACATGGGCGGGAAGATCGGACTGCATAGTCCTGCAGCACGGGGGGGCAGGCGGCGCGAACGAATGCGGGTGCCGGCAGTGCAGTCAGGCGCGTCATGGAGGGTGAACCATCTGCGCTTGGGCAGATATCGGCTACGATTCCGCTCAATCAGGCGCGTTCAAGGATGGCGGGTGGATAAGTATTTGGATTCAGGCTGGATCGCTGTGTACATCGCGCTTACGTTGGGCTTGGTGCAGGTATATCAGTTTCTCAATCGCCGCAGGCCGGCGATTCGTTACGAGGTCAGTCCCGTAAATCACTTGGTTTCAATCAACGAGAACGCCTCCGCCGCGGTCGAGGTGTTCTTTCACGGCAAGAGAGTGCCCGATGTGGCCATGCTGTGGTTGACCGTCAAAAATGTTGGCAACTCGGCCATCCGGGCGGCTGAAATCACCACGCCGCTAGGGATCCGTTTTCCTGATGCCCAGGAAATCATCAGCTGTCATCTTGAGAAGGTCAGCCCTGAGTCGCTGCGCAACGAGGTCGCTGTCAGCGTAGTGGACGACCGCGTCCACATCTCACCGTGCATGCTCAATCCGGACGACATGATCTCTGTCGGTGTCGTCGTGGCGGGTTACAAGGGCCACCACGTGCATGGGCGTATTGAAGGAATCCGTGAACTGAAAGAGGTCGCGCCGCATGGAGACAGGGTTGGTCAGCGGGACATCGCGCTCGGGGTCGGATCGCTGTGTATCGGCGGGTTTGGCATGATGATGATCGCTGAGCAGTCTCCAGAGCAGCTGCTGGCGCTCTCGGAAACGTCTTGGAATCCATTGGCTGTGCTGGTGCTGCTCGTGCTTACTGCTGTGCTGGCATGGCGATGGCTGCAGACGCGGGGAGAGCGTAAGTGAGCACTGCGCTCTGATGCATTCAGCCAACTGGTAGCGGGGCAAGCAGGGAAGCCCCCAGCTCGCGGAGCGCGCTTAAGAATCCCGCCGAAACTGGGCGGGATAACGGCTATCCTGTTTCCAGATTCAGCATGGAAATTCAGCAGATGGTGGGGACCAGGGTATTCGCGCCGATGGCGCTGTTGCTGGCTGTCAGTGGGACTGGCATTGCGCAAGCGGCCGTACCTCCTGCAGCGGAAGGCGTACGCAGCGTGTCGGCATTCGCGCTGCCGCTGTCCCCGTATCTGAGTCCGGAAGCACAGGCAGCCATGCGCAGCGCCGTCGTCAACGGTGATCCGGTCGCGAAGATGGATAACGCCACCGTGCTCAAAGAGCTGGCGAACATCCGCAAGGGCGCCGATGACTGGGCCTACGGCGAGATCAAGGCGCTGCGCGAGCGCTATCCGGTCGAGCTGCACCACGAAACCTGGAACGGGGTGCCGGTGGTGCGGGTCGAGCCGCGCAGCGCACCGGCCGACCCGGCGCAGCATCGCCTGCTGATCGAGCTGCACGGTGGTGCATTCGTGTTCGGCCGCGCCGACAGCATCGGTCTGCTTGAGGCGATCCCGGTCGCGGCGATGACCGGTGCCACGGTTGTCGCCGTAGAGTATCGGCAGGGACCGGAGCATCGGTTTCCCGCCGCCAGTGAGGACGTGGCGGCGGTCTACCGCGCGGCACTGGAAACGCGGCCCGCAGCGCATATCGGCGTGTTCGGCTGCTCGGCTGGCGGCGTGCTGACCGGCGAATCGCTGGCGTGGTTCGCCAAGGAAAAGCTGCCGATGCCAGCAGCGGCCGGGCTGTTCTGCGCCGGTGGCGATGCGCGTTACGGCGGCGATTCGCGCTACGTGGCCGCTGCCGTCACCGATGCACTGCTGCCGCACGCCGATGGCAGCCTGCCGATCATGGAAGACCTCTACTACGGCCCGGTGGACTTCCGTGACCCGCTGGTGTCGCCGGTCTTCTCCGATGCGGTGCTCGCGCAGTTTCCGCCGACGCTGTTCATCACTGCAACCCGGGCAGCCGAGCTGAGCAACGTTTCCTATACCCATTCGCGGCTGGTGGACCTGGGGCGCGAGTCGGACCTGCACGTCTGGGACGGGCTGGGCCACGCCTTCCACCTCGACGCCCGGCTGCCGGAAAGCCAGCAGGCGTACCGGGTGATGGCGCGCTTCTTCGCCCGGCACCTGGGCATGGCCCTGCCCGGACCGCCCGCGGAGTAGGGCGCGACGGGGCTGCATACACCATGCATACATCCGTATGCACTGCGCATACATTCGGTTGCCTACGGTGGAACCCGAGTGCACCCGCGCTCGGTTTTCCCCATAAGGAGTAGATGATGAGTCAGCAGATTCCCGAAGGTACCCTGGTCGTTGTAGCCGATGGCGGCTCGGCCCGCGTGTTCACCAACGTCGGCACCGCGCACAAGCTGCAGCTCAAGCAGGAGGGGGAACTGCAGCTGCAGGCCGTGAGCGATACGGGCGCGTCCGGGCAGGGCCCGTCCGGCTCGGTGCCGCAGGAGATGACCATCTCCCAGCTCAACGAGGCCACGTTTGCCAAGCAGGTGGCGGCACAGTTGAATGAAGACGCGTTGAAGAACCGCTACGCGCACCTGATCCTGATCGCCGATCCGCAGACCCTGGGCCGTATCCGTCCGCTGCTGCACAAGGAAACGCAGGAACGCCTGCTCAAGGATCTCGCCAAGGACTTCACCAATGCGCCGCTGGAGGATATCCAGCGCGCCCTGTCCTGAGACACCGCCCATGGCCTTCGCCCGCGAGTACAGCCCCTCCGACATCACCCGTGCCGACATCGATGCGGGCAGCGGATGGATGCTGCTGGAGTTCGGCACCGGTTGGTGCGGCCATTGCAGCGCCGCCCAGCCACTGCTGCAGAAGTTTCTCGGTGGCTATGACGCGACGCACCTGAAGGTCGAGGACGGGAAGGGGCGGCCACTGGGCCGCTCCTTTGCCGTGAAACTCTGGCCGACCGTGATCCTGCTGCGCGATGGCCAGGAGATCGCCCGCGCGGTACGGCCGCATGAGCGCGAGGATCTGGCGCCGCTGATCGATGCGCTCGAACGCGGTCAGTAACGGAAGAATGCGGGTCGCGCAGGCCAACAGGATGCGTCGTGCGATACGTGCATTGGCGCGCAGTACGCCGCGATTCCGACCTGCTGCGCCTGCGTGCGTTCATCACGTGCAAGACCGCTGAGAATGCCTGAAACAGGCTGTTCCACGCGCTCCGGACGAGCGGCGAGGGGAACGTCGGCGGCATTTGTAGTATCATGGCCCGCTTGATCACCCCCGGGCCATTGCCCGCTTCCTGGTCATCCATCCCGCAGCGTCGCTGAGTCCACGCGGCCGTCCGGGATCGTCTGTTGCAACCCCTCTTCGCGCGTCGCGCTGTGTCATCAGAGGCGGTATTTCCTGTGCCGTGCGCGGGACCTCGGGCGCCGTGATGGCCTGCTTCCAGGAGAAAGCAGATGCAGGACCTGCATGCCGCACATGCCCATTTCGGCTGGTTCAAACGCCGCCGCCAGATGCACGTCGACGAAGTCACCGTCGTTGATCGCCCGATGCTCAAGAAGGCCGTGGGTGCGGCCGCACTCGGCAACGCGATGGAGTGGTTTGATTTCGGTGTCTATGGCTATCTTGCCGTCACGCTGGGTCACGTGTTCTTCCCCGACAGCAGCCCGACCGCGCAGCTGATCGCTACCTTCGCCACCTTCACCGTGGCCTTCCTGGTGCGTCCACTGGGCGGGCTGGTGTTCGGGCCACTCGGCGACAAGTACGGCCGCCAGAAAGTGCTGGCCTTCACCATGATCCTGATGGCGCTGGGCACCTTCAGCATCGGCTTGATTCCCTCCTATGACCGCATCGGCATCTGGGCCCCGGCACTGCTGCTGCTCGCCCGGATCGTGCAGGGCTTCTCCACCGGTGGTGAGTACGGGGGTGCGGCGACCTTCATCGCCGAGTATTCGACCGACCGCAACCGCGGCCTGATGGGCAGCTGGCTGGAGTTCGGCACGCTGGGCGGCTACATCGCCGGCGCGGGCACGGTCACCGCGCTGCACATGGCGCTGAGCAGCACGCAGATGCTGGACTGGGGCTGGCGCATCCCGTTCCTGGTGGCCGGTCCGCTGGGCCTGCTCGGCCTGTACATGCGCATGAAGCTGGAAGAGACGCCGGCGTTCCGTGCGTACGCCGAAGAGGCCGAGAAGCGCGATCACGAACGCCCCGGCCTGGGTGCGCTGTTCCGCGTGCATTGGGCGCAGCTGCTGATCTGCGTTGGCCTGGTGCTGGTGTTCAACGTCACCGATTACATGCTGCTGACCTACATGCCCAGCTACCTCAGCGTGACGATGGGCTATGCCGAGAGCAAGGGGCTGCTGCTGATCATCATCGTGATGCTGGTGATGATGCCGCTCAATGTGCTGGGCGGGTTGTTCAGTGATCGCCTGGGCCGCCGCCCGATGATCATCGGTGCCTGCATCGCCTTGTTCCTGCTGGCGATCCCCTGCCTGAAGCTGGTCGGCAGCGGCAATGACTGGTTGATCTTCCTGGGCCTGATGCTGCTGGGCGTGGCGCTGGTGTGCTTCACCAGCTCGATGCCGTCCACGCTGCCGGCACTGTTCTATACCCCGGTGCGCTACAGCGCGCTGTCGATCGCCTTCAATGTGTCGGTCTCGCTGTTTGGTGGCACCACGCCGCTGGTCACTGCGTGGCTGGTGGAGCGCACCGGTGATCCGCTCGTGCCGGCGTATTACTTGATGGGGGCGGCGGTGATCGGTGTGATCACCATGCTGTTCGTGCGCGAGACCGCCGGCATGCCGCTGCGGGGTTCGCCGCCGGCGGTGGCCAGCGAAGCCGAAGCCCGTGCCCTTATGCGCAGCGATGAGCCGGTCACGGTGGATGCGACCCAGCCGACGCTGCCGGTGGCAGCGGTGCCGGAAGATGCGCGCCCGGCGTAACGCCGGTCCGGTCCGGTCACCCACTGCGCCGCCATGGCGCCGGCCAGGAGGGCCGGCGCCGGTAACACCCGCACCGCAACATGTCAGCCCGATCGGCCAGTGCTAGGATCAACCTCACCTGAATCGATCTAAATTCAACGCCATGACAAAAACGGGGACGGTACGGTGGTTGGGGCTCGCGGTAGGGGCGATGTTGGTGGCCGGGACCGCCACGGCGGCAGCGGCGAAGGTCGGCGAGCGCGCGTACGCGGCGGTGGATCCGTTCATCGGCACGGCGGGCGAGGGCCATACCTATCCCGGTGCCACGGTGCCGTTCGGCATGGTCCAGCTGAGCCCGGATACCCGCATCCAGCCGCGCGAGAAGGCCTATGGCTGGGCCGCAGGGTATCGGCATGACGACACCAGCATCGTCGGCTTCTCGCATACGCACTTCTCCGGCAGCGGCCATTCCGATCTTGGCGATGTGCTGCTGATGCCGGTGCGCACCGATGCCAGCCTGGAGCGGGGCGACCCCGACAAGCCCGGCAGCGGCTACACCTCGCGCTTCCGCCACGACGACGAGCGCGCCGAACCGGGCTACTACGCGGTCACTTTGGATGATCCGAAGGTGCGCGCGGAGCTGACCACCAGCACCCGCGTCGGCGTGCACCGCTATACCTACCCGGCCAACCAGCCGGCGCGTGTGCTGCTGGACCTGCGCACCAGCCTCTACGATTACCCCGGCAAGATCCTGTGGTCGCGCCTGCGCGCCCGCGAGGACGGCACCATCACCGGGTTCCGCGAGACCCGCGGCTGGGCGCCGGGCCGGCAGCTGTACTTCGCGATGCGTTTCTCCCGGCCGCTGACCGGTCACGAGTTCCACAACACCGAGACCGACATCGCCTACAAGGGCTTCCCGCCGCCGGGGCACCAGAGCCCCGCGCAGCGTGCGCAGATTGAAGGGCGCCAGCTGGTCGGCACCTTCGATTTCGGCAAGCTGGATACACCGCTGGTGGTGACGGTGGCGATTTCCTCGGTCAGCGAGGCCGGTGCGATCGCCAACCTGGAAAGCGAAGTGCCCGGTTTCGATTTCGACCGTGTCCGCGCCGAGGCAAAAACGCAGTGGACGCAGGCGCTGTCGGTGCTGGATATCGACGGCCCCGAGCATGACCGCCGCAGTGCTTACACCGCGCTGTACCACAGCCTGCTCGGGCCGACCGTGTTCATGGACAGCGATGGCCACTACCGCGGTTCGGACAATGCCGTGCATCGCGCCGAGGGCTACACCAACTATTCGACCTTCTCGCTGTGGGATACCTACCGCGCCCTGCATCCGCTGCTGACCCTGGTGCAGCCGGAAAAGCGCAACAGCGATTTCATCAATTCGCTGCTCGCACACCAGCACAACAGTGCCTACGGGATGCTGCCGGTGTGGGCATTCCACGGCCAGGAAACGTGGTGCATGATCGGCTACCACGCGGTGCCGGTGATCGCCGATGCCTACCTCAAGGGCATCCGTGGTTTCGATGAGAACAAGGCACTGGCCGCCATGGTGGCGACCGCCAACTACGGTCCGTACGACGGCATCGCGCAGTATCGCGAACTGGGCTGGGTGCCGATCGATGAAGAAGGCGAGGCCGCCAGCAAGACGCTGGAATACGCCTTCGACGATTGGACCATCGCGCGCATGGCCAAGGCCATGGGCAACACGAAGGTCGCCGGCGAGTTCGAGAAGCGCGCCACGAACTGGCGCAATGCGTTCGACAAGGACACCGGCTTCATGCGCGCGCGCAAGCGCGATGGCAGCTTCCGCACGCCGTTCGACCCGAGCGCCAGCGGCTACGGCACCGATTACACCGAAGGCAATGCCTGGCAGTACTCCTGGTATGTGCCGCACGACGTGGCCGGTCTGGCCGCCGCGCATGGGGGCAGCGACAAACTGCTCGCCAGGCTGGACGAGGTGTTCGAGGCCAAGGTCGACCCGTCGATCTTCGAGCACATGGAAGACATCACCGGCCTGATCGGCTGGTATGCGCATGGCAATGAGCCCAGCCACCACGTGGCGTACCTGTATGCCCATGCCGGCCAGCCATGGCGCACCCAGGCGCGGCTGAAGCAGATCATGGACACCCAGTACGCCGACCGGCCCGATGGCCTGGCGGGCAATGACGATCTCGGCCAGATGTCGGCCTGGTATGTGTTCACTGCACTGGGCTTCTACCCGGTGGCCCCGGGCAGCGGCGAGTACATCATCGGCCGTCCGTTCCTGCCCAGGGCGGCGCTGCACCTGCCCAACGGCAAGACCTTCACCATCGTCACCGAAAGGCTGGGCAAGGGCCACGACTACGTCGGCTCGGTCACCCTCAACGGCCAACCGCTGCAGCGCACCTTCCTGCGCCACGACGAGATACTGGCCGGCGGCGAACTGCGCTTCACCCTGCAGGCCGAGCCGAACAAGGCCTGGCCGGGGCAGGGCGCCGAGCAGCCGTACTCGATGTCCCGCTGACGGGTGGCCGCGGCCTCCTTCTGGCCAAAATGGGATTTATGTCCAATTTGGCCAGAAGGGGTATAGTGGGCCCATCCCGTCCTGGAGCGTGCCATGACCCTGCCACTGGATCTGCCCGGCCTTGAGAAGGCCACTGCCTCCTCGGTCAAAACCCGCGGCTGGCCCAGCCTGATGCGGACCGTCCGCGAGAAGCAGGCACTGGTGATCACCAACCACAATCATCCCGAAGCGGTGATCGTGGACATCAAGACCTACCAGGAACTGCTGGCCAAGGCGGCCGGCGGCGACCTTGATGAGCGCATGGGCGAGCTGGAACGCCTGCGCGCCGCGTTCGATACCACCCTGGCCAGCCTCGGCCGCGATGGCGGGCTGGGCAAGGTGCTGGGCCAGCCGATCCGCCGCGGCCGCAAGGTCGCCCTCGGCAGTCCGCTCTGACCGATGGGGCGGATTCTGGTCCTGGCCGGCGTCAATGGCGCCGGCAAAAGTTCGCTGCTGGGCATGTGGCTGGAAGAAGAAGGCCTGACCTGGTTCAACCCGGATACGTTCACCCGCCGCCTGGTGGAGGCCGGCTGGGCGCTGGGGGATGCCAATGCCGCCGCGTGGAACGAGGGCGCGCGCCGCTTGCGGCAGGCCATCGACGAGGGCAGCGACTTCGCCTTCGAAACCACCCTGGGCGGCAACACCATCCCGCGCCTGCTGCGCGAGGCCTGCGACCGTCACCACGTGGCAGTCTGGTTCTGTGGCCTGCAGAGCGTGGAGCTGCACATGCAACGCGTCGCCGCCCGGGTCAGCCGGGGCGGGCATGACATCCCCGCCGACAAGATCCGCGCCCGTTACGATTCCTCGCGCGAGAATCTGCTGGCCCTGCTGCCGCACCTGGCCGAGCTGCATGTCTACGACAACAGCGCCCCGGCCGATGCCGACGGCGCCGAACCGCTGCCGGTGCTGCAGCTGGATCGCAACGGGCTGCACTACCCGGCCTCGGCGATCGAGCTGCTGCAGACGCCGGACTGGGCCAAGCCGATCGTGATGCGCGCGATGGAGCTGCATACTCTGGCGTGAGCGTTACTGCAATGGCCTGAGCAGCAACAACAGGCTCAGTGTCATCCCACCGGTTCGTGGATCGGACACCCATTGAACCGCGAACGGAACTGACGCGAAGCGGCCATCACCACGCGACGCGCACGGTTCAAGCCACCGAGCGGGCGATGCTCGGCCAGCGCGTGCCACGGGGCGAACGCCAGTGTGTCCTCGATGCCCGGCGAGCTGGCAGGCTGCCACGCTTCCTGCTGCGCAACGCTCAGGCGTGCAACCGGCAGGAACGGACTGTCTGCTTCCGGCCACGCGACCGACGCATCCTCGATCGGCATGCGTTCGACGTCGCGGCACAGCTGCACCCGCAGCTCCCATTCGACCGGATTGGGCAGGTCGGTGAAGAAGGACACCACTGCCTCGCGCTGGGCATCTTCGTCCGAGCCGATCTTGTCGCCGGTCAGCGCAAGCAGCGCCGGTGAGATCGGGGCCAGCGAAAACTTGGCCATGTAGGGGCCATAGAGGAAGGGCACCTGGCTGAAGAAGGTTTCGCCCAGCGGGTGGTGTTGCGGCTCGCCGCCCATGCCTTTCAGCGTGGCACTTTCCCCGCCGACGGCTTCCAGCGCCGCCTCCGCGCCGCGCAGCGTGGCTGAGATCATGCGTTTGGTACGCGGCATCCGCTCGGTAGTGGCGGCCAGCAGCTTGGCCGAACGCAGGAAGCCGGCGACGCCGGGCGTGTTGAACGCCGGACCGTTGACCATCAGGAAATCCTGGGTGTGCTGCTCCTCCGCACCCTCGGCGCGCGGGCCTTCCACGCCGATCACCTTGAGCGCCATCGCGCGCGGGGTGGAAACCGAGTCTGGCAACTGCTCGGCCGGTGGCGAAGACAGCCGGACCAGTGCGTCGTAGCTGCCCGGCCGCGCAAACAGGCCGTGTCGCAACTCGGCCGGCAACCCGTCCAATACACGTAGCCGGCCCTTCAACAACCCTTGGCCCTTGGCGTGCACCGCACGGTGGGCGTGGCCTTCCTGCTCGGCGACGGTCAGCGCCATGCGCGCGAACACCTCGGTCAGTTCGCGGATATGCGTGGCCTCCTCTTCGTCGGCATGCTCGAGCGAGGCGTGGTAAAGAACGGGCGGGGGCAGTGACATGCAGGCTCCTGTTTGTGATCAAGGGCGGCGATCAAGCGTGGAAAGCGAAACGCGCTGCGCGGGGAGGCCAGCCCCCCCGCACAACACAATGCCGGAGGAGAAACGGAACGGTCAGGCGGCGGCCTTGGCATTGCCGCCGCCGGCCAGGGCCAGCAGGGTCAGCTTCTCGTCCGTATCTTTTTCTTCCTTGAGCGTTTCCAGCAGCAGCGGCACGGCTGCCTTGTAGCCCAGCTGTTTGGCCAGCGCGGCAATCGTGCCGTAGGAGGCGATTTCGTAATGCTCCACCTTCTGCGCGCCACCAATCAGTGCGGCATCGCGGACCGGGCCCTCCTCGATACTGTCGATCGCCTCTTTGCCTTCCTCGACCAGCCCCTCCATCGCGGCGCATTTGATGCGCTTGAGCCGGATCCCCAGCAGCTCCACCACCTGGTCGATGCGCTCGATCTGGCCCTGCGTCTCTTCCAGGTGCGTGGTGAATGCGGCGGCCAGGTCGGGATTGGAGGCGGCGCGCGCCAGTCGGGGCAGCGCCTTGGTCAGCTGCTTCTCTGCACTGTAGATATCCGAGAGCTCGTGGATGAACAGGTCTTCTGCGGTCTTGATCGCCATGGAGGTACTGCCGTTGGGTTTGAGCATCCGACGCTAGGCGCGTGGGTGTTAGTCCAGCGCGCTTTGTTGTGAAGGCGCTCTGCACGCACCTCAGGGCGCGTCCGGCCAGGCCTTGAGCAGCGGCAGCGGATCGTAGGCACCCTCGGCTCCGTAGATGCCCCAGTGCAGATGCGGCGGAGTGCCTTTGGCATTGCCGGTATCACCGACGTAGCCCAGGACGGTGCCCTGTTCGATGACATCGCCACGTGCCAGGCCCTCGCGCCAATCATCCAGATGCGCGTAGTAATAGCGCTCGCGCGCGGGCCCCATCACCCACACCTGGCGACCGCCCAGGCCGCTTTCACGGATGTCGGCGACGATCCCCGGGGTGGCGCTGCGCACCTCGGTGCCGCGCTTGGCGAAAATGTCCACGCCGGCATGCGTGCGGTCGCGTCCACGCGGTGCGCCGAACGTGTCGGCGACCTGGCGTGCGGCCACGCCCGCCACGGGGACGGGCAGCGCGGTCGGTGCAGGCATCTGTGACAGGCGCCAGAGTGCCCGCGGTGATTCCGCGATGGGGCTGTTCCAGAGCACGCCGGCCACCACGATGCAGACGACAAGCACGAACAGCCGCAGCAACCCGCGCCGCAGGCGGCGTGCAGGGGAGGCGGCGGGCGGCGAAGCGCTCATGACACCGTCCTCCCGGTCTTGCGTGTACCCGTGCGCCCGGAGACATGCAGGTGCTCGGGCACATGCCAGCGCCATGGAAACTCGATCGCCTTGCTGATCCCGATCCGCGGCCCGATCACCGGTGCGACGGGGGGCGCCATCCCATCGGACACGATGCGGATGCCTCGGTCGTTACGGACCAGATCCGCGCCATCCAAGGCCTTGGTGATGCCCATCGCCTGCGACAGGCGGCCCGGGCCACTGGCCAGGTCACGCTCGCGCTTGATCGCCGGACGCGCCTCGCGGATCAGCTCCAGCCCCGCCACCGGTTCCAGTGCGCGCAGCAGCACGCCCCAGCCTTGGCCGACGTCCCCACACACCGCGTTCGAGCCCCAGTGCATGCCGTAGCTGAAATACACGTAGAGATGGCCGGCTTGGCCGAACATCGTGGCGGTGCGCGCGGTCATCCCGCGATAGGAGTGCGCTGCCGGATCCTGGTCACCCGCGTACGCCTCCACCTCCACGATCCGCCCGGCGCGACCGTCATCGCGCACCAGCAGCTTGTTCAACAGTTCCGGCGCTACCTCGGCCGGGTGCCGCTGATAGAAACGCCGCGGCAGAACCTTCCACGTCTTCATGACCTTCCGCGCAATGGATGCACCTTGCCAGTGTGGAACCAGCGCTTACTGTGACGCGCCGCGGGTCAATGCGCGATCAACGCGCCGCCATCGTCACGCCACGCTCGCCCCACATTCGCGGCAGGTTGATCGAAACAGGGCAATCCTCGATGGCAGACACCGCCACCGCCAGCCACGCGCCATGCCTGCCAGAAAGCGCCTGAAAATCGCCACCTTCAACGTCAATGGTGTGCTGACACGGCTGCCGCATCTGCTGACGTGGCTCGCGCGCGAACAGCCCGATATCGTGGCACTGCAGGAACTCAAGGCCACCCAAGAGGCGTTTCCGGAGGCAGCGATCCGCGAGGCGGGGTACGGCTGCATCTGGCAGGGACAACGATCCTGGAACGGGGTCGCGCTGCTTGCGCGCGGCCAGGACCCGATCGAAAGCCGCCGCGGGCTGCCCGGCGACCCGAAAGACGACCAGAGCCGCTATCTGGAAGCGGCCGCGCATGGCGTGATCGTGGCGGGTCTGTATCTGCCCAATGGCAATCCGCAGCCGGGCCCGAAGTTCGATTACAAGCTGAAGTGGATGCAGCGGCTCCACAGGCACGCCAAAACGCTGGTCGCATTGCCGCATCCGGTCGCGCTGATCGGCGACTTCAACGTCGTGCCCACGGATGCGGATATCTACGATCCCAAATCGTGGCGCAAGGACGCGCTGCTGCAGCCCGAGGTCCGCCAGGCCTACCAGGCGCTGCTCGACCAAGGCTGGACCGACAGCCTGCGCGCGGTGCATGGCGATGCACAGATCTTCACGTTCTGGGACTACTTCCGTGAGCACTTCGCGCGCGACCGCGGGCTGCGGATCGACCATCTTCTGCTCAATCCCGTGCTCGCGCCCCGCCTGAAAGATGCGGGGGTGGACCGCTGGGTGCGGGCGCTGGAAAAACCCAGCGACCATGCACCCACCTGGGTCGAGGTCGTGGCGCCACCCAAGCCCCGATAGCCGCAGCGGGATGTCGAAAACACCGCCGACGCTGTAGAGTCCTCGGGCAGGCCGTTTGCGAGGGTATTGCCATGCCATATCGGAGAAAGGACATCGCCCCGGGCGTCGGCGAGGGCAAGCGGCTGCCGGCCGGCCCGGAGACCCCGGTGTTCTGCCGGGCGCGTGAGTATCCGGCTGGCACGATCATCGCGTTGCATCACCATCCGGACCGGCACCAGTTGGTCTACGCCGAATCCGGCGTGCTGGTGGTGCAGGCCGGGGCAGGGCGCTGGGTGGTGCCCAGCACACGCGCGATCTGGATTCCCGCTGGCATGGGCCACAAGGTCAGCTGCATCGGCGCGGTCGGCATGCGCAGCCTGTACATCCTGCCGCAGGCGATCGCCCAGCCACCAGCCAGCGCCTCGACGGTCTCGGTCACGCCTTTGCTGGCCGCCCTGATCCATGCGGCGATGGACGTCGCGCCGCCGTATCAAGCCGATTCCCGCGACGGGCGGCTGATGCAGTTGATCCTGGATGAGCTGCAGCTGTTGCCGGTGCTGCCGCTGCATCTGCCGCAGCCGACCGACCCTCGGCTGCGCACCATTGGCCAGCAGCTGGAATCCACGCCGGACGATCCCTCCACCCTGCAGGACTGGGCGCGCCGGCTGGGCGTGGACGTCAAGACCATCCAGCGCCTGTGCGCACGCGAGCTGGGCATGACCTTCGGGCAATGGCGCCAGCAGGCGCGACTGCTGCGTGCGCTGGAGCAGCTGGCGCACGGTGAGAAGGTGATCGACGTGGCGCTCTCGCTGGGCTACGCCAGTCCGAGCGCCTTCACTGCCATGTTCAAGAAACGCTTCGGCCAGCTGCCGAGCCAGTCCTTCCATTGAGGCGCGCGCCTCAGCGCATCGTGGTCTTCGGAAGGAACGCTGTCGCCAGCCCCAGCAGCGGCAGATACGAGGTGAAGTGGTAGACCCACACGATGCCGTGCACGTCGGCCAGCTTCCCGAGCCCGGCCGCGCCGATGCCACCGATGCCGAACATCAAACCGAACATCAGCCCCGACACCATGCCGACGCGGCCCGGTACCGCTTCCTGCGCGTACACCACCAACGCCGCGAAGGCCGAGGACATCACCAGCCCGACCGCCACCGCCAACACTGCGGTGCCCATCAGGTTGGCGTACGGCAGGGCGAGCGCAAACGGAGCAACGCCGAGGAAGGAGATCCAGATCACCGCCTTGCGCCCGATCCGGTCCCCGACCGGACCACCGATGAAGGTACCCAGCGCGACCGAGGCCAGGAAGATGAAGAGGTACATCTGGCTCTGCTGCACGCTCAGGCCAAAGCGCTCGATCAGGTAGAAGGTGAAGTAGTTGGTGAACGAGGCGATGTAGACGAACTTGGCGAACATCAACACCGCGATCACTGCGATGGCCTGGATCACCTTGCCGCGGCTCAACCCGACGCCATGGCTCTTGGCCAGGCTCTTCATCTTTGCCTGGCCGTGCTGCACGGTCCAGCCGGTGAGACGGAACAGCACGGTGATGGCCAACGCAGCCGCCAGCATGAACCATGCAATGGCACGTTGCCCGTGCGGGATCACGATCAAGGCCGCCAGCAGCGGCCCGATCGCCGAGCCGGTATTGCCACCGACCTGGAAGGTGGACTGCGCGGTGCCGAAGCGGCCGCCCGAGGCCATGCGCGCCACGCGCGAGGCTTCGGGATGGAAGGTGGCCGAACCGATGCCGACGATCGCCGCAGCAACCAGCAGCATTTCGTAGCGGGTCGCCACCGCCATCAGGGCGATGCCGACGAAGGTGGCGATCATGCCCGACGGCAGCAGGTACGGCAGCGGCCGTTTGTCGGTGTACATGCCCACCCACGGCTGCAACAGCGAGGCGGTGACCTGGTACACCAGGGCGATGATGCCGATCTGGCCGAAGGTGAGCGAAAACTCGCTCTTGAACATCGGATACACCGCCGGCAGCACGGCCTGGATCATGTCGTTGAGCAGGTGCGCGAAGGCGGCAGCGCCGACGATGCGGATCGCGAAACCCTGTTGGGGGGCCGGGGTGATCGGTTCGGTGGGGATGACGGGCGGGGCAGCGGTTTCAGTGGTCATGGGCCGGGATCAGGAGCGGGAGGGTGCCGATGCCTGGGTATCAGCGGCGTTGGCACCCGGAAGCGGATAGGCGACAAGCGTAGACCGCGACTCGGGCCCCGTCTCTCGCGATATGGGCGGTGGTCGTCGCAATCAGGGCAGACCCTCTGAAAAGCAGGCGGTACGGCCCAGGTGGTCCCGCGACGCGGCATACTCCCTCCGACTGCCGGACGGCAGCCCAGCGGAAAGGAGGACAGGATGTTGCCGATCAGAACACTCATGGTGGTGCTGCTGCTCTTCAGCACCTCGAGCTGGGCCGGGGCGCCCATCGACCCTGCGCAGGCCGAGCAGATCTTCACTCGCTGGCTGGCGGCCTAAGTGGGCATCCTGCAGCTGGCCGAGGCTGGCAGGCTTTCGCTGGACGATACGGTTGCCAGCCACCTGGAGGACTACCCCAACCAGGCGGTAGCCACGGCAGTCACGATCCGCCAGCTGCTCAACCACACCAGCGGCCTGGGCGAGATTTTCGACGACGCGTTCGAGACCCGCAAAGCCTCCCTCAAGACACTGCGGACCCTGCCGCTGCGAGGCACGTCGGCGGGCGGCGGCTACAGCACCGCCCGGGATCTGCTCCGCTTCGCCGAAGCGCTGCGCGCTGGCAGGCTGATCCCGGCCGCGGCGGTGCAGGCAGCCACCTCGCCGCAGAACACCAAGGGCTGGTACGGCTACGGCTTCATGGTGAGTGGCGAGGACGAGCAGCGCCAGTATGGCCACGAGGGCGGGGCGCCCGGCGCGAATGCCGCGCTCATCGTGCTGCCCAGCCAGGGCTATGTGGTGATCGGGCTGAGCAATGTCGATCCCGATGCGATGGAGAACGTGGTCAACTTCGTCGGCAATCGCCTGCCGCTGTAACCGGCTCGGCTCAGCGCCAGCCCAGCAGTGCCGGCAGCGAAGACGCCAGCAACGCGATCCCGGAAACGGTGAGCAGGCTCAGCACGATCTGGCGGAAGCGCAGATCACTGATGCCGATGTACACACGGGTGCCGAGCAGGGTCGGGATCAACATGGCCGGCGCAACGATGGCGAACATCGGCAGCATGTCACGGGTGACGATGCCCGTCCCCACGTAGGTGCCCATGGTGACCAGCAGCATCGACAGGTTGAAGTTCTGCACGACGGAGCGCTGCACATCGCGCTCGTAGCCGCGCAGCGTGCACCACAGCGTCGGCAGCGTGCCGGTGAAGCCACCCAGTCCACCCATGATGCCGCCGGCGAACCCCACCACGCCATCCGCCGCGCGCCCGCCGGCGGTGACCCGCGGCAGCTGGCGTGACAGCAGCATGGCCGGACACCACAGCACCAGCAAGGTGCCCAGGATCGCCTTGAGCCAGTTCATGTCGAGCAGGGGCAGCAGGTAGACGCCCAGCGGGATGCCGGCCAACCCACCCAGAACGAAAGGCAGCAGGGTCTTCAGGTTGAAGCCGCGGCGCACGGTGAAGGCCGCCAGCAGCTGGCCGGTGAGGGCACCGAACACCGAGAGCGTCGCCGCGAGCCTGGGGTCCAGCACCCAGGCCCAGAAGGACAGCGCCACCAGCCCGAAGGCGAAGCCGGAAAGACCCTGCACAAAGCCGGCGACGATGGCGCCCAGCGCGACAACCAGGTAAATCGAATCCACTGCCGCTCCTTACTGCCTGCCGGCGAAGGCATCGGTGGCGCGCACCAGCGCATCTGCGGTCGCAGGTTCCGTTGCACTGTGGCCCGACACGACCATCTGCAGCGATGCTTCAGGCCAGGCGCAGGCCAGATCCCACGCGCTGCGCGCCGGGCAGATGATGTCGTAGCGGCCCTGCACGATCACCCCCGGCAGGTGCCGGATGCGGTCGATATCCCGCAGCAGCTGCCCAGGTTCGAGGAAGGCGTGGTTGCGGAAGTAGTGCGCCTCGATGCGCGCCTTGGCCAGCGTATGCAGCGGATCATCAGCGGACACCGCATCCACATCGTGATCCAGCGTGGCGGCGTGATCCTCCCACCCCAGCCAGGCCTGCGCCGCCGCGATGCGGGTCGCTTCGTCCGGGCCGTCCAGGCGCCGCCAGTAGGCGGCGATCATGTCGCCGCGCTCTTCTTCAGGGATGTATGCCTCGTAGCGCGCCCAGCGCTCCGGGAAGACCCAGCGCGCACCGCCGTCGGCTTCGGCGAACCAGCGGTTCTCCTCGGCGCGGCCGAGGTACACGCCGCGCACGATGACACCGGTTGCGCGTTCCGGATGTGCCTGGGCGTAGGCCAGTGCCAGCGTGGAGCCCCACGATCCCCCGAACACCAGCCAGCGGTCGATACCCAGCAGCTCGCGGATGAGCTCCACGTCCGCGACCAGGTGCTGCGTCGTGTTGTCGCGCAGCTCGCCGAATGGCGTGGAGCGGCCGCTGCCACGCTGGTCGATCAATACGATGCGATAGCGCGCCGGGTCGAAGAAACGACGGTGCACCGGGGAGACGCCGGCACCCGGTCCGCCATGCAGGAACACCACCGGGATGCCGTCCGGAGTTCCGCACTCCTCCACGAACAGGGTGTGCAACTCGTCCACGGGCACGTGATGCGTGCGGAACGGGGTGATCGCGGGATAGAGGCTGCGCATGGAGTGGGTCACTCGAAGAGTCCAACAACAATGATACCGCTGCAGCGTATGCGGATCGGCGTGGCAGGCCTGAGCGACCCATGAATCGCAAGTTCCTGAGCGTGCTCAATGCGACGTCTCGCATGGCATTTCGCCTGCGCTTGCCGTTCCATGCACCGTTGCCTTGGGCAGGCGATGCATCGACGCCGGAGATGCGCCGTTCGACGTTCAGGAGAGCTATTGAATGAAAGGAACCGATGTATGACGAAACATCACTGCCATGCGCTTTGTGGACTGATGCTGCTGATTCTCTCGGGATGCGGCTCGCCCGGTGTGGGGGATCCACGCGAACCGCCAGCGGTCCACTACAGCAGGCTGGATCGCACCAGTGTTTCGCTGACCCGTGAACTGCCGGGCCGGACCAACGCCTTCCTGGTCGCCGAAGTGCGCCCGCAGGTCAACGGCATCGTGGCCAAGCGGCTGTTCACCGAAG
>NZ_JALJRX010000019.1:0-5067 GCF_024519495.1 Stenotrophomonas sp. Ste96 | reverse complement strand
AGCGCGGAAGGGCTGGGTGCATGGATGCACCCAGCAATCCCAATGAAGCGGCCACCCTGCTCCCGGAGCCCCAAGCGACATCACCGACATACCCGGGCGCGTGGCGACGCGTTCATCGCCAACGGCGTCTCCAGCTCCGGGAGGCGCGGCCCTGGAGCGCGCAAGCGCGGAAGGGCTGGGTGCATGGATGCACCCAGCAATCCGGGCAATGAAGCGGCCATCGCGCAGCCACGCATGGCGTGGCTCTACCCTGGGGGCCGCACTCCCACCCCACGCCCGGCCAACGTGCGCTCCGCTAAACTGCCCACCTCACGTAACGGATCTTCCCCCATGACCGCTGAAATCCTCGTCCCCGTGTCCTTCGGTGAACTGCTCGACAAGATCTCGATCCTGCAGATCAAGTCCGAGCGCATCAGCGACGAGGCCAAGCTGGCCAACATCCGCACCGAACTGAGCGCGCTGGAAAAGACCTGGATGGCGCACCCGGCCGGGGTCAAGGACATCGCGCGCCTGCGTGCCGAGCTCAAGGCGGTCAACGAGCGCCTGTGGGACATCGAAGACAACATCCGCCTGCAGGACAAGGCGCAGGCCTTCGACGACCATTTCGTCGAGCTGGCGCGCAGCGTCTACCAGCAGAACGATGAGCGCGCCCGCATCAAGAAGGACATCAACCTGGCGCTGGGCTCGCTCTACGTGGAAGAGAAGTCGTACAAGGATTACGCGCCGCGCGGCGCGTAATCGGCGACATACCGTTCGAAGGCGGCAATGCCGTCCTCGACGGTGATCAGCTGCATCACGTCGTCGAACTCGACCTTCGCGCCCCACTTCAGTTCGCTGGCCGGCTTGCCCAGGAACTTGCGCGCGGCATCGTCGTAGCGGTCCACGCAGTAGCGGCGGTCGGAGTAGGGGCCACTGCGGTGCGGGTTGCTGGCTGCATGCAGGCCGAGCACCTTGGTCCCCATCGCGTTGGCGATATGCATCGGGCCCGAATCGGGCGTCATCACCAGCGCGGCGCGCGCCAACAGCGCCGGCAGCTGCTTGAGCGTGTCCTTGCCGACCAGGTCCAGCGCCGGCGTGGCCAGCTGGGCCTGGATCGCATCGGCCATGCCGCGTTCCAGTTCGCTGCGCCCACCGCACAGCACCACCCGCCAGCCGCGTGAGGTGGCGTGGTTGGCCACGGCCGCATAGCGGTCGGCATACCAGTTGCGGCGCACATGGCTGGAGCAGGGCGAGATCATCAGCACCGGGCGGCCATCGTCGGTCCACTGGGCGTTGGCCCACTCGACGGCGGCCGGCGGCACGGCGAGGTCCCAGCTGACCTCGGTCTGCTTCAGGCCGAGCGGTTCGCAGAAGCTGCCGATCGCATCCAGCACATGGATGCCGGGGCGGTCGGGGATGCGTTCATTGATGAAAAGCCCGTGAAGATCCTTGGAGCGGGCCTTGTCATAGCCAATGCGGCGCTTGGCCGGCACGAAGGCGGACAGCACGTTGGCACGGAAAGCCACCTGCATCTGCAGCAGCGCATCGAACCGCCCGGCGGGAAGGCTGTCGCGCAGGGCGCGCATGCCGGCCAGGCCGGTCTTCTTGTCGTAGCTGTGGAAGGTCACGCCGGGCAGGCCATCGAGCAGCTTGTGGCCGGCCTTGTCGATGATCCAGTGCAGCGACACCCCGGGATCGGCCTGCTGCAGGGTGCTTACCAGCGGCACCACATGGGTCACGTCCCCCAGCGCGGACAAACGCAAAAGACACAAGGAAGAGGACGTTGGTGCCATGGTGTTGTTAGACTCGAAGGAATGGTCGCATTCGACGCCACTGAAGCGCTGACGCCCTGCCGCGATGGACGCGGTATCGGTGCCATTCTGTTCGACCGCGAAGCCTTGCGGCAAGCCGAGATGAGCCTGTTCGCACCGGCCCACTGGGGCGAGCGGGCACGGCCGGTCGGCGATGGCGGCCGTGGTGGCGCCTGGTTCGTCGATGCCCCCTTCGGTCATGCCGTGCTGCGCCAGTACCTGCGTGGCGGCCTGGCGGCCAAGCTCAGCCGGGACCACTACATCTGGCGCGGGGCCAACCGCACCCGCAGTTTCGCCGAGTTCCGGCTGATGCGTGCCCTGCGCGCGCAGAAGCTGCCGGTGCCGCGACCGATCGCCGCGTTCTACATGCGCGAAGGCCTGCGCTACAAGGCAGCGATCCTGATGGAGCGCCTGGAGGGCGTGCGTTCACTGGCCGACCGCGCGCTGGTCGCCGGGCGCGGCGCGCCCTGGGAAGAGACCGGCCGGCTGATCGCGCGGTTCCATCGCGTCGGGCTGGACCACGCCGATCTCAACGCCCACAACATTCTGTTCGACGCCAACGGCCACGGCTGGCTGATCGATTTCGATCGCGGCGTGCTGCGCATCCCGGCCACCCGCTGGCGCGAGCGCAATCTCAAGCGGCTGCTGCGCTCGCTGATCAAGCTGCGCGGTGAGCGCAGCCAGGATGACGTCGAGAAGGACTACGCACGGCTGCGCCGCGCCTACGATCTGGCCTGGAACCGGGGTTACTGATGGACTGGGCACTGCGTTTCATGGGGGTCGGCAATGCGTCGGCCGTGCAGCTCGGTTCGCCGATGGCGGTGATCGAACGCGATGGACGCCCGTGGCTGACCATCGATTGCGGCGGGGAAGGGCTCACTGCGTTCCAGGCGCACTACGGCCATGTGCCGCAGGCATTGTTCGTCACCCATGTGCACATGGACCACGTCGCCGGTTTCGAACGCCTGTTCGTCGATGCGTATTTCTCGCCGCAGCGTCGTGGGCGTATTCGCGTGTACGTGCCGGCGACGGTCGTGCCGCTGCTGCACAAGCGCGTGGCCGATTACCCGAACGTGCTGGCCGAGGGCGGTGCGAATTTCTGGGATGCGTTCCAGCTGATCGTGGTCGGCGATGCGTTCTGGCATGACGGCGTGCGCCTGGAAGTGTTTCCGGTCCGCCATCACTGGCCGGAAACCGCCTATGGCCTGCGCCTGAAGGGTGCGGTCACCTGGAGTGGCGATACCCGGCCGATTCCGGAAATGCTGGCGCGCTACGCCGACGACAACGAACTGATCGCCCACGATTGCGGCCTGCATGGCAACCCGTCGCACACCGGTGTGGATGACCTGGAGCGTGAGTACACGGCCGAGTTGCAGGCGCGGATGATGCTCTACCACTACGCCAGCGAGGCCGACGGCGAGGCGCTGCGCCAGCGTGGTCACCGCGTGGCCGTGCCCGGCGAACGTGTGGCGCTGGCGACTCCCACCGCCATGCACGTGCTGGCGCAGGATCCTCCCTGAGCATGGACGACGCGCTGGCCGCCCATCTGCAGGCGCTCGAACGCGCGTTGCACGAGCCTGCGGTCCGTGGCGATGTCGCGCAGCTGGCGGCGTTGTTGGATGACGACTTCAGTGAGATCGGCAGCTCGGGTGCGTGTTTCGATCGGGCTGCTGCGCTGGCGGAGATTCCGCGCGAGCGCGCGCAGGTCGAGATCGTGTCCACCGACTACCGGGTCGTGTTGTTGGCGCCCACCTTGGCACAGGTGCGCTATCGCAGCTGGTATGTGGTCGGAGGCGAGCGCCAGCGCGAGGTGTTGCGCAGTTCGCTGTGGCGGCTGCACGGCGAGGCATGGCGGGTGGTGTTCCATCAGGGCACGCCTGCGGCGCCTTGAGCGGCAGCGTGGTTGGGGAAAACCGGGCGCCCAAAAAGGTGGCGGCCCCGCCGGCTGACCTCGGCGCCCGCGTCGATCGATACCGTTGCTGCCTTCCGGCCCTGGCGGGATTTTCGACCTAGCGTCGCGAGGGGCCGACGGGGCCACCATAGAGACGTTCCGGCTGCAGGGCGATCGAGGATCAGCCGGCCGCAGGCGGAAGGTGCAACGCAGGAACAGGTCCGGCAGTGCAGTCGCGCATTCTAGCGCATGCACGGCCTGCAGTGCCAGACGCGGAGGCTGAATCCCGTGTAGCCCGGTGCCGCCGGAATAGGGCATCCGGCGAGTGGGTTGCTAAAATGCGTGGCACAGGAGGAACGGCCTCCCCCATTTCGGGAACCACTGACCAGGACGGCCTGGCCCCCATCAAGGAGGGCCGCATGGCCTGGATCTATCTGTTGGCAGCCGGTGTGCTGGAAATCGTCTGGGCGTTCTCGATGAAGCAGTCCGAGGGGTTCAGCAGGCTCACCCCCTCGATCATCACCCTCGTCACCATGATCGCCAGCTTCTGGCTGCTGTCGCTGGCGATGCGCACGTTGCCGCTGGGCACCGCGTACACGATCTGGACCGGCATCGGCGCGGTCGGCGCGTTCGTGATCGGCATTACCTTCCTCGGCGAGCAGGTCAGCGCGATGCGGATTGCTGCAGCGGTGTTGATCGTGAGCGGGTTGGTGTTGATGAAGTTGAGCAGCAGCTGAGGCGTTCAAAACGCACGCTGCGCGCTCGGGGGTAGAGCCACGCCATGCGTGGCTGACGCAACCCTGACGCACCCCAATCACTGGCGCCGCTCAACGCGGCGCCAGTTCGAGCACCATCTCCACCGCATCCAGCCCGGGGCCGTGCCCATCGGGGGTGATGTGGGTGACGGCGAAGCCGAGTCCGGCGTAGAAATCCTGCGTGTGCTGGCTGGTGCTGAGCGTGACGCGCTGGGCGCCTAGCGCTTTTGCGTGGGCGAGGCGTGCGTGGGAGAGCTGCTTGCCCAGGCCTTGGCGATGTTGCGCGTTATCGACCATGCCCCAGCAGAAGGCCGCCGTGTGCTCGTTGTCCAGGGCGAGGCCGCCGCAGGCGACGACGTGGCCGTTGTGTTCGATGACCAGATAGTCGTGGGCCCGGTCTGGGTGAAGTAGATAGTTGGCGAAGTCGTGGCGTTCGTGTGGGCCGAAGTAACGCGGCACGTTGGTGTCGAACAGTGCCAGGCAGGCGGGGGCGTCTGTTGGGGTGTAGGCGCGCAGGGTGGGCATGGGGGGACTTTGGCATGCTCCGCGTTGGGGTGGTCGGCTTCGGATGCAGGCTGGCCGCTTCATTGGGATTGCTGGGTGCATCCATGCACCCAGCCCTTCCGCGCTG
>NZ_JALJRX010000018.1:0-5560 GCF_024519495.1 Stenotrophomonas sp. Ste96 | reverse complement strand
CACGACGAAGCAGCATCGGCAACAACGTTTCACTTCGGTGAAACGGCCTTGAAAAAAGGTGTTGACGAAGCGGAAAAGCCGGCTATAATGGGCGGCTCGCAACGACGGAAACGTCGGGGCACACGGAGGAAGGCGCTGAGGCCGACTCCAAAGTTCTTTGACAGTATGCGCAGGTATCTTGTGAAGGCGCCTGCAGGAAGGATGATTGTCCATCTTGCAGACGTTTGATCAAGCAACATATCAATTGTTTTAAAGCAAGCGAAACGTTGCCAGCGGTCAAGCATCTGCAGCTTTAAATTTTTAGTCCTCGGACTATGCGTTTTTAAGTGAAGAGTTTGATCCTGGCTCAGAGTGAACGCTGGCGGTAGGCCTAACACATGCAAGTCGAACGGCAGCACAGTAAGAGCTTGCTCTTATGGGTGGCGAGTGGCGGACGGGTGAGGAATACATCGGAATCTACCTTTTCGTGGGGGATAACGTAGGGAAACTTACGCTAATACCGCATACGACCTTCGGGTGAAAGCAGGGGACCTTCGGGCCTTGCGCGGATAGATGAGCCGATGTCGGATTAGCTAGTTGGCGGGGTAAAGGCCCACCAAGGCGACGATCCGTAGCTGGTCTGAGAGGATGATCAGCCACACTGGAACTGAGACACGGTCCAGACTCCTACGGGAGGCAGCAGTGGGGAATATTGGACAATGGGCGCAAGCCTGATCCAGCCATACCGCGTGGGTGAAGAAGGCCTTCGGGTTGTAAAGCCCTTTTGTTGGGAAAGAAAAGCAGTCGGCTAATACCCGGTTGTTCTGACGGTACCCAAAGAATAAGCACCGGCTAACTTCGTGCCAGCAGCCGCGGTAATACGAAGGGTGCAAGCGTTACTCGGAATTACTGGGCGTAAAGCGTGCGTAGGTGGTTGTTTAAGTCTGTTGTGAAAGCCCTGGGCTCAACCTGGGAATTGCAGTGGATACTGGGCGACTAGAGTGTGGTAGAGGGTAGTGGAATTCCCGGTGTAGCAGTGAAATGCGTAGAGATCGGGAGGAACATCCATGGCGAAGGCAGCTACCTGGACCAACACTGACACTGAGGCACGAAAGCGTGGGGAGCAAACAGGATTAGATACCCTGGTAGTCCACGCCCTAAACGATGCGAACTGGATGTTGGGTGCAATTTGGCACGCAGTATCGAAGCTAACGCGTTAAGTTCGCCGCCTGGGGAGTACGGTCGCAAGACTGAAACTCAAAGGAATTGACGGGGGCCCGCACAAGCGGTGGAGTATGTGGTTTAATTCGATGCAACGCGAAGAACCTTACCTGGTCTTGACATGTCGAGAACTTTCCAGAGATGGATTGGTGCCTTCGGGAACTCGAACACAGGTGCTGCATGGCTGTCGTCAGCTCGTGTCGTGAGATGTTGGGTTAAGTCCCGCAACGAGCGCAACCCTTGTCCTTAGTTGCCAGCACGTAATGGTGGGAACTCTAAGGAGACCGCCGGTGACAAACCGGAGGAAGGTGGGGATGACGTCAAGTCATCATGGCCCTTACGACCAGGGCTACACACGTACTACAATGGTAGGGACAGAGGGCTGCAAACCCGCGAGGGCAAGCCAATCCCAGAAACCCTATCTCAGTCCGGATTGGAGTCTGCAACTCGACTCCATGAAGTCGGAATCGCTAGTAATCGCAGATCAGCATTGCTGCGGTGAATACGTTCCCGGGCCTTGTACACACCGCCCGTCACACCATGGGAGTTTGTTGCACCAGAAGCAGGTAGCTTAACCTTCGGGAGGGCGCTTGCCACGGTGTGGCCGATGACTGGGGTGAAGTCGTAACAAGGTAGCCGTATCGGAAGGTGCGGCTGGATCACCTCCTTTTGAGCAAAGACAGCATCGTCCTGTCGGGCGTCTTCACAAGTAACCTGCATTCAGAGTTTCACGTCGGCCTGGCCGATGTGGATAGTCCCGTATATGGGGCCTTAGCTCAGCTGGGAGAGCACCTGCTTTGCAAGCAGGGGGTCGTCGGTTCGATCCCGACAGGCTCCACCACACGTTGCGTGTTTATCGACGCAAACGGCAATGAGCTGAACGGACATTGGGTCTGTAGCTCAGGTGGTTAGAGCGCACCCCTGATAAGGGTGAGGTCGGTAGTTCGAGTCTACCCAGACCCACCACTCTGAATGATTAGCGCATACAAAGAATTTATTACGGATCAGCATTGTGGCTGGTACGTGTTCTTTTAAAACTTGTGACGTAGCGAGCGTTTTGAGATTCTATCTTAGACGTGTCGTGAGGCTAAGGCGGAAGACTTAAATGTCTTCTTATTAATTGAGTCGTTATATTTCGTATCTGGGCTTTGTACCCCCAGGTCATATATGTAACCCAAGGCAACTTGCGGTTATATGGTCAAGCGAATAAGCGCACACGGTGGATGCCTTGGCGGTCAGAGGCGATGAAGGACGTGGCAGCCTGCGAAAAGTATCGGGGAGCTGGCAACAAGCTTTGATCCGGTAATGTCCGAATGGGGAAACCCACCCGCTTGCGGGTATCCTGCAGTGAATACATAGCTGCTGGAAGCGAACCTGGTGAACTGAAATATCTAAGTAACCAGAGGAAAAGAAATCAACCGAGATTCCCTGAGTAGCGACGAGCGAACGGGGACTAGCCCTTAAGCTGGAATGGTTCTAGAAAAACAGCCTGGAACGGCTGGCCATAGAAGGTGATAGCCCTGTATTTAAAAGGGCCACTCCAGTGAAGACGAGTAGGGCGGGGCACGTGAAACCCTGTCTGAACATGGGGGGACCATCCTCCAAGGCTAAATACTACTGACCGACCGATAGTGAACCAGTACCGTGAGGGAAAGGCGAAAAGAACCCCGGAGAGGGGAGTGAAATAGATCCTGAAACCGTGTGCGTACAAGCAGTAGGAGCTCGAAAGAGTGACTGCGTACCTTTTGTATAATGGGTCAGCGACTTACTGTTCGTGGCAAGCTTAACCGTATAGGGGAGGCGAAGGGAAACCGAGTCTGATAAGGGCGCATAGTCGCGGGCAGTAGACCCGAAACCGGGTGATCTAGTCATGGCCAGGGTGAAGGTGCCGTAACAGGTACTGGAGGCCCGAACCCACGTCTGTTGCAAAAGACGGGGATGAGCTGTGATTAGGAGTGAAAAGCTAATCGAACCCGGAGATAGCTGGTTCTCCTCGAAAGCTATTTAGGTAGCGCCTCATATGTATCCTCTCGGGGGTAGAGCACTGTTATGGCTAGGGGGTCATCGCGACTTACCAAACCATTGCAAACTCCGAATACCGAGACGGACTGTATGGGAGACACACGGCGGGTGCTAACGTCCGTCGTGAAAAGGGAAACAACCCAGACCCACAGCTAAGGTCCCAAATTCACTGCTAAGTGGAAAACCATGTGGAAAGGCACAGACAGCCAGGAGGTTGGCTTAGAAGCAGCCACCCTTTAAAGAAAGCGTAATAGCTCACTGGTCGAGTCGGTCTGCGGGGAAGATTTAACGGGGCTAAGCAGTGAACCGAAGCTTGGGGTGTGCATATTTATATGTACGCGGTAGAGGAGCGTTCCGTAAGCCGTTGAAGGTGGATTGAGAAGTCTGCTGGAGGTATCGGAAGTGCGAATGCTGACATGAGTAACGATAATGCGGGTGAAAAACCCGCACGCCGAAAGCCCAAGGTTTCCTTGCGCAACGTTAATCGGCGCAGGGTGAGTCGGCCCCTAAGGCGAGGACGAAAGTCGTAGTCGATGGGAAGCAGGTTAATATTCCTGCACCTCGCGTAAGTGCGATGGAGGGACGGAGAAGGTTAGGTGTACCCGGCGTTGGTTGTCCGGGGGAAAGGCGGTAGGTTTGGATCTTTGGCAAATCCGGGATCCTTTAAGACCGAGCACCGAGACGAGCCTTTAAGGCGAAGTCACTGATACCACGCTTCCAGGAAAAGCTCCTAAGCTTCAGCTTACGCAGACCGTACCGTAAACCGACACAGGTGGGTAGGATGAGAATTCTCAGGCGCTTGAGAGAACTCGGGTGAAGGAACTAGGCAACATGGCACCGTAACTTCGGGAGAAGGTGCGCCCTTTTTGGTGGCTCATGCGAGCTATAGCTGAAGAGGGCCGCAGTAACCAGGCCGCTGCGACTGTTTATCAAAAACACAGCACTCTGCAAACACGAAAGTGGACGTATAGGGTGTGACGCCTGCCCGGTGCTGGAAGGTTAATTGATGGGGTCAGCCGCAAGGCGAAGCTCTTGATCGAAGCCCCAGTAAACGGCGGCCGTAACTATAACGGTCCTAAGGTAGCGAAATTCCTTGTCGGGTAAGTTCCGACCTGCACGAATGGCGTAACGACAGCGGCGCTGTCTCCACCCGAGACTCAGTGAAATTGAAATCGCTGTGAAGATGCAGCGTTCCCGTGGCAAGACGGAAAGACCCCGTGAACCTTTACTATAGCTTTACACTGAACGTTGAGTTCGTCTGTGTAGGATAGGTGGGAGGCTATGAAACCATGGCGCTAGCTGTGGTGGAGCCATCCTTGAAATACCACCCTGTCGTGCTTGACGTTCTAACCTAGGTCCATAATCTGGATCGGGGACCGTGTATGGTGGGTAGTTTGACTGGGGCGGTCTCCTCCTAAAGAGTAACGGAGGAGCTCGAAGGTACGCTCAGCGCGGTCGGACATCGCGCACTGTGTGCAAAGGCATAAGCGTGCTTGACTGCAAGATCGACGGATCAAGCAGGTAGGAAACTAGGACTTAGTGATCCGGTGGTTCTGTATGGAAGGGCCATCGCTCAACGGATAAAAGGTACTCCGGGGATAACAGGCTGATACCGCCCAAGAGTTCATATCGACGGCGGTGTTTGGCACCTCGATGTCGGCTCATCACATCCTGGGGCTGTAGTCGGTCCCAAGGGTATGGCTGTTCGCCATTTAAAGTGGTACGCGAGCTGGGTTCAGAACGTCGTGAGACAGTTCGGTCCCTATCTGCCATGGGCGTTGGAGATTTGAGAGGGGCTGCTCCTAGTACGAGAGGACCGGAGTGGACGAACCTCTGGTGTTCCGGTTGTCACGCCAGTGGCATTGCCGGGTAGCTATGTTCGGAAGCGATAACCGCTGAAAGCATCTAAGCGGGAAGCGCGCCTCAAGATGAGATCTCCCGGGGCACAAGCCCCCTGAAGGAACCATATAGACTATGTGGTTGATAGGTCAGGTGTGTAAGTACAGCAATGTATTGAGCTAACTGATACTAATGATCCGTGTGGCTTGACCATATAACCTCAAGTTGCCTTGGCCGACATGACATGTCGATAGATCCCAAGTGCACGCTACGTCACAAGACTTACGAGAGGCAGGCGCCTTATCCGTTTCTTTAGGATGGCGACGCTCCAACTGTCTCCCTGGTGAAATTAGCGCTGTGGCACCACCCGATCCCATCCCGAACTCGGAAGTGAAACGCAGCTGCGCCGATGGTAGTGTGGCCTAAGCCATGCGAGAGTAGGTCATCGCCAGGGTTTTTACCCGAAAACCCCGCTGCTCACGCAGCGGGGTTTTCTTTT
>NZ_JALJRX010000017.1:0-5779 GCF_024519495.1 Stenotrophomonas sp. Ste96 | reverse complement strand
GCCGCGAATTTCACCCACAAGTACGTGATGCGCGGCCAAGTACTCGATGTCCAGGAGAACACGCTGGTCGTTTGCATCGGGAAAGAGGACGGCGCCCAGGTGGGCCAGGTACTCAATGTTGTCCGCCACACGCGCGGCCCTCACAGGCACAAGTCAACCTCGCCTACTTTCGTGCGCACGGACATTGGAAAGGTCCGCATCACTTCGATCATTGATGATCACTATGCCAACGCAGTCGTGGTGGACGGCAATGTAGAAATAAACGATAGCGTCGAACTCCTGCGCGACTGACTCACTGCCGGGTATCGGCTTAGCCGCCGCTCCGATACCCGGCCTGATTCCAAGAGACACTCCGCGCACTGGCTTTTGGTGAATTAAAATGGGTATCCGGAATCTGGTGTGGGTTCTGGCTCCTTGGGTCTTTGTAGCTATCACTTTCAAAGAATGGATTTTGGTGTTGGACGGCTGAGCGGATGTGCTAGAGTAAAAGTCGGATTTCAGTGTGGGTTCGCCCAAGGTGCTGAGTGACGGACTTTCTCCAGCTGCGAAGCCTGAAGACGCTTGAAATCCTGACCAGCGAGGACAGTTACGTCGTCAAGGCCGAAGGCGTCAATCAGTGGGTGACCTGCCCGCTGTGCAAGACCGGACGCCTGCATGGTCACGGCTCACAGGAACAGTCGTTTCAGGACACACCGACGCACGGCAAACCCGTCGTGATCTTCATCCAGCGCCGTCGCTATCGCTGTACAAGCTGCACCAAGACCTTGTTTGAGCCTGTGGCGGACCTTGATGGAAAACGCCAAGCCACGGCGCGTCTGGTGCGTTATATCCGCGACCAGTCCTTCTCCAAGACCTTTGCGGCCCTTGCCCGGGAAGTAGCCGTGGACGAAAAGACGGTCCGCCACGTCTTCGACGATTTCATCGAGGAGGTCGAGGCCAAGACCCAGTTCCGGACGCCGCGGGTGCTGGGTATCGACGAGCTCAAGATCATCGGCCAGTACCGGGCCATGATCACCAACGTCGAGCGCAAGACCGTGTTCGATATCCGCCCCAGCCGGGCCAAAGCCGAGTTGATGCCCTATTTCCGCGACCTGCGGGACAAGGACTCGGTCGAGTGGGTGGCGATGGACATGTACCACGTTTATCGGCAGGTGGTGCGCGCCACGCTGCCACAGGCCCGGATCGTGGTCGATCGATTCCATATCCAGCGCATGGCGAACGACGCGCTGGAGAAGCTGCGCAAGCGCATTCGCAAGGATTTGTCCACCCGGCAGCGCCTCAAACTCAAGGACGAGCGGTTCCTGCTGCTCAAGCGGCAGCACGACCTGACAGGGAGAGATATGGACCGGATGCGGGAATGGTTCCAACAGTTCCCGCTCCTAAGCGAAGCCCACGCGCTCAAGGAAGGATTTCTGTCGATCTGGGATCAGAAGACCCGCCCAGCAGCAGAAGCCGCCTGCGCGAAGTGGCAGGCCAATATTCCGACCGAATTGGCGGCCACGTTCAAGGACCTGACCACCGCCGTGCACAACTGGCACGACGAAATCTTCGCCTACTTCGAGCAGCCGATTACCAATGCCTATACTGAGTCAGTCAACCGAGTGGCCAAAGACATGAACCGCATGGGCAGGGGTTACAGCTTCGAGGTGCTTCGGGCGCGCATGCTCTACGACAAGAAGGCGCGCAAGGATGGCTCGGTTATCGAAACCGTGTTGGTCGATGACGACGACCCAATGACCACGGACTTCGTGTTCCAGCGGATGACCACGGCGGCAACGCGCAAGAAGAAGATCACGCGCGTGGTCGAGTACGGCCCCTATCTCCCGACGCTGGCGCGGCTACTCGAAGAGGGGTATTTCGAATAGTCCTCAGCCCATTGTGCAAGAGGCGGCGCTTCAGCCTGAATTTGTGATTCAGCCGATGAAGCATAGGTAAGAGGCCCAGCCACTACCCCGCGCAACAGGACAGTTGCTTTACGTCCTTGGTGAAGGTTTGTGCCGCGAGTTTCAGCCCCTCGACCATCGTCAGGTAGGGGAATAACTGGTCGGCCAACTCTCGCACCGTCATGCGGTTGCGAATCGCCAGTACTGCGGTTTGGATCAGCTCGCCTGCTTCCGGGGCTACCGCTTGCACGCCGATCAGTCGTCCCGAACCGGCCTCCGAAACCAGCTTGATGAAACCGCGCGTGTCGAAGTTGACCAGCGCCCGGGGCACGTTGTCGAGCGTCAGCGTGCGGCTGTCGGTCTCGATACCGTCGTGGTGCGCTTCGGCTTCGCTGTAGCCCACGGTGGCGACCTGCGGGTCGGTGAACACCACCGCCGGCATCGCCGTCAGATCCAGCGTCGCGTTGCCACCCGTCATGTTGATTGCAGCGCGGGTGCCGGCCGCCGCCGCGACGTAGACGAACTGCGGCTGGTCAGTGCAGTCGCCGGCGGCATAGATGTGCGGCACGGTAGTGCGCATCGCGTGGTCGATGGTGATGGCGCCTTGCGCATTGACCACCACACCGGCCGCGTCGAGGTTGAGCGTGCGGGTGTTTGGGGTGCGGCCGGTGGCGAACAACAGCCGGTCGGCATGCAGTTCGCCGCGTTCGGTGGTGAGCACGAATTCCCCATCCTCATAGGCGACCTGGCTGGCCTGGGTGTGGTCCAGCACTTCGATGCCTTCGGCGCGGAACACGGCCGTGATGGCCTCGCCAATGGCGGGGTCTTCGCGAAAGAACAGTGTGCTGCGCGCCAGCATGGTCACCTTGCTGCCCAGCCGGGCAAAGGCCTGCGCGAGTTCGACGGCCACCACCGACGAGCCGATCACGGCCAGCCGATCGGGGATCGTGTCGCTGGCCAGCGCTTCGGTCGACGTCCAGAAGGGCGTGTCTTTCAAGCCCGGGATCGGTGGAATCGCCGGACTGGCCCCGGTGGCGATGAGGCAGCGGTCGAAACTCACCTCGCGCATCCCGTCGTCAGCGGTTGCCACGGTCAGCGTGTGCGCATCCTTGAATCGGGCATCGCCGCGCAGCACGGTGATGGTCGGGGTGCTCGTCAGGATGCCTTCGTACTTGGCGTGGCGCAGTTCATCGACGCGCCCCTGCTGCTGAGCCAGCAAGCGCTTACGCAGAATCTTCGGCGAGGCGGCGGCAATGCCGTCATCGAACGGACTCTCGCGACGCAGATGCGCAATGTGGGCAGCGCGGATCATGATCTTGGACGGCACACATCCGACGTTGACGCAGGTGCCGCCGAGAGTGCTGCGCTCGATCAGCGTCACACGCGCCCCTTGCTCGACGGCCTTCAACGCCGCCGCCATCGCCGCGCCGCCGCTGCCGATCACGGCCACGTGCAGTGCAGCCTCATCGTCCTCGCGCTTTGGTTCGCCGCCCAGCCGCTCTTGTGCATTGTTCAGCAGGTCGCTGGGTTGCCCCGGCGCATCGGCAAGCTGCGCTCGGTAACCGAGTGCGGATACCGCCGCGACCAGCGAGGTCACGTCCGCGGCGGTACCTACGCTGGCCTCAATCTCGGCCCGGCGCTGTGGGTAGGACACTGAGGCCGAACGCACGCCGGGCACCTTTTCCAAGGTCTGCTTGACGTGCTCGGCGCACGACCCGCAGGTCATGCCATCGATGTGCAGCGTGATCGCCTCGGTCATGAGCGTGCGCTCAGTTCTTGACGGTAGACGGGTAGCCGGCGTTCTCGGTGGCTTTGGTCAACGCGGCCGGAGTGGTCTTGGCATCGTCGTAGGTTACCACCGCCTCCTTGGGCTCCCAGGTCACCTTGGCCTCGATGACGCCTTCGACCTTGGTCAGCGCCTTCTTGACCGTGATCGGACAGGTGGCGCAGGTCATGCTCGGCACCGACAGCGTGACGGTTTTGGTGGCGGCCCAGGCGGGAGCGCTGAGGGCAACGGTCAGAGCGAGCAATGCGACGAGTTTCTTCATGGCAATCTCCTTTCAGTAGAACAGGGGCATGAGGTAGGGGAACACGAGCGCGATCAGCACCAGGGCGGTGACGATCCAGAAGATCACCTTGTAGGCCGTCCGCACCTGGGGCACGGCGCATGCGTCGTCCGGCGCGCAGGCGCGAGCCGGCCGGAAGATGCGACGCCACGCGAAGAACAGCGCCACGAGCGCCACGCCAATGAAGATCGGCCGGTACGGTTCCAGCGCGGTCAAGTTGCCGATCCAGGCGCCGGAGAAACCCAGCGTGATCAGCACCAGCGGACCGAGGCAGCAGGTCGAGGCGAGGATGGCGGCGAGGCCACCGGCGGCCAGTGCACCGCGGCCGTTGCTGGGGTCTGCCATGTGAGGGATCTCCTTCCGAGACGTTGCGTGATGCGCTAAGGTTACTTCCGTAGTCAAGTACGGAGTCAAGCGCGATGGTGAACGATCCGCAAACACTGACCATCGGGGCTTTCGCCAAGGCCGCTGGGGTCAACGTGGAGACCATCCGGTTCTATCAGCGCAAGGGGTTATTGCCAGAACCAGGTCGGCCCGTCGGCAGTATTCGCCGCTACGGATCGGCGGACGTGGCGCGGGTGCGTTTCGTGAAATCCGCCCAGCGGCTGGGGTTCAACCTGGACGAAGTCGGCCAACTCCTACAGCTTGAGGACGGCACTCACTGCAGCGAAGCCGCCGAGCTGGCTGCGCTCCAGCTCACCGACGTGCGCACCAAGATGGCGGACCTGACGCGAATCGAAGCGGTGCTGTCACGGTTGGTCAACGAGTGCCATGCGCAGCGAGGCACTGTGTCGTGCCCGCTGATCGATTCTCTGCACGGGAGCTAGGCGCGTGGCTTAACCCGGTTTTCCGTTCCACTGCGCCTCAAACCCCAGTTCGAGCCGGGGGCAAGGTGACCTGCCACTGATTGTTTCCTTGCACCGACATGCGCCAGACAAAGCCCACACTGAAGGCTAAAAGCGCGTAAGCCTTGCGATACCAGAAACCTACCGAACGAGAGCTGTCAGACAAGAAGGGCTAGTGCGGTCTTCCCACACTAAAATCCGGATACCCATTAAAATGTCGCCATCGCGTGGCTGTGTCGCGTGAATGAATGGTTGCTCATTGGGATCGCAGCGTCGACGAGGGACAAACACCGCTTGAGACCCGGGATCATGCAATCACGGCTGGCGTGGTCAGCACAGCTGCGAATCCGCCGCCTGGCGTGCGCATGTTCGTGGTCTGGCCTTGGTACAGCCTAGCTGCGAACAACAGCACACCGGCCTCGGTCGCGAAGCAGCGCACATCGGCCTTGAGGGACTGGCCCCCATGCACGATCCGAATGCTCGGTGGCGCGAAGGCCTGTGCGATATAGGTGGCGGACGTCATCGACTCCCACGTCCGCCGGGTGAGCTTGTCGCCTCGATAGCTCCCGCGGCTGCCGAACCCTGCTGCAGGCTTGAAAAAGTAGTTGTTGCGCGCTGCCCACAATGCATCCCGGTTCCCGGGGACCACTTCGACCGTGGGCGGAATCACCTGGGCCAGCAAGGCCGCCGAAGACGCATCCACCCCAAAGCCGCCGAGCACCGCCGGATCCCCGAGCACCGCAAGGTTGCGCTTGTCGGCGAACAGCGCGTGCGCACGCGGATGTGGGGTCATCGTGACGTCTCCTGCCAGGTACGCCTGCCGAAGGGCGGTATGCGAGGCTTCTTCAAGTGCGAAATCGGTCAAGCGGTTGTAGACCATGTCGATCCGGCCGTGGGCATCTGCAAGCCCGTCCGGACCAAGCCATAGTTCGTTGGGTGCGCGTATCACGCAGTCCACGCCGTGCTCCCGGAACGCGTCCGCGTA
>NZ_JALJRX010000016.1:0-8263 GCF_024519495.1 Stenotrophomonas sp. Ste96 | reverse complement strand
TCGGCCATGCGGTGCATGTCATCGAGCAACGTGGCCAGGATTTCATCCAGATCCCGGTCGGGATCGGTGGGAACAGTCAACCGGTACTCGCTGCTGGCGGTGTTCAGCCGCACCGCTTGGAACGGGGCCAAGCAGATCTCTTCGATTCTGCCCCGGGCCTTGGCCGCGCCGCGGCCGGCGCGGGCAAACGGGGTCAGCACCATGCGTAGGAGCAGCTGCAGGGCAGATTTGACCTCGGGCGCCGGCAGCGCCATCGCCGGAGCTGGCGCGGTTGGGCTGGGCAGGCTCGCTTCAATGCGATCCCGGGCGAACGGGTCACGCCCGTCCAGGTAACGCATGGCCGACTGAACATCGCGCCAGCCCACGTACTCCATCAACGCCTTCATGTCCCAGCCCTGATCGTTGGCCCAACTAGCAAAGCCGCGGCGCAGCGAATGGCTGCTGTGGAGCCCCGCATCGGCAAAGCCGGCACTGGCCAGCAACTAGCGCAGCAGGCGCACCAAACTGTTGGGATGGAGCCCTTCGGCACTTACGTGGCCCCACTGGTTGATTGCCCGAAACACCGGCCCGTCTTGCACGTTTGCCGCCTGCAGCCACACTTGGGTCGCCTCTACCGGACACAGCCGCGACAACGCCGGCACCTTATGGGTAACGCCGGCCGCTTGGCGATCGCCCTTGCTGCGCGGCAGGAAGCAGGTCATCCCCTGTCCCGGCACCAGCGTGAGATGGGCCACTTCCAGACGCAGCAGTTCATCGCCACGGAAGCCACGCCAGAATCCGAGCAGCACCAACGCGCGATCCCGCTGATGGCGAAGCGCCGCCGCCCCGTCGCCCCGGGCATGGGCCGCAGCAATCGCTGCGGCCAGCCAGTCATCGAGCTCGACCAGCCGCCGGATCTGCAGTGGCGCAGCCTGCTTGACCCGGGTCGGGTGGAGGGTCTGAATCCCTTTAAGTACCTTGCGCACCAGTGGCGAGCGGGTGGGATCCACAAATCCGTGATCCCGATGCCAAAAAGCGATCGCCGCCAGGCGATGCCGCAGCGTGCTGGTGGCCAGGGTCTGCGCGTAGGTGGCCAAGTACCGCGCCACACTGTCTGGGGTGGCCGGAAGGTGTCCTTGCCACTCGACCTCAAAGTGCCGTAACGCCGAAGCGTAGCTGCGCACAGTGTTCTCGCGGGTGGCGGCATCAATGTACTGATCGAGGATAGTCACCTGGCCCAGAACACGCACGTTTCAAAGGTGGCCGGCCAATCGTCCATCATTCGACGCAACTATGCAGATTGTGCTAGGCTCTCCAGCCAGCGGCCGCAAACAACAGCGGACCCAACTCTACTCCCGAGCCAGTGCCCATAGTGATTACGCCGCCCTAAATCCTGTCATCGGATCAAGCCCGCAAGCGGGCTTAGGGTTGTTATTTCGTAAATCACACTGTTGGCCCGACGACCAGTCGGGACTAGGGATATTCTGTTTTGACTACGCTTACTCGACTGCGCCAGGACTGGCTCGGCAATATTCGTGGCGACTTGCTTGCCGGCATAGTTGTTGCGCTCGCTCTAATTCCTGAGGCCATTGCGTTCTCAATTATTGCCGGGCTTGATCCCCAGGTGGGCCTCTACGCCTCATTCTGCATTGCAGTGGTTATCGCCTTTACCGGCGGTCGTCCGGGAATGATCTCGGCAGCTACCGGGGCCATGGCGCTGCTGATGGTTGGCTTGGTGAAGGAGCACGGACTGCAGTATTTGTTGGCAGCGACGCTCCTAACCGGGATGCTGCAGATCTTGGCTGGCACGTTTAGGCTCGGGGCGTTGATGCGTTTCGTCTCGCGCTCGGTCATCACCGGTTTTGTCAATGCGCTGGCGATCCTGATTTTCCTGGCGCAGCTCCCCGAGCTAACCAACGTCCCTTGGACCGTTTATGCGATGGTCGCCGCAGGGTTGGCCATCATCTATCTGTTGCCACGCGTGACCAAGGTCATTCCCTCGCCGCTGGTGGCCATCGTGGTCCTGACGATAGTCGCGCTCCTGCTCAAGCTTGATATCCGCACCGTGGGGGACATGGGCGAACTACCCGACAGCTTGCCGGTGTTCTTGTTGCCTGATGTTCCCTTGAATCTAGAGACACTGAAGATCATTTTCCCGGTTTCCGCCACATTGGCGGTCGTGGGCCTGCTGGAATCGATGATGACTGCAAAGATCGTCGATGATCTGACCGATACGCCGAGCAACAAAAACCGCGAAGCGGTCGGTCAGGGCATAGCCAACATCGCATCCGGCTTTGTTGGCGGCATGGCCGGTTGCGCCATGATTGGCCAGTCTGTCATCAACGTTAAGTCCGGCGGTCGTGGTCGCCTCTCATCACTGGCCGCGGGCGTATTCCTATTGTTGATGGTGGTATTTGCAGGCCCTTGGGTAAAGCTGATTCCCATGGCGGCGCTGGTCGCTGTAATGATCATGGTCTCCATTGGCACTTTCAACTGGGGTTCACTGGCGGCACTTAAGGCAAATCCCAAGACTTCTAGTGTGGTGATGATCGCCACAGTTATCGTGACGGTGTCCACCCATGATCTGGCAAAGGGCGTTTTGATCGGCGTACTGCTCTCGGGGCTGTTCTTTGCTCGCAAGGTAGGCCAGGTGCTTCATATCGGCTCCACTTCTGAAGAAGGTGGGCGTCTGCGGTGCTACACCGTGACCGGGCAGGTTTTCTTTGCCTCGGCTGACCAGTTCATTGCTAGCTTCGATTTCCGCGAGGCTTTGGAGCGCGTTCAAATTGACGTGGGCCGTGCCCACTTCTGGGATCTCAGCGCGGTGGGCGCACTGGACACGGTTGTGGTGAAGTTCAGGCGTGAAGGTACTGAGGTCGAAATCCTAGGAATGAACGAAGCCAGTGCGACGCTGGTGGATCGCTTGGGCGTCCACGACAAGCCCGACGCCGTCGAGCGGCTGATGGGCCACTGAGGAAGCAACCATGACAGACAAGATTGGACACTCCCATATAGATCACAGCGGCAGTGTATTGGCCGCCACCGACGCATCCGCTTACAGCGAGAGCGTGGCGCATTACGCCGCTTGGGCAGCGCACAGACTGGAAGCCCCGCTGGAATACCTTCATGTGCTTGACCGCCATCCGGAAGCGGCCAGTACCGCGGACTTCAGTGGGAACCTCGGAGCGGATGCCCAGCCCAGGTTGCTGGAAGGGCTCGCCTTGCTGGACGAGACCCGCAGCAAGCTGGGCCAAGAACGAGGCCGCCTAGTGCTGCAACAGGCCAAGGGGATTGCGGCCGCTTTCCATGGCATCGAGGCGGAGACGCGGATGCGGCATGGGTCCTTGGTGGACACCCTCATCGAGTTGGAAGGCGATGCACGCCTGTTTGTCCTTGGCAAGCGTGGCGAGCATGCGGATTTCGCCAAGGGACACCTGGGCAGCCAACTGGAACGCGTGGTACGTGCAGTCCATCGCCCATTGCTGGTGGCGTCGCGCAGCTACACGGAAATCGAACGCGTGCTGATCGCGTTCGATGGGAGCGCCACGACCCGCAAGGGCGTGGAAATGGTGGCGGCCAGCCCGTTGTTCAGTGGACTCGATATCCGTGTGCTCACCGTCGGAGCGACCAATGCCACAAACGAAGCCGCATTGCGCTGGGCGCTGGACACGCTGGCCGCGGCCGGATTGTCTGCGGCCGGCGCGGTGCGACCGGGCGAAGCGGAAGAGGTGATCGGCCATTACATCCGTGACGAGCATGTGGATCTGCTGGTCATGGGGGCCTATGGCCACTCGCGTATCCGCCAGCTGATTGTCGGCAGCACCACCACCACGATGCTGCGCACCTGCCGCGTCCCGGTGCTCCTTCTCCGTTGACGCCAACCACCGGCAGTAAGTCAAATGACCGAAGCATCAACCAAGCATAAATCCACTGAAACAATCAATCGAAACCACCTCCATCGAATGATGGACGAACTGCTGGAGATCGCTGATGTTCGACTGGGCGGTGATCGCCCATGGGATATCCGGTTGCTGGTCGATGGCGTCCCGGAGCGCGTATTTGCACAGGGCAATCTCGGCCTTGGGGAAAGTTACATGAACGGCGCATGGGAGTGCGATCGGCTGGACGAACTGTTCGATCGCATCCTGCGTGCGCGGCTCGATCGCCACGTCAAACCGTTGCGGCTCATGTTTCATTCGCTACGGGCCAAGCTGCTGAATCGGCAGACATCGCGACAGGCCTGGGAAGTCGGCGAGGCCCATTACGACCTCGGGAATGATTTCTACACGGCAATGCTGGACCCGCGCATGACCTACACCTGCGGCTACTGGGCCGATGCGAAGAACCTGGCGGAGGCGCAGGAAGCCAAGCTCGACATGATCTGCCACAAGTTGCGCCTGGAGCCCGGCATGCGGGTGCTCGACATCGGTTGTGGCTGGGGCAGCTTCATGGCGTACGCCGCCGAGCACTACGGCGTTGAGTGCGTGGGGGTGACGGTTTCGAAGGAGCAGACCGCATGGGCGACGGAGCGTTATGCCGACCTGCCACTGGAGTTCCGGCTGCAGGACTACCGCTCCATCAACGAGCGCTTCGATCGCATCGCCAGCGTCGGCATGTTCGAGCATGTGGGTCGCAAGAACCATCGCAGCTACATGGAAGTAGCTCATCGCTGCCTGGCCGATGACGGCCTGTTCCTGCTTCACACCATCGGCAAGAACCGGCGCAAGTCCACTACCGACCCGTGGATCGATCGCTACATTTTCCCGAACGGCGAGTTGCCGTCGATTGGCCAGATCGGTGATGCTTGCGACGAGCTCTTCGTCGTCGAGGATCTGCACAACTTCGGCGCCGACTACGACAACACATTGATGGCGTGGCATGCCAACTTCGAGCAGGCATGGCCTCATTTCGAGGACGAACTGGGGCAACGGTTCCATCGGATGTGGCGCTACTACCTGTTGTCCTGCGCCGGTGCATTCCGCGCCCGCGACCTGCAACTGTGGCAGTGGGTGCTGTCCAAGGATGGGGTTCGTGGCGGCTATCAGCGCCCAGAAGGCCCGAGGTAATCCCCCGTCGTTTGACGGGGGACTTGACATGCTATGATTTAGTGAAATTCACGATACAACACCCCTCCGCCTGTCTCGTCGATCTTGAGGATGGCCTCAAGCTCTACTAGGTGATGTGGTTTCCGCACAATGGGGTGCGGTTCAGAGGGTCAAGACGAGGCTCTCTCATGACCACTCCAATCTAACGCTCACTTCTTGGCCGCGGGCGCAATGCCCGCTTCCGGATGCCGCTCCCGGCATACCGCCTACCAAGATGAGGAGTCACCATGTCCGTACACGTTCAAAGTCTGGACGAATTCTTCAGCATGCTCGTAGAGGAGCAGCGGGACATTCGCATCACCCTCGCCGGTTTGGAAGACGCGGGCCAACCCGTCGCCCTCGATCAGACCACGCAAGGCCGCGTCAGCAGGATCGACGCCATCTCCCAGCAGCACATGGCCAAGGCGGGCAGCAGTCGCCTGATGATCCAGTTGGATCGGATCAAGGCGGCGCTGGATCGCTACGAATCGGGGCGCTACGGCATTTGCTGCCGATGTGAACTCGAAATCGGGCATGGCCGTTTGATGGCCGATCCCGCCGCGCCTTTTTGCCTGGAGTGCACCGAGGAACTGGCCGAGGCGAAACAGCACAACATGCGCCGAAACGCCGGTCGCTGAGTCCGCGCGGCACCCATTGGGCCGCCTCTGCGGTGGTCGGCATATCCTTGTTGATGAAAGGAAAACATAATGAATCTGATGACGAATGCACCGGCTAAATTACCGGTCGTGAAGCGCTGCGCCTTCGGGGCGCATGAACTCACCCTCGAAACCGGCGAGATCGCCAAGCAGGCGTCCGGCGCGGTCATAGTCCGCATGGGCGATACGGTGGTGCTGGTAACCGCGGTCGGCAGCAAGCGCGCGAAAGATGGACTCGACTTCTTCCCGCTCACCGTCGAGTACCGGGAGCGCTTCTACGCAGGCGGTCGTATCCCCGGTGGTTTCTTCAAGCGCGAGGGTCGCCCGACCGAAAAGGAAATCCTGACCTCGCGCCTGATCGACCGGCCGGTAAGACCACTGTTTCCCGATCAGTTCCGCCACGAGGTCCAGGTCATTGCGACCGTGCTGTCCGTCGATCCGTTGATCGATCCCGATATTCCAGCCATGGTCGGCGCCTCCGCCGCGCTGCGCTTGTCGGGGTTGCCGTTCAAGGGGCCGATTGGAGCGGTCCGCATCGGCCGCCACGGCGACAGTTTTCTGGTCAACCCGACCACCGAAGAGCTCAAGGCCTCCGACCTCAATCTGGTCGTCGCCGGCACCCGGCACGGCGTGTTGATGGTCGAGTCCGAAGCCAACGTGCTCTCGGAGGAGATCATGCTGGCGGCGGTGTCGCTTGGCCACCACGCCATGCAGCCCGTGATCGAAGCGATCGAGGAACTCGCCCAAGAAGCGAAGGTGACCAAGTGGGAGTGGAGCCATCCACCACGCGACCTGGCCCTGGCCGATACGGTGCGCACACAGATTGGAAACAACCTCAACAGCGCCTTGCTGATCACCGACCGGATCGCACGCAAGAAACGAGTGCAGGCGATCAGAAATGAAGTGTTGATTGCGCTAGCTGCACCGACGACCTCGGCAACGGGTTGGGAGGTCGCCCAAGTCCGCGCGGAGCTGGACGACCTCGAGTACACCGCTGTGCGCCGCATGGTGCTGCAGGATCGGCGTCGGCTGGACGGTCGCGGTCTCGAAGACGTACGTCCGATCTCGATCCAACTCGGCGTGCTGCCGCGCACTCATGGCTCGGCGGTGTTCACACGCGGCGAAACCCAAGCCATCGTGACCACCACGCTCGGCACTACGCGTGACGGCCAGGTCATCGATGCCGTCACCGGCGAGTACAAGGAACACTTCCTTTTCCACTACAACTTCCCGCCTTACTGCGTCGGCGAGACGGGTCCGATGATCGGCCCAAAGCGACGCGAAATCGGCCACGGCCGTCTGGCCAAGCGTGGCGTCGCCGCGATCATGCCGTCGATGGAAGCATTCCCTTACACCATTCGAATAGTGTCGGAGATCACCGAGTCCAATGGTTCTTCCTCGATGGCTTCAGTGTGCGGCAGCTCGCTGGCCCTGATGGCTGCGGGCGTTCCGGTCAAGGGGCCTGTGACAGGCATCGCCATGGGCCTGGTCAAGGAAGGCGATCGGTTCGCGGTGCTGTCCGACATCCTGGGTGACGAGGACCACCTGGGCGATATGGATTTCAAGGTCGCCGGCACTATCGACGGTATCTCGGCCCTGCAGATGGACATCAAGATCGACGGCGTGACCGCCGAGATCATGGAGGTGGCATTGGCGCAGGCGCGAGAAGGGCGACTGCACATCCTTCGGGAGATGGCCAAGGCCATCCAGGCCCCGCGCGAGCAGATGTCGGAGTTCGCACCGCGCCTGCTGACGATCAAGATCCATCCGGACAAGATCCGCGAGGTGATCGGCAAGGGCGGGGCCACCATCCAGGCGCTCACCAAGGAAACTGGCACGCAGATCGATATCCGGGACGACGGCACGATCGTGATCGCTTCGACCAGCGGCGGAGCCGCCGACACGGCGCGCAGGCGTATCGAACAGATCACGGCCGAAATCGAACCGGGTCGGGTCTACGAAGGTAAGGTGGCAAAGGTGCTTGACTTCGGCGCGTTCGTCACCATCGCGCCGGGCAAGGTCGGACTGGTGCACGTCTCGCAGATTTCTGACGAGCGAGTGGAAAACCCGAATTCCGTTCTGTCGGAAGGGGATGTGGTGAAGGTCAAGGTCCTGGAAGTGGACATGCAGGGTCGGGTTCGGCTTTCGATGAAGGCGGTGGACGGAACGAAAGTGTTGCTGCCGGAGTCGGCGTATGCCGGGGGTTCTGGCGGCTCCCCTCCGGCATGCGTTTTTATTGCGGAGGAACGGTCATGACGCACAGAGAGATCCTTTTCGATAATGATGCGCGGCTGCGCCTGCTGCGCGGCGTCAACATTCTCGCCAATGCCGTCAAGGCCACCCTGGGCCCGAAGGGCCGCAACGTCGTGCTCGAAAAGAGCTTCGGCGCCCCGACCATCACCAAGGACGGCGTGTCTGTCGCCAAGGAAATCGAACTGGCTGACAAGTTCGAGAACATGGGCGCGCAGATGGTGAAGGAAGTTGCTTCCCGCACCAACGATGACGCCGGCGACGGCACCACCACCGCCACCGTGCTGGCCCAGG
>NZ_JALJRX010000015.1:0-9677 GCF_024519495.1 Stenotrophomonas sp. Ste96 | reverse complement strand
TTCTTCCTGAAGATCCGGGCGGCCTTCCCCGGAGTTGGGTGAAGAACCTTTTTTTTCAGGGGTCGCTCAACGCACCCACGTCTCCAGCCCACGCGCGATCCGCCGCACCGCCTCTTCCAGGCGTGGCACTTCCTGCGTGTAGGCCAGCCGCACGTGCGCGTTGGCGCGGTGGTGCCCGAAGTCCAGGCCCGGGGTGAACGCGACATGCTCGGTTTCCAGGAAATGCGCACAGAAGGCCTGCGCATCCCCGGTGAACGCACTCACGTCGGCGTAGAGATAGAACGCGCCTTCCGGTTCCACTTCGATCCGGAAGCCGAGCGCCCGCAGCGCCGGCAGCAGGTAATCGCGGCGCTCGCGGAATGCCGCGCGGCGCTGCTCGAAAATCGCGATCGACTCCGGCTCGAAACATGCCAGCGCCGCATGCTGGGCGATGCTGGAGGCGCTGATGTACAGATTCTGCGCCAGCTTCTCCAGCTCCTTCACCGCCTGCGGCGGCGCGACCAGCCAGCCCAGTCGCCAGCCGGTCATCCCGTAATACTTGGAGAAGCTGTTGAGCACGAAGGCGTCATCGTCGACCTGCAGCACGCTGGCCGCGTCCATCCCGTAGGTGAGGCCGTGGTAGATCTCATCCACCACCAGGTGCCCGCCGCGCGACTTCAGTGACTGCGACAGCGCGTCCAGCTGCGCAGCGGAAAGCACGGTTCCGGTCGGGTTGGCCGGAGAGGCGGCCAGGGCGCCGACACTCTCGGCATTCCATTGCCGTGCCACCAGTTCCGGCGTGAGCTGGTACGCCGTTTCCGGGCCGACCGGTACCAGCTGCGCGGCCCCTTCCACCAGGCGCAGGAAGTGCCGGTTGCACGGGTAGCCCGGATCGGCCAGCAACCAGTGCTTGCCGGGATCGACCAGCAGGCTGCTGGCCAGCAGCAATGCGCCCGAGCCACCCGGGGTGACCAGGATCCGCTGGGGGTCGATCTGCACCTGGTAGCGATCCTGGTAGAACCCGGCAATCGCCTCGCGCAGGGCGGGCAGCCCGCGGGCGGCGGTATAGCGCGTGTGCCCGGCCGCCAGTGCCGCCTGGCCGGCGCGCACGATCGGGGCGGCGGTGGTGAAGTCCGGCTCGCCGATCTCCAGGTGGATCACATCGTGGCCGGCCTGCTCCAGCGCCTGCGCGCGGGCCAGCAGCGACATCACGTGGAAGGGTTCGATTTCCTGGCTGCGGCGGCTGTAGCCGGTGCCGGTCGGGGGCGTGCGGGAAGTATCCATGGCCTGATGATAGGCGCAGTGACCAACGACAGGCTTGCTGCTGGCCCACCCGGCGGCACAGACTGCACGGACACGGACGCCATTGCATTCCCCCGCCAGGAGCCTTATCTCGTGAAACCCGCCCTTTGTTTACTGGTTGCCAGCCTCATGACCTCCAACGTGCACGCCGCCCCCGCGCTGACCCCGCCCGACGCCGAGAAGCACCCGCACACGGTGAAGGCTCCCTTTGGCGCGACCCGCAGCGATGATTACTACTGGCTGCGTGACGACAAGCGCGAAGACAGGAAAATGCTGGCGTACCTGAACGCGGAGAATGCCTATACCGACCAGGTCGTGGCGCCGCTCAAGCCGCTGGAAGACACGCTGTACAAGGAGATCGTCGCCCGCATCAAGCAGGACGATGCCAGCGTGCCCTCGCGTGACCGCGGCTACTGGTATTACACCCGCTTTGAAACCGGCAAGGACTACCCGATCCAGGCACGCCGCAAGGGCAGCATGGAGGCGCCGGAAGAAATCCTGCTCGACATCAACACGATGGCCGAGGGCAAGGGCTACTTCAACGTGGGCGATGCCGATGTCAGCCAGGACAACCATCTGCTGGCCTGGGCCGAAGATGATGTGGGCCGCCGCCAGTACGTGATCCGTTTCAAGGACCTGCGCACCGGTGAAGTGCTGCCGGACCGTATCGAGAACGTCTCGCCCAACGTGGTCTGGGCCGATGACAACCGCACCCTGTTCTACGTCGAGAACGATCCGGAAACGCTGCTCACCGTGCGCGTGAAAAAACACGTGCTGGGCACCCCGGCGAGCAGTGACGTGCTGGTCTACGAAGAGAAGGACGACAGCTTCTACATGGGCGTCGGCCGCACCCGCGATGATCGTTTCCTGACCATCGAACTGCACAGCACGGTCAGCTCGGAAACGCGCTACGCCCCGGCCGCCGATCCGCAGGCATTCAAGGTGCTGGCACCGCGTGCACGCGACGTGGAATACGACGCCGACCACTTCAACGGCCGCTGGGTGATCCGCACCAACGATGCCGATGCGAAGAACTTCAAGATCGTCACCGCGCCCAGCGATGCCACCACGCGCAGCCAGTGGAAAGACTGGGTCGCGCACGATGATGCGGTGCTGATCGAAGGCTTCGAGCTGTTCGATGGCTTCACCGCGATCGCCGAGCGCTCCAATGGGCTGGAGCGCGTGCGCCTGCTGTTCCCGGATGGCCGCCAGGACTACGTCAAGGCCGACGAGCCGGCCTATTCGATGGGGCTGGCCGCCAACAGCGAACACGATACGCCGTGGCTGCGGTACGCCTACACCTCGCTGACCACCCCGACCACCACCTACGAGCTCAACACCGTCACCGGTGAGCGTCGCCAGCTCAAGCAGCAGCCGGTGATCGGCTATGACCCGTCGCAGTACACCACCGAGCGTGTATGGGTGACGGCCCGCGATGGCGTCAAGGTGCCGGTGTCGCTGGTCTACCGCAACGGTTTCAAGAAGGACGGCACCGGCGCGCTGTACCAGTACGCCTACGGCAGCTACGGCATGTCGATGGATCCGGGCTTCAACCAGACCGTGGTCAGCCTGCTGGATCGCGGCGTGGTGTATGCCATCGCCCACATCCGCGGCGGCCAGGAAATGGGCCGTGCGTGGTATGAGGACGGCAAGCTGCTCAAGAAGCAGAACACCTTCAACGATTTCGTCGATGTCACCCGTGAGCTGGTCCGCCAGGGCTATGCGGCCAAGGACCGCGTCGCCGCCTCCGGTGGCAGCGCCGGTGGCCTGCTGATGGGCGCGGTCGCCAACCAGGCACCGCAGGACTACCGCGTGATGGTCGCCCAGGTGCCGTTCGTGGATGTGGTCACCACCATGCTCGATGCCAGCATCCCGCTGACGACCAACGAGTACGACGAGTGGGGCAACCCCGAGCAGCGCGAGTACTACGACTACATGCTGAAGTACTCGCCGTACGACAACGTCGCCAAGCAGGCCTATCCGGCCCTGTATGTCGGCACCGGGCTGTGGGATTCGCAGGTGCAGTACTGGGAGCCGGCCAAGTGGGTGGCCAAGCTGCGCGATGACAACACCGGTCACTTCCCGATCGTCTTCCGCACCAACATGGAAGCCGGCCACGGTGGAAAGTCCGGCCGCTTCCAGCGCTATCACGAGCTGGCCGAGTCGTATGCGTTCGTGCTCGACCAGCTGGGCGTGACCCGGACCCCGTAATGGCAGCCGCCGGCCGCCGGAGGACGACGATGGCTGCTGCCCGGCCAAGGATCGTCAACCGCTCCGGTAGTGCCGGCCGCTGGCCGGCACCGCCCGGGCCCAGCAGGAGGCGGGGCTGCCGGCCAGCGCCGGCACTGCCGGGGTGCTTCCAGGGGCGCGATGTCTGCGCGGCCTGTTCATCCAGCCAGCACCCAAGCGCCCAAAGGGCGCGGCTATACTCAGGGCATGAAGACATCCCCCCGTACCCTCATCTCCCTGACGCTGGCCGCCTCGGCGCTGCTGGTGCTGTCGGCCTGTGGCAACAAGGGCCCGCTGGTCCTGCCGCAGAAGCCGGTCCCGGTCGAAGAACAACTGGTCGAACCGGCCGCCGACGACGCCACGCCGCCGGCCGCCGATGCCGATACCGATTCCCCGGTGGTTCCCGATCCCGTTGAAGCCCCGGCGCTGAAGGCCAATGACGGGAATGAGTAAGGCAAGCACGTCCGCGGCGCTGCGTTTCACCAAGATGCATGGCGCCGGCAATGATTTCGTGGTGTTGGACCTGCGCGATGGCAGCGCACCGCCGGATGCCGCACTGGCCGCGCGCCTGGCCGATCGCCATACCGGCGTGGGTTGCGACCAGATCCTGACCATCGAACCGCCCAAGGCCGAGGGCTCGGTGGCCTCCTACCGGATCTGGAATGCCGACGGCAGCCGTTCGGAGCAGTGTGGCAACGGCGCGCGCTGTGTCGCTGCCTGGCTGGTGCGCGATGGTGCGGTCACTGGCACCACGTTCGCGATCGACAGCCCGGTCACCACGCACGCGGTTGAGCGCCTGGGCGAAGACCAGTACGCGGTGGCGATGGGCGTCCCGCGTTTCGAGCCGGAGAACGTGCCGCTGATCGGCTTCGCCCGCGCCCGCGAAGAGTATCTCTTGCCGCTGCAGGGGGACACGGTGCGTTTCGGCGCGGTGTCGATGGGCAATCCGCACGCGGTCATCGAAGTGGGCCTGGTCGATGCCGCCCCGGTCGAACGCCTGGGTCCGTTGCTGCAGCAGCACGCCTCGTTCCCGAAGTCGGTCAACGTCGGCTTCGTGCAGGTGCTCGGCCCGCAGCATGCGCGCCTGCGCGTGTACGAGCGCGGTGCCGGCGAAACCCTGGCGTGCGGCAGCGGCGCGTGCGCCGCGGCCGTGGTGATGATGCAGCGCGGTCGCCTGCAGCGCGATGCCACGATGTCGCTTCCGGGTGGCGATCTGCGCATCCGCTGGCCGGCCGATGATGCACAGATCGTGATGTCCGGACCCGCAGCCTTCGTCTTTGATGGAGAGTGGAACGCATGAGTGACACCGCCGAGAAAATCGGATCGCACGAAGTAGCCGCCTGGCTGCGTCGGCATCCGACCTTCCTGAAACAGTTCCCGGACCTGGCCCTGACCCTGGTGGTGCCGCGTGATGACGGCCCCACCGCGTCGCTGGCCAGCTACCAGCTGGAAGTGCTGCGCGACAAGAACCGTGAGCTGTCGCGGCGGCTGGCCGATCTGGCCGCCAATGCGCAGATCAACGAGCGCCTGGCGGTCCGCACGCACCAGCTCACCCTGGCACTGATGAAACAGGACTCGGCGGCCGATACCCTGCGGGCGATGGCCGCCTCGCTGGAAGAAGATTTTGCTGGCGATCTGGTCCGGCTGATCGTGCTGCACCCGGTTGCGGGGCTGGAGCAGGCGCCGTGGCTGCAGGTGATCGAGCAGAGCAGCCCGTTGCTGGGGGTGTTCCGCGATTGCCTGAAAGACGGCGAGCCGATCTGTGGCCGCCTGCAGCCGGAAAAAAATACCGTGCTGTACGCGGGGCGTGCCGAGGAAGTGCAGTCCAGCGCGCTGCTGCCGCTGCCGGGCGTCGGCCTGATCGCGGTGGGCAGCCACGACGGCAACCGGTTCTACCCCGGCATGGGCACGTTGTTCCTGCGCATGATGGGCGAGTCGCTGGTCGTGGCCCTGCAGCGTTTCCCGTCTCCCTGACATTCCCTTGAGCGGAGCCGTCGTGAGTACCGCGCAGGACTTCCTGTCGCATCTGCAGGTGGAGCGCCGGATGTCGGCGCACACGCTGGATGCCTATCGTCGCGACCTGGACGCCCTGGCGGCGTGGTCGGACGGGCAGGGCGCCATCATCGACACGCTCGACAGCGCGCAGCTGCGCCAGTTCATCGCGGCCGAACACCGGCGTGGCCTGTCGCCCACCTCGCTGCAGCGCCGGCTCTCGGCGTGCCGCAGCTTCTATGCGTGGCTGCTCAAGCACCATCGCATCGCCGCCAACCCGGCCACCGGCCTGAAAGCCCCCAAGGCGCCGCGCAAGCTGCCGCAGGTGCTCGATGCCGATGAAGCCGTGCAACTGGTCGAACTGCCCACCGATGCACCGCTCGGCCTGCGCGATCGCGCGCTGCTGGAGCTGTTCTATTCCTCCGGGCTGCGCCTGAGCGAGCTGTGCGCGCTGATCTGGCGCGACCTGGATTTCGATACCGGCCTGGTCAACGTGCTGGGCAAGGGCAACCGCGAGCGCCGGGTGCCGTTCGGCTCGCATGCACGCACCGCGCTGCAGGGCTGGCGGGCCGAGAGCGGCGGCGCGGCAACCGCGCCGGTGTTCCCCGGGCGCAAGGGCGGGCCGATCACCCAGCGCGCCGTGCAGATCCGCATCCGCCAACTGGCCCAGCGCCAGGGCCTGTTCAAGCACGTGCACCCCCACATGCTGCGGCATAGTTTCGCCAGCCATATCCTGGAATCCTCCGGTGATCTGCGCGGCGTGCAGGAGCTGCTCGGTCACGCCGACATCGCCACCACGCAGATCTACACCCACCTGGATTTCCAGCACCTGGCCAAGGTCTACGATGCGGCCCACCCGCGCGCCAAGCGGCGCAAGAGCGGCAACGAAAGCTGAATCGATCCGCTGCGGCATCCGGGCGCAGGGCAGGGCGGGTTGAAGCGTCGGGCACAGACCCCACCTCAGTCTTTGTCACCCCGGAGGCTCCATGGACCCCAGTCAGAACCCCAACGTATTTCATGCCACCACCATCATCTCGGTGCGCCGCAATGGGCATGTCGCCGTCGCCGGCGATGGCCAGGTCACGCTCGGCCACACGGTGATGAAGGGCAACGCCCGCAAGGTGCGCCGCCTGGGTCGCGAGGGCCAGGTGCTGGCCGGTTTCGCCGGTGCCGCCGCCGATGCCTTCACCCTGTTCGAGCTGTTCGAGGCCAAGCTGGAAAAGCATGGCCAGCTGCAGCGCGCTGCGGTGGAACTGGCCAAGGATTGGCGCACCGAGCGCCGCCTGGGCAAGCTTGAGGCATTGCTCGCCGTCGCCGACAAGGACACCTCGCTGATCATCAGCGGCACCGGTGATGTGATCGAGCCCGAAGACGGCATCATCGCGATCGGTTCCGGTGGTTCCTACGCCCTGTCGGCCGCCCGCGCGCTGATGGCGCACACCGAACTGGATGCCCGCACGATCGCCACCGAGTCGATCAACATCGCCGGCGACATCTGCATCTACACCAATCGCAACGTGGTGGTCGAGGAACTGTAAGCGTAGTGCCGGCCGCTGGCCGGCAACCTCGAAAAACCCAATTCATCCGTGAGCACACTCATGCCGCACAAGATTGAAGTTTCTTCCGCCACCATGACCCCGCGCGAAATCGTGCAGGAACTGGACCGGCACATCGTCGGCCAGCACGACGCCAAGCGTGCGGTCGCCATCGCGCTGCGCAACCGCTGGCGCCGCATGCAGCTGCCGACCGAGCTGCGCAACGAAGTGATGCCCAAGAACATCCTGATGATCGGCCCGACCGGCGTCGGCAAGACCGAGATCGCGCGTCGCCTGGCCACGTTGGCCAACGCACCGTTCGTCAAGGTCGAAGCGACCCGCTTCACCGAGGTCGGCTATGTCGGCAAGGATGTGGAGCAGATCATCCGCGACCTGGCCGACACCGCGGTCAAGCTGTACCGCGAGCAGGCCAAGGTGCGCGTGCGCACGCAGGCCGAAGAACGCGCCGAAGACCGCATCCTGGATGCGCTGCTGCCGCGCCGCAGCACCGGCATCGGCTTCGACGCCGAAGCCGCGCGCAACGAACCGTCCGCGCAGGACAACGAGACCCGCATCAAGTTCCGCCGCATGCTGCGCAACGGTGAACTGGACGAGCGCGAGATCGAGCTGGAAGTGTCGGCCAACGTGAGCATGGACATCATGACCCCGCCGGGCATGGAGGAAATGGGCCAGCAGCTGCGCCAGATGTTCTCCAGCATGGGCGGCGCGAAAGCGCAGAAGCGCACGCTGTCGATCAAGGCCGCCCGCCCGCTGCTGATCGAGGAAGAGGCCGGCAAGCTGGTCAACGAAGACGATATCCGCAGCGCGGCGATCGAGGCCTGCGAGCAGCACGGCATCGTGTTCATCGATGAGATCGACAAGGTCGCCAAGCGCGGTGACAACGTCGGCGGTGGCGATGTGTCGCGCGAGGGTGTGCAACGCGATCTGCTGCCGCTGGTGGAAGGCTCCAACGTCTCCACCAAGTACGGCACGATCAAGACCGACCACATCCTGTTCATCGCCTCCGGCGCGTTCCACCTGGCCAAGCCCAGCGATCTGATCCCGGAGCTGCAGGGGCGTTTCCCGATCCGCGTGGAGCTGGGTGCGCTGAGCAAGCAGGACTTCGTGCGCATCCTCACCGAGCCCAAGGCTGCGCTGACCAAACAGTACGAAGCGCTGCTGCAGACTGAAGGTGTTGCGATGAAGTTCACCGTCGATGCGGTGGATCGTCTCGCCGAGATCGCCTTCCAGGTCAACGAGCGCCAGGAAAACATCGGCGCGCGCCGCCTGCACACTGTGCTGGAGCGCCTGCTGGATACGCTGAGCTATGAAGCACCGGATCGCGATGGCGAAACCATCAGCATCGACCAGGCCTACGTCGACGCGCATCTGGGCGAGCTGGTGCAGGATCCGGACCTCAGCCGCTACATCCTGTAACGGCGCGCAACGATCGGGTGGTAGGAAGAACGGCGGCACTGCGGTGTCGCCGTTTTTTTTGCCTCACACCTCGTCGTCGGTCGGCAATGGCGTTGGCGGTGCGCCCGGGGTGAACACCCCCGGTTTGACGAAGGCACTGAAGATCGCATCCAGCGTCTGCATGCCGTCGCGCTGGATCTCGAACAGATCCGGCTCCAGCATCGCGCTGTACAGCACGCCGGTCAGGCTGGTGCTGACGATGCGCGCCACGGTTTCGGCATCGGCGTGGTCGTGCAGCTGGCCCAGCTCGCGCGCGCGCTCGAGTGCGGCGGCGATGATGGCCAGTTCCTCACGTGACGCTTCGCGCTGCAGCTCCTGCATCGCCTGGCTTTCCACCGACAGATCGTTGCGCAGCATGATTTCCATCATGTTGCGCAGGCGTTCGTCTTCGGCCAGTTCGCGGAAGGAGACCAGCAGCGCCGAGCGCAGGTCCAGGATCGGCGTGTTGCGCTTGGCCGAGGTGGTGCGGCGCATGCGCTCGATGAACGGCACGCGTTCGCGGTCGATCATCGCGGTCAGCACTTCGGCCTTGTTCTTGAAGTGCCAGTACACCGCGCCGCGGGTAAATCCGGCGCGCGCGCCGATCATCGCCAGGCTGGTGCCGGCGACCCCGTATTCATGGAAACAGACCTGGGCCGCATCGAGGATGCCCTCGCGGGTGGCCTGCGCCTCTTCTTTGGTTTTTCTGGCCATTGCGCTGTGCAGTTGCTGGATGAAACCGGCCTGAATTGTACCGCTTTACAAACAAACATGCATGTATGTATATTTGCGCCCCACTGATCCTCAGCGAGGACTGCCCGCGAATGCCGGCGGGTCTCGTTTCGGATATTTGCCGTCATTTGCTGCCTGTTTGTCGTCATTCTTCGCTTTTATCGGAAGTTGGCTGCAGGCGCGCCCTTTTCCGTCTGCGAGCCCCTACCGCCATGTCCAGAACCCCGTACCGTCTTCTCGCGCTGTCCCTCGCGATCGCCCTGACCGTGTCCGCCTGTGGCGGTGGTGAGCAGGAGGGTCCACAGGGCGGGCCTGGCCAGGTCACCGTGGCCACCCTGAAAGCCGAGCAGGTCGGCCTGACGCGCGAACTGCCGGGCCGGACCAACGCCTTCCTGGTGGCCGAAGTGCGCCCGCAGGTCAACGGCATCGTGGCCAAGCGGCTGTTCACCGAAG
>NZ_JALJRX010000014.1:0-10056 GCF_024519495.1 Stenotrophomonas sp. Ste96 | reverse complement strand
GTGGCCGCTTCATTGGGATTGCTGGGTGCATCCATGCACCCAGCCCTTCCGCGCTTGCGCGCTCCAGGGCCAGACGTTCGTCTGTCCGGATTCGCTCCTGGCGAATCCGTCGAACCCCCGTCGGGGGTTCTCGTCCGCCCATCAGGCCAGATAAAAAGAAAAGGGCCGCCCGATGGGCAGCCCTTTTCTTTTTATCTGGCGGAGAGGGGGACTGCCATAGATCCGTCCAAGGAAATCCAGTGGCATCGAAAATTCATATATTAGCCATTTAATTTCAATGACTTGCATGGAACATCATCCAGCACCGTCCAGCAACACCCATCACCACCCAACACGAAATGGCATACCAGATGGCATACTGAATGGCATACCAGATGGCATACTAGGCACGCATGGCACTGCTAACCGACATCAAAGCTCGAAGCATCACTCCCGGAAGCGCAGCACTGCCACACGGCGGAGTTACTGGCCTGAGTCTGCTTCCTTCACGCACACAGAAGGGCCAAGGCAAGTGGGTCTTGCGCTACGTAAGCCCTGTCACTGGCAAGCGGCGCAACGCCGGCCTAGGCAGCTACCCGCGCGTGGGCGTCGCTCTTGCCGGCAAGCTGGCTCGCGAGATGCGCGAAGAGATTGCACTGGGGCAAGACCCCCTGGCGATCAAGGAGACACCTGTAGCCGCACCGGTGATGCCATCCTTCCAAGAGGCAGCAAAACAGGTACACGCTGAACTTAAGCCAGGCTGGAAGAATGCCAAGCACGCACAGCAGTGGATCAACACACTTACCGAATACGTTTTCCCCAAGATCGGCTCCCTACCGATGGATCAACTTCAGCCTCGTCATATGGCCGATGTCTTGCGCCCGATCTGGCTGGAAAAAGCGGAGACCGCTTCCAGGGTAAAGCAGCGTTTGCATGCCGTGATGGCCTGGGGCTGGGCACACGGGTTCAACCAAGCCAACCCCGTGGATGTAGTCACACATCTGTTGCCGGTACAACCCAGCAAGACGGTCAGACAAGAGCATCAACCGGCCATGCCCTGGACCGACATCCCGGCGTTTGTCAAAACCAGACTGGTGGATACGAACGAGCTAGATGTCACCAAACGTGCGCTGCTGTTTTTGATCTTGACCGCCGCGCGCTCTGGCGAAGTCAGGGGAATGACTTGGGATGAGGTCAATTTGCGCAACAAAGTCTGGATCATTCCTGCCGATCGCATGAAAGCCAGCCAGACCCATCGAGTCCCACTCTCTGAGCAAGCCATCACTTTGCTGCAGGTACAGGCAGGCAAGCACGATCGTCTGGTCTTCCCATCGATCCAGTCCCGAACAGTCCTCTCGGACATGACCCTAACTGCACTATTGCGCCGCCTGAAGGCCCAGAGCGATAGCGACAAGCGGATAGCCACCGCGCACGGCTTCCGGTCAAGCTTTCGCGACTGGTGCAGCGAGGAAGGCTATGCTCGGGATCTTGCTGAACGCGCGCTGGCCCACACTGTCAAAAACAAGGTCGAAGCTGCCTATCACCGCACCGATCTGCTGGAGCAACGACGCCCCATGATGCAGGCATGGGCTGATTTCATCCTCCCCAGACCTGCTCCGGACTGCTCTAGTCAGCCCATAGACCGACACGAATAGTGTTCAAGACATCCGGCCTCGACTCAATCTCTGGATCTCCCACGACAAGTTGAACAGGGCTCTACCCCCATCTCACTACGATGGGGGTGGACAGACGGGCAGATGGGAAGTAGTAATATTACTAACACAACTCCCAGCGCGCCACAGCTCACGGCTTTGGCCATCGACGCCCATGAAAACCTTGCCTGTGACAGTCTGGCCTGTCCGGGACGCCTCATCGTCCCTACCTCTACCCGTTCTCGGTAGCACTGCCGCCTGCGGCTTCCCCAGTCCTGCTGAAGACTTCTTCCGGGAAGAGGATCGCTTGGATCTCAATGCCAAGCTGGCACCCAACCCACCAGCAACGTTCCTGGTACAGGCCGACTGCGGCGGCGCTGCACCTTCGAACGGCAGGTAACGGAGCTGCAAGTACGGGACGCACTGATCAACCGCTCCAGCCAATTGGGCGGACCGAAGATGCAACAAAGCCTCACGTCGATGCAAAACTGAACCGCTCCGACTTTCTTGGAGGCACTGGATTTGATTCAGGCCAATTTGGCCTGACCGGCTTGCTGCCGATAGTAAGCCGCTTCGGCTTCCGCTGGCGGGATGTTCCCGATCGGCCCCAGCAGTCATTGGTGGTTGTACCAGTACACCCAGTCCAGCGTGGGGCCAGCTCCACCTGATCGCGATTGCGCCACGAATGCCGATGGATCACCTCGGCCTTGTACAGCCCATTGGTCGTCTCGGCCAGCGTGCTGCCATAGCTATCGTGCACGCTGCCCGCCGACAGTTCGACCCCGGCCTCGGCTAGTGTAGCGACCCATCGGTTCCTGCTCAGGTCATGCTACTAACAACCAAGCAGTTGGACAGCGCCGCCAAACGAAGTGGTCACAGCAGCCAGCCAGTTGGACTCTTGGCATGGCACCGATGTCCGCTTTCGGCCAGAAGCGGTCATTCTGAAAAGGCCACTCGACTACTACGATGGCCAAGCACCCGTCCTAGATCATGGGGATCGTTCACGTGTCCCAGCGGGGTATAGGAATAGGACGAACGGAAGGTCTCGTAGAAGAGGACCACGGTCTTCGAGCCATAGAGCATCAGATCGCCGTTCCGGATCGTGCCGGGATGGCTTGCATCGGTGGGCAATGCTTGCGGCAAGTCGACGTGTTTCTCGTTGCCGTTGAGCTCGGCCATCTCCAATGTCAAGGGGAGCCGGGCCGCGAATGCCCGCGCGGCATCGGTATCCGCCAACGTGATAGAGAAGCGATGTTCGCCGATGGTCATCCACATGCGGGCTCTCTCCTGTGTGGCAGGTACTTCGATGACCTCTTGAACATTCCCGACAGGTTCCTTTCGCTCACTGGCATTGCAGCCTCCCAGTATCAACAGGCCGAGCACCAGCAGGCTCGCTTGCCGCAACAGCCGCAATGTGGAACGAGCATCGTTAAACGCGAGGGGCCGCCTATTAACCATTGCTCAAGCGGCCCGTCCGGCCGACGCGCGCGACGTCAGCAACGTCAGGAAGGCACCGAGCAGAAGAACCACTGCGCTCGCCACGAACGTGCTTCGGTAGCCGCTGCCGTCGAACAACATCCCGCCCACGGTGGAGCCCAATGCGATCGCCAACTGGATCACGGCGACCATCAGGCCGCCACCGGCTTCGGCATCCTCCTCCGGCATCGCATCCGCGATCCAGCTCCACCAGCCGACGGGTGCCGCAGTGGCCAGAAGTCCCCACAACGCGAAGAGAACTGCAACTGGCCACATCCAAGCACCCAAGGGGATCAACGCGAGCGCGATTGCCGCCATCAGAACAGGAATGACGATCAGGATGCGATACAGGCCCCCCTTGAGGAAGGTGCCAATCATCGCCGTACCGATGAAGCCGGCGATCCCGATCGCGAGCAGGATCAGGGACAGCGTGGACACATCCACGCGAGTCACCGTTTCCAGGAAGGGCCGCACATACGTGAACAGCGTGAACTGCCCCATGAAGAACGCACCGCAGGCGGCCATCCCAAGCACCACGGTGCGACGCTTGAACAGACGGAATACATTGCCGGAGCCGTCGGCGCGCTCGGCGGCCATGGACGGCAAGCTGATCCACTGCCAGATGAAGGCGACGGCAGCCACCGGGATCAGGCAGAAGAAGGCGCCGCGCCAGCCGACCACCGAACCCAAGTGGCTGCCCAGCGGCGCCGCGATCACGGTCGCCAACGCGTTGCCGCCATTGAAGACTGCCAACGCGCGCGGCACCTGCGCGGTCGGCACCAGACGTATCGCGGTGGCGGCCGACATCGACCAGAAACCGCCGATCACCACGCCGATCAGTGCGCGTCCCGCCAGGTAGACGACATAGTTCGGCGCCAGCGCGACCACCGCACCGGACACGGCCATCAGTCCGGTCAGCGCCAGCAGCAGGGTTTTGCGGTTCATGCTGCCGGCCAGCGTGGAAATCGACAGGCTGGTGATCACTGCGAACGCGCCGGAGATGGCGATGCCATAGCCCGCCAGCCCTTCGCTGACGTGCAGGTCGGCGGCCATCGGCGTCAGCAGGCTCACGGGCATGAACTCCGACGCGATCAGCGCGAACACGCACAGCGTCATGGCGAGCACACCGCCCCAGTGGGCGGGGCGCGCCGTGGCCTCGTATTGGCCGGTGACTGCCGGAACGTCCATCAACGTGGTCATTGCGCGGCCAGGTTCTGCCGGAAGAAGGCCGTCAGCTTGTCAAACGGAATCACGTCCACGCGGTCGTACAGGTCCGCGAGGGCCGCGCTGATGGATGATCAGGTCAGGCAGTAGGTGGCGGTCGTTGATGACAAGCCGCCTTAGTCCCTCGTCAATAATTGCTGAAAGCTCTGCGCGGTTCATGGATGTGAGCCTCGCTGGTAAAACGGCTCCACGCCGCTCGCAGTTACGAAATCCGGTATTCCTTGAATCGGATCAAACAGCGTCAGATCGATCGCGATCTCCGGTGGTGATCGCTGAAGCTCGGCGTGTATCGATGTCATGCACGCACGCGCTGCCCGTTCCGCCTGGTCCGGCGCTACGCCCAGTACGATCAGCAGCGAGACGGCTTCCCGATCCGCTTCAGGAGCCGTTTGGATCAGGTATGCCGAAGTCACGGACTTTTGCTGTGTCAATGTGCGCGTCAGCACCGGGATCAGCCAGGAAGGCGGTCGGTCCGGGGAACCCCACCAGAGCGGCTCGCCAGTCCACGAGTCTTTCCGGACCGGAGCGATCGCTCCCGTGGTCAACAGGGATTCGATCTCTTCCGGGTACAGCACGGCGCCGCCATCATTCGGGTTGAGCATCAAGGTGGCTCCACGCGTCATTTCGAGCAGTTCGCGGCCCGTGAAGGTCACGATTCGCGCCGAGTGACCCGCGGCGACGGCCGCTTTGGACTGGGAGGTAAAAAATGGCAGGGCGTCGAGCTTGCCGCCACGCTCGAACACGGAGGCGAGCGTCAAAGTCAGTTCAGCGCCACTCAAACCGCTGGCATCGCCTGTGCCAAGCGCGTTCTCAATAGTACTGCCGGCCACATACGCGGGCCGCAGTGACGCGCGTTCAAGCTCGGCCGCGAACGCTTCGCTTCGCGGACCGAAGAGGCGCAGGTCAGGATGGGATCTGGAAACGCGCTCGAACGCGTCGTCCAGGGTCAAACGGTCGGCGGCGGCGGCGGCCGGCCAGGCCACGGCACAGGCCGCGACGCACACGGCCAGGGCCGTGAGTCGCAATTGCATGGGAGTTCTCCGGGTGAAGCAAAAGGCTGAAGGGATGGCTGGTAGGCCGGTCGCGCCTTACGCCTGGATCGGAGGTCGGAACGGAGCACCCCGGCGCAACTGCAACGTAGGCGCAGTTGTAACGTCCATAGGGCGTGGCTCACTCGCGGCAACCCAGTCGACTCCGGGGTTCACCATGTCAAAACTGACCGCCTGCCCACAACAGTGAGCTACGTGGAGCAGGGTATGCAGGAATTCCGTCGCCTCACCGTCCCCGGACTCTGTCGCGTCCTGGTGTCCGATGCGGTCAAGATGCGGAACGACCTCTTCCGGGTGATCAAGCAGCTCGTGAAGATCCCCAGTTGCTGCAAGCACCGGCTGCACCACCACGCAGAGCGCGAACAGGCCTAGCAGGGCTGCTCGAAACCAAGGATTGCGACGGTGGGGCCGAGTCATCGCAGAATCCTAGCGACAGGAGGAGGGGTTATACAATCTCAGAGGGTCGACACGGCAGAGATGGGACATTGTGGCACCGCAAGTGTAGCCAAGAACGCACCATGCATAAGCGCGTGCGCGGCGCCTTTTCTTTCGCTCCGTTCACCGGCGGATCCTGGGCCTTGCTGTGTATTCATCTAGCGCTTACATCCTCACGTATACTCGGCGCATGTCTCTGCGCGCACTCCTGATGCGGTTGTTTCTGATCGTGGCCGTACTGGTCAACGGTCCCGGGGTCGCAGGTGCTTCTATGCATATGCACGCCGAGCACATGCGCGATTCAATGGGTCACGCCCCGGCCATGACCGCGACACATATGGCTGAGAGCATGGCCGCCTGCCACGGCGCCGCGGCGATCACTCCAGCAGAGCTGGACCAGCATCCACTGGCCGCTGGTCAGTCCGAGGCAGCGCCGCCATCAGACGATTGCTGTGAGAGGGGCAACTGCTGCGCTTGTATGCATCACTGTTACGCGGCAGTGGATGGGCCCGCGCTTGCCGACATTACCGTCCGTTACCGGCAGATCGCCGAACCGTTGTTGTCAGTGCATGCGTCCGCTGCACTGACCAATCTCTTCCGACCTCCGATCGGCTAAGTGTCGCCACGCGCCTCCTGAGGCGCGGATTTACCCTGCCTGCGGTTCCGCACTGGGTAACGCTCGCTCCGCGAGCACTCGACATTTTTTTCCGGGAGTTCCCATGTCATCCGATTCTTTCGGCCGTGCCGAGGGGCTGCTTGCCCCTTCCCGGCGCCGCTTTGTCCAAGGTCTCGCCTTTGGCGGCGCCGCCGCCGCCCTAGGCCTGTGGCCCCGTTTGAGTTGGGCCGTGCAAGCCCAAGGTGTACCCAATGTGCTTTCAGGCACCGACTTCGACCTGACCATCGGCGAGACGCCGATGAACTTCACTGGCGCCACGCGCCCTGCGATCACGGTCAACGGATCGATTCCCGCGCCGCTGCTGCGCTTGCGCGAAGGCACCACGGTCAACCTGCGGGTCCGCAATGCCCTGCCCCCCGGCTCCATCCATGGCGACCAGGCGTCAATCCACTGGCACGGCATCCTGTTGCCGGCCGACATGGACGGCGTACCAGGGCTGAGCTTCAATGGCATCAACCGTGGCGAGACCTACCAGTACCGGTTCAACGTCGTGCAGAACGGTACCTACTGGTATCACAGTCACTCCGGCTTCCAGGAGCAAGCGGGGCTCTATGGCCCGCTGGTGATCGAGCCTTTGGAGCCCGAGCCCTTCGCATATGACCGCGATTACGTGGTCATGCTGACCGACTGGACCGACCTCGATCCGAAGCGCCTGTTCGCCAGGCTCAAGAAGCGGTCTGACTTCGACAACTTCTCCAAGCAGACGGTCGGCGACTTCTTCGACGACGTGAAGCAGCACGGCCTGGCCGCTACGGTCGAGGACCGCAAGATGTGGGGCCAGATGCGGATGACGCCAACTGACCTGTCGGACGTCAATGGCAACACCTACACCTTCCTGATGAATGGCACGACTTCGCTCGGCAACTGGACCGGGCTGTTCCGGTCGGGCGAGAAGGTCCGCCTCCGTTTCATCAACGGGTCGGCAATGACGTACTTCGATGTGCGCATCCCGGGCCTGAAGATGACGGTGGTCGCGGCCGATGGACAGTACGTCCGCCCGGTCACGGTCGATGAGTTCCGCATCGCCACCGCTGAAACGTTCGACGTCATTGTCGAGCCGACCGGGCAGGATGCGTTCACCATTTTTGCCCAGGACAGCGGCCGCACGGGATACATCAGCGGAACACTCGCCGTCAGGGAAGGCTTGCGGGCGCCCGTGCCCAACCTCGATCCCAAGCCGATCCTGACCATGGACGACATGGGACACGGTGGAATGGGCGGCGGCGGTCATGATATGTCCTCGATGTCACACGGTGCGATGACCGGTGGTGCCATGGCGGGAATGGACCACAGCGGCCACGACATGTCATCGATGGCCGGAGGCGCGGCAGCCGGCGGGAGCATGGCGGGGATGGATCACGGTGCCGGCGGAATGCAGGAACACCCTGCAAGCGAAACCGGCAATCCGCTCGTTGACATGCAGACGATGGCGCCCGCGCCCAAGCTGGATGACCCGGGCATCGGGCTACGCGACAACGGCCGACGCGTACTGACCTACGGCGATCTGCGCAGCACGTTCCCCGACCCCGACGGGCGCGCGCCCGGCCGCACGGTCGAGCTGCACCTGACCGGTCACATGGAGCGCTTTGCATGGTCGTTCGATGGAGTGAAGTTCGCTGACGCCGAACCCCTGCGTCTGAAGTACGGCGAGCGCATGCGAGTCGTCTTGGTCAACGACACGATGATGTCGCACCCGATCCATCTGCACGGCATGTGGAGCGACCTCGAGGACGAGTCCGGCAACTTCATGGTGCGCAAGCACACCATCGACATGCCGCCTGGTACGAAGCGGGCCTTTCGCGTGCGCGCCGACGCGCTGGGTCGCTGGGCGTTCCATTGCCACCTGCTTTACCACATGGAAGCCGGCATGTTCCGCGAAGTGCGGGTGGAGGAATGAACGCCATGATCCTTTCCAGTCGCCACCCCCTGGCCATCGGCCTGACGTCCGTACTCGTTCTTGCAACTGGTTGCGCCCCGGCGTGGGCGCAGGAGACGGACCACGCCGCACACCATCCGGCAGCCAAGCCGGCTGCGTCACCATCGTCGCCAAGGCCCGCGGATCCGCACGCCGGCCATCTACCGACTTCACCGGACAAGAGTTCCGACGATCACGGGACGATGAACCACGGGAACATGCGGCACGGAGCTGCGAATCCTGCCGACAGCGAACACACCGGGATGGACCACTCCACGATGGACCACTCCACGATGGACCACTCCACGATGGATCACTCCGGGATGGATCACTCCGGGATGGATCACTCCGGGATGGATCACTCAGGGATGGATCACTCCGGAATGGATCACTCCGGCATGGATCACTCGGGCATGGATCACGCTTCCATGGGCCATCAACCTGGTGTCAGCGAGGACCTGCCGCCGACGGCCGAGCCGCGCGAGCCAATCCCGGTTGTCACGCCGACAGATCGGGCTGCGGCGTTCCCGGACCTCGACGAGCACCTGATGCATGGTGAATCGATCAATTCCTACTGGGCGCTTGACCGGCTAGAGGCGTGGGACGCGGAGGAGGACGGCACCGGCATGGCCTGGGAAGCACAAGGCTGGGTGGGTTCCGACTTGAACCGGCTCTGGCTGCGCAGCGAGGGCGAGCGTGCAGGTGGATCCACCGAGTCGGCGGATGTGGAAGTGCTGTACGGCCGAGCGATCGCCCGATGGTGGGACGCAGTCGCCGGTGTCCGCCATGACTTCGCCTTCGGCGGCGGGCCGTCGCGCACCTATGCCGCGCTCGGTGTGATCGGTCTTGCGCCGTACAAATTCGAAGTCTCCGCGACGGCCTACCTAGGCGAGTCCGGTCAGCTCGGGGTAGGTGCGGAAGCCGAATACGAAATGCTGTTCACCAACCGGCTGATCGGCCAGTGGCTGGTCGAGGGCGAGGCCTGGAGCAAGGACGATCCGGCGGTGGGAATCGGCAGTGGGCTGAGCAAGGTCGAAGCCGGTTTCCGCTTGCGCTACGAGTTCCATCGACAGTTCGCGCCCTATGTCGGCGTGGTCTGGGAGCGTGCTTACGGCGGAACCGCAGACCTCCGTCGCGCAGCATCAGGCGATGTTGACGACACCCGGATTGTGGCGGGCGTCCGCATCTGGTTCTGACAGGAACTGGCATTGAGCCAGCGTACGCAAGGCTGGCTGAAGTTTCTTCAGCGACACACACACCACTGATTTCGGAGTTCACGCATGAACGTAACACCCGTCACCCTCGCCCTCGCACTGGCATTTGCCGTTGTGTCGCCCGCTATGGCGCAGACAACCCAGGCGCATGCACATCACCCCGCCACTGCGGCAGCGGCGAACGTGGATGTTCCTGCCGCCGCCACGGCCGCCGTCGCCGTGGTAGAGCGGTTCAACACCGCACTGTCCAGCGAAGACCTGGCAACGGTCGGATCCCTGCTCGCTCCTGACGTCCTCATCCTCGAGTCCGGTGGTGCCGAGCACAGCCGCGAGGAATATCTGGGCCACCACGCCATCAGCGACGCGGCGTTCCTCAAGGACGCCCATCGACAGTTGCTCCGTCAGCGCGCACGCGCCGCTGGCGAGTTCGCATGGG
>NZ_JALJRX010000013.1:0-29243 GCF_024519495.1 Stenotrophomonas sp. Ste96 | reverse complement strand
GCTCTTCGAGCAGGACGTTCACGATGTCCGGGATGGTGTGCTTGGTCTGGGCTGCTCCGGTGGCCACGGTGTCCAGCCAAGCCAAGCCCGATTTATCCAGGGGACGTACCCCGATGAATTGCCGAAGCTGCGGCATATGCCGGCGCTGGCTGCCGGAAGCGTCGTAGCGTTCGAGCTGGTCGGTGTCCAATACGCGCCCGAGTCGGGCGGCCTTGGCGATGTGCTTCCGGATCCGCTCGGGTACGTCGGCCAACACCGTGAAGTAGCCCAAGCGTTGGAAGAGCTTGAGATGAATCAGTACCGCCAGCTGCGGACCCGGCTGGGTGGTCAGCTGCTTGGCGAATGCAATCTCAGCGGCGGTCGGGGTATAGATCTCCTCCAGTTCCTTGGCGGTGGGATCAGGCTTCAGTCGCGGGTAGGCGGTCTCGTGAAGGGTAGCCATTGGATCCGGAGGGTGTGAGGGGGATCAGTCCCAGTGCCGGCCGTCGTCTGTACTGAGCGACGCTTCCAGGAAGCACTGGTGCGTATCGGCCATGCGGTGCATGTCATCGAGCAACGTGGCCAGGATTTCATCCAGATCCCTTTCGGGATCGGTGGGAGCAGTCAACTGGTACTCGCTGCTGGCGGTGTTCAGGCGCACAGCCTGGAACGGGGCCAAGCAGATCTCTTCAATTCGGCCTCGGGCCTTGGCCGCGCCGCGGCCCGTGCGGGCAAACGGGGTCAGCACCATGCGCAGGCGCAGCTGCAGGGCCGATTTGCCCTCCGGCGCCGGCAGTGCCATCGCCGGTACCGGCACGGTTGGACTGGGCAGGCTTGCTTCAATGCGGTCCCGGGCAAACGGGTCACGCCCGTCCAGGTAACGCATGGCCGACTGCACATCGCGCCAGCCCACGTACTCCATCAAGGCCTTCATGTCCCAGCCTTGGTCGTTGGCCCAGCTGGCAAAGCCGCGGCGCAACGAATGGCTGCTGTGGAGCCCCGCATCGGCAAAGCCGGCACTGGTCAGCAACTCGCGCAGCAGGCGCACCAAGCTGTTGGGATGTAGGCCTTCGGCGCTCACCTGGCCCCATTGGTTGACTGCCCGAAACACCGGCCCTTCTTGCAGGTCGGCCGCCTGCAGCCACGCCTGGGTCGCCTCCACCGGACATAACCGCGACAGCGCCGGCACCTTGTAGGTGACGCCGGCTGCCTGGCGATCACCCTTGCTGCGTGGCAAGAAGCAGGTCATCCCCTGTCCCGGCACCAGCGTGAGATGGGCCACGTCCAGACGCAGCAGTTCATCGCCACGGAATCCCCGCCAGAACCCGAGCAGCACCAGCGCTCGGTCTCGTTGATGGCGCAGCGCCGCCGGCCCATCGCCCCGGGCATGTGCCGCAGCGATCGCCGCGGCCAGCCAGTCATCGAGCTCGACCAGCCGCCGAATCTGGAGCGGCGCGGCTTGCTTGACCTGGCCCGGGTGCAGGGTCTGGATGCCTTTGAGCACCTTGCGCACCAGCGGCGATCGGGTCGGGTCGACAAAGCCGTGGTCGCGGTGCCAAGAGGCGATGGCCGCCAGACGTTGGCGGAGGGTGCTGGTCGCCAAGGTCTGCGCATAAGCGGCCAGGTACCGGGCCACGCTGTCAGGTGTCGCTGGGAGGTGGCCTTGCCATTCAACCTCGAAGTGCCGCAGCGCCGACGCATAGCTGCGCACCGTGTTCTGGCGCGTGGCCGCATCGAGGTAGCGGTCCAGTTCGGTCACTGGCGCGTGGCCTCCACCGAGGTCGTCTGGCGCAGCGTCGACAGGATGGTGCATTCCGCCCGCTGCCCGCCATGGCAACTGGCAATCACCCGTTCCAGCTCGCTGGCCATGCGCTGCAGGTCGGCCATGCGGGCGCGCACGTCGGCCAGATGGCTGCGGGCCAACCGGTCCACGTCCCCGCACGAAAGCTCCTCATCGCCGGCCAGCTGCAGCAGGCTGCGGACCTCCTCCAGGCTGAAGCCCAGGTCCCGGCCACGCGCAATGAAGCGCAGCCGCTCGATGTCGGCCGGGCCATAGACCCGGTAGCCGTTGCCCGTGCGCCCCGGGCGCGGCAGCAACCCGATCCGCTCGTAATAGCGAATCGTCTCCAAGTGGCATCCGCTGGCGTCGGCAGCCTCACTGATTTTCATTCGTAGTACGCTTGACTCCGTAGTAGCTACGGACTTTACGCTGAACCCGTATCCGCCGCCACTCCGGCCGCGGCGCTGCATGTGACGACCATGCCACTGCCCATCGCCTTGATTCGCTACTGCCTGATTGCCTTGCTGATCGGCTGGGTTCTGCCCGCTTCTGCTCAGGCGGAGCCTGCCGCAGCAGACCTGCGCCAAACCTGGCAGATGCTCGATTACATCGCGGTCGACTACCCCGGCGCGGTCCAGGCCGGTCGCGTAATTGCCCCCAACGAATACGCCGAAATGAGCGAGTTTGCCGGCGCCGTGCGCAGTCAGCTGGCAGCATTGCCCGGTGGCCAGAACCAGCAGGAGCTGACGGCCCAGGCCGACCGCCTGGTCCAGGCGGTGGCAGAGAAGGCCGACCCGGCGCAAGTGGCAACGTTGGCGCGCGGGCTCGGCACGACGCTGTTGGCCCGCTACCCGATCGGCGCTGTTCCGGCGAGCGCGCCGAAGACCTCCCAGGCCGCGTCCATCTACAGCCAGCAGTGCGCGGCCTGTCACGGCCCCACAGGTCACGGTGATGGCCCCGCCGCGCAAGCGTTAAGTCCGCCGCCGATCGCGTTCACCGATGCCACTCGCGCCGCGCAGCGAACGCCGCTGTCGTTGTACGAGGTCATTTCCCAGGGTGTGCCGGGTACCGGCATGGTCAGCTTCTCTGGGCTGTCAGAAAGTGATCGCTGGGCGTTGGCATTCTATGTGGGCAGCTTGGGGTACTCCTCGCAAGCCAAGGCTCAAGGTGAGGCGTTATGGCGCACCAGTGCCGAGGCCCATACGCACATTCCCTCGCTCGAAGCGCTGACACGCACGCGAGAGGCCGATCTTGCCACCACGATGCCCGCCGATCAGGCAAACGCGATCATCGCCTACCTGCGTTCGCAGCCACAGGCAGTAAACGAAGCGGTACCAGGAGCCGATCGCTTTGCGGTGGCGCGGCAGCGACTGGCCGCCAGCCAGCGCGCTTACGCTGATGAGGACCTGGCTCAAGCCAAAAAGCTTGCGCTCTCGTCCTATCTGGATGGTGTAGAGCCGCTTGAACCCACGCTGGCCACGCGCAATCCGTCATTGCTGCGAGAGATCGAGACGGCCATGGCAGGCTACCGCGCGCAGCTGGATCAGCATGCGCCCGCGGCTGACGTTGCCGGGCAGGCAGCGCAAATTGCCCAGCTGTTTGATCGCGCGGACGTGGCGCTGCAGGACACCCGAATAGGCGCCAGCACCGCGTTTCTAGGCAGCTTTACCATCTTGGTACGCGAAGGACTGGAAGCGCTGCTGATCGTGATTGGTATCGTGGCGTTCTTGCGTAAAGCCGAGCGGTCTGATGTGTTGCCGTATGTGCATGCGGGTTGGATCTGCGCGTTGTTGGCAGGCGCAGCTACCTGGGCAGTGGCCACTTACTTTGTTGATATCAGCGGTGCGAACCGGGAAGTCACTGAGGGCGTCTCGGCCTTGTTCGCTGCCGCTGTCCTGCTCAGCGTAGGCATCTGGATGCACCAAAAGAGCCTTGCAGGGCGGTGGCAGGAGTACCTGCACGCCAAGCTGACGACTGCGCTGACACGGCGCTCGGCTGTTTTCCTGTTCATGCTGGCCTTTGTCGCGGTGTACCGCGAGGTGTTTGAGACGATCTTGTTCTACATCGCGATGTGGAGCGATCAGGCGTCCACCGCCATCCTCGCAGGCCTGGTGGCGGGAATCGCGGTGTTGGCTGCGGTGGCGTACTGGATGCTGCGCATGAGCAGGCGACTGCCGATTGGCCGGTTCTTTTCGATCAGCTCGATTCTCATCGCGGTGATGGCGGTCATCCTGATCGGTAAAGGCGTGGCCGCGTTGCAGGAAGCGGGCTGGATCTCTCAAACACCGCTCGCGTTGCCGCGCATCGAGTGGATCGGCCTGTATCCCACCTGGCAGTCGCTGCTGGCGCAGGTATTGGTAGGCACCGCCGCCATCGTGGGGTTCCTCGCCAATGCCCGTTCCGGTGTGCGTAGACAGCCAGGCGCAAACAAGTAATGAAACAACACAGCAGAGGACCAAGACATGAGTGATTGCGGGTGCCACCACGAAGCCAAGAACAAGGAGGAGCGACGCATCCTCTGGATCGCCTTGGTCCTGAATGCAGCGATGGCCGTGATCGGCGGCATTGCCGGCTGGATTGCCCATTCCACCGGGCTGCTGGCTGACGCGCTGGACATGCTGTCTGACGCCACCGCCTATGCCATTGGCCTGGTCGCTATCGGGCGCACGGCGCGCTTCAAGGCCAACGCCGCGTGGGTCAGTGGCAGCGTGCTGCTGGTGCTGGGCGTAGGCGTGCTGGTCGAAGTCGGCCGCCGGGTGATGTACGGCGCCGAGCCGGTCAGCGGTTGGATGATCGGTACCGCTCTGGTCTCGCTGGCCGTGAACCTGAAGGTGCTCCGTATGCTCGCCCCCTTGAAGTCTGGCGAAGTGCATCTGCGAGCGACCTGGCTGTTTACCCGCGCCGATGTGGTGGCCAACGTTGGGGTGATTCTGGCCGGCCTGTTGGTGTGGTGGCTGGCCAGCCCCTACCCGGATTTCGTGATCGGCGCCCTGATCGGCCTGTATGTGATCAAGGAGGCTTTCGAGATCTTGGGTGATGCTCGCCGGGCGCGTGCCGACGCGCGCAAAACGCCTGCATGACAGCGCTTGGCCGGCTGAGCTGTGGCCTGCGCTGGCTGCTGCTGGCGCACTTGGCCGTGGGCCTTGTGACGCAGCCGGTGCTGGCAGTGGTTGGCGAGCTCCATGCTCAAACCCATCTGGCCGCGGCCGACCATGACCCGGCAGTGGCATCACCAGCTTCCGAGCGTGGCGTAGACGCCGCGCTGCACCGGCTACAGCAGCTGGTGCTGTGCTGTAGCCAGGCCGCGCCGGCTCCAGAAATAGTGTTGGCCATTGCTCATATCGGCCGGCATTGGCCGTCGGCGACAGCCCATGCGGACAGATATCGGCATGAGCACCTGCTCGCGCCGTTCCGGCCGCCGATCGCAGGGTGATGCGCGCCGGCGTGCGCCGGATCCCTGTTGGCTATCGAAAATTCTGGAGTACTTCATGCATGTGCGATTGGCGGCCCTGGCCGCGTGGCTACTGTTGAGCGCGGCGGCAACGCCGGCGACAGCAGAAGAGCTGATGACCTTGGACGACGCGTTTGCACGCGTGGCCCAAACCCACCCCGAGCTGCGCCTGGTCGATGCGCGGGCCACGGTGCTCGCTGCCGAGCGCGACCAGGCCGTGCAGCGGCCACCGTGGACGTTGGGGGCGGAGGTTGAAAATGCGCTGGGCACGGGCGCGGCCCGTGGCCTGGACAGCGCGGAGTTGACCTTGAGCCTGAGCTCGGTTCTGGAACGCGGCGGCAAGCTCGACGCCCGCCGCACCTTGGCCCAAAGCCGGATTGATGCACTGGCCGTGCAGCGCGAGACCGGGCGGCTGGACCTGCTCGCCGAGACGGCGCAGCGCTATTTGGCCGTTGTCGGTGCCGACCGGCAACGTAGCCTGGCGAACATGGATGTCGGCCAGCGCCAGCGGACCGTCGCCGCTGCCCGGCAGCGCCTGCAGGCTGGCGCGTCGCCCGAATCGGTGGTGCTCACCGCACAAGCAGCACTGGCGCGAGCAGAATTGACCCGTGATCGGGCCGAGCAGCAGCGCATTGCCGCCCGACAGCACCTTGCTGCCCTCTGGGGCGAACGTGCTCCGAGCTTCGAGGTGGCCGCGGCCGATCCCATGGCCCTGCCGGCGATCGCGTCCATGCAGTCGCTGGCCGAGGAATTGGAGCGCACTCCCGAGTTGGCGCAGTTTGTCGATGCCCGCCGGATCGCGCAGGCACGACTGCAGCTGGCGCGTTCGGCGGCCTCGCCGGACCTGTCCTGGCAGCTCGGTGTGCGCCGCCTGCAGGAGACCGACGACACCGCGCTGGTGGCCAGCCTGTCCATGCCGCTGGGCAGCCGCAGCCGCGCACAGCCGGAGATTCGCGCCGGCGAGGCCGAGCTGGAGGTCCTGACGATCGAGCGCGAGGCCAAGGGCCTGTCGCTGTATTCCACCTTGGTCGAGGCCCATGGCCGCTACACCGTGGCGCAGGCGGAGGTGGCACGGCTGCAAGGCGACGTGCTGCCGAAGCTGGCCCGGGCTGAGCAGGCCGCCGAGCGCGCCTATCGCGCCGGCGCGATCAGCTACCTGGAATGGGCACAGCTGCAGTCCGAACGCACGGCCATGGCCCAGCAGCAGCTGGACGTGGCGCTCGATGCGCAGCGCGCCCTGATCGAAATTCAACGACTGACCGGACAGGCGCTTGTAACGCCGGCGGCGGCCGCTTCCACCGGAGAGACCCCATGAATCGCTTTTCCTGGACCGCACTGGGCATGGCCCTGTTGCTAACAGCCTGCAATGCGTCCGCCCCCAACGAAGCCTCCGAGGGCGCCGCCGCCGCTGAGGGCGAAGAGCACGGCGAGCACGAGGAAGCGCCGCTGGAAACCAAGATTGCCACCAAGGCGGCGCAGGCGGCGGGTATCCAGGTCGCACCGGCAGGCCCCGGTGAGATTGCCGATGAGCATGAGGTGCAAGGGCTGTTGACCCCGATTGACGGTCGCATCGCGCAGGTCACGGCACGCTTCCCCGGACCGGTCCGCTCCGTGCGAGCCGGCGTGGGTGATCAGGTCCGGGCCGGCCAGGCACTGGCCACGGTAGAGAGCAACCTGAGCCTGACCACCTATACCGTCACCGCGCCGATCAGTGGCGTGGTGATGGCGCGTACGGCCGCTGTGGGCATGGCGGCCGCTGAGGGCGCGCCGCTGTTTGAGGTCGCCGACCTTTCCACGCTGTGGGTGGACCTGCACATCTTCGGCGCCGACGCTCAGCACATCGGTGCTGGCGTGCCGGTAGCGGTCACCCGCTTAAGCGACGGCGTCACTGCACAGACCACCTTGGAGCGCGTCCTCCCCGGCACCGCAACCGCCAGCCAAAGCACCATTGCGCGCGCCACGGTGGCCAACACCGATGGCCTGTGGCGGCCGGGGTCGGCGGTCAAGGCGCGGGTCACCGTGGATCGTCAATCGGCCGCGCTGGTGGTGCCGATCACGGCGCTGCAGACCGCTGAAGACCAGGACGTGGTCTACGTGCAGCAGGGCGAGACCTACCACACCCGGCCGGTGAAACTGGGGCGCCGCGACGCCGAACGCGCCGAAGTGCTGGAAGGCCTCAAGGCCGGTGAACAGGTGGTGGTGGCCCAGAGCTTCCTGATCAAGGCCGACATCGAAAAGTCCACCGTGGAAGAGGAATGAGGCCCGCCATGCTCGAACGCCTCATTGGGCTGTCCATCCGCCATCGCTGGCTGACGCTGGTGCTCACCGCTGCGCTGGTTGCGCTGGGCGTGTGGAGCTACCGTCACCTTTCCATCGACGCCACGCCGGACATCACCAACGTCCAGGTCCAGATCAACACCCAGGCCCCGGGTTACTCGCCGCTGGAGGCTGAGCAACGAGTGACCTTTGCCATTGAAACGGCCATGGCCGGCCTGCCCAAGCTGGACTACAGCCGCTCGCTGTCGCGGTATGGGCTCTCACAGGTCACCGTGGTGTTCAAGGACGGCACCGACCTGTACTTTGCCCGCCAGCAGGTCGCCGAGCGCCTGCAGCAGATCGCTTCCCAGCTGCCCGACGGATTGGACCCGGAAATGGGGCCGATCTCCACCGGGTTGGGCGAGATCTTCATGTACACCGTGGAGGCCGAGCCCAACGCTCGCAAGCCCGACGGCACCCCGTACACCGCCACGGACCTGCGCACCCTGCAGGACTGGGTGATCCGGCCGCAGCTGCGCACCACGCCCGGCGTCACCGAGGTCAACACCATCGGCGGCTTCGAGCGGCAGATCCACATCACCCCGGATCCGGCCCAGTTGGTGGCGCTGGGCTTTACGTTGAACGACGTGGTCGCCGCGGTCATGCGCAACAACCAGAACATCGGTGCCGGCTACATCGAGCGCAATGGACAGCAGTTCCTGGTGCGCGTGCCTGGCCAGCTGGCGAATCTGGATGCGATCGGCAACATCGTGCTGGATCGCCGCGATGGTGTGCCCATCCGGGTGCGCGACGTCGCTAGCGTGGGCGAAGGCAAGGAGCTGCGCACGGGCGCGGCCACCCAGAATGGCCACGAGGTCGTGGTCGGTACCGCCTTCATGCTGTTTGGCGCCAACAGCCGGGAAGTCTCCCAGGCGGCCGCGGCCAAGCTGGACGCTGCCAACGCCAGCTTGCCTGCCGGCGTCCATGCCAAGGCCGTCTATGACCGCACGGCGCTGGTGGACCGCACCATCGGCACGGTGTCCAAGAACCTGATCGAGGGCGCGCTGCTGGTGGTGGTGGTGCTGTTCCTGCTGCTGGGCAATGTGCGCGCCTCGTTGATCACTGCGGCGGTGATTCCGCTGGCGATGCTGTTCACCATCATCGGCATGGTGCGTGGCGGCGTGTCGGGCAACCTGATGAGCCTGGGCGCGCTGGACTTCGGCCTGATCGTGGACGGTGCGGTGATCATCATCGAGAACTGCCTACGCCGGTTCGGGGAGGCGCAGCACGCGCTGGGCCGCCAGCTCAATGATGAAGAGCGCTATGACCTGACCGCCTCGGCCACCGCCGAGGTGATCCGTCCCAGCCTGTTTGGCCTGGGCATCATCGCCGCGGTCTACCTGCCGATCTTCGCGCTGTCCGGGGTGGAAGGAAAAATGTTCCACCCGATGGCGATCACGGTGGTGCTGGCCCTGACCGGTGCCATGGTGTTGTCGCTGACCTTTGTGCCGGCAGCGATCGCCAGCTTCCTGCGCGGCCGTGTGGCTGAGCACGACAACCGCCTGATGCGCTGGTCGCGCGCCCGTTATACGCCGCTGCTGGATTGGGCCCTGCGTCGGCGCGTGGTGGTGCTGGCCGGCGCGGCCGTGCTGGTGGTGGGCTGTGGCGTGCTGGCCACCCGCTTGGGTTCGGAGTTCGTGCCGAGCCTGGATGAGGGCGACATCACCTTGCAGCCCATGCGTATTCCCGGCACCAGCTTGGAGCAGTCGGTGGCCATGCAGGAAACGCTGGAGAAGCGCCTGGCCCAGTTCCCGGAGGTGGCCAACATCTTCTCCAAGATCGGCACCGCCGAGGTGGCCACCGATCCTATGCCGCCGTCGATGGCCGACACCTTCCTGATGCTCAAGCCCCGCGACCAGTGGCCCGACCCGCGCAAGCCCAAGGCCGAGCTGGTGGAAGAGCTGGAGGCGGCGGCCAAGGAAATCCCGGGCAGCAACTACGAGTTCACCCAGCCCATCCAGATGCGCACCAACGAGTTGATCTCCGGCGTCCGTTCGGACGTGGCGGTCAAGGTCTACGGCGACAACCTTGACCAGTTGACGCGCCTGGCCAGCCGGGTCGAGCGGGTCATGCGTAGCGTCCCCGGCGCCGAAGACGTCAAGGCCGAGCAGGTCTCCGGCCTGCCGCTGCTGACCATCACGCCAGATCCGGCGGCATTGGCACGGTATGGCCTGAACCCGGGCGATGTGCAGGAAACGGTGGCCACCGCCATTGGGGGCAGTGTTGCCGGCCAGTTGATCGAGGGCGACCGCCGCTTCGACCTGGTCGTGCGCCTGCCCGAAGCGCAGCGCCAAGACCCCGCTGTGCTGGCAGATCTGCCCATTCCGCTGCCGGCAAGCACCAGTGTCGATGAGTCCAGCCGTCTGGCCGCCGGCGCCAATGGGGGGCCTCGCACGGTGCCGCTGCGGGAAGTGGCGAAGATCCAGGTAGAGCGCGGGCCCAATCAGATCAACCGCGAGAACGGCAAGCGCCGCGTGGTGATCACCGCCAACGTGCGCGAGCGCGATCTGGGCGGGTTCGTCGGCGAGTTGCGCACACGCATCGGCCAGGATGTCGCGCTTCCAGAGGGCTACTGGATCGATTACGGCGGCACCTTCGAGCAGCTGATCTCGGCCACCCAACGCCTGGGCGTGGTCGTTCCGGTGACACTGGCGTTGATCTTCGCTCTGCTATTCATGGCCTTCGGCTCGGCCAAGGATGCGGCCATTGTGTTCAGTGGCGTGCCGCTGGCGCTGACCGGCGGTGTGCTGGCACTGGCTCTGCGCGGGATTCCGTTGTCGATCTCTGCCGGCGTGGGCTTCATCGCGCTGTCGGGCGTGGCCGTACTCAACGGGCTGGTCATGATCGCCTTCATCCGCCGTCTGCGCGAACAGGGCGATCCGCTAGACGACGCTGTGCGCGACGGCGCCCTTGGACGCCTGCGACCGGTGTTGATGACCGCCCTGGTAGCCTCGCTGGGCTTCCTACCCATGGCCTTGAATGTCGGTGCTGGCTCGGAAGTGCAGCGGCCGCTGGCCACTGTCGTCATCGGCGGCATCGTCTCATCCACCGCATTGACCTTGTTGGTGCTGCCGGTGCTCTATCGTTGGCTGCATCGCGACCGAGCTCCCCGCGCCGGTAGCACTGCTTTGGAGTCCCCATGAACGAGCTCAACCTGGAACAGGTCCGTGCGGCGATGTTTACCGACCCGGGCGTGAAAGCGGTGGACGACCTGCGCCTGGTCGCCGGTGAGCATGGCCGTGCGATCGCGGCCACCATCACCGTCGCTGCGCCCTCGGTCGACCTGGACCTGGTGCATGCTGTGATTGCCCAGGTCCTGGCCGATCAATTCGGCATCGATCAGATCATGCTGTGTTTCAACGACCCGGGCCCGGTACCGCCGCCGCCCACCGCGGTGCCGTTAAAGAAGATGTGATCGCAGCCCCTGGCTCTATGCGTCTGCGCTGGCAGGCGCATAGAGCTGATGACCCGGCAACGCGCACGCGCCGGCATACACAAAGGCCACGCTTTGCCGCACGCACGTCAGCTATTACCGCGAGCCTAAGCTGCGCCCCAAGCGAATCTGCGATGAGGCGTCCCATGGGCAGCACGGTACACGAAACAGCAAGTAGCGATGCTCGGGTTCGCTTGTACGCACTCAACGCGTCTGCGAGCCCGAGAGCTGCTTCAACCCAATCGCGGAAAACAAGGTGTGTCACGAAAGTATCCCGTTTTTCAGAAGATTCGCACTCTCCGCCCATGCCGACGGGCGCCAACGAACTACGGCGTCTGCAGCCATGCCGGACCTTACTCAGCCCGGGTCGAGATCAATGTGCTGTAAGTACTCGGGGATGCATGCAGACCAATGCAGCTGCCGCTCAATGGCTAACCTCTGAGCGTCGGCAGCGTCTGGCTCTCCGTGTGTGATGAAAACCCGCCGCGGAGTCGTCTGTGCCGTGCGCAGCCAGCTTAGAAGTTCATCGGCGTCGGCGTGGGCAGAAGCTGCTTCCACCTGTACCACCTCGGCACGTATCGGCACGTCCTGACCATAGATTCGCAGTAACTTGTCACCGCGCACCAATGCCGCCCCGCGCGTTCCCCCTGCCTGGAAGCCTGGCAAAAGGATCATGTTGCGACAATCCGGGCCAAAGGCGATGAGATGATGAAGAATGCGTCCCCCGGTCAGCATTCCACTACCCGCGACGATGATCATAGGGCCTTGCCGAAGGTTGAGAGCCTTGGATTCCTCGATGCTATTGACGAGCCGGGTTGCCGCGTGCAACCGCTCCAGTGCGGCGTCATCCAGCAGATGTTCGTTTCTGTATTTCCCATAGAGCAAGGTGACGTCCTTTGCCATGGGGCTGTTCAAGTAGATCGGGGCGCGCGGAATCCGCCCTTCCGCCTGCAGGGTGGCGATCACGTGCAACAAGAGCTGGGCGCGCCCCACCGCGAACGCCGGTATCATCACCACTCCACCCCGCCCGAGGGTGCGCCGGATCGGCTCGATAAGCAGGTCCGTCAAAGACGTCGTCGGATGGCGCCGATTGCCGTATGTCGATTCGACCACGACCCAATCCGATGCCGGCAGCGCCCAGGGAGGGCGCATCACCGGATCGTTCGAACGACCGACATCACCACTGAACGTGATGCGCCTGCCCCGATGGATCAGCGATACCGATGCGGCGCCAAGGATGTGTCCCTGTTTGCGAAACGTAGCCGTTACGCCAGGCACCGGTTCAAAGGGATCGGAAAAGTAGACGACGCGCATTAGATCCAGGCACCGTTGCGCATCCTCCTCGGTGTAGAGCGGCTCGGCCGGATGGTGTTTCGAGCTGCCACGCTGATTGGCGTGGCGCGCCTCCTCCTCCAGCAGGCGCGCGGCGTCGGGGAGAAGTATCCTGCATAGATCCCGGGTGGCCGGTGTGCACCACACGGATCCATGGAATCCCTGCTTCATCAGTCGTGGCAGATATCCGCTGTGATCCAGGTGCGCGTGGGTGAGCACCACCGCATCAATGGATGCGGGATCCACCGGAAACGGTAGCCAGTTCCGCAATCGCAGCGGTTTGTATCCCTGGAAGAGCCCGCAATCCACCATGACGCGGGCGCCACCGGCCTCTATCAGGTAGCGTGAGCCGGTGACAGTATCCGTGCCGCCCAGGAACGAGACACTGAGGCGGGTTGCATCGTGAGGCGGATTGTTCACGTACATGGATCACCTGGGAGGGCGTTGGATCAGCCGTGCGGCAGGCCAAGCCGGCGTTGCTCGGCAGCCGATGCCCGGTACGGGAGAACTGGGTGGCCAGCGGGCTTCACGCCGATCTCAGTGGGCGAGAAATACTGGTATCGGACTGTGCCGGATCAGTGTGCGGGTAACGCCGCCAAACAGGAATTCCGAGGCACGGGATCTGCCGTAGCCGCCGGCGACAATGCAATCGGCGCCGCTCTCCTTCACGAAGTTCAGTATGGCCGGTCCTGCTCCACCTTCCTCATAGCCGCGGTGCACAGGCGAGGCTGAGACGCCGTGGCGCTGTAGATGAGTCACCAGGCGCAGAGTCGCGTCTTTCTCCCTGCTGGGTTCGCCGGGACCGGCATCGATAGACAACAGGTGTACACGCTGTGCAGCGACAAGCAACGGCAAGGCATCATGGACCGCGCGAATGGATTCCCTCGTGCTTTTCCATGCAATTACAACGTCACGCGGCACCGCATCGCGTGCTTCCGGTGGCACGAGCAGCAGCGGCACGCCCGATTCCACCAGCAACGAGGAGACAAGCGTGTCCTCAATGCCGGGGTCATCGCGATGCAACCCCAAGATGGTCAGGTCAACGCATCGTGACTGAGGCATCACCTGATCCACAGGCCCCTCCCACACCCTCTCGTTCGCGGACACGAGCCAATCTACCCCTGCGCCCGCCAGCCGCTCCTCCAGCGACGTGGCAAGCATCCTGACCGTTTCCTTGGCCGGCTCGTGCAGAGCGGTGTAGACGGCAGGGTAGTACATCCAACCCGTCGCTACCGGCACAACTACACTGGCCCCAGCCAGAGCTACCAGACGGCTCCCCTGCTCACGCGAAAGCGCCGTGGCCAGACCCAACGCCTGCTCGTGCAGGCGCCCCAAGACGAAGGGCAGCAGAATGTCGCAGTACATGATCGGTCTCCCCGGGGTGAAGGAGTCGTTAGCTTGAGCCCCGCGCGACGAATGAACTTGATCGAAGTCAACGAAAGTTCCCCTGGATCGTTGACTTGGATCAAGTCATCCCGGGATTCGTTCTGGACAAATGCCCGAGCAGAATCGCCATTGACCGATTCCAGTGGGCAACCAAAAATGCTGAGCATCGTCCAGGATCCGGCAGGCACCGCCGCGGGGCTGATTACCGCCTCTGTCGTGGGCGCCCTTGTTGGACTGGCCTGGCAGCGAGCAGGCGGGAGGATGGCGGCGGCCCACACGCGCTTTGGGGGCAGTGTTGTGCTTGCGCTGGTCGCGATCTCAGGCGGGTTGGGAGCGCTGCTGGGAGGCGCGGCGCTGGTAGCTGGCGCAGTGCTGCTGGGCCTGGCAGTCTGCCCTCGCCCACGACACTCCCAGGCAGCCGCGGCCAGTCTGATTGTGCTGCCTGCCCTGTATCTGGTAGGCGCCATTGCGGTAAGCGCACCTGCAACGGCGATCCTCGCCGGCAGTGCCATCCTGGTGATACTGGTTGGGGGCCCTGCCCTGATACGGAAGGTGAATGCGAAGGTTTCCAGCCGTGAGCTTCGGGACGTCGCAACGGTGCTGGTTGCTGGCTTTCTGATTCTTCCCTTGCTTCCAGACCGCACCGTCGACCCTTGGGAAGTCATCAACCCGAGTCGGCTCGGCACACTCATCGTGGCGCTGATGGCAGTCAGCGTCGGAGCGCACCTGGCGCTACGCCATCTGGGGCCCCGGTCGGCCTTGGCCTTGACCGGCTTCGCCGGTGGGTTTGTCTCCAGTACCGCCACCATCGCGGCAATGGCGGACGGGGCGCGGTCGTCGCCCCGGCTGGCGCCTGCATTCGCAGGAGCAGCCTTGCTTTCCAACGTGGCCATGATTCTGCAGTTGGGCCTGGTAATGGGCACGCTGGCACCTGCATTACTCGCCTACAGCATGGTCCCGCTGGTCTGCTCGGCAATCGTGGCCATGGGGATAGCATTGGCATTCGGATGGCGGTCCTTGCTCAGTACCTCAGCGGTGTCCGGGCTGGCCATCGTGCGGCCATTCAAACCGTTGGCGATCGTGGTTTTTGTTGGGCTGATCGTCATTCTGCTTCTGGCAGCAAGTCTGCTGCGAGACTGGCTGGGTGACGAGAGCCTGCCCTGGACTCTGGGCATCTCCGGCATTGCCGACGTACATGCCGCCACCGCCTCTGCCGCCCAGATGGTTGGTGCGGAGCGGATCAGCAACGGTATCGCGATACAGGCGATCACCATCGCACTCGCGACCAACTCATTGCTGAAATGCTTGATCGCCGCGGCAAGGGGCGGATGGCGCTTCTCTGCTCCGTTGTTGATCGGGACCAGCCTGATCGTCGGAACGTTCGCTGTGGCCGCCGGGCGTAGCGGGTGATCGTCAACACCTTGACCCACGTCAATATCTCCGTGCAGGACTGGCGGAGAATGCGGGGCAACGCCGGCCTCTGTGTCCAACAGCCAAGATGGATATTCTTGTCCCTTTGACGGATACGCCCGCTGATGCTTCTGCCATGCAGCTGGCAGCAGCGCTTGTCGGCGCCCGTGGCGGGCACATCACGCTGGTGCAGCCAGTGGAATCTCCCTTGCCCGACGTTGCACGCGCCGAAGTCCCGCCCAGAGTCGCCACGCTCTTGCGCCGGGTTGCGCAGTGGAGCGTTCCGCATGACATCCAGATCGAGGACGGGCGCGCGGAACGTCCTGTGGACGCGATTGCCCTGCGCGCACAGGGTTTCGACCAGGTGATAATGGCGTGCGCCGGACATGACCACGCCGAGCGCAGGCTGCAACATGCTCAGTTCTCTTCACTGGTTAGCCGATCCGGACGCCCCATCCTGGCATTGCCAGGGAGAACCCGTTTCGACGGAATCTTCAAGCGGGCCGTCATCGGCTGGAGTGCAACCCCCGAATCCGCTCGCGCGGCACATGATTTCCTGAGATTGGATTTCGCGTGTGCCCTTGTGGTTACCACCGTGGACGGAAGTGACCGGGTCAATGAACATGCTCAGGCGTTCATCAACAGTCTGATGCGGCAGGGGCGAGAAGCGATATTTACTCCCGTGTCGTCAGATGGGGGGAGCGTGGCTGAAGCGCTACTGGGCCACGCATTTGATAGCCAGGCGGATCTACTCGTCTGCGGCGCCTATGGCCATTCGCGCGCGCGCGAATGGCTGCTGGGGGGAACGACGAGGGAGCTCTTCGAGCGCACCCTCACGCCCCTGTTCCTGTCACGTTGACGCACCAGGATGCCAGAGCCATGTTGAAGGATATTCTTGTGCCTTTGTCAGACTCATCAGCAGATGACGCGGCCATCCGCTTCGCCGTCGAGATCGGCAGGTCGCAGGACGCGCGGGTGCGCATCATCGAAACGGTCGACCTGCCTCCGCCGGCGATCGGGACTGCTGATCCGACGCCCCGCGCATCGTTCCTGGCTGCCCAGGACGCATGTCGGCGGGAGGCCTCGGAAAGAGCCTCAAGGATCAGGGCCAGAATCGCAGAGCACCCTGGTGTTTCCGTAGAAGTTCACGAAGCGGGCATTGAATCTCCTGCAGAGCTCGCCGCTCGACTGGCCTTCTCTGCGGATCTGGCCATTGTCGGGGGCTGGTCAGGATTCGCCAAGGCCGACCCAGCGGGCGTGGCCCTGTTCAATGCGCTGCTTTTTGACGCGGGAAGGCCCGTTGTGGTGGTGCCGCCGCATTGGCGGGCAAGCGACCACTCGTGTGCGATTGTGGGTTGGAAAGACACCCCAAACGCATGCCGCGCCCTGCACAGCGCGATCCCATTGCTACAGCAGGTGCAGACTGTCCTTCTGGTGGAGATATGCAGCCATTCGGACGAGATGGAGGGTGCTGCTGGCACTGTCACAGCTTCCCTCATTGAACACCTCCGGAGCTGGGGCATCGCCGCATCGGCCACCCGGCTGCTTGCCAGACACCGCCGTTCCAGCGAGGTCCTGCTCGATCACGCCCGCGCGACCAAGGCGACGTTGATCGTGGTTGGCGGATACGGACACTCCCGCCTGCGCGAGCGGACCATCGGAGGGATGACGATGGAGCTATTGCAGGGGGCGACCATTCCGGTCCTTTATGCCCATTGAGTACCCCCAACGCCAGGATCGTGCCTCGGCAGCGGCGAAAGGCAGATTGGGGAGCACGCAGTCGGACTCCTGGCGCTTCGCGCTGTTCTGCCTTGGAATCTACATAGGGTGCTGGCTGCTTGCCGCAGTCGAACCCTACCACCGGCGCGACTGGTTGCTGGAGAATCTGCTGGTATTCATCGCCATTCCCTACGTTGTCTTCCAGCAGTGGAAGCGCCCGTTCCGGCCCGCAACCAATGTCTCGCTTCTGCTTTTTCTGTGCCTGCATGCCGTGGGCGCTCATTTTACGTACTCGGAAGTCCCTTACGACGCTTGGGCGCAGAAACTTGCGGGCTACAGGATCACCGACCTGTTCGGCTGGGATCGCAACCATTTCGACAGACTCGTTCACCTCGCCTACGGCGTATTGGTCTTTCCCGCGGCGAGAGAGCTCTACGCAAGGCGTGCTGTGGCCAGCGAGCTGACGCTGACCCTGATTGCCACTCAGTTCATCGTCGCCACGTCCGCTGCCTATGAACTGATCGAATGGGGCGCGGTTCTGGTGGTCGACCAGGACCTTGGAATGGCTTATCTCGGCATCCAGGGCGACGTGTGGGATGCGCACAAGGATGTGCTGTTGGCGTCGGCTGGAGCGATCATCAGCGCGGTGGGTGCCAGCGTACGGCACGCCACGTCTGCTCACTCCCGGTCGTCGGACTGATCCACGCAGAAGATCCTGTGCATGGCAACCAGCATCGCCTCAACGCGGCTGTCATTGATGCGATAGAAGACTGAACGTGACTCTCGCCGGGTCGTCACCAGATGCCGTTGACGCAGTTCGGCGAGCTGCTGGGAAAGGGCCGGCTGTCGGATGCCGGTGGCCTCCTCGAGGGCGCCGACGGTCGACTCCCCTTGGGACAGCTGACAAAGCAACAGCAGACGCGACGGCGTGGCCATGAAGCGCAGCAACTCGGCCACTTCAGGCGCCCGTTCCTTCATGTCGGCCAGGTTGTTGGCGGTGAGGCGGTTGGTCAAGAGCGGTTCACCAGAAAGGAGAGCTAGAGCGTACCTGTTAATCCGCACGCCAGCTGAACCGGACAAAGGACACGAAGCGGCACTTACATAGTTTACGTAAGTATGTATTAATATCCATCATACAACCACCGGGAGCGAGTCGTGAACAGGCCTGTCGTCGTCGATTCTTCATTGGAGAGAGCTCAATACATCGTGCGTGAAGCGCGAGGTGGCCACACGCCTTCGCCTTGCGTGAAGACGTTCTTCGACCCCGCCACCTTTACGGCCAGCCACGTGGTACGCGACCCCCGGTCTTCGGCGTGCGCCATCATCGACAGCGTTCTTGATTTCGATATGCCCTCTGGACGCACCTCGACCGACTCCGCCGCGGCGCTGGTCCAGTACATTCATGACGAAGGGCTGCAGGTTCAGTGGCTGCTGGAAACGCATGCCCACGCCGATCACCTTTCCGCTGCACCGTGGTTGCAGCGGCGGGTCGGCGGAACGCTTGCCATTGGCGAGCACATCACCGGCGTGCAGGACACCTTCGGCAAGGTTTTCAACGCTGGCAAGGAGTTCAAGCGCGACGGGAGCCAATTCGACCATCTGTTTGCCGATGGCGCGGAGTTCACCGTTGGGAATCTCCAGGCAACTGCCTTGCACGTGCCAGGCCACACCCCTGCGTGCATGGCCTACGTCATCGGGGATGCGGTCTTTCCGGGCGACACTCTGTTCATGCCGGACTACGGCACGGCCCGCTGCGACTTCCCCGGTGGCTCGGCCCGCCAGCTCTATCGCTCCATCCAACGTCTACTGGCCCTGCCGGATGACGCCCGGGTGTTCCTCTGCCACGACTACAAGGCCACGGGCCGGGATCGGTTCGCATGGGAAACCACCATGGGCGCGGAACGAACCGCGAATATCCATATGCATCAAGGTGTGACGGAGGACATGTTCGTGGAGATGCGTGAGAGCCGCGACGCGACGCTCCCCATGCCGCGCCTGATCCTGCCCTCAGTGCAGGTCAACATGCGCGCGGGCCATCTGCCCGACCCGGATGACAACGGGGTGCGCTACCTCAAACTGCCGGTGGACCTGCTATGACCCTCCCCTCTTTGGCGTGGTACTGGCCCGTCATCGGCGGCCTGATGATCGGTACGGCAGCGGGTGGATTTCTGCTGCTGACCGGTCGCATTGCCGGCGTCTCCGGCTTGCTTGCAAACACTCTTGGCCTGTCGTCCGCTGGCGACCGCTCCTTGTCGGCCCTGTTCCTGGCAGGGCTGCTGGTGGCGTCCGGGCTGGCGCTCGCGGTCAAGCCCATTTCGCTGCCGTCGCTTTCAATCTCCGCTACGCCGTTGTTGGTGTTGGCCGGGCTGCTGGTCGGCTTTGGAACCCGCCTCGGATCTGGCTGCACGAGCGGTCACGGCGTTTGCGGCCTGGCCAGGCTGTCACCACGCTCCATGGTTGCCACGGGCGTTTTCATGCTCATGGGCATGGCGACCGTGGCGGTTGTCCGCATGATGATCGGAGGCGGAACATGATCCGGCTGGCGGCAGTTCTGTGTGGCGCCTTGTTTGGCCTGGGCCTGGTCGTCTCGGACATGGCCAATCCCACGCGCGTACTCGCCTTTCTTGACGTCACAGGCAGGTGGGATCCATCACTGGCACTTGTCATGGCCGGGGCGCTGATTCCGTCAGCGATCGCCTATCGATGGGTCCGCGCACGCAATGCTCCTGTGCTCGCTGCGGCGCTGCACATTCCCAATCAGCGTCAGATCGACCGGAACCTGGTCATTGGCGCGGCAGTGTTTGGCGTTGGGTGGGGGCTGGCAGGCGTATGCCCGGGCCCGGCCATTGCACTGTTGCCAACGGGTCAACCCTTTGCACTCGTTTTCGCGGCCGCCATGGTCGTCGGCATGCTCCTCCACTGGCTCCTCCACCGTCCCCGCTCAACAGAGAATTCGCCATGAATCTGCACTCACTTGCGCCGAGCTTGCATGTGACCGACCAACTGGTTCCCACCGACATACCTGCCTTGAAAAAGGCGGGCATCTCGAGTGTCATCTGTAATAGACCCGACGGCGAGCAGCCGGACCAGCCCGATCACCTTGCACTGCAGGCGGCCTGCTCCAGGGCGGGCCTGGGCTTTGCCTATCTGCCCGTCGTGCCTGGCGGCATCACCGATGGACATGTGCAGCAGTTTGGCGTGCTGCTGGAACAACTGCCTGCACCCATCGTCGCTTACTGCAGGACCGGCACCCGCTCGACGTCGCTATGGGCCCTATCCCAGGTTCGTAACGGCGGAGCTACGCCCGAACAGGTGCTGTCCATTGCCGGTGAGGCTGGTTACGACCTGTCCTCTCTTGCTTCGCGCCTGCGAGGCGCCCCCTCTTCCGCTGCCTAACGGCCAACTGACATGGAAACCCTTTCCCTGTTGCAGCTCGCGCTGGGTGGACTCTCCGGCATTCTGGTGGGCTTCGTACTCGGGCTGGTCGGCGGAGGCGGCTCTATTCTGGCTGTCCCGCTCATGCTTTACCTGGTGGGCATCGACAGTCCACACGTCGCCATCGGTACCAGTGCATTGGCGGTTGCTGCCAATGCACTTTCCAACCTTTTCGTTCATGCCCGCCGGGGAAACGTGAGATGGCCGTGCGCGTCGGTCTTCGCGTTGGCAGGCATCGCTGGCGCCTATCTGGGCTCCAGCTTAGGTAAGGCCGTGGATGGGCAGCGACTATTGTTCATGTTTGCCCTGCTGATGGTCGTGATAGGCATTCTTATGCTGCGCAAACGCAATGCGGAAGGTGATGCAAGCGTCCGCCTCAGCAAAGGGAACATGCCGGCACTGCTCGGATTAGGGGCGTTCTCCGGGGCACTCTCCGGATTCTTCGGTATTGGCGGCGGCTTCCTGGTTGTCCCTGGGCTGATGGCCGCCACGGGCATGCCGATGCTGGCCGCAATAGGCAGCTCCCTCGTAGCTGTCTCCGCTTTCGGTCTGACGACTGCCATCAACTATGCTCAATCCGGCCTGGTCAACTGGCCACTTGCTGCCGCATTCGTCGTTGCTGGAAGTGCGGGCGGAATCGCCGGAGCGCGCGCATCAGCAGCGTTGGCAGAGCACCGTGGAGTGTTGAATGTTGCATTCGCGCTACTCATTTTCATGACGGCGGCTTATATGCTCTGGCAGATGCCCTGACTACCGCGCCATCGCCCAACCCGCCATGGCAGCCAGCAACACCACCACGATCGGCGGTGCACGCGCGACGACCAGTAGCCCGAACGCAACCAGCGCCATCGTGACATCCCATCGGTCATGGATCGCACTCGTCCACACCGGGTCGTACAACGCTGCCAGCAGGATCCCGACGACCCCGGCGTTGACGCCTGCAATTGAAGCCTGCAGATCCTTGCGGTGGCTTAGCGACTCCCAGAAGGGCAGCACTCCTACGAGCACGAGAACGGCAGGCATGAAAATGACCGCCAACAGCGTAAGACCTCCCGCCCAGCCACTCAACGGACCCGCGGCCATGGCCCCCAGGTACGCTGCGAATGTGAAAAGAGGGCCCGGCACCGCCTGCGCCGCACCGTACCCGGCGAGCAGATCTGCCGTGCTCACGGTGCCGCTCTGGACAACCGCGGTCTGCAGCAATGGCAGCACGACGTGGCCGCCGCCAAAGACCAGGGCGCCGGCGCGGTAGACCCCCTCCAACAGCATGGCCAGGGGGGATCCGCTCGCCGCGGCCCACACCGGCAGCAGAACAAGTGGCAGCACCAGTAGCACCAGTGCCACCGTGCCGGTTCTTCGCGAGACGGGATAGCCGCCGTCTGATTGGCCGGAAACTGGTTCGATCTTCAGCATCCAGCGACCGAGCAGTCCGCTGAAGATGATCACCACGATCTGGCCGACGACCGAGGGCATGGCCAAGGTCAACACAGCGGCAACAAATGCCATCCCTGCGCGCAGACGGTCCGGGCACAGGGACCGGGCCATTCCCCATACCGCTTGGGCCACCACGGCAACTGCCACGATCTTCAGGCCATGCAGCCAGCCGGATTCAACGATTCCCTGGTATCCGGCAACGCCCAAGGCAAACAGGATCATCAGCACGGCCGAGGGCAGGGTAAAGCCTGCCCAGGCGGCCACCAGACCAGGCCAGCCGGCTCGACGCAGGCCAAGCGCCATTCCAACCTGGCTGCTGGCCGGGCCCGGAAGTAGTTGGCACAGGGCCACCAGATCGGAATAGCTACGGTCCGTCAGCCAACGGCGACGCTCGACGAACTCGTGGCGGAAATAGCTCAGGTGGGCAATCGGGCCGCCGAACGACGTCAGTCCCAGTCGCAGGAACACCAGGAAGACGCGCCACGCGCTTTCGGTTGTTGCGGGATCGAGCGGCGACATAGGGCATGACCTCCTGTGGTTCTCAACGGCAGCGAGCCCAGCCAAGCAATGGGATCACGGCGTCGAGCTTCCGGTATGCCCGGTCACCCACTCTCCATCTTCCTTTCGGAACGGTCCGGGCAGCGGCGGCAGGATGTCCAGCACCACTTCTGATGGCCGACACAGACGGGTACCCCTATCGGTTTGTACCAAAGGACGATTGATGAGTATCGGGTGCGTCAGCATCGCATCAAGCAGCGCGTCGTCGCTCAGTGCTGCATTGCCCAGTGCCAGCTCGTCATACGGCGTGCCCTTCTGCCGGATGGCATCACGCACGCTCAACCCTGCGGCCGTGATGAGGTCGACCAGGCGCGCGCGGCTGGGCGGGTGGGCCAGGTAGTCGATCACTTCCGGTTCGATCCCGGCGAAGCGGATCAGCGCGAGTGTGTTGCGCGAGGTGCCGCACTTGGGGTTGTGGTAGATGACAGCGTTCACGCACTTTCCTCCTGATTCAAAATGGTCTCGACCACGCCTGCAGCGGCCGCCAGCGCCGCCGCTTCAACGGCGCCCTTGCGCTCGCTGTAGCGGTCGACCAGGTAGTCACTGCGCCCGCGCACCAGCAGGGTGAACTTGACCAGTTCCTCCATCACGTCCACCACGCGATCGTAATACGCCGAAGGCTTCATTCGACCTTCGTCGTCGAACTCCTGCCACGCTTTGGCGACCGACGACTGGTTGGGGATCGTCACCATCCGCATCCATCGGCCGAGCACGCGCAGCGCGTTGACCACGTTGAACGATTGCGAGCCACCGCAGACCTGCATCACTGCCAGGGTGCGACCTTGGGTCGGGCGCACGCTCCCCTCTTCCAGCGGTAGCCAGTCAATCTGGTTCTTAAACACGGCGGTCAAAGTGCCGTGGCGTTCCGGGCTGATCCACACGTGCCCTTCAGACCACAAAGAAGCCTGGCGCAGCTCCTGCACCTTGGGGTGGGTGGCCGGCACCGAATCGAGCATCGGCAGCTCATGCGGATCAAACACTCGGGTCTCTGCGCCCAGATGTTCCAGCAACCGCTGCGCCTCCAAAGCCAGCTTGCGGCTGAACGACTGCGGGCGCAGGGAACCGTACAAGATCAGGATGCGGGGCCGGTGCGGCGCGGCATTCGGCTCGCTCAGCTTTTCGGCCACCGGAGGGTTCAAGGCGCCCGGGACGACATTGGGAAGGTGTTGCATGGGGGTTGTCCTGCCTATTCGATTCGACTATTCTAGAAGCATGGAACATAAAAACGCAACTCACGCCCTGGCCGCCCTGGGTCACGCCACCCGGCTTTCCATCTTCCGCCTGCTGGTCCAGGCCGGAAGTGGCGGCAAGCTGGCCGGCGACATCGCCCAGTCCCTCTCCCTTCCCGGTGCCACCCTCTCTTTCCATCTGAAGGAGTTGCTGGCCGCTGGCCTGATCACCGCCGAGCAGCGCGGTCGCACCATCTGCTACCGGGCCGAGTTCGAGGCGATGAGCGCGCTGGTGGCCTACCTGACCGAAAACTGCTGCGCCGACGAACAAGCCTGCGAACGTCCTGCTGGCTGCTGACCTTCCCCCGTCATAGAGATCGCTCAAATGACCCGTCGTGTTCTGTTCTTGTGTACTGGCAACTCCGCCCGCAGCGTGCTTGCCGAATCGACCCTTAAAAAATGGGGCGAAGGCCGCTATCTCTCCTTCAGTGCGGGCAGCCAGCCGGCCGGTCGCGTCAATCCCTTTGCCATTGCCCAGCTGGAGCGCGAAGGCTTCCCGGTCGAGGGCATGCGTAGCAAGTCCTGGGACGAATTTGCCGAAGTCGATGCCGCTGCCATGGACCTGATCGTCACCGTGTGTGACAGCGCGGCCGCCGAGGCGTGCCCGGTGGTGTTTGGTGACTTCGTTCGCGTGCATTGGGGCCTGTTCGACCCGGCCGGCGTGGAAGGTTCGGATGCGCAGAAGGCAGAAGCCTTTGACCGTGCCCATCAGACCATCAAGCGACGCCTACAGGCCTTCCTGGAGATTCCTGACAGCGACTGGGACGACCGCGCAGCGCTGAAGGCCCGCCTCGACCCGATCGCGCAGATCGACTAACCGCTTTTCCGAGACCTGCCATGACTACTGATTCCCCCCGCCTGTCCTTCCTGGACCGGTACCTTACGCTCTGGATTTTCTTGGCGATGGCCCTCGGCGTCGGCTTGGGCGCGATGTTCGAAGGCGTCCCCAGCGCGCTCCACAGCCTGTCGATTGGATCGACCAACATCCCGATCGCCATTGGCTTGATCCTGATGATGTATCCGCCGCTGGCCAAGGTGAAGTACGAAGAGCTGCCCAAGGTGTTCGCCGACAAGCGCGTGCTGATGCTCTCGCTGGTGCAGAACTGGATCATCGGTCCGTTCCTGATGTTCGGCTTGGCGGTGCTGTTCCTGCGCGACTACCCCGAATATATGACCGGCCTGATCCTGATCGGCCTGGCACGCTGCATAGCCATGGTGCTGGTCTGGAACCAACTCGCCCGTGGCGATGGGCAGTATGTGGCGGGCTTGGTCGCCTTCAACTCGATCTTCCAGATCGCGCTGTTCAGTGTCTATGCCTGGTTCTTCCTGTCGTGGCTGCCGCCGGTGTTCGGGCTGCAGGGCAGCGTGATCGACGTCAGCTTCTGGACCATTGCCGAGGCGGTGCTGATTTATCTGGGCATCCCCTTCCTCGCAGGGTTCCTCACCAGCCGCTGGCTCAAGGCGCGCAAGGGCGTGCGTTGGTATGAAGATAAGTTCCTGCCGGCGATCAGTCCGATCACGCTGGCGGCGCTGCTCTTCACGATCGTTGCCATGTTCAGCCTGAAGGGGGGCGATGTGCTGCGCATCCCGATGGACGCAGTGCGCATCGCGATCCCGCTGACGCTCTATTTCATCATTCAGTTCGTGCTGAGCTTCTTCATGGGCAAGTTCATTGCCAAGGACTATCCGCGCACGACCGCGATCGCCTTCACTGCTGCTGGCAACAATTTCGAGCTGGCCATCGCCGTCGCCATCGCCGCCTTTGGTCTGGCTTCGCCGGTCGCCTTCGCTGCGGTCATCGGACCGCTGGTGGAGGTGCCGGTGCTGATCCTGTTGGTCCATGTCGCCCTGCGGCTGGGCAAGCGCTACTTTCCTGCCGACGCACGGAGTCATTGAGTCATGAGCAAGACCCAACACATCCCGCTGTTGATCCTCGGTTCCGGCCCGGCCGGCTGGACGGCCGCGGTCTACGGCGCCCGCGCCAACCTGAACCCGGTGGTGATCACCGGCCTGCAGCAGGGCGGCCAGCTGATGACCACCACCGAGGTGGACAACTGGCCGGGCGACGCGCACGGCCTGATGGGCCCGGACCTGATGGCACGCATGCAGGCCCATGCCGAGCGCTTCGAGACCGAGGTGATCTTCGACCACATCCACACCGCCGACCTTTCCAAGCGCCCGTTCACGCTGATCGGCGACAGCGCCGAGTACACCTGCGACGCGCTCATCATCGCCACCGGCGCCACCGCCAAGTACCTGGGCATTCCGACCGAAGAGGCCTTCAAGGGCCGCGGCGTGTCGGCCTGCGCCACCTGTGACGGCTTCTTCTACCGCGACCAGGACGTGGTCGTGGTCGGCGGCGGCAACACCGCCGTGGAAGAGGCGCTGTACCTGTCCAACATCGCCCGCAAGGTCTACCTGGTCCACCGCCGCGATACGCTCAAGGCGGAAAAGATCATGCAGGACAAGCTGTTCGCCAAGGTCGCCGCCGGCAAGATCGAGACCGTCTGGCACCACCAGGTGGACGAGGTGCTGGGCAACGACGCCGGCGTCACCGGCGTGCGCGTGAAGTCCACCCTGGACGGCAGCACCCGCGACCTGGAGGCGCACGGCTTCTTCGTGGCCATCGGCCACCACCCCAACACCAGCCTGTTCGACGGCCAGCTGACCATGAACAACGGCTACCTGGACATCCGTTCGGGCCTGGGCGGCAACGCCACCCAGACCTCGGTGGAAGGCGTGTTCGCCGCCGGCGACGTGGCCGACCAGCACTACCGCCAGGCGATCACCTCGGCCGGCTTCGGCTGCATGGCCGCGCTGGATGCGGAGCGCTATCTGGATGCACTCAGAATTTCCGATCAACAGCAGCGTAAGAACGCCGCCTGAGTGCGGCGGCGCGAGGGAGCACAGATGGACAGCGTCGACGTGCTGATAGTCGGAGGTGGGCAGTCGGGTCTTTCGGCCGGCTATTTCCTGCGTCGCAGCGGGCTGTCCTATGTGATTCTCGATGCGGAAACATCGCCCGGCGGGGCATGGCAGCATGCCTGGCACTCGTTGCATCTGTTTTCCCCGGCGGGCTGGAGCTCGATTCCCGGGTGGCCCATGCCCGCCAGCCAGGGCCCCTACCCTGCGCGGGCGGAGGTGCTCGCTTACCTGGCGCAGTATGAACAGAAATATGCGCTTCCAATCATTCGCCCCATCCGCGTGCAACGAATCAGCCGCGCCGGCGGACGGCTGCGGGTGGAGGCCAGCGACGGTCGGCAATGGTTGGCCCGGGCGGTGATCAGCGCCACCGGAACATGGGGGAAACCCTACATGCCTGAGTACGAGGGGCTGGACTCCTTTGCGGGGATCCAGCTGCACTCTGCCCACTACAGTACCGCTGCGCCGTTCGCCGGAATGCGGGTGGCCATCATGGGCGGTGGCAATTCCGGTGCGCAGATTCTGGCCGAAGTATCGATGGTGGCTGAAACCACTTGGATCACCCAGCAGGAACCGGCGTTCCTGGCCGATGACGTCGACGGCCGCGTGCTGTTCGAACGCGCGACTGAGCGATGGAAGGCGCAGCAGGAAGGCCGGGAGCCTGACCTGCCACCAGGCGGTTTCGGCGACATCGTCATGGTGCCGCCGGTGCTCGATGCGCGCGCGCGGGGGGTGCTCGCCGCAGTCCCACCGCCGGCCCGCTTTTCCCCCACCGGCATGCAATGGGCCGACGGCACCGAGCGGGCGTTCGATGCGGTTATCTGGTGTACCGGCTTCCGCCCGGCGTTGTCGCACTTGGACGATCTGCCGCTGCTTAACGTGCAGGGCCAGATCGAAATGGATCACTCCAAAGTTCGCTCTGTTGCAGAACCGTCGGTCTGGCTACTGGGCTATGGCGACTGGAACGGCATGGCGTCGGCCACATTAATCGGCGTTACACGCTACGCGCGCGAAGCGGTCAGGCAGATCAGCGACTACCTCCGACCCTCGAATTCGTCGACACCCGGTGAGTGATCTGCGCCAACGTCGGCGAGGCTGCGCGCCTCTGTCTGCAGTGTCATGCGGTCCAATGCTTCAGGCTTAAGCGCAAGCAACAACGTCAGGCGATGTTGAAGCTGATGAAGTGCTGTCAGGAAGGCCTTATGGACCTGCTCCTCACTTCCGTGCACCGCCGCCGGGTCGGGAATGCCCCAATGAGCCGTGACCGGATGACCAGGCCAAACCGGGCATGCCTCGCCTGCTGCACGATCGCACACCGTCACGATCAGATTCATGTGCGGCGCATCGGGGCCCGCGAAGACCTCCCACGGCTTGCTGGACAGATTCTCTATCTCGAAACCCGTCTCCTCAAGCACTTGGATGGCCATGGGGTGGACAACGCCCTTCGGATGGCTTCCTGCGCTATAGGCGTGCAACCGCTCGCGCCCAAGATGGTTGGCCAGAGCCTCGGCGATGATGCTCCGGGCTGAGTTGCCCGTGCAGAGGAAAAGAACGTTCAACTTTCTCATGCTCTTTAAACCATCTATCCGGAATAATGGAAGTATTCTCCGGCTGTGTGACTGTTCAATGACAGTCTGTGCCAGAACTTCCCGCCATCGCCGTTGAGCGGCGGTAGGCGGCTTGCAGTGGGCAAAGTCTGCACGGTGGAGCAGCCTAGCCGCAGGTTGCCCAGGTGAATTTGGCTACAATTGAGCTAAATAATGGTGGCATCCATGACCAGCAAGGCTCAGCGCCAACAGGCGCTCGTTGAAGCCAAGGCTTCGCTCCGATTAGAAGGCTTGCCCATTTCGACGCGCGATGATGACCTCTACGCGGCGGCCGTTGAGGGATCTATCTCAGGGACGCTTCGCGATGTCGTTTTGGCGCGAATTCGCGCTGAACTGGCATCAGAGACGAAGCTTGGCCGTCGATAGGCGGGACAGCTCGGCCGAACGTGCCTTTCAAATCCCGCAATTCATGGCACGTAGTTGCCCCAGTCCAGGGATGTCCTCAGCGCAACGGTCGCAACAGGGCCGAGGGGAAAGGCGGAGATGGGTGTTGCGTACTCGCCGGGTGCGAACGCAACACCTGAGGGGATGCGCGAGGCGCAACGGGTTCCATCCCCTTTCGAGAAGAAATGCCTGCGGTGCCGGGCATTTGCGAGCGCAACGCTTTGGATATGTACCAAGAATGCGAAAAGCTGGTACTTTTGCTGGTGTTGCGCGCAAAGTCCTTGGCTAGACCTTGTTACCGCAACACCGAGCTGATCAATGGTACAAAAGCCACGGTTCATGCAGCGAGGAACTCGCCATGCTTCAGCAGCTTGCCGACAATCATGTGCCCGGGCTACTCATGACGCACCTGATCAGCGTGCGCGGCGCCCTTCATTCATTCAGCCAGACACGTGGCCCTTGGCTTTACGTGTCTCATCTGGGCGTACATCATGTATACTCCAGCGCATGTCTGTGCGCGCACTCCTGATGCGGTTGTTTCTGATCGTGGCCGTGCTGGTCAACGGTCCCGGGGTCGCAGGTGCTTCTATGCATATGCACGCCGAGCACATGCGCGATGCAATGGGTCACGCAACTCCCATGACCACCACACAGACAATGGCTGAGGGCATGGCCTGCCACGACGCTGGGGAGATCACCCTGGCGGCCCTCGAGCATCATCCGCTGGCCGCTGGTCAACCCGATGCAGCGCCCCAGACAGACGATTGCTGTGAGACGGGCAACTGTTGCGCTTGTATGCATCACTGTTACGCCGCAGTGGATGGGCCCGCGCTTGCCGACATTACCGTCCGTTACCGGCAGATCGCCG
>NZ_JALJRX010000012.1:0-48398 GCF_024519495.1 Stenotrophomonas sp. Ste96 | reverse complement strand
TCGCCGGTGGCCTGGCGGTGCTCAAGCTGCCGGTGTCGATGTACCCGGAAGTGGCGCCGCCCACGCTGACGATCACGGCGATCTACCCGGGGGCGTCAGCCACGGTCATCGAGGAAACGGTCACCAAGGTCATCGAGCAGCACCTCACCGGCCTGGACGGGATGCTGTACTTTTCTTCACAGAGTTACTCCTACGGGGGTTACGCCACCATCAGCATCGTCTTCGAGCCGGGCACGGACCTGGAGACGATCCAGCCACACGTACAGAATCGCGTACAGCGCGCGATGCCCTCGCTGCCCGAGCAGGTGCAGCGGCGCGGTGTCAACGTCTCAAAGTCCGGTGCGGACGTGCTGCAGATTCTGGGCTTCGTGTCTGAAGATGGCAGCATGGAGGCCGCCGATGTGGCCGATTACGTGGGCTCGTCCGTGGTGGATGTGATCAGCCGAGTGGAGGGCGTTGGCTTTGTACGTGAGTATGGCGGCAAGTATGCGATGCGCATCTGGCTGGATCCTGCTCGCCTTCACGCCTATCGTTTGACGGTCGATGAGATAGCGCAAGCCATTCGCGCGCAGAACGCGCAGATTGCGCTGGGCGAGATGAGCGGCGCGCCCGGCTTCGAGGCGCAGGCGATGACGGCATTCGTCGATGCGGGATCGCGTTTGTCCAGTGCTGCGCAGTTCCGGGCGATCATCCTGAGGGGGAATCCGGATGGAAGCCAGTTGCGGCTCGGTGATGTGGCCCGCGTTGAACTCGGCGCGGAAAGTTACGATTTCAGCAACCGACTCAATGCACGGCCCGCTGCCGCCATCGGGATCTACCTGGCACCGGGGGCCAACGCACTGCGCACGCGCGAGGCGGTAGACAAGGCATTGGAAAGCATGGCCCCGGACATGCCCGCCGGGCTGCGCGTCGTGGTGCCGTATGACTCCGTGCCCTTCGTCAAGGCCTCCATCCGCAGTGTCATCTCCACGCTGCTGGAGGCGATCGTGCTGGTGTTCCTGGTGATCTACCTGTTCCTGCAGAACTTCCGCGCGACCCTGATCCCGACGATCGCGGTGCCGGTGGTGCTGCTGGGCACGTTCGGCATCCTGTCCGCGCTGGGCTTCTCGGTGAACATGCTGACCATGTTCGCGATGGTGCTGGCGATCGGCCTGCTGGTCGATGATGCGATCGTGGTGGTGGAGAATGTCGAGCGGATCATGGCCGAGGAAGGACTTTCTCCGCTGGAGGCCACGCGCAGGTCCATGGGCCAGATCACCGGTGCGCTGGTCGGCATCGGCCTGGTGCTGTCGGCGGTGTTCGTGCCGATGGCCTTCATGAGCGGGGCCACCGGCGTCATCTACCGCCAGTTCTCGGCCACGATCGTCTCAGCCATGGCGCTGTCGGTGCTGGTCGCGGTCGTGATCACCCCAGCGCTCTGCGCAACCCTGCTCAAGCCGGTCAGGACCGGCGGGCATCAGTCACCACCGTCAGGCGCGCTGGCCCGGGCCTTTGGCAGGTTCAACACGGGTTTTGAACGCACCAGCGCCACCTATCAGCGCGGGGTCGCCGGTCTGTTGGCGCGTCCGTGGCGGAGCATGGCGTTGTTCGCACTGTTGTCCAGCGCGATGATCGTGCTGTTCATGCGGCTTCCCTCTTCTTTTCTGCCGACCGAAGACCAGGGAACGCTGGTGGTACTCGTACAGGGCCCGGCCGGTTCGACACTTGCCCATACCGAGGCAGCGTTGAAAGCGGTGGAAAAGCACTTCCTGGAGGATGATCCGGTGGTCGATGCCCTTCTCACCGTGGTCGGCTTCAGCTACTCGGGCATGGGGCAGAACAACGGGCAGGCCTTCATACGCTTGAAGGACTGGTCCACGAGAGGGGGTGATGACGAGGCGGACAAGGTGGCGGAGCGCGCCAGGTCCGCGCTTGCCTCATACCCGGGGGCCACCTTCCACGTGCTGACGCCTGCCGCCATCCCGGCGTTGGGAACGGCCGCAGGATTCAGCTTCTTCCTGCGGGATGGCATTGGCCAGGGCCATCCCGCGCTGTTGGAGGCGCAGGACAGGCTGCTGGCACTGGCGGAGGCCAGTCCGATCCTTGCTGGCATGCGCGCCAATGGGCTGAGCGACATGCCTTCGCTGCAGGTGAATGTGGATGCCGAACGGGTTGCGGCGCTGGGACTGTCGATCGATGAGGTCAACAGCACCCTGGCCACCGCCTGGGGGAGCCGTTATATAGACGACTTCAACGACCGCGGTCGGCTCAAGCGCGTCTACCTTCAAGCCGATGCATCGTTCAGGACGAGCCCGGATGACTTCGCACTCTGGTCGGTGAGGAATGCGGCGGGTGAGATGGTGCCGTTCAGCGCGTTTGCTTCGATCGAGTGGAGGCATTCTTCACCGAGATTGGAGCGCATCAACGGGATGCCCGCCCGGGAAATCCTCGGGGCAGCGGCCCCAGGGACAGGCTCAGGCCGCGCGATCGCCGAAATCGAACGTCTTGCCCAGCAGCTGCCGCCGGGCTTCGGCATCGAATGGACCGGCACGGCACTCCAGGAAAACGGTGCGACGTTGCAGACCCCGCTGCTGTACACGCTGTCACTGCTGATCGTGTTCCTGTGCCTGGCCGCGCTGTATGAAAGCTGGAGCGTGCCGACCGCGGTGCTGCTGGTGGCGCCGCTGGGCATCCTCGGCGCGGTGTTGGCCAACACCTTCCGCGGCATGGAGCGCGATATCTACTTCCAGGTGGCGATGCTGACCACAGTGGGCTTGACCAGCAAGAACGCGATCCTGATCGTGGAGTTCGCCAAGGAAAACCTGGAGAAGGGCGCCGGCCTGATCGAAGCGACGATGCATGCCGTGCGCGACCGTCTGCGCCCGATCATCATGACCTCGCTGGCCTTTGGCCTGGGCGTGCTGCCGCTGGCGCTCGCGTCGGGTGCCGGTTCCGGCGCTCAGCGGGCGATCGGGACTGGCGTACTCGGCGGCATGGTCGTGGGCACGCTGCTGGGTGTGTTCTTCGTCCCGCTGTTCTTCGTCATCGTGCAGCGGGGGTTCAACCGAACGCTTTGATGCCATCGGCAGTCAATGCCGATGGAGGTGTCATCCATCGCGCTGCACCCGCGTTCGGTACGCCGCCACATTGTCACCGCGGATGCGCCGTTCCTGCGTGCCCGTCACCGTATCGACCTTGCGGTCTGAACCGGTGACGGGCTTGGCGTCGATCGCGGTGTCGCGCTCGAACGCGTGGGATTTGTCGGTGTTGCGGTAGTACCGGTACAGCGCCCAGTACAACGCCGTTGCACCGGCGGGGCCGGCGGCAAGCAGCCAGAGACCACTGTCATCGCTCATGAGGCAGCTACCAGGAAGAAAAGCACGAGGGCTTCGATGATGGTGCCGGTGGTGAGCGCGGCCAGCAGCAGCTTCCACTGCTGCACCGGCACGCTGCCCATGGTTTCACCGGTGCGGCCGTTCACCGCGATGTAGTGCAGCATGCCGCCATTGCGGCCGGGTTGGTGGTAGGAGTACAGCCACACCGGCAGGTACATCGACACCCAGCGGGTGCCATGCACGTCCACGCGTTCACGTTCCCAGCGTACGCCCCGATCGTAGCGGCGCACCGAGCCTTCCACCTGCGCGCGGGCGATCGACAGCAGCTGGTCTTCCAGCCGCGGGCGCAGCGTCTCGACATCGAGGTTGCGCTTCTCCGAAGTGAAACCGGCCAGGTAGGAGGCGTTCCACTTCAGCGCGTTCTTGGTATCGAACGGCAGGATCGCGTTGATGATGTTGTTGGTATTGCTCTGGATGTCCAGATTGCCGCGTTCGGCGGAGGACTCCAGGGTCAGGTCGTCCACGGTGAAATCGACCTGGCGGTCCACCTGGTACACGTCGGCGTCGTAGTAGGTCTGCTTGTTCTTTTCGGTGCCGCGCGTGTACTGCCGCGTCTGGATTTCACCCTTGCCCGAGACGCTGGCACTGACGTTGCTGTCCACGATCATGTAGGGCAGGTAGACGCCGGTGACGTTTTCCGGCGTGAACTGGTCCTTGAAGGCTTTCAGCGCGAACAGGCGCCGCTTGTCCACGAACTGCCGGATCCGCGCGACCGCGTCGTCCTTGCTGATGCGGAACGGCAGCACCGCATCGGGCACCGCGCCGTTGGCGATCTGTTCGTTGACCCCGAACACGTGGCGGCACCAGTGGCAGCGTGCGGTCATGGTGCTTTCGGTGTTGATGGTGACTTCCGCCCCGCAGCCGGTGCACTTGAAGCTCATCAGGCTGGCGGTGCCAGTGTCGATGTCGCGCGCGCCGGACGCGACCACGGTACCGCGAAGCTCGCCGATCCCTTCGCCGAACCCGAACGCTTCCTCGACCCGGTCGCCGTGCCATTCGTGACGGCAGAACTGGCAGACCAGTACATCGGTGCCGAGCTTGAGCCGCACATCGCTGGAGCCGCAGTTCGGGCAGCGGTTGACGCCGTCCTTGAGCTCGGCCGCAGAGGTGTTCAGCGCGGCCGGATCGGGCGCCAGCACTTCATCGCGGATGGGCTGGGGCAGGGTGGCCGGGTCGATCGGGAAACTGCCCGGCACCGGCGGCACCTCCCGGGGCGAGCCTGGGCCGGTGACCGGCGCCGCGGGCGAGGGCGAGGGCGGCAACGGTGGCGGACCCGCCGGGATCGGCGGTGGCATCTTTGGGTCGGACATGGTGTCGGTGCGCTCGGTGTCTTACAGCCCCAGCGCCTTGGCCTTGAGCTTGTCGTAGTCGTCCTGGGTGATCAGGCCGAGATCCAGCATCTCCTTGGCCTTCTTCAGCTTGGCGACCGGGTCGTCCGCGGCCGGGGCGACCGGCTGCTGCATCCCGCCAACCCCGAGCATGCCCGAGGCCATGCCGACGCCGACCAGGCCGGCGGCACCGCCGTTCTCGCCCGCCGACTGGATGCCCTGGGCCACGCTGGCCTGCAGGTTGGAGTTGCCGCGCGAGCCGGCCAGCGCATCGGCGCGCTGCACGGTCTTGAGCAGTTCACGCGTGTTGGCGTCGTACTCGATCGAGACGATGGCGGTCTTGACGATGGCCAGGCCGCGATCGGACTTCCACTGGTAGCCCTGCTCGACGGCGGCGGACAGGCTCTGCGCGAAGCCCAGCGAGTCCTGCTGCAGCTTGGTGATCCGGTTGCCCTTGCCCGGGTCGTTCGTATACAGGCTGAAGGCCGGGGCCAGCGAGCCCACCACTTCGTTGAACAGCTGGCTGGCGGCGGCGTTGTCCAGATCGGTGAAATCGAACACCTGGCCCGGCTGCAGGTAGCTGGCCGGCACGAAGTTCTTCACGAACAGGATCGGATCGACGATTTTCAGCGTGTACGAGCCGCGCGTGACCGCGCCGACCTGCGTGCCCAGGAAACCATCGTCCCAGTAGATTTCGGACTGCGTGCCGAAGCGGTTGTCCGGCAGCTCTTTCAGCGAGACGAAGAATGCCGCCTGCTGCGACCCGGGCTGGCCGCCGAACTTGAAGCGTTCCCAGCTCTGCTTGATCAGCGGGCTGACGAAGCCGTCGCCGGCGAAGATCGACTGCGAGTTGGTATCGTCCGAGCGCCATTCATAGCCACCCGGCTCGGCGACGAAGCCGGTGATCGCGCCATCCTGGAACAGCAGCAGGCCGTAGCCTTCGGGCACGACGATCCTGGAGCCGTTGGTGATGATGTTGGAGGAGGCGCTGGCGTTGGAGCCGCGCCCGGCATTGGTGCCGCGCGGGACCGCCGCGAACAGCGCTGCCGTGGAGGGCAGGCCCGTCGGCACGGTGTAGAAGTCCTTCCACTGGTCGGCCAGAACACCACCCACTGCACCTGCCACCGCCTGACGAAGACCCATGACCAACTCCCTGTGATTCGTGGCCGGGCACCGTGCCCGCCATGCTCGGCCGACTATATCAGCAGCCAACGCACCTGCATCCAGAACGCCGCTTTGCTCGTACAAGCGCCATGAACCCGAAGTCGCCGATCCCCCGGAAGTGGCCTACCATGGAGGCTGACCCGCCTGTTGCCAGGATGACGCCCTTCGAGGCCGCCCGGATGATTGCCGCTCCCGCTCAATCCACGACGGAGATCAAGACCTGGGCGCCGGAAATGGCGGCGGTGGCCGGCTCGCGCGACCGCGAGTGCTTCCTGCGCATCTACGACCACTTCATGCCGCGTCTGTGCCGCTACCTGGGCGGGTTGGGGGCGGCCGATGGCGTGGCCGAGGATCTTGCCCAGGAAGTGCTGCTCAAACTGTGGAACCGTGCCGACCTGTACGATCCGGCGCGCAGCAGCCTGGGCACGTGGTTGTACCGGGTCGCGCGCAACATGCATATCGACCGCGTGCGCCGGGAACATATCTGGGTGCATGCCCACGAGGTGGTCGAGCAGGCCGCCGAAGAGGCCGACGGGGGCGGCTCGCTGGCCGAACGCCATACCGAGCACGTCAGGCTCAAGCAGCGGCTGGACGAACTCTCCGCAACGCAGGCCCGTTTGATCCGGATGTCCTATTTCGAAGCCAAGACCCACGCCGAGATCGCCACCGAGCTGCATATGCCACTGGGCACCGTGAAATCCCATATCCGGCGTGCGTTTCTGCAATTGCAGTCGCTGATGGGAGAGTCGCGATGAATCCTCGTCATCACCTGGATCCGACCACCGTCCTGGGCTTTGCCACCGGAACCCTGGCGCCGGAAATGTCGGTGGTCGCCGCGGCGCACCTGGAAGCCTGCGCCTACTGCCGGGAACAACTGCGCGCGGCCGAACGGGTCGGGGGACTGCTGCTGGAGCAGCAATTGCCGCCGCCCGGCGCGGAGGATCGCCAGGCCGCGCTTCGGCAGACCATGCTGACACGCCTGGATGCCGCGCCAGTGGAGGATGGCATGCGTGGCCAGGCAGCGGTGCGCGTCGCGCCTGGGCACGACCCGGATCAACTGCCGGCGGCGCTGGCACCGCATTTCGGAACGTCCTACCGCTCGCTGAAATGGCGGTGGATGGCGCCGGGTGTCCACTGCATCCGCGCAGCGGCGCACCCGTCGTTGATCATGCTGAAGATCGCCCCGGGCAAATGCCTGCCCATGCACAGCCACGGCAGCAGCGAGCTGACCCAGATCCTTCGCGGTGCCTATGATGATTCACTGGGGCATTTCGCCCCCGGCGATGTGGCCGATCTCGACAGCCAGGTCGAGCATCAGCCGGTGACCACCCCCGGGGTGGCGTGCATCTGCGTTTCAGCGCTGGATGCGCCCCTGGTCTTCAGCGGATGGTTCGCGCGGAAGCTGCAGCAGGTGTTCAAACTCTGACCGGGCAGGCCGTGATCGCGGCGGCTTCGAACACCTGCATCACCAAGGCCGGGGACATCGGCCGGGCAAGCAGGTAGCCCTGGACTTCATCGACCCCCATCGCAGCCAGCACCTCCACCTGCGCCTGATGCTCGACTCCCTCGGCCACGGTGAGGTAGCCCAGCTCATGCGCCAGATGATGGATGGCCGAGACCTTGGCGCGCGCCCGGGGATTGATGGCGATGCCATCGATCAACGATTTGTCCAGCTTCACGGTGTGGATGGGAAGGTCGGACAGATAGCTGAAATTGCTGTAGCCGCTGCCGAAGTCGTCGATCGCCACAGTGATGCCGGCCTGCGCCATCGCTGCGATATGGCCGATGGCCGGGGAGCCCGGGCGCAGCCATTCGCCCTCGGTGATCTCCAGTTCGATCATCGAGAACGGCAGCGCCCTGTGCTCGAGTTTGCTGCGGATGTCTTGCCATGCCGAGGCGTTGGACAGATAACTGCTGGAGAGGTTGATCGAGACCGGAATATCCAGCCCTTGGGCGCGCCACGCCTGGACCTGATCGAGCGCGGTGTCGAGCACCCAGTTGGTCACCTCATCCATCAGGGCGGTCCGCTCGAAGACCGGAATGAACTCGGCCGGGCTGATCGACCCCAGGGTGGGGTGGGTCCAGCGGATCAGGGCCTCGGCCGAGACCGGGCGCCGGCCGTCCAGGGTGAAGCGGGGCTGGTAATCCAGGTGGAAATCGCCGGCCTGCAGCCCGCGTTCGGCATCGGAGGCCAGGCGGTAGGCGCGGTGCATCTTTTCGTCGCGCTGTTCGGAGTACCAGCAGAACGGCCGCCGTGCGTCGAACGCACCGTGCATGCTCACCAGCAGCCGCCGCAGCAGGTCGTGGCTGTCTTCTTCGCCCGGTTCGACGGCGCAGATGCCGGCATGGAAGCGTGGCGACATCGGCACTGCCGCGGCCATCAGCGGGCGCAGCATGCGCGTTCTCAATTCCAGGATCAGTGCCTCCACCTGGGCTGCGGCCGGCATCTCGACCACGAAGGCAAACCGCGTCACCCCCACGTGGTAAACCGTGGCCACGCCCTCCAGCGCGGCACGCAGGCGGACGCCGGCGCGCCGGATCAAGGCCTCCAGCGGACGCAGGCCCAGCACCTGGCCCACCTGGTTGGCGCGTGGAATGTCGAGGATGTCCACCGCGACGGCGTAGGCCGTTCCTTCAGTGCAACGCGCCAGGATGCCGGGCAGATCCGCATGCAGCTGGTGCCGGCTCGGCAGGCCGCTGACCGGGTCCAGCCGACCGGACATCGCACGCAGCTCCAGCTGCGCGACGACCAGCTCGGCCAGGGTGGCCAGCTGATCCTGATCACCCTCGTTGAACGTGCGCGGGCGTGTGTCCATGACGCACAGGGCACCGATGGCGACCCCGTTCTTTGCCGCCAGCGGTGCGCCCGCGTAGAAGCGCAGATGCGGGCTGTCGGTGACCAGCGGGTTGTCGCGGAAGCGGGGGTCCTGGCGGAGATCCGGAACCACCAGCACGCCATCGGCGGTGACGGCGTGGGCGCAGATCGAGGCGCGGATGTCGGTCTGCGCCATGGGCAGGCCGATCCGGGAAAGGAAGCGCTGCTTCACATCCCCGAGGATCGAGACGAATGCCACCGGGGCATCGAAGGTGTAACCGGCCAGCGCGGTGAGCCTGTCCAGTGCAGGCAGGGACGCCAGACCGTCGACCTGCATGGCACTGAGGACCGCGCTGCGTTCGTCGCGTTGTGAGGTGGGGGGGCTCATCGTGATTCGACTGGGGGTGGAGGCCACGGCCGAAGCCGGAAAAGTGGGCCTCCTGTCCCTTGCCGCTCGAACCGGCGGCGTTCCTTCCAGGCTATACGTACGACACACGCAGCTGGATGCAGTTACCAGTCGGTGGGCGCGTAGTCCTTCAGGAACTGACCCCAGACGTGCTCACCGGTGTTGATGCCGTGGATGATCGGGTCGACGATGCGGGCGGCGCCGTCGACGATATCCAGCGGCGGATGGAAGCGCTCTTCCTTCACTTTCTTGGCTGCGATATCCGCCGGATCCTCGTCGGTCACCCAGCCGGTGTCGACGCTGTTCATGTGGATGCCATCGTTCTGGTAATCCGCCGCCGAGGTGCGCGTCATCATGTTCAGCGCAGCCTTGGCCATGTTGGTGTGCGGGTGGCGGGTGGTCTTGAAGTTGCGGTAGAACTGCCCCTCCATCGCCGAAACGTTGACGATGTGCTTGTCACGCTCGGGCGTGCGCAGCATCAGCGGCTTCAGGCGCGCATTGATGATGAACGGTGCGATGGCGTTGACCAGCTGGGTTTCCAGCAGCTCCACCGAGGGCACTTCGGCCATCAGCATGCGCCAGGAGTTGCGCCCGCGCAGATCCACCTGCTGCAGGTCCTGGTCCAGGCGACCGTCCGGGAACAGATGCTGCTGCGCCACCAGCTCATCGTCCAGCAGCGGCACCTGCGACAGCTCGGCGGCACGGGTCAGGCCGTTGGCGGCATTGAAGTCGCGGCCCTGGACCACCGGCAGCCCGGCCGAGGCGGTGGTGCCGAGGAGTTCGGCGCTGCGCAGGCCTTCGTAATCGCCGATCAGCTTGCGCAGCGTGTCCGGCACCTCGTGCAGCGGCGCGGTTTCACCGGCCATCATGTGCGCATAGAACTGCGGCGGGCGGCGCACGGTCTGGCAGGCGTTGTTGATGATGAAGTCCAGGCGCGGGCGGGTGGCCAGCAGTTCGCTGCAGAAGGCCTCCACGCTGGGGGTGTGGCGCAGGTCCAGGCCGTACACCTGCAGGCGGTGGCCCCATTCGGCGAAGTCGGGCTCTTCGGCGTAGCGCGCGGCCGAGTCACGCGGGAAGCGCGTGGTCACGATCAGCTCGGCGCCGGCGCGCAGCAGCTTGAGTCCGGCCTGGTAGCCGATCTTGACCCTGCCACCGGTCAGCAGCGCGACGCGCCCGCTCAGGTCGGCGGTTTCGGTGCGCTTGAAGAAGTTCAGCTCGGCACAGGCCGGGCACATCTGGTCGTAGAAATGGTGCAGCTGGGTGAACTTCTGCTTGCACACATAGCAGTGGCGCAGCTCCGGGGAATGCACCGGCTCCGGCGCGGCGGCGGCGTGCTCGCCATTGGAGGCGTCATGCAGGCCGGCGGCATGGGGCGGGAAGTAATTCGGGGTGCTGAACACGGGCTTGCGGCGCAGGGCGCGGATGCCGGTCTGCTCCAGCAGGGCCTCGGCCTTGGCCACCTTTTCCTGGTGGCGCTGCTTGGCCTGCTGTTTCAGCTTCGCCCGCCGCGCCTTGGGCTCGGGGTGGTAGACCTTCGCCACCACCTGGTGCAGGCGGGTACGGTCGGCGTCGGGCAGCGTATCGAGCACGCTGCGGTCGGCTTCGATGGCCTCCAGCAGGTCCAGCGCGGCGCGCAGCCGGTCGGTCAGGGGCAGGTCGTCGTCGGCAAGGGGCAGGGCGGTGGTATTCAATTCGGGTCCGGGAAAAGCAGCAGGAAGACAGGCAGGCGGGCGCCGCGCGGTGGCCCCCGACGGGGCATGCGCCGGCAGGCCGGGGCAAACGATGGGCGGCTATTGTCCCTGATCCTGGGATTTGGTGCTGAGCGGCGCCCGTCCCTGGCTCCACATCCGCTCCACACCGCGCCCCATAGAGTGGCCTCCACCCAATCGATGGCCCTTCCCCGTGAGCCTGCAGACCTCCGTGTCCCTTCCGCTTCCCCGGCGCCCGTTGCCGGACAGTTGCCACTTCGAGCTGCTGGATGTGAGCGCCCTGCAGGACCCGGGCAGCGGCCGTATCGTGCATCTGTACTCGATGGTGGCGCGGTGCCTGTCCTGTGAGGTGGTGTTCAACGCCCGGGAAGGGGAAGGATTCGTGAGCACCTCGGCGGCGCGCCTGCTGCGCTGCCCCACCGGCTGCGGCGAGCAGTCCCTGAAGGGGGCCGCATTGCGCCAGTGGCGTGCGGCGGGCGTGTGCGGCACCTGATCCGATCCGGGCAGCCGCATGAGCATGCGGACACGCCGTCGCAGGGTGCAGATCTGCCGGCCGATGAGCACGCCAGATCCAAGAGCAACGTCCAGACCTGATCGGGCACGAACGTCGCGCTCGCTCAGCCTGACGCGAGCGAGGCCTGCAGCGCAGTGGCCAGCGCGGCGTCACCATTCACCAGTTCGGCCCACTTCAGGGTGAGGCCATTCCGCTTTCCCTTCGGCACCAGCTTCAGGCCGTCGGGATCGATGGTCAGCGTGTATGCCTGGTCGCCGATCTGGACCTCCCGGCGCACCGGTTTATCGAGTGGGGTCATGGGGGGTCACGGCTTCGGCGGGGATTCGCGCTTCGGCTCCGCGCTGGTCCCGGTGCCGTGCCCGGAGTCCTGCGCCTCGGAGGCGGCCGTTCCACTACCGCCACCGGGCACGTTGCGCGACGTATCGTTCGCGGCCGGGGCAGCGGCAGGCTGCTCGATCGTATCGGCGTGCTTGCCTTGATCAGTGTGCTCGGCCTGGCTGCAGGCAGACAGCGCCATCGTGGCAAGGGCGGTGAGCAACAAGGTGCGCATGACGATTCTCCGGGAGTGATACCACTCCGGTTTGTAACGCTGAGGCTGTTGCTGATCCGTGATCACCTCGTTGATCACTCTGTGACGACAGCGGCATGGAGTACCCTTGCCGCCGTCGATGCTTAGCCGTTCCGTGGTCTGCGGGCGGGGAGCCGGCGTGTTACGGAGCAGAGTAGACATCATGAGTATTCCCGAGGGAGTGGACGAGAACCGGCACAGGCACGGCCTCACACGAAGAGGCTTCCTTCTTGCGGTTGGTTCGGTTTCGCTGCTCGCGGCCTGTCGTGATAAAGCGCCTGCGGTGGCAACGCCCGCCGCAGCAGCGCCGGCGGCCAGGACCGATACCCCCTTTCTCTCGCTGTCCCGCGCCCTGACCGACAAGCACGACCTCGACCCGGCCACGGCCGAACGGATCGAAAAGGCGTTTGCCACCCTGCAGCCCGACCTGCATGCGCAGTTTCCTGCCCTGGTCACGCTGGCCGGGCAGGTGAGCGGTGCCACGGCGCTGGTCGCCGCCGCCGGCGAGGCCCAGCCCGCGGCCCTTGCCATCATCACTGCCTGGTATACCGGCACGGTGGGCAAAGGGGTCCATGCCGTGACCGTTTCCTATCGCGATGCGCTGATGCAGCGCTGCGTGGACGATGGCCTTTCGCCACCGACCTATGTCCAGGGCGGACCCGCCTGGTGGACCGCTGAGCCGCCGGCCCCGATTCGAGCCCACGCATAAGCCTGCGCGGTTCTCTTTTCCCTGTTACTGATCTGGAATCCCTCTCATGAAAGCTCCGGTTTTCCGTGATGGCGACGTCGATGCCGACGTCGTGATCGTCGGCTCGGGCGTCGTCGGTGCATTGATCGCCCACCAGCTGGTGCGCGCCGGCAAATCGGTCCTGGTCCTCGAGGCCGGGCCCCGCTTGAACCGCTCCGATGTGGTCGAGAACTGGCGCAACGTCAGTTTCGAGCGCCGTATCGGCAGCGACTTCCAGGGGCCATTCCCGCAATCGAAATTCGCGACGGCGCCGCTGTATTTCCCCGCCAACGACTACGTCGGGCTGACCGGGCCCGATGCCAGCAGCTTCCATCAGGGCTTCATCAAGGCCGTCGGCGGCACCACCTGGCACTGGGCGGCGTCGTGCTGGCGCCATCTCCCGGTCGACTTCAAGATGCAATCGGCCTATGGCGTCGGTCGCGATTGGCCGATCAGTTACGAGGACATCGAGCCGTACTACTGCCGTGCCGAGGAGGCCATGGGCGTGTCCGGGCCGAACGACCCGGCGCAGCAGAGCCCCTCGGAGCGCTCGAAGCCCTACCTGGCCGACATGATTCCCTGGGGCAACGGCGACAAGGTGTTCGCCGAGGTGGTCAATCCGCACGGCTACAACCTGGTGCCGATTCCGCAGGGGCGCATGATCAAGCCGTGGAATGACCGGCCTGCCTGCTGCGGCAACAACAACTGCCAGCCGATCTGCCCGATCGGGGCGATGTACAACGGCGTGCACACCGTCCAGGCCGCCGAGGCGCTGGGCGCCAAGGTATTGGCCGAATCGGTGGCGTACAGAATCGATACCGACGACCAGAACCGGGTCACCGCGATCCACTGGTATGACAGCGACAAGGTGAGCCACAAGGCCACCGGCCGCAGTTTCGTGATCGCCTGCAACGCGCTGGAAACACCGCGCCTGTTGCTGCTGGCCGCCAACGAACAGAACCCGAACGGCATTGCCAATTCCTCCGACCAGGTCGGCCGCAACATGCTGGACCACTCCGGCTTCCACTGCTCCTTCATTGCCGACCGGCCGATCTGGCTGGGACGTGGTCCGGCGCAGTCCAGCTGCATGGTCGGGCCTCGCGACGGGGCGTTCCGCTCGGAGTACTCGGCGACCAAGATCATCCTCAACAACATCAGCCGCGTGGCGATCGCCACCGACCAGGCCTTGAAGATGGGGCTGGCCGGTGAGGCCCTGGATGCGGAAATCCGCCGCCGCTCGATCTACGGGGTGGACCTGTCGATCAGCCTGGAGCCGCTGCCGGATCCGAGCAACAGGCTGACGCTCTCCAAAACCCGCGTCGATGGTCATGGTCTGGCCTGCCCGGACATCCATTACTCGCTGGGCGATTACGCGCGCAAGGGCTACGACAAGTCCTGCGAGCAGCTGCGGCACATCGGCACGCTCTTCAATGCCGAAGAGTTCGTCATCACCACGGCGCTCAACGCCAACAACCACATCATGGGCTCGACCATCATGGGTGCCGACCCCCGGGATTCCGTGGTCGACGGCGACTGCCGCGCGCATGACCACCCGAACCTGTGGCTGCCGGGTGGCAGCGCGATGGTCTCGGCCAGCGTCGTCAACAGCACCCTGACCATGGCTGCGCTGGCGCTGCGCGCGGCCGATGCGATCGAGCGTGCCGCATGAAGACCTTACTCCTCATCGCGTTCGGCCTGCTGGCCGGTGGCAGCCAGGTTGCACGCGCCGACGAGACGGTCGAGCGCGGTCGCTACCTGTCCGTGGCCGCCGATTGTGTGGCCTGCCATACCAGCCCGAAGCAGGGCAAGCCGTACGCGGGCGGTTATGCGATCGCCTCGCCACTGGGCGAGATCTGGGCCAGCAATATCACCCCGTCCAAGAGCCATGGCATCGGCAACTACACGGAAGGCGATTTCGCCAAGGCGGTGCGCGAGGGCGTGCGCAAGGACGGCGCGCATCTGTATCCGGCGATGCCCTACACCTCGTACGCGAAACTGACCGACGAGGACATCCACGCGCTGTACGTCTATTTCATGCAGGCCGTCGCGCCGGTCGATGAAGAGGCGCAGACCACCGAGCTGCCGTTCCCCTTCAGCGTCCGCTCGTCCATGGCGGTGTGGAATCTGCTGTTCCTGGACAAGACGCCCTTCAAACCTGATCCGGCGCAGAGCGCGCAGTGGAATCGCGGCGCCTATCTGGTGGAAGGGCTGGCGCACTGCTCCAGCTGCCACAGCCCGCGCGGGTTGATGATGCAGGAGGTGGGTGGCAAAGCCTTCGCCGGCGGTTCGTTGGGTGACTGGTATGCCCCCAACATCACCTCCCATCCGATCAGCGGCATCGGCGGCTGGAGCGATGACGAACTGGCCCGATACCTCAAGACCGGCCGGGTGGAGGGCAAGGGACAGGCCGGCGGCGGCATGGCCGAGGCGGTGACCAACAGCCTCTCCAAGCTGCGCGATGAAGACATCAGCGCCATTGTGACCTACCTGCGGACCGTGCCTGCGGTGGCCGACAAGGACGCCACCCGTGCCGCCTTCGCCTGGGGCGATGCCGCCAAGGCGCCCGGTGAGCAGCCGGTGCGCGGCACGGACGCGCCGATCACCTCCGGTGCGGTGCTGTATTCCGGCCTGTGCGCCAGCTGCCACGGGCCACAGGGCGAGGGCAGCAAGGACGGCTATTACCCGTCGCTGGTGCACAACAGCACCGTCGGCATGACCCGGCCCCAGAACCTGGTGGCCACCATCATCGGCGGCATCGACCGCGAGGTGGATGGCCAGCATGTGCTGATGCCGCATTTCTCCGAGGGCTCTTACGTCCAGGCGTTGAGCGATGCCGATATCGCCGCCGTTGCGACATATGTACGGACCAACTTCGGCCCCGGTGATCAGGTGACGGAAGCGCAGGTCGCGCTGATCCGCGACGGCGGTGAGAAGCCCTTGCTGGCGAAGATCGCACGCCTGTGGCTGCCGCTGCTCATTCTCGGGCTTGCGGCGTTCGTGGTGGTGATCGCGATGGTGCGACGCGCCTGGAAGAAACGCAGGCTGCGGAGGGCCTCAGCATGAAATACACCCCCTGTCTGATCACCCTTGGTCTGTTGGCGGCCGCGACCAGCATGCCGGCCTGGGCGGCCGACGCCGAGGCGCCCAAGCCGAAACCGGTGGATACCATCGCCCAGACACCGCTGAGCGCGGCGTGGGCGGCCCGGATATGGCTGCAGGACCGCGGTGTGACCCCGAGCGCCCGGATCGTGGTCGCCACCGGCGTCAACAGCGACGGCTACAAAGGTACTGGCTGGTCCACCGCCGAGCACGTCGACGTCGGCGCGTTGATCGACACCGGCAAGGCCTTCGGTGTGGACGGCACGATGCGCGTGGTCTTTTCCGACCGCTTCGGCAACGCGGTCAACGACCGCTCCACCGGCTCCTACGTGCAGAACCAGGCCTTCTACGGGCAGGGCCAGAACCTGCGTTTCAATGAACTCTCCTACGAGCGCTGGCTGCTGGACAAGCGCTTGAGCCTGAAGGGCGGCTTCTACTCGATGGGCAACGACTTCGGTGGTCTGCCCTATACCTGCAATTTCAACAACAACGGCCAGTGCGGCCACCCGCTGGGGCCGATCTACAGTTCCGGCTGGCTCGACAACCCGACCGGCCAGTGGGGCCTTCGGGTGAAATGGGCCGACCCTTCCGGCTGGTACGCGCAGACCGGCATCTATGACGTCGTGCCGATGCGCAAGCAGGCCGGCAGCGGCTTCCGGGTGTCCGACCGTGGCAAGACCGGTCTGTTCCTGCCTGTCGAAGTGGGCTACAGCCACGGCAACACCGGCGCGCATTACGGCGGCACCTACAAGGTGGGCTACTACCTGGACACCTCCAACGCCGACGATATCGGCAATCCGGCGGCGCCACGTGCCTCCCATCGCAGCGGCTCCTACATCCAGCTGGCGCAGCGCGTGCTCAAACCCGAAGGCGACACCGTGCGCGGGGTGTCGGTATTTGGCGTGGCCACGCGCGCGGATGCCAGGACCGGCCTGATGCGTTACTCGTGGGAGGCCGGCCTGAGTTGGCGCGGTGTCGTGGCCTCGCGCGAAGACGACGTGCTCAGTCTCGCCTGGACCCGGCTGGACATCTCCGACCGCCTCGCCCAGTACCAGCGCATTACCGGCAAGGACGTGCAGAGCAACGAGCAGTTCGTCGAGCTGAACTACGGCGTGCAGGTCACCCCGTGGCTGATCCTGCGGCCCGCGGTGCAGTACGTCGCGCGGCCGGGTGCGTATGACAGCCGCCCGGACAGCTGGGTGTTCACGCTGCAGGCGCAGGCGACGCTTTGAGGGGGGGGCACAGGGCGCCCGTAATGCAGGCGCTCTGTCCCGGGACCATGCGACCGCGCGGTCGGTGCGGTCGCGGCGCTGCGTCGTCGCTGGGGCTCTAGGCCTGCTGTGCGTTGCCCGTTTTCCCCGGTCCTGTGGCCAGCGCTTCTGCCACCCGTTGCTGCAACACGCGGATGTCAAAGGGCTTGGACACGAACAGCACCTTTTGATGGGCGCGTGGCACTATCTGGTGATAGACCGCGGAGGCGAACAGGAAGGGGGTGCCGGTGGCGGCCAGTCGGTCGGCCACGGGGAAAACAGATCCGTCGCGAAGCTCCACGTCGAGGATGGCCGCATCGAATCGTTGGCCGGTGAGGGCGCTGAGCGCATCCGTCACGGAATCAGCGGTGACCGCCGTATGACCTGCCTCCTGCAGCACTTCGATGAACAACCGGGAGAGCTCGGCGTCGTCTTCAACAACCAGTACGGTACGGCCAGTAGGTACAACAGTGGAACGGTTCATGGGGGTGGGACAGAAGAAGAGGCCTCCATGGTGTGCCTGCACGCGTCAAGGACGAGGGAAGGGCCGTTGCCTGTCCGTTGACACGCGCCGGCCGGCAGCCGCCGCCGCGGCCGCCGGAGGCGTAAAATGGCCAGCCGCTGACGCTGACGAGTGCCCTCCCCATGCCCTATGCGACCCGTGACGCGATCCAGCGGCTGCGCGAGCAGATTCCTTCGTTCCGCTGCGTGGTGGGGTGCCACGACTGCTGTGGGCCGGTCACCGCCTCCAGCGAGGAAGTGGCCCGCCTGCCGCTCAAGAGCGATGCCGAGCATGCCGCCGCCCTGGAAGCGCTGAGTTGCCCGTATCTGGGCGCCAATGGCTGCGAGGTCTACGAAGAGCGGCCGTTGATCTGCCGCATGTTCGGGACCACGCCTACGCTGCGCTGCCCGAACGGCCAGCGACCGGTCTACATGCTGGATGAAAGCGTCGAAGCCGAGATCCACCAGTTTCTGCGCAGCACCCGCCAGGTCCTCATCTGACGGGCACTGTGGCTGTGCGGGACGCCATGCCCTCAGCTCGACCTGCGGGCGCCCAGACGCCAGACGGCGAGGCCCCCGTACAGTGCCAGCAGCGCCGCCAGCGTCCATATTTCGTGGCTGACTTCGCTGAGGCTGGCATCCATCTGGTTCAAGCGCACCATCAGGTTGATGCCGGGCGTGGTGGGCAGCAGGTGCGCCAACGCGACCAGTGCCGGCGGTGAGGTGACCGCCGGCCAGGACAGGTTGGCCAGGAAGAACAACGGGATCGAGCAGGCGATGACGACCTGGAACGCACGCTCGCGGGTGGCGAAAAAGCTGCCCACGAACAGGCCGAACGCCACCGTGGCTGCGATGAACAAGGCGCCGCCCAGCAGCTGCCCGAGCGGATTGCCACCGCGCGGATAGTCCTGCACCCACGCGGTGAACCCGGCGTAGTAGAGCAGGCCGAGCAGGCCGATCGCACCGAAGCCGACGGCCATCCCGGCCAACGTCGGCAGGTCGAAACGCAGCCGCCGGCCCAGCGCCAGCCGCCGCGCACCGAGCAGCACGCCGATGCCCATCAGCAGGGTCTGGTGCACGATCAGTTCGGCCACGCCGGGGACGATCGCGCTGCCGTAGCCCTCCTGGGTGTTGAACAGCGGGCGTTGCACCAGGGTGATCGGCGGTGCCTGCGGCGCGCCCATGAAGGCCGCCTGGGACACCGCCGCTTCCCGGGCGAACGCGGTCAGGGCATCGGCCACGCCGCCGAGCACCCAGCTGGCGCGGCCCAGGTAGGCGCCGTTGCCCATCAGCACCAGATACCCGTTGCCCCCACGCAGGATGTCGCGCTCGAGGTTGGCGGGGATCAGCAGGATGCCTTCGGCCCGGCCGGCTTCCATTTCATTCCGGGCCTGGTCGACGCTGGCCGGCTGGTCGACGATGCGCACCGTGCGCAGCGCATCCACGCGACGCAGCAGTTCCCGGCTGGTCGCGCTCTGGTCGTGGTCGACCACCACGATGGGCAGATTGGTCGCCACCTGGTGGCGGTAGGCAGCCGGGTAGAAGAACGAGTACAGCACCACCGCGCCCACCATCAGCACGACTGCGTAGCGGTCGGTGAGGACCGTGCGCAGGGTCAGGCGCAGGCTGCTGCCGAAGCGGCTCATGCGCTGGCTCCGGACGCCGCGGCCGGCGTGCCCGGATCGGCAGCCCGCGCGGCGGCGATCAAGCGCCACCCCCCGATGCCGCCCGCCACCAGCACCATCAGCAGCAGGGTACCCAGCGGCCACAGGGAAACACTCCACGGGGCGCCGACGAACTGCTGCTGGGTCTGCAGTTTGACGTAGGCGGTCAGGGGCAGCAGCGCGTTCCAGATGCGGGTGAACAGTGGCGCATCCACCACCGGGAACGTCGCCCCGGAAAATGCCAAGGCAGTCCCGATGCTCAGGCCGATCGCGGAGAGCGCGCTGCCCATGTCGCGGGTGAGCCCCACGAACAGCAGCGCCACCGCCGCACAGGCCAGATAGAACAGCGGCTGGCCCAGCATCAGCAACAACGTGCTGCCGGCGATGCCGTCGCCACGGACCCGCGCGAGGTAGAGCACACCGAGCGCCCCGTAGGCCGAAAACAGCACGACATAGGGCGCGATCTTGCCGACGATGGCCGACCACGGGGCGTCGCCGAGCCACGCGCGCAGGTGCCCGTCGCGCACTTCGCGGCCCAGGCTGGCCGCGACCGCCAACGCCAACCCCAGCGACAGAACCGCCGGAAACAGCAGCGGCAGCAGGAACAGCTCATAGCTGCGTGCCGGGTTGTGCAGGATGTCCGACTGCACCGCGATCGGCGGCGCGCGCAGCTTGGCCGGGCCCACCTGCTTGGCGATGCGCCCGCCCAGCAGGCGCGCATTCCAGGCGCTGACGGCTTCAACGATGTCGCGCACGGCGGACTGGCCAGTGGTGAGATAGGTGGCGTTGTAGTACGCGAACACCGTGCCCTGTTCGCCACGCAGGGCGTTGCGGGTCGCATCGCGCGGCACCAGTACGACGGCGAACACGTCCAGCCGCCGCAGCTGCGACTGCGCATCGGCCAGACTGATCGGCTGGCTGGCCACGCGCACCCCGGGGCTTGCATCGAGCATCCGGGCCAGCTGCCGGCTCTCGGCGCTGCGGTCCAGATCGACGACGGCGATCGGGATATCGCGCATCACCGAGGCCGCGAACAGCCACGCCATCACGCCCAGCATCAGCGCTGGAAGCAGGGTGACCAGCAGCAGATCGGCACGATCCTGACGCAGGTGCTGCAGCTCGCGCTGCAGCGAGGCGGTGATGCCCGCCCACGCCCGGCGGTTCATCCCTGCGGCCACGCGAACAGCACGCTCATCCCCGGCCGGAAACCTTCGATGGGGGCGACCGGGCGCAGCCGGATCTCGAAGCTGCGCACGTCATAGCCGGACGACTGCCGGGTGGCGCGCCAGGTAGCGTAGTCGCCCGCCGGATTGATGAAATACACCTCGAAGTCGGCGTTGCGGTCCAGCGCGGGAACGCTGCCGTGCAGGCGGCTGCCCACCTTCAGGCCGCCCATCTGCGACTCGCGCAGGTTCACCGAAACCCACATGTGGTCGATGTCGACCAGGGTGAAGACCGGGTAGCCGGCCGGCACCAGCTCGCCGATATCGGACATGCGCTTGTTGATCTCGCCGGCCACCGGCGCGCGGCCGTTGACCTCATCGCGGGCAGCGTTGACCTCGGCCACCGCGCCCTGCGCCTGGCGGACCTGGCCCTGCGCGGCGCGCTTGTCCTGGTCACGGGCGCCGGCCAGCGCCTGGTCGTACTGCGCCCGTGCGGCATTGGAGAGCTCGCGCGAACTGCGCGCCTGCGCCAACGCTTCATCGCGCTTCTGCCGGGTCATGACCCCTTCGTTGAACAGGTTCTGCACGCGCTGATAGGTCGCCTCGGCCAGGGTGGCACCGGCTTCGGCACGCTTCCAGTTGGCCTGCGCAGCGCGGATATCCTCGCTGCGTGCACCTTCGTCGGCCTTGTCGGCCACGGCACGCGCCGCTTCCAGTGCACCATGCGCCTGCTCTTCCTTGGCCGCCACTTCCGGACTGTCGAGCACGAACAGCACCTGGCCGGCCTTGACCCGGTCGCCTTCGCGCACCTTCAGCTCGGCAAGACGCGCGGTGATCTTCGCGGCTACGTTGATGGTGTCGGCGTCGGCCATGCCCTGTAGCTGCTCGGCCGGGGTGCGCCAGGCCAGCCAGAGGCCGACCACCACGACGACCACCAGGGCCAGGCCAATGAGGATGCCCGCCTTGCGCTTCTTCGGCGGCGGCGCGTCGGCCGCGGCCTGCAATGTGTCATTCATGCGCGATCACCTCGTCGCCCCGGCGGCGGAATTCTTCGTATCGGTCCATCTGTCCACTGATCTCCAGCAGCTGTGCCAGCGCTACGTCGTATTGATAGGCGGCCTGCGCGCGTTCCACCTGCGCGCCCCCCAACCCCAGCCGTGCATCGATCACGTCCAGCGAGGTCGCCTGGCCTTCGCGGAACGCCAGCTCCTGAAGGCGCAGGTTCTCACGGTTCTGTTCGATGCTGCTGTCCAGCAACAGGAACTGCTGGCGGGCGGTGTCCAGTTCGTACCAGGCCTTGCGAACGCCCAGCGTCACCTGGTTCTCGGCCTCGCGAAGGCCGGCTTCAGCCTGCTCCTGCTGCGCGCGGGCGGCGCTGATCTGGGCCGGGCGCGAGCTGGGCGAGAGGAAGGTGTACTTCAGGCCGATGCCGAACGCCCAGTCCGGATCGGTCAGCATCTCGTCGCGACGGCGGAAATCGTACTGGCCGAACAGGAACACGGTGGGTTTGAGCTTGGCCTGCTGCACGCGCACGCCTTGTTCGGCCTGCGCCACCAGGGCGCGCAGACGGGCGATCTGCGGCTGCCGGGCCTGGGCCTCGCGTTCGAAAGTGGGCAGTGCACCGATCGGCGCGCGATGCACGAACAGCGGCGACACCGGGCGGACCTCGCCGCCGCTGCGGAGCAGGGTGGCCAGCGCTGCCTTCAGGGTCTGCAGATCGTTGAGCGACTTCTGGTAATCGCGCTCGGCCTTGTCGCGGGCCACGTTGGCCTGCAGGCGCTGGGCGCGGGTGGCAAAGCCCTCGCGCTCAAGCTTCAAGGCGTCGTCGAGGTGGCGCTGCAGGCCATCGCGGACATCCCGCCGCACATCGACGGCCTGCTCGGCAAGGCGCTGACCAAAATAGGCCTGGGCCAGCTGCACGCTCAGCGATTGCCGCTGCGACTCGCGCTCGGCACTTGCCTGGTCGGTCGCGCCGGCCGCCGCCTGCTGCGCCGCCGGGATCAGCCCGCCGGTATACAGCGGCAGCACCGCGGTCACCACCGGGCGGGTACGCCAGTCACGCTCGGTGAACTGCAGCGGCGAATCGATACCGAAGGCTTCGGCAACCGGGGCCAGCGAACCCAAGGGGAGGGTGAGGGTCTTCTGGAACTGCAGGCGGCGCACTTCACCGGTGATCTCCGGCAACCGCAACAGGCGGGTGGCGTCCTGCAGGTCCTGTTTGTTGCGCACCGACGCATCGGCGGCGGCCAGCGCATCGGAGACCTGCTCCAGCCGCTGCTGGGACTGCTGCCAGTCCAGCGCGGGGATAGCGGCGGCGCCCGGGGCGGGCTGGGCGATGGCCAGGCCACTGAAAAACAGCAGGGAGAGACTGGAAAGTCCTTTTAACGCGCGCGTTGGCGGCCAATGCCGGCTCACGAGGGGGCAGCTCCGTGGGGTGTGACGGCAAGAGGGTAGTGTGCGTCGCGTGAAGTGCGGGTCTTCACAACGGTGACCGTGGGAACCCGGACAGTGGCGCAGTGCACATTGACAATTCTCCTATCAGGACGTTTATATCCCATTCGGGATGATTGTCTGCCGCATGGGGTGGTCCTCCCTTGAACGCCGCGCGAGCCGGAACCGCGGGGCGATACGCGCTTCAGTACGCCCTTCAAGAGAGCACGACATGACAGCAGTAAAGGGTTGGCGGCGGTTTTGGCGATGGGTGAAGTGGATCCTGCTGGGTCTGTTGGCCCTCGTGATTCTCCTCACCCTGGTGGGCGTCGTGTACGAGGCGCTGGCGCGCCGGAACGCGGCGGACGCGCACCCGCTGCGCGGCGAGATGGTCGACATCGGCGGGCGGCAGATGCATATCGAGTGCCGGGGCAGCGGCTCGCCGACGGTGATCTTCGAATCCGGCCTGGGCACAGGCGGCACCCTCGACTGGACCCGCGTGCACGACCGGATCGCCCGCTTTACCCGCGCCTGCGCCTACGACCGTGCCGGCATCATGCGCAGCGACGCAAAGGATTCCCCGCAGCGTGCATCGGCCGTGGCTGATGATCTGCATGCGTTGTTGAAGGGCGCCGGCATCACCGATCCGCTGGTGCTGGTCGGCCATTCGATCGGCGGGCCCTACATCCGGACCTATGTGGGTCGCTACGGCGATCAGGTCGCCGGGCTGGTGATGGTCGACCCCTCGCATCCAGATCAGATCACCCGGCTTGGCAGCGTGGTCAGCATCAACGTCCACCCGAAGAAGGTGTCGCTGTTGATGCATACCGCGACGGCACTGTCGCGGACCGGCCTGGTGCGTTTCCTGTTCTCGCGCGCCGATCATGGTCCCCGCCCCGAGGATGAGGCGGCGGAGATCACCGCCTTCTCCAGTGCCTCGGTCAAGGGCGCGACCGCTGAAGTGGATGGTTTCGACAGCACCATGGACGATGCCCGCGCGGTCACCTCGTTTGGCGATCGCCCGGTGATCGTGCTGACCGCGCTGAAGCCGTTCAAGCCCGAGGAGCTGGAAAAGATGGGCCTGACCGCGGAGGAGGGCGCCCGGTTCAAGCAGGAATGGCGCACCCTGCATGCCGAGCAGGCCGCCATGTCCAGCCGCGGGCAACAACAGATCGTGAGCGACGCCGGCCATTACATCCAGATCGATCAGCCGGATCGGGTGGTGGACGCGGTTCGTGAGGTCGTGGATGACGTGCGTGCAGACGCGCGTACCGACAAGGAGATGAAATGATGAAGCGCACTCTGCTCTGGGCCGGTGTGTCGATGCTGTTCGCCGCCCATGCGGCCGCCGCCGACTATGACCTGGTGATCCGTGGCGGCCGCGTACTGGACGGTGCCGGCAACCCCTGGGTCCGTGCCGATGTGGCGGTCAAGGACGGGCGGGTGGCACGGGTCGGCCAGGTGCCGGGGACCGGCACCCGCGAGATCGACGCGCGCGGGCGTTATGTGTCGCCGGGCTTCATCGACATGATGGACCAGTCCGGCGCGGCGCTGCTCAAGGATGGCGCCGCGGAGAACAAGCTCCGCATGGGCGTGACCACGCTGATCGGCGGCGAGGGCGGACCGCCGGTGCCTGCGGCGGGGATGCCGGGATACTTCAAGCAGCTGGAGACGCAGGGCATCGCGGTCAACTTCGGCACCTACTACTCCTCTACCCAGGCCCGCGTGCATGTCATGGGCGATGCCGCCGGTGCCCCGACACGCAAGCAGCTGGATGCCATGGGCGAGCAGGTCAGGATCGCGATGGAGGCCGGTGCGTTCGGTATCTCCAGCGCGTTGATCTATGCGCCCAGCAGCTTCCAGAGCACCTCGGATCTCATTTCGCTGGCCAAGGTGGCCGCGCAATGCGATGGCTTCTACGCCACCCATATGCGTGACGAAAGCGAGGGCGTGGTCAAGGCGATCGAAGAAGCGATCGAGATCGGTGAAAAGGGCGGCGTGAAGGTGGAGATCTTCCACTTGAAGGCGGCCTATGCACCGGAGTGGGGCAAGCTGATGCCGCAGGCGCTGGCCACGATCAATGCGGCGCGCGACCGCGGTGTCGATGTCGCCGCGGATCTGTACCCATATACCGCCGGCGGCACCGGGCTGGAGATCATCGCGCCGAGCTGGGTCTGGGCCGATGGGCTCGAGAAGGGCATCGAGCGCGTGCGCGATCCGAAGGTACGCGAACGCATGAAGAAGGAAGTCGCCGCTGGATCGATGCCCGGCTGGTCGAACCTGGTGCACGCCTCGGGCGGTTTCCAGAACGTGCGCCTGGCCAACAGCTTCAGCGACAAGTACCGGCGCTTCCACGGCAGGACGCTGGCCGAGATTGGTGCCGAACTGAATCTGGACCCGGCCGATGCGGCCTGGGATATCGCGCTCGAAGGGCTGCCCAACCGCGCGGTCGCGCTGTATTTCATGATCAGCGAGCAGGATGTGCAACTCGCGCTGCGCCAGCCCTGGGTCAGCATCGGCAGTGATGCCGCGGCGGCGGTGAACTACGGCAGCGAAGGCGCCATCGGCCTGCCGCACCCGCGTGCCTACGGCACCTTCCCGCGGATCATCGCCGAGTATGTCAAGCGGAACCAGGTGCTGACGCTGGAGGATGCCGTCCGCAAAATGACCGGCTGGCCCGCGCAGCGGATGGGCTTGAGCGACCGCGGGCTGATCCGTGAGGGCATGCGCGCGGACATCGTGCTGTTCGATCTGGACACGCTGGACGATGTGGCGAGCTGGGATGCACCGGCCGGCGCGCCGACCGGCATCGAGACCGTCATCGTCAACGGCGTGGTGAGTTTCGAGGGTGGCAGGCACACCGGCGCCCGGGCGGGCTCGGCGCTGCGCCACGCCTGCCACACGCGCTGATCCACGTGCGCGCCACACCAACTTCAGGACCCACCTCATGATTCGATACTCCTCCCGCTGCAGCGTTCTGGCCCTGGCGCTCGCCGCCTCCGCGCCGGTGCTGGCGGCCGCACCGCCGATCACCAGCGCGGACGATCTGGGTACCGCGGTCTCGGCGCAGCTTGCGTGTGCGGGCATTTTCGTGGCCAACCGCACCGAAGCCGACGTCCTGCGCGATGACGTGCATGCACTGGCACCGTTCACCAGAACGGTCGCGCTGTCGGTGGATCGCAAGGCCGGGACGGTCACCGCCTCCGCGCCCGGTACGCCGACCCGTACCGCGCTGTATCGCCCGGCGGTCGGCTGCACCCTGACCACCGGGGATGTTCCGTTGAAGGCCCTCAAGACGCAGGCGGGGCGGCTCAAACCGCTTGCTCCCTTGTCGGCGCGCCCCTGGCCCGAGGGCGACACGCCCGTGCCTGCGCTGCAGGCGGCGGCTGAAGCGAAACTTGACCGGGCCGCACTCGATGCCGCGGTCAGCGCCGCCTTTGATGAGCAGAACGTCGGCGGCTATCCCGACACGCGGGCGATCGTGGTGGTGCAGGGCGGGGCGATCGTCGCCGAACGCTATGCGCCCGGCTTCAACCAGGGCACGCGCATGCTGGGCTGGTCGGCGACCAAGAGCATCATGGGTACGCTGGTCGGCCTGTTGGTCGATGACGGCGTGCTCAAGCTGGACGAGCCGGCACCGGTGCCCGAGTGGAAGGGCGCCGGCGACCCGCGCGGCGCGATCACGCTGCGCCAATTGCTGACGATGTCCAGCGGGCTCACCTTCGTGGAGAGTTACAAGCCCGGTAACGACTCGATCAAGATGTTGTTCGAGGCCGGCGACATGGGGGCGCTTGCCGCTGCGTTGCCGCTGGAGCACGCGCCGGGAACCTTCTGGAGCTATTCGTCCGGCACGACCAACATCCTGTCGCGGATCGTCTTCGAGGCCACCGGTGGGACGCTGGAAGGCATGACCCGGTTTGCACAGACGCGGCTGTTCGAGCCCGCAGGGATGCGCAGTGCACTGATCGAGCCGGATGAATCGGGTGTGCTGGTCGGCAGCTCGTACGGGTACGCGACGGCACGCGATTGGGCGCGGTACGGACTGCTGCATCTGAACCACGGCGAGGCGGGCGGCAAGCGGCTGCTGTCGCAGCAATGGCTCGACTTCGCGGTGACACCGACCCCGGCCTCTTCGCGCCCCTCGTACGGCGCGCAGCTGTGGCTGAACCGGGCCGAGGCCGGCGGAGAAGGACGCAAGGTGCTACAGGATGTCTCAACAGATGCCTTCATGGCGATGGGCCATAACCACCAGATCGTGGCCGTGATTCCCTCGCAGGATGCGGTGATCGTGCGCCTGGGCTGGACGCCCGAAGGCCAGAAGTTCGACTGGAACAAGTACCTCTCGGAGATCGCGGCCGCGCTTGCGCCCGCCGCCACCGCCGCTACCGCCGGTCCCGCCGCCCAGTAAGCAGCAAAGCAGGGCAAGAGGAGGGCGCCGAACCCGGCGCCCGTTGACAGTTCTCGTAGGAGAGAATTAATGTCTCAATGTGAGAATTACTCACCATGAGGCAGGGAAACCAGATGTGCTTGATCCAGCTGTTGGGAATGCCCGCGTTGACGCGTGACCGCGCCGCAACCGGGGCGGACGTCTGATGCCCCGCCTGAAACTCGGTATCGCCGTCGACGCCCTGCGCCTTGCGGCACCCTTCCGCATCTCCAGCCACGTGTTCGACAGTCGCCTGGCCGTCCTCGTCACCCTGGATGACGGCACGCACATCGGGCGTGGCGAGGCGACCGGGGTGTACTACCTGGGCGAAGACGTGGAGACCATGCGCATCCAGCTGGAAGCGGCGCGCGATGCGATCCAGGCGCATCCCACGCGCGAGGAGCTGCGTGCGATCCTGCCGGCCGGCGGCGCGCGCAACGCGGTCGATGCCGCCCTGTGGGAACTGGAATCCAGGCAGACGCGAACGCCCGTGTGGGCGCTTGCAGGGCTGGAGGCACCGCGGCCACTGCCGACCACCTTCACGGTCGGCGCCGATGAGCCGGCCGCGATGGCGGCGGCCGCTGTGGCCTACCGTCAGGCGCGTTCGATCAAGGTCAAATTGACGGGCGATCTCGATCTGGACATCGCCCGCGTTGCGGCCATCCGCGCGGTACGGCCGGATGTGTGGCTGGGCGTCGACGCAAATCAGGGGTATCAGATCGGCGATCTCGACCGGCTGGCCACCGCCATGGTGGACGCCGGTGTGGCGCTGATCGAACAGCCGCTGGCCCGCGGGCGCGAGGCCGATCTCGATGGATTCGTCTCGCCCATTCCGCTGGCCGCGGACGAAAGCGCGCTCACCCTGGCCGACGTGGACGGCCTGGTGGGTCGCTTCAACGTCTTCAACATCAAGCTCGACAAGTGCGGCGGCCTCACCGAGGCGCTGCTCATCGCGCAAGCCGCGCGCGACGCGGATCTGGGCGTCATGGTCGGCTGCATGGTCTGCAGCAGCCTGGGCGCTGCGCCGGGCTTCGTGGTCGGGCAGTTGTGCGATCTCGTCGACCTGGATGGCCCCACCTTCCTCAAGCAGGACCGCACGCCTGGCGTCGTGTATCGCGACGGCACGATCTGGTGCGACGAGGCGGTCTGGGGCGCCGCACGCTGAGGCGCGGGGCGCGCCTGGCTCACGGTTTGATGTCAATGCTGCGTCGCAGGATTGACAGTTCTCTGAACAGGACTATTGTGTCCTACATGGGCTTGTAAGCAGCCATTCGTCCCCAGGAGCGTCATTGCCAGGCCGGCCCCCACCCCAGAACGCCGGGGTGCCCTGACTGCCGCATTCCGTGCCCATTGCCGTGGGCTCCCAGCTTCGCTACCGAGGTCTCATCACCATGAGTCACTGTTCGCTCCGAATGAACGCGTTGTCGCTGGCCTGCGCTGCAGGCATCCTGGCCCTGGGGTGCAGCGCCACGGCACTGGCACAGGTCGCCGCCGAGAATCCCGAGCGCGATGACGTGCATACGCTGGGCACGGTCACCGCCACTGCGCAGAAACGCGTGGAAGTGGTGACCGACATCCCGATGTCGATCAGTGTCATCAGTGAAGAGCAGCTCGATCGCCTGCAGGTCAACAACATGAACGACCTGGCCGGCCTGGTCCCCGGCCTGCAGATCACCAGCCTCGGCGCGCCGGGCCGCTCGACGATCTCGATCCGCGGCATCACCCCGATGGGCAACACCGCCTCGACCTCGATCTACGTGGACGATGTGCCACTGACCGCGAATGGCTCGCTGTCCGGCGCCACCTCGGGCATGTTCGACCTGCTTCCCTACGATGTGCAGAACGTGGAAGTGCTGCGCGGTCCGCAGGGCACGCTGTACGGTGCCAGCGCGCTGGGTGGCGTGGTCAAGTACGTCACCAAGCGGCCGGACCTGGAGTACTTCGCGGGCCGCGCCGGGGCGACGATGCGTGTCGTCGACGATGGTGGACGGGTGGGTCATTCCGAACGCGCTGCGGTCAACGTGCCGCTGGTGAAGGGTCAGCTGGCCCTGCGCGCCAGCTATGCCGAGCAGACCAGCCCGGGCTGGATCGACAACAGCGTCCTGCATCGCCGCGACACCAACGACGTGTACCAGAACGCCGGCCGCCTCTCGCTGCTGTGGAAAGCCTCGGACACGGTGGACGTGCTGCTCACGGCGATGCGCCAGGAAAACAAGGGGGACAATTTCGCGACGGTCGCCCTGGACCCGGTCACGTTCAAGCCGAAGCTGCCGGGCTACTCGAACGAGTACCTGTTCCTGCAGCCGAGCACGATCAAGTACGACGTGTACGGCCTGACCGTGGATTGGGACGTGGGCTGGGCCGACTTCACCTCGGCCAGCAGCTGGATGAAATCCAACTCCTGGCGCCTGCAGGACCAATCGGTCGAGTACATTCCGCTGCTCGGCCAGAAACCCGGCGTGGGCCCGGTCATGGCATACGCCGGCCTGGACACGGATATCGAATTGAAGAAGTGGACCCAGGAATTCCGCCTGACCTCCAAGGGCGACAGCCGCCTGCAATGGCAGCTCGGCGCGTTCTACACCGATGAAGACGCGGCCTACATCGAGCGCGGCAGCGCCTTGAGCCCGGCCTTCAACCCGGTGCTCGATCTGTTCACCGCCTCGGTGCTGACCACCTACAAAGAGAAGGCGCTGTTCGGCAACGCCACCTGGAAATTCACCGACCGCTTCGATCTGGCCCTGGGCGTGCGCCATGCGCGCAACGACCAGGAGTTCCGCCAGACCCTCGGCGGCCCGCTGGGCGGTGACGGGGTGCAGCGGATCACCGAATCCTCCGAGAGCGTGACCACCTGGAGCGCCAGCCCGCGCTTGTTCCTGGGCGAGGACACCATGGCCTACGTGCGCGTAGCCACCGGCTACCGCGCCGGCAGCCCGAACCCCATCCTGCCGGCCGCGCCGGAAGTTCCCGCGCAGGTCAAGTCGGACACGTTGATCAACTACGAAGCCGGCCTGAAGAGCCACTTCTGGGACCGTCGTGCGCTGGTGGAAGTGGCCGCCTTCCGCATCGACTGGGATGACATCCGCCTCAATCTGCTCACGGCCCAGGGCATCTCCTATGGCGTCAATGGCGGCGAAGCACGCAGCCAGGGCGTTGAGTTCACCGGCGCACTGATGCCCATCGATGGGTTGCGCCTGAGCAGCAGCCTGACCTACACCGATGCCAAGCTGACCGCACCGATTCCGCCGGCCCGCCCGGGCGGCCCCAACCAGGCCGAATCCGGTGCCCAGCTGCCGCAGGTGCCCGAATGGGCCGGCAGCCTGCAGGCCGATTACCAGTTCCCGACGCGTGGCGACTGGGGCTGGAGCGTCGGCGGCGCGCTGCGCTACTACGGCGAGCGTGCGGCATCGGTGGCGTCGACACAGTCCTTTGACCTGCCCAGCTACACCACGGTGGACCTGACCGCCGAAGTCAGCAGCCAGAACACGACCGTGCGCTTCTTCGTCACCAATCTCACCAACAAGGACATCTACGTGGCGGCCGGCAGGACGATTCCTGCGGCCGGTGCGCAGCAGTACCGGCGCTGGAATGCGGTGATGATGCAGCCGCGCACGGTGGGTGTGTCGTTGGACTACAGCTTCTGACCGAACGGGCAGGGCGGTGCGGCACCAGCGGGTGCCGCACCGGCCGATACGCGGTGCCGGAGCGGATATGCTTGCAGGGGTCAGATTCCCCCACCCGCAGGCCGCAGCGTGATGAATGTCAGAAGCTTTTCCGTCCTGCCTTGCGTGGGGGTGCTGCTGTGTGCAGCGCTGCTTGTCGGCGGATGTGCACGAACGACACGGGAAACCGTGTTCTCCTCGGGCACGCTGAAGGTGGTGGCCGTTACGGAAAGCCGGCTGGATATCAACGTCAGCAAGTATCAGCATTACACGACGTACGAGCTTTACGTGGACGGCAAAAAGCTGTCGGACAAGGCTTTTTCGATGCTCCTTCAGGACCCTGACGCCACAGACGACGAGTTCGTGCATGCCGATGCGGTGGTGCTGGACGAAGGCGCGATCCTGATGGCATCGCACAGCCGCGACAGCTCACGCTGCTGGACCACGCGGCTCTCCGCCAACGGGGGCAGGGCGACGCTGGAGACGATCCTGCAGGGCACCGTCGACTGCGGCATTCGCCCGGCACCTGCAGGGTGGCGGGCGATCTACGACGACCGCAGCGATCTCATCCTGATCCGTGAACACCCTTTCCAGGTCCATCCCATGGCGGGGTATTGGTACGTCCTGTGGATCGATGGCGACGTCGCCGCGCTGTACCAGAAAGATCGCGACCATGAGCGTCTGGTCGTCAAGCTGGCGCGGATTTCCTCCGATACCACGCTTGCCGAGCAGGCACTGCCGATGCACACCTACGCCGAGCCTGACCTTCTGCATGCCTCCCCTGAACTGCGCCGGCAATGGCTGTTGGACAGCTTTACGGTGTCCATGGGGGATGCCCCCTCGATCCAGCTGCGGCCTGATCATCAACTGGACACGATCACGCCGGAGGTGTGGGCGGAGTACCAGGAGAACGACCGGCAGAACAAGGCGCTCGACGCGGACGCACGGGCTGCCGGAGATGCCTGGATCGAGGCGCAGCGCCGGGAGCTGATGGACGCGGACGCCACGCGGGGTCTGCCGAAAAAGCCGTGATTTGCTATGTTGGGCCGGCTCAATCCCGGCATTCACGAGGTCTGGCGTTTCAGTGATCGAGACCCGCCTGCTCCAACAGTTCATCGCGGTCGCCGAGGAACTGCATTTCAATCGCGCTGCCGAGCGGCTGCACATGGCGCAGCCGCCGCTGAGCCAGGCCATCCGCAGGCTCGAAAGCGCCTTGGGCACGCCGCTGTTCGTGCGGACGCACCGCAGCGTCGCGTTGACGCCGGCCGGAACCGCATTTCTCGATACCGCCCGCCGCACCCTGCAGTCGCTGGAAACGGGCGTGGCGCAAACGCAGCGGGTGGCCCAGGGCATCGAGGGCCATCTGACCCTGACCTTCATCAACATCGCCCCGTATGCCGCGTTGCTGCAGGCGCTGCGCCACTTTCGAGCGCTCAACCCGGGCATCGCGTTCACGATGCTGGAGGCCACCACCCAGGAGCAGGTAAACGCGCTGGAACAGGGCAGGGCGGATATCGGCTTCATGCGCACGCCGGGCACCACGACGCCGCACCTGCGCATGGAGCGCCTGTTGAGCGAACCGATCTGCGTGGCGCTGCCGGCCGGCCACCGCCTTGCCGCGGAACCGGGCATCCACCTTGCGTCGCTGAAGGAGGAGGCGTTCGTCGCCTCGCCACGGTCACTCGGCAAAGGATTTCATGACCAGCTGATCAGCCTGTGCCAGGCCGCCGGGTTCGTGCCCGATATCGTGCAGCAGGGCCGGCAGATGCAGACCCTGATCGCGCTGGTGTCCGCCGGCTTCGGTATCGCGTTGCTCCCCGCTTCGCTGGCGATGGAGGCCCGCGAGGATGTGGTGTTCCGGCCGCTTCAGGTGGATGCGCCGGAGGAAGCGTCACGGCTGGACCTGTTGATGGCGTGGAACGAAACCCGGCCGTCAGCGATCCGCGACCGCTTGCTACAGGCAGTCCTGCAGACGCGTTCTCCGCCCTGAGGTGACGAGACGCGCGGCGTCTTGCTGCGGTATGAAACCCGTCCTTCACCCGCGCATGGCCAGGCACTAGGCTTCTGCGGCCCTGCTGTGAAGGACCCGCCATGCCTGCTGCCATCTACGTGTTCTCGCTGTGCGCCTTTGCGTTCGGTCTGTCCGAATTCGTCGTCGCCGGCATATTGACCGCCATTGCCGACGACCTGGGCGCGCAGATTTCTCTCGTCGGGACGGCCATCGCCGCCTATGCCCTGGGCGCTGCCATCGGTGCGCCGTTCATCACCGCACTGGTCGCCCATTGGCGGGACCGGCAGATCCTGCTGCTGGCCACTGCGTTGCTGGCGTTGGGCAGCCTGCTGATGAGCGCCTCGCCGAACCTGGTCACCCTGCTGGTCATTCGGTTTGTGGTCGGCCTCGGCCACGGGGTGTTCATGGCGGTAGCCTCGGACGCGGCGACCCGGCTGGTGGACCCGCAGCGGTCCGGCCGAGCGTTGTCAGTGGTGTGGATCGGGTTGACGCTCGCGCTGGCCTTCGGCGTGCCGATCGGGACCTGGCTGGGCAGCGCGTGGTCGTGGCGCGTAGTCTTCATGGCGATTGGCGTGCTCAGTGTGGCCGGCATGCTCGGGCTGGCACTGTGCATGCCCAGCGGCCATGCCGGCTCCACCCGATCCCGGGGCGGTGCGTGGAAGGGCGTGAAGGCCATCACCCATCCGCAGCTGCTGACGACGGCCGGCATCGGCGCGCTGGTCAGTGTCGCCACGTTCTCGTTCTTCACCTTCGTCTCGCCCTATCTGCAGCAGATCACCGCTGTGGATGTGCAGTGGCTGAGCCTGGGGATGCTGCTGTTCGGCACCTGCGCGATCGCAGGCAATCTGCTCGGGGGATGGCTGGGCGATGCGATGGACGGGGATCGCAGCCTCCGGCTGGCGTTGATCGCGCTGGCGTTGAACCTGATCGGGCTCTACGGCTTCGCACGTATCCCAGCCTTGATGATGCTCCTGATCGGCACGCTGGGCATCTGCTTCTTCTCGATCGTGACGCTGCTGACCCTGCGTCTGCTCAGGCAGGCCCAACGGCTCATCCCCGCTTACAGCTCTGTGGCCGCGGGGTTGAACATCGCCTCGTTCAACCTTGGAACCGCGCTGGGCGGTGCCTTGGGCAGCCTCACGATCAGCTACGCGACGCTGGCCTCGGTACCCCTGACAGGCGCCGTGGCCGCGGCGCTGGCGGCAGTCGTGTTGTATCTGCAGAAGCGAGGGATGCGCGCGCCGGCAGCCTCAACCGGCTGAGTAGCGACCGAGCGCCCCCATCCACATACCTCCGTGAACAGCCGGGCGTAGTTGCTCCCGAGGATCTTTTCGATCCGCGCGTCACGGTGCCCGCGCTGGCGGCCACACGGCAGCGACATCCGCCCCGGTATAGTGACCCTGACTTCACCGCAAGGATCGAAGCTATGCAGAAGGGCTCGGATCTACTGGTCAAGGCGCTGGAAAACGAGGGCGTCGACCGCATCTTTGGTGTGCCGGGCGAGGAGAATCTGGACTTCCTGGAGTCGCTCCGGACCTCGCGCATCGAGTTGGTGCTCCCCCGCCACGAGCAGGCGGCCGCGTTCATGGCAGCCACCCACGGCCGGCTGACGGGCCGGCCCGGCGTATGCCTGGCCACGCTCGGCCCCGGCGCACTGAATTTCTCGACCGGCGCGGCATATGCCCACCTGGGCGCGTGGCCGATGATTCTCATCACCGGCCAGAAGCCGGTCATGAGCGCCAAGCAGGCACGGTTCCAGATCGTGGATATCGTGGCGTCGATGAAGCCGCTCACGAAAATGACGCGCCAGATCGTCAGCCCGGCCGCCATTCCGGCCACCGTACGCGATGCGTTCCGGGTGGCCATGGAAGAGCGCCCCGGGCCGGTGCACCTGGAACTGCCGGAGGATGTCGCAGGTGAGGAGGTGGAGGATGTGCCCGTCATCCCCATCCACCCGCTGGAACGTCCCATCGCACCCTCTGCCGCGCTCGACCGGGCGGAAGCGGCGATCCTGGCCGCCAAACGCCCATTGGTGATGATCGGCGCGGCGGGCAGCCGGCCATGGCTTGCCGAATCACTCTCCGCATTCGTCGCGCGCACGCGCCTGCCGTTCTTCAATACACAGATGGGCAAGGGCGCGGTCACCGGCGGCTCCAACCTCTACATGGGCACGGCCGCGCTCTCCGAGGGCGACTACGTGCACGAGGCGGTCGCCCGCGCCGACCTGATCATCGCCATCGGCCATGACACCATCGAAAAGCCACCGTTCCTGATGAAGAGTGGCGGCGGACCCAAGGTCGTGCACATCAGCTTCCAGTCCGCGACCGTGGAGCAGGTCTACCAGCCGGATATCGAAGTGCTGGGCGACATCGGGGCTTCGGTGGATGCCCTGGCCGAACGGCTGGAAGGGCGGTTGCCTGCGGACGAGGGCATGATCGCCCTGCGCCAAAGAATCCTGGCCCGCATCAACGACCGCGCCGAAGAGGACCGTTTCCCGGTCACGCCGCAGCGGCTGGTGCACGACGTGCGCCAGTCCATGCCGGACGACGGCATCGTCTGTCTCGACAACGGCATGTACAAGATCTGGTTCGCCCGCAACTACCGCACGCACGTGGCCAACACGCTGCTGCTGGACAACGCGCTCGCCACCATGGGCGCTGGCCTGCCGTCGGCGATGATGGCAGCCATGCTGTACCCGCAGCGCCGCGTCATGGCCGTATGCGGTGACGGTGGCTTCATGATGAACTCCCAGGAGATGGAAACCGCGGTACGCCTGGGGCTCAACCTGGTGGTGGTGATCCTCAACGACAGCGCCTACGGCATGATCCGCTGGAAACAGGCCGTGGATGGCTTCGACGATTTCGGCATGCGCTTCGGCAATCCGGATTTCGTGAAGTATGCCGAAGCCTACGGTGCGAAGGGGAGCCGGGTGACCGCGGTCGAAGCGCTGGTGCCGATGATCGAGGCCGCTTTCGCCGGCGGCGGCGTCCACGTGCTGGATGTACCGATCGACTATGCCGAGAACACCCGCGTGCTGGTCGATGAACTGCGCAACCGCACGCCGGACGTGGGCTGTGATTGATCGTCATCCCTGATGCTGAGCGAGGAACCCAACATGCTGACTGTCGTCCAGGCGTTCGACCGTGCCCCCATCGCCGAGATCGGGTTGGATACCGCCGCTGCCCTGGAGCGCAAGCTCAGTGCCGCCGAGCGGGTATTCAAGGAGCGCGACGGCTGGCTCGCGCCGCACCAGCGCATCGCGATCCTGCGCCGGCTCGCCGCGCTGATGGACGCCAGGCGTGATCATCTCGCGCTGCAGATTGCCCGGGAGGGCGGCAAGCCGCTGCCGGACGCCATCGTCGAAACCACGCGCGCCATCGACGGTGTCCACAACGCCGCCGACGAGCTGCGCAACTTCGCCGGTCGCGAAATCCCGATGGGGCTGTCGGCCGCGGCGGAGGGTCGCTGGGCGTTCACCACGCGGGAGCCGATCGGCGTGGTTGCCGCGATCTCTGCGTTCAACCACCCCCTGAACCTGATCGTCCACCAGGTGGCGCCGGCCATCGCCGTCGGGTGCCCGGTGATCATCAAACCTGCCTCCGCGACGCCATTGTCGTGCCTGGAATTCGTCGCGATGGTGCACGAGGCCGGGCTGCCCGAGCCGTGGTGCCAGAGCTTTCTGCCGGAGGGCAACGACCTGGCCGAGGCGCTGGCCACCGACAAGCGGGTGGCCTTCCTGAGCTTCATCGGCTCGGCCAGGGTAGGGTGGTCGCTGCACGCCAAGCTCGCACACGGTGCGCGTTCGGCGCTGGAACACGGCGGGGTCGCCCCGGCCATCGTCGATCGCAGCGCCGACCTCGGCAGGATCATCGAACCGGTCGTCAAAGGCGGCTACTACCATGCAGGCCAGGTGTGCGTCTCCACCCAGCGCGTCTTCGTCCACCAGGATGTTGCCGATGACTTTACCCAGGCGCTCATCGCACGGGTCGAGCGCCTGCGCACCGGCGACCCCACACTGAAGGACACGGATGTCGGCCCGCTGATCCAGCCACGCGAGGCCGACCGCGTCGCCGAATGGATTGACGAAGCGGTAAGTGGCGGTGCGCAACTGGCCACCGGCGGCAAGCGACTTTCCGAGACCATGCTGCAGCCCACGGTGCTGCTGGATCCGGCCAGCGACGCAAGGATCACCACGCAGGAAGTGTTCGGGCCGGTGGTGGCGGTGTATCGCTATACCGACCTGGACGAGGCGATCGCGCGTGCCAACGCGCTGCCCACCGCGTTCCAGGCGAGCGTATTCGCGAAGGATATCGATATCGCCATGCGCGCCGCCAACCGGCTGGATGCCTCGGCCGTCATGATCAATGATGCCACCGCGTTCCGGACCGACTGGATGCCCTTCGCCGGGCGCCGCGAGTCGGGGTATGGCACAGGCGGCATCCCGTACACGATGCGGGACATGTCACAGGAGAAGATGATCCTGATGCGCAGGAGCTGATCGGGCAGGCGACGTCTACGGCGCTGGCTGCGTAATGTACGTCCGGATGCCTGACACCTGTCACTTGTGACGGGTCGGTGCAAAGCGAGAATGGACCCATTCCCGCACGGCGCTGCATCGCCGGCACCCACCCAGCTCAAGGACGCCCCGTGAACATGCTGCATCCCCTTCTCTCGAACACCCCGGTGTGGGTCTGGGCGCTTCTGGTCTTTCTGGTCGCACGGGGCGTCGCCGCCATGAAACCTGGAGAAACCTCGCTCACGAAACTGGCCATCGTGCCGACCCTTTTCGTGGCGTGGGGCATCGTGTCGATGAACCACCGGTTCGGCAATGCCTGGGACGCGTGGGGTCAGTGGTCGGTGGGCATCGGCGCAGGCGTGGGCCTTGGATGGCTGCTGCTGCGGCGGGCAACGCTCACCCTGAATCCGTCCACGGGAAAGCTGTGGCGCAGTGCGGACTACAGTCTCCTGCCGCTGCTCCTGGTGACGTTTGCGGTGAAGTACGGCTTCGAGTGCGCGCTATCCGTATCCCCCTCACTGAGCGCGGACGGCAGTTTCCGCGCCGCGTATCTGCTGCTGTCTGGGGGGTTCACAGGCATCTTCCTAGGCAAGTATCTGCGGTACCTGCGCGCGTCCCGGCTTGCTGCACCGGACAGGACCGTGGATGCGGTGGGCTGAGTTGGGGCCGGCGCACATCGGCGGTCATGTTGATTCGCTTGACCACCATGCAGCTTACGGCGATGCCGGCTTCACGACGTAGCGCTCCCAGTAGCCGGCAAGCTGAGCCGCCTTTCGGTCGCTCAGCTCGCTGCCGAGGGTCTGCCGTATCCCTGCTGCTTCCTCACCACGTTCGGCACGGTACAACTCGCGGGCCGTCTCGAGCAGCGCCCGCTGGCGTACGTTGAGGTTACCGAAGGGGTCGAAGTAAGAGTCAAGGCGTGACGCGTCAGCCACCCCGGTCCACGTGAAGCGTGCTTCGCCCGCCTCCGTGGCAACGGATCGGTACCGGTCCACGGCCATCGCCGGCGTGGCCCTGCCTTCCAGCACATCCAGGCGCGTCTGCAGCAACGCGACTTCAGGCGAGTTGCGCTCTACCTTGAGGGCTTGCACCGACTCCCGAACAAACGCGCGGTCCATGTTGCCGGTGCCGGACTGGACGCCCAGCAGATTGAAGCTGGCGACAGCGGCACGGTACTCACGGCGCTCCTCCCGGTGCACCAGCGCCTCACCGGGTTCGCCGAGGCTGGACGGCTGCACGATCCGCAGGTCCGGGGAAGCGGCCAGGATCGCTTCGATGTCCCGCTTGTGGAACTCGCCAACCACCACGACAACCGTGCCGCCGGGGCGCGTTTTCGCCGCGGCGGCTACCCGCTGCGCCTGCAGGTAGGTGCGATAGAGATACAGCCTGCGCGGCAGGTCATCCGCTGCCCGCTTGGCCGGCGTTGCGGCCCACTGCGCGATCCGTTCCACGTTCTTTGCCTCGTCGGCGTGGAAGAGATCCCGCGTGAGCTGGCTCGGGGAGGGGAATGAAAGGAACTGCTGGAACCCGCTGGCAGGGCGCAGTTCCGGCGGCGCCCCCAGGTCCAGGCCGAATCCAAGCTTGGCATCTTCGACGGGTGGCTCCCAGTCGATGGGACACAGGTCGATCGCGTTGCGTCGGGCGAAAGGAACCACGACGTCCTGAACTTCGTAGGTGAACTCGTAATAGTCATTGCGTGCGAAGGCCTCCGGCGACCGCTCGATGCAGATGGCATCGGGCCTGGCATGCGCCAGGAAGGCCGCAAGGCGGGCAGGGCGGTCATTTCTGGCCACAAGCTGGGCAGCGTGGTCCACGCCAAGCACGATCACGGTTGTCGTCCCGTCGGCGGCCTTGGAACCTGCTCCGGCCGTCGCACACATCAGCAGCAGCGCTGCCGAGAAAAATAGACGCCTCACACGTACTCCCTCCATTCCATTGGATCCAACATAGCGTGCACAGCCCCCTGGCTCGTGTGCCATTGGTTGTAGTCACGCGCCCTGTGGCTGTGCGAACGGCTGCGCTCCACCGAGTTCTACGCCGATGTGACTGCCGATCTGCAGCGATTGCACGGAATTCTGGGGGCATCGTTGCGGATACGCACATCTCCGTGGAAGAGCTCCGCGCCCTGTCAGATTGGATGGCAGATCACGAGCACCTGAGGACATGCTGGCCATTCGACGAGGTGGGGAGCCTCATCACAGGCGTACTCGCCGACGGACAGATAGACCCGAAGGAACACGCGTTGCTCCTCGCATTCTTTGCGGAGTTCACGCCACTGCTCGACGACCGTACGATTACCAACCCGCTCGTACTGAAAGAACAGAGGATCGTCGGCTTGTGCGCCGTGGATCCCGAGATCAACTTTCTGGATAGGGGCTTTTGCTTTACCGGTGCGTCGTCACGCTTCACCCGCACCGAGTTCCAACAGATCGTCGAGAGGCTCGGGGGATCGGCCCACTCGGCCCCATCGAAGAAGGTCCACTACCTGGTCATCGGCGCGGAAGGCAATCCTTGTTGGGCCTTTGCCTGCTACGGGCGCAAGGTCGAAAAGGCCATTGAGCTTCGTAAATCAGGGTCACGTGTCGTACTCGTCCACGAGCTCGACTTTCACGATGCATTGGCCGACCACGGCGGCTGATTCGCCTGGGCCGCAAACAGCCTTAGGGCCAGCGATACACCCAGCGTCGGTGGCCCCATGCTTGCCTTCGGCGCGCGCCTGCTGGCGAGCGTGAGCGTGCGGAGTCAATCCTCCGCACACGACTTCACCTGAGCGGCATGCTCACAGGGTTTCGTCCGGTATCAGTCGCAGCACCTTCCCGTCCGCCCCATCGGTGAGCGCATAGACGGAGCCATCTGCAGCGACCATGACGTCACGAATCCGTTCACCCAATTCGACGAGCAGCCGCTCCTGGCGCACCACGCGATCACCGCCACGAACGAGCCGGCGGATACTCCGCTCACGCAATGCAGGCACCAGCAGATCTCCCTGCCATCCCTTGAAGAGGGCGCCTTGATACACGGCAAGACCGGAGGGTGCGATGGACGGCGACCAGATCACCTCAGGGTCCTCGAACGCCTTGTGCCGGGTAAACGGGCTCACCCGTGCAAATGGGTAGTCGATCCCGTGACTGACCATCGGCCAGCCGTAGTTCGCGTCCGGTCGAAGTCGGTTGAGCTCGTCACCGCCGCGCGGCCCGTGTTCGCTGACATAGATGGAATCTGTGACAGGGTCATGCGCGATGCCCTGCGGGTTGCGATGCCCGGAGGTGTACAGGGTCCCCACGCTCGCGCCAGGCGCGAGCTCTATGCGCATCACCTTGCCCAGCGAGTTGCGCACATTCTGCGCTTCCTCCCGGCGGGCACTACCGTCGCCCACGGTCATCAGCAGGGTGTGCGCGTCGAGAAAGGCCAAACGGCCGCCGTTGTTGCCGTCGCTGGCTTTTGGCGTAGATTCGAAAAGAATCTCCACCTGTTCCATGGACCACGCATCGCCAACGCGTTCCAGCGCGCCACGGATCAAGCGAACACCCACGCCACGTTGATCTCGATAGCCCTGCGTCAGATAGACGCGGCGATCGGTCTCGAAATCCGGCGACAGCGCAATGTCCATCAGGCCGATCACGCGTTCACGCTGATAGCCCGCGGGCATTTTGGATAGATTGACGTCCACACGTGCACCGGCGCGGTCAATCAGCTTCAGGCGGCCAGCCATTTCGGTGACGAGCAGCGTTCCGTCGGGCAGTTCCGCCAGCGACCACGGCCACTGAAGGCCGCTGGCGACGGTCGCGACCTGGTAGCCTCCTGCCGCAGGCGGCTGTGCACGTTGCGCCGTCGGCTGCATCAACATGAATGAGGCAAGCGGCAGCAGCACCAGGCCAGCCGGCAACAGCCAGGCCACGCCGCCGTGGGGGGGCGTTTCGCGCACGGTACGCGCCCTCAGCGTGTAGCTCACATAGCCTCCCACCAGCCCACACAGACTGAGCAGGGCGAAGCCGGGAATCTCCCGGATGGCGGCCACGGCCGGCATCGGAATCACACTGCGCAGCAGCGCCAGCACGACCGCCAGCCCGGCTACGCCGGCGAGCAGAGCGCAGGGCAGGGCATGGAGGCCAAGCCGACGCAGAATTGGCTGCAGACATGACGCAAGCACGCCGCCGGCCAGCGAAAAGCTGAACATTACAGGTCCGAACCAAGCCAGATCTTCCACGGTGACTGCGACCCGTGCCGGCCAGCTGACGTCCAGGCCCAGCTGGGTAAGGGCATGCAGATTGATCTGGGTCTGGAGCAGGCTGGCAACAGCGGCCGTGGCCAATGCAGCAGTGAGGGTGATCGAGACTGTTCGCAAACAGGAGCGCATGCAGGGAGTTCTTCAAAACAGGCCGAATCCACACTCTAGCAATGAGATCCGGTGAACCTCCAGTGATGCATTCCGTTGAAGAATTCACAGCGGAGGAACTGCACGGCGGCGACCCTCTACGGACCTCCCCTCTACGTAAAGCCTCTCTTCCCATGCCAAACAAGCAACTCACGACCATCAATCCGCTGACCGAAGAAGTGCTCGCCACCTATTCCTACATGTCGGACGACGACGCCGCCGCCACGGTGAAGGCAAGCCACGACGCATTTCTTCAGTGGCGTCTGCGCAGTCTGGATGAGCGAGCGAAAGTCATCGCAGACATCGCCAAGGCGCTTCGTGCGCGCAAGGAAGAGTTTGCGCAGCTGATGACCGACGAGGTCGGCAAGCTCATTGAAGACAGCCGTACCGAAGTCGAGCTGTGCGCCAGCATCTGCGACTACACCGCCAAGCAAGGGCCCGTCGCCCTGGCCGATGAAGAGCGCGACGTGGAGGGCGCCACCGGCATTGTGACTCACGCCCCGATCGGCGTGGTTTACGGCATTCAGCCGTGGAACTTCCCGGCCTACCAGGCCATCCGCTATTCCATCGCCAGCCTGATGGCGGGCAACGGGGTGTTGCTCAAGCATGCCGAGAGCTGCACCGGGAGTGGCCTGCTGCTGCGTGACATCTACGAAAGCGCCGGGCTGCCCAAGGGGCTGTTCGGGGTGCTGCTGATCACCCACGACCAGTCCAATGACATTGTGGAGAACGACCTGGTGCGCGCGGTGACACTGACCGGGAGCGAGGCCGCGGGGCGCACCGTGGCCGCCAAGGCCGGCGCGGCACTCAAGAAGACGGTGCTTGAGCTGGGCTCGAATGACGCCTATCTGGTGCTGGACGACGCCGACCTGGAGCTGGCGGTGGCGACCTGCGTCAAAGGCCGCCTGTTCAACAACGGGCAGACCTGCGTCAACGCCAAGCGCTTCATCGTGACAAAGAAGAATTACGAGGCCTTCGTGAGCGCCTATGCAGAGGCCTTCGAAGCGATCCGGATGGGCGACCCGAATGCGGACCGCACCCAACTCGGCCCGATGGTCTCCAAGGCGCAGCGCGACAAGCTACACGAACAGGTGACCACGAGCGTCTCCCAGGGGTCACGCCTGGTGGTTGGCGGCGAAGTGCCGGACCGCACGGGCTGGTTCTATCCGGCCACGGTGCTGGCGGATGTGGCGCCGGGGCAGGTGGCCTACGAGGATGAGCTGTTCGGCCCTGCAGCGGCCATCATTCGCGCGGAGGACGATGAGGATGCGATGCGAATCGCCAACGACAGCCGCTACGGCCTGGGCGGCGGCATCTTCAGCCGCGACGTGCAGCGTGCCCGGGAGCTGGCCACCAAGTACTTCGACACCGGCATGATCTTCATCAACACCTTCGACGTGGCATCGCCAACGCTTCCGTTTGGCGGTGTGAAGGCGTCGGGCTATGGTCGCGAGCATGGTCCGGAAGGTCTGAAGGAGTTCGTGAACGTGAAGTCGATCAAGATTGCCGCGAAAGCATCGGCTTGATTTCAGCACCGGCGCCGGGCTGTAGGACTCTGCGCCTGCGTGCGGTGGCCGAGCCGGGTAGGGCGTCGGGCGCAGGCTTGAAGCGGTAAGCTTCCCCCAGCTACAGGGGGAAGCTCATGCTCAAAAGGATTTCAGCAGGATTGCTGCTTTTTTCGCTTGCCTGCTCTTCGCAGGCGCAAGTGCACTCTGCAACGGGTCCCCGACCCAAGCCGTTGCCTCCGGCGCCCAAGGCTGCCTACAACTCGATGTCGAAGGGCACCACGCCGTTCAATTGCGAAGAATTGGCGTGGCCGAATCACCCACATCCCGGCATGAAGGCTTACTGCGAACGCGTTGAGGCCCGTACTCTGTCAGCTGAGGCCCAACGCGCCGGGCGCCCGGGACCGTCGGACAGCGTGATGAAGCTGCCATCCTTGGGATCAGAGGACTCCAAGCGTTCGGGAACAGCATGTATCGGCGGTCAGGCGTTCCGGAAACTCCCGAATGGATGGGAGCAGGTCCATGCTGCTGCAGGCGGCTGGCAGCGATGTCGGGAGCGGTAGCCAGGGGTGCGAATGGGGTTTTGTGTCGGCTACTCAGCGTGCGAACTCCTCCGCACCACGTTGCTGCGTAGGCCTATGCAGCGGACAAGGATGTCCATCAACCGCATTGCTTAGATTCCGGGCCTGACCGGTCCGCTGCGATCCTTGCTTCAGATAAATTGGCTGAGCGCTTTTTGCATCATGGACGACGGCGAAGGGTAGTCAGAAGAAGTCCTGCACCAGCAAGCAGACACGCAGCTAGGGCCGCGATCGAAAGCGGCAGATGGAACTTCTCGTGCCCGGCCGCAGCGAACAGGACATGGATTCCTGCTGTCGCCATCCCGGTAGCCCCGCAGACGACGGCGTAGGCTCTGGCGGAAGGCTTGGCCAGGACTACCTGCCGATAGCCGTGAAGCAGTACACCAACGGCGACCAGGTTGAATACCAGGAATCCCTGAACCCCGCCTGGCACCCGGAACATGTCCCATTCGTGCCAGAAAGCCGCATCGATCTGATGAAGGATCAACGATAACAGTGTTGCCAGATACCAACGCTCCATGAAGACTCCGTCCTTCTTCTCGGGCGCGAGTCTATCAGTGTCCGATCACTGCCCGACCGGGCACGACGGAGCCCACCTACCGCGATGGGCCCCGCCGGCAAGTGTCACTTCGGCATCAGCACGCTGTCCACCACGTGCACCACGCCGTTGGACTGCATGACATCAGCGTCCGCGCGCGTTCGCATGGGGCTCATCCCCCTGGAAATCCAGGAAAAGTGCTTCCTCTATTACGCAGGGGAAACGCTCCACCTGCACCGCAGCTGGACCGGCTCCCGCATCGCCCGGGTGCACTTCGCGCCCGACGGCGACGGGTTGCGCGCGACCAGCGCCGAGGTCAACCGCGAGCCTCAGCAGTACACGGCTACCGATGATGCAGCGGACATCGATCTCATCGAGCGGTTGGTACGCGAGCTGGGGCCTTCCCAACAGTATCTCGCCGAGCGGCGTACTGCGATCTGCGGTCGTTGATCCTCTGCTCGGGCAGACATGCATGACGTGCGCAGCAGAAAGTACTCAATGTTCCTGTGTTCGGGCCGATAAGTAGCCATGGACTTGGGCGGTTGCGCCTGCGTCGCCTCTTTGAACGCAAAGGACTGTGTTGCATGAAGACAGTATTGGAGCTTGTTGCCGATCGCGCCGCGTCGGACATTGCTCGCATCTTCCCAGAGAACTGGAGCTCGCCCAAGGCCGGCCGGAACATCAGAGATCTGGTGGCCTACGCACTGGCGGGGGTGAACTATCGGGCCGCTGTTCGGCAGGTGCGCGCTGAGGGCGAGCCTCGCTACCCCAACCCGCTGCCATTCATGGACGCGGTTCCAGATCACGATGGGGAGTTCAGCCTGGGCGTCGCCATCAGGGACGCCTTCGACTGGCTCCAATTCGAACTCGTCGCTTGCGGAGGTGTGTTGACCAGCGTGTCCAAGTCGAGGCACGGGCCAACTGCCATGCTTGTTCGTACGCGCTTGGACGTGGTCCGCAGTCAGACGATCGAGGATCCAAACAAGAGGGCGTTCACGGCAATCGTTCTCGCGACCGATCACGGACAACTGCTCGATGAACTGGAGCTTCTTGCCGACCTCAAAGGATCATGGGAGCTTTCGAACTTTGAGTATGCGCTTGCTGGTGATGGCGATGCCATTGGTGTTCACGTCACGGTCGATCCTGAGGATCGATTCCGCACCAGGAAGCGCCGCAGGTGGGCTGCCCCCTCTGTTGATGTATCCAGGAAGCGATCCGCCCTGAGCGATTCGATGGCCGGCGTCTACAACCCCTCCTATGAAAGTCGCGTGTGGGTTCCCTTGCTACGCGATGAGCAGGACTGGTGGCTGGAGCAGTGGCCACCCAAGCAGTAGCGGCCTTGCCGCATGACCCACACCGCGAATGGAATCAACGTTTTTCAAGGAGAGCAAGATGGCTGAAGAAAAGAAGGCAGTGACGCTGAGCAGTGCGGATCAGAAGAAGGTAAATCGACTTGCGCGGGAAGGGATGAAGCTGGTCGACATCCGTCGGGAGCATTTCCCGGAGGTCAAGTACGCCGCGCTCCGCGCCGTGGTTCTCGATACGGGTTCGCAGTCAGCGATTGGTCGCTTCAAGGCGATCAACAAGGAACTGGCTCTCATGGCAAAGGCGACTACGGGGGCGCAGCGCAAAGAACTTGCTGCTTCACTGAGTGCGCGCATCAAAAGCCTTCATGAGGACTACATCAGGAGCGCAAAGAAGCTGGACCAGGTGCGCGACGTCCTCCAGAAGTAGCCCGGTGCAGGAAGCCCACCAAGAGTTCAAGGCAGCTGCCCGGCGCTGATCAGCCGGGCAGCTGCTCTACTCATGAAAGCGAGGCCGGACTTCCCAGCGCCGCGTTGAGAGCGATCAGTTCAGGGCGAACGTCACCGGCCATCGATGGTTGCCGGGTTGAAGGTCCATCGCCGCGCGGCCTCCTTGGCGGCGCGATCCAGGTCGCTGTTACCGGAGGATGTCTCCACCGACACATCGGTGGGATAACCCTGCGCATCGACATCGACCCTCACCCGGACAACGCCCTCGATGCCAGCGCGGAAAGCTGTCGGAGGTGGCGCGGGGCAGGGGAGGAACGAATGGTGATGTCGGTGGAACCGGGTGATTGCTCGGGTGCCGCATTGTCTTCCCGGGGAGTCACATCATGATCCTGCGCGGGCTTGTCCTGTTCTGCAGGCCGGTCTTCAGCTACCGGCTGGGAGCGGGGGGGGGATCCGCCGCTCGCGGAGCGGCCCTGGTTGTCGCGCAGCTCTCCATGATGCGATTGGTGATCCAACCCTGGATGTCACGGCAGGCATTGAAGTTTCCACCCTGACACTGCTGTTGTCCGTCAGCGCTTTCCCTGTGGTGTCGTCCACGAGAAGCAAGGATTTCGGCTTATCAAAGAATGCAGGCCCAATCGATGCGATGTAGCCCTTTGAGTCCAGCGCGTAGTCCTAGTTCTCGGCACCTTGGCCCGTAGGAAGGTGCCGGTAGGCAAATCACGCAACGCCAGCGAGGACAGCGCCAACCAGCAGTAGCGCTGGCCAAGGGCTCCGCCGGGCATTCCGCTCGGCCTTGCTTTGCCTGAACTGCAGCGGCGCTGTATCGCCAGCTGAAGCTGTCGCGGCCTGTTGGGGCCCAAGGCGTGTCGCCATTGACGGGCATGCCAGAGGCCGGCTGCCAGGCATCGAGGGCCGCTGTCATCACGTACGATAAAGACCAGAGGGCATCGGGTCACTGCTGGCGAGATCTAATGGGTGCGGGAACTGGCCACTCTCGTGTACCCGCTCCATACCGCCTACATGACGTCGTTGCGGCGCTCGCGGCAACCGTTAGAATCTCACCAACCTATTGAATTCTGCCACGCAAGATGATCGATGACATTGAGCTTGCCATGGTGCTCGACCCTGAGCTTGGCAGGCTGTACGAGAGCGGCAAGAACCTGAGTGGAGAGGCCCCGGCACTCAGCCTTTCCCATCTTCGCGGCTTCGCCCATAGATTCTGTACGCTCGTAGATGAGCCCAATGCTCAGAGTAGTGAGCCCCTTGCACAGAAGATTCGAAACCTCGGCACTCGCGGAATAGCGAACCGGCCTGTGTTGAGTGCTCTGGGTGTACTGCATTCCAACGGCAACATAGCGGCTCATCCCGAGCACCACGGCTACGCTTCACACGACTTCGGTGGCATGTCCAAGCTGTCACTCGACGCCGCTCTGCGGCTTCTGAAGGAGCTTTACTGGCGAACGCATCAAGTCGAAGTTGACTGCATCGTAGCCCCCGTGAAGTCCAACGCTCTATGGCAGATGTGTGGGAAAGCCATGCTGGACGGTGATCCGGAGGCAATGTTCCAGGCCGGATCGTACTTCATGGAGTGCTCGAGTCCCGCTGGCCGCCAGCCTTACGAACTTTCTGCCCGAGAGTGCGTCGCTGCTGAGGAAAGCCTGGAACAGGCACTCTTCTGGATGCGCAGGGCCGCAGTCAAGGAGCACGTCGGCGCAAGCTACTCATTTGGACATCACCTTGTCAGCGAGTCAACGCCAACCGATCCGCAGCACACCCGTGGACAGAACTTCATCGCCCATGCCGCCAGGGCGGATCTTCCTGATGCGCTTGTGTATGTAGGCAATGCCTACCTGCACGGAAATGGAATCTTCCAGAAGGATCCCGCGCTGGCCAGGGAAATGTATGAAAAGGCCGTACGGTCAGGTCATCCGGAAGCGCTCGCGCAACTGGGAGCAATGCTATCTCTTGGGATTGGCGGCATCGCGGACAAGGCGGCCGCAGCCAGGTACACAACCGAGGCTGCCAATGCCGGTGACCCCCAGGCCCAATACAACCTTTCCGTGATGTATCTACACGGGGACGGCGTCCAGAAGGACATGGCAACGGGGCTTACCTATCTTCAGGAGGCAGCGTCCCAAGGATATCCAGACGCCATCTATAACCTTGCGGCGTCGATTGAGGGTGGGCTCATCCCCGGACAATCCGAACTCGACGCTGAGGAGCAGTACATTCGTGCGCTCCAGTTTCCCGACTACAGGATGGTCGGCAGGGAATCATTACGTACAGGGCCAAAAGCTGCCTAAGCGACTGAATTT
>NZ_JALJRX010000011.1:0-48624 GCF_024519495.1 Stenotrophomonas sp. Ste96 | reverse complement strand
CTACAAATCTAGCTGGTCGGCCGTGCGCCTTCTCCCCTCAGATGGGAGAAGAACCTAAAAAAAGCCGCCGCGTACTTTGCAAAGGGGTAAGAGCAAAGTACGCCTTCATGAAGCAACACGCAGATGAGTTCGGCCTCGCGGCGATGTGTCGGATGCTTGGCGTCCATCGCAGTGGCTACTACGCCTGGCTAAAAGAGCCGGCAAGCGCTCGCGACAAGGACGATCAGCGGTTGCTCGGCCTAATCAAGCACAGCTGGCTGGAAAGCGGCTCTGTGTATGGCCACCGCAAAGTGACCACAGATCTGCGCGAGCTTGGCGAGACGTGTAGTCGTCATCGCGTGGCACGCTTGATGAAGAGCGAGGGGCTGCGGGCAATGGTCGGCTACGGTCGGCGACCACGCCCATTGAGCGGCCCTGTTGGATCAGTCGCCAAGAACGTTCTGGCTCGCGGCTTCAAAGTCAGTGAGCCAAATCGCGCGTGGGTCACGGACATCACCTACATCCGCACGTACGACGGCTTCCTGTACTTGGCGGTGGTGCTTGATCTGTTTTCGCGTCAGGTCGTTGGATGGGCAACCCGACCAACTCAACATACGGACCTGGTTTTGCAGGCGCTATTGGCCGCAGTGTGGCGGCGCAAGCCAAGCCCCGGGCTTCTGCTTCACTCCGGCCAGGGAACCCAGTTCACCAGCGAAGACTGGCAGAGCTTCCTGCGCGAGCACGACATCGTGTGCAGCATGAGTCGACGAGGAAACTGCCATGACAACGCAGCGATGGAGAGCTTCTTCCAGCTACTGAAGCGGGAGCGTATTAAGCGGAGGATCTACAGCAATCACGACGAGGCACGGGCCGACGTCTTCCAGTACATCGAGATGTTCTACAACCCAAAACGGCGGCACAGTTCCAACGACGGGCTGTCCCCGGTAGAGTTCGAGAAGCAGTACGCACTAAACGGCTGACGACTGTCTACAAAATCCTGGGCGATTCACCGCCCCTAATTTGGCGGAACTACGCATTACTTGCCCCGAATTCTTCTGGAGCTCGTTGGTCGCAGGACCTCCAAGTAGCTGCCTTGCTGTGGGCCAGCTTTCAGATGCAGCCATATCGCCCGCAGAGTTCAGCCATAGAGCCCTCAGCCTACGTTAGATCGGGTGCCTTTCCGGATAAATTTCCTGCAAGTTCTTCCGATTTGGGGGCTAAAATTGTAGTGCGACATCGTCTTGGTCTTCCTAGTGGGCAATGCAATGAATTCCCTGTCTACCTTGCAACAGATGAGCATCGTCGCAGGCGTCTTGGTGGCGCTTGTTGTTTCCATTACCGTGGCAGCAGTCTGGCTGGCCAACCGCCAAAACGCAGCATACGATCGAGAACTGGCAGGAGGGAAATGCCCTTGTTGCGGCAAACCGCTGGATGCCTGACGTTCAAGCGACGTTTCCCCCACAGGTTGCCTTAGTAGAGCGTGTGGCATCCTTGTGGGAGCTGTTCATTTACCAGGCAGGCATTCTATGCGCGGGCATATACCTTCGGAAACATCTGCCTTCGCTCAGGCCAGATCGAACGCCGCGCGGGATTGGCTCGATATGGCGGCGTTCGAAGCGATACTGAGCCCGAGTGCCGTCCAGGGCCGCACCCTGACGCAGTGCCTGCAATCTGGGAGCGTTCTGGGCGTGTGGATTGGGGAACTGAAGCTGTTTCTCTTTCCTCCATGGCAGCTGGACTCTACTGGGATGCCTTTGCCAGTGCTCTCGGAGGTACTGTCGCTACTGCGTGGCCCATATGGCGTTTCAGCCGGCGGCCCGACGTCAGGTTGGGAGGAAATCGAATGGCTGATCGCTCCGCATGCTCGATTGTGCGGAGGCAGTCCAGCAGAGGCTCTTGCCCTACATCCAGCGCTCGTGCTGGAGGCGGCGAAGCAAGATTTTTCCTCCTGGAGCGATGACGCACGCTGGTAGGCTCGCGGGAACTCAACTGCCAGCTAACCCGGAATCGCGACGTTTCCCCCATGCATATGGAGAAAGCAGCTGAGGGTTCGAGGATAACCCTGCTTCTTCAGGCCTGGCTGCGAAGACCTTTCATCGCGGATGCCTTGATGACGTCTCTTTGCTGGAGTAGGATCGGCCAAGGCAGGGAAACGCTTTTAAGATCAATGCGTTACTTCGCATAACGTCGCTTATGTAAAACCGCGGCGTGGCCGGTGCGGTGAGCCTGGCGTCTGAATGGCTGCGTCCTCGATTGGTGTCTTGCTCGCGTTGCGGCTAGCCCGCACCGGCCGCTCCAGCCCTGATAGCCTTCACCTCCGCGAGCATGATGTACGCAGGCTTGGTAGGTCTTGAGCATCAACGCGGCACACTTGGGGGCACCGATGACGCAGCAAACGGATGACTCAGAGCGCGATCCTACTCAGGCCAAGAAGAATGCCCAGGCGAATTTCGATCGAATGCTTACTGGCATTCCGATGGAAATCCAAGACAGAGAAGCCAGCTTGGCCAGTCGGCTGGCCGCCTTGCCTGGAAGTCCGATAAAAAAGCTGCGCACCTTGCACAAGGAAATGGAGATCCTGTCAGCGGCGATGGCTCCTTATGTCGCATGCAGTGCGGGCTGCTCGGCATGTTGCCACTACCCGGTGCACCTTTATCCCGTTGAGGCCGAGCTTATTGAGAAGCGCTCCTCGCATTCTCGGTTGCCGAAGCCGCTTCCTAGTGCCGACTTCCATGGTTCGCCCTGCCCCTTCCTTATCCAGGAACAATGCTCGATTTACGAGGACCGTCCAATGGTCTGCCGCCAGCATGTTGCGTTGACCAACACGGCGTACTGGTGCGATCCGGCCAGATCGGATGAAATCACTTTGCCGATGGCCCATCTCTCCAAAGTTCAAGAAGCTTTTCATGAGCTCGTAGCAAAGGATGGCCGCACGACCCCCATGGACATCAGACAGATCTTTTCAGTACCCGGCGAAAGCTCCTAGGTATGGAAGTTCCTGAGAACTTGTCTGGACAGTGCCCTTTCAAGCGAGATATGCGCGTAACGGGAATGTCAGGACTGATGGAGCCGCGCTTCTTGTGTCCGCCCACCGTAGCCATAGGCCGAGGCGCGCGCATCGTGGACATGGACATAGCTTGTCGGGTGCACGGGGCCTAACAGGCGCTCAAAGCAAGCGAATACCTCGGCAAGATACTCTGCCTTCTCTGCTTTGGTGTTGGTCTCATCCGTCACGATGATCTCCAGCGAGAAGCTTGAGACGCCAATCTCGCTCAGCGTCTTTCCTCCGATCAGCCAATCTTCAGGCCGGACATACGTGATGATTGTCGCGATCAGGTCCGCCTTCTTTCCTAAAATCCGGCTGGTCAGATCGCTTACCAGGGCAGATATCTCCGCGGTCAGCGCCGGAGAACTAGATGCAGAGACTTTGATGTTGATCAGAGGCATGAAGGGGCTCGTGTTAAGCCGAGAGGCTAGTTGATGGCGATGACCACTTTGCCGATGGGCCTTCCATGTTCCATGCGCGCAAACGCGTCAGCAGCTTTAGCGAAAGGAAAGATGGTGTCGATAACTGGCACGATGGCGTGCTCGTCGATGAAGCGGATAAGCGCTTGGGTCATTTTCTTGGAACCCACTACCACTCCGGTGAGCGACTTTCCGCCGATCAGTGAGAATGGATCGATGCTCAATGCAAATCCGCCAGCGACGCCACCGATGGTCACGACTTGGCCGCCGGGGCGCAGACTTCGCAGCGAGCGAGCAATCGTGCCGGCGCCACCGATGTCCATCACCAGATCTACGCCGCCGGTCGTGCGGAGCACCGTTTCGTCCCAGTTGGGATCGGTGTTGTAGTTGATGGCAGCTTGTGCCCCCAATGCCACCATGTGCTCGATGCCCTCCTCCCTCCCAGAGAGCACCGTGACGCGCAAGCCGGCTGCCAACGCCAACTGGACCGCCCATGTAGACACGCCGCCGGTGCCCTGAATCAGCACATGAGCATCGTCGGGCAACGCACCCAGCTCAAACAACGCGTGCCAGGCCGTGACCCCTGCGCACGCGATCGTAGAAGCTTGCTCCCATGACAGAGTGCGTGGCGCGTGCACCAATGCGCTTTGGTCGACCACCAAATGTGTCGTCAGCACACCGTCGATGTTGCCACCCAGCGACAGGGACAGCGTTTGGTCACTGGGAGATCCATCAATCCACAGCGGGAAGAAGATGGGAAGTGCGGCATCACCGATAGAGAAGTCGGTGACTGCAGGACCGACAGCTACTACTTGTCCGGCGGCGTCCGACAGTGGGATCCGGGCTTCACCGGCACCCATCTGACCGTGAGCAACGAGTAAGTCACGGTAGTTGAGCGAGGCGGCCTTGACGGCCAGTAACACCTGGTTCTCACCCAAGGACGAGGGCGGAACCTCGATTCTGTGGAGACTTTGTGGACCCTGTCCACGGGTGACACGGTAGGCGTGCATGAGGCTCATTCGGCGAGTCAGGTGATAGGGGGCGATCGAGATGACGCAAGGGCACAACGCATCTTTAGCGCTACTAATGATGAATGTGGGCCGGATAGCCGATCGCGCTGAGTGCTTGCTTTATCAGCTCAAGCGGACGGCGGGTTTCGAGGCTGATACGGCGTTGGTCCAGCATGAACTGCGCCCGCATCGAAGGATCTACGCTCATCAACGCACGTCGAATGGGTGCCACACATGCGCTGCAAACCATGGCCGGGATATGTAGTCGATGCATGCGTTGCTGCTCCAACCAGCAGGGATAGCCAGCGTCAGGCTTCCTACTGTGGGAACGTCAATGCCCGTTCGTCGGACTCGCCAAATCGTCCAGAATCGGACATTCCGGACGGTTGTCGCCATGGCATCGACTGGCCAGATCGCGCAGCGTTCGCTGCATGGCCTGCATCTCGGTAATCTTGACCTGCAGATCGTCGATGTGGCCCTGGGCCAGTTTCTTGACCTGGGCGCTGGCTCGCCGGTCATCGCTCCACAAGCCCAAGAGCGACTGGATCTGTTTGATGGAGAATCCCAGGTTGCGGGCACGACGAATAAACCGAAGCCTGTGCACATCGGCATCGGTGTAAAGGCGATAGCCAGCAAAGGTGCGACTGGCCGGAGGGATCAGATCGATCCCTTCATAGTGGCGAATCATCTTGGCGCTGACCTCGCTGAGCGCGGCGGCCTCGCCGATGTTATGCAATCCGGCTTCGCGCGCATCGGCCAGTTCGGGCCGCAGTACCTTGGAACTGCGTCTGGTTGCCATCATGCCTCTCCCACATCGATCTTGGTTGGCTGCCAACGGCGCAACAGCAGCGTGTTGGCAATCACGCTCACACTGGACAAGGCCATCGCTGCGCCGGCGATGACCGGATCAAGCAAGCCCAGGGCCGCCAGAGGGATCCCGACCACGTTGTAACCGAAAGCCCAGAACAGGTTCTGATGGATCTTGCGGGTCGTGCGGCGGGAAATGTCGATGGCATCGGCGATCAGGCCCGGCTCAGCGCGCATTAGGGTAACTCCAGCGGCATGCATCGCCACATCGGTACCGGTTCCCATGGCCACCCCCAGGTTGGCGGCAGCCAGTGCTGGCGCATCGTTGACCCCGTCGCCGACCATGGCCACCGGTGCCGACTGAGCCAATTCTGCGACCAAGGCAGCCTTCTGCTCAGGCAATACATTGGCGCGCACCTCGTGGATGCCTAGTACCTTGGCCACCGAGGCGGCCGCGCCGGGGTTGTCGCCAGAAATCATGACGGTGCGTAGACCCAGCGTGTGCAGCCGTTGCACAGCTGCGGCTGCACCCAGACGCGGCGGATCCTCAAAGGCCAGAATGCCGAGCAACTGCGGATGATCGGTGCCCTGCTCTGCCAGCCAGGACACCGTGTGGCCGGTCTGGCTGAGTAGGTCGGCCCGGGTCTGCAATGCCGTGAGCGCCACGCCATGCTCAAGCATCATGCGGGTGCTGCCCAGCAACAGGTTCCTGCCATCCACCGTGCCGGTGATGCCGCGGCCAGGCACCGCCTGCACGTCGCGTGCGAGCGGAATGGCGCGCTGGCCCATCACGCTCAGTACGGCCTTGGCCAAGGGATGCTCGCTGCCTTGCTGCAGGGCCGCCGCCAACGGCAACAGATCGGCCGCGTGGCCACGGGTGGCAATTTCTTCGGCCAGTACCGGACGTCCTTGGGTCAACGTGCCTGTTTTGTCGAAGGCCACCACCTTGACGGTACGTGCCACTTCCAGCGCCTCGGCATCCTTGACCAGAATGCCCGCTCGGGCAGCCACGCCGGTGCCAGCCATGATCGCCGTTGGGGTCGCCAACCCCAGCGCACACGGGCATGCGATCACCAGCACCGCTACCGCGCTCAGGATCGCCTGGTTCCAATCTCCCGTTCCCAGACCCCAGCCGAGCAGCGTGAGCAAAGCCAGGCCAATCACCACCGGCACGAAGATTGCGCTCACCCGATCCACGGTTCGCTGGATAGGTGCCTTCTTGGCCTGTGCATCCTCCACGAGGCGAATGATCCGAGACAAGGCGGTCTCGGCGCCGATGGCCAGTGTGCGCACCAGGATGCGGCCTTCGCCATTGATGGCCCCACCGGTAACGCGATCGCCCTCCCCGCGCGCCACGGGCATGGACTCTCCCGTGATCAGGGACTCATCCACGTGCGTGCGGCCCTCCGCGATCACGCCATCCACAGGGATGCGCTCGCCTGGCCGCACACTGACGATGTCCGAAACGGCAACCTCGTGAATGGCAACCTCGCGCTCTTGCCCGTCCTGATACACGCGTGCGGTGGCTGGCCGCAGTGCTTGCAAGGCCCGGATCGCTTGCGTGGTTTGTTGCTTGGCGCGGGCCTCTAACCACTTGCCCAGCAGGATCAGGGTAATGATGACCGCCGAGGTCTCGAAGTACAGCGGGGCATCGCCGTGGTGTCCGGCATCATTGAACAAGTGATAGACACTCAGTCCATAACCGGCACTGGTCCCCAAAGCGACCAGCAGATCCATGTTGCCCGTGCCGGCGCGCAGGGCGTGCCATCCGGCGCGATAAAAGCGCGCACCGATCCAGAACTGCACCGGCGTTGCGAGCAAAAACTGCAGCCAGCCCGGTAGCATCCAGTGCTGACCTGCGACCCATCCCAGCATCGGGACGACCAATGGCAGGGACAGGGCTGCAGCGATCAGCAGTTTGAGGGTGTCACCACTGAGCGCCTGGCGCGCCGGCGCTGTATCGGCGTTGCCTGCCGGGGTCTGCGGTTCGATCGCGCGGTAGCCCGCTGCGCTGACCGCGGCAACCAGGGATGCGACCTCCACCAGTGACGTGGTCGTTATGCGCGCGCGCTCGGTGGCCAGATTGACCGACACCTCCATTACGCCCGGCACAGCGCGCAGCGCACGCTCTACCCGTGCCACACAGGAAGCGCAGGTCATCCCTTCGATGATCAGATCCCGCTCCTGGCTGGCAACCTCATAACCGGCCTGCTTCACCGCAGCGATCAAGGCGGGCAACGCGGCCGCCGGTGCGGTTACCTCGGCCACTTCGGTTGCCAGATTGATCTACGCATCACTCACGCCGGCAACGGAGCGCAAGCTGCGCTCTACCCGGCCAACACACGAGGCGCATGTCATGCCGGCGACACTGAAGCGATGGGTGTCCGCAGGCGCCGGCCGCGGCGAGGTGAGCGTTATGTCCATGGAGTAAGGGCCAGTAGGAGCGAGCAGGTAGCCTGGGCCTTCCCATGATGGGAAGGTCAACAGCGCACGGCGGACCAGCACTTAACTGGCCTGCCGTTTGACCTTCCCACCGTGGGAAGGCTCATCGTGACGCTGTCGGCAAACCGCCGATGCTTTTTGGAGGGTTGTCCATGAATCTCGTTGTTGAAGGTATGACCTGTGGTCACTGTGTCCGGACGGTCACCCAAGCCATTCAGGCCGTTGACCCCCACGCCCAGGTGGACGTCGATCTGGGCAGCGGCGTGGTCAAGATCGTGGGCCTGCTTGCCGTAGAACAGGCGGTGGAGGCCATCCAGCGGCAAGGCTATGTCATCGCCGCCGTGCTCCCTTCCGAGGCCGATACGCCGGCCGCCCCGGCCGCATCCTCTTGCTGCGGCGGATGCCACCGCTGAGGCCGTGGGAGGGCTTGATCCTGATCAATGCCAGTCGGCCCCAAGAGGGCTAGACTGGCCATCATGAGAGCTCGCACGTCCCCTGCCCTGATCCGCCCAGCGTCCGCAGGCGCTGCTTCGGGCGTGCGGGAGCTGTCATGGTGAAGCTGCTCAGGCGATGGCGGCGTCCCCGTCCTCGTGCCCGACTGGCATGGCTGGGATTGTGGGCGCTTCTTTTGCAGCAGCTGGCGCTGGTGGCCTACGCCTGTCCGCTGGAATCGGTGGAAGCCGGACAGGCGACTCTGATGGCCGGTTGCGAAGAGATGTCTGCGCCGGATCCCGATGCTCCGGCGTTGTGCGACCAGCATTGCCAGCGCGATCACATCGCCACGGCCGATGCGAAGGCCCCTCAAGTGCCTTACCAGCCGGCGCTGGCCGCCTTCGCGCTGGTACAGGCTCTGTTGCCACCGGTACACGCGCAGTTCTATCGGGACGTTCCGGTGTGCGTGTCCGATCCGCCTCCCCTGCAGCGCTTCTGTAGCCTGCTGATTTAAGCCCCCCTCCTGGATTGACCCGTGCTCGTGCTGCATGCGTTGCAGCGCGCTCGTTGTCGTTTGTCCGGAGGTCTTATGGAGATGTCTTTCTTCTTGCGTGCAAAGCGCAGGATTGCGTGTGGGTTGGTGTTCGCCCTAGCGCTCACTGGTCCTGTGGTGGCGGCAACGCCCGCCATGCCGATCAGCTACACCGAAGCCCTACAGCGGGCGGTTGCTAACGCCCCTACCCTGCAGGTACGCCGATCACAGATCGATGCCAGTACCGAGGAAGCCGCCCGTGCCGGCACGCTGCCCGATCCACGTCTGATCGTGGGGCTGGCCAACTGGCCCGTCAGCGGACCGGATGCCTTCAGCCTGCGGGCCGATGAGATGACCACCCAGCAAGTCGGGCTGATGCAGGAGTTTCCTGCGCGTGCGAAACGACGTGCCGAGCAAGCGCTGGCGCAAGCGACGCTGGCACAAGCGCGCTCGCTGTCGTTGGCCGAACAGCAGATGGTGGCCCAAGCAGCCGCGCAGGCCTGGATCGAGCTGTGGAGTACGCAGCAAGCCGTAGATGCGTTGGAAGGTTTGCGCGAGCCGGCACGCATCGCCGAGCGTGCGGCGCGTGCGCGCTTGGCAGGCGGCACGGCCGGGGCCAGCGACGTGCTTGCCGCCCAGGCCGCGCTACTGCAGTTGGATGATCGCCTCGAACAGATACATGCGGAGCACGCCGCGGCACAGGCCGGTCTGGCGCGATGGTTGGGTATCTCACCTGAAACGGTACGGGCCAGCGGTCCGGCCCCGGATTTTTCGCGGTTGCCACTTGAGCCCACCCAATTGCTGGCCAAGCTGGACCAACATGCGCCCCTACTGGGCTGGGAGGCGCGTCAGGACGTTGCCCAGGCCAAGGTGGATGCCGCCGTGGCCCAGACCCGTCCGGATTGGAGTGTGGAGCTCACCTACGGACGTCGCGAGCGCGCGCCCGACGGCATGCCGCGCAGCGACATGCTCATGGTGGAAGTGGGCGTGGGCTTGCCGCTGTTCCAGAAGAACCGCCAAGCACGAGGCATCGCGGCACGACGGGCCGAGCTGGAGGCGGTGTCCGCAGAGCGCGATGAGGCCCGACGCATCCAAGCCGAGTCGGTACACCGCGCGATGGCGCGATGGCGCGGGCTAGCCGGCCAGTTGGAGCGCCAGAACGCGCAGAGCCTGCCATTGGCGCGCGATCGCGCACGCACGGCGTTGGCCGCCTACAGCGCCGGTGCCGACCTGCAGCCGTGGCTGGAAGCGCGGCGCGATGAGATCGAACTGCAACTGGAAAACGCCCGTCTGCTGGGCGAACAGGGCCGTGCCTGGGCGGCATTGGCCTATCTGCTGCCCCATGAGGAGAACACGCCATGAACCCGACCAAGACGCGTCTCACACAGCTCGCCGTGGCCCTCGGGTTGCTGGCGCTCGGCTTTGCCGGCGGGTACGCCTGGATGACCCGAAGCTCTGATACGCCCCCGTCCACCGGCACGAACGGCGCGGGTCAAGCGCGCAAGGTGCTGTACTGGTACGACCCCATGGCGCCGGAGCAGCGATTCGACAAGCCGGGCAAATCTCCTTTCATGGATATGGAGTTGCTGCCCAAATACGAAGATGAGGCCATGGGGGACGGAACGCAGATCGATCCGCGCCTGCAGCAGAACGTCGGCATCCGTACGCAAGAAGTGACGGTAGAGTCACTAGGGACTGCTGTACGCGTGCCCGGCACGCTGACATGGGATCTGACCCAGGAAACTGTGGTCAGTGCGCGCATGGAGGGCTTGATCACCCACGTGCAGGTAAAGGCGCCCTTTACCGAGGTTCGTCGTGGTCAAGCGCTGGCCACCGTGCAAGCCCCGGCATGGAACGCCGCCATCGCCGAAGCCCATGCCTTGAGCCAAGCTCAGTCCGCGAGCGCGCGTGAGCTACAGGGTGCCGCGCAACAACGGTTGCGTTCGTTGGGCGTTCCTTCTGGCGCCTCGGCCCGCAACGGCGTCGTGCTTGGCGCAGACCACAGTGGTGTGGTGACCGAGATCCTGGTACGCGAAGGGCAGACGGTGATGCCTGGTACGCCACTGTTTAAGATCAATGGACTGGACACGCTGTGGCTGGAGGCCTCGGTGCCCCAGGCAGCGCTGGGCACCTTGCGGCCGGGGACCTCAGTGCAGGCCACGGTCAGTGCGTGGCCGGCAGAGCGCTTTGCCGGACAGATCCAGGCGTTGCTTCCCCAGGTCGACATGGCCAGTCGCACGCAGCGAGCGCGTATCGTGCTGCGCAATCCACAGCGTCGGCTGGTGCCGGGCATGTTCGCCGAGGTGCTGGTGCAGCCCGATACCGAGCAGGCCTTGCCGGTCGTTCCCACGGAGGCGCTGATTGCCACCGGGCGGGACAGCCGAGTCATCGTGCAGGATCCGGATGGGAGCTTCCGGCCAGTACGGGTGAGTGCCGGACGTAGCGTGCAAGGGCGCACGCAGATCGTGACCGGCTTGGCCGGTGGTGAACGCGTGGTGGTCTCCGGTCAGTTCCTGCTCGACTCCGAAGCCAGTCTCTCCGGTGCGTTGGAGCGCCTGGGCGCTGCACAACCCACCGGCCCTGCCAGCGCATCAGGTGAACACGAGCGCCATGACGCTGGTCACGATGCGCGCACGGTCGTCCCAACACCGCCCAGGCAGCCTGCGCCTGTCGCGCCAGAGGCCTCCAACTCCACGCCGCCGCGCTGCCCGGTGCAGTACTGGTATGACCCGATGGTGCCGGAGAAGCATTTCGACAAGCCGGGCAAGTCACCGTTCATGGATATGCAACTGGTACCCAAGTTCGGCTCGGCCGCAGCCGCAGATTGCCAGGCAAGCGAGGTCATGCCCGAAGCGATGGAGGGCACGCCATGATTGCGCGCCTTATCCATGCTTGCATCGCCAACCGTGTGCTGGTGCTGGTTGCCGCTGCGCTGCTGGCGGTGGTCGGCATCTGGTCGGTAAAGAACACGCCGTTGGATGCGCTGCCGGACCTGTCGGATACCCAAGTCATCATCCGCACGCAATGGGCCGGGCAAACCCCGCGCATCATCGAAGACCAGGTCACCTACCCGCTGGCCACCACAATGCTGTCCGTGCCCGGCGTGAAGGCGGTGCGCGGCTTTTCCTTCTTTGGTGATTCGTTCGTCTACATCTTGTTTGACGATGCCACTGATCTGTACTGGGCTCGCTCTCGGGTACTGGAGTATTTGAGCCAGGTGCGCGATCGACTTCCGCCGAACGTGAATCCAGCGCTGGGTCCTGATGCGACAGGACTGGGCTGGATCTATCAGTACGCCCTGGTGGATCGGACCGGTCAACGCGATGTGGGGCAACTGCGTGCGTTGCAGGACTGGTTTCTTCGTTATGAGCTCAAGACCGTGCCGGACGTGGCTGAAGTAGCCAGTGTGGGCGGTGCGGTGCGCGCCTGGCAGATCCAGCCCGATCCGCAGGCGTTGGCGGCCCGCGGACTGACGGTGGCCGAGCTCATCGAGGCGGTGGATGCGGCTAACGGCGCTACCGGGGGCTCGGTGATCGAACAAGGCGAAGCCGAACTGATGGTGCGCAGCGAAGGCTACCTGCGCACACAGGAGGCATTCGAGCAGGTGCCGGTGAACGGCAACGACGGCATCCCCGTCTTGCTCGGCGAGGTGGCCACGATCAGTCGCGGCCCGACTTTCCGCCGTGGTATCGCCGAGTTGGATGGTCAAGGTGAGGTGGCCGGCGGCGTGATCGTCCTGCGCACCGGCAAGGATGCCTTGGGAGCTATTCAGAACGTCAAGGCGCGACTACAGGCGTTGCAGTCCAGCTTGCCCGAGGGCGTGGAAGTGGTTCCGGTGTACGACCGCTCCGAGCTCATCCAGGACGCAGTGCGCAATCTCACTCACAAGCTAGGCGAGGAGTTCCTGGTCGTAGCGCTGGTGTGCCTGCTGTTTCTGTGGCATCTACGCTCGGCGCTGGTGGCCGTCATCACCCTGCCCTTGGGCATCCTGGCGGCCTTCATCGTGATGCACGCCCAGGGCATCTCCGCCAACTTGCTATCGCTAGGTGGCATCGCCATCGCCATTGGTGCGATGGTCGATGCAGCGGTGGTGATGATCGAAAATGCACACAAGCACCTGGAGCACTGGCGCGAGGCGCACGGCCGGGAACCCCAAGGTGAGGAGCGCTGGCAGTTGATGGCCCGCTCGGCGGCCGAGGTTGGACCGGCCCTGTTCGCCAGCTTGTTGGTCATCACCCTGTCCTTCGTACCGGTCTTTGCCCTGCAGGCGCAGGAAGGGCGATTGTTCTCGCCCCTGGCCTACACCAAGACCTATGCGATGGCGGCCGCAGCAGGGTTGTCGGTGACCTTGATCCCCGTCCTGATGGGCTACCTGATCCGCGGCCGCATCCGCCCGGAACAGCAGAACCCCATCAATCGCATCCTGATCGCCGGCTACCGGCCCATCCTGCTCTGGGTCCTCAAACATCCCGGTGTCACCTTGCTGCTCAGTGGCATGCTGCTGGTGCTCACGTTGATCCCCTTCAGCCGGCTGGGCAGTGAGTTCATGCCGCCCTTGGAAGAAGGCAGCCTGTTGTACATGCCCACGGCCCTGCCAGGCCTGTCCGCTGACAAGGCGCGCCAGTTGCTTCAGCTCTCGGGCCGGATGATCAAGACCGTACCGGAGGTCGAGCACGTGTTCGGCAAGGCCGGCCGTGCCGAAAGTGCGACCGATCCGGCACCTATCGAGATGTTCGAGACCACCGTGACCTTCAAGCCGCGGGATCAATGGCGCCCGGGCATGACCCCTCAAAAGCTACGCCAGGAGTTGGACGCAGCGGTCAAGATTCCCGGTCTGACCAACCTATGGGTCCCGCCCATTCGCAATCGCATCGACATGTTGGCCACCGGCATCAAAAGCCCGATTGGGATCAAGGTCTCCGGGCCGGATGTGGAGCAGATCGAGCGCCTGAGCCAGCAGATCGAGCAGGTGGCCAAGACCGTGCCCGGCGTGAGTTCGGCACTGGCCGAACGCGTCACCGGCGGGCGCTATGTCGATGTTCGGGTGCGCCCGGAAATCGCTGCACGTTATGGGTTCACTCAAGGCCAACTCCAGCAACTGATTGCCACGGTCGTTGGCGGCGATCCAATAGGGGAAACGATCGAGGGGCGCGAGCGCTATCCCATCATCTTGCGCTACCCCCGTGGCCAGCGTGACTCGTTGCAGGCTTTGCAGGATCTGCCGCTGATCGCGCCAGGCGGCGTGCAACTGACCTTGAGCCAGGTGGCGGAGCTTTCGGTCAGTCCAGGCCCGCCAATGCTCAAGAGCGATAACGGCCGGTTGGTGGGCTATATCTATGTGGATGTGGCCGATCGCGACCTGGGATCGGTGGTCCAGGCCCTGCAAGCCGCAGTGCAGTCCCAGGTGAGCTTGCCTGCCGGCCACGGGGTGGCTTGGTCAGGGCAGTACGAGTACCTGCAACGGGCATTGGCGCGCCTGCAATGGGTCGTGCCCGCGGCCTTGGCGATCATCTTCCTGGTCATATGGATGGTGTTTCGCCGGCTCAGCGATGTATCCATCATCCTGCTCAGCTTGCCCTTGGCATTGGTCGGCGGTTTCTGGTTGATCTGGGGGTTGGGCCATGCGATCTCGGTGGCCAGCATGATCGGATTCATCGCCTTGGGCGGCGTAGCGGCTGAGTTCGGCGTCATCATGCTGCTGTACCTGCGTCATGCCTGGGAGCAGCGCTTGGCCAGCGGTGCGCCGGAAGATGTGTCTACCCTGCAAGAGGCTATCTACGAAGGCGCCGTGCAACGGGTGCGCCCGAAGGCGATGACGGTAGCCGTCATCCTAGCCGGGTTGTTTCCGCTTTTCGTCGGTGCCGGTGCCGGCTCGGAGGTCATGCAACGTATCGCCGCGCCGATGCTGGGTGGCATGCTCACCGCACCGGTGCTCTCTATGGTGGTGATTCCCGCAGCGTTCTATCTAGTGCGGCGACGTGGATTGCGCGCGGCGCGGGGCGACCAATGAGAGACAGACTGAGCACTTGAGGTAAGTCCCCACAAAAAGACGCCAGTCATGGAAGAAGTCATGACTGGCGTCAAAGGGGAGAGTACCGCCTACATGCTTACTTATCAGTGCCCGGCGTGCGGGGAAATCTCAAAGCTCAGCGACGCCCGATCCGACACAAAATCCAAACCCTTTTGTGTAGAGGGCACAATGTGATTGGTGTGGATGTACCAGGTCTTGGCGGTGGTCACCTGGAAACTGGCTTGGCCTTGGGCATCGGTGCGCAGGAGCGTAGCGCTACCGTGCCCACCCTTGACCGGTGCGTCAGCACGATGACCGACGTACACGCGTAGGTTGGGCACTGGCGTGCCCTGCTGCAGCACCTGGAACGACAGCTGTTCGCCGACCTTCACGCTTCCAGGATTGCGGGCCAAGCGGATCTCCAGCGGATAGCCCAGCGAGGCAGCGAAATCGTCGGTCAGTTTTGTGCCCACCTGTCCAATGGTACGAGCATGCTTGGTATAGCTATAGGTGACCCCTTTGGGAAACTTGCTCGCATCATAGGTGGCCAGGGTATCGGGCAAGTCTTCCAACTCCAGGTACTTGCCGAACTCGCTGGCCGTACGCGTGCTGGTGGAGGCCATCGTCGAGACCCCCAGCAGATAGGTGCCCTCGCCCGCCGGATGCACGGTGAGCTGGCTCTGCTTGCCGACCTCTTTCCAACTGGCCAAGTCCGGTGCAGCCTTAGCGCCGCCCTGACTCAGCGAAACGTCCTGTAGACGCGCTCGGGTGACTGCACCTGCACTTTCATCGAAGGTGCCATTGTTCACCAACGCTGTGTTCGCCTCGCCCGCTGCGGTGCCAGGCTTGGAGAAAGCGACAAACAGGTCGTGCGCACCGGCACTGCCGGCCACAGCGAACAGCAGTAGTGTGGCGGATAGTTGCGTGTTTCTCATGATGTGTAGCTCCTCGTGATCGTGGCTTACCAGTGGTAACCAAAGCGGACATTCCAGCGACGACCCAGCAAGTCGTACGTCATGGTGTCGGTGTCGGTGTTGGGGTTGTTCTTCACGAACGGCGCCTTCTTATCGAGCACTTTTTCAACGCCGGCGGAGATATCCCACTTCTTCTTGATGCCGTAGCTCAGTTGCAGGCTGTGGTACACCACGCTGGACACATGCGAGCCGATCGTGTCGGGCACGGCGATGATGTCGTCCGCGCTGCCGATGTACTGCGCCGAATAGACGCCGGTCCAACGGTTCTTGCCCATACGCAGTGAGCCCAAGCCACGCCACTGGGTGTAGCTACCCAAGCCGCTGGTGATCTTGCCGGCGTACTCAATGGTGGTGGCCCCGGGCGTGAGCGCCCCCAACCCACGCGGGGTGAGTCTGGAGGTCCTGGAAGCCCTGCTGGATCTGGTCATGGCCTCGGGCAAGGTACGTGTGGTCGACGTGGCGGAACTGTGTCCGCCCCTGGATCCGGATCAAGCCACCGCACGTGTGGCCGCGCGTTTGATCCACCGAATGGTCAGTGCGCAGGCTCAGTGAAGTGATATCGGCTGGCAAAAGGCAGTGAGCTAATGGGAACGCTCAGCCAGCAACTGCTTCATTTGCGCGATCTCCTGTGTCTGCGAGGTAATAATGTCCTGGCAGAGCTTCACCAACTCAGGATCCTTCAGACGATTCTCCTCACACATCAGGATGGCGCCAGCGTGGTGGGGAATCATCGAACGGATGAACTGTTTGTCAGTGACCGCTGCTTGAGTGCGAATGCCCCACCAGCAGAACAGCATGAACGCCACCGTCAGACCAGCCAGAATCAGATTGCGTCGGCGATCGGGGTACATGCTGGACATTAGCCACAGCTCGATCAGCAGCATGGGAGCGGCCATCAGGCCCGCCATGTAGAACTGGTTCACGTTGTTATAGACGTTAGCCCACTGATCGACCATTGCGTACATCAATGCGTACATGGCCACGAAAGACAGGCCCATCATCAACAACAGGCGGCCGTAATGGCCTTGATGCCCTTGTTGTGCCTGGTGGGCAGGTTGGTGTGAGGCGTGCGGTTTTGCGTGCTGGGACTGCGGGTCTTGCGCGTTTTCGTGCGTACCGTGCGAAGAGGACATAACAATCTCCGTGGGAATGGCAGAACGGCGGAAGAACCCGCGAACTGTTGGAACAGCTCCCGGGCTGAGAACACTTACATACCCTTGCCGGCAGCGAATTCCTGCGGGCTCAGCTTGCCATCTTTGTTGCTATCGAGCATGCCAAAGTGCGGCGCCAGCTTGTGCTTGGCCAGTTCTTCCTTGGACAGCGAGCCGTCCTTGTTGGCATCGAGCTTGGTGAAATCGGCATCGGCCGCCGCCGGCTTGTGCTGACCGTGGTCGGTGGTGGGCGTGGTGGTCTGGCCGCCGGCGAAGGCCGCGCCCGCCATCAGGAATAAGGCCATCATCGAGAGGGAGGCATAACGCTTCATTGCAGTACTCCTTGTGGGATATGAGCCATCAGTGACAGGAATGGCCGCGCGCAGGCTCATCGGCGCGGTCAGGGTGGGGGGTGGCAACAACGGTGGAGCCGGACAAACGCAGGGCATTGGTGACCACCGAAACCGAGCTCAGGCTCATGGCCAGGGCCGCCATCATCGGACTGAGCAAAAGGCCGAAGCTGGGATACAGCAAGCCGGCGGCGATAGGCACGCCGATGGCGTTGTAGACGAAGGCGAAGCCCAGGTTCTGCTTCATATTGGCCACCGTCAAAGACGAGATGGCACGGGCTTGCACGATGCGCCTCAAATCACCCTTGACCAGGGTGAGCTGGGCGCTGGACATGGCCACATCCGTGCCCGTCCCCATCGCGATGCCCACATCGGCTGCCGCCAGGGCCGGCGCATCGTTGATGCCATCGCCAGCCATGGCCACGCGACGACCCTGGGCTTTGAGTTGCTGGACCAGGTCGGCCTTGTCCTGCGGCTTGACGCCACCACGCACATCCTCGATGCCCAGCGTGCGCCCCACGGCCTCGGCCGTCGCCTGTGCGTCACCGGAGGCCATCACCACGTGCAGGCCATCGGCACGTAGCAGGTTCAAGGCAGGCAAGGTCGTGGCTTTGATGGGATCAGCCACCGCAATGGCGCCGGCCAACCGACCATTGACCGCCAGGAACATCACGCTAGCGCCTTCTTTCCGAAGACGCTCGGCGCTGCTTTGCAAAGGTGCTACATCGGCGCCAACCGACGCCATCAGGCTTTGGTTGCCGAGCACGACATCCTGATCGGACACGCGCCCGCGGACGCCTTGGCCGGTGAGCGAATCAAAATCTTGGGCGGCCACCAGGTTCAAGCCACGTCGCTGGGCTTCAGCCACGATGGCCTCGGCCAAGGGGTGCTCACTGCCCTGCTCCAAGCTGCCGGCCAAACAAAGGATCTGATCGGCGTCGAAGCCGGCGTTGGAGAGCGTGTCGCGAAAGGCTGGACGCCCCTCGGTCAACGTACCGGTCTTGTCCACGATCAACGTGTCGATCAGACGTAGCTGCTCGATCGCCTGAGCATCGCGGAACAGGACCCCGACCTGCGCAGCGCGGCCAGTGGCGACCATGATCGACATGGGGGTAGCCAAACCCAAGGCACACGGGCAAGCAATGATCAGAACCGATACGGCATTGAGGACGGCAAAGGTCCAGGACGGTTCGGGTCCAAACAGACCCCATCCGAAGAACGTGAGCACCGCCGTGGCCAGCACGGCCAGGACAAACCAGTACGCCACCTTGTCCGCCATACGCTGCATCGGCGCGCGGGAGCGCTGGGCTTGGGCTACCAACTGCACAATCTGCGCCAGTACCGTCCCGGATCCGACTTTGTCCGCCCGGATGACTAAGGCGCCCGTCCCGTTGAGCGTGGCGCCTATAACGTGATCACCGACAGCCTTCTCCACCGGAATGGGTTCACCGGTCAGCATCGACTCATCGACACTGGCGCGGCCTTCGATGACTTCCCCATCGACCGGCACCTTCTCGCCCGGTCGTACGCGAAGCAGATCACCCACGTGCACGTGATCCAGCGCAACGTCCTCTTCGCCCCCATCGGGTTTGACGCGGCGAGCCGTCTTGGGCGCCAATCCCAGCAGGGACTTGATGGCCGCCGAGGTTTTGGAACGCGCCCGCAGTTCCAGCAGCTGTCCGAGCAGGGTGAGCGAGACGATGACCGCTGCCGCCTCGAAGTAGACCCCTACCCGTCCATGCTCGCGGAAAGAGTCCGGAAACAGGTCCGGTGCCACGGTGGCCACCACGCTGTAGCCAAACGCGGCGGCCACGCCGATGCCGATCAGCGTCCACATGTTGGGGCTGCGATTGCCGATGGACTGTAGGCAGCGCTCAAAGAAAGGCCACCCCGCCCAGAGCACCACCGGGGCGCTCAGCACGAGCTCAATCCAGGTGCGCGCCTGCGTGGACAAGCCGGGCAGACGGTGTCCCAGCATGGCCAAGACCAGGACGATCAACGTCAAAGGCAACGTCCACCAGAACCTTCGGGTGAAATCGCGTAACTCTGGATTGTCGTCCTCCTCCAGCGAGGGCATCTCCGGCTCCAGCGCCATGCCGCAGATCGGACAGGTGCCGGGACCTGGCTGACGAATCTGCGGATGCATCGGGCAGGTGTAGACCGTGGCGTGGGTACCGCTGGGTTGGGCCACCGCTGCTGGGGCGGTCACTTCAACTTGCTGGGGAGCATCGTCCGTATAGCGGACGGGATTGGTGATGACCCGTCCATCCGCAGCCTCGACAGGGGCTGCGCCTGCAGAATGGTGATGGTCATGGGACGACGGTGAGTTCATGCCGATGCTCGCTTTAGTGGGGATGGACTGCCAAGGCAGTGTGCCATTGCGGGTTACACAGCTATTCGGGGCTGAGCGTCCCGAGCACTGAAACAACAATCAGGATCAAGATGGCCAGCGCGGCCTCAGCCGTAACACTCTGCCGCAAAGCCCGCACCTCCTGCGCGGGATCTCCGCTGGTCAGCGCTCGTTCCAAGCGCGGCACCAGCGTCCATCGGTGCAGCGCTCCCAAACCCAGCATTCCAGCGAACAGGGCCAGTTTGAAAAGCAGCAACTTCCCGTAGGTGCTCTGGAACAGGGCCGAAAACGACCACGCGGTGAGATCCCCGTAGTGCGCGATGCCGGACACGATGAGCGCACCAACGAAGATCGTTCCCAGCGTCGAAAAACCATGCAGAAAGTCATGCGTTGATCGCAGACGCCCGCTGCCGTTCGTCTCTTTGCCGCGCAGCAGCATGGCAAGGAACATCAGGACCGCTGCGATCCAGCCGCCTGCCGCGAGAAGATGGACGATGCCTGCAGCAAGCCGGACCGCGCCTGCCAAGCCCTCGCCAGCGGCGGCGTGGCCGTTCCATGCCAGCGAAGCGAGTGCGCCGCCCGCCAGCATCGCCCCCAGCGGGAAGGCGGTCTCCACCTTCCCGCGGCGACGATGCCATCCGAGCACGAACATCAGGGCGACCAGCAGCGCGCCTCTCGCCATGGCTGCCCGGCCCGCGGACGTCTCGAGCAGATACCAGCCAAGCGATGCGCGATCAACCTCGGCAAGCGGCATTCCCATGATGCCCGCGGTCTTGAAGACGACATCGAGCCCGGTGAGCACGAGACCGGCTACGGCACCCGCCAATAGAACGCCCATGAGTGACCACCCGGCCAAGGCGTCGGCGAGTGCCGATCGACGCGACCCGTACCAACCGAAGAGTGGAACCCCGAAAAGAACCATGATGACAAGGTATTCCAAGAATCTCAGTGCATAAGCCGACAGGTCGAACATTCGCGACTCCTCAGCGCACCGTGAAGCTGAAGCTGCCCGGCATGGGGTGGTTGTCACCACCGACGGCGCGGTATTCCACGGTATAGACGCCCGGAGCCAGCGGTCCAGGCAACTTGGCACGCAGGGTCTTGCCGTTGTTGACGATCTCGGTCGTGAAATTCTCGATCGGCATGGTGGAACTGCCGTGCTTCATGAGCAACTTGAGACGCGACGCCCGCGGAATCAATGTCTCGTTGAACACGAGATCGATCTGGCCTGGCGAGGCCACCACCGCATTTGCCGCCGGTGTGGACTGCTGCAGCGCGGCGTGGGCGTGCGCGACCTGCAGCGAAAACTGCCCGGCCGCGATTGCGAGGACGAGCGCGAAGGAGCGAATGACGTTGGACGACTTCATATGGATAAATCCTCATTGGAATGTGATGCAAAGCCCGTTCGGGAGGGGCCGCGCTGTGTTCGATGCGACAAGCGTTAGATGTCGGACTGTCACTGAAACCACGATTTGTCGGATTTTCTTGATACTTCCGCTTTCGCGAGACGAGGATCCCACCGGCTCAGGCGGGATCCTCGACGCATTACGCTGCCATGGCGCTGCAGCTTTCCGCGCAGCGGCGACAAACTTCGGCGCAGCGCGTCATCTCAGGGTCGTTCATGGCGTCGCATGCATCGGCGCACTGGCGGCAGATCTCCGCGCAGGCACCGCAAACCACGTCGTGAACGCTGGCACCGCACAGCATCGCGTCGGCACTGGTTGCGCAGGTATCGGCACACGTCGCCAACAGGGCGATGTGCTCCGGGGCCGCGTGAACACCTCCTTTGGTCAGGCAGTAGTTGATGGTCTCCAGGCAGATCGCATGGCATTGCGTGCAGTTGTCGATGCACTCGTTCATGGCCTGGGGCCGGTGTGCTGCGGAATGGTGAGTCATGTAGTTCTCCTTCTTCCTCGCGGGCGAGAATCGGCGCGCCCGCAACACCGTCCCCTGTTGCTGCGACGGATCAGTGCTGTGCGAACGGTTCAGTGGTTCCGTCGCGATGTATCAGCTCGACCGTGAACGGCTGCTGGCGTCCCTCCGGGACCTCCATGCCCGGAGAACCAAGCGGCATCCCTGGGAGGACCAGGCCGCGTGCGTTCGGCTTTTCTTCGAGGAGACGCTTGATGTCCGCGGCCGGAACGTGGCCTTCGATGACGTATCCGCCGATCTCGGCCGTGTGGCAGGAGCCCTTTGCATAGGGGACACCCAACCGCTCCTTGACCAGACCCAGGTCATCCATGTCGTGCACATCCACGGTGAATCCCGCCTTCTGCACGTGGTCGATCCAGACACCGCAGCACCCGCAGGTCGGGGTCTTGTGGACGGTCATGCGTGGCAGGGCTGCTGGAGTCGCGTCGGCTGATTGGACGACAACCTGTGCGGAGGGCGAGGTTGTGGGTTGCGCGGATGAAGCATCCTGGGTGCAAGCACCCAGACCAGCCACGGCAAGGACCACAAAAGTCAGACGGTGCAATGTGAGCGTAGTCATTTCAATCTCTCGACTCAGCGCTTGGTCCGCGAGGACCAGTGGATGTGGACGATCCGCCAGCCGTCCGCGGTCTCCTTCAGCACCATCGTCTCGTCGCTCTGGACGGTCAGTGGCTGGCCGTCCTTCTGGGCATGCAACTCGCTTTCGGTTCCGACCCACGCGAACTCGCCAGCGGCTCGTGCGCGCTGACGGAGCAGCTGGCGATGGGCGCCCTTGAGGAACGCCGCATCGCTGACTGCGTGATGGCCCATGTATTCCTCGCGGCTGCGTTCGGCGCCCCCGGACTCGAGGATGAGAACGTCGGCAGCGAGCAGGGCTTCGACCGTGGCCAGATCGCCGCTAGACAGGGCCCTGTTGAAACGCTCCGCTACGGCGACCGCGGCCTCTGCAGTGACTGGGACGTCGACGTCCGCAGATGCCGCGGCAGCGGGGTGATGTGCGTGCGGCTGTGTCGCCTGCGCCATTGCGGGGGACACGACGGCCAGTGCCAGTGCGAGGGTGAACGAGATTGCTGTTGCGTTCATTGCGTGGGCTCCAAGAAGATCAATGGGGGTGCGCATGGCCGTCATCGGCCACGGGCGTGTGTGGTGCAGGGTGCGACTCCACCTTGCCGTCGGGATGGCCGTGGCTCACCAACCCGACTTCCGTGTCGCTGGGTGTCGGGCCGTGGTGATCGTCGTCCACGCCCGGCGGGTGCGCATGCGGCATGGAGTTGTTGCCCGGCTCGAATAAGGCAGGGTGATCCTCGGCCTTTTCGTCGTCATGGTGGCCTTGCGTCTCGCCGCCGCCATGCGAATGGCCCTCGCTGCTGTCGACAAGTTCCTTGTACGCAGTCGCGTCCAGCGTGGGCAACTTCTGCAGGAAGGCCGACATGTTCCATATGAACTCATCGTCCATGCTGCCGCCCCAAGCGGGCATGCCGCTGGCCTTGATGCCGTGCTTGATCACCCAGAACGCCTCAGCTGGAGCGACCGGCTGTTTGCTTAGGTTCGGTGGCGCGGGGTACAGGCCCTTGCTCATCTCGGTGGCCGCCGCGTCTGGTGAAAGATGGCAGGTCACGCACATGGCGTTGTAGTTGCCCGCACCCTGGCGGATACGCTCAGGATCATCAAGGTTCGTGGGTAGCTGAAGCTTGGCGGCGCGCACCTCAATGGAACGCTCGCGCGCCGTTTCAAGTAGCGCATACACCGGGCGACTATGCGGATCGTCGGCGGCCACGTTGTACACGCCCAGAGAGAGCGTGGCGGTTGCGACCACCGCAACCAATGCCACGCCGGCACCGAGCCATACCCACATCTTTTTGTTGGATTTCATTGTCAGTTCCCCTTAGAACCAGGTACGAAGGCCGATGACCAAGCGCGTGTCTTCAAAGGACTCGCCATGCTCGCGTCGCATGTCTGCGGTATTGCCAAACGCGCGCTCGTACACCACGCCGATGTAGGGAGCGAACTTTCGGGTGAACTCATAGCGAAGTCGTAGCCCCGCCTCAGCGGCACTCAGACCCGAACCTATCCCGCGCAATGGATCGTTCTTGCCATAGGCGGTGACTTCCACCAGCGGCTGCAAGATCAGCCGGTTGGTTAGCAGCAATTCGTACTCGGCCTCGACATTGGCGGCAGTCTGGCCCCCTTCGCCGAGATAGGCTGTGGCGGACACTTCGAACTTCATCGGCGCCAAGCCCTGTACACCGATAGCGGCGAAGTTCTGCGATGCCCCAGGCTTGAAGTCATGACGCACACCGGCCACCACATCCCACCACGTGGAGATACTGCGGCCGTAAAGCACTTCCAGATCAGCCGACTCGGTCTGACCATCCGTGCGTTCGCCTTCACTGCGGAGCCAGACGCGATTGAGGTCCGTACCGATCCAGCCCTGGCCCTCCCAGCCCAGCCCGGTGCCCGGATCGGCATCCCAGGTTTCCAGGCGATTGAGCAGCACGTAGCTCTTGATCGAGTTGTCATGCACCGGATGCGCGTGTTCCGGCGCGATGGCCGCCTTGCGATCCGCGTCCGTCACCGCGGGAATCGGGGTGCGCGGCTGCGTTGGCGCTGCAGGCCCGTGTCCCATCTGACTGTGGTCCATGCCCTCCATCGATTGCATTCCCGCTTCTGGTGTAGCGGGCGCGGGCGAATCATGGCCCATCTGCGAATGGTCCATCCCCTGCATCGCAGGCGTGGCCGTGCCGGAGGTGTCGGCTGCAGCGGGCTGTGCCATCTGACTGTGATCCATGCCCTGCATCGACTGCGCCTGCGCTGTGGGCGCCGCAGGTGTGCTCGCGGGCGAGCCGTGCCCCATCTGCGAATGGTCCATGCCCTGCATGGCAGGCTCGGCTGCGTTAGCCTGCGGCTCGGCGTGGCCCATCGCCGCATGATCGATCGTCGCTTCGCTCGTCTTGGCCGGTGTTGCAGGCTTTTGGGCTGGCGCAGGTTTTGATGTCGGTGCCTGATGTGCAGAGTGATCCTGAGTCTGGGTCTGCGCGCCCTGCTCCATCTGCATGGAGCCGTGCTGCATAGATTGGGCGCTGGCCGCATTGGCCAGGGCCAGCGAGATAGCCGTCAGCGCAGTCAGGGTGGTATCGCGTCTATTGATGTTCATTCGTCGACCCTCACCGTGCGCATCATTCCGGCTTCCATGTGATAAAGCAGGTGGCAATGGAACGCCCAGCTGCCCAACGCATCGGCACGCACGCGATACGTGCGTCGGCTACCTGGCGGCATATCCACCGTGTGCTTGCGCACCATGAAGTTGCCGTTGTCGTCCTCCACGTCACTCCACATGCCGTGCAAATGGATGGGATGGGTCATCATCGTGTCGTTAACCAATACGATGCGCATACGCTCGCCGTAGTTCAGCCGCAGCGGCTCGACATCGGAAAACTTCTGACCGTTGAAGCCCCAGGAGAATTTCTCCATGTGTCCGGTCAGATGCAGCTCGATCTCGCGACCGGGGTCGCGTCCGTCAGGGTCTTCAAAGGTGCTCTTGAGCATGGAATACGTCAGCACATGACGGCCGTTATCGCGCAGGCCATTGCCCGGATCATCCAAGCGCGAACTCACACTCATGGCTTGGTTGTCCAACAGGGGATTGTTGGTCTCGCTAGCAGGGTGTGATTGCATGCCCCCGTGCTGCATGCCTGCCATGGCACCATCGCCGGCGGCGGGCATCGCATGGCCTGCATGGGCCGAGGTCGCGTTACCGCTGACAGGTGGGGTCATGCCAGGCATGCCCATGGCCGCACCACAGCCGCCTTCCATGCCCTTGCTGCCGCCAGACATATCCATCGACCCATGATCCATGCCCATGTCTGCCATCGTCAGCAGCGGCCGGGGATCCACAGACGGAACGGGCGCGCGTAATCCTTCGCGCACAGCGAGCGTGCCGCTGATGTAGCCGGTGCGACCGGAGTCTTGGGCAAAGATGGTGAATGCGTCCTGCCCGGAGGGCTCCACGATCACATCGAAGGTTTCTGCTACCGCGATGCGGAACTCGTCGACGGAAACCGGATGGACATACAAGCCATCTGCCGCCACCACGGTCATCTTCAGCCCCGGAATACGCACATCGAAGTACGTCATGGCAGAGCCATTGATGAAACGCAGGCGCACCTTCTCGCCACTGCGGAACAAACCGGTCCAGTTGCCCAGTGAGGTCGTGCCGTTCATCAGGTAGGTGTAGGTGTTGGCGTTGACGTCGGACAGGTCCGTGGGCGTCATCCGCATCACGCCCCACATCTTGCGATCTTCCAACGTGGCCGACAGGCCGTTGCGCTTCACATCGCGCGCAAAATCGCCGACCGTGCGCTTGTAGTAATTGTCATGGCCCGGCATCTTCTTCAAACGATCGAACAGGGCCGTCGGGTCCAGGTCTGTCCAATCGCTCAGCATCACGACGTAGTCGCGATCGAAACTGAAGGGCTCCGGCTCCAATGGGTCGATGACGATCGGGCCATAGAGCCCGGCTTGTTCCTGGAACCCTGAGTGGCTGTGGTACCAGTAGGTTCCGCCCTGATGCAGGGTGAACCGGTAGTGGTAGGTCTCACCACGTCCGATACCGTCAAAGCTCAGACCCGGCACGCCGTCCATGTTGGCCGGCAAAATGATGCCGTGCCAATGGATGGAGGTGTCCGCGCCATGGATGGAGTTAGCGGGCAATGCATTAGAGACGCGCAAGTTGACCGTGGTGCCTTCCCGCCACCGCAGCAACGGCGCCGGAACGGACCCGTTGACCGTGATCGCGGTGCGGGTCTTGCCGGTGAAGTTCATCGGCGTCTCGCCAATGGTCAGGTCAAACTCAGTGCCCGATAGTACGTTGGGTTGTCCCGGCCCCTTGAGCGCCCAACTGGCTTTGGGCCAGAAACCTAATCCTGCGACTGCGCCTCCCAAGGCCAAGCCTTGGACAAATCGCCGCCGCGAAGGCAGCAGCGGTCCACCGCGTGGACCACGAAAATCATCATGCGACATGAAAATGCTCCAAGCGTCGTGTTGCCACCGGCGGGCGGTGGTACAGAGCGGGCGGCTGGCCTAAACAGGCATGCAAGCCACACCAACGGCGCCATTGCGGCGCCTAGGGACGCTTAGCCGATCGGTGGTCGGATCAGATGAGGCAAGGCAGGTGCCGCATGCCCTAGGGGCAGCGGCATGACATCCAGGCCCAAGGCCAGTTGCACCGAAACATGCAGGCGCGCAGGAAGTGCGCTCGCGCAAGCGTGTACGCAGGCGCACCGGCACGCAGAAGACTTGCAACAGTCGGGACCGGCATGGTCGCCATGCCCAGTGCCAGCCTTTTCAATCGATGTGGCATCGGGATGATGCTCAGCACTGTGATGGGCGAAGCAGTCTTCGTCGACTTGCACCGCGGCAGCCACTTCGCTGGCCTGCTCTTCCATGACCGGGTTCATACTGACGGACGCAAACGCCGACCACGCGCCGTTAAGCACGAGCATGGCGATCAGGAACAGTCGCAGTAGAAGTGAGGAGGCTGACACGGGCGACATGGTATATCACTTTAGACAAGGCGCGTGTGTATCGGTCGTGAACAAAATCTCAAGTAAGCCTGAGATGTCGCGACTTGTCAGTCGCACTAGCCGCGGACACTGCAGCTCCCTCCAGAAGCGCCCAAAGGGCGGGTTGAGGCGAAGAGTTGCCCATAGGGCGAGCGCTTGTTCGGTTTACTTCTCGGGCGTGGCCTCGATCAGCTTCACCAACTCGCGCTTCTGCTGCTTGCTTAGCGAGCCCCAGCGCAGGAGCAACTTGGCCAGCAGATCATCGTCGGTGTAAAGGAAGGCGGCGGGGATCCCCAACGCTTGGGCCAACCACTCAGCAATCTCCAGCATGGGCTCGTGCTTGCCACGCTCGTACTGGTTGATTCGGGGGCTGGCCACGTGAGGATCCAGACCGGCCCGGATGCCCAACTCCTTCTGCGACAAACCCGTGTGCAGGCGGGCTTGTTTGAGGCGTCGAGCGAAGGTCGGTGTTGAGTCGACGGACAAAGTCACGCGCGCACCCCATGGAGACCCCATAAGGATGGCGGATGTACCCAGCCTTGCATACTAAGATATTCTTAGCTTTGAGGCAACCGGCGACACCGGTAGCGCCGCCCCCCCCCCCCAGGAGCCACGCCGCTCCCTCATCCCCGGAAACCGCATGCCCGGAACCTCGTCAATGACGCCATCTGGGGTCGCCAGCATCGAGGAGTTGGGCCTTCGTGGCACCCTTTTCCTAGCCGCACTGTTAGCCGCGCAGCTACGACGCCTACCGGTGGCGCCCACACGCCGCTCCACCTTGCTGGTGCTGGACACGCTGCGAGACTTGGCCTTGATCCAAGTTCCCTGGCCAGCCGATCGATGGCAGATCCGCCCCGATGCCGAGGTCACGCCCATCGAAGATCTGCAATGGGCTTTCGCCTGGTCTACCCACGAGCGCAGGCACCTGCTCCCGGTGCTGGAAGACCAACTCGGCGATATGGCACACGATGTAGACTTGGCGGACGCGAAACTGGAGCTGTGGGATGAACTTGCACTCTGGGAGACCGAGCAGTTTCTGGAGCAGCAATTGCTCAAACATCACTTCGACCCAGGCTGGGCACGTGATGTGGGGTTCGTCTTTCAATCCGGACCGCGGGGCTTGCCGATCGCGCGGTGGCGTTACTGCTGCTGGGCGGCGGTACGCCAAGGTGCCTCGGTGGCGATGCGTCTTGGCGTGCACGACAGCGCCCATGTGCGGGAAGCCATCTTTCAGGAGGTCCAGAAGCGCCTGCGCTACCTGATGACCAGTTCGCCCGAGCAAGGCATGTTCAATCCCTATCATTTGGCACCGGAGTCCTCAGTAGCCAAACTGTTTGTAGATTGGGTCGTCCCTATGGAATGGGCGTACTGGACAGGTGAGCGCCACCCCAGCCGCTAGCAGACAAACGAGCAGCCTCGTCAGTCGGCTCCCCCATCTTGCGCATGGCCGCGCCTAGTTTTCTTCACCGCATTTTGTGCTGGCGTCAGTTGATTCAGTAGAGGCTCTAGCGCTTCAAGACGTGCATTGGCACGCAACGCATCGGCTTCAGCGCTCTCGCGGCGCTCACGCTCCCGCGCAAGGGTGTCTTGAACTTGAGCTAGCTCGTTGCGCATGGTATCCAAGGTCTTGGCGTCAGTCTTCCAGCGCTCCTGCAGTGCCAAATAGTCCGTCGCGGTCTGGCGCAACGCCACGACCTCGCTGTGTTGGCCTTCGTGGGCCTGTCGTAGCTGGGCAAGCTCACGCTCAATCCGCCCGTGGCGCTCCAGCCATTGACCATTGTCGCGGTTCAGCACCAACAGCTCCTGATTCTTCGCGCCCAAGGCTTCATTGGCCTGACGTAAGGCTACTTGCAGCTCTTGGACCTGATGCTCGTGACGGCGAAGCTCTTGCTCACGCTGCTCTTTGGTTGAAGTGCGGTAGTGCTCAAGCGCTTCCCGGGCATGGGCATGCTTGTCCTCCAGAGAACGCGTATGCGCCTCATGATCAGCCAGCCGCACCGTCATGCCAGCGATGCGCTCGTTCAACTGGGGGTCGTTTGCGGGAGGGGGCGGAATCCTACGCTAAGGCTTTGGCCAGCGATATTCTCCGGTGAGATTGATGTGTTCCCATCCGAGCGGCGAAACATGGGCCAAGAGATCGGGCGATAGCAGCTTTCCATCGCGTTTCTGGTTTGCAACGACCTCGCCGAGCTTCATGGTGTTCCAGAAGATGATGATGGCGGCGAGCAGATTCATGCCGGCGATGCGGTAATGCTGGCCTTCGGCGGAACGGTCGCGGATTTCACCGCGGCGGTGGAAGCTGATTGCCCGCTTCAGCGCATGATGAGCTTCGCCTTTGTTGAGCCCGATCTGGGCACGCCGTTGGAGTTCGGCATCCAGAATCCAGTCGATCATGAACAGGGTGCGCTCGACGCGACCGACTTCCCGCAGGGCTGTCGCGAGCTCGTTCTGCCGCGGATAGGAGGCGAGTTTCCGCAGAATCTGGCTTGGCGCGACGGTCCCGGCAGCAATGGTGGCGGCGATGCGCAGGATGTCGGGCCAATTGCGCTCGATCATGGCTTGGTTGACCTTTCCGCCGATCAACGCTCGCAGGTGCGCCGGGGCGGCCGACGGATTGAACGCGTAGAGCCGTTTGGATGGCAGGTCGCGGATGCGCGGAGCGAACCGGTAGCCGAGAATGGCACATGCGGCAAAGACGTGATCGGTGAAGCCGCCCGTGTCGGTGAACTGCTCGCGGATATGGCGTCCAGCATCGTTCATCAGCAGGCCATCGAGGATGTAAGGCGCTTCGCTTGCCGTTGCAGGAATCACCTGGGTTGCGAACGGCGCATATTGGTCGGAGACGTGGCTATAGGCTTTCAGGCCCGGGGTATTGCCATATTTCGCGTTGACCAGGTTCATGGCCTCACCTTGCTCTGTAGCGACGAAGAACTGTCCGTCGCTCGAAGCCGACGTGCCCATGCCCCAGAACCGGGCCATGGGTAACGCTGCCTGTGCCTCGACCACCATGGCCAGCGCCCGGTCATAGGCTTCGCCCTCGACATGCCACCGTCCAATGCGGATCAATTCCCAGAAGGTGTGGGTGTTTGTCGCATCCGCCATTTTGCGCAAGCCGAGGTTGATCCCTTCCGCCAAGATAACGTTCATTAGCCCGATCCGGTCAGCGCAGGGTGCTCCTGTGCGCAGATGGGTGAACGCTTCGGTGAAGCCGGTCGCCGCATCCACCTCCAGCAGGAGATCGGTGATGCGCGTGGGCGGGATCTGCTTGTAGAGATCGAGCACCAGATCTTCGGCGCCTGTCGGCGCGGCGGCTTCGAGTTTCTCGATATGCAGAACGCCGTTTTCAATCGACCCGCCCGGGATCGTGCCTGCGCGAGCGGCACGGCCAAGCTCGCGCAACCGCATGTCGAGGCGAGCTTGCCGGTCTGCCAGCCATTCCTCCGGCCGCAATGGCACAGCGAGACGACCGCCTTCCGCGATGGATTGTGCCGGAACGAGTGCGTGTTTCAGATCGCCATAGCGCCGGGACCTAGTAAGCCAGACATCTCCGGAGCGGAACGCATCGCGCAGATGGAACAGCACCGCGATCTCCCATAGGCGAGCGTCGCCAGCCCTCTGGGCCCGAAGGTGGCGATGCCATTTCGAGCTGGGCCGCAAGAAGCTGGTCATCGCGGCATCGTTCAAACCGGTACGAAGGGCCGTCACCGCTTCCAGAAGCGGCAGTGCAACGGGCGCAGCTCGCAGATCGAGCAGGCGCAACATGCGTGGAGCGTATCGGCGGAAGCGGTGATAACCGTCGAGCACATGATTGAGCGGATCGTCGGCCATGGTGGCGGTCAGCCTGGTTGCCATTGCAACAAGGGTCTTTAAGCCGTCCCACCCTGACCCACTCGCGATGACATCGCCCAGCGGCTGGCCATCATCCTGTGCATCGACCAGGGCGCCCCCGATCTCGGCGAAGGATTTCAGGGTGTCACGCACCACCCCCGCTTCGTCTGCGACCTTTGCATGGCAAATACGCTCCGAAGCACGGTAGAGACGGCCGACGATCCGGTCGTGGGTTTCGACCACTGCGTCGGCCAACATCGCCTGCCATTCCGAGACGCAAACAGCCAAGATCGCAAGCCGCCTGTCCTCCGGGAGATCGCGCATGCCGTCGGCATAATACCGTTCACCCTGCCTGCGCAGACGAGTCACCCGATGGGCAGGAACGCCGGCAAGCAGATCCTCGGGGAGATCGATGCGTTGCAGATATTCGAGCCGGTCGAGCAGCCGGTTGGCCGACGAAGAGTTCGAGCCAGGCTCGAACTGGCGCAGCCACACAAAACGGGTCACCCGATCATCAGCCGTCTCCTCGAGCAATGCCAGCAACTGTTCTCGGATCGACATAGGCAGCCGACTGGCGATCCTCGTCTCGATGCGTCGCTCGGCATCGACGAGAGCCGCGGCACAAAGCCGCTCGATCGTGGATGTCGCGGGAAGGACAGTGCGGGTGCGTCGGCACTCGGCTACGAAGCGACGGGCGATATCCTCGTTCGACACCGCCATCTCGGCTTCTCGGAACAACCATTCCTTCAGCTCGCTCGCACCACGTCCGGAGAAGGTGCGGAAGCCGTAGAGCCCCCGTAACTCGGCAAGATGCTCGTGCCGTGTTTCCTCGCGGGCAGCATAGTCTACGAGATCGTCGGCACCCAGGCCAAGCTGCGCTCCGATAAATTCGATGACCTCTGCAGGGATCAGTTCGCCTGGAGCCAGCACCCGGCCGGGATAGCGCAGGACACACAATTGCAGGGCGAAGCCGAACCTGTTGTGAGCGCGCCGACGCAGCCTGATATGCCCAAGGTCTTCATCACTCAGCGTATAGTGCTTGAGCAAATCCGTCTGTGAAGTCGGCAAGCGCAACAGCGCGTCTTTCTGCCGATCGGTTAGAGTGACGCGACGCGGCATACATGTTCCTTTTTCAAAATCTGATAGCGTTCAAGACGCTTTGTTTATGAAGCTGGTTGAGATACATTTCCAGAGGTCAATGCAATCGTGGCCGAAGCGCCGCCTCAAACCAACGTTTGTGATACATGCTGATCGGATATGCCCGCGTCTCCAAAGCCGATGGCTCGCAGTCTCTCGACCTGCAGCACGACGCCTTGCGCGCCGCAGGTGTCGAACGGGACAATATCTATGATGATCTTGCTTCCGGCGGTCGTGATGATCGCCCTGGCTTGACTGCCTGCCTCAAGTCATTGCGTGACGGCGATGTGCTGGTGGTCTGGAAGCTCGATCGCCTCGGACGATCGCTTGCCCATCTGGTCAACACGGTGAAGGAGCTGTCAGACCGCAAGATCGGCCTGCGGGTTCTGACTGGAAAGGGCGCTCAGATCGACACCACGACTGCGTCCGGTCGCATGGTGTTCGGAATCTTCGCCACCTTGGCCGAGTTCGAGCGGGATCTGATCCGAGAGCGCACCATGGCGGGTCTCGCCTCCGCGAGAGCGCGCGGTCGCAAGGGCGGACGAAAATTCGCGCTCACCAAAGCTCAGGTGCGTCTCGCGCAAGCCGCCATGGCCCAGCGCGATACTTCAGTTTCCGATCTCTGCAAGGAACTCGGCATCGAGCGCGTCACTCTCTACCGATATGTCGGTCCCAAAGGCGAGCTCAGAGACCATGGAAAGCATGTTCTCGGACTTACGTAGCAACTCGTTTCTTTTCGCAGGTTGAGCCACCTCCGCGCTTCATCAGAAAACTGAAGGAACCTCCATTGAATCGAACTAATATTTTTTTTGGTGAATCGCATTCTGACTGGTTGCCTGTCAGAGGCGGAGAATCTGGTGATTTTGTTTTTCGACGTGGTGACGGGCATGCCTTCGCGAAAATCGCACCTGCTTCCCGCCGCGGTGAGCTCGCTGGAGAGCGTGACCGCCTCATTTGGCTCAAAGGTCGAGGTGTGGCTTGCCCCGAGGTGATCAACTGGCAGGAGGAACAGGAGGGTGCATGCTTGGTGATAACGGCAATTCCGGGAGTACCGGCGGCTGATCTGTCTGGAGCGGATTTGCTCAAAGCGTGGCCGTCAATGGGGCAGCAACTTGGCGCTGTTCACAGCCTATCGGTTGATCAATGTCCGTTTGAGCGCAGGCTGTCGCGAATGTTCGGACGCGCCGTTGATGTGGTGTCCCGCAATGCCGTCAATCCCGACTTCTTACCGGACGAGGACAAGAGTACGCCGCAGCTCGATCTTTTGGCTCGTGTCGAACGAGAGCTACCGGTGCGGCTCGACCAAGAGCGCACCGATATGGTTGTTTGCCATGGTGATCCCTGCATGCCGAACTTCATGGTGGACCCTAAAACTCTTCAATGCACGGGTCTGATCGACCTTGGGCGGCTCGGAACAGCAGATCGCTATGCCGATTTGGCACTCATGATTGCTAACGCCGAAGAGAACTGGGCAGCGCCAGATGAAGCAGAGCGCGCCTTCGCTGTCCTATTCAATGTATTGGGGATCGAAGCCCCCGACCGCGAACGCCTTGCCTTCTATCTGCGATTGGACCCTCTGACTTGGGGTTGATGTTCATGCCGCCTGTTTTTCCTGCTCATTGGCACGTTTCGCAACCTGTTCTCATTGCGGACACCTTTTCCAGCCTCGTTTGGAAAGTTTCATTGCCAGACGGGACTCCTGCAATCGTCAAGGGATTGAAACCTATAGAAGACATTGCTGATGAACTGCGCGGGGCCGACTATCTGGTATGGCGCAATGGGAGGGGAGCAGTCCGGTTGCTCGGTCGTGAGAACAATCTGATGTTGCTCGAATATGCCGGGGAGCGAATGCTCTCTCACATCGTTGCCGAGCACGGCGACTACCAGGCGACCGAAATTGCAGCGGAACTAATGGCGAAGCTGTATGCCGCATCTGAGGAACCCCTGCCTTCTGCCCTTCTCCCGATCCGGGATCGCTTTGCAGCTTTGTTTCAGCGGGCGCGCGATGATCAAAACGCAGGTTGTCAAACTGACTACGTCCACGCGGCGATTATAGCCGATCAAATGATGAGCAATGCCTCGGAACTGCGTGGGCTACATGGCGATCTGCATCATGAAAACATCATGTTCTCCAGTCGCGGCTGGCTGGTGATAGATCCCGTCGGTCTGGTCGGTGAAGTGGGCTTTGGCGCCGCCAATATGTTCTACGATCCGGCTGACAGAGACGACCTTTGTCTCGATCCTAGACGCATTGCACAGATGGCGGACGCATTCTCTCGTGCGCTGGACGTCGATCCGCGTCGCCTGCTCGACCAGGCGTACGCTTATGGGTGCCTTTCCGCAGCTTGGAACGCGGATGGAGAAGAGGAGCAACGCGATCTAGCTATCGCGGCCGCGATCAAGCAGGTGCGACAGACGTCATACTAGATATCAAGCGACTTCTCCTATCCCCTGGGAACACATCAATCTTACCGGAGAATATCGTTGGCCAAAGCCTTAGCGTAGGATTTCGCCCTCTCCCGCAAACGACCCCAAGTAGCCTGCACGGTCCTTGGATTCCAGTGGATGAGCGAGCACCAGCGCCGCTCACTGGTACGTGAACTGCGCGACGAAGTGGCGCGCTGCGCCGACCGCGATCAGCTACTCGTGCGGGCGCGTCAATGGCTGTACAAGAACAAGCTGGTGATCGTGCACGAGCGGGCAATTCGGACACTGATTGCGGCGGCACTTGCCCAGCTTGAAGTTGAAACAGGCACCGCCATCGCCGCCAGCGTTGATCCAGCAACACTTGATCGCTGGCGAGCCTCAGTTTCAGAGCTGCGCCCAGATGGACAAACCCAGCAGAGTTGGCTATGGGCTGCACCGGCGAAACACTCAACCCGCCAAATCAGCGAGGTACTGGAGCGCATCGACCTGCTTTACACGCTGGACGTTCATAAGCACCTGGCAGACATCCCCGATCTCATCTTGCGCCGCTACGCGCGCCGACTTGTCTCCAGGCCGCCCTCAGCCGGAGCCAAGATCAAAGAGCCAGCGCGCACCGTGGAGGTCGCATGCTTTCTTCGGTATTGCCTGTTCACCACCACAGACCAGTTGATCCTTATGGTGCAGCGCCGGATCGCCGATCTGTGGCGTCAGGCTGCCGCCGATGTCCCCGCTACCGTCAATTGGGCCGCAATGTACAAAACGCTGCTCGGCGAACTTGTTGCCTTGAGCGCGCAAGGTGCGGTGCCAGATGCTGAGTTGCGTGCCCGTCTTGAAGCCTTGATCACCGAAACCCAGAAACGCAAACCACCGAGCAGGGCCTCCCTGGTCCGCGAGGGATTGATTGATGGAATTCGCCCCGTGCGGTCGTTGCTCGTCGCCATTGCAAAGCTGCCCTGGCAGGCCACCGGCGAGCATCCTGCCATCGAGTACCTTGCCAAGCTGCAAGCTTTATATCTCAAAGGATCCAGAAAGCTGCCAGTTGAAGTGGTGGCACCAAGTCTGGGAATGATCTGGCAGGTTTCGATCTCCAGCCCAGACCGGGAACGGGCGTTTCAGGCGTTGGAGGTGGCCACCCTGTTTGCCCTGCGCCGCGCGGTGCGCAATGGCTCGGTCTGGATTGAGCACAGCCTGAGCTTTCGGGGTCGTGCGCGCTTGTTCTTCACGGACGAGCGTTGGCAGGCAGAGTCCAAGAAACACTATGCCCGTCTATCGTTACCCAGCAAGGCTGCCACTTTCTTGAAGCCTTTGCTGGCCAGAGTAACTGCCGGTGTCGATGCGGTGGCCGCTGCAGCCCGCAGTGGCGTACTGCGCGTGGATGATGAACTCCATTTGTCGCCATTGCCCGCAGAGGACGAAGACCCAGAAGTGACCAAGCTGCGCGCGGCTTTGGATCACCGCATCGGTGAGGTTCAATTGCCGGAAGTGATTCTGGCCGTTGACGCCCAGGTGCGCTTTAGCTGGATCATGCTCGGACGTGAGCCGCGCTCTACCGACGAGCTGCTGATGGTCTATGCCGGCATCATGGCCCACGGCACCAGTCTGACTGCGGTCGAATGCGCGCGCATGATTCCGCAGCAGAAGGCGGCGCGGCAGTGCTGCCTCAACTTCGGGTGTCACGTCTGTGCTCCTTGAAGAAGCGGCGCCGTCGGTCTGTGCCGGCGGCGCCGCCTTGAGAGGTCGTCCGGCGCACCCACGATCAGCGGGTGCACCTGCTGCTTAGCGCTGACTTCAGCTCAGTTCGCCGCCGAAGCGCTGCACGCCCTTGCCGGTGGCAAAGTTGTGCAGTCCGAAGCTCGGGAAGGTGCCGCGCAGGCCTTCGAACTTGCCGGTGGAATCGACCACCTTGTGCATGACGGTGAGCGAGACCTCGTCGATGCCCGGCACCTGGATGCCTGTGGCGGTGTCGACCGTCGAGATGCGGCTGCCGTCGCGGCTCATGAATTCATGAACCATCGTGAAGCTCGCGCGGCCGTCGACGAACTTGATTTCACTGGTGGCCTTGGCCCAGATCGGGCCGTCGAAGTCACCGTCGCCGGTGGCCAGGAAGGTTTCGATATGCGGCAGGTATTGCACGGCGGCGAAAGCGCCGATGCTGAGGGGCTTGGACATGATGCACTCCTAGGTTGGTGTTGGCCTGATGAATAGGCCGCGGGGACGGACGCTGCCGACGCTCGTCACGCCGGCAGCACCGGGATCACTTGCTGTTGCTCAGGCGGAAGCTGATCACCTTGGCAGCGTCCGTCTTGGAAGCGTTGACGACCTGCGTGTCGGGTGCGCTCTTGGGCTGATAGAACGTTTGACCCGTCAGATAGACGATCGGCGCTTCACCGCGCACTTTGACGCTGACCGCACCCTTGTCGTCGTATTCGTGGCGGTATAGCTTGCCGCCGCGCCGGCTGTCCATCACGTAGGGCGGATCGGCGTAGACGAACTCGGAGCCGGTGAACTGGTGGGACTCCAGCCAGGCCACGGCGTCGCCGTGGTGCAGCTCCAGGCCGGGCACGTCGAGCTGCTGCCAGACCTCGATCACCTCGGGATCAACGTCGATGCCGACGCTGCGGGCAGCGGGCCGCTTGCGCTCCAGGATGTTGCCGCCGCCCAGGTGCGTTTCGATGTACGTGTCGTGAGGCGGGATGTTGTTGATGATCGTCTGGTAGACGCCGGCACCGCCCTTGCCGCCGGGGTATCTCATGGCCTTCTTCCTGGAGTAAATCGGGACTTGGCCAGCATCGTCAGAAATGGCGATGCTGTCAAGGGAAGCCGGCCGGGCCTGCATCGTCAGAGCCGACGATGCGAAGCTGCTGGAGCGTCCTGCAGCACCGCCAGGAATGGCGATGCCGGATCGCTCAGTAGGTGGGGATGTAGACCACCTCAATGTCCACGCGCTGGTTCTCGCGCCGGCCCTCGGCCGTCGAGTTGTCTGCCACGAAATCGGCGGCCGATGCGAAGTTCACCATGATCTTGAGCGGCGAGACGCCGCGCGCCACCAAGTACGACCTGGCCGAGAGCGCACGGCGTAGTGCAAGGGCCTCATCGGCCGCGCTGGGCCGTAGTGTGCTGGTGCGCCCGCTGATGTAGATGATCGCCGCATTCCTAGCGTCGGCCAGCAGCTCCAGGGCCTCTGGCGTCGGCTGGAATGTCGCGCTGCTGTCGGGGAAGGACACCGATACGCCGGACTTGATCGGCGTGCCGAAGTTGCCGGCGTCGCCGGCGGCCAGTGCGCTTTGCGCGCTGACCAGGAACGCCAGAGAGAGGGCCAGAAGAACGGGTTTTCGCATGGGGCAGGACTCCAATCAGAAGAACAGGTAGCCGGCCTTGCTCATGGGGATGCGGATCAACCAGAGCGAGGCCAGGTGCAGCGGGTAATAGGCGTAGAAGGCCCAGCGCAGGCGCGGCACGCGCACATCCACCCGCGAGGCCAGGAAGAGCACCGGCAGGGCTGCCAAGGCCCACAGGTTGCGATTGACGAACCACAGGGCCGCGCAGGCCAGCACCGCGACCGCCGCGGCGGCCCAGCTCGGCCGGCGCGTGTACGACCACACCGCCAGGCCGAAAGCCACGGCCGGCCACCAATATTCGACCGAGCTGCCGCCGACCAGGAACACCACGCCGGCGGCCGCCAGGTGCAGCTTGCCGCCACGTTCGACCAGGTAAGCCGTGGCCGTGACGACCAGCAGCGTGAACATCACGTTGAGCGGCCACCAACCGGCGTACAGGCCGCCGAGGGCCACGAAGGGCACGGAGGCCAGCGCGCCGAACATCGCCAGGCGCGACATGGTGCGGCCGTACACGCCGCGTTCGAGCGTGCCCGGCCGGGCCAGGTTGTAGGCCAGGACGAACACGAAAAGGGGGAGCGCCACGCGGCCGGCCTCGAACAGCACCGGCAGCGTCGCGTTGAACAGGTACTTGTTGACGTGATCGCCGGTCATGAGAACCAGTGCGAGCCACTTCAACGCTTCGACGGTTCCATCAGGAATCCGCAGGGCCTTCATCAGCGCCGGCCCCCGCGAATCGCGTAGGCGCGCAGCACCAGGAAGATGATGTAGAGCGCTGGCAGTGAGAGCACGAAGGCGATGGGCTTGCCGATCCACGCCGGCAGCGCCCACAGCAGAAGGCCCAAGGCGAAGATCGGGCCGAGGCCCAGCAGAAGCAAATCGAGCTGGTTCTTGGCCTGTCCTTCCGCCCACTTGCAATAGGCTTGAAGCAACCGGCCGACGCCCAGCGTGTACCGCATCATGAAGGCGTGGAATTTGTCCATGTTTAGCCGCTAAATCGGAAGAGCCGGCCTACTCGGCCGACCCCTCGCGTGAAGTGTTGAAAGACACCGTGCGGGGCACGTAGCCGGCCACCGACACGCTGCGAGCTGCTGCGGCCGCTGGGGCGGCCTGCTGGGGTGCTGGTGCCGGCCTGGCCGCCGGCGTCGCCCGCTGGGCCACCGTCGCGGGCTGGCTGGGCGTCGAGGGCGTGGCCCCGGCCTTCGTCACGTCAAGCGTGACGAACCGAGCTTCGAGCCAATCGGCCCACTTCGACGCCTTGCGCATCAAGTCGGCCCGGTACACCGCGTTGTACTGCGGCGTGCGCGAGTGGTAGTTCGCCGCCTTCGTCCAGAGGTCGCCCTTGTCGTTGCGGATGTGCATCCGCAGCCGCCAGGCGGCCAGGTCGAACGAGTAGCAGCCGGCAGCCGCCACATCGTTCGCCGTGATGCCGTATCGGGCCAGGTCGCCCAGGTACGCGGTGTTGAACTGCATCGGGCCAACGTCATGCGTGCCATTCGAGTTGCGCACCCACTGGCCCGGCTTGCCGCCCTCTTTCTCGGCGACGGCCAACACGATGTTGACCGGCACCTCGTACTTGACGGCGGCCGAGATCGAGCAGACGACGCGCTCCTGGAGCTGCGGCGGCAGATCGGCGAAGAACGGCATGCCCTCCCCTCCCTCAGTTCAGCCAGGACTGACGGCGGCGCTCTTCGTCCTCGCGCCGGATGCGTTCGTTGTACTCGGCCAAGGCGCGGTCATAGTCGCGCGCTTCGACCCAATACCCGCCCCGCTCTGGCGTCCCGACATAGCGCGGCAGCGTGCCGCTGCTGGCGAAGTCGGTGTAGGCGTGGCCGGTGTAGGCCCCGCAGTAGTCAGGCAACTGGTTGCTGATGTACGTGCGCCCATCGTCGTAGCCGCCCGTCCACATCACCAACGTCGAGTTCAGCGACTGCGCGTCGCAACGGCCAGCGCCGCGCGAGATCGCCGACACGAGCGACTGCATTTCCGGCGTCTGGCTCGCCACCGGGCAAAGCTGGAGGAAGTTCAGGCGGGCGCGGATCGTGTCCGACAGCTTGCGCTTCGTGATGTTGAAGTACCGCGACAGCGACGGCGTGCATTCGCTCGGGCGCGTGCCCGACGACAGGCACAGGATCGCCTCGCAGGCCAGGCGCGTGTCGCCGGTCAGCACGTCTTGCGCGCTGGCCGTGCCGGCGGTCGATCCGAGGGCTGCCACGAGGGCGGCCAGGGCAAACAGTTTCTTCTTCATGGTTGGACTCTCCTTGGTTACGCAGTTGTGCCGTCGCGGCCTTGCTCGCGGTTGGCGAACGCAGCTACTTCGGACTCGGGATCGGCATCGGCGGGGCCGCCTGCCAGGCTGTTGTCGCCGAAGCTCGGCGCGGGCTGCTGGTCGGGCACGTCGATGTTCTCGGCCGTGCCGCTTCCTTGCGCCTTGATCGCGGCGGCGATCTTTCCGCCAGTGGTGTCGGCGATCCGCTCGGCTGCGGCTTCGCGCAGGCTCGCGGCTTTGGCCTTGGCAACATCGGCGGTTCCCTTCGCCAAGTTCGCGCCGGCGTCGGCGGCGATGCGGCCGGCCGTGCCGAGGGCCGATGCGGCCGATGCGAGCAAGCCGGGGCCGGTGCTGCCCGGTGCGGCCTGCTGCCCTTGCCCTGCCCCGCCGGCGGGCTTGGGTTCGTTCTTGGCGGCCTTGTCGGCACTGCTGCCGGTGCTGGCCGTCGAGCTGCTGCCCTGGCCGCCGGCGTCGGCTTTGCCGCCGCCCTTATCGCCGCCCTTCGAGCTGCCCGAGCTGCTGCCGGTCGAGGGGCTGCCGCCACCCGACGAAGAGCCACCGCCGGAGCTGCCGCTAAAGCCCGCAGCCTGAGCGAAGGGCGTGCTGCCGGTGCCGGCGTCGCCGCCGCCGCCCGCACCGCCGCCCGAGCTGCCGCCGCCCGAGAAGGCCGACATAACGTCCGTGCCTGCCGACACGTTCTCATTGGCCTTCGAGAAGGCGGCCATGACGGCAGAGGCACCACCGGCGGCCGAGGCTGCGCCGGCGGCCAGAGCGGCGCCGCCGGTCGCGGCCGCTGCTGCTGCCATGCCTGCGGCACCCAACGCAGCGCCTGCACCGAACTGGCCGATGCCGGCACCGCCCACGCTCGCGCCGGTGATGATCCCGGCGATGAGCGGCGGAATCTTGTTGACCAACGCCAAGAGGATGATGACGACGATCAGCATCACGCCCATTTCCTTGAGGCTGATGCCGGCGCTCATGCGCGAGTAGTAGTCATCGAGGAAGGTCTTGCCGATGCCCACCAGGAGCACCATTGCGAAGAGCTGCGCGGCCACGCCCAGGACGACCTTGTAGTAGTTGATCGCCATGTCGGAAGTCCAGCGCGAACCACCGAAGCCGAGGAAGAACACGCCGCCGTAGGCGAGCACCCAGCCCGACGCGAGCAGCAGAAGCATATTCACACCGACCAGGGCCAGGATGACCAGGATCGCCACGGCCATGAGGATGCCGGCCATGCTGTCCACCGGCGACCACACCGAGGACTGATCCATCACCTTGTCGAAGATCGCAAAGCCCACGTCCACGATGCCCGAGGGCGACAGAGCATTGCCCAGGCCCGTCGCGTTGCCGGCGAGCTGCCGCAACGACGCATAGATGGACGAGGCGAAGTTAGGGCCGTTGGTCAGCGCCCACCAGAAGAAGCCGGTAAAGATCGTGAAGCGGACGAACTCCGCGAAGAACTCGCCAATGTCGGCCTTGCGCAAGGCCATCATGCCGAACGTCCAGACCATCGAGATCACAACCAGCGTCCAGAAGAGCCAGGTTGCGGCCGTGGTGATGACACCGGCCCAGCCGCTCGCGGCGGCCTGGTAGCGATCCAGCACGCTATCGAACACGCCGGCGTTGTCGATGGCCGCGTGGGCATCGACCGCGAAGAACGCCAGCCAGACGAACAGCGGCAGGGCGAGGGTTTTTAGATTGGCTGGCATTCTCATCGTCAGCACCTCACCATTCGCGTTTCGGGCTGGGCTTGAAATCCCCACCACGACGCAAGCACAGCGACGAAAAAGCCTGCTGGACGCCCTTGTCCTCGATCTTGGCGATGTTCTCGGGCTTGCAGTTCTCGTCGTTCACTTCCGGCATGGGGGCCGTGGCCGGCTTGTTGTCGCAGCCGGCGACCAAGGCCGCCACGAGGGCGGCCGAGGCCAAGGACAGAGCCTTGATTGCTTTCATGAATCCCCCTTACCAGGTGCGCGCCGGGCTGGCCCGGTAGCTGCCCTGGCGCAGTTGTGCGGCCGCTGCCGCCTGCTGGGCTTCCTTGTCGGCGTCGGCCTGCATCTTGGTTGCCATCGCGTTCTGCTGCGCGATCAGCAGGCCACGAATCTGCAAGAGCTGGTTGGCCTGCTGGCTGGCGAGCTGGTTGGCGTAGCCGATGGCCTGCATTTGGCCCTGCGCGCCCTGCGCTGCCGATTGAAGACGCTGCAACGTCGCTGCATCGGCCGTGAGATTCGTTTGCTGCCTATCGAGGCCCTTGAACAAGGCATCGTTGGCCTTCTTCTGCGACTCGCTCGCGAGCTGGGCCACATTCCGAAGTGCTGCGCGTTCCGCGTCGGAGCACCCTGCCGCCGTAAAGCACGGCGAGTTCTTGTAGTAGTTCACGTCCTGGAACTTGCCGATGTAGCTGTCCAGGCTGCCGAGTTGGGTCTTGTAGTAATCCAGCGTGTTGACCGCGTTCATCAACCCGTTGATGGTCGATTGCGCCTGATGAGGGTTGGCAGGGAATCGTTACGAACACGGCCAGATCTTCGCTAACCGATTGATGGATCGCTGAATTCTACCCTCGGCCGCACGTCCAGGCTCGGCCCTCCCCGGGAAGCTGTGGCACCATTCAATCATGGCCACCACGTACTACTTCTTGGACACCGAGTGGGCCGATGTAACGGGCAGCGAGCTGGTGAGTCTGGCGCTGGTGAACGAAGGTGGAGACCGCCTTTTCTACGCTGAGCGAGCCAGCCTGCCCGAGGCTCCCACCGACTTCGTTCGTCAAAGCGTCTACCCGCTGCTAGACCGCGGCGACGCAGCCCTGCCGGATGCCGCCCTGACGACCGAGCTGCGCGCCTTCCTCAGCGAGGCCGACGCGCCGGCGGTGATGGCGGATTTCCCGAACGACCTTCAGCTGCTGCGGTATGCCTTGGATGGGTTTGAGCTCCCTGATGCCCAGGTTGCTGCGTGCGGCCCCCGGCCGGCCCCGGTCATGACGCGCATGTCCAAGGAAGGCCTTCCGGGATTGCTGGTGGAAGATTGGTTCGCGGCCCATCCGGAACATAGGGCCAGGCGCCACCATGCCTTGGTGGACGCGCAGGCCTTGCGGATGGCTTGGCTGGTGGCCACCGACCGCATCCCTGCTCCGGCGTGGGCCCACTCCTATCGCCGCGCCCGGGGATAGCGGCATGGCGTCCATCCCCGGTATGCTTGCCCCATGAACCGCCTGTGCCAGCTCGACCCTCGAATACCGGCGTGATCGCATCGATCGATCACGCCCCTGTTGCTCATGTTGGTCAGAGCGCCGGCCTTATACCCCGGTGAGAGCACGCGCCAGATAAGCGCGTACACGTCGGTTCGATTCCGACCAGGGGCACCACCGTCAACGACGGAAGAATGCTTCTACTTGCGCGCCATGACAGCGCTTGTACTTGCTGCCGCTGCCGCACAGGCACGGTGCATGCTCGCGCAATCCCGCACCGAGTGACTGGCCCAGAAAGTCTCTGGCCTGCAGAAGAGGCTGGATTTCATTGGCGGGCACGCTGACCTCGCCATACTGGGATGATCGCTCGCCGCGGTTCATCACCTGGACAATCGCTTCGGACATCTGGATGAAGTGCTTGATCAGCAGGTCATCGCGTAATGGCATGCGGACGTTGTCGATGGCCAGGCCCTCGTAGCGTCTTCGCGGATCCGGCACAAAGAGAATGCGTGTCTCACCTTCAGGCTTTGGCGTGATGTCGACCATTTCCCCTGCGGGACTGACCCACACGGCATGGAATTCCGCCTCAACCAGCACGTGCGGCCATTCCCACAGCTGCCACCCGCACAGCATCTGACCACCGTCGCGCGCGACCTTGGCCTGCACGTTGGGAAAGCACTCGTGCACGATCGCGTCGGCTTCCGGCTGTACATCAAGATAGACCGGCTCTGCGCCGCGCACGACGGATTCGGTCAGGCGCCGCACGGCACGGGTGATTTCCGGGGGTGTGGTGGTTATTCCGCTCATGCCAAAGCTCCTTGTGATCGTTGCGCCGGGTGTTCTCTTCGCAGGCTATGGCGCCGGCGTCTCTTCCGATGAGATCCGCTTGGCGCCTTTGCCGCCGGCACTGGCCGGCTGTAGCTGGGCCAACAGCGGCTCCAAGGTGCTCAGGCGCACGGTTGCGCGCAGCGTTTCCGCCTCGGCCTGCTCGCGTCGTTCGCGCTCCTGGGCCAGCTCGGTTCTGGCTTGTGCGAGGTCTTGCCGAGCGGTGTCCAAACTCTGAGCGTCTTGGCCCCAGCGCACCTGCACCGCCTGGTGTTCGGCCGCCGTCAGGCGCAGCGTATCGAGCTCGCCCTGTTGCGTCTGGATGGTCTGACGCAGCTGCGCCACCTCCTTTTCCAGTCGAGTATGACGCTCCAGCCACTGGCCGTTTTCCCGGTTGAGCTGCACAAGATCATGGTTCTTGGCGGTCAATGCCTCGTTGGCCTGGCGCAGGCCGACCTGTAGTTCCTGCACTTGGTGCTCGTGCCGGCGTTGCTCCTGCTCGCGCTGGTCTTTGACCGATGTGCGGTAGTGCTCAAGGGCTTCCCTGGCATGCTCATGCTTCTGCTCCAGGGAGCGCGCGTGGCTTTCGTGCTCTGCCAGCCGCGCCGTGAGGCCGGCAATGCGCTCCTCCAGCTGGGCCAGTTCGGTGGTGCGGCTGGCCACTTCGCCCCTGGCCACTTCACTCGCCTGGCGTTCTGTCTGTAGCAGCGTCTCGGTGCGCTGAAGCTGCGCGCTGAGATTGCCGGTGTCCTGCCGGGCCTGCTCCAAGGCTTGGGTGCGCTCGTGCAGCTCGGCCTGGAACCGCTCTTGCGCTTGAGCGACCACGGTTTCGGCCTCGGCGTGCAGCCGCTCGGCCAGACGAGCCACCAGGTCCTGCAGGGCGTCGCTGACGGCAATCTTGGCGCCTACGCCTTGCCCGTCCTCCTCTTCCAGCTCCTTCAGGTAGCGGTGGATGGTGGTTTTGGACCCCGTGTTGCCCAGCGCCACGCGGACGGCGTCTACCGAGGGGTTCTTGCCTTCGGCCCGGAGGCTGTCCCGGGCACGTTGCACATCGCTTTTGTACAAGCCAGACCGAGCCATGCGTCCTCTCCGGTTATTTCGTAATGTATTACATACCATGTAATTACGTACTACTCAACGCCAAAGAAGGCCGAGCCAGCGACCCAAACATCAAGCGGGATAATATTGAATTATCCCGCCTGATCGTCTTTTTGCTCCAGATTTCACCGGTGGCACGTACGAAACGGTCCGAGAGGAGACGCCCCTGCAGACGCCTATGGCACCTCTATCGACCAGGCCATCCAGAGGGGCCTCGTGCTGGGTTAAAATTGAGCGCGAATGGCCCATTCTTCTCCCACGACCACGCCAATGCCGCCCTAGACCCAGCCTGGGCCTAGATCGTCAAGACGTGGTTACAGCGCACAGCGCTTGAGGGAGTCTTATGCCGACCCATACCGCGGAGGCCGCGCGCCGCCGCACGTTTGCCATCATTTCGCACCCGGATGCCGGGAAAACCACCCTGACCGAGAAGTTTCTGTTGTTTGGCGGCGCCATTCGCCAGGCCGGTAGCGTCAAGTCCCGGAAGTCAGCCAAGCACGCCACGTCCGACTGGATGACGCTGGAGAAGGAACGCGGCATTTCGGTCACCTCGTCGGTGATGCAGTTCCCCTACGATGGCCGCATCGTCAACCTGCTCGATACGCCGGGGCATGCCGACTTCTCCGAGGACACCTACCGTGTGCTGACCGCGGTCGATTCGGCGCTGATGGTCATCGACTGCGCCAAGGGCGTGGAAGAGCGCACGATCAAGCTGATGGAGGTCTGTCGGCTGCGGGACACGCCGATCATGACCTTCATCAACAAGCTCGACCGCGAAGGCAAGTCGCCGGTCGAACTGCTGGACGAGGTCGAGCGCGTCCTCGACATCCCCTGCGCACCGATCACCTGGCCGATCGGCATGGGATCGAGGCTCAAGGGCGTGATCCATCTGATGACCGGCGAGGTCCACCTGTTCGAAACTGGCAAGAACTTCACGCGACAGGATTCGACGATCTTCCCATCCATAGAGGATCCTGCACTGGTCAAGCGCGTCGGAGCGCAGCTCCTCGATGAGGTCCGGGAGGAGCTGGCCCTGGTTCAGGGCGCGTCTCATCCCTTCGATCGCGAACTGTATTTGGCAGGTCTGCAGACTCCGGTATTCTTCGGCTCGGCGGTGAACAACTTTGGTGTCCAGTTGCTGCTCGACTTCTTCGTCACGCATGCGCCGGCACCCAAGCCACGCGACGCATCCCTGAGGAAGGTTTCGCCAGAGGAGCCGGCTTTCAGTGGCTTCGTGTTCAAGATCCAGGCCAATATGGATCCATTGCATCGCGACCGCGTCGCCTTCCTGCGCGTGTGCTCCGGCAGCTATCAGCACGGCATCAAGGCACTCCATGTCCGCACGGGCAAGGAGATGCGGCTTGGCGATGCCTTGACGTTCATGGCGTCCGAGCGTGAGTTGGCCGAGCACGCCTACCCGGGCGACGTCATTGGCATTCATAACCACGGCACGATCGCCATCGCCGACACGTTCACCGTCGGCGATCCGTTGCAGTTCACCGGCATACCGAGCTTTGCCCCCGAGCTGTTCCGGCGCATCCGCCTGCGGGACCCGTTGCGTCTCAAGCATTTGCAAAAGGGTCTGACCCAGTTGTCTGAAGAGGGAGCCACGCAGTTTTTCCGGCCACTGTTGTCCAACGACCTGATCCTCGGGGCAATCGGAACCCTGCAGTTCGAGGTGGTGGCCTATCGGTTAAAGGACGAGTACGGCGTGGAAGCGAGTTTCGAACCGGTCCAGATCCACACTGCGCGCTGGATCCAGGCTGAGAGCGATTCCGATCTCGAAGAGTTCCGTGAGAAGGCGGCAACCCATCTTGCGCTCGATGCTTCCGGAGCCCTGGTCTACCTGGCACCCAGTCGCGTCAACCTGCAGATGGCGCAGGAACGTGCACCGAAGATTTGCTTCACAGCCACACGCGAGCACTCCCAAGCCGTGGGTCGCGCGGACTAGGGGTTGTCCGTGTAAAAATGGTTCTTTGCGGATTACCGTGGAGCCTCGGCTGACCAACGGTGCCCTTGAGGCCTGATTTCCTAGATTCGAGGATGCAGCCATGCTGGACCGGAAGACGATCGAAAAGCTGGATGGCCGGGAAGGCTATCGGGTAGAGCGCGTGGCGTGGCCTGAGGATGACAGCCGGACCGTCACGATCTACCTCAAGCCATCGGCGCGGACGATGTACTGCGAGCACTGCGACACTCCCAAGCCGTGGGTCGCGTGCAGCGCAGGGGAAACCATCACGTTCATGAACCCCTCACCTCCGGTCGAATCGGCAATTGATCGGCGCGGACGTCGACCGCGTGCTCGATAGGCATTGATGCCGGACGTCTAACCCCCACGCTCCCGCATCACCTCGCGCACGATGAACAGCGACGCGATCGAGCACGCTTCAGAGCAGTCCTCGCGCAGGGCCAATTCGTGGAGGCGATCGAGCTGCCAAGGGACCACCTCGAGCTCTTCGGGTTCGTCCCCCGGCAAGCGCTCCGGGTACAGGTCCTCCGCCAGTACCAGATGGATGGCGTTGCTCATGTAGGTGGGGGCCAAGGTCAGTGGCCGCAGATAGCGCATAACCTTGGCGCCCATTCCGACCTCTTCCTTCAGCTCGCGATTGGCGGCCTCGAGAATCGACTCGCCGGGGTCCATACGTCCCTTGGGCAGGCCAAGTTCGTATCGATGGGTGCCCACCGCGTACTCGCGAATCAAAAGTACCGTGTGCGGATCGGGCATCGCGGCGATGATGACGCTTCCAGGTGAGCGGGTGTGGAGCCGCTCGTAGAGCCGTCGCTCCCCGTTCGCGAATTCGAGATGCACCTGTTCCAGGCAATACGGGCCGAGCTCGGTCGCATCAGCCCGATGGATGACCGGTAGGCGCAGGATCGTGTTGAGGCGGGACATCAGCCGTCTTCCGATTGCACCGCGCCCGGCGGTTCTGCTTCGGCAATCGCGACGCCGCTGCTGAGGAACATGCGGGCAGCAGCGGCCGCATTCTCCAAGGCCAAGCGGGTGACCTTGGTCGGATCGAGGATGCCGAACGCGACCATGTCGCCGTATTCGCCGGTCTGGGCGTTGTAGCCGAAATTGCCGCTGCCTTCCTTGACTTTGTTGACCACGACCGATGGCTCTTCACCGGCGTTGGCGACGATCTCGCGCAGCGGTGCTTCCATCGCGCGCAGGGCGATCTGGATGCCGTGGTTCTGGTCTTCGTTGGCGCCCTTCAGGCCTGCAATCGCGGCCTTGGCGCGCAGCAGCGCGACGCCGCCGCCCGGGACGATGCCTTCTTCCACCGCCGCACGCGTGGCGTGCAGGGCGTCTTCGACGCGGGCCTTCTTTGCCTTCATCTCGATCTCGGTCGACGCACCGACCTTGATCACCGCCACGCCGCCGGCCAGCTTGGCAACGCGCTCCTGCAGCTTCTCGCGGTCGTAATCCGACGAGGTGTCTTCGATCTGGGTCTTGATCTGGGTGACACGCGATTCGATGTTGGCCTTCTCGCCGGCGCCATCGATGATCGTGGTGTTTTCCTTGGAG
>NZ_JALJRX010000010.1:0-63555 GCF_024519495.1 Stenotrophomonas sp. Ste96 | reverse complement strand
TGTCCACCTCGGTGGTGGTCATCAGCTGGCCGCCCTGCTGCAGGCCGGTGATCACGACGGGCTTGAGGTTGGCGCGCGCGGCGTAGACGGCGGCGGTCCAGCCGGCCGGGCCGGAACCAAGGATCAACAGGCGGGAGTGCTTGGAGTTGCTCATGTAAGCTCGCAATAGAAGGTAGGGCGGGGTGCCGGCGCAGTGATTGCGCGGCATCCGAGCGAAGTCATAGAGTGGCGGCAGGGGCGGGGTGATTCAAGGCGCGCAGTGGAACGCGGCGACCCGCGCAGCACGACGCCCATTCCGGCGCCGGGGTTTTGACGCTGGCCGTGCCGGCCAGCGGCCGGCACCTACCGGGGTGGGGTCCAGTCGTTTATTATCAAGCACTAACAGTGCATTCCCAAGGTGTGGTCTAAGGTGGCGAAACAGGTCCCGGAACGATCCAAGGCGTCCGACAGCAAGGCAGCGCCGCGCAAACCGGCCAGCGTGGACAACCCGCGCCGGCAGCGCCTGTGGCGCGACCTGGGCTTGCTCGCGGTCGCCCCGGCGCTGCTGTATCTGGTCGCCAGTCTGTTCACCTATTCGGCCACCGACCCGGGCTGGTCGCATACCGGCAGCGTGGTCGCGCCGGTCCACAACATGGGTGGCCGCGCCGGTGCCTGGATCGCCGACGTGCTGCTGCAGCTGTTCGGCTACATGGCCTTCGTACTGCCGATCGTGCTGGGCGCACTGGCGTGGATCGCGATGTTCGGCCTCAAGCGCGAGGCCAAGGGCGAGCATGACCTGGACCCGGCCCTGCGCCTGGTCGGTCTGGTCGGCTTCCTGATCGCCGGTACCGGCTTCCTGCACCTGCGCCTGTTCGTCGCCGATGTGGCCCACGCCGGCGGCATCCTCGGCAAGCTGGTGGGCAGTTCGCTCAGCGTCGGTTTCGGCGCCCTGGGCGCGAATCTGTTCGTGCTGGTACTGCTGCTGGCGTCGATCACCCTGGCCACGGGCATCTCCTGGTTCGTGGTGATGGAGAAGATCGGCAACTGGGTGCTGGCGCTGCCCCCGCTGTTCAACAAGAAGAAAGAGCAGGCCACCGAGTGGCAGCAGACCCGCGCCATGCGCGAGGAGCGCCAGGAAGTGCGCAAGGTCGACGCCGAGGTCCGCGCCAAGCGCGAGCCGGTCAAGATCGAGCCGCGCCCGGAGCCGGTGCTGGAGAAAAGCGACCGGGCCAAGCGCGAGACCCAGATTCCGATGTTCCGGGGCGTCAATGGCGATGGCTCGGACGTGCCGCCGCTGGCGCTGCTGGATGATCCCAAGCCGCAGCCCAAGGGCTACGACGAGGGCACGCTGGAGACGCTCTCGCGCCAGATCGAGTTCAAGCTCAAGGACTTCCGCATCGATGCGCAGGTGGTCGGTGCCTATCCCGGCCCGGTGATCACCCGCTTCGAGATCGAACCCGCGCCGGGCATCAAGGTCAGCCAGATCAGTTCGCTGGACAAGGACATCGCGCGCGGCCTGTCGGTCAAATCGGTGCGCGTGGTGGATGTGATCCCGGGCAAATCGGTGGTGGGTCTGGAGATCCCCAACGTCACCCGCGAGATGATCTACCTCTCCGAACTGCTGCGCTCCAAGGAATACGACAAGTCGGCCAGCGTGCTGACGCTGGCGCTGGGCAAGGACATCGCCGGCCGCCCGACCGTGGCCGACCTGGCGCGCATGCCCCACCTGCTGGTGGCCGGTACCACCGGCTCGGGCAAGTCGGTGGCGGTCAACGCGATGGTGCTGAGCCTGCTGTACAAGGCCTCGCCGAAAGACCTGCGGATGCTGATGATCGACCCGAAGATGCTCGAGCTGAGCGTCTACCAGGGCATCCCGCATCTGCTGGCGCCGGTGGTCACCGACATGAAGGAGGCCGCCAATGGCCTGCGCTGGTGCGTGGCCGAGATGGAACGCCGCTACAAGCTGATGAGCGCGGTGGGCGTGCGCAACCTGGCCGGCTTCAACAAGAAGGTCAAGGATGCCCAGGATGCCGGGCAGCCGATGATGGACCCGCTGTTCAAGCCCAATCCGGAACTCGGCGAGGCCCCGCGTCCGCTGGAGACGCTGCCGTTCATCGTCATCTTCATCGACGAATTCGCCGACATGATGATGATCGTCGGCAAGAAGGTCGAAGAGCTGATCGCGCGGTTGGCGCAGAAGGCGCGTGCGGCCGGCATCCACCTGATCCTGGCCACGCAGCGCCCCTCGGTGGATGTGATCACCGGCCTGATCAAGGCCAACATCCCGACCCGCATCGGCTTCCAGGTCAGCTCCAAGATCGATTCGCGCACCATCCTCGACCAGTCCGGCGCGGAAACGCTGCTGGGCCACGGCGACATGCTGTATCTGCCGCCGGGCACGGCATTGCCGGACCGCGTGCATGGTGCGTTCGTCTCCGATGAGGAAGTGCACCGGGTGGTCGAACACCTCAAGGCCAGCGGCCCGACCGACTACATCACCGGCGTGCTGGACGAGGTGCAGATGATGGGCGATGGCGTGGTGGTCGGCCCCGGCGGACTGCCCGAGGCAGGCGGTGGTGGCGGCGACGAATCCGACCCGCTGTACGACGAAGCGCTGCGCATCGTCACCGAAACCCGCCGCGCGTCGATCTCGGGTGTGCAGCGTCGCCTGAAGATCGGCTACAACCGGGCCGCGCGCCTGATCGAAGCGATGGAGGCCGCCGGGGTGGTGAGCCCGCCGGAGCACAACGGCGATCGCAGCGTGCTGGCCCCGCCACCGCCCAAGTAAGGCCGGGTACTGCCCGGCCGTCATTGATCGGCACCCGGCCGGCGACGTGCTCGCCGGCCGCTTCGCACAAGGAACCTGCAATGAAGCCGATGCGCTGGATGATGGTAGGTGCGCTGCTGATCGCGCCAGTGGTGTCGCAGGCCCAAGCCCAAGCCCAAGCTGCGCCCCCGGCTGCCGCACCGGTCGCGCCGGGTGGGCAGGGGGCGGGCACTGACGCGCAGGCCAGCAACAACTTCAGCTTCGTGCGTTATCGCGCCGACTACGTAGTGCGCCCCGATGCCGGCAACACCCAGACCGAAGAGTACGAGATCCTGCTCAAGACCAAATCGGCGGTCGAGCAGTTCAGCCAGGTGCGGCTGAGCTACAGCGAGAAAATGGAAACGCTGGAGGTGCTGCAGGCCTATACCCTGACCGCCGATGGCCAGCGCCGCGACGTGCCCGCCGACCGCATCTACACGCAGGAAAGCTACTCCAGCGCTGCCGCAGCGATGTATGCCGACCGCAAGGTGCGGGTGGTGGTGTTTCCGAACCTGGCGCCGGGCACGCGCGTGGTCTACCAGACCCGCCGGACCCAGAACACGCCGTACTTCCCCGGTTACTTCGGCCTGTGGGAAACCTTCAGCGTGTTCACGCCGTATGACGATGCGCGCGTGACCCTCACCGCCCCGGCCAGCCTGCCGATGCAGGTGGAGCAGCGGGGCGTGCGTGGCAGTGAGAGGCCCCGGATCCGCAATGGCCAGGCGCAGTGGGAGTGGACCTACCGCCGCAGTGAGCCGCTCAAGGCGCAGAACTGGTCCGCCGCCGCCTGGGAGTACAGCCCGGGCATCATGGCCAGCACGTATCGTGACTGGTCGCAGGTGGCACAGGCCTATCAGCTCAAGGGTGGCGAGGCGGCGGCGGTCACCCCGCAGATCCAGGCGCTGGCGGACCAGCTGACCCGTGGCATCACCGACCGGCGCGAGCAGGCCGCCGTGCTGTACCGCTGGGTCGCCCAGAACATCCGCTACGTGGCGGTCTACCTGGGCAACGGTGGGCTGGAGCCGAACCCGGCGCAGAGCATCCTCGACAATCACTACGGCGACTGCAAAGACCATGTGGTGATCCTGGAGGCGCTGTTGGCTGCACGGGGCATCCAGAGCACCCCGGTGCTGATCGGCGCCGGTGGCGGGCCGACCCTGCCGGCCATTCCGCTGCTGGGCCGCTTCAACCACGCGATCACCTATCTCCCCGAGTTCGACCTGTATCTGGACTCGACCACGTCCTATGCGCGCTTCGGCCAGCTTCCCGACGCTGATCTCGGCGCACCGGTGCTGCACACCCGCCAGGCCGTGGTGGCGCGCACCCCCGCCAACGATGCCAGCCGCAACGGCACCGGGCTGGAGGTTGATTTCCGCTTCGACGCGGCTGGCAACCTGGTCGGCCAGACCCTGCAGCAGCCCAGCGGCGTGGCCGAGATCGGCATGCGGGCCGCCTTCGCACGGCTCAACGCACAGAACCGGGCGCGGGCGGAAGAATCGATCATGGCCGCCTCCGGTTTCGATGGCAGTGGCGCGCTCACCCTGCTGGGGGATCCGCAGGACCTGACCCGTCCGTTCAACTTCCGCTACGACTTCCAGGCCAGCGACTACGTCGATTTCGCGGTTCTCGGCGGCATGGTGCTGCCCGATGCGCCGGGCGGTGAGTCGTTCCGTGACCTGTACGCCAGCACCTCGGCGCCGGACAACGCTACGCCGTTCTACTGCAACGACAGTCTGCGCGAGGAGCGCTATCGGCTCACCTTCCCGGCCAGCGTGCCGATCGTGGCGATTCCGCGCAGCCAGCAGTTCGACAATGCGGGTGGGCAGTACACGGTGGAGTGGACGCGCGAAGGGCAGGTGGTCACCGCGCGCCACCGGCTGCATCAACGCGCCGTGCGCGGGGCGGACGCGCTCTGTCAGCCGCAGGACTACGCGGCGTTCCGCGAGCTGTACCAGCAGGTCCGGCGCGGCTTCCGCGGGCAGGTGGTGTACGGCGATCTGAAGACGGTGCAGGCCGGGCCATGAGTACGCTCGGCACACCCGCTTCCAGCGCATAATGCGCCCCTGATCGCCCATTCAGGATTGAATGGGCACACTGCCTTCCATCCTTCCCATTCGCCTGGATACCTCGCATGCACACCACCTTCCGCCGCTCCCTGCTTGCTGCCACTCTGGTTGTCGCCAGTGTCGGGTCGGCGTCGGCCTGGGCCGGCGCCCGTGATGAGCTCAATCGCTTCACCCAGGGCCTGAAGGGGCTGGATGGCCAGTTCAGTCAGCAGGTGTACGACAGCAAGGGCAAGGTCAAGGAAACCACCAGTGGCCGTGTCGCGTTGTCCGCACCGCGCCTGTTCCGCTGGGAATACATCAAGCCGCACGAGCAGCTGATCGTGGCCGATGGCAAGAAGGTCTGGGTCTACGAGCCCGACCTGGAGCAGGCCAGCGTGCGCCCGCAGGGCCAGGAAGAGCAGAACAGCCCGCTGACCGCGCTGATCAATCCGGCCCTGCTGGACAAGCAATACGACGTCAGCGAAGAGGCGGCCGTGCGCGATGGCCTGCAGTGGCTGGCACTGAGCCCCAAGCGCGAAACCGATACCGCCTTCCAGTACGCCGCGCTGGGCTTCAATGCCCAGGGCCTGGCACGCATGGAAGTGGTGGACGCGGTCGGCCAGCGCACGGTGATCAGCTTCACCGGCTGGAAGCGCAACCCGGGCTTTGCCTCGGGCACCTTCAGCTTCACCCCGGCCAAGGGCGTGGACGTCATCGGCGAATGACGGTGTAGATGCCGGCCGGGCCGCTGGCCGGCATCTACCCTGCAATCCGCCGCGATACACTAGGCACGTGGCCAGAAACCGAACGACTTTCAATGGGCCCGATCTGCTGACCGTGGATCGGGACAACATGCGTCCGCTCGCCGAGCGGATGCGTCCGCAGACGCTGGATGAGATGGTGGGGCAGAAGCGCCTGCTCGCCCCGGGCAGCGCACTGCGCCGTGCGGTCGAGTCCGGCCATGTGCACTCGATGATCCTGTGGGGCCCCCCGGGCTGCGGCAAGACCACGCTTTCGCTGCTGCTGGCGCACTACGCCGACGCCGAGTTCCGCGCGATCTCCGCCGTGCTGTCCGGTCTGCCCGAGGTACGCCAGGTATTGGCCGAGGCTGCACAGCGCTTCGCCGAAGGCCGGCGCACGGTGCTGTTCGTGGACGAGGTGCACCGCTTCAACAAAGCCCAGCAGGATGCGTTCCTGCCGCACATCGAGCGCGGCACCATCGTGTTCGTTGGCGCCACCACCGAAAATCCGTCCTTCGAACTGAACTCGGCGCTGCTCTCGCGCTGCCGCGTGCACGTGCTGGAGTCGGTCTCGCCAAGCGACATCGTCGAGGCGCTGGAGCGGGCGCTGCAGGACACCGGGCGCGGCCTGGGCGCGGAGCATCTGCAGGTCGCGCCCGAGGCGCTGCTGGAGATCGCGACCGCCGCCGATGGCGATGTGCGGCGCGGGCTGACCCTGCTGGAGATCGCGGCCGAACTGGCCAGCGGCGATGGCGGGCGGATCAGCCCGGAGATGCTGGTGCAGGTGCTGGCCGACCGCACCCGCCGCTTCGACAAGGGCGGCGAGCAGTTTTACGACCAGATTTCGGCACTGCACAAGTCCGTGCGCAGCTCCAACCCGGATGCCGCGCTGTACTGGCTGACCCGGATGCTCGACGGCGGCTGTGATCCGTCCTACCTGGCCCGGCGGCTGACCCGCATGGCCATCGAGGATATCGGCCTGGCCGATCCGCGGGCGCAGTCGATGGCGCTGGAGGCGTGGGATATCTATGAGCGCCTGGGCAGTCCGGAAGGCGAGCTGGCCTTCGCGCAGCTGGTCCTGTACCTGGCCAGCACCGCCAAATCGAACGCCGGGTATGCCGCGTTCAACAAGGCCAAACAGGAAGTGCGCGAGACCGGCACCCAGGAGGTGCCGTTGCACCTGCGCAACGCGCCAACCAAGCTGATGAAAGAGCTGGGTTACGGCAAGACCTACCAGTACGACCATGATGCCGACGGCGGGATCGCGCTGGACCAGACCGGCTTCCCCGATGCGATGGGCGAGCGCGTGTATTACGAGCCGGTGCCGCGCGGGCTGGAGATCAAGCTGAAGGAAAAGCTGGACCGCCTGCGTGCCGCGCGCGAACAGGCACGCGCGGAGAAGGGCAGCGAGTGATGGACGGCATCGGCGTCTGGTGGCAGCAGCTGGGCCTGGTGATGGCGGGCGGCGCACTGGGCGCCGCACTGCGCTTCATGGTGGGCGATGCGATGCTGCGCCAGTTCGGCAATGGCTTTCCGTGGGGCACGCTGACGGTGAACCTGGCCGGTGCGTTCGTCGCCGGTTACGTGATGATCTGGCTGCAGAGTCGTGGCACGGCGGCGCTGTACTGGCGCGCGTTCCTGATCGTCGGGATCGTGGGCGGATTGACCACGTTCTCCTCGATGATGCTCGAATCGCTGGTGTTCACCCGCACCGACCGCAGCGTGATGGTGCCGCTGTACCTGGGCGTGAGCCTCGTTGGCGGGATGCTGCTGGTGTGGGCGGGCGCGCGTGTTGCAGAGGCGTGGCGCTGACGCTTGCGTCGCAAATGCAGAAATCCACGGAAAACGCTGGATTAAAGTGATGTCTCACGATATCGTGCGCGCCCCCGTTTGCATCCTCGTCCGTCATGCGCGATGAACAAGACCCCGGAACACTGGAACTGACGCTGCCGCGCAAGCGCGGCCGTCCGCCCACCTTCGGCTACGCGATGACCGATGCACAGCGCGCCGCCCGCTACCGGGCCCGCCGCGCCGGCCAGGCTGGCCACGCCGATGTGCGCAACTGCAGCGACATGGTGCTGCTGGACAAGATCCGCGCGTCGATCACCAGCAAGGACCCGGAACTGACCGGGTTCCTGGTGCACGTGCTCTGGCAGCGCTACCCGCTGCAGCTCAAGTAAGGACAGCCTGCCACTGGCGATACAGCCTGACGTCGTGGTCGATCCACTGGTGCGTGATCCGGATCGACTGCGTGCTCAGGCCGGCGTGACGTTCTTTCGGGCGCGCTCGTGGTTGAGGAGTTCGCCAAGGCGCATCGCCAGCATCTTGACCAGCGGGTCGGCAGTGGCGCGATGGAGCAGGGCGATCTCGAACGTATCGATCGGTGGCAGGCCTTGTTCGGCGCCCAGCACGGTGTGCTCGCGGCTCAAGGCACGCGCCGGCAGCAGGCTGATGCCCATGCCATCGGCCACCGCGCCCTGGATCCCGCTCAGACTGGAACTGGTGAAGCTGATCCGCCAGCGGCGCCCGAGCGCTTCGATCGCGTCGATGATGTCATCGCGGTAGAGTCCGCGCGGCGGAAAGGTGACCAGGGGCACCGGATCCAGGCCGATGCAGCCATTGCGGGCACTGTCGATCCAGACCATGGTCTCGGGCCAGCAGGCCACCGCGGCGCGGCTGTTGCGGCGCTGCTTGACCAGGATCAGGTCGAGTTCGCCATGATCGTAGCCGTGGGCCAGATCGCGGCTGAGGCCGCTGGTGACCTCCAGCTTCACCTGGGGATGTTCGCGGTTGAAGGCGCCGAGCAGCTGGGTGGTCGCGGCGCTGACAAAGTCCTCCGGTACGCCCAGCCGCACGGTGACGGCCACCGTGGTACCGGCCAGGGCCTCCAGCAGCTGATCGTTGAGCGCCAGCAGTTGGCGCGCGTGACCCAGGACGATCTCGCCGGCATCGGTGGGATGCACATCACGGTTGCCGCGCACCAGCAGCGGATGGCCGGCCATTTCCTCCAGCCGGCGGATCTTCTGGCTGATGGTGGATTGGGTGGAATGCAGGCGGGCGGCCGCCGTGGTAAAGCTGGCGCAATCGGCCACCATCACCATGGCGCGCAACAGGTCCAGGTCGAACAGGGCCCGATTCGGTTTTTCACTGGCAGTCATGGCGCCATTGTGAAGCGCAATGACCGCGGCCGCCATGGCCATGCCCGGTGGCTACACGTCCGCGGGCGTCGGCACGGCGTCGGCGACGCCTGGGGTCAGGCTGCGCGCCACCCGCTCGCCAGCGGCGCGTAGCCGGTCGATCAGTGCGGGTGGCCCCAGCACCTCGAACTCCAGGTCCATGGCCAGCAGCCAATAGATCACCGAGCCCATCGGGTTGGCGCCACAGCGCAGCAGGCAGCGCTGGTCATCCACACCCTCGAGTACCCCGGCCGACGCAGGGATGCGCTGGCGCAGGGTAGCCAGAGGTGCGTGCAGGATGATCCGCGCCTCATCGGGGTACTGCCCGAGCGAGAGCGAGCGGGCCACCCACTGGCGCAGGTCGCCGTCGCCGGGCCCGGCGCGGGGCGCGAAATGCGCGCCCACCACGGGCGTACTGGTGATCCGGTCGATGCGGAAGGTGCGCCAGTCGTCGCGTGCGGGGTCCCAGGCAACCAGATACCAGCGCCGATCAGTGTGCACCACGCCTTGTGGCTCCACCTGGCGAGAACTCGGCTGACCTGTGCGGTCGATGTACTCGAAGGCCAGTTGCAGTTGGTCGCGGCAGGCAGCGGCCAGGGCGGTCAGCCGACCGGCATCGACCAACGGTCCGATCTGATCGGTGGGCAGGATCGCTGAGCGCAGTGCCTCCAGCCGGGGCCGCAGGCGCGGTGGCATCGCCTGTTCAATCTTGACCAGCGCAGTGATCGCGGTCTGCTCGATCCCGCTGATGGTGCCGGTCACCGCGGTGCGCAGCGCGATCGCGGCGGCCAGTGCTTCATCGTCGTCCAGCAGCAGTGGTGGCAGGGCCCGGCCCGGACGGAACGCGTACCCTCCGGCGACACCGGTGCTGGCGTGGATGGGGTAGCCCAGCTGGCGCAGCCGGTCGATGTCGCGGCGGAGCGTGCGTGGGTGGATGCCCATGCGCTCGGCCAGCATGCCGCCGCCCCAATGCGGGCGCGATTGCAGCAGGGACAGCAGGCTCAGCAGGCGGGCGGAGGCGGTCAGCATCAGGAAAGCGTAGCAGCCATTGCGGGCGGGTTCTGTCCGCAAGGGTGGCTAGCCTTGGGGCCACGGTGCAGGACCGCTTCGGTCGCACCCCTGACCACCCTCAAGGAGTTCCAGATGTCCCTCGTCTTCTATTGGCACCCGATGTCCAGCGCGACCCCGATCGCCTGCGCCCTGGCCGAACTGGCCGTCCCTCATGAGCGGGTCAGGATCGACATCCGCGCCGGCGAGCAGCGCACGGCCGACTACCTGGCCATCAATCCCAACGGCAAGGTGCCGTGCCTGGTGGTGGATGGCACGCCGATGTTCGAAGCCCTGGCGATCCACCTGTGGCTGGGCGAGCACTACGGCGTGGCCAAGGGGCTCTGGCCGCAGGACGGCACACCGGCGCGGCTGGAGGCGATGTCGTGGTGCACCTGGGCATATGTCACCTATGGCGCGGTGATCGGGCGCGTGTGGCTGGCCACCACGGACGATGCGCTGCGCCATGCCGACCATGCCGCAGCTGGCATCCGCGCGGCCAATGAATTGCTGGACGTGCTGGAGGCGCGCCTGTCGCAGCAGCCCTGGATGCTGGGTGAGGCCTACTCGCTGGTAGATCTCGTGGTGGGCAAGGTGGTCGGCTACGGGACCTTCGTGGGCGCCGCCGTGGACGCGCACCCGGCCGTGGCGGCGTGGCTGGCACAGCTGCAGGCACGGCCGGCGATGCAGGGCGAGATGTGAAGCAGCATGCTCATCTGGAATGCGCATGACGCGCATTCCAAAATTTAACTGGTGAATGGACCGGGCCCGACCGTAAGGTGGCCCGGTTCTCCATTTTGCGGTGCACTGCCCATGTCCCTGCGTCTTGCCCTTCCGGTGCTGCTTGCACTGGCCCCTTCTGCATTCGCGGCCGAGCAGGCCGACCTGATGATCCGGCATGCGACCGTGGTCGATGTGGAGCATGCCTCCACCGTGCCGGACCAGACCGTCGTGGTACGCGGCCAGGACATCGTGGCGATGGGCAGTGATCGTGCGATGCGCAAGGCGTGGAAGGCCCGCGAGGAGGTCAACGGCAAGGGGCGCTATCTGATCCCGGGCCTGTGGGACATGCACGTGCATTTCGGGGGCGGCCCGGAGCTCATTGAGGAGAACAAGGCGCTGCTGCCGCTGTACATCGCCCATGGCATCACCAGCATCCGCGACGCCTCCGGCGATCTGCCCGACCAGGTGCTGCAGTGGCGCGGCGAGATCGCCAGCGGCCGGTTGGCCGGCCCGCAGCTGTTCACCTCGGGCGCCAAGATCGAAGGCATCAAGCCGGTCTGGAAGGGCACCATCGAAGTCGGCTCGCAGGCCGACCTGGATGCGGCGTTCGTGCGCTTGAAGCGCGACCGCGTCGACTTCGTCAAAATTACCGACAGCACCCTGACCCCGGAACTGTTCCTGGCGGCCGTGCGCGGTGCACGCGCCAACGGTCTGCGTGCATCCGGGCATATTCCGATGGCACTGACCGTGCAGCAGGCGGTTGATGCGGGCATCAGCTCGATCGAACACCTGGACTACGCCTACAAGGCAGGCGTCAAGGATGAGGCCGCGATCGCCGCGGACTTCGGCGCCAAGCGCATCGATCGCGCGCAGGCCAACGCGCGCTTGGATGCGGGCTTCGACCGTGACACCGCCATGGCCGCCTATCGCGGTTTCGCGGCCAAGGGCGTGTTCGTGACGCCGACCCTCAATGGCGGGCGCATCCTGGACTTCCTGGACCAGGACGACCATCGCAACGATCCCTACCTGGCCTACATCGGCCCGAAGTTGCAGGCCACCTACGCCTGGCGCGTCGAGCGCGCGGCGAAGGCGACCCCGGCACAGATCGACGCCCGCCATCGCGAGTACCACCAGGTCGCCGCGGTGCTGCCGATGCTGCAGCAGGCCGGCGTGACGATCATGGCCGGTACCGATGCGGGCTTCCTCAACTCGTTCAACTATCCCGGTATCGGCCTGCATGACGAGCTGTCGCTGTTCGTCAAGGAAGGGCTGACCCCGGCGCAGGCCCTGTCCGCGGCCACGCGCGCGGGCCCGGCCTGGTTCGGCACCCTGGATCGTTACGGTGCGGTCGCGCCCGGCAAGGCGGCCGACCTGGTGTTGCTGGAGCGCAATCCGCTGGAGGATATCGAGGCCACGCGCGGCATCCAGTACGTCGTGCTGCGCGGCCAGGGCTATGACCGCACGGCGCTGGATGCGCTGTTGACGCAGACCAGGGCGAAGGTCGCTGCGTGGAAGGCGGAAGCGGCGAAGGAGTGACGCCTTGGCGCGCTCACCGGAGCAGTGGGCGCGCCCGGGTCCGGGGGATACGGGTCCGCGGGCGTACAGCTCGGGTGGCGTGCCGGCCTACGGCCCCGCCGGCGAAATGAACTCCAGCGTACGGCCGTCGGCCAGGTGGGCGGTGGCGCTGCGCGCCGGAAGCGGACGGCCATCCACCTGTCGTGGTTGATCGGAGAAATTCGCCACGATCACGCTGCCATCGGCAAATGTGGTCTGCTGCACCTGCCCGGCGGCATCGCGCCAGCGGAAGTCGGTCAGCGCCTGGTCGAACAAGTGCTCATGCACGGGACGGAAGAACGCGTCCAGTTGGCGCAGGTAGGCGATCCGTGACGGGGCGGTCGCCACGCTGAGGTTGAGCAGGGGCGGTACGTTGTACAGCTGCTGCAGCAGCTCGGTGGTGCTGCGGCTCTCGCGGAACTTGAGGCTGTCCAGGGTCCAGTGATGGGTGCTGACCACGCTGTCGTGGAAGGCTGCCTGCAGCAAGGGCAGGCGACGGGCCGGGTTGAAGTAGAGCTGCTGGTAGCGGGGCTTGAGCCGGCTCTGCTTGAAGAAGAAGGCCGGCTGGTGCTCCGGCGCCCATGCCCCGAGGTAGTACGGCGAGTCGCGCTCGCGGCGCATCTGCGGGTCGCGCCAGCCAAACCCGGCGGTCTGCGCGCCGTGCGCGAAGACGATATGCCGGTTGACCACGGCCGAGCCGACTTCCGAGCCGACCACCAGTGCCTGGGTGTCGGCCAGCCAGGCGAGGGCCGCGTTGCGGTTGGCCGCATCCTGCGCCTGCGGGGTGGGCTTGGCCGGGTCGCTGTCATCGAACAGCATGCCGGTCGCTGCGACATCCAGGAACCAGCTGTTGTAGGGCGTGGTGGCGCGCAGGTCCCGCACCCGACGTTCCATCAATGGCCGGATACAGGCTGCGTTGGTATACACCCCGCTGCCCTGGAACCCTTTGATCCGCTGGCCATCGGGTTTCATGATTCCGCAGCGCTCGAACGCGTCCTGCCCAAGCTGGGCTGACAGCCAGGACGGATTGTCGTTGCCGTCGGGCAGGGCGGTGTCATAGGAATCGTACGGCGCCACCAGGTAGCCCGCTTGTACGCCTGCTTCCACGCCGCCCGGGCTCGCCCAGCCCGCCGTCCAGTCCGGCAGTCCCAGCCACAGCCGCGGCAGGCCCGCGGCCTGCAGGGCGCGGATCATCCGCGGCGACGCGCTGTCGCCCCGCAACGCCTCGGGCTGCAGCGCCGTGCCCAGGGTGGCATCCAGCTGGTGCCGGCGCTGCTGCATGGCCTGGGCGGTGTCACCGGGAAACTGTTCCGCCAGCGCGGCATTGATCGCGGCCACCAACACCTGTTGCACATAGGGGCCGCTGTGTGCGGCCGCCAACGCCTCCAACGCCTCGTCATCCTTCTGGATCCACGCGCGTGGCAGCAGCGCCTTCAGCGTCGCCCAGTCGCGCACGTCCTGTTCCACCAGCAGGCGGTCACCCCACAGATACAGGTGGCTGGCACCGATCAGCTTCTCACCGTCCGGCAACGCGGCGAGTTTGTCCTTCAGCGGCACGAAGCCGCCCTGCGCCTGCAGCCACGCCCGGTAGCGTTTGGCCGGCGCCAGCCAATCCGGCGCATCCAGGCTGACGATGACGGTATACGGCTCAGACACGTTGAGCGCATTGAAATGGTGCTCGGCGGCGACCGCGACGCCTGGCCCATCGGCGCTGAAGTGAACGGTGTTGTTGAACGGTGTCGCGAACAGGATTGACAGCACGCGATCCGGCCACGCCAGGCCGATCACGGGGAGGGTAAGGTCTTCGGTGGTGTTGATCTCGCCGTAGGCATCAAGCAGTTCATCCCGCCAGACGGTGTCATCGGCGGGAAGGTAGTAGCCCTCGTGCAACGGCAGCAGCAGGGCGTGCGGACCGGCGGGCAGTCGCGGCCAGTGCACGCTGCCCTCGGTGGTCCGGTTGAAGTGCATCTGCAGCGTATCGCCGACCAGCTCGGCCCGTACCTGCGTTGCATCGCCCCATCGCCATCGACCGGTAGCGGCGGTCTGCTTCAGCGCCGACACCGTGCCGGCGCCGCCCGCCGAAGAGATGCGGGTAGTGGTGCCGTCGGCCTGGGTGGCGGTCACCGCCAGCGTTGCAGGATCGATCTCGACGCGCCACGCCGGGTTGGTCAAGGTCAGGGCGTGGCTTTGCGTTGTGGGCAGCAACAGCAACAGAACAAGGAAGTACTTCATGCAGGGTCCGGGCGAAGGTGGCGTGCGGGGCGAGGCGGTTGCCGGAGAGTAAAGCGCCGGCGGTCGCCGGCGCCTGCTGCACGTCACAGTTGATGCGCGGGGTGCTGTCGCGATTCATGAAGCGTGCGGCGCATCATGCTCGTGTCGGTACTTCAGCCTCGTCGCATCGCGTGCTCTCTTCTCCGCTCACTGCTCACCGCTCACCGCTCACCGCGCTGCCGTCGCTGCCGTTGCGATCCGCTCGCCCAGCGCGAACGCACTGTGCAGGTGGGCCTGAGCATCACCGGTGTCGGTCTCCAGCAGCAGGGTGGACGAGAGCACCGGCGCGCCGCAGTAATCGAAGATGCCGGTGTCGATCTGGGTCTTCATAGCCTCGGTGTAGCCGCGCTTGTGCCAGGTGCGCGCATCGGCGCCCCCCAGGCCGACCAGATGGACGGACAGGTGCCCCAGTTTCTTGAGCACGCCCTGGCCGCTGCTGTCGTCATAGGCCCAGCCGCCCGTGAAGACGCGGTCGATCCAGCCCTTCATCAGCGCCGGCATGCTCCACCAGTAAACGGGAAACACCAGCACGAGTGCGTCGGCGCGGTCCAGGCGGGCCTGTTCGGCCAGTACATCGGCCGGGAACGCGCTCAGGCGGTGGTGGCCGTTTAGGTCGTGCCGGGTGTAGCGGGGGTCGAAGCCCTCGGCATGGAGGTCGGCCAGTTCCACGGTCGCGCCGCGGGCGGTGGATAGGCCGTCCGCGATGCGGCGGGCGACGGCCTGGGTCAGGGCGTCGGGATGGGGGTGGGAGGTGACGATCAGGGTGTGCATGGGCGTCCAAGGGGAGGAGGTTGTATACTTTCGGTAAGTTACGAACTGTAAGTTACGATTGGTATATAGCGATGTCAAGCCCGCTCGACTCTGCCGTTCCGGTGGCGCCTCGCCGCCGCATGACCCGCGACGATCGCCTGCGCCAGTTGCTGGAGGAAGCGTGGCGGCTGGTGCGCGAGGAAGGCACCGACGCGCTGACCCTGGGGCGGCTGGCCGAGCAGGCCGGGGTGACCAAGCCGGTGGTGTATGACCATTTCGGTACGCGGGCCGGTCTGCTCGCGGCGCTGTACCAGGATTTCGATGCGCGCCAGGGCGTGGTGATGGAAGCGCGCTTTGCAGACAGCGGTCCGACGCTCGCCGAGAAGGCGCAGGTCATTGCCGATGCCTACGTCGCCTGCGTGATGAAGCAGGGGCGTGAGATTCCCGGCGTGATCGCGGCGTTGGCCGGTTCGCCCGAACTGGCACGGATCAAGCGCGAGTACGACGTCGTGTTTCTCGAGCAGTGCCGCGCGCTGCTGTCACCGTTCGCACCCTCGGGCGTGCTGGCCCAGGCGGGATTGTGGGGCATGCTGGGCGCGGCCGAAGGGCTCTCCTATGCCGCCACCACGGGCGATATCACCGCGCAGCAGGCCGTGCAGGAGCTGGCGGCGACGATCACCGCGATGGTGACGCGTAGCTGAGCGTTTTGCGCGGTGCAGGGCCATGGGCGTGCGAGTGAGCGATGGACGGACGCGTATGATGTCCCGCCCTCTTGGATTGGATCCCATGCGCGTTTTCCTGCCTGTGCTTGTACTTGCTGCCGCGATCGGCGCAGCGCTGCCCGCTGCTGCCACGACGATCTCGATGAACGAGCGTCTCAAGGCGGCGTCGCGTATCGAGGTGAACCAGGTGCCGCCGAGCGGTGCGTCATTGCTGGCCCATGTGCAGCAGTTCCGCAACGGCGACAGCCTGATCAGCCTGGGCGAAGGCGAGGGCACGCCGGTGGTGCTGACGCTGTGCAACGGCAAGGCGCATTTCAATCTGGAGGCGAACTGGCCAGGCGCGCCCGAGGCGAAGACGCAGGAAGAGAAGCAGATGCGTGCGTACGGGATGTACATGGCGGTGATGGGCGGCATGGCGATGGTGCAGGCGGCCGCGGGCGATGCGCTGGCACTGCCTGCCCCAGGACAGACCGCTACCGTGCAGCACGAAACGCCGTGGGCCTATGGCAAGGAGCACTACGCGGTGGCGGTGACCAGTGCGACCAGTGGCGAACTGCGGGTCAGGGCCACCAAGACCGGGACGACCGCCAAGGCGCCCTCCGGGGCGGATGACGTAATCAGTACCGATGACGACCAGGCCGCGCGGCTGGCCGAGCTGGAGCCGGTGGGTACCTGGCGGGAGCTGGTGATCGGCTCGGCGCCGATGGCAGCGTCGCTGCCGGACACTTTCCCGCTGAAGGGCTGGATGTCCGTCCCCGGCAAGGGCGGTGCGACGGTGGGTGCGGCACGCAAGGCGTCGGGCGATTGCGCGCGCTGAGCCCGTGCATGGCGAGCGCGATGGCAGGGCGCTCAGCGCAACGTCAGTGATACCCATTCTCATTTGAGTTACACTGGCGGGATAGCACTGTCTCTCGCTTCGGGTTGTCATGATCGTTTCTTCCTCCCTGATCTCTTCCGTATCGCCGTGGCTGCGCACGCTGGGCGTGGCCACCGCCATCGGCATGGCCGCGTTGTCGCCCGCGGCGGCGCAGCAGCGCAATCCCGAACAGAAGGTTGGCGAGACGGTGCTGGACCAGCCGGCGCAGAGCTATCGCTTTGAACATTTCGTGCTGGACAGCCCCGACAAGGCCCGCCGCTGGCGCGTGAACATCGGTGTCCCGGCCAAGGCGACCGCTACGCCCGCTCCGGTGCTGTACATGCTGGATGGCAATGCCGCGGCGATGGTGCTGGACCAGGCCATGTTGGCCGACCTGGCCGCGCACGCCGCGCCGGTGCTGGTATTCATCGGTTACGACAACGACCTGCGCATCGATTCGCCCGCCCGTACCCGCGATTACACCGCATGGATCGACACCGCCGACGATGAGAACGGCACGTCGCAGTCCAGCGGTGGCGGTGCATATGCGTTTCTGGATCTGATCGAACGCCGGATCAAGCCGGAAGTGCAGCGCCGCGCGAGCATCGATCTGCAGCGGCAGTCGCTGTGGGGCCACTCGCTCGGCGGTCTGTTCGTGGTCAGTACGCTGTATACCCGGCCGGCCGCCTTCCAGCATTACGTGTCGGCCAGCCCGTCACTGTGGTGGAGCCAGGGCGCACCGCTGGGCGACATGGAACGCCAGTTCATCGCCAACAACCAGAGCCAGCCGGCGCAGGTGACGGTGATGCTCGGCGGTGACGAGCGCACCGGCAACCGCGGTGTGCGCGACATGACCAATCCGCGCGTGGTCGCGCACCTGCGCCGCATCGGCGGCGCGACCCCGGATGCCGCGCAGCAGCTGGCGAGCCGGTTGGCGAAAGTGCCCGGTCTGACGGTGCAGTACCGCGAGTTCCCCGGCCTTGGCCATGGGCCGATGCTGCCGGCCTCGCTCAAGGCCACGCTGAGCCAGCTGTACGGCATCGCCGATCGCAGCGGCACGCCCGCGCCGGCGCCCTGATTTTTCGATACCCAGGCAGTTCCGTGGCCTTGTGCCACCGCCGCAACGGACCGCGGCCACGCCAAGGCAAGCACTGTGACAACGCGCCAACCGGCGCGCCCCCAACAGAAGGAGTCTGCTGATGTACACCCTGAAATCCCTCCCGCGTGTCGCTACCCTGGCACTCGCGCTGTCCCTGGCCAGCCCGTCGCTGTTCGCCCAGCCTGTCTTCGATGCCCCGGCCAACGGCTTCCGCGGCGAAGTGGTCAGCCGCGGCCAGAACGTGGTGCCGGGCAGCGATGCCGAGGTGATCGGCCGTCAGTTCGTGCCGGGCCAGCAGGTCACCCTGCTGCGTGGCGAGACGGTGCTCAATGCCACCCCGTACGTGGTCGATGCCGAGGGCAACTTCAAGGGCAAGGTAGCGATTCCCTCCGATGCCGTGCCCGGCCAGCAGCCGGTGATCGTGCGTGCCAGCCAGCCGTCCGCGGCGACGGTGTTGTCGCTGCGCGTTTCGCCGAACCTGCCGCTGAGCGGCCAGCAGAACTTCAACCAGACCTCGGCCAAGCTGGTCCAGGGGCTGTATCAGTCCGCGTACAGCGCGGCCAGCAACGCGGTGTTCGTCACTGCCGCCGTCGGTCGCCCGCCGGTGACCCAGTCGCAGCTGCTCAAGCTGGACCCGAAGAGCCTGAAGGTCACCGCCAGGATCACCCCGGCTGAAGTTCCGGGTGGCAAGGGCGGTGCGGTGTTCGCGGTGTATGGCGTGGGCGTGGATGATGCCAACGGCAACGTGTGGGTCACCAACACCCGCCAGGACACCGTGGCCGTGTATCGCCAGAAGGATCTGTCGCTGGTGCGCCAGTTCGATGTCGGCGCCGTACCGCATGCCCGCGACATCGTGGTCGATGGACGTCATGGCAAGGTGTTCGCTTCGGCCGCCGGTGAAGATCATCTCTCGGTGTTCGATGCCCGTACCCTGCAGCCGCTGGAGCCGATCACCCTGGCCTCGGGCGTGGACGACAAGAAGTTCGTCCCGATGAGCCTGGTGCTGGATGAAGCGTCCGGCAAGCTGTTCACCGTCAGCATCGGCACGCCCGAAGCGGCAGTGATCGACACCACCACCGGCAAGGTGGAGAAGGTGATCGATCTGGGCAACTCGATCAGCGCCTCCGGCGTTGCCTATGATGCCGCGGCGGGTCGCCTGTACGTGGCCTCGCAGGGCACCGACAACCTGTTGATCGTCGATGTCGCCAGCGGCAAGGTGCTGCACGACGTGCCGGTCGGCGCGGGTGCGCTGAACGTGGCCTTCGAGCCCGTCTCCAAGCTGGCCTACGTGACCAATCGCGGCGCCGGCACGGTGACGGTGGTCGATGGCAACGGCAAGGTGGTCGGCAACCTGGATGGCGGCACCTTCCCGAACCATGTGCGTGAGGATGGCAAGGGCAACGTGTTTGCCGTCAACAAGTCGCGTGATGCCCAGGACCCCAAGGGCGACCGCATCACCCGCATCAGCACCCGCGCGAACTGAGTTCAGCGCACTGCGTTGCTTTGACGGCGGGGCGGACAGCCCCGCCGTTCTGATTGAAGAGGAACTGCCATGAAGTCCAATGATGTCCGCCGCAGCCTGCTGGCCCTGTCCCTGGTCGCGGTGATCGCCGGTTGCTCGAAAGAGCCCGCCGCCCCTGCCACCGACACCGCTGCGACACCCGTCGCGCAGTCCGCCGAAGCACTGCCGGAGGGTTGGCAGCGCGTGGTGGGCGTGGACGTGCCGGACATCGAGGGCGCCACCCAGCAGTTGCCGGCGCAGGTCACCTCCGACGATGGCGTGGCCACGACGGTGACCGATACCTCGAAGATCATCGCCGGTGGGGATGACATCATCGCCGTGCTCGAAGCCCTTGGCCTGGATGATCAGGTGTACGCCGCGCCGCTGCGCTCGGCCACCGAGTCCGGCCGCAAGGCCCCCAAACAATTCCTGTTCAACCGCACCACCGGCGTGGAAGGCGTGTTGAGCCTGCAGGGCACCCTGTTCCTGGGCAACAGCCTGCGTCGCCATTCCGATCTCGCCGCCAAGCTGCGTGGCGCGGGCGAGGCGGCGGTGATCGTCGACGATCTGCAGCCAGCGGCCGACAAGGTGCGCAAGGTCGCCGCGGCGGTGGGCATGGCCGAGCAGGGTGAAGCGCTGGCCTCGAAGGTGCAGTCTCAGCTGGATGCGGCCAAAGCGAGTGGTGCCGCGCTGGCGTGGCATCCGCGCGTGATCCATGTTTCCGCGACCGGTGCCGGCGGGGCGCCGACGGTGGCCGGCTCGGACAGCGCCTCGGGCAAGCTGATCACGCTGGCCGGTGGCATCAACATCGGCGATGAAGCCGGCGTGGCCAACTATTCCGCATTGAGCAATGAAGGCGTGGTGGCGGCAGCGCCCGACGTGATCCTGGTGACCGAGAACGATCTGGCCCTGTTCGGTGGCCAGGCGGGTCTGTGGCGCGCGTATCCGACGCTGCGCCAGACGCCGGCCGGTGCGGCCAACCGCGTGTGGGTGATGCCGGATGTGGAACTGAAATCGGCCAGCGTCGCTTCCGGCAGTGGCGCGGTCGCGCTGGCGGCCGCCTTCGCCACGGTGCCGCGCCCGTGAGGGCGTAAGGCATGGTGGTGTCGAGTCCTGCGCGTCGCCGTGGCGCGACGGTGCTGATATGGGCCGCGGTCGGTCTGCTGATTGCGGTGATCGCATCCTTCGCGGTGGGTCCGTTGCGGCTCCCACCGATGGAGGTGCTGCAGGCGATCGGGGTGAAGCTGGGGCTGGTCGATCCGGCCAGCGTCAGCACCCGCGATCTGGCCGTGGTGTGGCAGCTGCGGATTCCGCGTGCCTTGCTGGGCGCGATGGTGGGCGCCGCACTGGCGATGGCCGGTGCGAGCCTGCAGGGCCTGTTCGGTAATCCGCTGGCCGACCCCGGCATTGTCGGCGTGACCCAGGGCGCCGCCCTGGGTGCGGTCTCGGCCATCGTGCTGGGTGCCGGTGCGTTCGGCGCGTGGACGTTGCCGCTGGCGGCGTTTGCCGGTGCCGGTGGCGCGATCACGCTGACCTACCTGCTGGCACGGCCGGGGCAGGGCAGCGGCACGGCGACCTTGCTGCTGGTCGGCATCGCGATCGCCGCGTTCTGCTCGGCCGTGATCGGCTTCCTGACCTATATCGCCAGCGAGAGCGAACTGCAGTCGCTGGTGTTCTGGCAGATGGGCTCGCTGGCCCAGGCCGACTGGATGGATGTGATCGCAGTGGCGCCGGTCTTCGTGCTCGGCACGATCGCCTTGTTGCGCCTAGCGACGCCACTGGACATGCTCGCCCTCGGTGAGCGCCAGGCCCAGCACCTGGGCCTGGATGTAAAACGCACCCGGCTCAAGCTGATTGCCTTCAGTGCATTGTTGGTGGGCGCTGCGGTCGCCTTCGCCGGCTCGATTGGTTTCGTGGGCCTGGTCGTGCCGCACGTGGTACGTCTGCTGGTCGGTCCGGGCCATCGCTGGCTGCTGCCGGTCTCGGCCGTGGCCGGTGCCCTGCTGATCGTGGTCGCCGATACCGCCGCGCGCACGCTGGATCCGCCGTCGGAGATTCCGCTGGGGCTGTTCTCGGCCGCGCTCGGCGCGCCGTTCTTCCTGTGGCTGGTGATGCGCCAGCGTCACCGGAGCGGTTCATGAGCGCGCTGTTGCAGCTGCGGTCGGTGCAGCTCAGCCGCGGTGCCCGGCGCATCCTGGATGACATCACGCTGGACTTCCTGCCCGGCTCGGTGACGGCACTGGTCGGTCCCAACGGTGCGGGCAAATCGACGCTGCTGGCGGTGGCCGCAGGTGATCTGGCGGCCGAGCAGGGTGAGGTGCTGCTGCAGGGGCAGCCGTTGGCCGCGTGGAAGGCCAAAGCGCTGGCCCGCGAGCGCGCGGTGATGCCGCAGGAGCATGCGGTCCGTTTTGCGTTCCGTGTGCACGAAGTGGTCGCGATGGGCCGCCTGCCGCATCCGCCGGATCCGGTGAAAGACGCAGCCTGCATCGCCGACGCGCTGGCGCGTGCGGACCTGCATGCATTGATCGAGCGGGAGGTAGAGCATCTGTCCGGTGGCGAGGCGGCGCGCACGACCTTCGCCCGCGTGCTGACCCAGGACACGCCGGTGCTGCTGCTGGACGAACCCACCGCCGCACTGGATCTGCGCCATCAGGAACGCACGCTGCGCGCGGTCCGTGAACTGGCCGATGCCGGCGCCTGCGTGATCGTGGTGCTGCATGATCTGAATCTGGCCGCCGCCTATGCCGACCGGATCGTGCTGCTGGAACAGGGCCGCGTGGCGGCCGATGGCACACCGACCGAGGTGCTGACCCGTGAGCATATCGAGCGGGTCTACCAGCAACCGGTGCTGGTGCTGCGTCACCCGCAGCGTGATGTCCCGCTGGTCGTGGTGACCGATCCCTAGCGCCGGGTATTTCTCCCGGCGCGTTGAAGGTATGACGGGTGCCGGCCAGCGGCCGGCACTACCGTTGTCGGGAGGGTCGGTTACCAGCCGAAGCGCGCGGTTGCCATCACGGTGCGGCCGCTGCCGTAGTAGCACGACGACACGCCGGTGCAGGTCGACACGAAACGCTTGTCGGACAGATTGCTGGCATTGAGTGCCAGCTGCACCTGGGTGCCACCGATCTGGCCCACGTCATAGCGGATCGCCGCATCGAACAGGGTGTAGGACGGAATCCGGTACAGGTTGGCGCTGTCGCCGTAGCTCACGCCGTTGTAGCGCGCGCCCGCCGCCAGGCTCAGGCCCTGCAGTGCACCGGCCTGGAAGGTGTAGTCCGCCCAGAACGAGGCACTGTAATCGGGCACCATCGCCAGTTCCTTGCCCTTGTAAGGCGCCGAGCGGGTCATCTCCGAGTCCATCCGCGAGGCGGCGCCGATCAGGCTGAAGCCCTCGATCGGGGTGATCCGGCCTTCCAGTTCGATGCCGCGCACCCGTCCTTCGTCGCCCTGGATTGAGCAGGTCGCCGTGCCCGTGGCGCCGCAGTTGCGATGCGACGCCACCGGATCGTCCACGATCATGTTCTGCTGGCGCAGGTCGTACAGCGACAGCGTCACCAGGCCGTCCACCGAGGCGGGCTGGTACTTCAACCCCGCCTCCCACTGCGAACCGGTCACCGGCTCGAACGCGGTCTGGGTGAAGCTGTCCAACGGCGACTTGGTCGAGGGCTGGAACGATTCGGCGTAGCTCACATACGGGGTCAGCCCGTTCTCGAATACGTACAGCACGCCCGCGCGACCGGTGAAGGCCTCGTTCTTGATCACATTGCGCCCGCCCGGCGTGGAGATGCCGGTGGCGATATTGCGGTTGGCGCTGCTGCTGTCGTCCTTGGTCCAGTCGTAGCGGCCGCCCAGGGTCATGCGCCAGTTGCCGAGCGCCAGCTGGTCCTGCAGATACACGCCGCTCTGCCGGTTGATGCCGGCGGTCGGGGTTTCCGTGGTCACTGTCGGCCGGTAGGTCGAATAGACCGGATTGAAGATGTCGATCGGGCGCGGGCTGCTCATGGCACTACGCACGCCCTCCCAGTCCGCACGTTGCCAGTCCCAACCGAGCAGTACGGTGTGATCCACCGCGCCGGTACTGAAACGGGCCTGCAGGCGGGTGTCGAAGGTGTCGCCATCGGAGTCGCCGGTGCCCATCACGCCGCGACGGTTCTGGGTGCGGCCATCGGCGTTGAGTGCGCCGAAGGTGACCACGCTGCGGAACAGCGAATCGACATGGGTGCGCCGCGCGCTCTGGGTCAGCGTGAGGTGGTCGTTGAACTGGTGCTCGAACATCCAGCCGGCGGTCCACAGGGTGCGGTCGAAGGTATTCCAGTCCGGCTCGCCAATGAAGGTGCTGTTCTTCATGTAGCCCGACGCCGTCGGGTTGAGCGTGCCGGCAGCCGGCAGGAACTGGTAGGTCGAGCCGCCATCGTCCTTCTGGTACATGCCCAGCAGGGTCAGGCGGGTACGTTCGGCAAGCTGCCAGGTGTAGCTGGGGGCGAGGAACCAGTGCTGCTGTTCGGTGCGCTTGATCTGGGTCTGGCCGTCGCGATACAGGCCGACCAGGCGGAACAGGTGATCCTCGCCCGCGGTGCCGGCACCGACGTCGAAGGCGGCGCTGTACTGGCCATTCGCATCCACGCCCAGGCGCAGCTGCTGCGCCTGGTCCGGCATCGGCGTCTTGCTGACCTGGTTGACCATGCCGCCGGGGGCCACCTGGCCATACATCACGGCGGACGGACCCTTGAGTACTTCCACGCGTTCCAGATTCCAGCTGTCGAACATGCTGCGGTTCCACTGGCTGCCCTGCGGCGCGCGCATCCCGTCCAGGGTGACGTTGTTGGACCAGCTGCCGGCATCGAAGCCGCGGATGCGGAAGTCGTCCACGCGGTTGTCGATGCCCGAGCTTTCCAGGCTGACGCCAGCGACGTAGCGCATCGCATCGTTGAGCGACTGCACGCCGCGGGCGTCGAGCTCGGCGCGCTCGATCACTGATACCGATTGCGGCGTTTCCGCCAGGGCGGTACTGGTCTTGGTCGCGCCGCTGGTGCTGTTGGCGGCGCGATAGGCGTTGACGCGTACGGCATCCAGATCGGTGGCGGTCTGGGCGTGCGCGGCGGGGACGAGGGCGGCGGCCACGCAGGCCAGGGCCAGCAGGTTGGGGCGCAACCGGCGCGGATTCAGGGGCAGAGAGCAGGACATGGGCAACAACTCGACAACGCGGAGGAAGGGGCGCGGGCGCCGGCTCGATGCCTCATCGGCAGTGCCGGCCTCGCGGGCGTCGCCGAAGCGACGCATAAGCCGCCATTTTAAGGATTTGCGCCGCATACGCAATTGCGACACATTCGCATGTTCGAATGGGCGGCAACCATTGCCGTCCTATCCATGGCAGGCATGTGGACCAAGTGGACTTCATTGTTGCGCCGATGCATCCAATGAGGGCTTGTGGCGGCCCATCAGAGGTCTACAATGCCGGCTACACCCCAGGTGACCCCATGACTTCGATGCCGCTTCTGACGTTTTTTACCCTGACCCGCGTTTACGCGGTACGGGCGCGTCTGCCAATCGGAGTGCGAGGCTGCTGACCGGAATACCGGCCACCCTGGACCCCAAGCAGAGCGCCCACCGGGCGCTCTTTTCGTTTCCACGTACCAGAACTGTTTGAAGGAGAACGTGCCATGCACCAGATCGCCGAGCCCCAAACCTGGCCGCACGCCCGTTAGCCAACGGCGGCGTGCGGCTCCTTGATGTTGGCAGCGAGACCCATTCCATGAACACCCATACCCCGCACCAGACCCTTTCCCTCCGGCGCAACCTCGGCATCATTGCCCACATCGACGCCGGCAAGACCACGCTCACCGAACGCCTGCTGTGGAAAACCGGCGAGATCCATCGCGTCGGCGAAGTCCACGACGGCGCGGCGACCACCGATTTTTCGGCGATCGAGCGCGAGCGCGGCATCACCATCGGCGCAGCCGCCGTGCAGGCGCATTGGGCGCCACGCGATGAGCCGATCCATCACCTGACCCTGATCGACACCCCGGGCCATATCGATTTCGCGATCGAAGTGGAACGTTCCCTGCGCGTGCTCGACGGCGCGGTGGCGGTGTTCTCCGCCGTGGACGGCGTGCAGCCCCAGTCCGAATCGGTCTGGCGCCAGGCGCGTCGCCACGGGGTGCCGCTGATCGCCTTCGTCAACAAGATGGACCGCACCGGTGCCTCCTTCGAGCGCGTGCTCACGCAGCTGCGCGAGAAGCTGCGCGCCACCCCGTGGGCGCTGGGCGTACCGATCGGCACCGAAAGCCAGTTCAGCGGCTGGGTGGACCTGGTTGACCGCAGCACCGTGCAGTGGGACGACAAGGGCGGCGCCTTGCGTCACGCCTGGACGGCCGATGAGGCTGCCCAGTGGCTGCCGCAGCGCGAGGCCCTGATCGAAGCCGTGGCCGATGCCGATGACGTGCTGGCACAGGCCTGGCTGGAAGGCGAGGCGATCGACAACGCACAACTGCGCGCGGCGATCCGTCGCGGCGCGCTGGCGGGTGCGGGCGTGCCGGTACTGGCAGGCTCGGCGTTCAAGAGCAAGGGCGTGGAGACGCTGCTGGATGCGGTGGTCGACTATCTGCCTTCGCCAGTGGATCGGCCAGCGGTGGTCGCCACGGAGAACGGCACCGACGTGCGGCTGCCGCCCGACCCGGATGGCCCGCTCGCGGCGCTGCTGTTCAAGATCACGCACCAGAACCACGGTGCGCTGAGCTTCGTGCGGGTGTACTCGGGCACGCTGAAGGTGGGCGACGCACTGGCCAGCTCGCAGCACGTACACGGGCGACGCGTCAGCCGCCTGGTGCGGGTGCAGGCCGACCAGACCCACGACATCAAGCAGGCCGTGGCCGGTGACATCGTGGCGGTGCTGGGCTGGAAGGATGCGGTCAGCGGTGAAACGCTGAGTGCGCCCTCGCGCCCGCTGCTGCTCGATACGATCCAGGCGCAGCAGGCCGTGCTGGCGTGGCGGTTGACCGCGGAAAAGGCGTCCGACCTGATCCGCATCAGCCAAGGCCTGGCCAGCCTGGCGCAGGAGGATCCGTCGTTCCGCGTCGAGACCGATGCGGACAGCGGTGAAACCCTGATCTGGGGCATGGGCGAACTGCATCTGGAGGTCATGGTCGAGCGCCTGCGCACGGAGTGGGGCGTCAACATCCGCACCGGCGAGCCGCGCGTGGCCTACCAGGAAACGCCGAAGCGCGCCGTGCAGCGGGTGGAAGGCAAGGTCGCCAAGCAGACCGGTGGCCAGGGCCAGTTCGCCCAGGTGTTGATCGACCTCACCCCGCGCGAGGATGGCGAGGTGACCTTCGTCGATCGCACCGTGGGCGGCGCGATTCCGCGTGGCTTCGTCAATGCGGTGGAGAAGGGCGTGCGTGCCGCACTGGGCGAAGGTCCGCTGGGGCATCCGGTGGTCGGTGTCGAGGTGACGCTGGTGGACGGACAGACCCACGTCAAGGACTCCTCGGACATGGCCTTCCATCGCGCCGGCAGTGAAGCGGTGAAAGCGGCGCTGGCCCAGGCGGGCACGCAGCTGCTGGAACCGGTGATGGAGATCGCCATCCGTGCACCGTCGGGCAACGTCGGCGATGTGGTTGGCGACCTCAACCGCCGCAGTGGGCGGGTGGCCTCGATCGAGGACCAGGATGGGCAGGCCGAGGTGCTGGGTTATGCCCCGCTGGCGCGGCTTGGTGGCTATACCACGTCGCTGCGCTCGCTGACCCAGGGGCGCGCGTCCAGCGACATGCGCTTGAACGGGTATGAAGCGGCGCAGACGGCCTGACGGCCAAAGCGGAACGGAAAGGGAGCCGGGCAACCGGCTCCCTTTACCTGTCAGCGTTGGGAGTCCGCACAGCCGGATGCACACGGCCACAGATAGAATATCCAGTGCAGTGTCGCTGACGGCGTGAGCTGTCCGGCGACCGGATGACATCCTTGGAGTACCACCATGAGCAATACGCATTTCTATCCCATCGGCACGCCGGGCCAGCCCTGGGGTGACGCCGAACGCGCCCGGTGGCGCGCAGCCCAGCAGCGCCAGCGCAGCTACCACGACGATGTCGTGGCCGCGCTCGAGCGCCTGGGCGAGCGTTTCGATGTGGTGCAGTACGGGCAGCTGGACTACGCGCCGGATCATTACCCGCTGTTTGCGGTGGTCAGCCATGAGTGGGATCCGGCACTGCCGACCGCGCTGGTGACCGGTGGCGTGCACGGCTACGAAACCAGCGGCGTGCATGGCGCGCTGCAGTTCCTGGATCAGAACGCCGAGGCGTATGCAGGCCGTATCAATCTGATCGTGGCGCCCTGCGTCAGCCCGTGGGGCTATGAGCGCATCCAGCGCTGGAATCCCGATGCGATCGATCCCAACCGCAGCTTCCGTGGTGATGGCCAGATCGAAGAAGCGGCGTCGCTGATGCGCTGGATGGCCGCGCGTGGCGATGACCTGCTGGTGCACCTGGACCTGCACGAAACGACCGACAGCGACCTGCATGAGTTCGATCCGGCGCGCTGCGCCCGCGATGGCATCGCCCTGGTGCCGGACATCATTCCCGATGGCTTCTACGTGATCGGCAACAGCGAAGATCCCCAGCCGGCGTTCCAGCAGGCGTTGATCGCCGCAGTGGAGAAGATCACGCACATCGCCCCGGCCGATGCCAATGGCGAGCTGATCGGCATGCCGCTGCAGTCGCCGGGCGTGGTCTGGGGCGAATCGCGTTCGATCGGCGCCTGCGCTGGCTTCACCGACGCGCTGTACGCCACCACCACCGAGGTCTACCCGGACAGCCCGCGGACGTCGCCGCAGGAATGCAACGATGCGCAGGTCGCGGCGGTATGCGCCGGCCTGGACTTTGCGCTGGCGCATCCGCGCCGCTGATGCTCTCGTTGGAGGTCGCCGCCCAACGACGGGCGGCGCCTTGCTCCTCACGAAGGGTTGACCTGCCGGGTCAGCTTTTCAGCCACCGCTCGCAGCCTGCGCTGCTGTCGGTCGAGCTGGCGGCCTTCGCGCAGGTTTCGGTCATCCGTGCCTGCAGCCGGGCCAGGCTTTCCGCGCCGTGATGGTCGCGGCCCCACGCCTGCAACGCACTGCCCAACCGTTCAAACCGCTGGCGGGTGCGCTGGTGGTAGCCGGCTGGCTGGGCAGCCAGATCGGCGATGACCTCGGTGGCGGCCGTCTCGATCGCCGGCGCATCGTCCGGGCTCAAGCGCAGCAGCCCCTCAACGTAGAGAACGCCCCACTGTACGCGCGTGGCCGGTCCCTGCGCACCCTGGTAGGCCTTGTGCAGCCAGGAGATGGCAGAGGCCTTGTCGCCACGCTCTTCAGCCAGTTCGGCCAGTTCGGGCATGTAGTAATAGGGTGTCTGGCTGCGGTCCAGCTCGGCCAGCAGGAGCTTCTCGGCCGCGGCATCGTCCTTGATCTGGCGGAGTACATAGACGGCGGTACTGATCGTGGCCTGGCGTTCGTGTGGTGTGGTCGCGGCGGCATCGGCGGCCGCGACACGCTGCTGCGCCTTGGCCTTCAGTGCCGCTGGAATGTCCTGGTCGGGATGCTGCTGGCGCTGCAGGGCAAGCTCGGTGATGACGGTGCCGAGCCGCGCATCGGCTTTGTTGCCGAGGGCATGATCGGCGGCATCCAGCGCGCCCAGCAGCTGTGTTCCCAGTTGCTGGGCCTGGTCCGGGGTGGCACTGGCGCCGGCCACCAGGGCAGGGCCCTGATAGCCCAGCAGGTCCCGATTGGCCCGCACTTCCGCAGGGGAGGCGAGAACGGCATCCAGCAGGGCGCGGGTGCTGTCGCGCTGCGCGGCGGTCGGCGCGTTGGCCGGCTTGCCTGCACCGAGCGCCAGCAACGCGAACCGCCGCTGCAGCGCCGGTTCGGGCGCAGCAGTGGCCAGTTGCTGCAGCAGTGACGCTGCATCGCGCTCGCCCGCCAGGCGATTGGCATCCACTTCCCAGCCGTAATCGCCGAGCACGCGCCAGTCCTCCGCGCTGACATCCTGTGGTGCCGTCAAGGCATGCTGCAGCACCTCGCTCACGGCGGTGCGACGGCTGGCAGCCAGGGTGAGGGCGCGGGTCAGGGCTTCACTGTCGTTGCCACCGGCCAGGCGGGTGAGCTCGTTGCGCTGCGGGTCAAGCACGATCAGGGTCGGATAGCCGCGCACGCCGAAGCGCTCGCCCCAGGCCTGTGCGCCTTCCTCGTCCCCATCCAGATAGACGGGCACGTACTGACGGGTCAGCGCGATGAAGGCCGGATCCTTGAACAGCGTGGCCTTGAGCTGGTTGCAGGGCGGGCACCACACCGCGCCCCAGTACAGCAGCACGGGCTTGCCGCTGTCGCGCGCCTCGGCGAACGCGTCGTCGACGTCGCCATGGCGCCAGGCGATCTCCGCAGGTGCCGGTGCGGTAGCCGCGGGCGCCGCAGCGTCAGCGGGAGAGGGGGCCGGCGTGCAGGCCGGCAGCAGGGCAACCACGCCCAGCAGACCAAGGGACAGAGCAAGGCGCATCAGGACATCCAGACAGTTGGAGAGGGCAGCAGACAGGCTCGATTGTAGGAAGCCGCGCGGCCGCGGGTGAGCTGACACTGATGCAGATTGCTCATGACGGCAGACCCAGCAGTGATGAGTCACGCGCCGCACACCTGCGCCCGCTACGCGTAACCACGCAGAACCTGCCTGCGCGGTGACCCGTGTCATGGTTTCGTCGTTGTCGATATCGCCATCGGCAAACACCACATAACGCCTGCGCATTTCTGCATTGGGGCGCGAGCGGGGTTAATGAATGTGCGATGTCCGTTCCGCCCCGAGGCGGTCACAGACATGGCTTCCCCCACTACCCGTACGACCTTCGATGACGACAGCTCGTTCTTCCCTGCGCCCGCGATTGCTGGCGTTGGCGGTGTTGCTAGCCACCGCCTCCCCGACCCTGCATGCACAGTCCACCACCGGTGCGATCGCCGGCCAGGCGCCGCCATCGGCGCAGCGTATTTTCGTTCGCAGCGATACCGGCCTCACCCGCGAAGTGACCGTCGACGCGCGCGGTCGCTATACCATCAGCCAGCTTCCGCTCGGCCGGTATTTGGTCGAGGCGCGCGACGCCGACGGCAAGGTGCTGCAGACCCGCCAGGACGTCGCACTGACGGTTGGTACCAGTACCGAAGTATCGTTCGGCGATGTCACCCGCCTGGATGGCATCCAGGTCAGCGCGGACCGTGCCGCCGCCGCGATCGATGTGAGCAGCGTGGATTCGCGTACGGTCATCACCGCAGAGCAACTGCAGCGGCTGCCGCTGGGCCGTTCGGCCGAGGCCATCGCCCAGCTCGCACCCGGCGTGATCGGCAACAGCGGCAACGGCACCTACGCTGGCCCAACCGGCGCCCAGCTGGTCAGCTTTGGCGGTTCATCCGCAGCGGAGAACGCCTACTACATCAACGGCTTCAACAGCACCGATCCGCTGCGCGGTCTGGGCGGGCTGACCTTGCCGTACGGAAGCATCGACCAGCAGGAGATCTACACCGGTGGCTACAGCGCCAAGTACGGCCGCTCCGATGGTGGCGTGATCAATGCGGTCGGCAAGCGGGGAACGAATCAGTGGCACTTTGGCGGCCAGGCCACCTGGGAGCCGGCATCCACGCGTGCTGACAAGGACGATGTGCGTTATCCCGGCGATGGCGCGCTGTATGCGCCGGAGAGCAAGGACCGCGAATGGGTCAGCACGCAGAGCATCTATGCCGGCGGCCCGTTGATCGAAGACCGGCTGTTCTTCTTCGGCTCCTACGAGCTGGAGCGCCGTGAAGGCACGGATGTCAAGAACGTGGAGGCGACGAATTCCTATTCCCGCTACGAGTACGAGCGCCCCCGCTGGTACGCCAAGGTGGATTGGAACATCACCGACAATCACCTGCTGGAGCTGACCGGCGCCTCCAGCCGCAATGTATACCGTGGCGACATCTTCGCCTATGACTACGACACGCTCACCCGTGGCGCCCAGCGTGGCACGGACGACACCACCAAGACCGGTGGCGACCTGTGGACGGCCAAGTACACCGGCTATCTGACCGACCGGCTCACCGTCAGCGCGCAATACGGCGAAATGCGCACGGATGACTACATCGGCAACCCGGCCTACGACGGCAGCCTGACCTACCTCAACAGCCCCAACCTGCAGAATCCGGCGCTGACCGGTGGCACGCCGATCACCAACGCGCAGACCACGTCGCTGCTGGTCAATCCGGATCGCGGCAACCGCAGCAACAACCTGCGCCTGGATGCGAACTACGTGTGGGGCGACCACAGCATCACACTCGGCATCGACAACCAGAACGCCCGCGCGTTGAACCGCGGCTCGGTCGCCTCGGCCGATGGCTACTACTGGATCTACGGGCAGTCCAACCCGAACGTGCCGATCAATACCGGCCTGGGCGTGCCGGCGACAGGTGGCATCCGCAATGGCGAGGACGGCTATTACGTACGCCAGTATGTCTACAGCGCGCTGGCTTCGGTACGGGCGTCGCAGCGGGCGCAGTACATTGAAGACAACTGGCAGGTCACCGACCGGCTGCTGCTCAATCTTGGCCTGCGCCTGGACCAGTTCACGAATTTCAACCGCGATGGCGACGCGTACATCAAGCAGACCAGTGGGCAGTGGGCGCCACGCCTGGGCTTCAGCTGGGATGTCGACGGTGACGGCCGCTTCAAGGTGTTCGGCAACGTGGGGCGCTATTACCTGGCGCTGCCGCTGAACCCGGCGTTCAACGCCGCTGGCGCGACGCTGGCCACCTCGACGTACTACACCTACGGCGGCATCGACAGCAACGGCTATCCGACAGACCTCACCCGGTTCTCCGATCCTGTTTCGGCCAACAACAACTATGGCCTGCTGCCGGATGCGAAGACCGTGGCCACCTCCGGCATCGAGCCGTCCTACCAGGATGAGTTCATCCTCGGCTTCAGCAAGGCGCTCGGCCAGGACTGGGTGTACGGGGCCAAAGCGACCTACCGCGTGCTGCGCAGCGGCGTGGACGACTACTGCGATATCGATGCGGTGCTCGGCAAGGCCAGCAGCCTGGGCTACAACGTAACCAAGGACAGCAACCCGGTCAGCTGCTGGCTGATCAATCCCGGCCGCGCCAACACCTTCAACCTGGTCGATACCGGCGGCAATTACGTGACGGTTCCGCTGAGCAACGCGGAAATGGGCTTCCCGCAGTTCAAGCGCAACTACTACGCGGTGAACCTCTCGCTGGAACATCCGTTCGATGGCCGCTGGTATGCCCGCGGCGACTACACCTGGTCACGCAGCTACGGGACCACTGAAGGCCAGTTGCTCTCGGGGATCGGCCAGACGGCGGTGTCCACCACGCAGGCGTGGGACTACGCCCAGCTGATGGAGCACACCAACGGGCCACAGAGCAACGACCATACCCACCAGTTCAAGCTGCACGGCTATTACCAGCTCACCCCGGAATGGTTGGTGTCGGCCAACCTGAAGGTACTCTCGGGTTCGCCGTTCAGTGCGCTGGGCTCGTACGGGCCGGACTTCGAAGACCCATCCGGCTACGGCATCGCGTATCACTTCTACAACGGCCAGCCGGCGCCTCCCGGGAGCCAGGGGCGCCTACCGTGGCTGAAGCAGCTTGACCTGGGGGTGTCCTACCGCCCGGCAGTGGCCGATGGTCGGCTGGGCTTCAACCTGGACGTGTTCAATGTGTTCAACAGCCAGGTGGCGCTGTGGAAATCGCCGTACGCCGAGCTGGATCCGGGACAGCCGGATCCGCTGTATGGCGCGGCAACCGTGCGTCAGGCGCCCCGTTCGCTGCGGGTCAGCGTGAGTTACGACTACTGAGGGAAAGGGCCAGGCGGGTGGGGGAGGGAGCCCCTGCCCGCCGGCAGCCGCACCAACGCGAGCGCCCCAGGGCGTGGCACGTCGTTCACGGATCACGAGGCAGTCTGGGGCCATTGCCAGAGGAGCCTCTCATGCAGACGCAGATCCGAAACAGGGCAGGGTGGATGGCGGCGGGTTTGACGGCGCTGCTGTGTGCCTGCTCGCCGCAGGGCGAGGGCGGTGCCGCACCCGTGGCGCTGCCGAGCGGCGCCGATCCGGGCGCGGCGAAGGCCGCTGATCCAGTGCCCGCCGCGGCAGCGGACGAGCGGCCGTTACCTGTCTATGAAGAAGCGAAGCCGGGCATTGCGGTGGGTCCGGTGGCGGGGGTGCGGGTTGCGCTCGATTTCCAGCGTGACTACCTGGCCTCGCCCAGTTGGAAGCTGTTTGCACCGCCGGACAGCAAGGGGACGCCGCTGGTGGCGCTGGTGCTGGAGGGATCGGATCGGGTCACGGCAGGCGAGCTGCGGATCGGCCGCAGTGGTGAGGCAAAGCAGGTCACGTCCTGCCTGGAACCGCCGGCCGAAGCAACGGGCCCTGCGGCATCGGCCTCGGTCGATATCGGCGGCGTGCCGTTCACCCACTTCACGGCTGGTGATGCCGCCATGAGCCATTACGTCAGCGCCGAGAGCTACCGCGCAGTCCACAACGGTGCCTGCTATGCGATCGATCTGGTCGTCGCCGGCACGCGCCCGGAGGTGTATGACCCGCCGCGCACGCCACCCTTCAGCCAGCAGGAAGCGGCATCCCGCTTGGCCGCGGCGCTCAAGGCCGTGTACTGGACGCAGTAACGTCGTTCACCCAGGACGCGACGGAAAGGCGAGCGTGACCTGGGCGCCTCCCAGCGTCGAGTGGCCGATGCCCAGCGTGGCCCGATGCCGTTCGGCGATCTCGGCCACGATGGCCAGGCCCAGGCCACACCCATCGCCGCTGGCATCGCCCCGCCAGAACCGTTCGGTGACCTGGCTGCGCAAAGACGGATCGATGCCGGGACCATCGTCGTTGACGCTCAGGCGCGTCTGGCCCCGTGTGGTTTCCACGCTGACCGTGATCATCCCTTCCAGTGCGCCGTAGCGCAGCGCGTTGTCGACCAGGTTGCTGATCGTCTCGCGCAGCAGCTGAGGCTCGCCCATCACCATGACGCCGGCATCGGGGCCCTCGTAGCCAAGGTCGACACCGGCGACCACGGCGCGGTCCATCAGCCGTTCCAGTTCATCGCGGGCGAGCACGGCAAGGTCCACCGGGCGCATCGCCAGCATCGCGCCGGCGCTGTCTTCGGAGCGGCTCAGGATCAGCAACTGATGGGTGAGATGGCGCAGTCGGGTCAGCCCACGCAACAGGCCGGCCAGCGCATCGCGCTGTGCTGCGCGATCCTGCTCACGCAGCGCGCTTTCCAGCTCGATCTGGAGGCCGGCCAGCGGCGTGCGCAGCTGATGCGCTGCGTTGCTGATGAAGCGCTGCTGTGCGTCCTGCATCGCCGAGAGCCGGTTCACCAGCTGGTTGAAGGCATCCACCGCCGGCCACAGCTCGCGCGGCGCGGCCTCCCGTGGATCCAGTGGCGCCAGCGCATCCAGCGGCGCGCTGGCCAGCCGTCGCGCGGCACCGTTGGTGTGCCGCGCCGCTGCGCCCGTGCCCGACCACGCCAGCCATGCCGCCAGCAGCAGGATCGTGCCCTGCAGCGGGATGCTCGCCAACAGCAGGCGATGCTCCAGGCGCAGCCGCTTGGTGCGGGTCTCGGCCACGCGGATCAGGATCGGGGCGCCAGCGCCGGGGGGTGTCATCGCGACCTGCACAACGCGCACGTCCTGCCCATCGATCACGGCATCGTAGTAAGTGCGGGCCGGGCTGTCGTCGGCGCCTTCGGCCTGCAGCGCCGTGCCGCCAGGCAGGACGGCTGCACCATACAGGCGCGTGCCGTCGGCACGGGTTACCTCGCCGTAGATCCGGTCCACGGTGTCCCAGGTGAACATGCGCGAGACGGCGGGGGAGATCTCCATGTGGACGGTGTCGCCGCGGACCTCGGTCAGCTGCGCCAGCGACATGGCCGAGTCCAGCAACCAGCGGTCGTAAACCTGCTCGGCGTAGTGCCTGGCCAATACGAACGAGCCCACGGCACTGGCCAGCAGCAGCACCAGCAGCGGCAGCCACAGGCGCCGCAGCAGCACGCCACGCAGGCTATAGGGCGCCTCAGTCATCGCAGGCTTCCAGCCGATAGCCCAGGCCACGCAGCATGCGGATGCCAACCTTGGCGCCGGCTGCCTGCAGCTTGCGGCGCAACCGGCTGACGTGGACCTCGATTACCGACAGGCTGGCGTCGTGATCCCAGCTGTAGACCGCATCGAACAGGCGCTGCTTGGCCACGATCCGGCCCGGCTGCTGCAGCAGGATTTCCATGAGCGCGAGTTCACGTGCGGTGAGTTCCAACGGCTCATCGCCAACGCGCAGTTCGCGGGTCCCGGTGTCCAAGCGCAGCGCGCCGAGCTGACGCAGGGCGGGGGCGGTGGACTGGCGGCGCGCAAGCGCGCGCAGACGGGCTTCAAGTTCCCCGAGCGCGAATGGCTTGGCCAGGTAATCATCGCCGCCGCTGTCCAGGCCGCGGATGCGGTCCTCCACGCCGTCGCGTGCGGTGAGAATCAGCACCGGCACGCTGAAGCCGTCCTGCCGCAGCCGCGCCAGGAGCTCCAGGCCATCGATGTCCGGCAGTGACAGGTCCAGCACGACCAGGTCGTAGCTGACGCTGGCCAGCGCCGACGGCGCGGCCAGGCCGCGCGCGAGAGGGTCGCAGGCGTGACCGGCGCGGGTCAGGGCGCGCACCAGGCCATCGGCCAGTGCGGCGTCGTCTTCAATCAGCAGAATGCGCATTGCAAGGTTGACGCAAGGTTCGGGAAAGTTTGACGAAAGCGCTGCACCTTACCGTGTCGGCAATGAATACCACCACCCGATGTGCCGCGCTGATCGCGGCATTGCTGATCGCGCCTGCCACGGTCTCCGCGCTTACCCTGGCCGAGGCGGAGCGCGTCATGGCGCAGCACAATCCCGACCTGCTGGCCGCTGCGATCGAACTGCGCGGCACGCAGGGCGATGCGCAGAGCGCCGCGCGCCGGCCCAGCCCCGAGCTGAGCGTGGGCACCTCCAAGATCAGCCGCCAGGAGGGGATCGGCCCGGGCCGTTGGAAGGACAAGCGCGTGGATTCCACGCTCGGCCTGGGCTGGACGTGGGAGCGCGGCGGCAAGCGGGGCTGGCGCATGCGCCAGGCCGATGCCCTGGTCGAGGCGGCCCAGCTGGGCCTGCTCGATAGCCGCCGCCAGCAGCAGGTGGCGCTGCGGGAAGCGTACTTCGGGTTGAAGGCCGCACAGGAACTGAGCCGCATCGCCGAGGAAGATCGCCGTGCCTCGGCCGAGAGCCTGTCCGCTGCCGACCGGCAGGTCGCCACCGGCGCCATGGCGCCGATCGAGCGCGCGCGGCTTGCGGTGGATGATCTGAAAGTGGCCGATGCCGCCCGCGAGGCCGCACTGGGCCTGCGCGAGGCACGGCATGTCCTTGCGCTGCTGCTGGGCAGCGATGCGGACGATGCACTGCATGCCGACGACGAGTGGCCACGCCCGGCCTCGGCGGCAACCGCTGCGATGGCCACGCTGGACGAGCGCGTTGACCTGCGTGCGGCCGAGGCGCGGGTGATCGCCGCCGATGCCGCGCGAGCCCTGGCGCGCAGCGAGCGGCGGCGCGACGTGCAGTTCGGGATCGAAGCCGAGCGCGAGCCGGCCGACATCGGCGGCGTGACATGGGGACTGTCGATGAGTGTGCCGCTGGGCGGCGCCACGCGCTGGCGCGGCGAACAGCAACGGGCGGAGGCGGACTACGACGCCGCCGTGCTGGAACGGCAACAGCTGCGCCGCGAAGCCGCCGCTGAACTTGACCAGCTGCGGCACGCACTGGCGGCGGCCGCACAACGCCGCACCGCGTACGAACAGCTTCAGGGACCCGCGGCGCGCAAGAGCATGGAGGGTCTGGAACTGGCCTATCGCCGCGGTGCCGCCACGTTGACCGACCTGCTGGATGCGCGGCGCAGCTGGCGCGAATTCGAATCCGACCTGGTCGATGCGCGCCTGGCGCATGCCTCCGCCCTGGCGCGCTGGAACGCGGCCATCTCCGTTTCCGAAGGACATACCCCATGACGTTTTCGCGCACAGCCGGCTCGGCCCGTCTGCTTTCCTTGATCGTCGCCACTGTGCTGGCGGGTGGCTGCGCGCGCGATGCGGGCCCCGAAGCAGCGGCGGCGCCCACGGTGGACGGCGCAACGATCCACTTTGCCGCCGACAGCCCCCAACTGAGGGTGCTGCGCAGCGAGACCGTGACCGATGGGTCGGCGTCGGTGCTGCAGCTGCCGGCGCGCGTCACCTGGGATGACACCCGCTCAAGCATGCTGCGCTCGCCGCTGCCGGGGCAGATCGCACGCATCGAGGCGGCGCCGGGCGAGAAGATCAAGGCAGGCCAGGTCCTGGCGTGGGTGACCTCCCCCGAATTCGGGCAGGTGCAGGCGGAAGGTGCGCGAGGTGCGGCCGAGCTGCGGCAGGCGCGCAATGAACTGTCACGGGTACGTGAGCTGCATGAGGCCGGGGTTGCCTCCGGCCGCGAACTGGGCGAGGCCGAATCCGCGCTGGCCGCCAGCGAAGCCGAGCACGCGCGGCTGCAGGCACTGACCCGTGGCTTCGGCAGCCGCCGCGGCATCGACCAGCGCATGCCGCTGCGTTCGCCGATCGATGGGGTCCTGGTCGAGCGCCGGATGAGCCCCGGCATGAGCGTCTCCGCCGATGCCGAGGTGCCGCTGGCCGTGGTGAGCGATCCTGACCGGCTGTGGCTGATCATCGATGTTCCCGAAGCGCTGGCCGGCCGTCTCACGCCGGGTCTGAAGGTGCGTGTGGCGCCTGGCACCGGTGAGCCCACACAGGGGGTGCTGGGCCACGTCGATGATTACATCGACACCGAGCGCCACGTGGTGCAGGCGCGTGCCGAACTGGACAACCGCGAGCGTCGCTTCAAGGCCGGGCAGTACGTGCGTGCCGAGATCACCGTGCCGATGGACGGTGGAGTGTCGGTGCCGGAAGGTGCGGTGCTGCTGCTCGGGCGCGAGCAGGTGGTGTTCGTGGACGAGGGCAACGGGCAGTTCGCACGACGCACCGTGCAGGCTGAGGAGCTGGGCCAGGGCCGCCTGTGGGTAGGGCAGGGGCTGCCTGCGGGGGCCCGCGTGGTAGTGGACGGCGGTCTGCTGCTGCAACAGGTGCTGGACCAGAACGTTGGCACTGATGACCGATCTGCCGGCACTGCCGCGGCAGGCAGGGGCGCCCCATGATCGATCGCCTGATTGCGTACTGCCTGCGCCAGCCGCTGATGGTCATGCTGGCGCTGCTGATCTTCATCGGCGCCTCGTTCGCGGCATTCCGCGAGCTGCCCGTGGAAGCCTTCCCGGATGTCTCCGATACCCAGGTCACCGTGGTGACCCTGCATCCGGGGCGCGCGGCCGAAGAGGTCGAGCGTGAGGTCACCATGCCGCTGGAAGTGGCGCTGTCGGGTATTCCGCACTCGGTGCGCGTGTTTTCGCATACCCAGTTCGGGTTGTCGATGATCATCCTGACCTTCGACGACGGCGCGGATGACTACTTCGCGCGTGCCCAGGTGATGGAGCGACTCCAGGGCGTGGATCTGCCCGAGGGCGTGCAGCCGGAGATGGAGGCGATGAGCTCGGCGGTGGGCGAGATCTACCGCTACGTGCTGCACGCGCCGCACATGAGTTCCACCGAACTGCGCACCGTGCAGGAATGGGTGATGGAGCGGCGTCTACGCACGGTGCCGGGCGTGGCCGACGTGGTCAGCTTCGGGGGGTTCGCCAGGACGTTCCAGGTCGAACCGGACCTGGGCAGGCTGCGTGATCGCGGGATCAGCCTGGAGGCGTTCGCCGAGGCGCTCGAACGTGGCAGCGCCAATGCCGGTGGCGGCTACGTGGAGCGCGGCCAGCAGCAGTACCTGATCCGCGGCGTCGGGCTGATGCGCTCGCCCGCCGATATCGGCACGGTGGTCGTGGCAGAGCGACAGGGTACGCCAGTGCTGGTACGCGACCTGGCCCGCATCGTCGACACCGGGCTGCCCCGGCAGGGCCTGGTCGGCCAGGACGACAACGATGATGCCGTGTTCGGCATGGTGCTGATGCGCAAGGGGGAGAATCCGTCGCTGGTGCTGGATGCGCTGCACGCGCGCGTGGCCGAGATAGAGGCCAACCACCTGCCCGAGGGCGTCACGCTGGAGCCGTTCTACGATCGCTCGTGGTTGGTGTCCACCACGCTGAAAACGGTGTTCCGCAACCTGGTGGAGGGCGCGGTACTGGTGTTCCTGGTGCTGTGGCTGTTCCTCTACAACGCCCGCGCGGCGCTGATCGTGGCGGCGATGATGCCGTTGGCGCTGCTGTCCACCTTCCTCGGCCTGCACTTGTGGGGCGTGCCGGCCAACCTGCTCTCGTTGGGCGCGATGGACTTCGGCATCATCATCGATGGTGCGGTGATCGTGACCGAGCACATCGTCTCACGCCTGTCGACAATGCCGGCCGGCAGCACCCGGCGCGAGCGCATGGCCACCGTGCTGTCCGCGGCGTCGGAGGTCGGGCGGCCGACCTTCTTCTCGATGCTGATCATCATTGCCGCGCACATCCCGATCTTCACCCTGCAGCGGCAGGAAGGCCGGATGTTCGCACCGATGGCCTATTCGGTGACGTCTGCCCTGATCGGCGCGTTGATCCTGGCGCTCACCGTGGTGCCACTGCTGTGTTTCTGGTGGCTGCGCCGCGAGCGCCTGAAAGGCGAGAACCCGGTGATGAACCGGCTGGTCGGCTGGTACCGCCCCTGGCTGGAAGGCGCGATGGCGCGCCCCCGGGCGGTCGTGCTGGCCGCGGTGGCGATGTTGGTGGTGACACTGGCCCTGGGCACGCGGCTGGGCTCGGAGTTCCTGCCCGAGCTGGATGAGGGCTCGATCTGGCTGACTGCCACGCTGGACCCCAGCACCAGCCTGGCCGAGGCGCAGGCGCAGTCCCGACGCATCCGCGACCTGGTGCGGACCCTCCCGGAGGTCTCCACCGTGGTGGCCAAGCTCGGCCGCCCGGAGGATGGCTCCGATGCCAAGGGTGCCAACCAGATCGAAGCACTGGTGGCGCTGAAGCCCGACTCCGAGTGGACCCGGAAGATCGACAAACGCGAGCTGGTGGCGCAGATGCAGCGCCTCCTGGAAGAGCGCATTCCCGGCCCCGAATTCTCGATCTCGCAGCCGGTGCGCGACAACATCCTGGAGAGCATTTCGCAGATCAAAGGCCAGGTGGTGATCAAGGTCAGCGGCGAGAACCTGGAGGTGCTGACCGACCAGGCCCAGGCGATCCTGGCGCAGGTCAAACACGTAGACGGCGTGGAGAGCGCCTTCATCGACCGCGACGGCAGCCTGCCGCAGCTGCGCATCGATATCGATCGCGACCGTGCGGCGCGCTACGGCCTGAACGTGCAGGACATCGATGCCGTGATCGAGACCGCCATCGGCGGCCGCGAGGTCGGCCAGCTGTGGGAAGGCGAGCGCCAGTTCCCGATCAGCCTGCGCCTGTCCGATGCCGACCGCGACCTGCAGCGCCTGCGCACCGTGCCGGTGGGCACGGCCTCCGGCCAGACCGTGACGCTGGGGGATGTGGCGGACTTCACCATGGCCAGCGGCGCGATCAACATCTCGCGTGAGAACGCCCAGCGCGTCAAAGCCGTGAGCATCTTCATCGCCGGGCGCGACATGGGCAGCGTGGTGGCCGACATGCGCCGGCAGGTCGACGCGACCATCGATCTGCCGGAGGGCTACCGGATCGACTGGTCCGGCGAGTTCGAGAACCAGCAGCGCGCCATGGCCCGTCTGGGTTGGGTCGTGCCGCTCTCGGTACTGATCATCTTCGTGCTGCTGTTCGATGCCTTCAAGGACGTCACCAGTGCCGCCCTGATCCTGGCGAACGTACCGCTGGCGATGATCGGCGGCATCCTGGCGCTGTGGCTGACCGGTATTCCGCTGTCGGTCTCGGCGGCGATCGGCTTCATCGCCTTGTTCGGGCAAGCGGTGCTCAACGGCGTGATCATGCTGACCCGGTTCGGCCAGCTGCGCGAGCAGGGCATGGCGCTCTACGACGCCGTGGTGCAGGGCGCACTGCAGCGCCTGCGCACGGTGCTGATGACGGCGCTGTTGGCGATGTTTGGCTTGCTGCCGATGGCCACCTCGCACGCGATCGGCGCCGAGACCCAGAAGCCACTCGCGGTGGTGGTGATTGGTGGGCTGCTGTCGGCGATGCTGCTGACCCTGCTGGTGCTGCCGACGCTGTACTACTGGGTGCATCGCCGGCGTGAGCAGCGGCGGGGTGGGGCAGCGATGGAGGTCGAGGCGGTGTAGGCGGCGCTGAGTGGCTGGGCAGTGTGGCGAGGCGCCATTGCCCGGCCGGTGGCGCTGGAAGGAGGGCAATGCGACGACGCCATCCGGCGGGGCGCCGTGATCGTTCGCGCCATCACGCTCCCGGCGTCCCCGGCGGGAGCGTGTCGTCCCGCTGGTGCCAGGAAGGGAGATCCAGTGCGTGGCGTTCGAGCATGGCCTGTATACATGCACGCGCGTGGTCCCTCTCCGTGTTCGCGCATTGGTCGAGGATCTCGCCAGTCAGCTGCTCAAACTGCGGCCAGAACTGCGCCGGGTGGCGCACGCGCGCCATCCAGTGGTCCAGTTGGTCGGCCAGCGCATCAAGCTGCACCTGGATTTCGGCGCGCACGTTCATCCCGGGGGCGCGCCCAGGTCGAGCACAACGCGGTAGTAATGGCCGTCATCGCGGAGCAGGACGGTGAGGTCCGGCTGCAGGACGCCATCCACATGCAGGGTGGGTTCACCCTGCGCCGTGCGGGTCACCTCGAACTCATACAGGCTGCGGCCGAAGCGGTAGCTCAGTTCGAATGACGGCCAATGATCGGGCAGGCACGGCGCCAGCGACAGACGATCGCCTTCGCGACGGATGCCAAGCAGGGATTCCACCAGCAGGCGGTACATCCAACCGGCCGACCCGGTGTACCACGTCCAGCCGCCGCGGCCGACGTGCGGCGACACGGCGTATACATCGGCGGCCAATACGTAAGGTTCGACGCGGTAGGTCTGGACCGCCGCCGGGTCCAGCGTGTGGTTGAGGGGATTGATCATGCCGGCCAGCTCCCAGGCACGCACCGCATCTCCCTGCTGCGCGAATGCCATCGCCGCCCACACGGCCGCGTGGGTGTACTGACCGCCATTCTCGCGCACCCCCGGTACGTAACCCCGAATGTAACCGGGGTCTTCCGTGGTCTGGTCGAAGGGCGGATCGAGGAGCTGGATCAGCTTGGCGTCCTTGCGCACCAGATGCGTGTACAGCGAATCCAGCGCCTGCGAGGCACGCTCCGGCGCGGCGACGCCTGACAGCACCGACCAGCTCTGCGAGATGGAATCGATGCGGCACTCGTCGTTCTGTGACGAACCCAAGGTGGCGCCGTTGTCGAACCAGGCGCGGCGATACCACGCCCCATCCCAGGCGTGGTGTTCCAGGTTCTGGCGCAGGCGGTCGGCCTGCTCCTGGCACCACTGCGCACGGGCGTCATCGCCGCGCGCGTTCGCCAGCACGATGAAGCGGCGCAGCGTGTCATGCAGGAAGAATCCCAGCCACACACTTTCGCCGCGCTGCTGGTCGCCGACGCGGTTCATGCCGTCGTTCCAGTCGCCGGTTCCCATCAGCGGAAGGCCGCGCTCGCCCAGCAAGCGGCAGCCGCGCTCGAGCGCGACAATGCAGTGCGCATACAGTGTGCCGCGCTGCACCGATGGGGTCGGCATGTCGTAATACCCTTCCTCTTCCGGTGTCACCGCGCGCCCTTCGATGAAACCGACCACTTCGTCCAGCGCGCTGGCGTCGCCGGTGACCTCCAGGTAGCGGCATGCGCCCTGAGGCAGCCAGAGGTAATCGTCGGAGCAGCGGGTACGCACGCCGCGACCTTGCGGGGGGTGCCACCAGTGCATCACATCGCCTTCGGCGAACTGGTGTGCCGCACAAAGCAGCAGGTGCTCGCGGGTCAGGTCCGGGCGCGTGTGGATCAGGGCCAGCGCGTCCTGCAGCTGGTCGCGGAAGCCGAACGCGCCGCCCGACTGGTAGTACCCACTGCGCGCCAGGTAGCGGCAGCCCAGGGTCTGATACACGAGCCAGCCATTGGCCAGTGCGTCCAGCGCCGGGTCCGGCGTACGTACCTGCACCGTGGCCAGCACATTGCGCCAGTGGATGCGCACCGCGTCCAGTGCATCGATGGCCTCATGATTGCCCTGGCGGCTTCGTGCCAGCGCGAGCGTTTCCTCGCGGTCGCGCCCCGCGCCGAGGCGGAACGTCGTTTCACTGCGGTCGCCCGGTGCCAGTTCCAGTGGCACCTGGATCGCCGCGCAGGGATCCAGGCCCGCGCCGATCCGTCCATCCAGACGTTCGCGCCGCAGCGCCGCCGGTGCGTGCAGGCCGCCGTTGCGCCCGATGAACTCCAGGCGATCACAGGTCCAGCCGCAGCCTTCGGCATCGGTGTCGAAGAAGGCCATGCGGCCGCCGAAGTCGGTGTTGTAGGTGTTGCGCGCCAGCAGCGCGCCGCTCTGCGGGTCGCGTTCGGTGAGCACATGCATGCGTGATTTTGGACGCAGGTCACCCATGACCCACTCAACGTAGCCGATGGCCGACAGCCGCCGTGTCCTGCCCGACAGGTTGTGCAACCGCAGGACCGAGAACTTCAGTGGGGCGGTGACGTCGACGAATACCCACAACTCGCTGACGATGCCGTCCTCGATATGCTCATAGACCGTGTAGCCGAATCCATGGCGCGTACGGTACGCGCCGATGCCCCGGCACGGGAGCGGCATCGGCGACCAGACGCGGCCGGTGTCCTCGTCGCGCACGTAGAAGGCTTCACCGCCGGTGTCGGACACCGGATCGTTGAGCCAGGGCGTCAGGCGGAATTCGTGTGCGTTCTCGAACCACGTGTAGCCCGGTGCGCTCTCGCTGACGACGGTGCCCAGGCGGGCGTTGGCGATCACGTTGGCCCAGGGCGCGGGCGTCGGGGCGCCTTCGCGCACCACCACGACGTATTCGCGGCCGTCCTCGCTGAAGCTGCCGGTTCCGTTGTCGAATCGGCCGGTGCCGCGGTACGGAAGGAAGGGCCACGGGTCGTCCAGCTCTTCGTCGTGCCCGGCGCCGGGGGGCATGCCGGGTTCGGGTCCGAGGTCGGCAACCACGGGCAGCCCGGGCGTTGCCTCCATCGACAGTGTCAGCTCCTGCTGCTCCACCTGTGGCACCAGGGCCGGGATCCGGCGGACGGGCAGGGGCTGACGCCCCACCTGTGCGGCCAGCGTACCGTCCTCGTCGCTGATCACCACCCGTGCCACTGCCTGCAACAGAACGCGGTCTTCGTGACTCATGTTCTGCACGGGCCGTACGAAGATGCCGCCAGGGCGATCGAGCAGGCCGGTCTCCGAGCTGGCGGCGACCATGCCCAGAATCTGGTCCTGCAGTTCCTGGCGATAGCCGGCCTTGCTGTCGTTCCAGATCACCAGGTCGGTGTTGAGCCCCTTCTGGCGCCAATAGGCATGGGCCTGCACCAGTTGCCTGACCAGTTCAACGTTCTCCGCGTCGGTGACCTTGAGCAGGACGATCGGCAGATCGCCCGAGATGGCATGCCCCCACAGCCCGGATTGGCCTCGCTGGTTCTGTTGCAGGACGCTGGCACCTGCGCGCAGGAGCGCATTGGAATACAGCACGTGGCTGGCCAGGCGCTCGTACAGCGACGCCTCGGCCTGGCTCGCATTGATCTGCCGGCGCACCACCTGGCTGTGCGTCCAGGCCAGATCGAAGACGCGGTCGGCCAGCCGGCGATCACGGTATTTGTCCACGAGTGCCTCGCAACCGGCGCGGTCGGCGCCGATGCCATAGACCATGTCCAGCTGGACGGTCTGTTCGGGCTCAAGCACGACGCGGACGCGGATGGCCACGATCGGGTCGAGCACGGAGCCGTCCGTACCGGAGAGGTCGGTATCGATGGTCAAGGCCTGCGGCGTCCGCGGCGTGTTGCCACGACCCAGGAAGCGCGCACGGTCGGTTTCGTAGGAGATCGACACTACCTCTGCGTCATGCACCGCAACCAGATGGAACATCCACGGCGGCACTTCGTCGTGCGAACGTGGGCGGCGCGTGCATAGCAGGGCCTGCTTGGCAGCCAGGATCTCGCTCTGGACGAAGAGATTGCTGAAGGCCGGGTGTGCGTCGTCGGAGGCTGCGGGTGCCAGCACCACTTCGGCGTAGGTGGTGATCTCCACCGTGCGCTGGCGACGGCTGCGGTTGGTCAGGCGCAGGCGCCTGAGCTCGATGTCGTCCTCGGCGGAGATGGCCACCTGCAGGTGGCTCTCGCAACCGCGGCGCGCACCGCGGAATTCGGCCTTGGCGTCAGAGAAGATCGCCTCGTAATTGTCCACCGGCACGCAGGTGGGCTGATAGGCGGCAGACCAGAACTCGCCGCTGTCCACGTCGCGCAGGTAGCAGAACGACCCCCAGGCATCGGTGGTGCCGTCTTCGCGCCAACGGGTGAGCGAGAGGTCGCCATGGCGACTGTAGCCGCCGCCGGCATGGGTGAGCATGCCGTGGTAGCGCCCGTTGGAGAGCAGCTGCACCTCCGGGCGCGGGCCACCCGGGTCGCGCAGGACGCGCAGGGCCGTCTCGTGCTCGGCCATGGCCGAGTGCTCGCCCAGGGCTTCCACCTCATGGGGATGGAACACGCCGATGCGCGGTATGCGCTCCTGCAGCAGCAACAAGGTGGCCTGGAACTCGACATCGGCCACGAAGCGGCGCTGCATCGGCTGGTCGCGCAACAGGTAATCCAGCGAGAGCAGGCCCATGCCCTGGTGGTGGGCCATGAACGAACGCAGCAGAACGTGATCCTGCCCCGGTGGCACGCGGGCGGGGGTGTAGTCGACTGCTTCGTACATGCCAAAGCGCCCGGAGAAGCCCAGTTCTTCCATGGCCTGGAGGTTCTGGCACGCCGCCTCCGGCGCCACCATCAGCGCCATCATGCTGGCATAGGGCGCGATGACCCGATCCTGGCCCAGGCCGCGCTTGAGACCTAGCCCCGGCACGCCGAACGCGCGGTACTGGTAGTTCAGGCGTGCATCGACGGCGTTGTAGCCGGACTCTGACACGCCCCACGGCAGGTTCAACGTACGGCCGTAGACGATCTGCGCCTCCACCGCATGCCGCGCGGTCTGGTCGAGCAGCGTGTCCGGATAGCTGGGCATCACCAGTTGCGGCATGAGGTACTCGAACATCGAGCCACTCCATGACAGCAGCGTCGGGGTGCCGTTGACCTCGGTGAGCATCCGGCCGAGCGCGAACCAGCTCTCCTGCGCCAGCTGGCCCTGGGCGATGGCGACGAAGGCGCACAGACGCGCTTCGGAGGCCAGCAGGTCGTAGAAGCTGTTGTCGAGGCGGTGGTCGTCGACGTTGTACCCGATCGAGAGCAGGTTGCGGGTACGGTAGAACAGGAACCCGTATTCCATCAGCGAGAACTGCCCGGCGCGGTGCGCGAGGGCCTGCAGCTGCTCGATGCGCGCGCGCGCCTCCGCGCCGACCGTGCCGGTCAGCTCGGCGAGCTGGCGCAGGCTGGGTACCGGCGTCTCGTCGGCTGCGTTGGCATCGGCAGGGATGCTGGCGAGCGATGCCCGGGCAGCATGGCATTCGGCGGCGAACAGCGCCGGCCAGTGCAGCTCACCCTGTTCGGGCGATGGCGGTGCCGGCCACTGTGCCAGTACGGCATCGGCCAGGCCGGCCAGCTCCTGCAACCGGGCGAGCAGCTGGGCCGTGCCACGTGGGCGGTCGGTACGCGTTGATGCCAGGCGCTGGCGAAGGTGGTTGAGTGCCTGGCCCACGTGCGCGTCGTCGGGACGATGGCGCTGGCGTTCCTCTTCCAGCACGCCCAGCGTATCGGCCAGGCCATCGAACGTGTGCGGCGCCAGCACCGGCGCGTCCACCAGCGCGAGCAGGCCCTGGCGCAGCGTCAGCAGGTGGCCGGCAAGGTTGCCGCTGTCCACGGTGGAGACGTAGCGCGGCGGCAGCGGCGCCAGGGTTTCGGTGTCATACCAGTTCAGGAAGTGGCCGCGGTGGCGCGGCAGCTTGTCCAGCGTATCGAACGTGAGGGCGGTACGTTCGGCGACCGCATCCTGCTGCAGCCAGCCGAAATCCCACGCCGACAGGTTGGCCAACAGCGACAGGCCGATGTTGGTCGGCGAGGTGCGCCGCGCCACCACCAGCGAGGGATGCTCCTGGATGTTGTCCGGCGGCAGCCAATGATCCTGCTCGCGTACCCAGGCCTGGAAGAAGGACCAGGTACGCCGGGCCAGCCGGCCCAGGAAGGCCCGCTGCGTCACGGAAAGCTCGGCCACGCTCGCGGCCGGCGGCCGGCCCAGCCATGCCATCAATGCGGGCGCGAAGGTCCACGCCAGCAGCAAGGGCAGGGCGACAGGCAGTGCCTGCGGATGCACGCTGGCCACGAGCCCCACCAGCACGAGCGCCAGCAGCGACCCCGGTGCCATCACCCGCCATTCCGCGCCGCGGTCGCCGCCAAGGCGGCGCTCGACCTCGCTGGAGGGGTTCCATTGCAGCAGGTGGCGGCGGGTAACGGCCATGCGCCAGAGCGTGCGCAGTATCGCGCCACCGGCCAGCAGCGCCTCGTAGGGCAGGCAGGCGATCTGGGTGGACGCGCGCAGCAACGACTGCAGCGTGCCACGGCCGACCATGATGTAGTGCGCCTCGAGCGGTGTGTCATCCGGAACGCTCAGGGCATCGCGCAGCATGCCGATCAGCGGCGGCGCGAACCACAGCGCGAGCACCCACGCCGTCCATGCCGCCGGGTTTTCGGCATACAGCCAGCCTGCGACCAGCAAGGCCAGGGCGGCGACCGGCACCAGGCTCCGGCGCAGATTGTCCAGCAACTTGCCGCGCGACAGCAGGCTCAGCCGGTTGCGTTCCCATGCCGAGCCCGGGCGCGGTGTCCACGGCAGCAACCATGGCAGCAGCTGCCAGTCGCCACGGATCCAGCGCGCACGGCGCTTGGCGTCGGCGACGTAACGCTCGGGGTAATCCTCGTACAGGCGCACATCGCTGACCAGGCCAGCGCGTGCATAGCACCCTTCCAGCAGGTCATGGCTGAGGATGCGATTCTCGGGCAGGCGTCCCTCGAGCGCATGCTCGAAGGCTTCAACGTCATAGATGCCCTTGCCCACGAACGAGCCTTCGTCGAACAGGTCCTGATAGACGTCCGACACCATGCGCGTGTACGGATCGATCCCCGGCTCGCTGCCGAACATCCTGGCAAAGCGCGAGGTGCGGCGCGTGCCCAGGCTGGTGCCGACGCTGGGCTGCAGGATCCCGTAACCCTCCACCACGCGTTGCAGCGTAGGATCGAAGCGCGGGCGGTTGAGCGGGTGCGCCAGCGTGGCGACGAACGCGCGTGCCGCATCCCGCGGGAGTTGGGTGTCCGCATCCAGGGTAATGACGTAGCGGACGCCGATCAGGGCCGCAACGTCACCGACGGTGCGCATGAACGCGGCCGCATCGCCATGGCGGAGCAGGGCATTGAGCGCGGCCAGCTTGCCGCGCTTGCGCTCGTGGCCCATCCACACCCCTTCGCCCGGATTCCATTGCCGGGGGCGATGCAGCAGGTAGAAGCGATCGCCGCGTTCGGACGCGTAGCGAGCGTTCAACTCCTCGATCCGCTCCACCGCGTGTGCAACCAGAGTGTGGTCCGTCGGCATCTCGGCTTCTGCGGCGTCGAGGAAGTCCGTCAGCAGCACAAAGCGCAGCTGGGGATCGCGGTTGGCCTGGAAGCGGACCTCCAGCGCTTCGACCAGCACGTCGATGCCATCGATGCTGGAGAGCATGGACGGAACCGCGACGACCGTGGCGCAGGCGGCCGGGATGCCTTCGCTGAAATCGAGCTTGGGCAGTGGCCTGGGCGTGACCAGCACTGTCGCGGTCCAGTTCACCAGGACGATGCCCAGCTCACTGAAGACCAGCAGCCCGAGCAGCGCGGCCAGCCAGACGGGCGCCGAGCCAACGCCGGTGGCCAGGAGGCCACCCGTGGCCAGCACCGCCAGCAGGATGATCGGCAGCAGGTACAGCGCAAGCGGCACGCGATGCGCCAGTTGCCGTGCCTTGCGGTGCCGCGGCGCTGCCTGGGCCACGGCGTCAACGGTGGCGGGCAGGCCTTCGCCGACCAGCCAGTAGCCTACGTGCGTGCGCGGCCCTTCAACCGGCACAGCCGCCCGTGCCAGGTCCAGCGCAATCGTGGCAACGCGCTCTTCCGCGACACGGCTGCCGCGGGCGATCTTCTCCACGACGTGGCGGTAGGCGTCGCGGGTGCCGAAATCCATCTGCGCATAGACCCCCATGGGGTCTTCCCGCAGCCGCTGCTCGACCACACTCATCTCTTCGACGAACGTGCGCCAGTCCATGGTGGAGAGGAAGCGCAGGCTGCCGATGCTGTTGCCGATGGAGACCTGGTCGGCCGCCTGCTGCTGCCCCTCGGCGGCGACCAGTTCATCGATGCGCTGGCCAGCCGCGGCGGCCCACTGTTCCAGCCAGGCGACCGGCATCGCCCACGCGCCGCCGCGTCCCTGCAGCGAGCGGGTCAGCTCGGCGATGAACGCACCGGTCAACGGCGGCTCGGACCGGGCCATGTCGGCCACCACCAGAACCACCTCGGTCGGGGTGTCGGACGCCGCGCGATTGAGGTTCTCAGCCCATTGCGCCGCCAGGCTGCGGTCCGTGCCATCGCGCATCACCCGGGCGGCCATGCGCCGCAGATTCTCGAGCAGGGCCAGGCGCAGCATGATGGGGACGGCCCAGAGTTCGCCCAGGCTCAGGGGAGCAAGCGACTGGTAGGAAGCGATGAAACGGCCCAGGGTATCGGCATCGATGCGACCGTCGCCGTGTGCGATGGCCTGCATCGAGAGTTCATACACACGGGGCAGGCCGGCCGAGGGGCCGGCGACAAGTGAAGGCAACTGACGGCTGTAGCCGCGCGGCAGATGGCGTCGCGCGGTCTGGATCTGTTCTTCGATCAGGTAGTAGTTGTCGAGCAGCCATTCCCCGGCGGGGGTGACCGGCCGCTGTTCACGCACCACGCTGCTGAGCAGCGTGTTGGCGTCTTCCAGGACACGCTCGTTGGCCTGCAGGCGATCGAGCAGGCGCTCTGCGCCAGGCCGCATCCGCACCCGGTGCTGGCGCGCAAGGGCGCGGCCGTACACCTCCATCTGTTCAACGCTGTAAAGCGCGGCGCGCAGGGGGCCCTCGGTGGCCTCGATGGCCGGCGCCGAGGCCTGGCGCTCACGCCAGCGCCAACGGACAAGACGACGCAGACGCAGCCAACGGCCAAAAAGACGACGAAGGTGGGGCATAGGTTACCGATGGGGGGCAGGTCGCGGCCCTCATAGTTGCATTGGGGGTGCCGTGGTAGCTGTGAAGGCCACACTTCCCACAGGAGTCGGCAGCGCGGTGGGGTGACCGCCCAGGCGTCAACGCCGTCCTGACACGCATCGGCTATGCTCGCCCGCCATCGCGTGCAGGAACCCAGCGCATGCCCTCCGCCCAAAAGCGTACCCAATGTGCGCTGTGTCGTGACGCCGAGCCGCTGTCGTTCGCGTTCAGCTATGCGTTCCAGCCCATCGTCAATATGCGCACAAGACGGGTCTTCGCCCATGAGGCCTTGGTGCGCGGCCCGGCAGGCGAGCCGGCCAACTCGGTGCTGTCCCGGGTGACCGCCGATAACTGTTACGTGTTCGACCAGGCATGCCGTGCCAAGGCTATCGAGATCGCCGCCCGGTTGAAGATGCCCTCGCATCTGTCGATCAACTTCCTGCCCAACGCCATTTACCGGCCCGAACTGTGCATCCGCTCCACCCTGGAGGCTGCGCGACGACACGACTTTCCGGTCGAGCGGATCATCTTCGAAACCGTTGAAGGCGAGCAGATCAACGACGGCAAGTGGCTGGCCGAGATCCTCACCGAGTACAAACGCATCGGCTTCAAGACGGCCATCGATGATTTTGGCGCCGGCTTTGCCGGCCTGAACCTGCTGGCCGACTTCCAGCCCGACATGGTCAAGCTGGACATGGGCTTGATCCGCGGCATCGACCAGAGCGCCTCACGGCGCGCCATCGTTGCCGGTGTGGTGTCCATGTGTGCAGCCCTGGCAATTGACGTGATCGCCGAGGGGATAGAAACCGCTGACGAGGCGCGCTGCCTTTCCGATCTCGGCATCGAGCTGATGCAGGGATACTGGTTTGCTCGTCCGCGCTTTGAAGGGGTAGTGACCGAGGATGAGCTTCCCGGGGCGATTGCGGCCCCGATTGCCGGCTCTCATGGACGGCCTGCTGGATCGTGATGTGGGCGATTCGGTCAGCGGCCGTTTGGTGGGCCCGTGCCACAAGGCGGGCAGGGGACTGGCGACCGTACCGCGTCGCGGGATGACTACTTGTTGAGCTGCGGAATCTCTGCGAACGCTTGGGCAACGAAATCCATGAACACGAGACGCAAAGGATCGTGACGGCTACGAGGACCTGCAGCCCCTTCGTGCCTTCCTTCGTCTGCTGGGAGTGGCGCCGGGCGACTACCGGGAGCGCTTCCGCGGCAGCGCTCCTGTCCAGGCACATTGGTCTGCCTGGCCATCACTCTGACGCGGGTTCTGCACAGTGTTCGCTCACCCTGGCACCGTCAATGAAGCTGTCGACAGCCGCTACAAAGCAACGTGGAGCCACCAATGCGAGCAGATGGGCGCCGCGGTCCACCGTGTGGAACGTGACAGGCCCCGACCCAGCCAGCGTGGCAGCGTGTTCTACGGCGCCGGCGTACGCGGTATTCGGGTCAAGGCTCCCCTGCATCACCAGGGTTCGCGGAAGGGTGCGCGGACTCTTTCCGAACCATGCATCACGTGGGTAGCGCGGAACACTGCCATTCACCAGCAGGCCGGGAATGGGGCTGACGAACAGCGCGTGCTTGGCCTCTTCATTGACAGTGGCCAGGCTCAGCTCCGGACGAGCGTTGTTCTCCGAGGCGGCTATGAGCATCACCAGCGGCAAGGCCGGTTGGTTGTTTCCACCCTGTCCCAGTTGCGCCAGCGCAATGTTCCAGTCTTTTGCCGTGGCGACCAGCGAGCGGTCATCACCAGCGGAAAGATGCTGCACGATCCTCGGGATTCGATCGCGCAGCGAAGGGAAGCTCAGCAGCGCGGCGAAAAATCGACGCACATCGCCGCCCGGCACCTCTTTCTGCCAAGCAGCATCCTTCGCCGCCAGCAGCGTTCGATAGCGCTCGAGGCTGCCTTCATCCATGCTCTCCCGGCCTACCTGGTCAACAAGCGCTGTGCGCCGGCTGAGATCGAACCTTTCAGTGGTTTCCGGCGGCACCAGTCCGTCAAGAATGAGGCCATCCACCTGAAGGTCGTTGACCTGGAGCGCGCGCAGCGCCAGTTGGGTGCCGTAAGAAACGCCATACAGCAGCACCTGGCCGCCGCGATCCGCGTCTGACATCAGGACGCCAAGGTCCTGCGCGGCCTCGGTAATGGAGAAGGCCGACGTCCGCTGCAGGTTGGCGTACATAGTGCCGATGCAGGGTCCCCATTCCGTTCCTGCCAGCCCCCTGCCTTCCGGGCTTTCAGGTGATTCCTGGACGGGACAGATCCGCGAAGATCGGCCTGTGCCCCGGTGGTCGGGAATCACAAGATCGAATCCGGGAAATGCACGCTGGTAGGTCTGGATCAAGGGATACAGGGATGCCCCTGACTCACTAGGACCGCCGGAGAGCAGCCAGACTTCGCCTCGTCTGGCATGATCGGCGCTGGCCGGTATGCGCCGCAGAAACAACGATATGTGCTCGCCTGATGGGTCAGCATGGCGCAGTGGCACATCGACAGAGGCGCACTGCGATCCGCGTAAAGCGGGTGATGCGTCGTCCTCGCAGGCCTGCGCCTTCGGTGCAGACGCGTAGGCACCCAACGGTACGACCAGAAGCAACACCGCCCACAGCGCACTGCGACACATCGGCTATCCTCTAGCGTGATTGAGCAGCTAGGATGATCCGGCTGCGGAGTCGAGACGAATGCCGGAAGTAATCCCAGGCTGCCGTCTTTGTCTGCTTGTGGCTGGAAGCGGATATGGCGTGACCAGGCCAGTCCAGGTTCGCCGAAAGGCGCGGGAAGAGAGTGACCCGCGCGGAACTGTTCCAAATCAGGAAACCCTGATCACCCGCCTCCCGAAAGCGCCCAAGGAAACCAATCTGGGCGATCTTGCCCCCAGCCTTCGTGGCGAGCACGGACCGGTTGATGCCGTCATCGCCAGCCACGTCCAGCGTGATGTCGACGCCTTGGTCCCTGTGAGCTTGAGGAGTTCGTCTTCCCAGTTGGGATGGGTGCGGTAGTTCACACGGGCCGCCGCTCTCAGCTTTTTCAAAAGCGGACACCACGGGCGACGACTCAGCGCCATTTCGTCGGCGATCCGGGAGATTCGTCGGCGGCTTCTGTGGCTTGGTCGCAAACCGGTTGCCACGCCCGCGCGCGGACGGCACCTTGCAGCGACGATCACGTCGACCTGGTGCCCTGCATGACCTCCGTTGCGCTGTATTCGCCCGATCCGGCCCGCGGCTGGCTGCCCTGGGCCTGGCTGACGCCGATCCTGATGATCCTGTTCAACGCGGTGCCGGTGATCGCGCTGGACGGGTGGATGCAGTCACAGCATTGGTCGACGCCGGGCGGCGATCCGATCGGTCTCGCTGGCTTGTATGCGCTGCTGTGGATCGGCTTCGCGCCGACGCTGGCGGCCGTGCTCGCCTGGGTACGCTTCGTTGAAGGGCGCTCGCTGGCGAGTATCGGACTGACCGGTCCGGCACCGCTGAAAACCTTCCTGCGCGGACTGGCCGTTGGATTCGGCACGATCGCGCTGGTCGTAGTCGCGATCTGGATGGCTGGCGGCATGCAGGCGGCGGGCTTGGGGCAGGCCTGGCGGTCGCCCGTCAGCCTGCTGCACATCGGTCTACTGCTATTGGGTTTCATGTTCCAGGCGAGCGTGGAGGAAGTCATCTTCCGCGGTTGGATGCTGTCCGTGGTGGCGCGCAAGACCAATGTCACGGTGGCAGTGCTGCTGGTATCGCTCGTTTTCTGCTTCCTGCATTTCAGTCCGCACCAGCCGCTCCGGGTCATGCTCGGCACGTTCCTGTTCTCGCTGTTCGCCTGCGCCTGGGCGCTGCGGACCGGCAATATCTGGGGCGTGATGGGCTGGCACGCGGGGTGGAACTGGTTGCTCGCCACCGGCTTCGAACTGCCCGTCACCGGCATCGATACGCACTTGCCGGCGCTGCTGGTGGCGCTGCGCCCGCAAGGCCTCGACACCCTGACCGGTGGCGCGCAAGGGCCAGAAGGCAGTTACCTGTGCAGCGTCTTCTTCGTCGCCGCGGTCGCGTGGATCCAGTGGCGAAAGACGCGCGGAGCTCAGAACTTCTCGCCGACCAGCAGATAACGCCACTGCCCGGGCGGTATCGCCGGATGCAGCGGGTGCCCGCTTTGCAATTTGCTACTGGTGCGGATTCCGCTCCAGATATTCAGCGAAGTAGAGGCAGCTTAGGTTCGGGATGAGAGTGTCACTACCGGCTGGAACCGAGACTGCCATTGCTGAAGTGTCAAAGGGTGATCTGGATTTCTCGACAAAGCTCGACTAGGCCCACCTTCGGTTTACGTTTCGCAACGACTGCTCTTGGCAGAGAGCGGACATGGGGGGCAGGGGATTAGGGCTCGTTACCAGGGGTAGTGCGGAGGTCAGCTTCTGGCCGAAAGCGGTCCGCTTAGCCCCCCCCTGGGCTTTGCTAAGTAGAAGTACCGGTCGGCCCACAGTGCCTTTGCGGTGGTGGTGGCGGTTTGGCGCGCAGAGACTGGCATCCACCGAGGCCGTTCAGGGAATCGCAGATGGCGACCAGGATCTGGGATGTAGCTCCGACTGTGTATTTCGCTGTGGTGATTTCACTGGTGCTTCCTGCGTGCAGCCGAGAGACCACGAGCGAGAACCGTACCTCGGCGGCCGAGGCCTCCCCCCCAGCCGTCAAGCCGGCGGCAACACCGCCCAATATGCCTCCGCCGAATCCGTGGCTGGCGGACAGTGTCTACCCGACCTCCCACTTCAATCCAGCGGCCACCGATTCCGTGCTGATCGCCGGGCCTGTGGGTAGCCGAAACCTCACCGCGGCGGATGTGGCGACCGTGCCCACCCTGGTGACCTCCAATCCCACCCTGAAGCGCGTAGGCGGGGAGGTGATCGCCTTTGCCAGCGGTGCGGTGGGAGTGCAGAAGATCCGGGTGACCGGTGATGCCTTCGAGGCCGTGGGAGGGCTGCTTCCTTACCCGGGATTTGAAGCGTCCGCCGCGATGGCGACACCGGCCGCGCTTGATGCCGCACTGACGCAGCTCGATGCCGCTTACCGTACCAAGGACGAGACTAAGATCCTCGGCGCACTGAAGGGCCTCGGCGCCGCTGGTCTCAATATGGAAAGTGGCATCAACGGGGTCTACAACCTGTTTGATCGAGACGGCAATCACTACTGCGTCTACGGTGGCACCCACGTGCTGAAGACAACCGATGGCAACGTGGTCGGTGACCCGCCGCGGATCGTCAAGACCGCCGATGTCGCCAAGGGCCTGCCCGCAGACGTCGCCAAGTCGGTGACCCGCATCATCGGGTTGAACATGACCTACGACGGCTTCCTGGCTGCAGCCGCCCCGGGTGCCTTGATCGTGCTGGACCGGGATCTGAATGTGAAGGCGTCGGTGACGTTCAATGGCGAGGCGGTAGACAACAGCATCGTGATCGATGAAAACAACGGCATCTATGTGGTCACCGAGAAGCACATGAACAAGGTGATCTGGAACGGAACGACGCTGTCCACCGATGAGAAGGACGGGGCATGGTCGTCTCCCTACGATTCCATGCCCGGCGAAAAGGCATTGGCGATGGGCGCGATTTCCCGGGGTTCGGGCACCACCCCGACGTTGATGGGGTTCGGCAGCGACCCGGACAAGCTCATCGTGATTGCCGATGCCGCTGAAACCGGCAGCAACGCGGTGGCGTTCTGGCGGGACGCGATTCCGGCAGGCTTCAAGCAGAAGCCCGGAACGCAATCCAACCGCATCGCCGACCAGATCCGGATTGACATCAGCCAGATGACCATCGAGCCGTCCCCGAATGTGCTCGGCTACGGCGTTGCATTCCTCAACAGCACATATCCAAAGCCGCTTCCGGCCGGCCCAGGCAATGCGTTTACCGGGGGCATCACCCGGCCGGCGCCGATGGGCATACAGAAGTTCATCTGGAACCCGGACAAAGACGCGTTCGAGAAGGGCTGGATCAACCATGAGGTCGACAACACCGACATCATGGTGCCGGTCGTCTCGGCACCCACAGGGCTGCTGTACGCAGCGCACAAGGACAAGGACAAGGGCGTTTATCAGTATGTCGGCCTGGACTGGTCGACGGGCGAGATCAAGTCGCGTTGGGCGTTCCCTGATGACAGTCGTCGTTGGAATGCCCTGGGTGGGATCACCACCATCATGGAGAATGGTGACCTGATGATAGGTGGGGTGTTCGCCGTAAAGCGGCTCAAGATTGGCGGTCGTGCCGAACAATCGCATTAGCGTCCGCTGAAAATACCGAGCGAATCTAAGTACATTTGCGGTTTCGCCCGCATTTGGCCCGCGCGACTATTGCTCATCCCGCCGCGGCAGCCGTCGGCCAGCTTCAATATTGACGCGATGGTCGAGAAGATCATGGATGGCGCATCAAAAGGGCCCGGGCGGTAGGTCCGTCCGAGTTCCCCACAAGAAAAGGCTGGCCGCAGTTGCCCAGGCGCCCGTGAGCCAGGCGCCCCGCTCACGGGACAAGAAGTCACCATGAACACGCGCAGGCGACGTCTGTATCAGTCCATCGGGGCAGTGTTGGCTGGCGTCCTCGTCGCTCCGGCTGTCGCGATTGCTCAGGCGGTGGTCGGCCCCGGCACGGTCAACAGCACGGTTACCGCGACGTCCGGCACGACTACGGTCGTGGGGAACACCACGATCGATACCGGCAACAATGATGGCGTGCGGGCCAATGGCGGTGACGTGCTGCTGGACATGAACTCGCCGCTTGCCACCCCGGGCGCGATTTCGGTCCTGTCCAATGCGCTCTCCCTGCACGCGACCAGCGGCGTGATTTCTGCGCCCCGCGGCATCAACCTGCGGGTCAGCGGAAGAGGGCAGGCGCTGTATGCCGACGGTGGCACGGTGTCTGTCTTTGCTGGGAATGTCACCAGCGCGGGCATCGGCAAGCTGGCCGGTGGCACGGCGGGCCTGATCCAGATGGCCAACATGCGCTACAACGATCCTGCGCTCTCCTCGGGCACGCAGGGCAACGGCATCGGCGTCGACGGTACCGCGCGGGTAGAGTTGAGCGGATTCAATCGCCTGTATATCGGCAGGACAGGCAACTCGTTCGGGCTGGGCGTCCAAGGCCCGACGGCCAAGGCGGTGCTCAGCGGCACCAACCAGTTCACCTTCCAGCAGTCTGGGGCCATGGGCGTTTATCTGTACGGCGGCGGGCAGCTGGAGATCAACAGCCCGCTCTCGCTGACCTTCAATGGCGCCAACTCCATCGGCGTCACAGTGGATAGCGGCAGCAATACCCAGGTGCTGGACGGCATTACGGCGAACTTCACCGCCACCACCGGCACGGCAGGTACCGGTCTGGTTGCGCAGCGGGGCGGCAGCGCGAGCCTGAGCAATTTCCTGGTCACCGGGCCTCGCGTGGGCATCGGCGTGTGGGTCGCCGAAAACTCTACCGTCAACCTGACCGGCGCAAGCCGCATTAGCATTACCTCGCCAACCAACGCTCAGCGCTATGCATTTACGGTTGGCACCAGCATGGCGGGTGTGGATGCCATCTTCGGCACTGCCTCGGGCACCTCCGTCAGAGGCGGGGCGGTGGTTGGCACGGGCACCCTCAACAGCACGGGCACCCTCTGGAGCAACCCGGTGGCCGGGAGCTATGGCATCTATGCCGGCGCCAACAGTGCATTGGCCAGTGTGGTCAACCTGACCGGCGACACCATCGAAACGTCCGGCGCGGGGTCGGTGGGTATCGGCACGTATGGGAATGCGCAGGTTTTCGTTGTCGACTCGACCGTCCGCAACAGCGGCGGCGCTGACGCCATCTATATGCGCAATTTTGGCAGCCCCACCCAGGTCACCGACAACAACGAGGTCCATCTCACCAACACCAGTGTGATCGCCACCGGCGCCGCTTATGGCGTCCTCTCCGCGAACCAGTCCAATGGCTGGGAAAACGTGTTCAGCATGCGCGGTGGCTCGCTCATGACCGAACAAACGGCCTTTTATGCTTATGGGCCGTTGAGTGCCACCGTGCAGGACGCCACGGTCCGCGGGGACGACTACCTGCTGTGGGCTGCCGACATCGGCGCCACCGGTGAAGCAACCCTGCTGGACCTGGTCGCGTCCAACAGCACGCTCCAGGGCGATGCCGGCGCGGACTCTGCGGCACAGGCCAACATCACGCTGCAGGCCGCCAGCCACTGGACCGGGGCTGCCTGGAACCTGAGTAATGCCGGCATTGAAGCCAGCAGCACCTGGAGCATCCCGCAGAACTCGACGGTGTCGCAGTGGGTGCGCAATGACGGGCGCATCGAGTTCCTGCCGCCTGCCGGTGCGAACGACTACAAGTTCCTTTACACCACCTCGTATGCCGGCGGCGCAGGCAGCGTGATCGCACTCAACACCTATCTGGACAGCGATGGCTCGCCCAGTGACCAACTGGTCATACAGGGCGGCAGCGCCAGTGGCAGCACCCGCCTGGACATCCACAATACCGATGGCCCTGGTGCGCTGACCTTTGGTGACGGCATCCGCGTGGTGACCGCGCTCGATGGTGGAACCACCGCACCGGATACCTTCTTCACCGGCGCGCCGGTGCTGGCCGGTCCGTATGCGTATCGGCTGCACCGCGGCGGCTATGCCGCCGGCGACGGGCAGGACTGGTTCCTGCGTTCGTCGATTGACTGCAACGGTCCGGTTGCGCCTTCGCCCCCGTGTCCCGCACCGCCGCCTCCACCTCCGCCGCCACCTCCACCCCCGGATCCGCCGCCGGGACCGACCCCGCCGGATCCGGATCCGACACCGCCCGAGCCACCTCCGCTGCCGACGCCGTCACCGGCGCCGCCAGAGCCGGACCCGTATGTGCCGCAGCCGGCACCCATACCGGAGTACCGCAGCGAGGTGTCGCTCTACACCGCGTTGCCGGCGATGGGCCTGCGCTACGGCTGGGCCACGCTCGGCAACCTGCACGAGCGGGTAGGGGAGCAGGAGCAGCTGCGTCAACGCGCCGACCTGCGCGGGGATGCGTATTTCAACGGCGGCTGGGTGCGCGTGATCGGCGAGAACGGTGACGTGGAAGGCAGCCGACGCGGCATCTACGGTGGCAGCCCGCGCTACGACTACGACATTCTGGCCATCCAGGCCGGCGCGGATGTCTATGCGGTGGAGCATGACGACGGAAAGCGCGACCACGCTGGCCTGTATCTGGGGCAGGGCAGGATGCGCAGCGATGTGACGCATTTCGATGGCACGCTGGCCGGCCGCAACCAGGTCAAGGGCACTTCACTTGGCCTCTATTGGACGCGCTACTGGGACGAAGGCCAGTATCTGGATGCGGTCTGGCAGGGGACGTGGGGCAAAGGCAAATCCAGGTCGAGCAACGGCATTCTGCTGGAGCGCGACAGTTTCGGCTGGGGGGCATCGCTGGAAGGAGGCTATCCGTTCCAGATCGATAAGGAGGATGAAGATGAAATCATCGAGCCGCAGCTGCAGGTGATTTATCAGCGGATCGACCGGGACCACAACCGCGACCCCGCCGCGCTGATCCGGTTCAGCAATATGGACTCGCTCGCTGCCCGTCTGGGCCTGCGATGGGCCAACACCTGGACCCTGGAGCCCACGCATGACGGCATCCGGCGGTTGTTCACCGGATGGCTGCGGCTCAATGGCTGGCATGAGTTCCGTGGCCAACCGGTGACCGAGTTCTCCTCGGCGGAGGGCTACGTGCCATTCGAAGCCAATCTGAAAGGCACGTGGTGGCAGCTCAACGCCGGGGCGACCTGGCAGTTGGGCGCTTCGACCAGCCTCTACGCGAACATCGGCTACCAGCGCAGCTTTGACCGTGCGTTTGATGCTTGGGACGGCAAGGTGGGCGTGCGTTGGAACTGGTAACGTTGTGGCGAGCAAAAGCCTTTGAATTCAAATAGGGGACCTATGTGGGAACAAGAGGACATCAATTTAGAGCACGGCCAGCGGTAGATTGAGGAGGCCCGCGTGGTACCTCGCCGCAGCCGCCAGCTGTTTTACATAATATACATTATGCGAAATCGATGATACGCCGTCTTTTGCTGGTCTGCCTCTCGACGTAGTTCCGCTTCCCTTCCCAAGGCAGTCACGGAGCGCGCAGTCATACGCCAGGCTCGCACCGATGTTGCCACCGCCAATCACCGCTACGTTCAATACAGTCATGAAGTCTTCCATTACCCAACAGGCAGCTAACGCATTCACATGAACTGGCCGCGGATGGGCGCGGCCAACAACGTGCTCACGATTCGTGGGCGACTTCCCAGGTGCCATAGCGCACCAAGCCGCTCGAGCGGGCCAGCGCGATGGAGGCGTGATTGTCATGCTGGCAGCGATACTGCAGCTGGTGATCACGCTCCTCCGCGTTGGCGCGCAGCGCACCCACCAATGCGCGCCCCAAGCCCGTGCCGCGTGCGCGTGGCAAGGTCAGCACCCCCATGTCCGCAATCGCCGCGCCGCCCCACGGATACATGCTGGCAGCTGCCAGCAGTTCTCCCCCACCGAAGGCTCCGAATACAGACCAGTGATCGAGCTCCACGTAGGCATCTTCCTGGTCCTGCTCGGAGGCCTGGCGTGTGAAGTGCTCGAACGCCTTCGCGTCGTCGGGACCCAGCTGACGCACCTCAATGCCGGGCTTCAGCATCATCTTTGCCACGGCGCCGGGGCTGGCGTAGTACACCAGATCGGGCGCATGCAGGCGGATGCCGCCACTGTGCAGGGCCTCGCGCAGGGTTGCTGGCGAAACGGGGGTGGCGGGATGCGGCGTGAGCTTCGCAGCCGCGGCAACTTCCGGGGTGAGCGCCGCATGTACGCTGCCGTCGCCGGTCTCCAGGATCATCGCGCGCCGCTGCACATCCAGCCCGGGATTGACGAAGGCGGTAAGCCCCGGCGCACTGGGTAGCTGCTGCCCGCTGTGCAGCAGCAGCTACCCAGTACTGCACGACCGTCGTTGAGAATTCAGTCACTGTGGGTGCTTCCTTGTGTGTACGAGGCGGCGAAATCTGTCAGTGCAAGTGCGCGCGATTCCAACCACGGAACGAAGTGGGGAGCGAGGGGGCAGCGCAGGCGCTGAACAGCGGGCGCCATCCGCCAAGCGTGTCGTTGACATCGACAACGCGATCACTACCGACCAGGTGGGCTCCGCACCGCAGTCGATGCCGGGGACATCGCTCAAGCTGCTCCAGCCGTTGCAGGTCGCTACGCATGATCGTCAGCACGAAGTGGCGAAGCGCCGGGCCTTTGAGAGCTTCCTGCGCCGTTGCACCGTGCCGGTGCAGCAATGCCAGAATGCCTTGATCAGACAGGTCGCGATCACATAGAACTCAACAAGCCCGAAGACGCCCAGAAACGCCCAGGCTACCAAGTTGAGCGTCTCGAACGAGAGCCCAAGCGGAGCCTGCAGGGCGTCGGCGGCTGCGAAGGCCACCAGAGAGAACGGTAGCGTCACCATCACGACCAGATAGAAGAAATCCCCGCTGTCCAGCAGATCCAACAGCAGGCAGGCCTGGTACAGGAGCGCGAACACCGCCGCCCCCCCCTGCCCGATCTGGACCATGCCCTGCCCAGAACCGAACGCCATTCAATGGGGTAATGGCGTTGCTTTTTCGGCAGCCTCGCTGCCTCGCGTGGTGCACGGCGAACTCGGCTGATCATGGGCGCCCCCTTGGCGAGTGGATCGTCGCCCAGATGAAGTCGGGACGGCAAGGGCCGAGTGATGGCCGGGAAGACCACGCCGGTTCTGTTACTGCGCGGATGGCGGGTTGGCAGCCCCATGGCACTTCTTGTACTTGTTACCCGATCCGCACCCGCACGCGTCGTTGCGGCCGGGTGTCTCCACCGCCCTCAAGGGGCGGGTCACCGCTACCTGCGGTGCCGCGGTTCGTGCAGGCGGATCAATGCAAGCCTCCCGACACATCATGAGGGTGTTGGTGATTACAGCACTACGTTCCGTCGACCGCACGACCTGTGACTGGATCTGGTCAAATCGCGCAGATCGATCTGTGACGGGGACGCAGTGTCTGTCGAAGAGGCAGAGCGTGTGCAAATGCCAAGTTTCCAGGGCGCCCGGGTCGGCCTGCCTGATCAGGTCTCGAGCTCGACAAACGATCCGCTTGCAGGCATCCAGGCAGTCATCCCGCAGCTGATGAGGATCCTCCGTGGCAACCATTTCGAAACAGACCTGCAGGTAATCGGCTGCCTTCACCCAGTCTTCCAAGTGCGTGGCCCGGCGTTCGATCATTCCGGCAGCGTACAAGGCAGAGCGCGCCCTGTAGAGGGTCGGCAGGGAATCATTACGTACAGGGCCAAAAGCTGCCTAAGCGACTGAATTTCAAGGTTGATTGCTCGTCTCTCGGGCAGGCTCTCCCCATCTATGGGGTCTGTTCAAGCACCTTGGCTGTGTAGCTCAGCGGCGCCACTTCCCTTTCAAGATCCAGGTGGTAATCGCCGAAGCGATTGATGTGGCTGGTCCGATAAGGCGACAGGCCGGCCAGGATCTCGGGCGTCAGTTCAATCCCCTCCTTCCTCATCTCGGCCAAGGTCCGGCTCATGCCTTCCACGTTGTGGAGGATGATCATGTTGGCCACCAGCTGGCTGTACTTGATGATCTTGCGCTGCTCGTGTTGGACGTTCTCAGCGATGATCCCCTGGCTGCCAAAGAACACCCATTTCACGAAGCCGTTGTATTCCTCGCTCTTGTTGGTCGCAGCATGGATCGTTTTGCGGATCTCGTTGTCATCAATGTAGCGCAGCAAGAACAGCGTTCGGACGGCCTTGCCAAGTTCTCGGAATGCGAAGTACAGCTTGTTCTTCCGGCTGTAGGTGCCCAGCCGGCGCAGGA